>NZ_JARTVP010000002.1:440265-1089697 GCF_029625865.1 Mesorhizobium sp. WSM4887
GAGCCGGCGCTGAAGACGCCGTTGGTGATGAAGGCGTGGCCGTCGATGCTGAGCGTGGCGATGCCGTCGGGCGAGGCAATGGTGAAGGTGCCCGCGCCGGTCTCGGCGGTGCTTGCCGGGTCGGATCCGGGGCCGCCCGGTGTGCCGACATTTAGTGCGGCTTCATTGACCGTCACGTCGCCGCCATTGGCTGCCGGCGTCAGGTCGGTCACGGTAGGCGTCGAGTTGCCGATCGAGATGGTCAGTGTCGTCGAAGACTGGTTTCCGTCGCCATCCGTCAGGGTGTAGTGGAATACGTCGTCCACCCCGCCCTTCGTCTCCGCGGCGCGGGTATAGGTGTAGCTGCCGTCCGAGTGCAGCACCAGCGTGCCATACTCGCCGACGATCGACACTCCGGCGCCCGTTACCGTCTGCGCCGAGCCCGGGCCGTCCTTGCCATAGGCCGACGTAACGCTCGCGCCGTCGGCGCCCTGGATGTCGGCGCCTGTCGCGTTGCCGTCGCTGCCCGCGCCGGTGATGACGTTGCCGTCGATCGGCGCGTGTGAGCCCGAAGGCACAGCATCCGTATCCGCAACAGCAGTCGGCGCATCGTCGATGATGTTGATCACGAGGGTGCCGGGAGGCGCGGCATCGCCGTCGGAGTCGGTCACGCCGACCGCGAAGCTCACACTCGTGCCGTCGCCCGAAGTGTTGGTGTTCAGCGTGTAGCTGTAATTGATCGTGCCGGTGCCGGTAGTCGCGTCGAAAGAATAGCTTGCGGTCAGCGAGCCGGTGGCGTCGGTGAAGGTCTGCGCCGCGGAGGTCAGCACATGGCCGCCGAGCGTCACTTGCGACACGCCGTCCGGCGAGGTGAAGCCAATGGTGCCGGAAGTGGTCTCGGAGGTGTTGGAGTTGTTGCCGGAATCGCCGTCGGCGATCTCGCCGGAACCGGCCGGCAATCCGCCGTGTGGCGGCAGGCCGGCTTCGTTGACGCTCGCTTCGCCAATGGTCCCGATCGACGGCGTGGAGTCCGGCTTCAGCAGGGACGGGAACAGTTCACGGTTCTCCGGCTGTCCGAACGCCAATGCAGTCGGCGGCAAAAGTGCCGACAGGCTGAAGCCGTCTCCGATCCCGCCCGGAGGCACCGAGAAGTCTCCGCCGGCGCTGCTTGGCGAGCCATTTCCGCCGGCCGAGATCGAGCCGTCGGCGCCGAAGGCGACATCGACGTGGCTGGCTTCGAGCGCGGCGATCAGGGCAATGCGCGGCACCTCGACATCGCCGATGATGAAGGTCGGCACGTTGAGCGCGCCGTCCTTGATGACGATCTCGGCGCCGTCCGGCTGCACCAGCACCAGATTGTGCCCGTCGACCTTGATGTCGTCGATCGAGACATTGGCCGGAAGCTTCACGACATTGCCGGCCTCGGCGTGATATTCATGCGCAACGTTCGAGGCTGCCGTGTTCGGTGCCGGCGCGTTTCCGGCAGGGGCGTTGGCGGCAGGAGCGTTGGCGTCCGCCGCCGGCTTGGCTGTGCTTTGTGCGTTCTGGGCGTTGCCGTCGCCCTTTGCCGGCGCGCCGCTTCCCACATCGACCGGCACAGGTTCGCCTGCCACGGGTGCCGTCTGGCCGCCGGAGGCCTGGGCGACTTGGACGCCCGAAATCGGCTGTTCGCCGACAGTTGCGTGCTCGTCCGAGAAATTTGAAACGGCGTCGAATTCGATACTGGTCGTCATAGTTCAAGCCCCCTTCGGCATTTCCCGGCAAGAGACATGCGGGGCTCGAACTTTGCAACGTACCTTCAATCTTTTTGATATACTCGAATATGCATGGATTTGCATTTTTTACACTTGGTAAATCGCAACGATATATTCAGTTATATATCTTCAGGGGCGCCGCCGAACCGACTGGGGAGCGCGGCGGCAGTTCGGCAAATTCAAGTATAAATTTGAATAAAATTTGAGACAAAGCAGAATAGATTGATTCGCGGAAACTTACCCACCTTCCTTTCCGATAATTTGAGACAAGATCGGTAGCGTCCACAGTCAAAGGTGGGCGTCATGAAAATACAAAAAGCTGCCTCGTCGGCGTCGAGGGTCAAGGTTCTGCTGCTGGCAATCGGCCTGGCCGGTCTGCCGAATGCGTCGTCCGCCAGCGCAGTCTCCGTCGCAAGTCCCGCCTCTCAAACGCTGCCTGCGCCGGCCGATCTCGGCGGCGTTTCGCTGGCCAGATTGCAGCCATGGCAGCCTGTTGCTGCCTACCGGGTCGGCGGTGCCGCCAGTGCCTATGCGCCTCTCGAAGTCCGCCCGGCGGCAAGTTCTGCGAGTGGAGAGGCTACCCCCGGAGTCGATCCGATCCGGATCGACCCGATCCAGGTTGACCCGATTCAGACTGGGGCGATCATTCCGGGCGTGTTCGGGTCGGTCGCCTTGTCCATGCGCAACTTCCCGGTCGCCGCGCGCTGGGCGCCTGTCTACAAGGCGATTATCGACTGCACGGCCGGAAGTGCCTGCGATCGTGAGAACGCTGCGTTTGGCGAGATCGTCGGCATTGCAGCCAACAAGGCTTTTCGCGACAAGCTGGACTTCGTCAACAGCAGCATCAACCGGCTGATCGCCTATCGCAAGGACAGCGTCGTCTACGGCAAGCTCGACTACTGGGCGAAGCCGTCGGAGATCCTCGAGCATCGCGCCGGCGATTGCGAGGATTTCGCGATCCTGAAGATGGCGGCGCTGTTGCGCGCCGGCATCCCGGCGCAGAGCATGTCGCTGGTCGTGTTGCAGGATCGCCGCCGGAAATTCTTCCACGCGGTGCTGTCGGTGAGCACCGGAAGCGGCACCTTCATCCTGGACAGCCTCAGCAACGTTGTGGCGATGGACCGCGATCTTCCCGATTATGTCCCGCTCTATTCCTTCAGCACCGACCGCGCCTGGATCCACGGCACGAAAGCCGGCGCACAGATCGCCGACATCGCCGGCGGTTTCGCGACAGTGGCGCCCGGCGAAGGCGCTTCGCCCGATGTGACGGTCACGTCGGCAGGCTCCGGTTTCGCAACGAAATAGGCGGCTCGCCTCTTTCAACCGTTTGAGACGAACGCCATCAGCAGCTCCGGCTCTGTGACCGGCGCGCGCACCGCGCTGAGCTGGCCCCTGTAGCGGCGCTCGCCGGCGCCGATGACGAAGCCGGTGGTGACGGGTGTCTCGCCATTGGCGTCGAGCCGGGCAAAAACGTCGACGACGTTGAGGTCCAGCGCCAGCTTGAGGTCCTGCCTGCCGTCGTCGCCCGGCGCGTTCGGCAGCTGGCGCCTGACCAATTGCTGGAACGGGGCATTGAAGGTCAGGATCTTTTTCGACGAAGACAGCGCGAAGGCGGGCGAGGGGCAGGCGACCAGGATCGCGTTGATGGTCCGGATCGAAGCGAGCTTGCGCAGTTCCATGCTTTCCTCGGCGAGGCCGCGCATGCATGCGACCCGGATCGCCGATGTGAGATTGCCCTGGTCGGGATGATTTTCGGCGATCTCCGCGACCAGCATGCCGATCGTGCATTTGCGGCTTTCGGCCATCTGCTTCAGCGACACCCAGAAGGCGCGCTCCAAACGGATGCCGCGGCGCACGCCGCCACGCGCCACGACGCGGAACTCCGGGCCGAAATCCTCGGCTGCGAGCGGCGGCAGCAGCCGGTCGCGCGGAGTGTCGGGGCGTGCGGCGCTATCGTTCACTCATCGCCTCCTGGCGCGCCTTGTTGATGGGCTTCAATAGATAGTTGAGGATCGTCTTGCGCCCGGTCTTGATATCGACCGAGCAGATCATGCCGGGGATAATCGAATAAGTCTTGCCGTTCCTTTGCAACGTGGATTTCTCGGTCGCGACGCGCACTTGATAGTAGGGCTCGCCCGTCTTCTGGTCGACCAGGCTGTCGGCGGTGATGTTGGAGACCTTGCCTTCGATGCCGCCGAAGATCGAGAAGTCGTAGGCCGTGACCTTGATCAGCGCGTCCTGGTCCGGCTGGATGAAGGCGACGTCGCGCGGCGAGACCCGCGCCTCGACCAGCAGCGTCTCCGAGGTCGGCACGATGCCGGCCACGACCGCGCCCGGCTGGACGAAAGCGCCGAGCGTGTTGACATCGAGCGTGTTGACGATGCCGTCGACAGGCGAGCGAATATCGGTCCGCGCCACCTTGTCGGTGGCGCCGCGAATGGTTTCGTCCACCACAGAGAGGTCCGCCAGCGCCTGCGTCAAGTCGCTCAATGCTTCCTGCTGCAATTGCAGGCCGAGCTCGTCGACTTGAAGCTGCGCCTCGGTGATGGCCGCCTTGCTCTTCTTGATGGTCTCTCCGGCAAGGTTGAGCTGCCCGCGCAGATCGGTCTGCTCCCGCTCGACGCGAATCTGTTCGGTCCTGGCCATCAGGCCTTTCTTGACCATCGATTCGACGAGCGCCGTTTCCTGGTCGCTGACGGCGAGGCTCTTGGACAGGCGGTCGGAATTGGCGGTTGCCTCGTCCAGTTCCTTCTCGCGCTGATCGAGACGCGACTTCAGCACCGACAGCTTGACTTGGAAGTTGTCCCGGCGCGCAACGAGCAGCTTCTGCTCGTTGTCGCAGATCTCCGGGGCAGTCTTCTGGATGTCGGACGGACAGGGGAACGCGCCCTCGAGATTGCCGCTCTGCTCGAATTTGAGCCTGGCAATGCGCGCCTGCAACGCCCGCGCCTTGGCCTGCTCCTCACCCAGGCTCGAGGTGTTGCCTGTGTTGTCGAGGCGGATGATCAGATCGTTCTTCCTGACGGTCTGGCCGATCTTGACAGCGATTTCCTGGACGACGCCGGCTTCGCTCGCCTGGATGATCTGCGTCTTGGAAGCGGGAATGACCTTGCCGTCGCCGCGCGCGATCTCATCGACCTCGGCAAAGGATGCCCAGGCGGTGAAGGCCACGAACAGTGCCCCTATGATGTATACGGACGCCGATGCAAAAAGCGGCGGCCGGTCGTCTTTTGCTAACATTCCCCAACGTCCCGGTCAGGCATTCGCCTTTTGCAATGCCTGGATGACTTGTTCCTTTGCTCCGTCCGCGACCACGCGCCCCTGCTCGATGACGATGAGGCGGTCGACCAGCTCCAGCATGCTGTAGCGATGGGTCGATACGATCAGCGTCGTGTTGCGGTCGAACGCCACCTTGAGCTGCCTGATCAACTGCCGTTCCGAGGCCAGGTCCATCGAACCCGACGGCTCGTCCAGGAACACGATTTTCGGCTTGGTCAGCAGCAGCCGCGCGATCGCCACGGCCTGCCTCTGGCCTCCCGACAGATTGGTGCCACGCTCGCCGACATTCATGTCGTAGCCGCGCGGATGGCGAGAGACGAAGTCGTCGACGCCCGCGGCCTTCGCCGCATCGATGATCTCCTCGTCGGTCGCGTCCGGCGCGGCCATCAGAAGGTTTTCCTTGATCGTGCCGGAAAACAGGTCGCCGGCCTGCGCGACGATACCGACCGCGGCACGAACTTCGGACGGGTGGTATTGGCGGATGTCGATGCCGTCGAGCAGCAGTTCTCCGGACGTCGGCAGGAACAGCCGGCCGATTAGGCGCCCCATCGTGGTCTTGCCGGAGCCGATGCGGCCGATGATGCCGATGCGCTCGCCGGGGCGGATTGCGATGTTGAGCCCGTTCAGAACCTCGTTTTCGGTGCCCGGATAGGCGAAGCCGACATTCCTGAACAGCATCGCGCCGCTGCGGATCGGCCGGTTGACGAAGCCGACCGTGTCGGGCCGGTCCTCCGGCTGCGACATGATCGTATTGACGATCCTGAGCGACAGCACGGCTTGCCGGAAGCGGGAGAGCGTGATGGCGATCTGGCCGAGCGGCGCGACCGCGCGGCCCGCCAGCATGACCGTGCCGATAATCGCGCCCGTCGAGACCTGGCCTTCCGAGAAGGCATAGGCGCCGGCAACCACCAGGGCGACGGTGACGAATTGCTGGATGGCGCCGGTGATGTTGCCGGCAACGGCGGAAAGCTCCTTGATCTTCTCCGAGGTGTTGGCGGCGTTCTTCGAGTGCTCGCCCCATTTGCGCAGCAGATAGGCCTCGGCGCGCAGCGACTTGATCGTCTCCAGCGTGGAAATGGACTCGACCAGGAGCGCCTGGCGCTGGGCAGATTCGTTCATCGAGGCGGCGACCCGCCTGCCGATGCGCCTCTGTGTCACCAGACCGACAATAACGGCGATGACGAAGGCGAGCGCCGGTATGATCACCAGCCAGCCGCCAATAGCGTAGATGACCAGCAGGAAGACGAAGACGAAAACCGTGTCGATGAAGACGCTTATGGTATTCGAGGTGAAGAACTCGCGCACGAACTCATATTGTGTGACACGATTCGCATATTCGCCGGTCGATCCCGGCCGCGCCGAAAGCGACGAGTTGAGCACTTTCTCGAACAGCAGATAGGAAATCCTGAGATCCGCCTTGCGCCCGGCATAGTCGATAAGCGAGGCACGGGCCGTCTTCAGCAACAGGTCGAACAGGATGGCCGCGCCGATCCCGAGCGCCAGCACCCAGAGCGTCGAGATCGCCTTGTTCGGCAGGATGCGGTCGTAGACGTTCATGGTGAAGATCGGCGAGGCGATCGCCAAGAGGTTGATGAAGACCGCCGACAGCACGACCTTCGAGTAGGTGCGCCAGAACGCCCCCATCGTTCCGGTCAGCCAATGGCGTCTTTCGATCCTCGGCGCCGTGCCGACCGTCATCTCCTCGGCGGTGTTGGCATAGGTGATCGAGAATGAGGCGCCACCGCTGATGTAGCTCTCGGCAAGCTCCGATTTGCCGATCGTGGTGCGGCCGTTTTCCTGCGGCGCCGTTAGAAATTGCCCGGTTTCCGTTTCGGCGAGCAACGCAACCGGCAGTTGGCTGGCGCGGAAGACGATGGCCGGAAGATCGACCCGGCCGCGCACGAAATCGCGATGGTTGAACGCCTGGACCTCGAGACCGATCCGTTCGGCCAGATGCCTGATGTCGTCCGGCTCGATCAGCGTGTCCGAAATCGGCACCCCGGCAAACAGCACGGTCTCGGCGCTCGGCCGGCCAAGATAGGCTGCAATCGCCGAGAAGCAGGCTTTGAAAGCCTCCTTGGGCGAGACGATGTTAGGTTGCTGGTTCACGATCCGCCCGAAGGACCAGAGATCGATGCTTACATCGGCTGCTTCTTCCTGACCGGCGCGAGGATGTCGAACGGCAGATCGTTCTTCTGCTCCGATGGTGTGCGCGCATAGGTTTCGGTATCGGCTGTCGCCGGCACGCCGAATTCGCTGCGCGCGTAGGCGGCTGCCTGCTTGGCCGGCTGGATGTTCAGCGTCTTCAGCAACTCCCCGGTCGCGGCCAGCAGCCGGTATTGGGCAAACAGCGACGCGTAGGACGAGGTGTCGGCCAGCGTCGCGGTGTTGAAGCGCGTGTTCTGCGCATCGAGCACGTCGAGCAGCGAGCGCTGTCCGACCTTGAACTGCTCCCGGTAGGAAGCAACCAGCCTTTCGTTGGTTGCTGCCTGCAGCCGCAGCGTCTGCGCAAGTTCCGCCTGGCGGAAGCGGCGGTCCCAAGATGTGCGGACGGCTTCCTCGATCTCGCGCAGCACCTGATGCAGCGCGAGGCGCTGCTCGCTGGTGCGGCGGATCTGCTCCTGCTCGTTGGCTTTGTCGATGCCGCCGCGATAGAGATTCCAGCGCAGCACCACCCGAGCCTGCAGGTCGCTGGTGTCGCCGTCGTCGCCGTCGATGTCATAGCCGCCCCGTGCGACACCCTCGGCGGTAATGGTGGGGCCGTATTTCGCCCGCGCGGCGTCGACCAGCGACGCGGCAGCATCGATGTCGCTGTTGGCCATGTGGACGCGCGGATTGTTCTGTCTGGCAAGCCCGATCGCGTCATCGAGCGAGCGCGGCAGCGCGCCGGCCACATCGGCCGGCCGCGACGGGTTGGTCAGCGGCTTGCCGACATTCTTGAAGAAGCGGATCTTGGCCGCTTCCAGTTCCTCGGTCGCCTCCTGCATCCGCGCCTTGGCGGCGTAAAGCCGCTCCTCGGCCTGCTGCCGGTCGGCATCGTTGAGCGCGCCGCCCGCGATGCCTTGCTTGATGTCGCCGAGTATAGACTGATGGAAGCCGAGGTTCTTCTTCGCTTCGGCGACGATCGACGCCTGCAGCATGTATTCGAGATAGTCCTGGACGACGGCAAGCCCGATGAATTCGGACCGTTCCAACACCCTGAAGGAAGCTCCGTCGACGCGCGAGGCCTGGCGGTTCAATTCGGCCCGTCTCGCGCCACTGTCATAGAGCGTCTGTGAGACGGTGAGGTCCGCTTCGTTTGGATAAAGCGCGTCATGGTCCTCGTCGAGCGCTCGCCGGGAGTCGTTATCCAGACGGCGGACGCCGGTCGACGCTTCGAGATCGACGCTGGGAAGATAGAGCCCTTTCGCCTGGCGCAGCTCGAATTCGATGGCTTCGCGGTTTTCGATCGCCTGCCCAATCTCCGGATTGGATTCGACCGCGACTGCTACAGCTTCCTTGAGCGTGAGTGCGCTGGCGCTTCCGCAAGCCAGCATCGACACCGTCATGGCAAGCGCAAGGCGCCAGCCGACGGTCACTTTACCCGTCCTGGTCATTTCTACCCCGTGACTATCCCCGCGCCTTTTTGTTTTTGTCAGCGCTTATTTCGCCCAAGCCTGCCACCGGAGCTTGCAACGAGTATCTAGCAGATTTTTCGCGGATGGGAGGACTTATTGATTTAGAGCGCTCCAAAAGCACGGATTCCAGCCATTAGTCCCGGCGGATGTAGCAAAAATGGCACAGAAAACGATCCTCGCCGAGGGCGCCGTTCAGTTGAAACCGACCGCGAACACTATTTTCCCTAAATAAACAGTAAGTCCGCACAAAGGAATCGACCGAGGCGTCGCTCACCGTGCCAACTTTGGCGGTCAGATCGGCACTTGGCATGAACCGCGGCATCTGCCCTTCCTCCGGACATGGCCAAGGCTTTGAAACACCTGAAGGTTGCGGATTGCTGCGGGAAATCTGCGCCGGTCCTGCAAGACGTGCGCACGAAATTGCCATGGGTGGCTGGTTTTGTTGGCAAACGGGGATCGTTCCCTGTATTGCGGGCTGAAGCAAAGCATGGACGTTCTTGTATGACAAATGTCGCCCTGACCGGGCTTGCCCGCGATCTCGCCCGGCGCGCCACCGACGGCCGCCCCGTGCGCATCGGCGTCATCGGTTCCGGCGAGATGGGCACCGATCTGGTGACGCAGGGCATGCTGATGCCGGGCATTTCGATTGCGGCCATTTCCACGCGCCGCCCGCACACGGCTCGCGACGCGATCCGCATCGCCTATGGCGACGATGCAATGGCTGCAGAAGCCGAGACCGCCTCCAAGGTAAGCCAGGCGATAGAAAGCGGCAGGATCGCCATCACCTCGAACGAGATGCTGGTCACCAATCCGCTGATCGACGTCGTCATTGATGCCACTGGCAAACCCGGCGTCGCCGCCGATTTCGACCTGATGGCCATGCAGCATGGCAAGCATCTGGTGATGATGAATGTCGAGGCCGACGTGACCATCGGCTGCTACCTCAAGCAGCAGGCGGATCGGCTCGGCGTCGTCTATTCGGTCGGCGCCGGCGACGAGCCGTCGAGCTGCATGGAGCTGATCGAGTTCGCCTCGGCGCTCGGTTACACCATCGTCTCGGCCGGCAAGGGCAAGAACAACCCGCTCAACCACGACGCCGTTCCCGACGATTATCGGGATGAAGCGCTGCGCCGGAACATGAACCCGCGCATGCTGGTCGAGTTCGTGGACGGCTCCAAGACCATGGTCGAGATGTGCGCCATCGCCAACGCCACCGGCCTGGTGCCCGATGTTCCGGGCATGCACGGCCCGAAAGCCGACCGTGATCAGCTGGCCAAGGTGCTCATCCCGCGCGAGGACGGCGGCATCCTGTCGAAGAAGGGTATCGTCGACTACACGATCGGCAAGGGCGTGGCGCCTGGCGTCTTCGTCATCGTTGAGGCGACGCATCCGCGTGTCGTCGAGCGCATGGACGATCTCCATGTCGGCCACGGCCCTTATTACAGCTTCTTCAGGCCATACCACCTGACCTCGCTGGAGGTGCCGCTGACCGCAGCCCGCATCATGCTCTACGGCAAGCCCGACATGGTGCCGCTGCCTACACCGGTGGCCGAGGTCTGCGCGGTCGCCAAGCGCGACCTCGCCGCAGGCGAGATCTTCGACGCCATCGGCGAGACCTGCTACCGCTCCTGGACCATGACGGTCGCCGAGGCGCGCGCCAGCCGTGCCGTGCCGGTCGGACTGCTCGAAGGCGGCAAGGTGCTGAAGCCGGTCAGGAAGGGCGAACTCCTGACCGCCGACAACGCCGCGCCCGACCAGACGACCAAGCTATTTGCCCTGCGTCAACTGCAGGACGAGATGCTGTATGGCGTGAGGTCTACTTCCCCAGCTCTATCGATCTGAGCCGCGCCGCTTCCACCGCGTCGGTCAAAAGCTTCGTCAGCCGGTCTTCGCCCATCAGCACGGCAAGCGCGGCGGCGGTCGTGCCGTTGGGGCTGGTGACCTGCTGGCGCAGCACGCCCGGCTCCTCATCGCTTTCGGCGGCAAGCGAGGCTGCACCATAGACGGTCTGCAGGGCGAGCAGCTTGGCTGTCTCGGCCGGCAAGCCGGCCTTCTCGGCGGCGACCGTAAGCGCCTCGATGAAATGGAAAATATAGGCCGGGCCGGAACCAGAGACCGCGGTCACGGCGTCCATCAGGCTCTCGTCGTCGATCGTCGTCACGACACCGCTCGCAGAGAGCATCTCGGCGACGAAGCGCCTGACGTTGTCAGGAACGAGCGGGTTGGAAAACACCACCATCATGCCCTTGCCGATCGCCGCCGGCGTGTTCGGCATGCAGCGCACGATCGGGGCGAGCCCGCCCAGGATCTCCGCGAAGGTCGCGACCGGCGTGCCCGCGGCGATGCTGACGAAGGTGGTCCTGCCGTCGCCGAAGCGCTTGTAGCTTGCCGTCACATCGCGGATGACCTGCGGTTTCACGGCGATGACGACGAGATCGGGCATGGCATCGGCGGGAATTGCGGATGCGTCGGCCGCGGCGCCGCAACCAAGATGTTCGGCTCGCCTGCGCAACTCGGCATTGGGCTCGACCACGAACACCGCCGACGGCTCGAGCTTGCCGGATTTCAGCCAGCCAGAGAGCATCGCGTAACCCATATTGCCGCAACCGGCGAGAACGAGCCTGATGGTCATCGAAACCTCCGCAAAGAGGGCTCTCCTTAGCCGCTCGCGCGGTTGCGGAAAAGTCCAGTCTCAAGGAGATCGATCGGCCAGATCAGTCGGGGCGGCGAGCCGAGAGAGGTGGCAGCGACACTTGTCGTAGGCCAAGCACGCTGCGGCCCTGCCGGCGACTCCGCGAGGCGGTGCGCGATCTGACCGAAAGCCGCTCGCGCCGCCGCTATTTCTAAAACACCCCGTCTTCGCTAAAAGCGGCCTTCGATAAAAGCAGCCGGTTTCGGGTTTACGGCATCCGACGACGTTTTGACGGGATTGCCCTGTCGAATTTTCGTGAAAATGCCGCGCGGCATTTGACCGCTTGCGCGCCGCGTTCGCGTGCCGACTGCTGGATTGAGGATCAGGGCTGCGTGCCAAGCGTGGCCGCGCAACAGTGTTGAAGGTGAATGATGGCCGAAGTGATCGACGGGAAGAGTGTCGCCGCAGACGTGGTATCGAAGGTCAAGGCGCTGACCGCCGAGCTTTCGGCCAAGGGCGCGACCAGGCCCGGTCTGGCGGTGGTGATCGTGGGCGAGGATCCGGCAAGCCAGGTCTACGTCGCCTCGAAGTCGCG
Source organism: Mesorhizobium sp. WSM4887 (assembly GCF_029625865.1). NCBI lineage: Bacteria > Pseudomonadati > Pseudomonadota > Alphaproteobacteria > Hyphomicrobiales > Phyllobacteriaceae > Mesorhizobium > Mesorhizobium sp. WSM4887. The sequence goes on from NZ_JARTVP010000002.1 coordinate 452,122, forward strand.
CACGGCCAAGGAGTGCGGCTTCCATTCGCTCCAGCACACGCTGCCGGCTGAGACGACCGAAGAGCAGCTGTTGAAGACCATCGGCGATCTCAACGCCGACCCGTCGATCCACGGCATCCTCGTGCAACTGCCGCTGCCCGGCCATATCGATGCCGGCAACGTCATCCAGACGATCGCGCCGGAAAAGGATGTCGACGGCTTCCACTTCATCAATGTCGGCAAGCTCGGTACCGGCGAGCTCGAGACGGCGTTCGTGCCCTGCACGCCCGCCGGCTCGATGCTGTTGATCCAGCGCGTGCGCGGCAAGGACCTTTCCGGCCTCAATGCAGTCGTCGTCGGCCGCTCCAACATCGTCGGAAAGCCGATGGCCAATCTGCTGCTCGCCGCCAACTGCACCGTCACCATTGCCCATAGCCGTACCAAGGACCTGCCGGCGCTGGCGCGCACCGCCGATATCCTGGTCGCCGCCGTCGGCCGTCCAGAAATGATCAAGGGTGATTGGGTGAAGCCCGGCGCCACCGTTATCGATGTCGGCATCAACCGCATCCCGGCGCCGGAGAAGGGCGAAGGCAAGTCGCGGCTGGTCGGCGACGTCGTCTATGCCGAAGCGGCCGCGGTCGCCGGCGCCATCACGCCGGTCCCCGGCGGCGTCGGACCGATGACCATTGCCATGCTGATGGCCAACACTGTAGCTTCCGCCTACCTCGCGGCCGGATTGAAGCGGCCGTCCTTCTGATCGGAAAGCAGCATCCTTGCCGAATCTTACTGCTCCTGTTGAACGGCCGGTCATGGGCGATCCCGTTCAGGGCGGTCGGCAGTTCGGCTTCCTGCTGGTCGACAAGTTTTCGATGTTCTCGCTGGCGGCGGCGATCGATTGCTTCCGCTCGGCCAACCGTCTGCTCGGCCGTGATTATTACGGCTGGACGACGATATCGGCAGATGGCGACGCGGTCATGGCTTCCAACGGCCTTCCGCTCAAGATCGACTATTCAGTCGCCGACATGCCGCCGGTCGATATCCTGTTCGTCTCGGTCGGGCTCACCACCGAGTTCCCCGGCAAGAGCAAGGTGCTGGCGGCGCTGCGCAGCTGGGGCCGCCGCGGCAACGCGCTCGGCGCGCTCTCGGTCGGCTCCTATCTGCTCGCCGAGGCCGGCCAGCTCGACGGCTACCGCTGCACTATCCACTGGGAAAACCGCGCGGGCTTCATGGAGCGTTTTCCGGACATCAACTGCACCGGCAACGTTTTCGAGATCGATCGCAAGCGCTACACCTGTGCCGGCGGCACCACCTCGATCGATCTGATGCTGGAGATCGTGCGCGGCGATTTCGGCTCCAATCTCGCCAATGGCGTCGCCAACCAGTTCCAGCACGAGCGCATCCGCTCGGCCGGTGACCGCCAGCGCGTCGGACCTGAGCGCGACCTCACCGGCAAGTCGGAGAAGCTGAGACGTATCGTTGAGCTGATGGCCGACCATCTCGATGAGCCTTTGTCGGCGGTGCAGCTTGCCAAGTCGGCGGGCCTGTCGGTGCGCCAGGTCGAGCGCCTGTTCCTGCGCCATCTCAACGTGACGCCGGGCCGCTACTACATGCGACTCAGGCTCGAGCGAGCGCGCGAATTGCTGCGCCAGACCAACATGCCGATCCTCGACGTCGCGATCGCCACCGGCTTCACCTCCCACTCCTATTTCGCGCAAAGCTACCGGCTGCAGTTCGGCCGTCCGCCGTCGGAAGAGCGCCGAACCACCTATTGAGCGACTTGCCGGCCATCGGACTTGTCTGCAAAGCCCGGCTCAAATAGCTTTCCCGGCGCGGACGGGGGTTCACTCAGGAGATTTTCATGGCGGGACTGGCACGGAGCGTTGCTGCGGCGATCCTCCTTTTGTCGATGACCACCTTTGGCTTTGCCGCCAACAAGGTCATCATCATTCTCGATGCATCCGGCTCCATGTGGGCCCAGATAGACGGCAAGCCGAAGCTCGAGATCGCGCGCGAATCGCTGCGCACGGTGCTGCAGTCGGTGCCGGGCGACGACGAGATCGGCTTCATGGCCTACGGGCATCGCCAGAAAGGCAGCTGCGCGGACATCGAGCTGATCGTGCCGCCGCAGGCGGGTTCGGCGAGCGCGATCTCGGCGGCCGCCGACAGCATGAAATTCCTCGGCAAGACGCCGCTGACGGCGGCCGTCAAGCAGGCCGCCGAAGCGCTGAAATACACCGAGGACAAGGCCACGGTCGTTCTCATCACCGACGGTCTTGAGACCTGCGGTGGCGATCCGTGCGCGCTCGGCAAGGAGCTGAAGGAGACCGGCGTCGACTTCACCGCCGACGTAGTCGGCTTCGGCCTGACCGCCGACGAAGGCAGGCAGATCGCCTGCCTCGCCGAGAACACCGGCGGAAAATACATCCAGGCCTCCGACGAGAAGGCATTGCAGCAAGCGCTGGTCGAGACCGTCGCGGCGCCGGCGCCCGCGCCAGAGCCTGCTCCGGCCCCGGCGCCGGCGCCTGCACCCGAACCCGCCAAGCCTGAATTCAACTTCACGCCGAGCGTCGTCATGGCTGAAGGCGGCGATGCCATCACCGACGGCAATGCCTGGGAGATCTACAAGGCCAAGTCCGACGGCTCGCGCGGCGATCAGGTCATGACCGAGTATGGCGAGCTCAAGATCAATCTCGAGCCGGGCGATTACATTGTCGTCGGTCGCGCCGACGAGGCAAGGAGCGAGCAGAAGATCAAGATCGAAGCCGGCCAGACCTACAGCCCGTTGTTCACGCTGAACGCCGGAACCTTGGTTATCCACCCGCATGCGAGCCAGGGCTCGGAGATCAGCGGCGAGGCGCGTGTCGACTTCGCCTATCCGGGCGGCAGCACGACCCACTATGGCGACGCCAAGGCCACCGTGCCGGCCGGCGAGCAGAAGGTGACGGTGCAGGTCGGCGCCGGCACGGTGACCGAAACCATCCAGCTTGCCGCCGGACAGACGGTCGAGAAGGATATCGTGGTCGGCGTCGGCCATGCCGTGCTCAACGCCTACTACACCGCCGGCGGCGACAAAGCCGACAATTCCGGCATCGGCTTCGAGATCGTCAAGGCGAAGAAGAAGATCGACGGTTCGCGTGAAAGCGTGGAGCACTCCTACGGTCCGGACAGCAAGTTCTGGCTGCCGCCGGACGACTATGTCGCGCTAACCACGCTCGATCTCGCCGTTGTCGAACAGCCCTTCAGCATCAAGGCCGGCGACAACCAGGATGTGAAGGTGGCTCTCGGCGCCGGCGTGCTGGCAATGTCGGCGCCCGGCGCCTATTCGATCGAGGTGTTCTCGTCAAAGAAGGATATTGAGGGTAAGCGCAAGTCGCTCGGCCTGACCTATGGCGACAACTGGCAACAGACGATCCCCGCCGGCGACTATGTCGTCGTGCGGCACATGTCCGATCAGGGCCAGGACAAGGAAATGCCGGTGACCATCAAGGCTGGCGAGCGAAGCGAGATCACCGTTCAGTAGGCATCGCTGTCCGCAAATGAACGAAAAAGGGTAACCGCTGTTTTGCCCCCCACGTTGCCCGCTGACGCCTGATCTGTGATCAAGGTTCCATGGATGAGCGAGAAGCAGTTTCTCCATGGACACGACATTGGAGGTTCTCACGACACGGCGGGGCCGACGTGAGGCGCATCGCCAATGGCCGGATGAGGTCAAGGCACAGATCGTTTCGGAGGGCTTGCGTCCGGGCGTGACGGTGAACGAAGTAGCGGAGCGCCACGGGCTGGAGGCCAACCATCTGTCGTCCTGGCGAACGCTGGCCCGGCAGGGCAACCTAGTTTTGCCTGCGCCAGAGGAGATCTGCGAACTCAATGCTGTTGATCCGCAGGCCTACTTGACCACCACGCTTGCCGCCGTCGTCAACGGCCACAAGCGGAGGCGGATCGATGAGCTGCTGCCTTGGAACTATCCGCTTGAGTAACGCGTGCACAAAAATCGGGCCGGGCCGAAGCGGACAACCCTCGTTAGAGCGTCATAGCTTGACCAGTTGCTTGCCGAAGTTCTCTCCCTTCAACATCCGAACGAAAGCGTGGGGCACCGTCTCGATCCCTTCCGCAACATCTTCCCGTGTCTGAAGCAGTCCCTGTTTGTACCATGACAGCAGATCGGCAATCGCGGTCTCGTATTCTCCTTCGTGGTCGTCGAGCAAGAACCCTTCTATCCGCGCACGGGTGATTAGTATCCTTCTGAGATGCCTGACACCGATATCTGGTTGGTCAAACCGGTTGGCCAAGGCAATAGTGCCGACAACCACCACTCTGCCAAAGATGTTGAGGTTTAACATGGCTGCATCGTGAATCGGCCCGGCGGTGTTGTCGATAAAGACATCGACGCCGCTAGGGCATGCGGTGGCGACATCTGCCACGAGATCAGCGGAGCGTCGATGATTGACGCCAGTCCGATATCCAAGCTCCCTGCACCATTCCAGCTTCTCATCCGAGCCCGCAACAGCGACTGGGTCGAACCCTTTGATCCGCGCGATCTGTCCTGCAATCTGCCCCACAGCTCCTGAAGCGGCAGAGATCAACACCGTTTCCCCCACCTTCGGAGTTGCGGTTTTGAGGAGGGCAAGGTAGGCGGTGAGACCGGGCATGCCGAGATAGGTCAGCGCGGACTGAATCGGAGCGTCGGTTGTCGTCACGGGCTTGGCTGACGCGGCCGGGATCACGCTGAACGGCTGCCAACCAAAATGGTCGCTCATCACGAAGTCGCCTGGCTTGAAGTCTGGAGACTCAGACGTAATTACCTCGCCAATTCCGCCGCCACACATTAGATCGCCAATTCTAAAACCAGCAGCATAATTCTTCGCGGGGCTGATCCGACCGCGCATATAGGGATCGACGGAGAGCCACAGAGTTTTCACCAGCAGCTCACCATCCGCAGCCTCGGGAATTGAACGCTCCTCCAGGCTCCAGTTCTCGACGGAGGGCATTGCGGAAGGGTAGCTGCGAAGTATCCAGCTAGGATTTTTGGACATGTCCGTCTCCTCAATTTGAGCGTTCGCCCCATTGATGCATGATTTCGGCTTCCGTGTTAAAGAGCGCACGGTGAGAGACATTATTTTGAATTTCGGAAGAATGGCGGATGGATATGATCGAGGCCATGAAGGTAGCCGTGGCAGTCGCCAGGCATAGCAGCTTCTCTTCTGCGAGCCGGGATTTGCGCCTTTCCGCTGCCTCGGTAAGCCGCATTGTGGCAGACTTGGAGACCGATCTCGGCGTGCGTCTCTTTAACCGCACCACCAGGCAGATCAATCTGACGGATGCCGGGATGGAGTTCGTGCAAAAGAGCACCGGCCTCCTCGAGGAGCTTGATCAGATGCGGAGCGCAGTACGCGAACGCCACGAAACCCCTCGCGGCCAACTCCACGTCTCCTGCGTAACGGCCTTTGGTAATGAGTGCCTGGCACCAGTGGTTCCTGAGTTCGTGCGACGGTTCCCGCAGCTCGATGTCTCAATCGACCTTGGCAATCGTTTGGTTGATCTCATTGGCGAGCACTTCGATGTCGCCATCCGGGTAGGACCGTTGAACGATTCATCCCTGATTGCGCAGAGGATTTTCACGCAGAGGATCGTGTTCGTCGCGACACCCCAGTTTTGCCAGCAATATGGGACACCCAGGACCTTGGACGAGATCAGAGCGTGCCCATCCGTTACTCAGGTCAGCGGGGAATGGGGGCGCGTTCATAAGTTTTCGCATCAAGGAAAGGTCATTGACTTCGAAGTGCCGCAGCAATTGACAATGAACTCAGCGCGAGCGGTGAGAAACGCCTGCCTAGCGGGAGGGGGGTACTCCCTCTTGGGCGATTTCATGGTCGCCCAGGATATAGCGGAGAACCGCCTCGTGCGGCTGCTGCCGGATCATGAACCCATGGAGCAACCGATCTTCGCCTTCTACGCTCAGCGACGTCACACCCCACGTAAAGTCAGGGTTTTTATTGACTATTTGGCGGAGGTCTTCAGTGGCAAGAATACCTCGTGAGACCTCTTGTCTAGGTGCCGATGGCACACCGCTTACGACAAAGGGCGGCTCCGAGCGGCGGCTCCGAGCCGCTCTTTTTTAGCAGATTGACGTTAGGCATTTGCGAAGGCGGCGGCGCCGTGGTCGGCGCGGCCGACCAGTTGGCGAAAGCCGGCGAACAGCTCGCGGCCGAAGCCGAACTCGTTGCCGATCAGGTCGGCATCCGCCGTGCGGCGCAGCGCGAACTCCGTTCCCGGCACCAGCACCTCCAGCGTGCCTGCATCGGCGTCGAGGCGAATGATGTCGCCGTCATGGATCCTGGCGATCGGCCCGTCCTCGACCGCTTCCGGCGTCACATGGATCGCCGCCGGCACCTTGCCGGAAGCACCCGACATGCGCCCGTCGGTCACCAGCGCGACGCGCTGGCCGCGATCCTGCAGCACGCCGAGCACGGTGGTCAGCTTGTGCAGTTCCGGCATGCCGTTGGCCTTCGGCCCCTGGAAGCGGATCACGGCGACGAAGTCGCCGGTCAGCGTGCCCGACTTGAAAGCTTCGTTCAGCCCCTGCTGGCTGTCGAACACCTTGGCCGGCGCCTCGATGACGCGCCGTTCGGGCTTGACCGCAGAGGTCTTGATCACGGCATGGCCGAGGTTGCCGGCAAGCACCTTCAGTCCGCCGGTCGGCTGGAACGCCTTCTTGAACGGCGCCAGCACCTTCTCGTCGCCGCTCTCGAGCGGCGCCGCTTCACGCACGACGCTGCCGTCGGCGCCGAGCTTTGCCTCGACAGCATAGGGCCGCAGGCCTTCGCCCCAGACCGTCTGCACGTCCTCGTGCAGCAAGCCTTCGTCGAGCAACTCGCGGATCAGGAAGCCGAGCCCGCCGGCGGCGTGGAAATGGTTCACGTCGGCGAGTCCGTTCGGGTAGACGCGGGCGAGCAGCGGCACGGCCTCCGACAGGTCGGAGATGTCCTGCCAGGTAAGCGAAATTCCGGCTGCCGCGGCCATGGCGATGAGGTGGATGGTGTGGTTGGTCGAGCCGCCGGTCGCGTGCAGGCCGACCACGCCGTTGACGATCGAGCGCTCGTCGATCATGCGCCCGACCGGCGTATAGGCATTGCCGAGCGCGGTGATCGCCAGCGCGCGCTTCGCCGCCTCCCTGGTCAGCGCGTCGCGCAGCGGCGTACCCGGGTTGACGAAGGAGGCGCCGGGCGTGTGCAGGCCCATGATCTCCATCAGCATCTGGTTGGAATTGGCGGTGCCGTAGAAGGTGCAGGTGCCCGGCCCGTGATAGGATTTGGACTCCGCCTCGAGCAGCTCGGCGCGGCCCGCCTTGCCCTCGGCATAGAGCTGCCGGACCTTGGCCTTCTCGTCGTTCGGCAGGCCCGACGTCATCGGTCCGGCCGGAATGAAGACGGCCGGCAGGTGCCCGAAGGTGAGCGCCGCGATCACCAGCCCGGGCACGATCTTGTCGCAGACGCCGAGGAAGACGGCGGCGTCGAACATGTTGTGCGAAAGGCCGATCGCCGCTGCCATGGCGATCACGTCGCGCGAGAACAGCGACAGCTCCATGCCTGGCTGGCCTTGCGTCACGCCGTCGCACATCGCCGGCACGCCGCCGGCGACCTGGGCGATGCCGCCTGCTTCGCGTGTCGCGTCCTTGATCAGCGCCGGAAAGGTCTCGAACGGCTGATGCGCCGACAACATGTCGTTGTAGGAGGTGATGATGCCGAGGTTGGGCACGCAATCGCCGCCGAGTGCCACCTTCTCCGATGGGCTGCAGACGGCAAAGCCGTGGGCGAGGTTGCCGCAGGAGAGCACCGCGCGGTTGGCGGCGCGCCCCGACGCCTCCGCGATGCGTCCGAGATAGGCTTCGCGGCCGGCCTTCGAGCGTTGGCGGATGCGTTCGGTGATGGCTTCGACGTCGCGTCTGGCTGTCATGGCTGGTCCTTTCTGGCCCCGGAAAACGTCCTCCCACAGCCTCCGGGGCTGTTCCTTTGGTGAAATTAGGGTGCCCAGAACACCTCTACCGGTATCGGCGCCGCTTCGAGCACGTTGCGGATGGGCTTTTTCATGCCCGCTCCCATCGCGCCGTCGAAGGCAATACGCTTGTCCTCTCCCTCGATGTGGAGCGCGATGAAACCGGCGGCAACGATCCGCGCCATCGACAGCGTCAGCCGCGGCTCGCCGGCGCTTTGCGCATGCACGGGCAGCACGATCCGCGGTGAGGACGGGTCGATGAGCTCGGCGAGATTGCCGGCATCGGGAAAGAAGGAGGCCGTGTGGCCGTCGGCACCCATGCCAAGCACCACCACATCCAGAGGCCAGGGCAATGATTGCAGGGGCTCGCTGTCCGACGCCGCTGCGTCCTCGATGGTCGCCGCCTCATGGTAGAGCGGCACGAAGCGCGCTGCCGCTGCCTTGTTCTGGAGCAGGTTGGCCGCCACCAGCCCGGCATTCGAGCGCGGCGAGGAGGGCGGCACGAAACGTTCGTCGACCAGCGTCACGGTGACCTTGTCCCAGGCGATCGGGATTAAAGAGAGCGCGGCGAAAAACTTTGCCGGCGTCGTGCCGCCGGATACGGCGAGGAATGCGGTGCCGCGGTCGGTGATCGCCTTGGTCAGGCGGGCGGCGACGTGGCCGGCAAGGGCCGCCGCCAGCTGCTGGCGGTCGGCAAAGCCGTTCCAGGCGTAAGCGGCCCCGCTCAATTGCTCTCGTGCCATGTCCGTCCGTCACGTTCGATGAGCGCGATGGAGGCCGACGGACCCCAGGTGCCGGCCGTATAGCCCTGCGCTTCCTGCCTGGCGCTTTCCCAGGCGTTCTGGATCGGATCGATCCACTTCCAGGCCGCCTCGACCTCGTCGCGACGCATGAACAGCGTCTGGTTGCCGCGCACCACATCCATGATCAGCCGCTCGTAGGCGTCCGGCGCGCGGCTGTGGAAGGATTGCGCGAAGCTCATGTCGAGCGAGATCTGGCGCAGCCGCATGCCGCCCGGCCCCGGATCCTTGATCATGATGTACTGCTTGACGCCTTCGTCCGGCTGCAGCCTGATCACCAGCTGGTTGGCGAAGATCGGCCCGGCGCTGTCGCCGAAGATGGAATATGGGATCGGTTTGAATTCGATGACGATTTCCGAAACGCGGGTTGCCAGCCGCTTGCCGGTCCTGAGATAGAAAGGCACGCCGGCCCAGCGCCAGTTGCCGATCTCGGCTTTGAGGGCGACGAAGGTCTCGGTGTTGCTGTCCTTGCCGAGCTCCTCGACATAGCCCTTGACCGGCCCGCCGGCGGAGGCGCCGGCGCGATACTGGCCGCGCACCGTGTGCTTCGGCGCCTCGTTGCCGTTGATGCGCTTCAGCGCCCGCAGCACCTTCAGCTTCTCGTCGCGCACGGCGTCCGCGTCCATCGAGGACGGTGTTTCCATGGCAACCAGGCAAAGCAGCTGCAGGATGTGGTTCTGCACCATATCGCGCAGCGCGCCGGCTTTGTCGTAGTAGGTGACGCGGTCCTCGAGACCCACGGTCTCGGCCACGGTGATCTGCACATGATCGATATGGGCGGAGTTCCACAGCGGCTCATAAAGCGCGTTGGCAAAGCGCAGCGCCATCAGGTTCTGCACCGTTTCCTTGCCGAGATAGTGATCGATGCGGAAGATCTGGCTTTCGTGGAAATCGTCACCCACAGCGTCGTTGAGCGCCCGTGCCGAGGCGAGGTCACGGCCGATCGGCTTCTCCAGCACGATGCGCGAGTTCGGGGTGATCAGCTTGTGTTCCTTGAGCTGATGCGAGATGTCGCCGAACAGCGCCGGCGCCACCGCGAGGTAGAAAGCGCGGATGCGGTCGCTGTCGCCGATGGCCTTCTTGAGCTTGTCGAAGCCGACGCCGGAGGTGGCGTCCGCCGAGACATAGGAAAGCCGAGCAAGAAATGTGTCCAGTTCCTTCGGCTCGATGTCGGCCGGATTCACATGGTCCGATATCGCTTTCTTGGCGAAGGTCTGGAACTCGGCATCGCTCATCTTCGCGCGCGACGTGCCGATGATGCGCGTCGGCTCCGAAAATTGGTGGTCGCGCTGGCGGTGGTAGAGCGAGGGCAGAAGCTTGCGCTCCGACAGGTCGCCGGTACCGCCGAAGATGATGAAGTCGAAAGGCTCGACAGGGATGATCTGGCTGGTCATGGTCAGTCCGGTTTGATGCCGCTAGCCGGTAGCGGGGCTGATATATTCTAATCGATTTAAATCGTCCAGTGTCATGGTGTCACATCCGAGACCAATCGCTGGACAATCGATTGGGCCCAAATGCGGCCTTGACACTGGCGCCACCGGGAGGCTTGTCGGCAAGCAACAGCTTTCCGGAAGCGTTCGCGCCTGCAACATAGAACCTGAATGTGACGAAAGCTAAGGGAGAATGGCGACCGCCGGCCCTTCAATGATGGGGAAAACCATGCGTCTGCAAAACAAGGTTGCCATCATCACCGGCGCGGCGTCGGGCTTCGGCGAGGGCATGGCGAAGCGCTTCGCCGAGGAAGGCGCGCGCGTCGTGGTTGCCGACCTCAATGCCAAGGGCGCAGCGCGCGTGGCGAAGGAAATCGGCGACAACGCGATCTGGACCCAGACCGACGTCTCGCAACGCTCCGAATTCGACGAGATGGTGTATGCCGCCAAGAGCGCCTTCGGCCGTGTCGACATCATGGTCAACAATGCCGGCTACACCCATCGCAACGGCGACATGCTCGGCGTCGACGAGCAAACCTTCGACCTGATCACCGCTGTCAACATGAAGGCGATCTATCATGCCGCGCTTGCCGTGGTGCCGATCATGGACCGGCAGGGCGGCGGCGTCATACTGACCACGGCTTCGACAGCCGGCATCAGGCCGCGGCCGGGCCTCACCTGGTACAACGCCTCCAAGGGATGGGCGATCACCGCCACCAAGTCGATGGCGGTCGAACTCGCCCCGAAGAACATTCGCGTCAATTGCCTCTGCCCGGTCGCCGGCGAGACCGGCATGCTGGAGAAGTTCATGGGCGCCGACACGCCGGACATCCGTGAAAAATTCCGCGCGTCTATCCCGCTCGGCCGGCTGTCGACGCCGCTCGACATCGCCAACGCGGCGCTCTGGCTGGCTTCGGACGAGGCGGCCTTGATCACCGGCGTGGCGCTGGAGGTCGACGGCGGGCGCTGCATCTGAACCGACGTCGCGGCGGCGTCAGGCCGCCAAGAGCGTCCAGATCAGGCGCCGGTCTTGACGAAGCTCTTGTAGATCCAGCCGCGTTTGCCGTTATAGACGATCTCGCACCATTTTTTGCAGCCCATCACCTGCACGGCTGACTTGGCAGGCACAGTGACGATCGCGGCGGCGCCGTTCTTCGGGCCGGAACGCATGGTAACAGCCCTCAGGACGCGTCCATTGGTACCAGTGCCGGCGTTTTCGGGCTTCGGACTGTCCTGGGCTACTTCGTCGGGCGCCGCGGGCTGAGCCTCGGCAACCCGGGGCTTCGCATCCGGGATGGCGGCGGTCTGGGCCGCATCCATTTTGTCGTCAGGCTTTTTTGCGCCTGCCGATTGGGCAGCAGCCGGCGCAGGCGATGCGACCTCAGCCAGGGCGGCCGAAGCATCGTTTCCGGACGCGGATTCGGCGAAGGCGGCAACGGCTGGTTTGTCGTTCTGCGTCGCCGGCTTCTCCGCGGCCTGAGCGGATGAGGCCGGCGGGGCATCCGCCGCGGGCGCAAGCTCACCAACCGTGCCGTTCCAGCGGGGATTGTTGGAAGCCAGTGCCGGGATGGCGGCTTCTCGGGATGCAGTCATGGGCGAAACCGCATCGGCCTTGCGCGCGGCTTGCGGCGCGGCGGCGACACTGACAGCGCTCGATACCGTCGGAGCGATTTTCTTCGTCTTGACCGGGATCGCGGGGACGGTCTGCTCCGTTTTCGCGATCGCCTGCCGCTCATTGGCCGGCAAGGCCAGCCAAAGCGCCACCGCCGCCACGCCAAGCAGCGCCGCGGTGCCGACGGCCGCGATCACCAGATGCGCGTTCGACTGCAGGCCCTGCCAGAACGAGGGCCGCATGTCATAGCCGAACCGCACAGCAAAGTGCCGTCGTTCCGGCGCACCGAAACTGAAGGGCTCGTTCACCTAAACCACCTCCAACAACCGGGCCGACGTTCTTTCGATCTTGCCGCAAACCGTTCGCGGCTGATCGGCATCGGTCCCGAAATTTCCAGCGGGCAGGCCCGCGCAAATCCCCGTCTTATCGCCCAGAACCGGCATCTTTTACCGCCGATTATGGCATCAGTGCGCCTTTTTGCGAAATTCTGCGCGTTTGTTAAGGATTCCGCAACGTGCCGTTAGGGAAGCGGACTTGTCGAATTAATAGCTTCTGCACATGTTCCGGCTTCAGATCCTGCGGCGCAGTGCGAACCAGTTGAGCGCCAGAAACAGCAGCGGTGCGCGTAAACAACAGCTGTCCGGGAAGGCGGGAATCTTCAGATACTCGATCAGCTTCAGCGGTCGCGATTGCCCGCGACCGTCTCGGCGTAGAGCTTGCCGAAGAAGTTGGACAGCATGATGCCGTGGCCGGAATACCCGCCCATCGAGGCATGCGGAAACGCAGGTGAATGGTGAATAGTGAATGCTTTGCTAGAGCGCTCTGGCTGCGTTCACCCATCCAATATGAAATTACTCACCATTCACTATTCACCCATTCACTCGAAGTGGCCGCTCACACATTCAGCAACAGATACTCCCGCTCCCAAGGGCTGATCACTTCCATGAATGTCTCGAACTCGGCTCGCTTGATGGCCGCATACGTGGCTGCGAAGGATTTGCCGACAATGGCGCCAAGCTCCTTGTCGGCCTCGAAAAGGTCCACGGCCTCGAGCAAGCTGCGCGGCAGGTCGATCTCGTCCTCGTTGGCGGTCGTCAGCACCGGCGGCTCGGCCTGGACCTTGTTGTTCATGCCGATCAACCCGCAGGCAAGCGAGGCGGCAAGCGCCAGATAGGGATTGGCGTCCGAGGACGGAATCCGATTTTCGACGCGCCGCGCCGCTGGATCGGAACGCGGCACGCGGAAAGCCGTCGTGCGGTTGTCGTAGCCCCACTTGTTGTTGACCGGCGCCGACGCAGCCTGCGTGAGCCGCCGATAGGAATTGACGTAAGGCGCAAGCATCACCAGCGCGTTCGGCACGTGTTTCTGCATGCCGCCGATGAAATGGAAGAACGCATCCGTCTCGGCGCCGTCCTCGGCCGAGAAGATGTTTTTTCCGGTCTTCTTGTCGACCACCGACTGGTGGATATGCATGGCCGAGCCAGGTTGCCCCTGGATCGGCTTGGCCATGAAGGTAGCGTAGATTTCGTGCTTCAGCGCCGCCTCGCGGATCGTGCGCTTGAACATGAAGACCTGGTCGGCAAGCTCGATCGGATTGCCGTGACGCAGGTTGATCTCAAGCTGGCCGGCGCCCTCCTCGTGGATCAGCGTATCGATCTCCAGGCCTTGCCGCTCCGAGAAATGGTAGATGTCGTCTATCAGTTCGTCGAACTCGTTAACGCCCGCGATCGAATAGCCGGCGCCGCCGCCGATCGGCCGCCCTGAGCGCCCGACGGGCGGCGTCAGCGGGTAGTCCGGATCAGGGTTCTTGCGCACCAGATAGAATTCGATCTCGGGCGCCACCACCGGCTTCAGCCCACGGTCGTCATAGGCGGCCAGCACGCGCTTCAGAACGTTGCGCGGCGTGAATTCGACGGAGCGGCCATCCTGGTGGACGAGGTCGCAGATCACCGCGGCGGTCGGATCTTCCTCCCAAGGCACGACGGTCAGTGTCGAGAGATCGGGCAAGAGCTTCAGGTCGCCATCGTCCTCCGGATAGTGGAAGCCATTGCCGTCTTCCGGATAGCCGCCGGATATCGTCGTCATGAAGACGGCCGAAGGCAACGCCAGCGATGTGTTGGAGGTGAATTTCTTCGACGGCATCATCTTGCCGCGGGCGACGCCGGCCTGGTCCGGCGTGATGCACTCGATGTCCTCGATGCCGCGCCATTCCAGCCAGGCGCTGGCTTCCTTCCAGTTCTTCACACCGCGTTCGTTTTTCAAGAAGGCAGGCGTGCGGGCGCGTCCCCCCCGGCTCGACGGACGGACTTCCTTTTTTTCAGGCGGCATCATTCACCAGATTGTGTTGCGGATTTCAAAGTATAGCCGGGCGCCGTGGCGGAAGGAAAGGGGAGGCGCCCGCGTCGCCACAGGCAAGCCGAGCCGCAGCCCAAAGGAACCGGCGTGCCTGTCTTCTTGCTGGCGGCGCAGCGCCACAGGGTCTAGATGAGCCTGTAAGCAAAGGGTCGCACATGTCCGCTCCACGTTTGACCACCATCGGCTTCGATGCCGACGACACGCTGTGGCAGAACGAGCAGTTCTTCCGCCTGACCGAGAAGCGTTTTGCCGCCTTGCTGGCCGAGCACGGCGATCATGAGCACATCGCGGCACGGCTGCTCGAAGCGGAAAGGCGCAACCTCGCCCTCTATGGCTTCGGCATTAAGGGCTTTACGCTGTCGATGATCGAGACGGCCGTCGCGATCACAAACGGCGAGGTGCCCGGTTCGGTCATCGGCGAAATCCTGGCTGCCGGCCGCGAGATGCTGAGCCATCCGATCGAGCCGCTGCCGCATGCCCGCGAGACGGTCGAAAAGCTGGCGGGCTCCTACCATCTGGTGCTGATCACCAAGGGCGACCTCTTCGATCAAGAGCGCAAGCTCGCGCAGTCGGGAATGGGTGATCTCTTCGATGCCGTCGAGATCGTCAGCGACAAGAGCGCAGCCACCTATGCCCGCATCTTCAGCCGCCATGGCGACGGTCCGCAGAACAGCATGATGGTTGGCAACTCGCTCAAGTCCGATGTGGTTCCCGCCATCGAGGCCGGTGGCTGGGGCATCCATGTGCCGCACGAATTGACCTGGGCGATCGAACACGCCGAGGCGCCTGTCGCGGCGCCGCGTTTTCGCGAGATCGCAGATCTCGGCGAGTTGCCGGCACTGGTCGAGGCAATAGCGAAGCCCGGCTGAGCGTCGCCTCTGCCTAGCCGCGGCCGACCAGGCGATCGATTACTGGTTGCAGCCTTTCGGGCGTGATCGGCTTGGCGACCACGGCGTCGACCACGCTCGACAGGCCGAGGCTGTCCGGCGTGCCATTCCTGGTTGAAAGCAGGATCACGGCGGGCCGCGCCTTGCCGGAAGCGCGCCGCAGCGCGTCGATGCCGGACAGCAACCTGTCGCAATCCCTGTCGTCGGGTCCGCCATCGAGTATGATTGCGCCGGGAACCAGGCCGGCCAAAGCTTTCTCGGCCGCCTCCGGTGGCTCCGAAATCGGCTTCAGCCCGGACTTTTCCACGATTTTCGATACGACGACCCGGTTGATCGACGATTTGCCGACCACCAGCACCTTGGAGATATCCGCCGGCAGCCGGGCCGCCGCGCCACGGTCCGCCGGTTTCATTGGTTTTTCAGAGTCGTCACGATTGGCGGGACACATGTATGGCGGAGGCTCTGGTTCAATGCAGGGTTGAAACCTTAAGCGCGCAATTGGCGCGAGATCGCCAGCGGTGTCAAGCAAAAATAGTGGAAAATGATAATATAGGAAGAATTGCTAAAATCCGGCGCAAGTTCTCCCCAGCGCCACGGCCACAATTCGAAAAAACGAACGTCCCCCGGAACGTATAGCACACGGGAGACACTCGCGAGTGATTGTTGACGTTACGTCAGCCTTGGTTCTGATGGGTGACGATCACTGGGATCAAAAGATCACCCCAGTTGCCGTCTCCGCCATGGTGCCTGGCAGAGCGCACCAGCTCGACGGACACACCTGCTTCGACCGCCTTCATCACAGACTGGTTGAGCCTGTGCAGGTCGTTGGCAAGCATGCGGATCGTCGCCTGCTGATCGACGCTCATCGCGCTTGATTGTTCTTCGGCCCGTTCCTTGACCCGGCTTATCGATGCCATTGCTGTTCTCCTCGACGTAAGTGCCCTTCGGGCGTTTCCTCTGGTGTTGTCATTACTCGGCCGCCGGCCTGAACTGGGCGTGCTCGGTCGATTCATGCATGGCGGTGGTCGAAGACTGGCCGCCGGAGATCGCCATCGAAACGGCATCGAAATAGCCGGTGCCGACTTCGCGCTGATGCTTGGTCGCGGTATAGCCATGGACCTCCGCCGCGAATTCCGCCTCCTGCAGTTCCGAATAGGCCGCCATCTGGCGCTCCTTGTAGCCGCGGGCCAGTTCGAACATGCCGAAGTTCAGCTGGTGGAACCCGGCCAGTGTGATGAACTGGAATTTGTAGCCCATGGCGCCGAGTTCCTTCTGGAACTTCGCGATGGTCGCGTCGTCCAGGTTCTTCTTCCAATTGAACGACGGCGAGCAATTATAGGCGAGCAGCTTGCCCGGGTGGTGCTTGTGCACCCCTTCAGCGAACTTCCTTGCCTGCTGAAGATCCGGCTTCGAGGTTTCGCACCAGATCAGGTCCGCATGCGGCGCGTAGGCGACGGCGCGCGCGATGCAGGGCTCGATGCCGTTCCTGACGTGATAGAAGCCCTCGACCGTGCGGCCGGCGTCATAGTCGACGAAAGGCCGGTCGCGCTCGTCGATGTCGGAGGTGAGCAGCTTGGCGGCTTCCGCGTCGGTGCGCGCCACCACCAGCGTCGGCGTGCCCATCACGTCCGCTGCAAGCCGGGCCGCATTAAGGTTGCGGATATGCGCTGCGGTCGGGATCAGCACCTTGCCGCCGAGATGGCCGCACTTCTTCTCCGACGCCAACTGGTCCTCATAGTGGACGCCAGCGGCACCGGCCTCGATGAAGGCCTTCATGATCTCGAACGCGTTGAGCGGCCCGCCAAAGCCGGCTTCGGCGTCGGCGACGATCGGCGCGAACCAGGTCTCGACCGAAAGACCCTTGCCTTCGGATGTCTCGATCTGGTCGGCGCGCTGCAGCGTGCGGTTGATGCGCTTGACCAGCTCCGGCGCCGCATTCGCCGGATAAAGCGACT
Organism: Mesorhizobium sp. WSM4887; assembly: GCF_029625865.1. Taxonomy (NCBI): domain Bacteria; kingdom Pseudomonadati; phylum Pseudomonadota; class Alphaproteobacteria; order Hyphomicrobiales; family Phyllobacteriaceae; genus Mesorhizobium; species Mesorhizobium sp. WSM4887. The sequence goes on from NZ_JARTVP010000002.1 coordinate 469,132, forward strand.
GGTCCGGATACATGGCCGACGCGGTGTTGGCGTCGGCCGCGACCTGCCAGCCCGACAGATAGATCGCCTTCAAGCCCGCCCTGACCTGCTGCATTGCCTGGTTGCCCGACATGGCGCCGAGCGCATTGACGAAATCTTCCTCGTGGATCAGCTTCCACAGCCTGCTCGCGCCCATCTCGGCAAGCGTGTGGCGAATCTGGACCGAGCCGCGCAGCCGCTTCACGTCCTCCGGCGAGTAGGGCCGTTCGATGCCGTCGAAACGGCCTTCCGGTGCGGACGGGACGAGGTTGTAAAAATCAGTCATCGATTGCTCCAGGTCAGTCTTGCTTGTTTAGATGGCCCGTTTGACGGACGTATCTGTGCGCCGTTCACGTGTTACATTGTTTACATTGCGCCGAAAAAGTCGCCAGAAAAACCGGAGCTTGCCCGCTAAAATACGGGAAAACTGGTGTTGCGTTTGACAGGTCGGGGCTGTAAATCTGTCATGATTGTAAAAGCTGGATGAGCCCGCGGCGGCGCGCCGTTATGTAAAACTCTTGTCAAGGTAACCGATTGGCCGAGCAGAAGATCTTCGCCGGGCCGCGCATCCGCCGGCTTCGCAACGCCAAGGGCCTGACCCAGACGGCGATGGCCGAAGGCCTGGGCATCTCGCCATCCTACCTCAATCTCATCGAGCGCAACCAGCGGCCGCTGACGGTGCAGCTGATCCTCAAGCTGGCGTCGGCCTACAAGATCGACCCGCACGAATTGCAGGGCGAGACCAAAGGATCGATCGCGGCGCTGAAGGAAGTGTTCGGCGATCCGCTGCTGGCCGGCGAACTGCCGGGCGACCAGGAACTGATCGACCTCGCCGAGATCGCGCCGAACGCTTCCGCCGCGATGGTGAAATTGTTTCGCGCCTATCGCGAGCAGGCCGATCGGCTGTCGGATCTCAATGAACTCCTGGCGCGGGAGGGCAGGGCGACCGCATTGTCCGGCACGCGCCTGCCTGTCGACGAAGTGCACGAGACTTTCGAGCGCAGGCCGAACCATTTCGCCGCGCTGGAGGAGGAAGCCGAGGCCTTCATTTCGCTGCTCGATCCAGGCGACGACCTGTTCGGCACGCTGAAGGCGTGGCTAAGGCGCGAGCACGGCATCGTGGTCAAGGTGCTGCCGGTGGCCACCATGCCGAACTGGCGCAGGCGCTACGATCGCCATTCGCAACGCCTGTTCCTGTCAGAGCGGCTCTCCCCCTTCGATCAGCTGCGCGAGGTCGCCATGGAGGCGAGCCTGATGCGCATGACGGTGGCTGTGGCGGGCGAGATCCAGACGTTGAAGCTCGGCACGGACGAAGCGCGCCGCTTAGCCCGTTTCGAGCTCGGCCGCTATGCGGCGCACGCGCTGATGATGCCCTATCACGCCTTTCATGCAGCGGCCGTCCGCGCCCGCTACGACATCGACGTCTTGCGTTCGCGCTTCGGCGTCTCCTTCGAGCAGGCGGCAAACCGCCTGACCATGCTGCAGCGGCCGAGCGCCTCAGGCGTACCGTTCTTCATGCTGGAGGTCGACAGTGCCGGCAACCGCTTCCGCAAGGCGGGCAGCCTGGGCTATCCGCAAAGCCGTTTCGGCGGCGCCTGTCCGAAGCTTCCTGTCCATGCGGCCTTTTCGCAGCCGGGCCGGATCCTGGTCGAGGCGGTGGAAATGCCGGACGGGGCCGAGTTCCTCTGCATCGCCCGCACGCTCGAAGGGCCGCAAGGCGCCTTCTCCGAGCGGCCGCGGCGCACGGCGCTTCTGCTGGGCTGCGACATCGGCTTTCGCGACGAGATCGTCTACAGCGCGGCGCTGCCCGGACCGTCCGCCGCCAAGGCCGCGCAGAGCACGGCATATGCAACGCCGGTCGGCCCGGCCTGCAGGCTCTGCGAGCGCGTCGGCTGCCTGGCGCGCGCCGAGCCGCCGGTGACCCGGCCGCTTGGCCTCGACGAGATGGTGACGGGTCTCAGCGCCTTCGATTTCCAGGGGTAGCACCCCCGCCAGCCGCAGCGGTTCGGCGGCCCGCAAGCCGGCTTTGTCCTACATTTCAGCGGATGCTGGATCACGCCTGGCTCGAGCATTTGCGCTACGCGAATGGGATATGGTGTGGTCGTCCGTGGTGGATCGTGCCGCCGGCAAATCGCTGACAGTCTCGCCTATGACCGATACCGCCTCGTCTCGCGTTGCCTTGGCCGCCGTCTCGCCGCGCGAGGAGCGGATCGGCATGCTGCTGGTCTTCCTGTCGGCGCTGATGTGGAGTTTTGGCGGCACCATCGCTCGCTTCATCCATGTCGGCGACAGCTGGACCGTGGTGTTCTGGCGCTCGATCTGGGCGGTGGGCTTCCTCGTCGCCTTCATGCTCTGGCGCGACGGCTGGCGCGGCACCTGGAGATTGTTCCGCGACATGGGCCTGCCTGGGCTGGGCGTCGCTCTCTGCTTCGCCACCGCCTCCACGAGCTTCATCGTCGCGCTCGCCTACACGACGGTCGCCAACATCTTGTTGATGCAGGCCGGTGTCCCGCTTCTGGCGGCCATGCTCGCCTGGGTGCTGTTTCGCGAACGCGTGACCCCAGGAACCTGGGTCGCCATTGCCGCCGTCATCACCGGCGTGGCCATCATGGTCTCGGAATCGCTTGACGGCGCCGTCTCGCCGATCGGCGATGGCCTGGCGCTGCTGATCGCGGTGATGTTGTCGTTCGCGACCGTGATCACCCGGCGCTTTGCCCATGTGCGCATGGTGCCGGCCACTTGCCTCGGCGCATTGCTCGCCGGTGCTTTTGCTGCCTCGCAAGCCACGGAATTCACCGTCTCCGGGCGCGACATGGGCTTTCTCTTCGCCTTCGGCGTCATCAATCTCGGCGTCGGTCTTGCTTTTTTCGCCATGGGCGCCCGCCTGGTGCCCGCGGCCGTCGCGGCGCTGCTCGGCACTTTCGAGCCGATCCTCGGTCCGATCTGGGTGTGGCTCGTCCATTCCGAGGTGCCGTCGGGGCGCACCATCATCGGCGGCGCGGTCGTCATCGCCGCGCTGCTTGTTCATATTGCGTTTGAGTTCAAGCGGCAGACCCGGCCCGAGCGGCCGGGCATCACCGGGCTGCCGTCTCCCAATTGATGCTCGCGTGTCTTCCCCATTGACAACTCCGCTGCGGGCCGGGCAGGCTGCAATTACGGCAACAACAAGACAGGCGTATCTTGCCAAGTGACTCCGCCGGCCTCATCGAGGCCGGACCGCATCGTTACATCTCTGCTTACGCCGCGGCCAACGCCGCTGAGGCCGTCCGAACAGCTTCCTGGAAAGGAGGCAAGGGCGGCGCCCTTCACTCAACGATCCGGCGCACTGCCAGGCGCGCGCGCTTGTGGCTCTCCGGAAATCTCCATAGTCTGAAACAAACGCCGTCCCGCGCCCATGTCGCGACGAGCCGGCACGGGAACACTCACCAAAGGAGAATATCATGATCCGCAAAGCGCTTTTGCTTTCGGCGACTTCGGCCTTTCTGGCGCTCTTCGCCGCGAGCGGCCATGCCGACGACCGCGTCGTCAACGTCTATAACTGGTCGGACTATATCGACAGCTCGATCATCGAGGACTTCACCAAGAAGACCGGCATCAAGGTCGTCTACGACACTTTCGATTCCAACGAGATCCTGGAGACGAAGCTGCTGGCCGGGGGCAGCGGCTATGATGTCGTGGTGCCCAGCGCCAATTTCCTGGCGCGCCAGATCCAGGCCGGCGTCTTCCAGAAGCTCGACAAGTCCAAGCTGCCGAACATCTCCAACATGTGGGATGTCATTTCGGAGCGCACCGCAAAGTATGATCCGAACAATGAGTACTCGGTCAACTATATGTGGGGCACGGTCGGCCTCGGCTACAACGTCAAGAAGGTGCAGGCGGCACTCGGCACCGACAAGATCGACAGCTGGGACGTGTTCTTCAATCCGGAGAGCCTCGCCAAGCTCAAGGATTGCGGCGTCTATGTGCTGGATTCCCCCTCCGACATCATTCCGGCCACGTTGAAACATCTCGGCCTCGATCCAAACAGCACCTCGCCCGACGATATCGCCAAGGCCGAGGAGGCCCTGCTCAAGGTCCGCCCGTATATTCGCAAGTTCCATTCCTCGGAATACATCAACGCGCTGGCAAACGGCGACATCTGCCTGGCGATCGGCTGGTCGGGCGATGTGTTCCAGGCGCGAAACCGCGCCGAGGAGGCCAAGCAGGGCGTCGAGATCGGCTATTCGGTGCCCAAGGAAGGCGCCCAGATGTGGTTCGATCAGATGGCGATCCCCGCCGACGCGCCGCATGTCGCGGAAGCGCATGAGTTCATCAACTACATGATGACCCCGGAAGTCATCGCCAAATCCTCGAATTATGTGCTCTACGCCAACGGCAACAAGGCCTCGCAGCAGTTCGTCGACAAGGCCCTGCTGGAGGACACCTCGGTCTATCCGGACGAGGAGACGACCAAGAAGCTTTACACCGTGCAGCCCTACGATCCCAAGACACAGCGCATCATCACGCGCACCTGGACCAAGATCGTCACCGGCCAATAAGCATCGAGACGCGACCCCGGCAGAAACTGCCGGGGTCGCTTTCTTTAGAAGCAATTCCAGCAACAGTGTGGGACGGTTTTCCGCCCGGAATTGCGTCAAAAACAAAAAGCTGGAGCGGTTCGGCGTTTTCTCGAAACCATGAACCGTTCCAGCGGAACGAAACAGACCCGGAGTGGGACATGAAATCGCTTGGCAGCATCCGCAGGGATTTCGCGCCATGGAATGATCCGAGCGCCAAGCCGTATATCCAGTTCGACAAGGTGACCAAGAAGTTTGGCGACTTCACCGCTGTCAACAATCTGTCGCTGACCATCTTCGAACGTGAGTTCTTCGCCCTTCTCGGCGCCTCGGGCTGCGGCAAGTCGACCCTGCTCAGGATGCTCGCCGGCTTCGAGGAGCCGACCGCGGGGCGCATTCTGCTCGACGGCCAGGACCTGCGCGGCATTCCGCCCTATAAGCGGCCGGTGAACATGATGTTCCAGTCCTATGCGCTGTTTCCGCATATGACGGTGGAAAGGAACATCGCCTTCGGCCTCAAGCAGGAAGGCATGCCCGCTCCCGATATCGAAAAGCGCGTCGCCGAGATGCTGAGGCTGGTCAAGCTCGAGCAGTTCGCCAAGCGCAAGCCGCACCAGCTTTCCGGCGGTCAGCGCCAGCGCGTGGCGCTTGCCCGCTCGGTCGCCAAGCGGCCGAAGGTGCTTTTGCTGGACGAGCCGCTCGGCGCGCTCGACAAGAAGCTGCGTGAGGAGACGCAGTTCGAACTGATGGACCTGCAGCAGGAACTTGGGCTTACCTTCGTCGTCGTCACCCACGACCAGGAGGAAGCCATGACCATGGCCGACCGCATCGCCATCATGGACAGGGGCGAGGTGATGCAGGTGGCGACGCCGGCGGAAATCTACGAGGCCCCGACGTCGCGCTTCGTGGCGCATTTCGTCGGCAATGTGAACATGTTCGAGGGCAAGGTTGCCGAGCGGGCAGCGAATACGACGCGCATCACCGGCGCGACCGGTGCGCAGATCGTTGTCGAGAATGCCGCCGACACCACCAAGGGCGCCGACATCGTCTTCGCGATCCGGCCCGAGAAGATCAAGGTCTCGTCGAGGAAGCCGGCCGATGCCGTCAATGCGCTGGAAGGCGAAGTCTATGACGTTGCGTATCTTGGCGACATGACCGTCTACCACATCAAGCTCGACGACGGACAGATGGTGCGGGCAAGCGCGTTGAACGCTGCCCGCGTCAGCGACGACCCTCTGACCTGGAACGATCGCGCCTGGGTCTCCTTCCGGCCGGACGCCGGCGTCGTGCTGACAAGGTAACAGGGCGGCCATGACTAACATCGCCGCCGCCCCTTCCTCGGCCGAAACCGCCGCTCAGTTGCCGACCAAGCTGGCGAAGGGCTTCGTTGACCGTCTCGTTATCATCGTTCCCTATCTCTGGCTGCTGTTCTTCTTCCTTGTCCCGTTCATCATCGTCTTCAAGATCTCGCTGTCGCAGACGGCGATCTCGATGCCGCCTTACACTCCTGTGCTCGATTTCGGCGACGGCATTTCCGGATTCTTCGCCGGCTTTCGCGAGCTCAACTTCGACAACTACACCTGGCTGACCCAGGACGCGCTTTACTTCAACGCCTATGTGACCAGCCTGATCATCGCGGGCATCTCGACGGTGCTGACGCTGATCGTCGGCTATCCGATCGCCTATGGCATGGCGCGCGCGCCGGCGACGATCCGGCCGACCTTGCTGATGCTCGTGATCCTGCCGTTCTGGACCTCGTTCCTGATCCGCGTCTATGCCTGGATCGGCATCCTGAAACCCGAAGGGCTGCTCAACCAGGTGCTGCTCGCCACTGGCCTGATCAGCCAGCCGCTGGTCATCCTCAACACCTACACCGCGATCTTCATCGGCATCGTCTATTCCTATCTGCCCTTCATGGTGCTGCCGCTCTACTCGTCGCTGGAGAAGATGGACTATTCGCTGATCGAGGCGGCGCAGGATCTCGGCTGCCCGCCGATCGGTGCCTTTTGGAAGATCACCTTCCCGCTGTCGCTGCCGGGCGTGATTGCCGGCTGCCTGCTGGTCTTCATCCCGGCGGTCGGCGAGTTCGTCATACCGGACCTTCTCGGCGGCTCGCAGACGCTGATGATCGGCAAGACGCTGTGGAACGAATTCTTCGCCAACCGCGATTGGCCGGTCTCCTCGGCGGTGGCGGTCATCCTGCTCCTGGTGCTGACCGTCCCGATCATGTTCTTCCAGCAAGCTCAAGCGAAAGCCCAGGAGCAAGGCAAATGAACGCCACCTGGAGCCGCTTCAACATCACCTCGATCGTGCTCGGTTTTGCCTTTCTCTATCTGCCGATCGTGCTTCTCATCGTCTTTTCCTTCAACGAATCGAAGCTCGTCACCGTCTGGGGCGGCTTCTCGACGAAATGGTACGTGTCGCTGTTCCACAACCAGGGCCTGATGGACGCCACCTGGGTGACGGCCCGCGTCGGCGTCATCTCGGCGACCGTTGCCACCGTGCTCGGCACGCTGGCGGCGATCACCTTGACCCGCTACACACGCTTCAAGGGGCGGGTGCTGTTTTCCGGCATGGTCTTTGCGCCGCTGGTGATGCCGGAAGTCATCACCGGCCTGTCGTTGCTCTTGCTCTTCGTGGCCGTCGGACTTGACCGAGGCTTCTTCACCGTCACGCTCGCCCACATCACCTTCACCATGTGCTTCGTGGCCGTCGTTGTGCAGTCGCGCCTCGTCTCCTTCGACCGCTCGCTGGAGGAAGCCGCGATGGACCTCGGCGCGCCGCCGGTGAAGACCTTTTTCCAGATCACCTTGCCGGTCATCTTGCCGGCGATCATCTCCGGCTGGATGCTGGCCTTCACGCTCTCGCTCGACGATCTGGTCATCGCCTCCTTCACCTCGGGCCCCGGCGCCACGACGCTGCCGATGAAGATCTACAGCCAGGTGCGCCTCGGCGTGACGCCTGAGATCAATGCCGCCTGCACCATCCTGATCGCCGTCGTCGCGATCGGCGTCATCATTGCCTCGATCGCCAACAAGCGCCGCGCGGTCCAGCGCCAGCGCGATGAGCAGGCGGCGCAGCGCGGATAGGGAACAAAGACGGGCGCGACCTGCGCCTTGGTCTATTGGCCTGAAACGCCGCGGCTGATCGGCGAGATGAACGGAGTGCTCCAGTTGCCGCCGACGAAGAACAACGACTGCTTTGAGGGCTGCGGCGCCTGCACCGCTGTCTGACCGGCGGCAGCCGGTTGTTGGGCCGGCTGTTGCTGCGCAGGTTGTCCGTTCGGGATGATGCCGCCCGAGAGCGCCAGCCCGCGCCCGGTATAGGAGGCGATGCCCGAAAGCCAGATCTTGTACTTCTGTGCATTGACCTCGGCCTTGTCCAGCCGCGCCACACCTTTCGAGATGCTCGCCTTGATCTCGGCGCCGTCGATGGGCAGCGAGCCGTCGGCGACGTCGTCGAGGGCGAAGAATCCGCCCTGTTCGTTGCGCTTGAGAAAGGCAGGCAGGTTGAGGCCGTTGAGCGAGCCCGGCCCGAACGTCGCCGAGAAAGACCCGTCGGCGTTCTCGAAGATCGAGTCCCAGGCCTTGCCCGGCCCCTTCAGAATGACCGAGACGGTTCCGGTTCCGGCCGGCACCAGCCGCGTCATCCCCGCCGCGGTGGCGAAGGCGCCGGTGTCGACGTCCGATGCCAAAAGCCGCAACTCGACCTGCGTGCCGTCCGGCTTGCGGTCGAAGCGCAGGCTGCTCTGGATGTTGCCGTTGAAGGCCGACGCGTCGGAGATGTCGAACACGGCAAGCCCGTTCTTGACCTGCGCGGTCGCGGCGACATCGGCAAGCTGGATCGGGCCGGCGGTGGCGTGCGCCGCCGACAGCCTGAGATCGAGGTTGATCTTGTCGGCGAAGCCGGTGTCGAACTCGCCGGGGCCTGCCTGGCCGGCCGGAGCGATCGGCGTGAAAGCGGAAAGGACCGATCGAAGATCGAGCGCATCGAACGCAAGCGTGCCGGAAACAACGGGAAGGGGCTCGCTGAACGAAAAGTCCAGCGCTCCCATGCCGGGGTTGTTGTCCAGCGCCACCGTCGTGTTCTCGAACTTCGCGCGCCCCGCCGAGGCCGCCACCTTGCTCGCGACCGAGACGGAGCCGATCGCAGCACCAGGCGCCATGCCGGCCTGCGACCATTCAAGCAGGCGTCGCAGCGAAGGGGCGGTGAATTTCGCCTGGCCGTTCAGATAGCCGTTCTCCGACATCGAGGCGACGCCGTCGAAAGAAAGCGTGGCGGGCGCCGCCTTGAAGGCGAGCGTGACGGGGGCGACCCCTCCGGCAAACAGCACCAGCGGCTTCGCCGAGGAAAAATCGATCTGGACGCTTTCGCCGCGCCATATGCCGGTCGCCGTGAGCGCGGCGTCGCTGTTCATCGCCGCCCAGTTCACCTGGCCGCTGAGGCTGCTCAGGATCTCGGTATCCTTGCCGCCAACCGAGGTCACGACGCGGCCGTCGCGGAACTCGACGATGCCGAACGGATCGGAAGGGAGTCTGCCGAGGTCGGGCTTCTGCGGGTTCGCGGTGACCACGCCGCGCGCAGTGTCGATCGAGCGCGTGATGCGGCCGCCGGTCGGCAGCGGCGGCAGATAGAGGCCGCTCGCCTTGCGCTCCACCCTGATCGTCGGCCGCACCAGCCTTGCCGTCGAGAATTGGACGTCGCCCTGCACGGCGGCCATGGCCGAGAGATCGACTTCGACGCGCTCGGCTTCGATCACCGGCGGCGCGTCGGTTTCCGTCCATTGCGACAGCGTCACATCGCTGAGGATGGCCCGGAACTTAGGCCACACCTCGATGCGCGGCGAACCGTCGATCGTCACGCGAAAGCCGCTCCAGGCGCTCAATTCCCAAGCGATGCGGTCGCGTACGATGCGCGTCGAGGCAATCAGCGGCAAGGCGGCGACGGCGAGCGCGATGACCAGCACCGCAACGCCGATTACCCATACCCCGCGCCGGATCAAAGATGATCTCATCTCGCCCCGTGAGTTCCATTGCCGACAAATCGCCCGACGGGTGTAGCCGAGCGCCAACGCTTTTCAAGTCTTTATGGCCCTCCGATGGCGTTTGCGCCGTGTCCTTGCCGGCCATTTCAACAAAATCTTGCTCTGCTGCGCTGCGGTATGCATAAGCGATAAACCCGTCCGGTCCGCCAACGCCACGCCGGTTTTGGGACAACGACGCAGCGACGTCAGGCTTAATTGCCGCAATCGCGACGCGCTTTGGGAGGAACGATATGGCTGCCGACACCCCCTTGTGGACGCCGACGCAGGACCGGATCGCCTCCGCGCCCATGACCGCCTTCATGAAAGCTGCGGTTGCGAAGTCTGGCCAGGCTTTCTCCAGCTATGCCGAGCTCCACCGCTGGTCGATCGACGACCGCGAGGCATTCTGGGACCTTGTCTGGGACTTTTGCGGACTTGTCGGCGACAAGGGCGAGCGGGCTCTGGTCGATGGCGAGAAGATGCCTGGCGCCGCCTTCTTTCCCGACGCGAAACTCAATTTCGCCGAGAACCTTCTGAAAAAAACCGGCGGCAGCGTGGCTATCGTCTTCCGCGGCGAGGACAAGGTCGAGCGCCGGCTGTCCTGGAACGAGCTCCATGCGCTCACTTCGCGCCTGCAGCAGCTCTTCCTGTCGATCGGCGTCAGAGAGGGCGATCGCATCGCCGCCATGATGCCGAACATGCCGGAGACGGTCGCTGCCATGCTGGCTGCCGCCTCGATCGGCGCGGTCTGGTCTTCCTGCTCACCTGATTTCGGCGAACAGGGCGTGCTCGACCGTTTCGGCCAGATCGAGCCGGTCGTCTTCATCGCGCCTGACGGCTATTGGTACAACGGCAAAGCCATCGAGGTCGCCGACAAGATCCGCGCGGTGGCCGAGAAACTCGCGACCGTGCGCAAGGTGCTGATCGTCGACTATCTCGGCACGTCGGCCGATGTCGCCGCCGCCACCATCGACAAGGCCGAGGCGCTGGAAGGAGCGCTCTCGCCCTTTGCCGCCAGGCCGCTCGCCTTCGAGCGGCTGCCTTTTTCGCACCCGCTCTACATTCTGTTCTCCTCCGGCACGACCGGAATCCCGAAATGCATCGTGCACTCGGCCGGCGGCACGCTGATCCAGCACGTCAAGGAGCAGCGGCTGCATGCCGGCCTGCTGGACGGCGACCGCTTTTTCTACTTCACCACCTGCGGCTGGATGATGTGGAACTGGCTGGTCTCGGGCCTCGCCTCGGGGACGACGTTGCTGCTCTATGACGGTTCGCCCTTCTACCCCGACGGCAATGCGCTGTTCGATTTCGCCGATGCCGAGAAGATGACCTATTTCGGCACTTCGGCGAAATTCATCGATTCCGTACGCAAGGCAGGGCTGAAGCCGATCGACAGCCACGACCTTGCAAGCGTGCGGACCATCTCTTCCACAGGCTCGCCGCTGTCGCCGGAGGATTTCCGCTTCGTCTATGACGGCATCAAGAAGGACGTGCATCTCGCCTCGATATCCGGCGGCACCGACATCGTTTCCTGCTTCGTGCTGGGTGTCCCGACCGAGCCGGTCTGGACCGGCGAGATCCAGGGGCCGGGCCTCGGCCTGGCAGTGGACGTGTGGGACGACGACGGCAAGCCGGTCCGGCAGGAGAAAGGCGAACTCGTCTGCACCAAGGCATTCCCGTCGATGCCGATCGGCTTCTGGAACGATCCGGAAGGCAAGAAGTACCGCGCGGCCTATTTCGAGCGCTTCGACAACATCTGGTGCCATGGCGACTTCGCCGAATGGACGGCGCATGGCGGCATGATCATCCATGGCCGCTCCGACGCCACGCTCAATCCAGGCGGGGTGAGGATAGGCACGGCCGAGATCTACAACCAGGTCGAACAGATGCCGGAAATCCTGGAGGCGCTCTGCATCGGCCAGGATTTCGACAACGACGTGCGCGTCGTGCTGTTCGTGCGGCTGGCCGCCGGCGTGAGCCTCGACGAGGATTTGCAAAAGCGCATCCGCGCCAGAATCCGCTCGGGCGCCAGCCCCCGCCATGTGCCGGCGAAGATCGTTGCCGTCACCGACATCCCGCGCACCAAGTCGGGCAAGATCACCGAGCTTGCCGTGCGCGACGTGGTGCATGGTCGCCCCATCAAGAACAAGGAAGCGCTCGCCAATCCCGAGGCGCTGGAGCTGTTCAAGAACCTGCCGCAGCTTGCTGATTAGGCCTCTCCGGCATGGTTAAGAAATAGTGTCGGTCCAATTTACCTAGATTTCACGAGTGGTACACATTCGTAAATTTTTTTGGCTCCCGGTAAGGACTTGTTAAGGGACGGCGCCGATAGTCGCGTGTAACTTGAGGGAGAAATCCCGTTCCTCGTCCCCTGAGGTTCAGCTCAAGCCCCGTTGTGACAGCATCTCATTTCCAAGGCGTCCTCCAGGACGCCTTTTTCTTTGGCCGAAAGCTTGTCTTGCGGATCGTTATTCGGCCAGCACGCGCGTCGATGGGAAGACGACTTCGACCAGCGTGCCTTCGCCAGGTGTCGAGGTGATAGTGAAGCGGGCACGGTTGGCCTCCACCATCGCCTTGGTCAGAGGCAGCCCAAGGCCGGTGCCGTCGCCGCGGCCGCGTTTGAGCGCATTGATCTGCTTGAACGGCTTCAGTGCCTGCTCGATCTCGGCCGGCGTCATGCCGATGCCGGTATCGCGCACGCGCATGACAACGTCGCCGGAGGTCTCGTAGGCGGTGGACACGATTACCTGGCCGCCGGCCTGGGTATAGCGGATGGCGTTCGACAGTATGTTTAACGCAATCTGGCGCACACTCCTCAAATCCGCCACCACTTCCGGCAGCCGCGAGGCGAAGCTCGAGCGGATGATGACGCGCTCGCGGTTGGCCTGCGGCTGCATCATCGCCACCGTTTCGGCCAGCGTGTCGTTGAGCGACACCGCCTCATAGGACATCTCCTGCTGGCCGGCCTCGATCTTGGAGATGTCGAGCAGGTCGTTGACGAGGTCGAGCACATGGTTGCCCGAACGGTTGATGTCACGCAGATAGTCGCGGTAGCGGTCGTTGGCGACCGGGCCGAACTTCTCGTCCACCATCAGTTCGGAAAAGCCGATGATCGCGTTGAGCGGCGTGCGGATCTCATGGCTGATGCGGGCCAGGAAATCCGTCTTCTGCGAGGAGGCACGCTCGGCCACGGCGCGCGCCTGGGTGAGGTCCTCCTCGGCCCGCTTCCACTGCGTGATGTCGCGCACGACGGCGCAGAAGCCGCTGTCGTTGGGCAGCCTGCCGATGGTCATGAACAGCGGGATGAAGCGCCCCTGCGCCTCGCGGCCGATCACCTCGCGCCCGTCGTTCAGCAAGCTCGCCACGCCAGGTTCGGAAAGGCCGACAAGATAGTCGCGCGCCGCGCGCTGGCTCTCGATGGCGAACAGCGAGGCAAAGGGCTTGCCGGCGATCTCGTCGCTGTCGAAGCCGAACAGGGCTTCAGCCGGGCGACTGATCGAGCGGATGTTGCCGTCGCGGCCGATGAGCACCACGCCGTCGGTGGCGGTGTCGATGATGGTGCGCATTTCGGCGATGCGCGACTTCAGTTCGGACACGTCCGGCTGCTGGTTCGGCTCGTCATTGGCCGCGCTGAGATGCGAGGAGGGCGCCTCGTCCTCGCCCGAGCGGCGCACCACCAGCATCAGCGCCTTGCCGCCGCGCCACGGCACCGAGCGCAGGAGCGCATCGATCGGGAATTCCTGGCCCTGGCGGGTTGTGAGCTTCAGCGAACGGTCGCTTTCGTCAGTCTCGCCATCATCGGCGTAATGGTCGGCGAACAGCACGCCGAGCCCGCCGGCATCGGCAAGGTCTTCCAGCGCGTCGTATCCGGTGAGTTCGAGGAACGCCTCATTGGCATAATGCAGCACGTCGCCGGAATGGATGAGCAGCGGCACAGGCAGCCTGGCGAGGATGGACGTGTCGGGAGCCCTGTCGCCTTCCCCGGTGGAGAAAGCCGAGGGCACGAAGCCCTCGAGCTTGAGCGGCGGCACCGTGAGGCGCGGCCTTTTCGGTGGCCGCGCTTTTGCTTCGCCAGGCTGTTCAGGCGCAGGCAGGGCGCCGTCCCGGTCGGAACCGGCCCAGTCCTCGCTGTCTTCCGCGTCGCGAAAATCGTCGGCGGTCATACCGTCGTCGTCGCCAGCGCCTGCCTCTGGGGCAGGGGCTTCGGCTGCCGGCCGCTCGGCCGTCGATTCGGCTGCCCTGTCCGCCGCTGCGGTTTGGCGGGTGTCGGAACCCGCCGCTTCCTCCGCTTCATCGGCGGGTTTCTCGCGCCCGGCATAGTTGAGCAGCGACCCGGAGGCGGCGGGCGTTTCGTCTTTCCCAGCGGCTGTCTCGGGAACATCGAGGCCGTCGAGCCGAGCCAGATCCTTCTGATCTTCCGCCTCGGTCTCCGCTTCGGCCGTACCAATGGCCTCGTTACCTTCCGGTATGGCCGGCTCAGGCGAGGTCGCGTCAGTCGCGTTCAGATCGGAGTGGTCGGTCTTCCTCTCACCGGCCAACGGTTGTTCGGCCGTGGGAGCAGCCTTGTCGGCGGTTGCAGCCGCATCTGATTGCTTTTGAGCACCCGCGGTTGCGCCGCTTGGCGGCTCGGCCGGTCCCGAACTGTCCTTCCGCAGCCGCTCGCCGATCTCGCGAAAGGCGCTGCGCTCGAGGATCGACAGCCCTTTCTCACTCGCCGGCCTGTCATTTCCCGGCTGCTTGTCGTTGGCCGGCTGCCTGTGCTCGGCCAGCCGGATCACCTTGTCGGCATAGCGGCGCTCCGGCTTGGGCACGATGGTCAGCGCCGGCACTTCGCCCAGGAACGGGTCGGCAGGTTTCGCCGGCTCGGCCGCGGGTTGCCCGGCGGCAGGTTCGGGTTCTGTCGGAGCGGCGCCATTGGGCACCAGCGCCATGCCGAGCGCTTCCGGGTCGACAACGGCGTCGGCGCTGCGCGCGACGCCGAAGCCGCGGAAGCCTTCGAAGGCGCGGCTGCGGCCATAGACCGGCAGCGCCGCAAGATCGACGGGGATCTTCAGGTCCGTGCCCGCCAGCGGCCACAGCACCGAGCGTCCCGACCAGGTATCGCGCCGCTCGAGCAGAGTGGCGATCTCGCCCGATGCGTCGAGGCCGAACGTCGTGGCGACATCCCTGAAGCGGCGACCGATCACATCGGCGGCGGGTTTGCCGACGATGTCGGCGAATTCCGGCGACAGTGCGCTGAACTTGCCTTCGGCGTCGGTCCGCCAGACGAAACGCAGCGGCGGCGCCGAACGGTCGATGTTGCGCGCCGCGCTCGGCTCGGCCGCCGCCGTTCCGGCGGTGTGCTGCCGGCTTGCGGCCGCGACCTCCGCCGGTCCGATCTGTGGCGGCCTCTCCGGCCCCTTCACGTCGTCGCCGCCGGCATTGAAATACCAATGGTCATGCTGCGCCGGGCCGGCACCGCCTGCCAGCGCAGCATCCGGCGCGTGGTCGGCCGTGGCCGCGGTCCCTTGCGTTGGCTGGGCGTCATCCGTGGCCGCTGCCGGGACCGCGTCTGCCTTTTCGCCCTCTGCCGCGGCCGGAGACTGGGTATTGTTCTCTCGGCTCGGCTCGGCGATGACTGTGGTGTTTTTGTCTTCGGAGACGGTGGGCGCGCCTTCCGGCGCTGCCGACTTACCGGCGTCGGGCTGGTCGTTCCGCTCGCCGTCGAGCTGGTCTTCGTCGATCACCACCAGGAGATGGCGCGCGTCGGTCAAGCGCGCAAGCCCGGCCGGGTACGAGGTGCTTGCGCCGGGAACAAGCCGCTTGACGATGCGGTCTCCAGCACTTGCCACGTCCGCGACCAGGGCAGCGAGCGTCTCCGGCCTGATGCCGAGCGCGGCAAATCCCTCCGAAGCCGCCTCGACATGGCCTTGGGCGTCGACGAAGGCGATGAAATGTCCGGCCTCGGTGAAGCCGCCAATGGCGCGGCTGGCTATTTCGGCGGCGCCGCGCGAGCCAGTCTGCGCCGCGGGCATCGCCAGCATGATCGCCTTTTCGCCGTCCGGCATCGTTACCGCGCTGGCGAGCAAGCCGACGGCGCGGCTGACCATGCCGGTCGCCAGCCGCACGGTGACGGCGCGGTCGCTCCCGATATCCGGAAAGCCGCTGGTCGCCATGATCTGCCGCCTGGCAATTAGCGGCAGCCGCGCGGAAGCGCCGATGATTGCTTCGATTTCCGGATAGCCGAATACCGCGGCACCTGGCCCGTTGGCCCAGATCACCTGCTCGAGATCGGCCGACAGTATGGCAAGCGCGTCGCCGGCGGCGAAGCGCTGGCGCACCGCGTCGAGCACGGCGACGTCGAGGAAGGAGTAGTTTTCAGGCGGCATGCGCTGGCAGACCTTCCAGGCGGGCTTTTTGAGTTAACGCTTTGTTAATAAAAGCGTACGGGACCAAGGTCCACAAGCCATGCCGTGTATCGGCCGAAATCTCTGGGCTCTTGGTTAATGGCGCGGCGATTTTTTTATGGTGCAGTGCAACAAAGATATTGCAATGCACAAAACTTGCCTTTATATTGCCATCATACATGAACGAGACGGCTTTCCGTCAAAGCCGCTGCCCTTGAAAGGTTGGAAAATGTCCAAGACTGCCAAGACCGAGACCATCGAGAACGTTGAATTCCCGAGCTTTGACGCTTCCAAGGCCACCGACCAGATCCGCGCCTTCGCCGAGAAGGGCGTCGAGCAGTCGAAAGAAGCCTACACCAAACTGAAGAACGGCGCCGAGGAGACCCAGAAGGTTCTGGAGTCGACCTACGAGACCGCCAAGACCGTTTCCGGCGATGTCTCGCTGAAGACCATCGCCATCCTTCGCGCCAATGCCGAGGCCAGCTTCTCGCACCTTGAAGCCCTGGTCGGCGCCAAGACGCTGTCGGAAGTCGTCGAGCTGCAGACTGCCTTCCTGCGCAAGCGCGCCGAGATGGCCGTCGAGCAGGCCAAGGACTTTCAGGCCGTCGCCTCCAAGGCTGTCGAGGACGTCTCGAAGCCGGTGAAGACCGCTTTCGAGAAGGCGTTCAAGGACATCAAGGCGGCCTGATTTCAGGCGCAACTCAACGATGCATCAAAACGTCGCATTTCGTCAGACAAATAGATGTGCGATGAATTGATGAGATGAATACCCGGAGTGTGAAACCTCCTCCCTTTGCTCTCCGGGGTGACCAGCCAGCTCCTCCTCCCGCTGGCTCGTAACAGGAAAAGGCCGGCACCTCCTCCCGCCGGCCTTTTCTTTTGCCCAATCAGGACTGCGCGGGTTCGTTCATCGGATCTTTGCCTCATCAAAGGCCTTGAATTAGACTCCGATAATCCGTATTGGACGCATCGCCGACGACGGAGCGGACACGGGGAATGATTTTCTCCTCGGATTGCGCTCAGGCGGATGTGCCGTTGTAGCTCAGTTGGTTAGAGCACCAGATTGTGGATCTGGGGGTCGCTGGTTCGAGCCCAGCCAACGGTACCATCGGCTTCTCCCGCAAGCCGCTGGTTTTACTTCATAAAAACCTGAATATGGTCTTCATGGCTTGCTCCGTGCGCGATTTTGTGTCACCAATTGTGCTACCTATTGTGATACAAATGGCAGCTGCGAGGCATGGGACGAAGGCGCGAAGAGGAAGATCCTGACCGCTACCTCCACCTGAGGGGCGATCATTTCCATTACCGACGCCGAGTCCCCACAGAGGTCAGGGGCCTTGATGATCGCGGCCAGTTCGTTCGTCGCTCGCTCGACACGCGGGATAGATCAAAGGCTAGAACCGCGCGCGACCTCCACGAGGCCGCGGACAACGGGATCTGGGCGGCATTGCTGCTTGGAGAAAATCCTCAAGCTGCGCAGGCGCGCTACAAGCTCGCTGTGAAGCGAGCAGAATCGCTAGGGTTCGTTTACCGGCCGCTTGGCGAAATTCTTGCCTCCGAGCCCCTCGAGACCATCATGCGGCGAGTCGAGAGCACGGTCGCGGAACCGACGAAATCCCCCGCCATTGATGCCGTTACGGGCATGGTGGCACCGGCTGACGACAAGATATCCGAGGCGCTCCAACTGTACTTCACCGAAATAGTCCGTGATGAGTTGCGCACGAAAAGCCCTGATCAGCGCAAGCGCTGGAAAGCCAAGCGTAAGATGAGCGTAGACGTGTTCATCGAACTGGTCGACGACAAGCCAATGAGCCAGATCACGCGTGAAGACGCGCGCAAGGTCCACAAATACTGGTTGGATCGGGTGGCGCCAGAGGAGGGCCCGGGCGACCGTTCGGCGTCGACCGGCAACCGCAACATGGGCAACCTCCGAACGCTCTATGGCGATTACTACCGCCATCTAGGCTTCCCGGAACAGAAAAACCCGTTTGCCGACCTCTCGTTCAAGGACAAGTCGAAACGCAGCCGGCCGCCGTTCCCAACCGACTGGATCAAGGACAAGATCCTGGCGCCAGGCGCTTTGACGCAGCTCAACGATCAGGCTCGAGGCATCGTCCTGGCATTCGTCGAGACAGGATGCAGGCCGAGCGAACTCGCAAACCTGCATGCCGGTGTCATCCATCTCGATCACGAAGTGCCTCACATCTCTGTTGAGCCCAGGGAAGACCCTGAGGATCCGCGCGAGATCAAGACGGAATCATCTGTACGCAGGGTACCATTGGTCGGCGTAGCGCTTGAAGTGTTCAAGAGACATCCCCAAGGGTTTCCCCGATATAAGGATCGCGAAGCTCAACTGTCGGCCGCAGTGAATAAGCACTTCAAGAAACACGAACTGTTTCCGACAAGCGAGCACACGGTGTATTCGCTGCGCCACTCTTTTGAAGACCGGATGAAAAACGCCAGGCTGGATGAAGAGCTTCGCCGCATGCTGATGGGTCATACCATCGATCGTCCGAAATATGGCGAGGGTGGCGACATGAAGATGTGGCAGGAAGAACTTATGAAGATCGCGCTGCCATTCGATCCCGCGATCGTATAACGCGCTGGCGCACTTCTTCGAGACGTTCTTCCTTGGCCTGGTGATCCCGCAAGGCCCGTTCCAGATGGTCGTATAGTGGAAGCCATGCCTCGCCCTTTTCGCCTCGCGCCATGATGATTTCCGCTACGCGGTCGAGCGCGCGCTCGATACGCTCGGCGGTGATCGGCCGGGGCGAAGGCGCATAGCGCTTCACCGCCGTACCTCTTT
The DNA here is from genome assembly GCF_029625865.1 of Mesorhizobium sp. WSM4887. Lineage (NCBI taxonomy): Bacteria > Pseudomonadati > Pseudomonadota > Alphaproteobacteria > Hyphomicrobiales > Phyllobacteriaceae > Mesorhizobium > Mesorhizobium sp. WSM4887. The sequence continues at coordinate 487,921 of NZ_JARTVP010000002.1, forward strand.
CCAAATCCACTGACGCGGCATGTCTTAAGCTAGGCGAACATTCGAAAGGGAAGGAAGGGGCAGCCCTTTTTCACGCGGCAAATGGCGGCTGCGGCGTGCAAATAGGAGGGTTGCTCGATGATGACGGCTGCGGCTACCCACGTTTGGGAACAAGAGGGAGAGCGCGGGTCGGGTTTTCCGTGACGGGTTGAGGGCTGGGAGAGAGGCTCCCGGCGCCCGTCATGGAGATGACCCATGACACAAGTTCTGGACACCACCCGCGATCGTTCCGGCGGCTATAAGGTGGATCTGAGCCGAGGCGAGCGGATTGGCCGTGTCTCCTCGGAATGGTTCTCGCGGCCGGCCGATGAGCGCTATCTGTCGTTGTCGGAGCTGTTCGAGACGGTTCAGATCCGGACCGAGCGCAGCCGGACGCGGACGGTGGAAAGTGCAGCCATTCGGGTCGAGGCGGGCCGCAACGATGCCGAGCGCCTGACGCTGGTGTTGCCGGGCTCCGATCTTCCGACCGCCCCGACCCATTGGAGCTTCGGCCAGCTCGCGAGCTTGGTTGGCGCTCCTGCGGCCTATCTGCGTCAGCTCCCAGCACCGCTCGCCGGCATCAATCTGCAGTATGGCCTGAAATCCCACCGCGCCGAGCAGGTCAAGACGCTTGAGATCGAGGATGGGCGTGTCGAACTGCGTGCGGTGACCGGCCCGGACTACGGCCGCATCTTCGACCACGAACTCGTTTCTGCCGTGCAGCGCATCGCCGGCAACGGTACAGGCGACACCAGATGGAAAGTGCCCGGCGTGCTTGATTGGTCGAGCGGAGTCTACAACCCGCGCGCCAGCATCACGAAGGACACCACGACGCTCTATGCCTCTGACCGCGACGTCTTCCTGTTCCTCGTCGACGATCTCAATCCGATCGAGGCTGGTCGGCTACCAGATGGCTCGCCCGATCTCTACTTCCGCGGCTTCTACTGCTGGAACTCTGAGGTTGGCGCCAAGACGCTCGGGATCGCGAGCTTCTATCTGCGTGCCGTATGCCAGAACCGCAATCTGTGGGGCGTTGAGGATTTCGAAGAGATCGCCATTCGCCATTCGAAATACGCTGCGTCCCGTTTTGCGCACGAAGCCGCGCCGGCGCTGACCCGGTTCGCAAACTCTTCACCTATGCCCTTCGTAAACGGCATCAAGGCGGCGCGGGAGCGGATCGTGGCCCGGACCGACGATGATCGCATGGAGTTCCTGCGCAAGCGCGGCTTCTCTAAAGCGGAGACCGGCAAGATCATCGAGACGGTGCTGACCGAGGAAGGCCGCAAGCCCGAAAGCGTTTTTGATTTCGTGCAGGGCATCACGGCTGTAGCGCGCGACAAGGTTCATCAGGATGCACGGCTCGATCTCGAGGCGCGAGCGAAGAAGCTGCTCGACAGGGCGGCCTAACTTCCGGGCGCCGGGAAGTGCGAACCTTTTCTTCGGTGTCATCGCTTTTGCCCGTCTTTCTCATGGTCCCGCGGCGCCACCCTCAGAGTCAGAGGGCGGCGCTGCGCTTCGTGACGGGTTGGAGGTCGAGAGAGAGGCTTTCGGCCGCCCGTCGCGGAGTATCCATGATGACTACCAGTGCCAAAAAGATCATCCTGTCGCCCTCGCGCGACATTCCATTTAACAAACTTGTCCTCAGCCAGGCGAATGTACGGCGCGTGAAAGCTGGCGTCTCGATCGAGGAACTCGCCGAGGACATTGCCCGCCGTGGACTTCTGCAAGGCCTCAGCGTGCGGCCGGTCAAGAACGAGGCCGGTGTGGAAACCGGCATGTTCGAGATTCCGGCAGGCGGCCGTCGCTATCGGGCGCTGGACCTTCTGGTGAAGCAGAAGCGCCTCGCCAAGACCGCGCCGGTCCCGTGCGTCGTGCGCGAGGATGGCATTGCGGAAGAGGACTCGCTGGCGGAAAATGTCCAACGCGCGCCCCTCCATCCTCTCGACCAGTTCCGGGCCTTTCTCACCCTGCGCGAGAAAGGCCAGTCGGAGGAGGAAATTGCTGCCGCCTTCTTTGTTTCCGTCAGTGTCGTGAAGCAACGCCTGAAGTTGGCCTCCGTCTCGCCGGCGCTACTCGACGTCTACGCGGAAGACGGCCTGACGCTCGATCAACTCATGGCGTTTACTGTTTCAGGCGACCATGAACGCCAGGAGCAGGTATTCGAGCGCTTGAAGACTTCCTACGACAAGCAGCCGTATGCCATCCGGCGGATGCTGACCGAGGGCGCGGTCCGCGCGTCGGACAAGCGAGCGCAGTTCATCGGCATCGACGCCTACATTGATGCCGGAGGGACAATCATGCGCGACCTTTTCCAGGGCGATGACGGCGGCTGGCTGCAGGACGTCGTGCTGGTAGATCGGCTGGTCGCGGACAAGCTGGAACGCGAGGCGGAAAAGATTCGCGTCGAAGGCTGGAAGTGGACCGAGGTCGCCCCCGACTTCGCTTACGGCCACGCTTTCGGGCTCCGCCAGCTTCGCGGCGAGCCGTTGCCGCTTACTGCCGACGAGCAGGCGACACACGAAGCCCTCAAGGCCGAACAGGATCGTCTTTTCGAGGAACATGACAGCGTCGAGGACCTTCCGGATGAAATCGATCAGCGTCTCGCTGAATTGGAGACTGCGCTCGAATCCTTCGAAGCCCGGCCGCTTGCCTTCGAACCTGCAGAAATCGCCCGCGCCGGGGCCTTCGTCAGCATCGCACCTGACGGCTCTCTGCGCGTCGAGCGCGGATATGTGCGCCCCGAGGACGAACTCCCGGTCGATGACGGACCGGCTGAAGAGGGGAATGAGCTTCCCGCGACGGCGGCAATCCGTGATGGCGACAGCATCTCGTCGGATACCCAACCGATGGCCGAGCCGGAGGAGGAAGAAGGCCTGTCGCCTATTTCAGACCGGCTCATGACAGAACTGACCGCACATCGAACTCTTGGCCTGCGCCATGCGCTCGGCGAACAGCCTGAAATCGCTTTTCTCGCGGCGCTGCACGTGCTCACGCTGAAGACTTTTTACCAATATGGATCGGACAGTTGCCTGGAGTTGGACCTGAAGAGCATTAGCTTCGGTGCCCAAGCTCCAGGGCTCAACGATAGCCTGTGTGCACGGGCGATCAACGCCCGACACGATGACTGGGCCAAGGTGTTGCCAAAGCAAGCCACTGAACTGTGGAACACCCTGGGCGAATGGGATCGCGCTCGCCGAGCCGCGCTGTTCGCCCATGTTGTCAGCCTTTCGGTCAACGCTGTGCATGAAGCGTGGAACCGGCGGCCACGTGCGCTTGCCCATGCCGACCAGCTTGCCCAGGCTGTCGACCTTGATATGACCGTGGCCGGCTGGCGGCCGACCGTCGACAACTTCCTCGGCCGCGTGACCAAGGCGCGGATCCTCCAGGCGGTCACCGAAGCGAAGGGTCAACCGGCTGCTGACCGGATAGCGCACCTCAAGAAAGGTGACATGGCGAGCGAGGCCGAGATGCTGATCGCCGACAGCGGCTGGCTGCCCGAGCCGCTGCGCACACCGGTGCGCGAGGCACAGGTCGACGAGACGCCAGCGTCGGAAGCGGTCGTCGAAGTGACGGCGGAGAACGACGGCGAAACGGCCATGGCCAAACCCGACGCGTTCGCTGAAACTGACGAAGCCCAGACGGCCGATCGCTCGATCGCGGCTGAATGAGCTCTGCCGAGTCTTTACTTGGCCCGCCGGCAACGGCGGGCCTTTTCCTTTGGAGGCTTGCTGTGACGGGAAACTCCCATGACCTTGCACGCCGTCTCGGCCGCCAGGCGGAGGCGGTCTGTCGCAACTATCTCTCAAATGGCCGACGCCAGGGCAACTATTGGCAGGTTGGCGACGCCCGAAACATGCCAGGGAGATCGATGTACGTGCGGCTGAACGACTCTCCCAAGGGCTCGGCCGGCAAATGGACCGACGCTGCCACTGGCGAGCATGGCGATCTGCTCGACATCATTCGGGAATCGAACGGATTGGTTGATTTCAAGGACGTGGCCGACGAAGCGCGCAGATTTTTGTCGATGCCTGACCTGACTCCGGATTCCAGTGAACGCGAGAAGCGGTCGGCTGCTGCGACGGGCTCTGTCGAAGCCGCAAGAAAGCTGTTCTCCATTTCGCGGCCGATCTCCCGAACGCTCGTGGAAACGTACCTGCGCGCACGTGGAATAGCGGCCTTGCATGACACGGATTGTCTTCGATTTCATCCGCGCTGCTACTATCGTGGCGACGAGGGAGCACCCACCCGGACTTGGCCCGCAATGATCGCGTCAGTGACCGACCTCAATGGCAGGCTCACCGGCGCGCATCGCACCTGGCTCGATCCGGCCGGTTTTAGCGAGGATCACCTCGGCCGGGCGCCGATCGATACTCCCCGACGAGCCATGGGCGACCTTCTGGGGCACGCGGTCCGATTTGGTGTCTGCGGCGACGTGATGGCAGCCGGAGAGGGGATCGAGACCATGCTTTCGCAACGCTTGATGCTGCCTTCCATGCCCGTGATCGCAGCACTGTCGGCGGCGCATCTGTCGGCCATCCTCTTCCCAGACACCCTGCGGCGTCTCTACATCGCGCGCGATAACGACCCAGCCGGGGATGGAGCCGTGGCGACTCTGGTCGAGCGCGCCAATTGCGTCGGCATCGAAGCGATCATCTTGACGCCGCAACTCGGCGACTTCAACGAAGACCTGCGTTTGCTCGGCCTCAATGCTCTCAAAGCAACCTTGCGGGTGCAAATCTCGCCCCAGGATGTCGACCGCTTCATGGCACAGGCGGCCTGACCGGGAAGAGAGCGAGCGTTGGCCTGCCGTTGCCGTGTTCGCCGAAGGTTGAGCTCCTCTGCAGGAAGAGGACCGCGCCACGGCCTTCCAGAGGGCGATCGGTGCGCCGGGCAGTCTGGTCTGGCAATGGCTGCGCCCGGTTATTTTCCGGCGGCCCTGCGGGCCTTTCCATCGCGATACAAAATAGCCGTGCCTCGCCATCCTCCACTGGCGTTCCGGCCCTTGGCTGCCGCCGCGGGTGCAAGCCCGAACCGCACGGCGCTCTCGTCGCCTTGAAGGCCGCGATGGTCGCGGCCGATCCTCACAAGGGAAGCCGCCATGAGCGACCACGATCACCTCGACTTCGAGCCACCGCACGCGTCATCCTCAACCGATCATGTCCTGCAGGAACTCCAACTCTACGGCTACCGGCCCTTCGAGGACGAGCCCGATCCGCGCCCACTCCCCGAGGCCGGCGTGGTCACAGCCAGCATTGCCGACATCTTCGATGCCCTCGCGGTGGCACTTTGCGACACTCGCCTCGAATCTGACCTCGAGGAATTGCTCTGGGGCACTGTCAACCTTTTCCATCGCGCGGCCAATCGGATCGAACGCGAACTCGACGACAACGAGGTCTCGCAAAAGCGCCTTCAGCGGGAACAGGACGGAACTGAAGTCAAGTCAGTCGAACTTGAACGGCTCACCGCCCAAGGTCAGACACTGCTCGAACGCCGTGATGCCTTTGAGTTGATGCGTGACCAAGCTGCTGAGCACTTCGAGCGCTACACTCATTCGATTTGGCGCCCGCGCGCTGGCTCCAAGGTCAATCACCGCAATCTCACCGCGGCGATGATCGACAGCCGCGATTTCCTCGCCGCTAAGAGCCATGCCGACCGCCAGTTGCATTTGCCGCCGGGGCCGAAGGTCGCGTTCACCGGCGGGCTCGATTTCAATGACCATCGGTTGATCTGGGCGAAGCTCGATCAGGTCCATGCCAAGCATCCGGACATGGTCCTGCTTCATGGCGGATCTCCCAGGGGCGCTGAACTGATAGCGGCCAAATGGGCTGGCAGCCGCAAGGTCCCTCAGATCGCCTTCAAACCTGACTGGATCAGGCACGGCAAAGCCGCTCCCTTCAAACGCAATGACGCCGTGCTCGACGCGCTGCCAATAGGCGTCATCCAGTTCCCCGGCACAGGCATACAGGACAACCTTGCCGACAAAGCCCGCAAGCTTGGCATCCCGGTCATGAAATTCGGGGCGCCCTGAGCAGTTCCCTCTGTCGACGCGAGACAAACGACATGCTCCCTATGCCAATGCTGTTGCCGGAGCATGTCCGGCGGCAGCAGTTGCTGGTGCGGCTACGATGAGTGCGAGCGGGCCTGCATCTAGCTTCACGACTCTCCGGCTCTTGGAAACCGAAACTGTGAACCGATCCCCGCGTTCATTGGCGCGATTCCTTGGTCCATCCGAAGGCCTGATGCCATCAACCCATAAAGGGTCGGACTACGCAAAGCGTGCCGCCGTTTCAGCTTCGCCTCCACGGTGATTGCGGCCCTCGGCCGGACACATCGGGCGCCTGTCACGCGGGGATGGATCCCCGCTTCCAAGCAGGAGCCGGATCAATGTCGCTTTCAGAAGCAAACGCCTTCGCCTTCAGCCTCGCCACCAGCCTTATGGTCAGCATCGTCATCTTCCGCGCCGGCGACGGAACGCTCACCGTTGTGCCCGCGGACGAATATGACGGAGACGCCTCGCAGATCGTCCGTGAAATCGACCCTTATACCTGATCAAAGCCGGGCAGGGCAGCGAGACGCACCTAACTGTGCCGCAGCCATTAATTTGTCAGGTCAATTAACTATTCGCCGTTCTGTGTGGCACCAATCGCCCAAGCTCGCCCGATCTCGCGGCTTGGGGCCGCAAGACCAAAACAAGTGTCAACCGCTCGCTAGCGATGACCTCCATACAAAGTATCCCACTGACGCTAAGACAAAATCCGCTTGTAGCTAAAAATCTTCGAGCGCTCTTGGCGCGTTCAGACACTGCCTTAGAGCGAAAGTTGCTTTTGTATCGAGAATCGTTAGAGCTGACGGCATCGGAGGGGCGATATGGGCATTGCTGATGAAATCAAGAATAACGCATCCATCACTTTTAAGACCAACTGGAATACGCGCGATGGAGAGAAAGTCCCAGAGCCAAGCGACCTGAAGCTGGGCAACGACGCGGTCCATTTTTCTCGAGCCACGGTACTGTATGCCGACTTGGACCAGTCTACGTCCCTAGTTAAGACAAAGAAGTGGCATTTTGCCGCCGAGGTTTACAAGACCTATTTGTATGCTGCGTCGCGATTGATAAATGACGCGGGCGGAACCATTGTTTCCTATGACGGAGATCGCGTTATGGGGATCTTCAGCGGCAAACGTCAATGTAACGACGCGGTGAGATGTGCTCTGAAAATCAATTATGCTGTCAAGCACATTGTACAAGCTGAGCTAAAGAGTCAGTACAAGGACAGCACCTATGCAATCAAGCATGTGGTGGGCATAGACACATCCGAGATACACGTCGCGCGAACGGGAGTTCGAGGTGACAACGATCTTGTGTGGGTCGGAAATTCAGCAAACCTAGCGGCCAAGTTGACTGCTGAAAGCGCAGATTACCCGACATGGATTACCGATCGCGTGTATGATTATTTGGATGACGATCAGAAGCTTTCGAACGGAACGAACATGTGGAAATCATGGAAATGGTCTAGGCACGATAACGACAAGGTCTACTCATCTACCTACTACTGGAAGTTCTGAGGGCTTGGGGTGATTGACAGATTCATCGGCGAGGGCGGGCGGCGGCTTCGAGTGGAAGCTCTGCGCGGCCAGAAATTGGTTTCGGGCAATGGTGCGTTGGCCGAAGAGTTGGCTGATGCCGTTGAATTGATCGCCTTGGGAAAGGGGCAGGCACTCATACGGCAAGACGGCGATGACAATGGCGTTTACTTCATCATCGCAGGCTCGTTCGAAGTCGTTGTCAACGGCCGGCGGGTAGCTGCTCGGGGCCCCGGTGACGTTGTTGGTGAGATGGCCGCCATTGAGCCGACCCAGAGAAGATCGGCGACGGTCGCAGCGAGCGAAGCTTCCATCGTAGCGCGACTGAGCGAAGGGCGATTCACCGAAATCGCCTCCCGTTATCCGGAAATGTACCGCTTCATAGCCAAGGAACTCTCCAAGCGGTTGTTGCAGCGGAACGCGACGATCGGTACATATCGTGACAAAATTCGCGTTTTCCTGATTTCGTCAGGCGAGGCTGTAGCTGTCGCACGGATAATTCAGAACGCATTAAGCCGAGACTTCCTGGTCGTCCCGTGGACCGATGGTGTGTTCAAAGTCGCCAGCTATCCTCTCCAAAGTTTAGAGGACGAGTTGGAAAAGTGCGACTTCGCAATTGCAGTCGCGCATGCCGATGACATGACGGAAAGCAGAGGCAGGGACTGGCCCAGCCCCCGAGATAACGTCGTTTTCGAACTAGGCCTGTTTATGGGTCGCCTGAACCGTCAGCGCGCGATCTTGATGGAGCCCCGAGAAGAGAAAGTGAAGCTTCCAAGCGACTTAGCCGGCGTGACGACGATCCCCTATCGTTATGTACCCGGGGAAGATGCTGCCGCTTTGATGGGCCCAGCCTGCAACGAACTGCGAGACCACATCAACAGGTTAGGTCCGTTCAACGGATAATCGCTCCTGGTCTAGTGGAGAAGGGATACCCAGTTCTGACCGGCATTCCAGACTACTTGGACGGTCCAGACGACCGGAGGAGCGGCCATACAGATAAACGAAGCCAGGACTAAGCGGCCGGCTGCGTTGAAGGTCTTGAATTTCCGATTAGCGATGCGTGCCTGCACGGCCACCTGGACAGCTAGATCATCCAGATACTCGTCGGTCAAGGATTCGCCTTCTACAGGGTAGTATCGCTGTTTGGCAGTCGGACCGAAATCGTCGATTTCCAGGGATGCAATGTGCCCGAAGTAAAGAAGGTTGCTAGTTTCCTTCCGTCCAGAGCGGAGATGGTGCAGCAATCTTGGAAGGAAGGACGTGAGCGTCACCACCGCTGCCACGGCTAGCAGCGGTAGCGCCACCAGGAAGGCAGTTCGATAGCCCATTGGAGGCTCATCCGCAGAGCGAAGGATTCCGATAATAGTTCCCATCCAAACGGAGCAAAACGTGAGCAGTGCGGCGTTCTTGGCTTCCGCGAATTTCACAAGGTCCATCATTCGACCGTGATTGGCAGCCAAGGCCTTTTCATAACTTTCCTGCTGATCGTTCTTAGCCATCGCATTTCCTATGCGGCTTTTGCCAGTTGAGTGCCGACGAGGTCCCTAAGGGGGCACTCGTCCATCGTTCCGCAGCACTTGAAGGGCGTATCCTTGAAGTCGTCGAAGAATTTCGCCTCCGCCAACCGCCAGCCTTCAAGCGCCGCCGCGAGGTCGGCAAATACCCGCGCATGGTCGGAGCATGCCGCCATCGGCAATCCGCTTCCTCGGCCGCACTTGCACCTTTGGCGCAGGGTCATCACGTGACCGCTCTCCATGTCGACAGTGAGCAGCCTCCTGCCGTCGAGCAGAAGCCGCAATCGATCGTGGCCGCCAAGCCTCCTTCGAAACGTCGTGAGACGCCTTTCCTTCAAAGCCCTCTCGAAAGCCCCGCCCAACCTTGTGGCGCTCGCTTCAGCCGCCGCTTGGTACCTTGCCGCTTCGGATCCGTGAGCACGTGCCTCGCCTTTCGCGGGCCAACGTCGGAGCGCTGCCGCAGTGCGCTGCCTGATAAGGAAAATGAGCAACTTTCCCCACCATCTCCCGGCGGCCTCCGCGTCTGTGATTTCGTGTGGTTCCACCTCCGCCCAATAGAGACAGAACGTGCCGTCGAAGTTGATGTGGCGTTCCGGGCAGAAGGAGGGGAGGTGTTCGGTCTTTGCCTCCTTCGCGACTATCTTGTCTTCGGTATCAATGACCTTGATGAGAAACCGCGTTGCGGGTGCACCTGACGCGTTGACTGGCTGAACGGCAAAGACCGCAACATTGTCGTTCAGCGTCACCAGATCCGAGTGGTTGTCGCGTGCAGTCTCGGCCAGGAGGGCGAGGGCCGACATTGCCGTCAGCGCCCCTCCGAGTGTGGGCGGAACGGTTCCTCGGCTGCCCTGGCGATGGCCGGGCTCGTCGCGGAGTAAGCCGCGGCATGCGCAGCTTTGGCCACCTTGTCGCCTTCGGCCGTGAGCGCTTCAAGCACCACATCGTAGGTCAGCCCGGATTGCCGGCGCGATGTCCCAAAGAGCGTCCGTACAGAATCGGGGCCAGCATCATACGCCGCTTTTCCGATCGCGGTTTGCTCGCCATTGCAGCGCTTCTGATCGGCTTCCGAACCGAGGACGGCGCGACCTGTGGAGCACCGAACGCGGTCACCCTGCATGCCAAGCCTGGTAATCGCCGTTGGGCCGAATTCAAAGCCTATGGCTAGCCCGAGATCGTCGGTGTCCACGTCATTCGCCCCAAGCCTTTCGAGCGCAAGATCGAAGCTGCTGCGCAACCCTCCGGCACACAGGGCCGAGGTAGACACCGTATCCTCGTTGTATGTTTGGTAGGCTGTTCCCTCCATCACGTGGCCGTGAATGCAATCGCCGACGAAGCGAATACGCCGCCCCGAGAAATCGGAGGAAAGAACCCGGTCGAGTTCCGAACGAATGACGTGAAGACAGCGGACGACGTCTTCCGGATCGTCATCGATATGTGCGTCGACATATGCCGTGAAGTTGTCGATGTCGGCGTACACCGAAACCGTGTCCATCCGCTTCGAGTTTCCAGGCGTAAGAGCCGAGATATTAAGGTCGCGCAAAGGCGGAGACGCCCGAGTGAACGTGAAGGCGCCGATCGGGTTGTTTTTGTTGTCAGCACGCCAGCCAGACACCACGGAATCCTTACTCACTCCAAGGTTGGCGGCGTTCTGGCAGTCCTCGATCTCGGCCTCCGTGAGCGGTGTGAGCGGGACGTCTTCGTAGTCAAGCTCCTCGAGCCCGATTGCCTTCCTCGCCTCGTTGCTCAGATATATGCCTATGTCACTGCCGTTCGATGAGATCTTCGCTGCTATGTTGGCGGGACGCCCCAGAAACAACGGTTCGCGGTTGCCGCTCCGACCGTTGTTTACGGCTAGCGCACGGCCAGTATCGATGCCAATCCGAACCTCGGCTGCCGGGATATTCTCGTCGTTATCGCCTGTCTCGAGCAGGACGTCGCTGATCAACTGCGCGATGGCGACGGCACGGTTGACGCGATCTCCTTCCGCGTCGTTGCCATAAGGCTTGGCGACGACGGCGTGGAGCCGCTGGTTATGGAAGTCAACGCGAATTGCGTCGGATGCGGCCAGGATGCGATGGACTGCCCTATAGTGCAGATTGAGGAAGCGCAGCGTTCGCTTGTGGCACGTTTCGCCTTCGGATTGCGTGCTTTCCAGCATGTCCCGCAGGTTTAGGATGTCGACGTAGAGGTGAACCGCATCCATGCGGTAGGCCTTGTTTGTCGGTATCGATGTCAGCGAGGTGTCTCGCTTGTAGTCCACCACCGTGACGGACTCGACCTCCTTGATGCGGGCGTCGATCGCGTCCTTGGCGCGATCGTGTTTCCAGTTGTTCGACATACCTACTCCTATCGACAAGGGCGCTTGGGATCGCCCAGCAAAATTGGCAATGAGACTCAGTGCGTTCACACTGCGGATCCCGCGCTGCGACGACATCGATCACTTTGATTGTGCGGCCTTTAGTTCGCACGGAATGCGTTCAATTCCTGATTTGTTCCCTTTGGCATTTCCGGGCGCGAAAGGCGCCCAAGATAAATTGAATCAATCAGTTCCTAGTATAGGAGGGCTCGCGCTGAGTCGCAATTTGGCGTTTACCCTATCCACACTGAAATTGGCCCTCGCACGCCACCGCCATCAGCAAGCATCCAAAATCTTGGCCATCTGAACAAGCCAATCGACATGTTCGCCCTTGCGGTTCAGTTCCCAGAGAATAGGTAACGGACTGGCGCAGCCTTATTGGCTCGAGCCAACATTCGAAGGACACCTATCTCTGTTGAACATGACCGTACCACGTCTGCGAAAGCGGCCAAGCGGCACAAGCATTGACGTTACACAGCTGGGAGTTTGATATCTGGATGGCGCTCTCCTCGGCAGGAGAGTCGTCTCTCGTTTGTACACTCGTTGCTGGACGGACGGCAGGCCTGTGTTGCCAAGGTCCTCCTGCATCCCGCGCAGTGAGCACACCAAAGCGGTCTCATCGATTGGTGTTTCTGGTCTGAAGGACGGCGTTCGCCTCGATCGTCGGTGTCGCAATGGCAGCTCACGACTTTCTTCCCCTGACGGCTGCGCCGTCATTCCTCGCGAAACAACAAAGTCATTCCCACGCCATCCTCCGCTTCGCTTCGGCCTCGGGTGCGCTGACGATCGCCTTCGACCTGCCGACCACCATCGAGACCGCAATGGTGCGGCTCGAAAACAGACAGGATCAAGGAGAACTACCATGGCTACCATCGGCACCTTCAAGAAGTCCGGCAACAACGAGTTCACTGGCGAAATCGTCACACTCAGCGTCCAGGCCCGCAACGTCCGCATCGTCCCCGAAACCCGCGCCAACGGCGAGAACGCCCCCAGCCACCGCGTCTTCGTCGGCCGAGCAGAGATCGGCGCCGCCTGGGCCAAGCAGTCCAACGAGGGCCGCAACTATCTGGGCCTCAAGCTCGACGATCCGAGCTTCACCGCCCCGATCTTCGCAAACCTCTTCGATGACGAGGACGGTGAGGGCTACAGCCTGATCTGGTCACGCCCGAGCCGCCGCCACGCGGAATAGGAGGCAAACAACAGGTTCCGTCCGGGCCAACCGGGCGGAACCCTCAAGCTCCAACTGGAGCGGTAACGGCGCAAGCGGGAGCGATGCGGGTCCAGCATCGCGTGATGCTCTTTGAGCCTCCTCCACCGCCGACGTGACACCTGTAAGGTTTGTGTTTTAAGTCTCGCATGTTGGGGAAGTGCAAATCATGATCGAGCCGTTCGACGACACCGCTCCCACGGGAGACGAACTCACAGACTATGATCGCGGCCACGTTAAGCTCTACATGCGCCTGTTCGACGCCGACGCCGACGGCGCCGATTGGCGCGAGGTGGTAAAAGTTCTTTTTGGCATCGACCCGGCAAAGGAGCCGCAGCGCGCTCGACATGTCTACGACAGCCACCTGGCGCGAGCGCGGTGGATGACGCGTACTGGCTACCGTCACCTTCTCCACCAAACTGACACCTGGTGAAGATTGCAGGGTGATGCTGAACGAGCATCACCCGATGCGTCTTCAGGGCCTTCCGTCACTCGCCTGAGCCGGGAATCGATTCGGGCACAACTTGCAGTTTTAGCGAGGAGTGCCCGATGAAGCCCGACACGTCACATTGGCGAAATAATTCCAGCTACGAGTTCTTCGACGGCCTGCCGATCGAAGGTCTGGCTTGGGAATGTCTGCGGCGCTCAGACGCTTATCAGCGACACTATCTGGCACTTGTGCGGGAGGGAACCGAAAGGGAACCTTTCTCAACCGATGCACAGGAACGCTGGGGGTTGCGATTTCGCGGCCCGACCCGACCTGTCCGCATTGACGCAAGACGTTCTATGGTCACCGCTTGCCGATCCCGCGGTGGTGACGCTGACGCCATCGCCGGGTTTCCTGACATCCGAATCCCCCACGGCGCCCGTTGAGTTCGACGCACCGCGCGAGAGTCAGCAGGGACTTCATGCCATCGGGAGTAGTGGGGCCGCGACACAGCTTCTCCTCCTTCCCGGCAGCTCGACGAACCGTTCGCTCACGGCGCTGATCCCGCTCGATTCCCAAACGCTCGGCCGGGTCGAGGCTCTGGTTCGTTTCTGGCGCTCCTGTCATGGGCGGCCGGTGCCGCCTGATACACGGATGACGATTCAGCAGAGGCACCGCCTGCGCCTGATGATGCAGGCGACCGACGGTCGCAAGAACGGCGCCAGCTACCGCGAAATCGCAACTGCCTTTTATGGGACAGTACGTGTTGCCTCCAATCCCTGGAAAACGTCGTCGCTTCGCGACACCGTGATCGGGTTGGTCAAGGGCGGCGGAACCTTGATTGCCGGCGGCTATCTGCAACTGCTGCGCCACCGTCTGCGCACCTAGCGCCTCGGGGTGGCGATTTCAGGCCTCCCAATCTTCCCCATCCCTCACGAAGCCACCCTTACGCCACCGTGATCGCCGTCCGCCGCTGAACACCGGCGGCTCACCGAAGCCCCACGGAGGCCCGATAAATGCGACCAGATCTAGCCGTTTTGCCACCGCGCTTTCTGCGTACCAAGGAAGCCGCCGAGTTCCTCAGCCTGTCTTCCCGCACGCTCGAAAAGCACCGCACCTACGGCACAGGTCCCGCCTATCGCAAACTTGGCGGCCGCGTCGTCTATGCCGTCGACGACCTCCAAGCCTGGGCTCAGCGCGGCGCGGTGACTTCGACTTCCGACCCTCGCGGTTCCGTGCTGCCTGCCAAGCGCCATCCGCCGGCGGCTTTCGCGCCGGACGGACGCTATGGGCGCTGAGCTGCACTCGAGTCATGCAAACGCGCCGCTGATGCTTGCGCAGGCGCACCTCCAATCACGCATCGGGGCTGCGTCCCACAAGATCAGGAGACAGGCCAATGGGCACCGTCGTTGACTTCCGTTCGGGCCGATCGGCGCCAGGCGCTATCGCCAGCGAATGCTTGACTCATGTCGAGCTGACCTGGGTCCAGAAGAAGATCGAGTACTGGATCCGCTTCGGTTCGGTCGTTCGGGAGAAGGTTCTCGATCGACGTCGGCGCATCGTCTCTTTTCGTCCCGGCGACATCTTCGCCTTCGTCCGATGGGCGGCGAACGACTATGGCACGATCATCTCGCGCCTCGACATCGTGCGCGCAGTTGCCTCGGGCGAAGCCCATCAGACGCTGCCATTCGTGCGGGCCGGCGGTGACATTCTGCTCACAGCTCAAGGCTGGCCCAAGGTCGAGCGCGTGCTGCAGACAATCGATGGCGTGGAGCAACTCGGCATCGCGCCGGGAGCGGTCTCGCCCGATCATTGGCGGCACGTCCACAACCGAATGACGGTCGGGCAGGAGCCTCGGGCCTATACGCTGGATCTCCACCGAGCCTACCTGCTGCGTCGGGGCGTCCAGCCATGATGCGGCTACCGTTTGCCCTCGTGACGGCACTTGCGACGGTTGGTGCGCTTTACCCTGTTCTCAAGCCAGTCCCGCCGAAGTTTGTCTGGAACGCGTCGGCCAGCGCACCGATCGGCTTCTACCGCATCGACGGCGCAGGGGCGTTTTCAGTGGGCGATCTCGTCGCTGTGAAACAGCCCGAACCGCTTGCAACATTCCTTGCCGGGCGCGGCTATCTGCCGAAAGGCGTGCTGCTGCTGAAGCATATTCTTGCAGTCTCCGGTCAGACCGTGTGCCGCAACGGGTTCACGATTGCGGTCGATGGCTCTGACGTGGGCGTTGCGCTCGAGCGCGATCACGTCGGCCGTGGCCTGCCGATCTGGCAGGGCTGCCTGCGCATCCCGGTCGGCGCCGTTTTCCTGATGAACCGCTGGGTTCGCGACAGCCTCGATGGCCGCTACTTCGGCCTCGTTTCCACCGATCACGTTATTGGCCACGCGGTCCCGCTATGGACCGACGAGCAGGGCGACGGCCGCTTCCAATGGCGAGCGGCAGCGCGGTGAGTGCGCCATCGGCGGCACTCTTTGGAGCCGTCAATCGTCACCGCACACATCAAAGACAGGAGAAAGCACGATGCCACAGATCGGAGAATTTATTCGCCATCAGACCGGGTATTCGGGGCGAATTCGCACGCTTAGTCTTGACCTTGAGGTCGCGATCGTCGCGGCTGAATCGAGCGATGCGGACAATGCGCCCGACTATCGTGTGCACGCCGGCGGCGAAGACGGCAGCACGATCGGGGCCGGCTGGAAACACTCGAGCGAGAAGGCCGGCGAGTTCATATCGTTGCAGATCGACGACCCGACTTTTGCGCAGCCGGTTCGGGCGTATCTGTTCCAAAACGGCGACGACAAGACGTCCTGGTCTTTGCAATGGTCGCGCCAGCGCGATCGCGCCGAGAAGGACTAAGCGATGTCGGCGCGCCGTCAGCCGACGGGCAAAATGAGAACGCACGCGTCTCGCGCGATCTGGCGTCCGGCGCTCATTCTGCTTGGCGGGCTACACGTCAATTGCATCCTTCCCGCCAATGCGCCGGCGCAGAGCTCGCCGGTCGCCACACTGACGGCGCGCGGTCGCTACGATACCCACATCGCGGAAGCGGCGAAGCGCTTCCGCCTTCCGCCAACCTGGATCCGCGCCGTTCTTGGCGCCGAGAGCGCAGGCGATCAACGCGCCACTTCGCGCAAGGGAGCGATGGGCCTGATGCAGATTGTGCCCGAAACCTGGTCCGACCTGCGCGTCCGATACCAGCTCGGCAGTGATCCCTACGACCCGCACGACAATATCATCGCCGGCTCGGCCTATATTCGCGAGCTGGTTGATCGCTATGGGTCGCCCGGCTGGATTGCCGCCTATAATGCTGGTCCCGGGCGCTACGAGGCGTCGCTGGAAGGCAGACGGCTGCCTGCGGAGACGCGCGCCTATGTCTCCGTCGTTTCATCCGCCATCTCCAAGGACGGTGTCGCGAAAGCGACCTGTTTCGCAGCCTCCGCAAGGTATGGCTGGAGGTACGCTCCGCTCTTCGCCACGCAGCTGGGCGGCAGCCTTGGCGATTGCTCGCTGCAAATGGAGCGTTCCCGCGATAACGCTTCACGAGCTCTGCCCCTGCAGGGATTGACCGGCGCCGCATCGCGATCGACCGGACTATTCGTGCCCAAAGCGGGCGAGAGGTCCGCGCCATGAGCTGCCTCGGCGCCCTTCGTGTCAATTCGTGCTCCATCGTGCATTGGCGAGCGGGTAGGGCAGGCGCGGCCGACACAGCCGAGCGATGGCTAGATAAAAACGGGCACATTGTGCGCCGGGCGGTTGGTTGCTTTCGTCGGGTTTTTGGGTGCCAGGCGCACATTGCCGCGGTTCGGCGCAATGTGCGCCGAACATCCCAGGCTTTGAATCCGCATTCGCTTTTCCACATTGCAGGGCAACGCCATGGCCAGTGAGCGCGAGTTCCGCATTCGCCCTGGCCGGATTCGTTCCAGCCGCGGTCAAGCTGCGCGACCGTTTATCGCACAGGCCTTGGCTGCAGCGAGGAAGGCGGGTGGAAGCATCTCGCGCTCCGGTCAAATCAGCCCAGGCAACCGATCGAGTTTTGGCCGGGGCCGGGTTGCGAACATCCAAGCGAACCGTCTGCTATCGGGGCGCTCGCGCATCACGGTCATCAAGACCCGAGTCGTACGGCACTCCGCGCGTGCCGTACCTCTGGCCGCACACCTCACATACTTGCGGCGCGAGGGCGTGACCCGTGAAGAGGAAAAGGGTCGCATGTTCGGTCCCGGAACCGACGATGCGGACGTCAGGGATTTCGCCGCGCGTTGTGATGGCGACCGTCACCATTTCCGCTTCATCGTCTCGCCGGAGGACGCCAGGGATATGGCTGATCTGAAGGCCTTTACCCGCGATTTGATGGGCCAGATGGAGAAAGACCTGGGCACGAAGCTCGATTGGATCGCGGCGGACCACTGGAACACCGACAATCCCCATATTCACATTATCCTGCGCGGCCGCACGGAAGACGGGGAGGACCTCGTCATCTCCCGCGACTACATCAAGGAAGGGATGCGCGCACGCGCCGCCGATCTCGTCACGCAGGAACTCGGCTTTCGCTCCGATCTCGACATCCGCCGAAATTTGGAGAAGCAGATCGATGCCGAACGATGGACCCAGCTCGACCGGCAACTGCTCCGCGATGTCGCCTCTGCCGGTATCATCGATCTTGCCCCAAGTGCTCATAGGCAGCCTGACGAGTATCGGGTGCAGAAGATCGGCCGCTTGCGCAAACTCGAAGCCCTTGGCCTTGCTGATCAGGTTGCGCCAGGCCAGTGGATGATTGCCGACAGGGCTGAAACGACCCTGCGCGAGCTAGGTGAGCGTGGCGACATCATAAAGCGAATGCATCGCGCGTTGACCGAGCGGGGGATCGAGCGTGGCGTAGGCGGCTACGTTCTGGCCGCCGAAGGCCTCGACACACCCATTATCGGTCGGCTGCTCGATCGAGGTCTCGACGACGAACTGAGAGGCACTGCCTATGCGGTGGTCGACGGCATCGACGGGCGCACCCACCACCTTAGACTTGGCGACCTGGAGGCAGCAGGCGACAGTCCGCCGGGCTCTATCGTCGAGCTGCGCAAGTTCGATGACGCGAGAGGCCAACGTCGTGTTGCGCTCGCCGTGCGCTCCGATCTTGGTGTGCATGAACAGGTCACGGCACAGGGAGCGACCTGGCTCGATCGGCAGGCCATCGCGCGCGAGCCTGCCGCATTGAGCGCAGGTGGCTTCGGCGCCGAGGTTCACGAGGCGATGGAGGAGAGGGCCAACCATTTGGTCGGCGAAGGCCTGGCAAAGCGTCTCGGCGGGCGCGTCGTTTTCGACCGCAACCTGATCGAGACGCTGCGTCGCAGGGAACTCGATCTTGCGGCCGCGAGGCTCGCAGCCGAGACCGGCCAGCCGTGCATGCGTCCCGCCGGCGGAGACTATGTCGCCGGTATCTATCGCCAGCGCCTGGCCCTGAGCTCCGGCCGTTTTGCCATGATCGACGACGGCCTTGGCTTCCAGCTCGTACCATGGTCGCCCTCGCTCGAAAAACATCTCGGGCGGCATGTCTCCGGCGTCTCCCGCGGTGATGGCGGTGTCGATTGGAGTTTTGGCCGCAAGCGTGGGCTCGGCCTCTGACAGGAAAGGACCGCCACAATGTCCGCCACTAAAATCCTCTGGGGTCAGATCCTTACTGTCTTCCTGATCGTTGTGTTGACGACCTGGGCCGCGACACAATGGACCGCGTGGAGACTTGGCTTCCAGCCACAGCTCGGGGCTCCCTGGTTCGAGCTCGTCGGCTTGCCCATCTACTACCCGCCAGCGCTGTTCTGGTGGTGGTATTTCTACGACGCCTACGCCCCGGCCGTCTTTGTGGAAGGCGGGTTGATTGCCGTGTCCGGCGGCTTCCTCTCGATCGTCGTTGCAATCGGCATGTCGGTTTGGCGGGCGCGCGAGCTCAAGAACGTCTATACCTATGGTTCGGCGCGCTGGGCCGACAGGAGGGAGGTCGAAGCTGCCGGCCTGCTCGGTGCCGATGGCGTGGTGGTCGGGCGCTATGATCGCCATTATCTGCGCCATGATGGTCCGGAGCATGTGCTGTGCTTCGCCCCGACCCGATCCGGCAAGGGCGTCGGCCTGGTGGTGCCTTCTTTACTGACCTGGCCGGGCTCGGCGATCGTCCACGACATCAAGGGCGAGAACTGGCAGCTCACCGCCGGCTTCCGTGCTCTCCATGGTCGGGTCCTGCTTTTCGACCCGACCAACTCGAAATCGTCGGCCTACAATCCCTTGCTGGAGGTCCGCCGCGGCGAATGGGAGGTCCGCGACGTCCAGAACATCGCCGACATTCTGGTCGACCCGGAAGGCAGTCTCGAAAAGCGCAACCACTGGGAAAAGACAAGCCACGCGCTTCTGGTCGGTGCAATCCTTCATGTCCTCTATGCCGAGAAGAACAAGACGTTGGCCGGCGTCGCCGCCTTCCTTTCCGATCCGAAGAGACCGATCGAATCCACGCTCTCGGCAATGATGAAGACCGACCATCTCGGCTCCGCCGGTCCGCATCCGGTCATTGCCAGTGCTGCCCGAGAACTGCTCAACAAATCCGACAACGAACGATCGGGCGTGCTCTCCACGGCGATGTCCTTCCTCGGCCTTTATCGCGATCCCGTCGTCGCCGAGGTGACCCGGCGATGCGATTGGCGGATCGCGGACCTTGTTGATAACAAGAACCCAACGACGCTCTACCTGGTCGTGCCCCCATCCGACATCAATCGGACGAAGCCGCTCATTCGCCTTATTCTCAACCAGATCGGACGCCGGCTGACCGAGGATCTGCGCACAAAGATGAGCCGCCACCGGCTGCTGCTCATGCTCGACGAATTTCCGGCACTTGGCCGCCTCGACTTCTTCGAGAGCGCGCTCGCCTTCATGGCGGGCTACGGGCTGAAAAGCTTCCTCATCGCCCAGTCTCTGAACCAGATCGAAAAGGCTTATGGGCCGAACAACTCGATCCTCGACAATTGTCACGTCCGGGTGAGCTTCGCCACAAATGACGAAAGGACCGCCAAACGCGTTTCCGACGCGCTCGGCACCGCGACCGAGATGCGGGCGATGAAAAACTATGCCGGCCACCGCCTCTCGCCGTGGCTCGGTCATCTGATGGTGTCGCGGCAAGAGACTGCCCGCCAGTTGCTGACCCCCGGCGAGATCATGCAGCTTCCCCCGACCGACGAGATCGTGATGGTATCGGGGGCGCCACCGATCCGGGCGAAGAAGGCGCGGTACTACGAGGACGATCGCTTGCGCGATCGCGTCTTGCCGGCCCCCGAACGGACCCGATCCGAGAACGCTTATGCTGATGACTGGTCTCAGCTGCCGGTCCTGGTTCGCCCTGGGGTCTCCGAAACTCCCGGCACATCCGGGCAGGACGATGGCGATCCAACCGGGTCGGAGCGACGCCTGCAACCCGAACTCAATCGCGCGCGGCAAGTGGAGAAGACGGCTCCGATCGACAATGAGTTCGAGATCAATCCGGTCGACGATTCCGACGATGACGATGCGGTCCGCAATCGGCGCCTGGCCCGGCTCATGCAGGGTATGGCGCGGCAGGTCTCCCTCGATCCCGATGATGGCATGGAGTTGTAGGCGCCATGAACGGCCACAAGAAGAAAGCGCAGATCTCGGTCTATCTCGATCAGGCCATCATGACGATGCTCGCCGACTACGCGGCGCGGCGCGATCAGCCACGATCGATGATCGCGGAGGCCGCGATCGCTTCGTTCCTGTCGCCAGATGCGGATGAGCGGCGCGAGGCGGCTATCGCTAAGCGCCTCGACCAAGTCGATCGTCGCCTGGCCCGGCAGGAGCGCGATATCGGGATCGCCGTCGAGACCTTGGCCGTGTTTGTCCGCTTCTGGCTCGCGACGACGCCCGCATTGCCGGAACCCGCCGCGCACGCCGCGCGCGCCAAGGCCGCCGAACGCTACGATGCTTTCGTCACGGCGCTGGGGCGGCGCCTGGCGAAAGGGCCGAAACTGCGGCAGGAGATTTCGGAGGATGTCAATCCGGTGGAAGCCGGTGGAACTTAGGCTTCATCGTCTCTCACGGACAGGAGCGAGGCCTCAACCTCGCTATTTGTTTATCCATTTTTGGATTTGCGGCGATGATCGCCGCAAAATGCCCCGTTGTTAAACCGGCATTGATTGTAGTAGTTTATCAAAAAAGGACAATGCGGCGATCATCGCCGTACGAAGCCAAATCTATAAACCAATGCCAACGAATGCTGATCGCCGAGAACTGCTCCAGACCCTGGTGCCCGAGGGGCTCCCGGTAACGAAGCATTGGCTGACGAAGCAAAGCCCGCAGTTTGATCGTCACGCCGTTGATAACCTGCTCAAAAGCAAGCAGATCAAAGCATTGGCGCCGGGCGTATATGTGCGCTCAGGCACGCATTTGACCTGGCAAGGCGTGGTGGCCGCCTTGGAGACCATATTCAGTAAGGATCTAAATGTCGGAGGGCTTACCGCATTAGAATTGCAAGGATTTGCGCACTACCTGCCGCTGTCGCGAAAACGATCAGTGCATCTTTACACCAAGGACGTTTTGCCGGCTTGGCTGAACCACGCGATACCGGCTGTAGAGTTCGTCCGCCACAGCCGCCTTTCCTCGCTATTGGGATTCGGGCTCGTTTTCCGGGAGTATGATCCGGTCGAGCGCACGCTCATAGATGTGGAGGCTCCGGGAAGGCGGCGGGATTGCTGGTCCGTCACCCTGTCGTCACCGGAACGGGCCTACTTGGAGGTGCTGATGGATGTTCCACAGACGATCTCCTTCGAGCATGCCAATCAGCTGATTCAGGGTATGACGACGATTTCACCGCGGCGCATGGAGCAGCTGCTACGCAAATGCACCAACGTCAAGGTGCGCCGGCTGTTTTATTGGATGGCAGAACGCAACGCTTACGCATGGCTTAAAAAACTGCCCCCTCCCGAAGAGCTCGATGAACTCGGCCTTGGGAGCGGCAACAGAGTTGTGGCCAAGGGCGGCAGACTCGATCCAAAATATCGCATAACCGTTCCGGAGGAGATGTGGACACCGCCAGCCCCTACTATGGACAAGTCCGCCTCCTGACCCGCATCCTGCCGCTGGTCGCGGTCGAGACGTTGTTTGCCCTAAAGGGCGGCACAGCGATCAATCTTTTTCTCCGAGACCTGCCGCGCCTCTCCGTCGACATCGATCTTGTTTACCTGCCGATGGACGATCGTGACGCGGCATTGAGGAACGTTAAGGAAGCGCTTGGCCGCATCGCGGACGCCGTCATCACCGCGATGCCTGACGCCGAGATCGTTCGCTCTTTCGAGCATCAGCAAGATGCACTTCGCCTCTTTGTCGCGCAGGGCCGCGATCGCATTAAGATCGAGCTCTCGCCGGTCCTGCGCGGATCCGTGTTTCCGCAGGAACTGCGGGAAGTGGCGCCCACAGTCGAAGAGCAGTTTGGCTACGTCGAAATGCAGCTTCTCTCCGTCCCGGACCTCTATGCCGGAAAAATCTGCGCTGCGCTCGACAGGCAGCATCCGCGGGACCTTTTCGATGTGAAACTGCTATTCGAAAACGAGGGCCTCAGCGAGGACCTGGTAAGGACATTCATAGTCTACCTCATCAGCCATAACCGGACTATGGCCGAACTTCTGCATCCGACGCGCAAGGATATCACCGGCATTTACGAGGGCGAATTCGTTCGTATGTCCCAGATCGAGGTCAGCCTCGGCGAACTGCTGGCCGTCCGTGAGCGTCTGATCGCAGATCTCAATAGGGCACTAACCGAGGATCAGCGCAAATTCCTCCTGTCTTTCAAGGCAAGGCGCCCGGATTGGAATCTGCTGGGTATCGAAGGGGTCGATAAGCTTCCTGCGGTTCGCTGGAAAATGCACAACCTGGAACGCATGCCGCCAGCGAGGCATCGCGAGGCATATAAGAACTTGGAGCGTGTACTCGGCCTCGGTTCCGGGCAGGCCAAATAGGTCTGCCGCCTGTCGATGAATCCCAAGCAGTTAACGAATGCGCCCAGGCCCGTGGACCTGTCGGAGGTGGCAACCCGACGCTCGCCGTTATTGGCGCCGCCGCCGTCCGCCTGTCTTTACACGCTACGCTACTACGCCTCGATAAACCTGTTGCAGCGACCCAAAATACCGTTCTCTTAATCATCCCCGACCGGGGACCGCCTGAGCTGTTCCCGACCGAAACGGGGACAAAATGGCAGCTTTGCACAACAACACCGAAGGACGTGCGCGCAGTTCGCGCATGCTGCGCACCGCGCTCGGTCAAGCCATCAGCCGGTTCCTCGACGATCCGGCAATCGTCGAAGTGATGTTGAACCCGGACGGCCGGATCTGGGTCGATCAGCTGTCCGCAGGTTTGGCCGACACGGGCCACATGCTGTCGGCGGCCGACGGAGAGCGCATTGTACGTCTGGTCGCTCACCATGTCGGCGCCGAGGTACATACCCGTTCCCCGCGCGTCTCGGCCGAGCTGCCGGAAACCGGCGAACGCTTCGAGGGGCTGCTTCCGCCCGTCGTTGCTGCACCTGCCTTCGCGATCCGCAAGCCGGCAGTCGCCGTGTTCACGCTCGAGGACTATGTCGCGGCAGGCATAATGACCGCCGGCCAGAAGGCCACGCTGCGTGCTGCGGTGGTGGGTCGCGCGAACATCCTTGTGGCGGGCGGCACCTCCACCGGCAAGACAACGCTGACCAATGCCCTGCTCGCCGAAGTGGCGAAGGGATCGGATCGCGTCGTCATCATCGAAGACACACGCGAACTGCAATGCGCCGCACCTAACATGGTTGCCATGCGCACCAAGGATGGCGTGGCATCGCTCGCCGATCTGGTCCGCTCCTCGCTTCGCCTTCGTCCCGATCGCATCCCCATCGGCGAGGTGCGTGGCTCGGAGGCGCTTGACCTTCTGAAGGCTTGGGGCACCGGCCATCCCGGCGGCATCGGCACGATCCACGCTGGCTCCGGCATCGGAGCCCTGCGGCGTCTCGAGCAACTCATCCAGGAAGCCGTCGTCACCGTCCCGCGTGCGCTGATCGCCGAAACCATAGACCTCGTCGCCGTTTTATCCGGACGCGGTTCCGCGCGCCGGCTCACCGAACTCACGCGGGTCGAAGGCCTAGGTCCCGACGGCGATTATCGCACCTCCCAAGCCACCCAGAACAATGAAGGAGACCATTCATGATCCGCGCTCTCTCGCGAGGCCACCGGCATATCGCAGCCGCAGGTACGACGCTTTTCATCAGTCTTGTGGCGGCATCGGCCGCCAACGCCGCCGGATCGTCGATGCCGTGGGAGCAGCCGCTGGAGAAGATCCTTCAATCGATCGAAGGTCCGGTCTCCAAGATCATTGCCGTGATCATCATCATCGTCACCGGGCTGACGCTTGCCTTTGGCGATACTTCCGGAGGTTTCCGGCGACTGATCCAGATCGTCTTTGGCCTGTCGATCGCCTTCGCGGCGTCCAGCTTCTTTCTGTCGTTCTTCTCGTTTGGCGGCGGAGCACTGATTTGATGGCGACCGCATTCGAACAGATAGACGTGGTGCCGGGATTTGCTGTTCCCGTTCACAGGGCGCTGACCGAGCATATCCTGCTCGCCGGCGCTCCGCGTTCAATAGCGATCATGAACGGCACGCTCGCCGGCGCGGTCGGCCTCGGCCTGCGGCTATGGCTGGTCGGCCTCTTCCTTTGGGCGCTCGGGCATTTCGCGGCGGTGTGGGCCGCCAGGCGCGATCCGCTCTTCGTTGAAGTCGTCCGGAGGCATTTGCGCCTTCCCGGCCACCTGGCGGTTTGAGGGCGCGGCCATGATGAACCTCGCTGAGTTTCGCCGCGCCGCCTACCGCCTTGCCGACTACCTGCCTTGGGCCGCGCTCGCAGCGCCTGGCGTCGTGTTGAACAAGGATGGGAGCTTTCAGCGCACCGCGAAGTTTCGTGGGCCGGATCTGGATTCGGCCGTAGCGGCAGAGCTAGTGGCAGTGGCATCGCGCCTCAACAATGCCTTCCGTCGCCTCGGTTCGGGATGGAGCCTCTTCGTCGAGGCGCAGCGGCATGAGGCCGCGACCTATCCCGACAGCCAGTTTCCCGATCCCGCCTCTGGCCTCGTTGACGCCGAGCGCAAAGCCGATTTCGAGGAAGAGGGCATTCACTTCATATCGAGCTACTTCCTCACCTTCCTTTACTTGCCGCCGGCGGAGGATGCGGCGCGGGCAGAGACCTGGCTCTACGAGGGGCGCGAACAGTCCGGCGTGGATCCTCATGAGATCCTGCGCGCGTTTGTCGACCGCACGGATCGCGTACTTTCCCTTCTCGACGGCTTCATGCCTGAGTGCCAGTGGCTCGATGACAGCGAGACGCTGACCTATCTGCATTCGACTGTCTCGACGAAACGCCATCGTGTGCGTGTACCGGAGACGCCGATCTATCTCGACGCGCTTCTTGCGGAACAGCCGTTGACTGCCGGGCTCGAGCCACGCCTTGGCGACCAGCATCTGCGCGTTCTCACCATCGTCGGCTTTCCGACCGCAACGACACCAGGACTGCTCGACGACCTTAACCGGCTCGCCTTTCCCTATCGCTGGACGACGCGCGCGATCCTGCTCGACAAGTTCGACGCCACCAGGCTGCTGACGAAGATCCGCCGGCAATGGTTTGCCAAGAGGAAAAGCATCGCCGCGATCCTGAAGGAAGTCATGACGAACGAGGCGTCCGTGCTCGTCGACACGGACGCCGCCAACAAGGCCGCGGACGCCGACATGGCCTTGCAGGAACTCGGCGCTGACGTTTCTGGCATGGCCTACGTCACCGCGACCATTACCGTCTGGGACGCCGATCCGCATTTGGCGCAGGAGAAATTGCGCCTTGTCGAGAAAGTCATTCAGGGTCGCGACTTCACCGCCATGCTGGAAACGGTCAATGCCGTCGATGCCTGGCTTGGCTCGCTGCCCGGGCATGCCTACGCCAACGTCCGCCAGCCGCCGATCTCGACACTCAATCTCGCCCACATGATCCCCCTCTCTGCCGTGTGGGCGGGGCCGGAACGGGACGAGCACCTCGGTAGTCCTCCCTTGCTATTTGGCAAGACCGAAGGCTCGACCCCGTTCCGGTTATCCTTGCATGTCGGCGACGTCGGCCACACCCTGGTGGTCGGACCCACGGGCGCTGGCAAGTCCGTGCTGCTCGCGCTGATGGCGCTGCAGTTCCGACGCTATGCGCAGGCCCAAGTCTTCGCCTTCGACTTCGGCGGCTCGATCCGCGCCGCGGCACTCGCCATGGGTGGAGACTGGCACGATCTCGGGGGTGGGTTGACCGAGGGCAGCGATGCCTCCGTCTCGCTCCAGCCTCTTGCCCGCATACACGACACTTATGAGCGCGCGTGGGCGGCCGACTGGATCGTTGCGATCCTTGCGCGTGAAGGGATCCCGATCAACCCGGAGGCCAGGGAGCATATCTGGACGGCTCTGACGTCGCTAGCCTCCGCGCCGGTCGAGGAGCGCACCATCACTGGTCTCAGCGTGCTGTTGCAGGCGAACGACCTGAAGCAGGCCCTGCGGCCATATTGCGTCGGAGGTCCATATGGCCGGTTGCTCGATTCCGAAGCCGAGCATCTCGGCGCGGCATCCGCGCAAGTCTTCGAAATCGAGGGGCTCGTAGGCACCGGAGCAGCACCTGCTGTTCTGTCCTACCTGTTCCACCGCATTGGCGACCGGCTCGATGGGCGGCCGACTCTTCTGATCATCGACGAGGGCTGGCTCGCTCTTGACGACGAAGGTTTTGCCGGCCAGTTGCGCGAGTGGCTGAAGACCTTGCGCAAAAAGAACGCCAGCGTCGTCTTTGCCACTCAGTCATTATCGGACATCGATAGTTCCGGCATCGCGCCGGCGATTATCGAAAGCTGCCCGACAAGGCTGCTGCTGCCCAACGAACGCGCGGTCGAACCGCAGATCACGGCGATCTACCGGCGCTTCGGCCTCAACGATCGCCAGATCGAGATTCTGGCGCGCGCGATGCCCAAGCGCGACTACTATTGCCAGTCGCGGCGCGGCAACCGCCTGTTCGAGCTCGGCCTTTCCGAGGTCGGTCTCGCGCTCTGCGCCGCTTCGTCCAAGACTGATCAAGCTCTCATCGCCAGCGTTGCCGCCGAGAACGGCCGCGACGGTTTCCTCGCGGCCTGGCTGCGCGCCCGAAACGTTGCCTGGGCCGCCGACCTCATCTTCGCCCCGCCAATCTCTGCCCCGCAAGCTGAAAAGGAGTCCCAATCATGACTACCCCTCACACCCGCGCACACGCCCTTACGTTGGCCGCGGCCATGCTCGTTTTGCCCCTGTCGGTATCGCCCATCCTTGTCCGGTCGGCGCACGCTTTCATCGTGTTTGATCCGTCGAACTATGCCCAGAATGTGCTGACGGCTGCCAGATCGCTCCAGCAGGTCACCAACCAGATCACGTCGCTGCAGAACGAAGCCCAGATGCTGATCAACCAGGCCCGCAACCTTGCGAGCCTGCCTTTCTCCTCGCTGCAACAATTGCAGCAATCGGTGCAGCGCACCCAGCAACTGCTGAACCAGGCGCAGAACATCGCCTTCGACGTCCAGCAGATCGACAAGGTCTTCAAGCAGCAATATGGCAGCGTGTCCCTGTCTGCGTCCGATCAACAGCTTGTCGCTGACGCACGCTCGCGCTGGCAGAACACGGTCGGGGGTCTTGAGGATGCCATGCGTGTCCAGGCCGGCGTCGTTGGAAACATCGACACCAATCGGACCCAGATGTCGGCATTGGTCGGCGCCAGCCAGTCGGCGACCGGCGCGCTCCAGGCGACGCAAGCCGGCAACCAACTCTTGGCACTTCAAGCCCAGCAACTCGCAGATCTCACGGCGGTAGTCGCTGCCAACGGTCGCGCCCAGGCGCTGACCGACGCCGAGCGCGCGGCCGCTGCCGAACAGGGCCGCGAGCAACGTCGCCGCTTCCTCGCGGCGGGCTCCGGCTACCAGGCCGGCAACGCCTCAATGTTCAATCGCTGAGGATCACGACAGTGGATGGCAAGACGCTCGTTCGCATCACCGCCCCGATTTTCGTCGCCATCGCAGTCACCGCGACAGCGGTCGAGATGACCCGCAAGGAGGACAAGTCGGGCTCAGCAGTGCTAGAGGCGCCGGGGACGTCGCGGAGCCCGCTCCGAGAGGGCTTTCGCCACTGCCAGGTGCTCGGTGAGGCTGCTTTGCGCGACAGTGGTTGTTTGCGCCTGTGGGCCGAGCAGCGTGATCGTTTCCTCGGCTCCAAGGCGCCTTTCGCAAGCCCGGCTTCAGAGCCGGTCACCGCGCCGTCGCCGGATGCGACCACGCAGGGGGCGCAATAGGCATGGGCAGTACAGGCATCATCGACCAGTTCCTCGGCACTTTCACCCGATACATCGACAGCGGCTTTGGCTTGCTTGGCGGCGAAGTCGCCTTCGTCGCCACCACTTTGATCGTCATCGACGTGACGCTCGCGGCCCTTTTCTGGAGTCGGGGCGCCGATGACGATATCCTCGCCCGGCTCGTCAAGAAGACGCTGTTCGTCGGCGTCTTCGCCTACCTGATTTCCAACTGGAACAGTCTTGCCCGGATCGTCTTCGAAAGCTTTTCCGGCCTCGGCTTGAAGGCGAGTGGCACCGGTTTCTCGGTCCAGGATCTCTTACGCCCCGGCAAGGTCGCTGAAACCGGCCTCGATGCGGGAAGGCCTTTGCTTGAAGCCATCTCCGGGTTGATGGGCTATGTCTCCTTCTTCGAAAACTTCATCCAGATCGCCTGCCTGCTCTTCGCCTGGGCGCTCGTTCTGCTCGCCTTCTTCATCCTGGCCGTGCAACTCTTCGTCACGCTGATCGAGTTCAAGCTGTCGACGCTTGCCGGCTTCGTCCTCATTCCTTTCGGTCTCTTCGGAAAGACAGCCTTCATGGCCGAACGTGTTCTCGGCAACGTCATCTCCTCTGGTATTAAAGTCCTAGTGTTGGCCGTGGTCATCGGCATCGGCTCGACGCTGTTCGGTGAGTTCACGCAAGGCTTCGGTGGCCAAAGCCCCACCATCGATCAAGCCATGGCGATCGTGCTGGCGGCGCTGTCCCTGCTTGGTCTCGGCATATTCGGCCCCGGCATTGCAAATGGTCTCGTTTCCGGTGGGCCGCAGCTTGGCGCTGGCGCCGCCGTCGGCGCCGGTCTTGCCGCCGGCGGCGTGACACTCGTCGCCGGCGGGGCCGCCGGCCTCGCGGCGAGGGGCGGTGCGGCGGCCCTGTCTGGAGCGACATCCGCGGCCCGAGGCGGTTCGTACTTGGCTGGTGCGGCATCGGCTGCCTATACCCTTGGCTCAGCCGGCCAGGCTGGCGCCGCCGGCGTCGCTTCTGGACTGGGTGGGATTGCAAGCGCCGGCATGTCCGCCGCTACCTCGCCGCTGAGGCGCGCCACCGCTCAGGCCGGTCAATCGGCGAAGTCGAGCTTCAGGTCCGGCGTGAGTTCCGCAGTCGAGTCCACCGGCGGATGGTCAACGCTGGGAACTGTTGGCGGGGCCGCAGTATCGGCCAACGATCCTTCGTTTGGGGCCATGCAGGCCGGTGGCGCGTCGCAAAGCCCACCCGACTGGGCCAAACGCATGCAGCGATCCCAGCGCCTATCTCACGGCGTCCAGACTACCGCTCACGCCGTGCGCGCCGGCGAGGCCCATGGCGGCGGAACCTCCATTTCTCTCTCCGAAGGCAAGTGACCCATGAATATCTTTCGACGGCCCGCCGTTCACTACGGCAAGACACCTCAACCTGAGACGCCCTACCAGAAGGCAGGGCAGGTCTGGGACGAGCGCATCGGTTCGGCTCGCGTCCAGGCACGGAACTGGCGCGCCATGGCCTTCGGATCGCTTATCCTGTCGGCTGGCCTTGCCGCCTCGCTTGTCTGGCAGTCGGCCCGAGGTACGGTTGTGCCCTGGGTCGTCCAGGTCGATAGCCTCGGGCAGGCGCAGACGGTCGCGCCCGCGATCGCCGACTACAAGCCGACGGATCCTCAAATCGCCTGGCATCTTGCCCGCTTCATCGAGCAGGTCCGGTCGATCCCGGCCGATCCGATCATCGTGCGCCAGGACTGGCTGCGCGCCTATGAATGGACCACCGACCAGGGCGCGGCGGCGCTCAATGACTATGCCCGCGCCAACGAACCTTTCGCCAAGGTCGGCAAGCAGCAGGTTGCCGTCGAGGTCTCCTCGGTCATCCGCGCCTCGCCGGACTCCTTCCGCGTCGCATGGACCGAGCGTCGCTACGAAAATGGCCAGCTCTCCGTCACCGAGCACTGGACCGCAATACTGACGATCGTCATCCAGCCGCCGAACGACGCCGAACAGCTAAAAACCAATCCGCTTGGCATCTACGTCAACGCCATCAACTGGTCACGGGAGATGAGCCAATGAGCCTGGCACTGCGTGGTTTGATCCCACCCGCTTTCCATGGATATGCAATCGCGGCGGTCTTGCTTTCAGGGACCGTCGTCTCCGGCTGCGCCACGCCTGAGAAGCCGCCGCGGATTGCATACGACGCCTACGTTCCGCCGCTGCCGGCGGTTCCGGTTGCCAGGCCAGATGAGAAGCCGAAACCGCTGCACGTTCCCCCGGGTTGGAGCCCGACCCGCGGCGGTGTCGAAGCCAATACCCCGACGGCCCAGGTCGAAAACGCCAACGCGGCCGCGCGTGTTCAGCCGCGGCGCGAGGGCTATTACAACGCCATCCAGATATATCCCTGGAGCGAAGGAGCGCTCTACCAGGTCTATGCCGCGCCCGGCCAGATAACGGACATTGCGCTCGAGCCGGGCGAAAGCCTGACCGGCACAGGCCCCATCGCTGCCGGCGACACCGCTCGCTGGATTATCGGCGACACCGAGAGCGGATCTGGTGCCAGCCGCCGCGTCCACGTGCTGGTGAAGCCCTCGCGCGCGGACATCACCACCAATCTCGTCATCACCACCGACCGGCGCAGTTACATGATCGAACTGCGGGCGGACGGGAAGCCTTATATGCCGGCCGTGGCGTGGGCGTATCCGGCCAAGCCAGCCGGCGAGCGACAGACCGTTCCCGCAACGCCGATGATCCCGGGCCTCGCGGCGCGCAACTACCGCTATGGCCTCAAAGGGGGCACGCCGCCATGGAAGCCCGTCGCTGTCTACGACGACGGCAGGCGCGTCTATGTCGAGTTTCCGCAAGGCATCGTGCAGGGCGAGATGCCGCCGATCTTCATCATCGGTCCGGACGGCGAGGCTGAGATCGCCAACGGCCGGGTCTACCAGAACATGCTGATCGTTGACCGCCTCTTTGGCGCCGCCGAGCTGCGTCTTGGCAGCGGCAAACGGCAACAGATCGTGCGGATCGTCCGCGTCGATGGGGCGAGGACGGGTGGCCTGTCGTGGATGGCGGTTTTCACCACGGCCCCGAAAATCAAGAATACACCAAGGCAGAGGGGAGGGCAGGAGTGATGAGCGAGAACGAAACCGCGGCTCAACCGATGAGGCTTCGCGCGGATCCGCCGCGCGTCACCCGCCTGTCTCGCAAGGTGCTCGCCGGGATCGGCTTTCTGGCGTCGCTCAGCATCGGTGGGGCTCTGATATACGCGCTTCAGACGCGCGATTCAGGCAGGCGCGGCGAAGAGCTCTATTCGACGTCCAACCGGCAGCCCGCCGATGGCCTCGCGAGCCTGCCGCGCGACTATACCGGCCCCATCCTTGGGCCGCCGCTGCCCGGCGACCTTGGCCGGCCGATGCTCGACGCCCAGAACAAGGGCCAGCCCGTCGTGCCGCCGACCATTGCTACACCCACGGTCGACGAGGCGGAACAACGCCGGCTGGCTGAAGAAGAAGCGGCCCGAACGTCGCGCGTCTTTTTCCAGACGGGAGTGGTGACCGCGGCCGCGAACGAGGGACCTGGCAATAGCGCCGCGCCGGACCTCGCCGGCTCCGGCATCGCAGGGGGCCAAACGGCTCAGGATCGCCAACTGGCGTTCCTGAACGCGGCGGCCGACCGACAGACGGTGGCGCCCGATCGCGTCATGCCCCCGGCATCTCCGTATGTACTTCAGGCCGGTGCCGTCATCCCCGCTGCGCTCATAACCGGCATCCGCTCCGACCTGCCAGGCCAGATCAGCGCGCAGGTGACGGAGAATGTGTACGACAGTCCAACCGGTAGGGCGCTCTTGATCCCGCAAGGCACCCGCGTCATTGGTCAATACGACAGCGGCGTCGGTTTCGGGCAGCGTCGTGTGCTGCTCGTCTGGAGCCGGCTGATCTTCCCCAATGGCCGCTCTATTGTTCTGGAGCGCCAGCCTGGCGCCGACGCCAAGGGTTACGCCGGCCTCGAGGACGGTGTGAATTACCACTGGGGCGAACTCTTCAAGGCGGCGGCGCTCTCGACGATACTTAGCGTCGGAGCCGAGGCAGGCTCGTCCGGCCAGGAGAGCGACATCGTGCGCGCTCTGCGAAGGGGTGCCTCCGACAGCGTCAGCCAGGTCGGCCAGCAGATCGTCCAGCGCCAGCTCGAGATAGCGCCGGCGCTCACCATTCGGCCGGGATTTCCCGTTCGCGTGATCGCCACCCGCGATCTCGTGCTCGAACCCTACGGAGGCTGAAATGGGCAAGCTGAAACTCGGGCCAATCGCCGACGACAAACCTGTCAAGGTCACCGTGGAACTACCGGCACCGCTGCATCGCGACCTTACCAGATATGCCGAGATCCTTGGACGCGAAGCCGGGCAGCCGTCTACCGATCCCGTGCGCCTGATCGTGCCTATGCTGGAGCGCTTCATGGCCTCCGATCGCGGCTTTGCAAAAGCGAGGCATGAGCGAAAGGCTTAACGTCGGACCGCTAAGGCGGGCCGATCCATATCACGCGCGATATCGTTCGCCGGGAGACAGTTTGCGAAAGCCGATCGGATTGCGTCGAGCGACACCTCAAGAGTGCTGGAAAACATCCTGCCTCTCTGCCAGATCGCCACGTAGTGATAGAGCGCGGACGGGTCGACCGGTCTTGCTTCCAATTCGAACGCTGCATACTCGCGCGCAATTATCTCGTTGGTAATGGATACGCCAAGGCCTGCCGAAACGAATCCAACCTCGTAACCATTGGAGTCGTATTCCACCAGTATGTCCGGCTCGACACCGGCAAAGCGCAAGGCGTTGAAGTTCATCTGGTGCGACGCGAACTCGGGGTCGATATCGACGATCGTTTCGCCTGCCAGGTCGCTCGCTTCGACACACGCCTGCCTTGAAAAGCGGTGCTTTGGATGAAAGATGCATACGTTGTGCGCCGAACCGATCGGCGCCCATTCAAACAGGCGAGGATCCAAAGGCAGCCGAGAGATGCCAAGGTCGGCTCGGCCGGACAGGATGTGCTCGCCCACCTGGTGATAGTTTCCCGAAATTGATCGGACGCTCGAACCAGTCTTCGAGCGGACTGTCGCGACGACCTTCGGCAAAGTCACGAAACCGAAGACCGCGGGTGCGGCAATCGCGATCTGTTGCCTCTCTTCGTTTTTCATCGCGAAGATCGACGCTTCCAGGCGATCCAGAGACGTCAGCGCGAGGTCGACATTGCGCAGGAGTTCCCACGCTTCCCGTGAAGGATGGATGCGGTTGGTGGATCTCTCGAACAGCGCGATGCCGAGGAGCGCCTCAAGCTGTTTGATGTGCTGGCTTACCGCTGGCTGGCTTATCCCTAGCGCGATAGCTGCTCGCCTCGTCGATCCGGCCCGCAGCACCGCTCGAAAGACTTGCAACTGTCGGAGCTTCAGGCCGCTCTGCAGCAACTCCATTTCGCGCCCTTTTCCCGAGAACGCCCAGGTCACATGTGAACTGACCTAGCAACCCGAGTTGACAATTTGATCGGACCTCGAACGCTCCCAAAATTGCGTCGCCAAGCGAGCCCCGAATCTATCACCATATAGTCACTATAGTGACTGGTAAAGGGGAAGGTTTGCTTGTCGCTATGCACGCATGCGCCTTGCGGAGATTTTTGGAGCAAACGTTCGTAGAGTCCGGAAGGAGCGCGGCATGACCTTGGAATCCCTGGCAACCGAGGCTGGCCTTGCGTACAGCTACATGGGCGGCATCGAACGGGGGCAAAGAAACCCCTCACTTAATGTGGCGGACAGGATCGCAGCGGTGCTGGAGTGCGATCCGGCTACATTGTTCTACCAGCCTCATAAGTCAAAATAGTCGAACACCAGTCTCGTTGGAGTCGACTAGCTTGAGAAGCCAGTTCCCACGTGATCGCGCGCTTATCGCGCGGAGCAACCGCATGGCTTGAACATCGGTTGCGCTGCCTTCCACTATAGATATTTCGAAGCGTCGGAAAACAGTTTCGCTCAAGAACGCGAGAGGCTTCGAGTGCCTATAATCAGCCGTTATCGCAAAAATTCTGAAAATTATAGATTGAATTAAGGGGCAACGTCGATAGCTTTGGGAAATTCTGCAAAAAACAAATGCAGATTGTCCTTAGCTGATTTCGTGATCTTCGGTAATAGCCGAAGGAACTACGCCAAAGATTGCGAAATCAAAAATCGATGGAAGAGTGCCATGGGCGGTTTTGCTGCTCAGTTTGCTACCGCGTTCGTGGTCACCGTGAGTCTTGGTCTTGTCAGCGGGATCCTCGGCACGGTAATTGGGCTTTTGTTGGCCATGTCGAAGAGTTCTCCCGCTTCCCGTTTCAAAGCTGCGGTGACGGCCTACACGACGGTCGTTCGCGGTGTTCCAGAACTCCTCATCATCCTGCTCATCTACTTCGGGGGCACTATCTTCGCCAGCAAGGTCGCCGGGCGATATGTGGAAGTGAATGCTTTTACCGCTGGGGTGATCGCGCTCACGGTTGTCTTCAGCGGTTATGCCACTGAAGTCTTCCGTGGGGCGATTGCGGCCGTCCCGGCAGGTCAGACTGAGGCCGCGAAGTCGCTTGGGTTGAACGCCTGGCAGCGGTGGGCCTTCGTCATTGGTCCGCAGATGCTGCGACTGGCATTGCCCGCCTATGGCAATCTTTGGATATCGCTCTTCAAGGATACCGCGCTGGTCTCGATCGTCGGCCTGACTGATATCATGCGCGTTGCCTTTGTCGGTGCCGGATCGCTGCGCGCGCCGCTGACCTTCTATCTTGCGGCGTCGGCGCTGTATCTCTCGCTGACGACGATCACCCTGTTGTCGATCCGGTTGGCGGAGCGGCGCTACTCGGCTCTTAGTCGATGAGGGGCGCGCGGCGATGAACCTTGGCTTGATGTTCGACGCGATGATGGTCCTGCCGTCGGGCATTGGCCTCACCTTGACCCTGACGGTCCTGTCGCTGACGGCGGGATTTCTGTTGTCGGTGCCGCTGGCCTTTGTCCGCGCGTTTGGCCGCCCAAGCCTGTCCCTAGCTGTACTGGCCTACACCTACGTCATTCGCGGGACGCCAATGCTCGTGCAACTCTTCCTGCTCTACTACGGGCTGGGTCAGATCGAAGCAGTCAGAACGAGCGTCTTCTGGGTGGCCCTGCGAGATCCGTTCTGGTGTGCCTTGCTCGCTTTTTCGCTGAACAGCGCGGCGCACACCACCGAGATCCTGTGCCGTGGCCTCCAGTCGGTCCCGAAGGGTGTCGTAGAGGCTGCCGTGGCGCTTGGTCTCAAACGCATCCAGATCGCTCGCCTTGTCACCTTCCCGATCGCTTTCAGAATATCGCTTCCGGCTTACGGGAACGAGGTGGTGGGGATGATCAAAGGCTCGTCCCTCGCGAGCACCGTAACGCTGCTTGAGATAACCGGCATGGCCCGACAACTGGTGTCGTCCACGTTCGCACCCTACGAGATCTTTATTGTTGCGGGAGCGATCTATCTGGCGCTCACGACCCTTGCCGTGAAGGCGACTCAATTCCTGGAACGGCGACTTTCGACAGACGGCCATCCAAAGCGACGACGCAAGGTGCGGTCCCGCCCGGCCTTACCTAATCACGAGATCACGACGACCGTGCCGTGACATCGCAGCTTTACAGCTGCTTTCCCATCGACCCAAAACAAAAGAGGTGCCTCATGCGCATTCGCTTGGCTATTGCCGGTTTCATCGTCGCCCTTATTGCAGCAGTCCCGGTCGAGGCCGGGACCGACAGAACGATATCGATTGCCACGGAAGGCGCATCGCCGCCCTGGGATGGGACCGATGCGAACGGCAACCTTTATGGCTTCGATGTCGATGTCGGTCTCGAATTGTGCAATCGCATGAAGATCAAATGCAGCTTCGTCGCACAGGACTGGGACGGGATCATTCCCGCGCTGCTGGTCGGCAAGTACGATGTCATCATGTCCGGCATGGCCATCACCGAGAAGCGCAAACAGCAGATCGCCTTCTCCAACCCCTACGCCAGTGGCTTCAACCAGTTCGTCGTGCGCAAGGAACTTGGGCTCGATGCCGGCGACACCAAGGAAAAGGTCAATCTCTCAACCATCGGTGACAAGGAGAAGGCAACCATCGAGCGTGTCAGATCGACCCTCAGCGGCAAAGCCATTGGCGTCCTTCGTTCATCGAACTCGGAGGCTGTGGTGAACCAACTCCTCGGGGATATCGTGACAGTCCGCAGCTACGATAGCCTCGACAACCTCAAGCTCGATCTTGCCGCTGGGCGCGTCGACGGCGGTCTTGCCGACTATTTCACATGGCGCGACTTCCTGGAGACCTCCGACGGCTCCAGTGCGGTGTTCTTCGGCCCGGAACTAAAGGGCGGTCTTTGGGGGCCAGGCGTGGGCGCTGGCATGCGCAAGGACGATACCGAACTGGTAAACAAGTTCAACGCGGCGATCGACGCGGCAACCAAGGATGGAACGATCAAGGCGCTGAGCCTGAAGTGGTTCAAAGCGGATATCGCCCCAGCCCTACCGAACTAGCTGGATACGCGTGCCGTTGCCACACCTTCACACTCATAGAGCGAGTTCGATGAAAGATCCTTTTTGCGCGGTCGTAACCGGCCAATCGTTGATCACGCATGACATCCGTCATGTCCAAGCCGAGCGGTTCTCTGATGTTGAGCGTTTTCTCCAACAAGGTGACGTCGTCTTTACCAACTTTGAGTCGACGATCCTCGGCCAGCACGGCGGCTGGCCAACCAAGGGCAAATACTTCGGTTACTCCAGACCCGAAGTGCTGGACGCGTTGCAGGACATAGGCTTCAACGCGCTTGCCTTGGCCAACAATCACGCATTCGACCTCGGCCCTTGCGGCATCCAGTCGACATTGGAGGAGGTAGGGGCCCGGGGTTTCTTACACGCCGGGGTCGGGATTGACGAGACACATGCGGCGACGCTCGGCCGGCGCAATCTAGGCAACCGGCAAGTCTCTCTGCTTGCAGTCGATGCCGGCCCCGGTCCGGCCAATATGTATGCTGCGAACCGTACCGCTTCCCGGCCGGCTCGGCCAGGTGTCAACCGGCTGATCACAGTCCGCAAGATTGGGGTGCCTGATGGGCATTTCCGGAGACTGGCAAGGCTTGGCGGCCATTTGCAAAGCTCGCACTTCGAACTGGCCAATTATGCGCAACCGGATGATCCGCCGGACGTGACTGGTGGAACGGAGATCAATTTCTACGGCACCGTATTCTCGCAGGCAGCCGACTTCGGTCGGCTGATCGAGATAGATCCGAAGAGCGCGGAACTCCATTTGTCCGCTATCAGGCAGGCGGCCTTGCAAGGCGATTTCGTCATCGCCTATCTACACCACCACCACTGGGAACCGGGTTGGCAGGACGTACCGCGCTGGGTGCAGGTCTTTGCCCGAATGTGTGTCGACGCTGGTGCAGACCTCTTTGTCAGCCATGGCGCTCCCGTGCTCCAGGCATTGGAAATCTACAATGGCTCACCGATCTTCTATGGGCTTGGAAATTTTCTGTTCCACGTGCATCCCGATGAGAACGAGTGGGACCCGCCTGAAGTCTGGCAAAGCATTGTCGCGGCATGTCGATACGATGGAAGCGGGAGTCTCCACACGATAGACCTTCTGCCGGTTGTGATTGGTGGGGAAGATCGCTCTCCAGGATCCGGAACAGACAGATTGGTTCCCGTCGCCGCGGCCGGAAACATAGCGCGAGATATTCTCGACGGTTTCGCAACCCGCTCCCGGACGTTTGGCACCGCGATCACAGTCTCAGGATATTCCGGCACCGTCACTGTGCCGCCTACGCGCAAGTTCGGCTGACGACTGGCACAGATTCCAAAGCCGACCGCCTCAGGTGTCTATGCGAGAATGAATCTGGCGGAGCATCGAAAGATTGTTGAAACCGAAACGCTCGAGCCCTCGCCTGGCAATGCCAAAGCATAAGGTCGGGCGCGATCTTCACCCAGCCGATCTTCATGTCGGCCGGCAGATCGCTGTGGTTCGCATGCACTCGGACGTATCGCAGGCTCAGCTTTCCCGATCGATAGGTGTCAGCTGTCAACAACTCCAAAAATACGAGAATGCAAGGAATCGTGTGAGCGCTTCCATGATCTACGAGATTGGCAAGTCGCTGGGTGTTCCTGTCAGCCGCT
Source organism: Mesorhizobium sp. WSM4887 (assembly GCF_029625865.1). Classification (NCBI taxonomy): domain Bacteria; kingdom Pseudomonadati; phylum Pseudomonadota; class Alphaproteobacteria; order Hyphomicrobiales; family Phyllobacteriaceae; genus Mesorhizobium; species Mesorhizobium sp. WSM4887. The sequence continues at coordinate 526,583 of NZ_JARTVP010000002.1, forward strand.
TTTTCGAAGGCCTTGCGGGGAACGGTGAACTTAGTCGCGAGGCTTCACTTTTGCCGGTCGATGAACAGATTGAGTTTATTGCCAGCGCAGAAGGTCGGCGTTTGATCGAGCGTCTTGTTCAACTGCCCCCGCGAGTGCGAGCTCGCGTGTCTGCCCTGATAGCCGCAATCGCAGAAGAATTGGGCGCCTTTGATAAGCTGCCCGGCCGCTCGCGACCCCAAATCAAGGCATCAGATAAGGCAGCTGATAGCTAACCGATCTGCCTTCAGGAAAGAGCCCACTCTGCATCAGTCGCGGCGATCGCTTGCTTTCGCAACCCTTTCTGAAGCTCTTGCCAGGACGTATCCGAAACAAAGCCGCTCATACTTCCGCACGCCTTCGAAAACGGCACATTGCCAAAGCGGTCGATCAGATCGTTGGTTTCAACAATGCCATCACTGCGCAACATCTCAAAAGGTTCGTCATCGCATTCAATCACTCGGTGCCCCCAAGCTCCTGGCACATCGTCGCTTGCAAGTGCGTGCCGAAGATCCGCATCAACGTTCGCGCCCTTGAGCGCCCGAAACAGAATGTAGCGCATCAGAGGAAAATACACCGGCTGATGACTGCCTCCGAGCGCACGCACACCGGGCAGAATCGACACAACCAGAAACATGACGAGGAGATTGGGAATGAGGGTGCGGTCCGCCAGCCGCTCAATGATATCGGGAGCCGCGAAACGAGCCACCTTTGTCCCGCTTGCTTGGTTGATGAGTTCGCCTGCCGCAAGGCGCAGAGGCAGGCGTCTGCCGTTTTCGTATAACCAGAAGAAATCGGTGCTTCGTGCGAGCCAGCCACCCCATGGGCCGTCAGCCAGCCTGTCGATCTCAGTAAGGATTTTCAAAGCGAGCCGCGGGTCTTCCAGTAGCCTTGCCCGCAGCCAGGAATCCTCATCCAACAAATGGTCCGCCACCAGATCGGCAATGTCCTCGTCGTCGATCTGCAGGAATGTAAAGCGGTCACCGAACAATTGCGGCCAAAGCATGAGATTGGCAGCCTTGATGGCATGTGCCGGCCGCTCGAATTCATCCCTGGGCAGAAGCTTGCGAAGCTGCGCAAGTGTGGCCCCTTCAGTTCCTTGCTCAGGGGGCGTCAGCTCAAACTGATAAGACCCAGGTCCGGTGAGAAGGCTGTAACCGATCATGCGGCTTCGGCTGAGGCCGAAGACGTTTATCGGATTCCCCTCGACGGTAAGCCAGCCTGGTCCCTTGCGCGCCTTTTCAACAAGGCTCACCGTGGAGACGGCATAGGACAAGTAAGTCGAACAGCCATGCCCCGCGAGGCCGACGAGGCTGAAAATATGTGTGTAATAGGCTTCAGGGTCCAAGAGCATAAGCAGATGAGGTCCCGTCTGCAGCACGCGCCGTGCCTCGAGTTCCCGGCAAATCCGGGCAACGGCCTCTACCGACAATCCGTTTCGCTTGCCTGCGGTTCTGATGACGCCGAGCAACTTGGTCAGGGCATGCCTGCGAATTTCCGGTAGGGCTTCAGAAGCTGGCGCCTCAAAGAGGCGGATTGCATAGTCGCGGATCGGTCGTGAATAGAAAGCTCGAATCCACGGGTAAAGGATTGCGAGCGAATCCAGGACCGCCTGTTTTTCGTCTGTGCCTGGTACTGGCTCATCCACTTCACGATCCGATCTTTTGCCGTGCGAGACCTATGCCTATCGCAGGAACACCAATGACCAGCATCACTCCGAAACCGAAGAAAATAGTCGAGGGCGATACGGTGTCTCCCAAAGCAGCAGTAACGCTGAAAATGGCCAGTCCAAGCGCGACAGCGAAACTGTGCATAGTGCCTTTGGCCCTGCCCAGCACCCTATGGGATGCTCGCGACTGCAATGTGACCTCTACGCTGACGCGGCCCAGATTGTAGAAGAAACCGAGTGCCGCAAAGACAACCAGTGTCCACGGCGCAGACATGAGTATCAGCGCCATCAGCGCGAGGGCGGTAGAGCCTAACAGCGCGAGATGCAGCATATGAGCACTAATCGCTCGTGCCAGCCTGTTTAGAGCAATCGCGCCGACTAGCGAACCTGCTGACCATGCGGCTTCGACATGGCCGAAATCGACGGCGGCGCCTTTCTGTTCTTCGAAAACAAACGCTGAACCCATCACACTGATCAGGACCGCGCCTCCATAGAGGAGCGCGTACACTGCAAAGAGGCGAAGCAAGCCCGGGTCAATGTCGAGCGCAAAACGTCTGGCCCCGCAGATGCTGTACGATGACGAGTCCGGCCGCATCGAGAACAGGCTGGCCGCAGAAGCAAGGAAGAACATGGCAAGGACGATATAGGCCAGGGCAGGGGAGTGCTCATTGAGCAAGGACCCGAAAAGCAGAGCTGCCGCGAGGCAACCGAATTGCATCACGAAGAAGATAAGTGAATTCGATGCTACGAGGTCGCCGCGTCGCGCCACGGCCGGGATGACTGCCTGCGAACAGGTTAGCGCCACACGATCACAAAATGCAAAGACGACTGCTGAAAAACAGATCGTTAGAAACACGTTCTCGTGGAGAAGCGCGCATGCCATGGCAAGCATGATGGCAAAGCGACTGAGATCGGCCGCGATATTCAAGCGTCGCCGATCAAACTGGTCCGCCGCCACACCGACGAGAGGGCTCGCAAGGAGTTCAACGACGCTGACGATCGCAAGCAAGGTCGCCACGCTGCTGCTTCCGTATCCTGCTTCAACCAGAATCCATGCGGATGCGATGTAATAGCCGTTTCGCCCGACAGCAGCCGACAACGTGCTGGCCAGAAATCGGAAGGGCACTCGGGATTGCATGGGCGGTCTTTGGTCATCATGAATTCGGAAGGCGTCAGACATCAGCGCGCACCGGCCGCTTGTCATACTCTCTCCCGCGAAGTCTGCTTGTCAGCGATGTCGGACTTTTCAAATCCTTGCTGGAATCATCATCCCGTCGGCGTCGGTCTATGTCTTGCATATGCGCCGGAATTCGCTCGGATTGACTCCGAAGGCCCGCTTGAAAGCGTTCGTGAAATGGCTCGAACTGGCGAAGCCGCATTCCATTGCAATTTTGGTCGCCGACAGATTGGTCGATCGAAGCATCTCCGCGGACTGCTCTAGTCGACGCTTCGCGATGAACGCATGCGGCGTCATGCCGGTCGACTGCTTGAAGGCCCTGCCGAAATGAAACCGGCTGATGCCGATCTCCTTTGCCAGGTCTGCGAGGGTGGGCCGGTCGCCTGACAACGACTCGATCATTGCCATTACGCGTTTAAGGTCGAAAGCCGACAAACCGCCTTTTGCCGGCTGATAGCGGGTTCGGTTCAACCTGACCAGTTGCACGAACAACTGCGCAACCTGACACTCCACCATCGTCGCGCTGATCGGATCGGGATATCGGAGCTCCGTTGCAATTCTCTGGAGAGCCATTTCGATGGTGCTGTCTCGAAATCCGATCCATGGAGGCAACTCCGCCGGATGGTAGAGCGCAGTTCCGGCGAAAGTCTGCTCGGCGAATTCCCGCTCGACCGACACCAGCAGATAAGACGCAGTCGCATCGCCCTCATCCCAGCCAGTCCACTCGCTCTCTGCAGGGATGTATATTATCGAGCCGGGCCGCCTTATCGAGAAAGAAATCCTGCGGCCATTGACGAAGTCTTCTCCCCGCCGCGCAGAGCCCTTCAGGTTCATAAGAAACATATGCCGCGGGTACGCGATCTTGGTTTCCTGTCTTTCCAGCCCCGTCCTGCTAATTAAGTCAGCTCGTATATTTCCCCAGCTCTCGTGTTGATGCGCCAGCGTCCGGTGCCGCGAAGGGCGAATGTTGTTCGGGTCCAGGCAAAAGGTCTCCGCCAATCCAAACGACCTCCTTACTACGAGAAGCTCGCTCGCGTGCTTTTTGGCGAACCATAGGTTGCCAGACAAATCACAAATAATTCTGGGTTGGTAGAAGATGTGCCTTTTCAGAAAAAACGGCAACCGAATGAAAGCCGCCTGTACCGCACCGATCTATCTGTCTCCCGCGCTGATACTCGACAGTGTGGAATATTAATCCACACTAATCTTCGTTTTTTCATCGAGCTTTAGGCGTCTCACCGATCAAACGGTTGTGGGAGCACACTGCTATGCGGGGACTCGACGATTTTCTGGCCGAATGCGACCGTGGCCCGCGGATCAACGAACTCACAGGCTTCTTCTCGGCGACCGCCTCCGGTCAGAGCGGGATGCCAATCCGGAGGCCTTCAGCCGACGCAAGGCTCCTGCCCAGTGACGCTCTGCTTCGCGGTCTGGTCGGCCTGCACGCGGCTCGGCAAGGTTTTTTCGACCAGCACTACCACGGCAGCATTCCTTATCGACTGGAGGAGGAATGCCGAATGGCGTATGCCGTGCTCAAATACGCGCGGTATTGTCAGGCCCCGCTGTCGCTATACAGCCTTGGGACAGCGGAGGGCACCATGGCCAGGACACTGTCGGAGTTGTCAGGTGGAAAGATCCGCAGCCTGTCCTGCAGTCCCAACGCAGAAAACTACAAATGCTTCATGGCGTATGGCGAGCCGCCGGATGCCGAGTTCTTTGTCGGACCCTTCCATCGACTCACAAAGGATGTTCTGAGCTCGGACGCACGACTTGCAAAGTTCGCTCCAGGGTTCGACCTGATTCTCGAGGACACTACCTTCCAGATGTACTCGCCAAACCGAGCGAAGCAGATTGAGTTTGTATCGCAGCATCTCAAGGAAGGGGGCATATTTGTTTTCGTCGAGAAGTTCCGCGCGGCCGACGAGAACGACTACGCGCGCCGGGAGTGGCAGAAGGATTTTGGGTTCAAAACGCGCTATTTCCCCCTAGACGAGATCGAGAAGAAAAAGGCCGCAGTCCTCACGACGATGTTCAACAACGAGGTGACGCTGCAAGAGATGCTTCGGGCAGTGGGGGCGCATTTCAATCACTGCGCCATGACTTGGAACAGCGGAAATTTCTGCAGCCTCGCTGCCAGCAACAGCAGAGAAAATCTGAACCTTTACCTTTCGCAGATGGCAGACCCTGCCATTCCAAATGAATATGTCTACGAGACAGGCGTGCACTTGGCCTCACCGATCTCGCCGCCGCCTGGCAGCCAGGCTGATGCCTGAGCAATCGTCTTCGCGGCCGCTTCATATCGGAAGATGCTTGCCTGACTACCGTCCGCGCGAAGAAGTCCGAACCATTTGGCGCGAAACAGACCTTGCCCATGCCGATAATCCGCAAGGCGCAGGCTGCATGACCGGCGACGGCAACGCCCTTCGGTTGCTGGCCTATGCTTTTGCAGCGGCGGATTACGGCAGCCTGCGGCGGGCGGCAAGAGCCCTGAGGGTCCGGGAATCCTCTGTTAGTCGCAATGTTCTCAAACTCGAACAGCATTTAGACATGCAACTGTTCGAGCGCGATTTTCGCGGGGTTCGGTTGACCGAGGCTGGAGGGGCGTGGATCGACGTTGCGCGCGCTCACTACGATGGTCTGCTCGACGCCTTCATCCAGTGTGCCCGAGGCTACAAGGATGCAAGGACGCTCCGCATCGGATTGTGCTGGGTGACAGGAGGGGAATTTCTCAGGCGGCTCATTGATCGTTTTAGCAGCCGATACCCCGAGGTGAACCTCTCCATCGAAGATATTCCAGCCGGGCAGTGCCTGGCTGCCATACGTCGGCGTCAACTTGACATTGCCTTTACCCACGACCTCGGCCAGATGACGTCCTGCTGCAGCGAGGTATTCTGGCAGGAGCCCCTTTTCGTACTCCTTTCGTCGCGCCATCCCCTTGTCGACAAGCCGGCGGTCGCGTGGTCCGACCTCGCGGATATGTGCCTGTTGATTTCAGCCGGACAGGAGGGGCCACGGCTTGATCTACGACTGCTGGAACGTATTGCGGCGGCTGGTGGGCCGGTCCTCCAGGCGTCTTCGGCGGACCTGGCGACGATCATTCTCAAGGTTCAACTCGGCCAAGGAGTAACTTTTGCAGAGGAGAGCTATGCCCGCACCATCACCGTCGATTCGGCGAAGTGGATGCCCCTTGAAGGCCACAACAGTGTCAGCTCGATCAGGGCTGTCTGGCTCGATTCCAATCCAAAGCGTTCTGTCCTCCGGTTAGTCGGGCTCGCCAAGAACATGGCGAAGAGAGCCGCGGATCGGAAAGGCGAAACGCGCATGAGCGTTGCTGCAGGAGCGATGCGCGGCTAGCTGAGCGGAGCTTCCGGTGCAGCCAGAACGGATACTTTGTCTAGTTGTTTCAGAAGGGCGAACTTGGCGGACAGTGCGCTTGATGTTGACCTTCGCTTCCCGCAACAGGGCCGCGATGGCATCGCCCGTGTTGCGGTTAAAGTCCTCATCGGCCGTGATCAGCTAGAACTGAAAGTCCGCGTGGCCTGTCTCCTCAAGCAGCCGGTTGGTCTTGGTGATGTCGCGTGCGACAGGGGTGCGGACCTGGACACCACTTCGCGGCCAAACCCGAACGGTTCGGTGGTATCATCGGCAAGCTGCATGATGAGAATGTGGTCGTCGGCGCTGGTACCGTGCCCGCCAGGAGCAATTCTGCTCAATTGCAGCTGTTAAAAGTGGCATGACTGGCTTTCTTTGCGAGATGTGACGGATTATCGGGCCAAACATGTCAAAACCGTGCGCAACTATCTCAGCGACCTCTGTCCCTCGTGAACTAAGGGAAGGCCGATAAACGTTCGATATCCGACTCTCAACCTGGCAAGCACCATCTGCGTTCGCGCAACTGATCAAGTAGACCTTTCGAATGCGGCGAGGGCCGTAAAAATGGCATGTCAGGTTCGCAGCGCCACGTAGATCGCCGGGATGACAAGCACGGTCAGCAGCGTCGAGGAGGCGAGGCCGAACAGCAGCGATATGGCGAGGCCCTGGAAGATCGGATCGGTCAGGATCACCGCGGCGCCGATCATCGCCGCGAGCGCGGTGAGCAGGATCGGCTTGAAGCGGATCGCGCCGGCCTTGAGCAGCACGCCGACGAGCGGTTCGTCGGGCCCTCTGGCGTGTCGGATGAAATCCACCAGCAGGATAGAGTTGCGCACGATGATGCCGGCGAGCGCGATGAAGCCGATCATCGAGGTGGCCGTGAAGGGCGCGGCGAAGGCCCAGTGGCCGAGCATGATGCCGATCAGCGTAAGGGGTATGGGGGTCAGGATGACCAGCGGCAGCTTGAACGAGCCGAACTGCGCGACGACCAGGATATAGATGCCGAGGATCGCCACCATGAAGGCAGCGCCCATGTCTCGGAACGTCACCCAGGTCACCTCCCATTCGCCGTCCCACAATAGGGTGGGCCTCGATTCGTCGTCCGGCTGGCCGTGCAGCAAGATTGCCGGCTTTGGGACGTTGCCCCAGTCTGCCTTGGCGATCGCATCGTCCACGGCGAGCATGCCATAGACCGGCGCCTCGAACGCGCCGGCCAGCTCGCCCATCACCATCTCGGCCGGCCGGCCGTTGTGGCGGAAGATCGGGTAGGAGGCAGGCTCCCGGCTCACCCGCACGACGTCGCCAAGCTCGACAACGTCGCGCGCGCCGGGCAGCGCGTTTGCGGCCACCGGCGTTGCCAGGGCACGCTGGTCGACCACGCCGTTTGTCTTGGACAAGGCGATGCGGATCGGGATCGGCAGGCGTCCGCCGCCTCGGTGCGAGTAGCCGACAGTGGTCCCGCCGTAGAGATAGCTCAGCGTGTCGTACACGTCCGCCTGCTCGACCTTGTAATATTCCAGGTTGTCCTGGTCGATCGAAAGCCGGAGCCGTTCCGGCTGGTTGTGGAAGCTGTCGTCGACGTCGACGATGAACGGGACGCTGGCGAAGGTCTCGCGCACCTTGGCCGCGACCGCGCGACGGGTCTCGGCATCCGGGCCGTAGATTTCGGCCAGCAGCGTGCCGAGCACCGGCGGCCCCGGCGGCGGCTCGACCACCTTCAGCACCGTGCCCGCAGGCATCGCCATTCCTTTCAAGCGATCGCGCAAGTCGAGCGCAACGGCATGGCTGGCGCGGCTGCGCTCGCCCTTGGGAAGGAGGTTGACTGCGATGTCGCCCTGTTCGGGGCTCGATCGCAGGTAGTAGTGGCGCACCAGGCCGTTGAAGTTGAAAGGCGCGGCGGCGCCTGCGTAGGTCTGGAACGAAACCACTTCCGGCACCGACGCCAGCCGGTTCACGGCTGCCTGCAGCAGCCGGTCGGTCTCCTCTACCGACGAGCCCTTGGGCAGGTCCGCCACAATCTGGAGTTCGGTCTTGTTGTCGAAGGGCAGAAGCTTGACCGTCACGTGCTTGGTGTAGATCAGCGCCATGGACCCAATCGTGGCGATTCCGACGGCCAAAAGGAAGGCCCACGCCCGGAACCGCGACTTCAAGATCGGCCGCGCCACCGCGACATAGATGCGTCCCAGCACGCCGCCATGCGCGCTGCCGGCGTGGCCATGCGCGCCGGCTTGATCCTTGCCGCCGAGCTTCATCATCAGCCATGGTGTTAGCATCACCGCGACGAAGAAGGAGAACAGCATCGCCGCCGATGCATTGGCCGGAATCGGGCTCATATAGGGACCCATGAGGCCGGAGACGAACAGCATGGGAAGCAGCGCCGCCACCACGGTCAGCGTCGCCACGATGGTGGGATTGCCGACCTCGGCGACCGCGTCGATCGCCGCCTGGGTGCGCGAACGTCCATCGTCCATCGCCCAGTGGCGCGCGATGTTCTCGATGATCACGATTGCGTCGTCGACGAGGATGCCGATGGAGAAGATCAGCGCGAACAGGCTGACGCGGTTCAGCGTGTAGCCCATGATGCGCGATGCGAACATGGTCAGCAGGATCGTCGTGGGTATCACCACGGCCACCACCAGAGCTTCCCGCCAGCCGATGGCGACGGCGACCAAGAGCACGATGGAGACGGTCGCCAGACCGAGATGGAAGAGCAGCTCGTTGGCCTTCTCATTGGCCGTTTCGCCATAGTTGCGCGTCACGGCCATCTCGACGTCCTTGGGGAAGATCTGCCCGCGCACCTGGTCGAGGCGCTTGACGATCGTATCGGCGATGACGACCGCGTTGGTGCCCGGCCGCTTCGCAATCGCCACCGACACGGCCGGCGCGCGCTCGAGACCTTTGTCGGACTTGACGACGTCGGTGACGCGGTTCTCCGCCGGCGACGTCGCCAGCACGACGCTGGCGACGTCGCGGATATAGACCGGCCGGCCGTCACGAGCGGTCAGCAAAAGGTTGCCGATGTCGGACAAAGCCTGCAGCGTCTGGCCGGCCACCAGCACCCGCTGATTGCCCTGGTCGCGCACCGTGCCGATCTGGAAGGAACGGTTGGCGCCGGCGATCTTGCCCGTCAGCTGCTGCAGCGTGATGCCATAGAGCGAGAGCTTTTCCGGATCCGGCTCGACCTGGATCTCTTCCGGCTGCTCCCCGACTATGTAGGTGAGGCCGATATCGGGAAGCTTCGCGACCTCGACCTGCAGCTCATGCGCAAGACGCGTCAGGTCCGCAGAGGAGTAGCGCGTCGCTGCCTCTCGCGCCGGCGTCAGTGTCACCACCACGATAGCGACGTCATCGATGCCGCGCCCGACGATCAGCGGCTCCGGGATCCCGACCGGGATGCGATCCATGTTGGCGCGGACCTTGTCGTGGACGCGCAGGATCGCGGCGTCCGAGCTGGTGCCGACCTTGAAGCGCGCGGTCACCAGCGCGCCGTCATCCATCGTCTGCGAGTAGACGTGCTCCACGCCGTCAATGCCCTTGATGATCGTCTCCAGCGGCTCGGTCACGAGCTTGACGGCATCCTCGGCCTTCAGGCCGTTGGCGGACACGTGGATGTCGACCATGGGTACGGAGATCTGCGGCTCCTCCTCGCGCGGCAACGTGACCAGGGCCACGAGCCCGAGCGCCAGCGCGGCCAGCAGGAACAGAGGCGTCAGCGGCGATGCGATGAAGGAACGGGTAAGCCAGCCGGCGATGCCGAGTTTCATGGCAGGACGACCTTGTCGCCATCGGCAAGACCGCTCAGGATCTCGACGCGAGGCTGGCCGGCGTCCTGGAATTCCCCGCCTAGCACGACCGCGACCTCTAGTGGGCCGTCCGCCGTCTCGACGGTGACGTAGTCTATGCCGTGCACGGTCCTGAGTGCCTCCGGCGGAACGCCCAGCATGGTCCGTTTGGCAACCGGTATGGAAACGAGCGTGCGCTCATTGACGAAATAGGTCCCGATATCGACGACTTCGACGTCGGCAATCACGCGGCCACTCTCGATCTCGGGGTAGACCTTGGCAATCCGTCCCTCGCTGGCCTTGACGAAGCCAGCATTGGTACCCGTGCCGCGTTCACCGATGTCGACGCGGGCGCCTTCCGTTATTTCGACGGCGTGCCGTTCCGGCAACGACAGTCGCAGATAGTATTGGCCCGACGCCACCCGTGCGACAGGTTCGCCCGCCATGACCACCGAGCCGGCGGCCACCGGTACCGTCAGCACCCGGCCGTCGGCCGGAGCCAGGATATCGCCTTCCCTGGTGCTTTGCTCGATGACCGCCTTCTCGGCAATCGCAGCCGCCAGCTGGTTCGTGACGACATCGAACTGCGTCTTCGCGGCGTCGACCCGGCTTTGGGCGGCGGCACCCTTGGCGAGCAGGTCCTGCGCGCGCTGCAGATCGGTGCGGGCGCTGTCGAGTTGCGAATTCAGCGCCGCGATCTTGGCGTCGGCGGCTCTGAGCTGCAAGGCGAGCTTGTCGTCGACGACGGTGGCGATCACGTCGCCTTTGCTTACCTCAGCGCCCTCCGAGACGCGGACGAACGCGACGGTTCCCGAAATCCTCGCCCTGGCCGGCAGGATCGTGCGGCTCTCCACCTGTCCATACACAGCCTTCATCTCGGTGACGGCCGCGGCCTTGACCGTGAAATCGGCGGCGCGCGCATCGACCGCGACAAGGCCGGCGGCGCCGATCAGAACAATGTTCGCGAGGGCCGATCGTATGGTTCTCATTATTGCTTGTCTCGTCGATTGAAATGGGTCGGGAGGCGACTGGGCCGCCTCCCGGCTAGCGGCCAATTGCTCGATGACGTGCCGTTTATTTGAACGCCACGCCCGGCTTGCAGCCGAGCTTCTTGAAGACCATCGCCGCCGGGCAGACGCCCGTGACCGAGGCCTGCACCATGTTGAGCCCGGCGAATGCGGTCAGCAGGAACCAGTAGGGCGAATAGTAGATGCCGAGCGCGAGCGATATCAGCACCATGAAGCCCGCGAACATGAGAACTGCCCTGTCTATCGTCATGATCCTTTTTCTCCTGGATATCGCCGTGCCTATTCGGCCGGCTCGATGTGGATGGCCTTGAGTTTCTTGATGCCGAGGACGTCGAGCGCCAGCCCCTCATAGAAGGTCTCGCTCTTCCCCTGCCGCACCTTGTGGAGGAAGTATTTCTCGAACCCGACCTTCGCCGCGTGAACCCACTTGCCCTGCGAGGACCAGTTGACGTTGCGGGGAGGGATCTGCGGCTGCGCGACAAAGGCTATGCCTTCATCGCCGAAATCGGCGAGGCAGACCGCATTCCATGTCGCGACAGCCCTCGGCTCCTCGCCGCGCAGAAGCGCGCCGATGTTCTCGGCGGTGGCCGTGACCATGGATTCTATCATGAAGCCCGTCTTCGGCACGCCCACGGGAAGCGGTGTCTTGCCGACCGGCGGAATAGCAACGCAGACGCCGATCGCGAAGACGTTCGGATAGGTCTGGTTGCGCTGATGCTTGTCGATGGTGACGAAGCCGCGTGGATTGACCATGCCCTCGACACCCATCACCGCCGGCACGCCGCGGAAAGCCGGCAGCATCATCGAGAAGGCGAAGGGAAGGTCATGCTTGGCCTTGGTCGTCCCATCGTCGTTGACTTCTTCGACATGCATCACGCCGGCGTCGACCGAAGCCACCTTGGCGTTGGTGACCCACTTGATGTGGCGATCGCGCATGGCGCTCTCGAGCAGGCCCTTGGTGTCGCCGACTCCTTCGAGGCCGAGATGGCCGATATAGGGCTCCGGCGTGACGAAGGTAATCGGCACGCGGTCGCGCACCCTGGCCTTGCGCAGCGCGGTGTCCAGGATGAAGGCGAATTCATAGGCCGGGCCGTAGCAGGATGCGCCCTGGACCGCGCCCACGACTATCGGGCCGGGCTTGCGGACCAATTCGTCGAACCTCGCCCGCGCGGCGACGGCATGATCGATGTGGCAAATGGATTGGGTATGGCCGGCAGGTCCGAGACCCGGCACCTCATCGAAGGCAAGGTCGGGGCCGGTCGCGATGATCAGATAGTCGTAGTCGACGAAGGAGCCGTCGTTGAGCTCGATCCGGTTTTCCTTCGGATGCACCTTCTTCGCGCCTTCGGGGCGCAGAGCGATGCCGCGCCGCTTGAAGGTATCCGCCAGATCGACGGTGACGTCGTCGCGCTCCCGCCATCCGACGGCCACCCAGGGATTGGAGGGCACAAAGGAATAGGACGTGCCGAGCGTGACGACGCTCAATCGGTCGTCGCTGCGCAGCTTGTCGCGCATTTCGTATGCCATGATGGTGCCGCCGAGACCTGCTCCGAGGACGACGATGTGTGACATGATGATCCTCCCGGTATTTGATCTTTCGCAGCATTCTGCGCTGGAGAGCCCGCGCTCTGCGTTGATCAGGCTCAATTTCCAAACGGGCCGGCGCGGTTGTAGGGTGTGGCTTCGACGGGGCCCGGATGGCGAGCTTGCATCTAACATTCAAAGATTATAAATTCAAGAGTATGAATGTAAGAGATATGATCCCGGCCTCGGACAAGGCGGCGGAATTGCTTCGGAGCCTGTCGCACCCGCAGCGATTGCTGGTGCTATGCGCACTCGGCAATCAGGAGCGCTCCGTGGCTCAACTGAGGGAACTCCTGGACATCGACCAGGTGCCGATGTCTCAACAGCTGATGCGGCTGAGGGCCGACGGGCTGGTCGAGGCTCGCCGCGAAGGGACGACGGTTCACTACCGTATCACCCGCCCGGAGGTGTTGACTGTCATCGAGGCGCTGCATTCCGCCTTCTGCCCGACTTAGAGCGTTTCACGGAAACGGTGAAACGCTCTAAGTCTTTGTTTTTACGCAATTCCGGACGGAAAACTGCTCACACTTTTCCTGGAATTGCTCTAGCCGGTCATTGCATGGCCTTGCCCGGCATTGATCAAGCTCAAAGCGATGCGAGGCGATCCGGGCTTACCTGCCTGGCAACAGCAGTGATCGGGCGGCGCCAGAGTGCTCGGCTGATCCCACATCGGAGGAACACATGATCCTGAATAACGGCACCCTCGTCGCGGTTACGGATGGCGAGAGCTTGCGGCTGTTTCACAACAAGGGGCACGAACCTCGTCTCGACCTGATCGAAGTCGAGGATTCGGTCCTTGAAGTGGCCCGCGCCGGATCCGGCGGCAGGCATCGCAGTTCAACCGCCAATCCGGACGAGTCCCGGCTGGGCGAGGACGACTTCGCCGCATCCATCGCGAGCTATCTCAATCACAAGGCTCGCGAGAAAGCCTGCGAGCATATACTGGTGATCGCCGATCCGCGCACGCTCGGTGAGATGCGGAGGCACTATCAGCCGTCATTGAGCGCCAAACTCGTCGGCGAAATCGGCAAGGACTTCGTCAAGCATTCGGTGATGTCGATCAAAAGCGCCATAGAAACCGCCTGACCCTATCCACTCGCCTTGATTGGCGTAGGCACGTCCAACCACTGGAAGGCTTGCGGCGGCAGGCTCGTTAGGCCGCGCACGGTCGCGATACCTATTGCGATGACGTTCTCACAGCTCGCGACCTGCACTTGGCTGGGCGAGCACGCCGCGGGTCATCGCCGGGCGTGCTCGGTGTCGTCTTACTGAACCTTGATGGTGGCCCACATGCCGTTCATGAAATGATCGGGGATGTTGCAGAAGACCGCGTAGAAGCCCGGCTTCAGGTCGAGCGTCAGCGAACCCGACTTGCCCGGATCGAGTTCCGAGACCTCGCCCAGATGGCCGGCCGCATCCTCATCGACACGGTTCTCGTTCGAAATATATGGCAGCGTTGTCTTTTTTGGGTCTACCACGGGCACGACAATCATTTCATGGACCGTGGCCTGGGAGGTGTTGGTCACATCGAAGGTCACCTTGCCAGCCGGCACGACCTTCTTGTCGACCTGAATCTTCATCATTGCCATGCTCATATTCGCCGGCATGCCCATTCCCATCTTGGCGTCGGCGTTCATGTCGCCGTTCTTGTCCCATAATTTCACGTTGACCGTGGAATCCGCGAACGCCGGCGCCGCAACGGCCAGCGTGGTCAACGCAAGTCCAATTTTCAAAAACTGCATCGAAAGTGCTCCTATCCGCCGTCCGGCGACCACAAAGGCGGGCTGCTTGGAAGATGATTGGTCGCGAGCGCTGTCTAGCAAGCACAGCCTGACAACCCGCTGACGACCTCGCTGCCGGCCCGAACGCCCGGTCGGTTGGCGATCGACATCACAGTCGACAATGTTTACGCGGCCGAGACAGCCGCCCGGGAGATCGGCAGCGTCCCGAGTGATCGCTGGCGGCATCAAGACAGGTCAGGGACGCAACAACCTTGATCCTCGTCAAGTTGGACAGGATGCAACCAAACCGTCAGGACCACCCGGCAGTGGGAAATTCACCAGAGAGAAAAATGCGAACCCAGGAACACGAGGACCTGGCCGGTGATCAAGGGAATCCTCAGCAGGGGACCGTCCTCCCCGTTGTCCTGCACCGGCTGCCCGAGCACGCAAGGATGAGCCTTCAGCACATCTCTCCAGATGGTTGGAAAGTCCGATCCCTTGCTTCTTTCAGCATTGCAGGTGTCGACAAGCCTCGCGACGGCATTTCTCATTGAGCGGCGTTACCTTTAGCGCCTGGTTGCGCCACATATGAAGGATTTCGAGGCGAAGAATTTGATTTCGGTCAATGCGTCGAAAAGAGTCCATTGCAGCGGCCCCGCGCATTCCCTTAGTGGTAGCGATGCTTCACTGCGGCCATGCGATCAGGCGGGCGATTTCCTCACTCCTCGCGCTGCGGATCACCATGCTCTATCCGACGGCTGCCGCCGTCATCATGCAGGTGTGCCCTTAGGCAGCGGCGTCAGCTCGACATCAGCCGATTGAGCCACACCTCGTCCAGCAACGAGCGGGTAACGCCGCCGAAAACCCACTCCCTCAACCGGCTATGCCCATAGGCGCCCGACACGATCAGCTCGGCATTCACCGAGGCGAAGAAATCGACGAGGCGATTGCCTTCATCATCGGTCGTCTTGATGATCTCTGTGCGCGGCTTGATGCCGTGACCGGCCAGGAAGCTCGCCACGTCCTTGACGCTGTCCCTGATCCAGTCGTCGGGATGGCGATCGACCGCCACGATCGTGACCTCGCTCGCCATAGTCATGAGCGGCGCAGCGTCAGCAACCGCACGTCTAGCTTCACGGGTGTCCTTCCAGGCCACCACGATCTTGCGTGCCGGCAGATCCGTCGCGCCATGGGCGGCGACCAGGACCGGCCGACCGGCGCGCAGCACCAGCGAGCCTGGATCGGCCGTGCGATAAGAGTCGCCCGTAGATGCGCCTTGGGAAGCGCTGGTGACGACGATATCGGCCATGCGGGCTCTCCGGGCCACGGCATGATCCGGATTTTCGATCTCTCCGTGCCAGCCTGTCTCGACCGCTCCCGCCACGAGAGTGCCGAACTCGCCGCTCAGGTCGGCGAGGCGGCGTCGGATTTCATCCCTTGACTGTTCCCAAATCTCGGCGGCGACCGCCGCACCCTCGGGCGCCATGGTCACCGGCAACGGAGCATCCGCCGCGCAGAATCCGATCAAACGGGCGTCAAAGCGCTTGGCTAAGCTTACACCTATCCGTGTAAGCGGTTCGATCGGCCCATCAATATTGAGGTTTAGAAGGATTGACTTGTAACCCATCGCACGCGCCTTCGGTTCGATCTTTCTTCGATGAGCGGAACCCTACTTCGAGGACGCACTCGTGCCTTGATGCAGATCAAAATCGCCTCTGCGCGCGCAACGCTTCATGGCATCCGCGATTCGAAATGGATTACCTCACCATCGACGACGAAGGTGCCGTAGCCGACATGATGGATGGTTTTCGGCTTTGGCTGACCTGGATCAACCCAGGCTTTGAGGACTTCCAGCACGAACATATTGTACTTGTTGACCAGCCTGGTATCGACCACGCGGCATTCGAGGTTGGCGAAGCACTCAGCCACAAGTGGCGGCGACACCCGTTCGGCGGGAAGCGGCGTCAACCATGCCGTTGCGAACTTGTCGGTATCCCTGCCGGAGCAATTGCCGACCTTCACGACCTTCTCGGCAAGGCCGACTTCAGGTATCGCAATCACGCACTCCTTCGTTTGACGCAAGGCGAAGAACGAGCGGTCATTGCTTGACACGACGCAGGCAATCGTCGGCGGCGCGACCGCCACCATCGTGTGCCACGACATGGTCATGACATTCGAGCGGCCTTGCTCGGATCGGGTCGAGAGCAGAACGACGGGACCAGGTTCGATAAGGCGATAGACTTCGGCAAGCGGCAATTCCCTCATATCCATCTCTCGCTTGGCATCCGCAACAGGCTTGTCGATTTCGACCTTGTCGCGGCCATTGCCTTCCTTCGCCTTGATCACGATCAAAACCCGAAATGCGGGACCGAATGGCGATAAGCCCGATTGATCACGATCAATGCCAACTTAAGCTCGGCCAGCCATGTTTGATCAGGTTGAACAAGGAATCCACCTATGTCCGCTGAAGATATCCTCCTCTGGGGCGCTGTGCTCTGCCTCGGCTTACTTGCGGGAGTTGCGATCTATTTCGAGCTGGCATCGTTCAAGAGAAGCAGGCGCTCGCCCGCCAGCCACGGCTTCGAACGCCGCTCCCGCTTCCATCAGCTCGAAGACGAAATTTGAAACAAGGAGGGAAACCACCTTGACCAGGAACCCGGAAGAGTTTCGTGCGCCCCAGCTGCTGCCTTTCGCCCAGACCGGCCAAAAATTCTTGCGCGCGACGGCCGCGATGCAAGCACACTCGGTCCGCGCCCTGCTGCGCTACCAGATCGAAGGCCTATCCTTCCTTAAGCGGCGGTTCGAGGATGACCTCAGACTTGTTGAGGAGTTGACTGGCGGTGATGGATTCGTCGATGCGTTCGACATATTCGTGAACTTCATCCAGAACGCTACGTCCGACTATGCGAATGAGGCTGGCAAATTCGCATCCATCGGCGCCAGACTTGCTTCGGAGACAGCCGACCAGGTCCGCAAGGATGGGGAAACAACTATCGACGACATGGCCGCGGCCACGCTTGCGACCTGAAATGTTGTGGCCGAGGAAGAGAGGGGAAACCAGTCGCCAATCGGACCTCAGCTCGGAGAATCGCCGCCGGGGCGAGGGATTCGACAGCGCCACCAAGACCTGAGCGCGGTGAGGTTGTGAACGCAACCGATTCCTCGGTGTTGCCACCCCCAGACGAAGAAGCCGGGAACATCTATCGCGATCCGATCTCATGGCTTGGAATGCCGATTCGACCCGCATGCCTTACCGCATGCAGTCGCAACGACAACTCTATCTGGGCAATGACCTTATCGAAGGGCGCCTTTGCGTTGCCGGCAGGCCTTTCATGTGGAAGACATCAGGGTCCCGGTGTTCTAAGACGGACCATGTCGCGCCATGGCGTTCGGTATCCAAGTTGATCTATCTCCTCGACACCGACATCGACTTCGTCCTGACCAGCGGCGGGCACAATGCCGGCATCGTTTCCGAGCCTGGGCACCCGGGCCGTTCCTATAGAAAGCTCAGTTGCAGCCATGCGGATATTCGTCCGAACCCAGACGATTGGGCGAAAGAGGCGACCATAGAACATGGCTCCTGATGGACAGTCTGGATCGACTGGTTGATAGCCATTCGAGTGCTGAGGTTGCGCTCGGCCGGGTCGCCGCCGCCTCAGGCAACTCGAAGACAGTTTGCACGGCACCCGGCGCGTGTGCTCGAACGACAGGACGGTTTCGCCAGTTTGAGCCAAGTCAAGGTCCGGCGCTCATTCGTCGCGTATTCGGAGGCCATGAAACGCCTGGCGCTATCAAAAATGGTCGTGGTTATAGCCATTTTCCCTGGCGGGCCATTCGCATGGGCGCAAGACAATCTGCAGATTGCCCATGGCAGGAAGCTCGTGGAAGCAAACTGCGCCCGTTGCCACGCAACAGGACCGACCGGCAAAAGTTCGCATCCGGACGCACCGCCTTTTCGACTGTTGCACCGGCGCTATCCGATCGAGGATCTGGAAGAGGCGTTGGCGGAAGGGATATCGACGGGTCACCCGGACATGCCGGAATTTGTCGCTGATCCTCAGCAGATCGAGGCCATTGTCGCCTACATCAGGAGCCTAAGCCGATGACGAGGGGTCAGCGGTCGGCCGGCGAGGAGCCCAAAACTCTTCGCGCAGTGCTGGTGCTTGCAGCTATCTGTGTCCTGTACACACACTCGGTTGTCTGGGCGGCCGACCCATCTCGCGTTGGCAATGAGATACCATCGCTGGCTCCAATGCTTGAACGCGTCGTTCCCAGTGTCGTCAGCATTGCCATCCAAGGGAGGGGCACCGCTGAATCCGATCCGATGTTATCCGACCCCTTCCTGCGAAAGTTCTTCGGGCTTCCTGAGCAACCCACGGCAAACGAACGCTCGTTCCAGGTGGCCGGTTCAGGCGTGATCGTCGACGCAAAAAGCGGGTATGTGTTGACCAACAGTCATCTGCTTGAAAATGCCGACGAGATCACGGTGACCTTGCTGGACCACCGATCGTTTCCGGCCAAGGTGATCGGCATGGATCAGCCGAGCGATGTGGCGGTTGTTCAGATAAAGGCCGACAGGCTCACTTCGCTGCCGCTGGGAGACTCAAGCGAGCTCAGGGTCGGCGACTACGTTGCCGCCGTCGGAAATCCCTATGGTCTGAGCCAGACCGTCACCATAGGCATTGTCAGCGCATTGGGGCGATCGGGCCTTGGTTCCGACGGTCTGGAGAATTTCATCCAGACCGATGCGTCGATCAATCCCGGCAATTCGGGAGGTGCCCTCGTGAACCTCCGGGGCGAGCTGGTGGGTATCAACAGCGCCATTTTCGGACCGGCCGGCAGCAATGTCGGGATAGGCTTTGCGATTCCATCCAATATGGCAAAGGACGCGGTGCGGGAGTTGATCGCCCACGGAAAGATCAGGCGCGGGGAGCTCGGCATGCTGATACAGGACTTCACGCCGTTGCTGGCCCAGGCCTTCAAGTTGAAGATTTCTGCGGGCGCGCTCGTCAGCCGGGTCATGACCGGATCTGCGGCAAGCAGCGCCGGCATCCTTGCTGGCGATGTCGTCGTTGCCGTGGACGGTCGGGCAATACGCAGCGACGTTGACCTTCGAACAGCGCTTGGACTGCTCGGTGCTGGCGCAAAGGCCACGCTCACGATCGACCGGCACAACAAGCTCCTCGAGTTGCCGGTGGAGCTCCGGGAAGCAAACACAGTTAGCACGGCGCAGGTCAAAGGCGAGGGGTTGCTTGCCGGGGTAGCACTGGCCGATATCTCGCCCGATTCTGCGGCTTATGGCCAAGCGGACGGCGCGGAGATCCTGGCTGTCGACTCCGAGAGCGACGCTGCGAGGGCAGGGTTGATCGCCGGCGATTTCATCGTGAGCGTCGATCAGCAACCGGTGCACTCCGCCACGCAGGTGGCGCGACAGGCAAACCGGTTCGAGAAGCTGCTGCTGCTCGGGATCTTCCATGCCGGCGGTATCCAGTACGTCGTCATTCCGTGAGCCGCAGGTCCGCCCTAGCACATTCGCGACATGCATTCTGCTGGGGCAATATGTCGGCTTGATCCGCATCAATCCCATCCGGCTGGGGCTGTGGCATGCTTGGCGGTAAGCGCTGACGGAGCAGCCAAATGTTCAGTGACGCCCGAAGCCCGGATATTCTCGGCTACCCGCCCCAAGACGTCGATCCAGCCCTGCGAGCTTACATGCTTCGGGTCTACGATCTCATGGCAGGTGGACTGGGAGTCAGCGGGGTCACAAGCTATCTGGCGATCTCGACGGATCTCTATCACGAGCTCGCAGCGACGCCGTTTATCTGGCTGATCGTGCTGGCACCGCTTGGAGTGGTCTTTTTCCTCAGTATCCGTATCGGCACGATGAGGCCCGCGGCCGCGCAGCTGGCTTTCTGGATCTATGCTGTTCTCATGGGACTATCTCTTTCGGGCGTGTTCCTTGCCTATTCCGATGTGGCTATCGCGAAGGCCTTCCTCGCCGCCGCGGGCACTTTCAGCGCCACCAGTCTCTACGGATACGCAACCGCGCGCGATCTGACGCGTCTCGGTTCGTTTCTGTTCATGGGCTTGGTCGGCTTCATCCTGGCTGGTTTCATCAGTCTGCTCTTTGCGTCATCCATCTTGGAGACGGCAATATCGCTTGTTGGGGTGATCTTGTTCGCGGCCTTGACTGCCTATGACACGCAGCGGATCAAATCCGTCTATTTGGAGCGTGCCCAAAGCGAGGCGATTTCTAACAAGGCGCTGATTGGGGCGCTGACGCTATACCTCGATTTCATCAATCTGTTCCTGATGATGCTGCGATTCACCCGGGACCGACGCGAATAATGCTGGCGAGCTACGGAGGAAATGTCCGATGAGACGCGGAGTGGGAAGTGACGATATCGAGGCACCTGAACTGACGATCCCCGTCGCGAAAGTCTGCTTCATTATCGCCAAGGCACATGGGTTCGACGTCAAGGTGGCCGTCACCGAGCCGGACACGGGATCGAATCCGACGGACGACAATGAAATTGCTGTGCTTCAGGATCATGATGACGACCCCGTGCGCGAAGAACTGGGGTCGCTGATCTCGGAGCTCTCCGTCGATGAGCAGATCGATCTCGTCGCCTTGACGTGGCTTGGCAGGGACGACGGCCAATGTCGATTGGGACGAGGTTCGCCAGCAGGCCGCCTATGCTCACAACCGACACACGGCCGACTATCTCTGCGGCAATCCGCTTCTCGGCGATCATCTCGAGGCGGGCCTCGATGCCATCGGACTGTCATGCTCCGGCTGAAGAAGTTGACGTGCATCAAAGCACGGGGCTCTGTCCCATGCTGAGCTACCGGTCTCTCATGGAGTCCGGATATGATCTACACCACGATACTGGTTCAGCTCG
Source organism: Mesorhizobium sp. WSM4887 (assembly GCF_029625865.1). Taxonomy (NCBI): domain Bacteria; kingdom Pseudomonadati; phylum Pseudomonadota; class Alphaproteobacteria; order Hyphomicrobiales; family Phyllobacteriaceae; genus Mesorhizobium; species Mesorhizobium sp. WSM4887. Next base: position 547,836 of record NZ_JARTVP010000002.1, read on the forward strand.
ATATTGATGCTCCGGCCACCCCACGCCTGCTTTTTGCACAGCAGATCGCGAAGAAATTCGAGGCGGATCTCATCGCGGTGGCCGCTGCCGAACCCTCCACTCTGGTCTCGCCTAGCGAATCCTCCCCGTTGGTGGCAGAGGTTCTGCGTTACCGAACCCACGAAATCGAGGAGCGCATCAAGAAGCTCAAGGAGGAGTTCCTCAACGTCGTCGGCAACGACGAGCGCGCGTCATGGCGCGCGGAACTCAATGATCCTACGCGCGCCGTTGCCCTGCACGCGCGCGCGGCCGATCTGGTGATTACCGGCGCGCCGACTGCGGCTGCCGCCGGCGACTACCAAAGAACCATAAACCCTGGCGCGTTGGTGTTGTCCACGGGCAGACCTGTTCTGTTTGCGGCCGACGGCCTTGCAGCCTTCAAGGGCGAGAGGGCGATGGTCGCCTGGAAGGATTGCCGCGAATCGCGGCGGGCAGTGGTTGATGCGATGCCCTTCCTGCGCAATGCCAAGGAAGTGACCGTTTTCAACGCGGCTGAGGACGGAACGGTCGTCGCCAGGGATGGCGCGGCGGACGTAGTGCGCTTCTTGATGAAGCATGGCGTCAAGGCGAGATCCCAGTTGCTTGAGGGCGGAGGGATCTCGGTCGGCGACTCGATCATCGTCGAGGCCGATCGCATCGGGGCCGATCTCATCGTGGCCGGCGGTTATGGCCATAGCCGGTTCCGCGAATGGGCATTTGGCGGCGCGACGCGATCCTTGCTCAGCTCGGGCTCGTTCCACAGGCTGCTGTCGAACTGAAAGGCTGCGGCAGTCTACGTCCCTGCACCTTGAAGGAGATAACTCCATGCAACTGTTAACATCCGTGCTCCTGCCGACTTATCCGGACCCGCCGGGGTCGAAGGTTGCTTCGAACGCGGTGGCCGTGGCCAACCAACTCGGCGCCACCCTGGATGCGGCGGTCATCAACGTCGACATTCCGGATGTCTCGAACGCATTGTCCAGCTTGTTGCTCGACCTCCCCGCGAAGATCCGCGAGGCCAACGCGGCCAGCAGGAATCGGGGCAAGGCCCTGCTGGAGACAGTCGCGGCCGAAGCTGCGCGATGCAAAGTGACCTTGACCAGCCAGGAGTTGAAAGCCCAGCCCGCCTTCATGCGCGAAACGGCCGCCAGGGAAGGGCGGTATTTTGACCTCTGCATGGTCGGATGGACGCGCAATATCGAGTCAATCCGCGCGACCGCGGAGGAGGTAGTGTTCAGCTCCGGCCGGCCGACTTTGATTTTTCCGGGTGACGAAGATGTCGGTGCGCTCGATCATGTTGTGATCGCCTGGGACGGCAGCCGCGTGGCTGCAAGGGCCGTGGCCGACGCCAGGCCGTTCCTGGAGCGGGCATCGACGATATCGATCGTCACGGTGACGGATGAGAAGGCTCTGCCGCGCGAAGATACCGGCGATAGGCTGGCGCATGGCCTCGCGGCGCGGGGTCTCCGGGCCAGGTCGGAGTCGATCCACGCCGGGGACAATGAAATCGGCGCCGCGCTCGAGGACCATGCCATAAGGATCAATGGCAGCCTCCTCGTCATGGGCGGATGGGGCCATTCCCGGCTTCGAGACTTTGTGCTTGGTGGGGCTACGGAAGGCATCCTGGCGGATCTGCGCTTGCCGGTCTTGATGTCGCATTAGGTGTACGATCGTGGATCGCGATCAGCATCCCGTCTTGCGCTTCCATGGCGCGACGCGTTGCGTGACAGGGTCATGTTACGAAATTGAAACGCCACATTGGCGCCTCCTGATCGATTGCGGCTTGTTTCAGGGTTCGAAATCCGAAAGGGAACTGAACTACGGCGCATTCCCATTTTCGCCGGATGCGATCGACGCGGTCATCCTGACCCACGCGCATATCGATCACAGCGGTCTGCTGCCCAAGCTGGTCAAGCTAGGCTTTCTCGGACCGATCTACGCGACGGCCGCCACGATCGATCTTTGCTCCGTCATGTTGCCGGACGCCGCGCATATCCAGGAAACGGAGGTGGACTATCTCAATCGCCGCAACGCCCAGCGCGGCAGGCCGCTGGTTGAACCGATCTACCGTCAGGAAGATGCGGCCGCATGCATGCATCTGTTTCGGGCTGCGGAGTATGGCGACTGGACGACCGCAGCCCAAGGTCTCCGCTTCCGCTTCTGGAACGCAGGCCATCTGCTCGGCTCCTCGTCAGTCGAGCTGGAAATTGATGGAGGTGGGCGCTCGCCGATGCGCATCGTGTTTTCGGGCGACATAGGTCCGGGGCACAAACTGCTCCAGACCGACCCGCAGGGTCCTTCCGCGGTCGACTATCTCGTCTGCGAAGCGACTTATGGCAGCCGGGATCGCCCCGACGTTTCGCCTGACCGGCGACGCTGGATGCTCGGCGACGTCGTGCGCGGCGCCGCACGGGCGAACGGTCCCTTGATCATTCCGTCCTTCGCCGTCGAGCGGACGCAGGAATTGCTGGTTGACCTTCATCTGCTCATGCAAGCCGGCGAGGTTCCCAGAGCCCCAATATTCGTCGATTCGCCGTTGGCCACGCGCGCAAGCGCCATATTCCAGAGACATGCCAATGAAATCGAGAACGGCGACGTCTTGCGTCAGGCTTTGATTTCCGCCGAATTGCGGTTCACCGATACCGTGGAGCAAAGCAAGGCGATCAATCGCCTGACAGGCTTCTTCGTGGTGATAGCGGCAAGCGGCATGTGCGATGCGGGGCGCATACGCCATCATCTCAAGGCCAACCTCTGGCGCAAGAACGCCACCGTCATGATGGCTGGATATCAGGTCCAGGGTTCGCTGGGCAGAATATTGCTTGATGGCGCCCGGCGCGTGCGTATCCAGGGCGAGGAAATCGAAGTGAGGGCAAACGTTACCCTGTTCGATCTATACTCCGCTCATGCGGATGCAGCCGAGCTCTTGGATTGGATAATGGCTCGCGGCCCCGTCGGGCAATCGCTGTTCCTGACCCACAGCGAAGACGAAGGTCTTGCAGGCCTCGCAGAGCGCCTCAAGGGATCTTTTCCGGGGGACAGGATCATCAAGCCACAGCTTGATGACGCCTTTCGATTGAGCCCGGCGGGCTGCGTGCCAATCGAGATCAACCATGCTCGCAGGCTGAAGCCGGAGAGTGTCGGCCGTCTTGACTGGCACAACGATCTCTCCAAGCTCTTGCTGGACGTGAGCGAGGCCGTCAACTCGGCGGCGGACGAACGCGGTCGAGCCAAGATCATCAGGCAAATGCAGCGAGCACTCACTGCCCGGGGCGATTAGATGCAGCAGTTGATGGGAGCCCCCTGTATCGAGAAAACGCAAAGTGGGGCCGGCGATTCGGAGATTGGAGAACGCCTGCGCGGCCTCAGCGAAACCGAGGCTCAGGCCAGGCTTCTCGCCGAGGGGCCGAACGAGTTGCCCAGGTCCAGCCGGCGCACGCCATTTAGAATAGCCCTTGAGGTCATTCGCGAACCGATGCTGGCCCTCCTGCTCGGTGGAGGCTTCGTCTATCTGCTTCTGGGCAACCTGGAGGAAGCGCTGATCCTGCTGGCATTTGGCACGATGTCGATCGGCATAACCATCATCCAGGAGACGCGCACCGAGCGCGTCCTTGAAGCATTGCGTGACCTCACCAGTCCTCGCGCCCTGGTCATACGTGCTGGTGAACGCAAGCGGATAGCGGGCCGTGAGGTCGTTCGGGGAGATCTCGTCGTGCTCGGCGAAGGTGACCGGGTCCCTGCCGACGCCAAGCTTCTCCAAAGCCAGGATCTTCAGAGCGACGAATCCCTGCTGACAGGCGAATCCGTACCGGTCCGAAAGATTGCCACCGACGGCGGCTCGCCAACGATCGAGCGTCGGCCAGGCGGTGACGACCTGCCCTTCTTATTCTCGGGTTCGCTGATCGTTCGCGGTTCAGGGATTGGCGAAGTCCTTGCGACTGGGCCACGAAGTGAAATTGGCAAGATCGGATACTCGCTGAGTTCAATGGAGGCAGAGCCGCCGCGATTGCAGGGACAAATGAGGCGCGTCGTACGCATTTTCGCGATGGTCGGCGGTGCAGTCAGCGTCGTCGCGGTCTTGCTTTACGGGCTTCTGCGAGGCGGTTGGCTTGACGCCGTGCTTGCAGGTATCGCGCTCGGCATGTCCATGCTGCCGGAAGAATTTCCCGTAGTGCTCACGATCTTCATGGCCATGGGAGCGTGGCGCATTTCGCAGGCGCGCGTCCTGACCCGCAGGGCCGCCGCGATTGAAACGCTCGGCTCCGCCACGATCCTTTGCACCGACAAGACAGGAACCCTTACAGAGAACCGGATGACCATCGCCGAACTGCGGTCGGCGGACGGAAGGCGGTTGCGGCTGGCCGACCATCCGGAGACCGACCTGCCGGCGGCATTCGCCGATATGGTCGAGGCTGGCGTGCTCGCCAGCGCGCGGATCCCTTTCGACCCCATGGAAATCGCATTTCACAAACTCGGCAAGGAACGGCTGCGCAAGCACAGAGTTCTGGACAAGCCGGATTGGGAACTGGTTCACGCATATCCGCTTCGACCCGGCCTGCTGGCAATGTCGAATGTTTGGCGGTCGACAGGCGGCGATGGCAATTCGCTGGTTGCGGCAAAAGGTGCGCCAGAAGCGATCGCGACGCTGTGCCATCTGAGTGCCAGAGACCTGATGGTCTTGCAGGGCTTGGTCGAAGCCATGGCGGCCGAGGGGTTACGGGTGCTTGGCGTGGCCCGCGCTTTTCATCGCGGCGCCGACTTGCCGGATACGCAACATGATTTCAACTTCGAATTTCTCGGCCTGGTCGGCCTGATGGATCCGTTGCGCGCACGGGTTCCCGAAGCCGTGGGCGACTGTCGTTCCGCCGGCATCAGGGTGATGATGATCACCGGCGACTACCCGGCAACCGCCAAGGTGATCGCGCGTCAGGCTGGCCTCGATGCCGAAAGCGTGGTGACCGGCAGTCAGATGCAAGCGCTCGGTGACGACGAGCTGGCAATGCGTGTAAAAACCGCAACCGTGTTCGCGCGCATCATGCCCGAACAGAAACTTCGCATCGTGAGCGCGCTGAAGTCGAGCGGTGAAATCGTTGCCATGACCGGCGACGGGGTCAATGATGCCTCGTCCCTCAAGGCAGCCAATATCGGGATTGCCATGGGTGGGCGTGGCACCGACGTTGCGCGCGAGGCGTCTTCGATCGTCCTGCTCGACGACGATTTTGGCTCGATCGTCAAAGCCGTTCGGCTTGGCCGCCGCATCTTCGACAATCTGCGCAAGGCCGTGGGGTTCATCTTCGCGGTCCATGTGCCGATCGCGGGTCTCTCGCTGCTGCCTTTGCTTTTTGGCCTGCCAATCCTGTTCGGGCCGATCCATATCGCCTTTCTGGAGATGGTGATCGATCCCGTCTGCTCACTGGTCTTCGAGGCTGAAAGGGAAGAAGACGATGTCATGCGCCGTCCGCCCCGCAATCCGGATACGCCACTTTTCTCCGGGGCGTTGATCGGGTGGGGGCTGATCCAGGGGACGCTCACCTTCGCGCTCCTCGCGGGCATCTACCTTGTCGCCCTGAAGCAGGGCATGGCCGAGAACGAAATCCGGGCGCTGACCTTTTTCTCGCTGGTGCTGAGCATCGTGGGACTGATTTTTGTCAACCGCTCGTTCAGCGCATCCCTTTTGACCGCGCTTAACAGGCCGAACCGGTCGCTGATGATTGTTGTCGTGGCCGTTGCTTCAATGCTGGGCGGCACGCTTCTTTGGCCGTTTGCCACCAGTCTCTTCCGCTTCGGACCGCTGCATCTTAACGATCTGGCGGTAACAATTGCCGCGGGATTTGCCGTGCTGGCAATCCTGGAGTTGCTGAAGCCACTCTGGAGGCAGCAACTGAAGGCCTAGCGCCGATTCAATGAGCCAGTCCACTACCAGTCGTCAGTTGGAGAAGAGTTGGTTGGCAACAAGGTGGAACGTGAAGGAAACGCCCGCACGAGCCGTTTCAGTGTTGGCAACATGAGCGACGACGATCCTCTGGTTCGCCGCAGCCGCGCGGGCACGGCGGTGCTAGCCGCCGCAGTGATCGTTGGGATTGTCGTATGCGTTCTTCTGGCCCTGCCATTCTTGGGCGCGATCAGTGGGCTCTGTCACTGGCAATCCTCTTTGCCCCTTTCCATGCCTGGATCGAGACGAAGTTGAAGCATCCCAACCTTGCGGCGATGGTTTCGGTTTTGACGATAGTGCTGCTCGTCGCGGTGACTACTATGGCGGGTATTACCCTCACCGCTATTACCGACACGTCTACGATGACGACTACTACACTCCTCCCTATCGCGAGCGTTATGTGGTGCGCTATGATAACCGGTATTATCGCGATCATTGCCGGATCAAGATCGTGAAGCACTGGCGCCACGGCCACCGCGTCATCGAAAAGATCCGCATCTGCCGGCGCTGACCGACCAGCGAGCGGACATCTCCCCTCGGGCGAGGGGAGATGTTGCCGTAGTGCGTCCGCCTCAGCATCTTCGCCGCAACCTGCTCTTGCCACCGGGAATATTAGCGACCGGGAACATGGCTTCCTACGGCGCGTTTACCCGATGATCAGCCTTCAGGAGGAGGTTGCCATGAAAAAACTGCTACTCGCTTCAGTGATCGCCGTTGCCACCGCGGCAGCCACGGTCGCGCCTGCGGATGCGCAGGGGTTCTTCGGTCTCGGTTTCGGTCCATTCGGCGGCTTCAGCCCGTTCTACGGTGGCCCATTCGGTGGGCCATTCAACGGTGGTCCTTTCTACGGCGGCGGCCCGTTTTACGACTATGGCGGCCGCTATTACGGCCCTGGCTATTATCGCGATTATTATCCTGGCTACGTGGCCCGCTATCCGCATCGCTACTACTACCGGCACCGCCACTACCGCCATTGCCACGTAAAGTGGGTGCGGCACTGGCATCATCATCGCCGGGTGCTGGAACGCGTGCGGGTTTGCCGTTACTGACACGGCCAAACATTGGCTGCGGCTGCGCCGCCTTGCAAATTTCCGCTAAATGCCCGGCATTCATAAGGGAAGCAAAAGTGACGCAGCGAAGCGGCAGCGCCGACCTGCCGCTGCATGGCGGGCGGGTTCTGAAATAGCTGGGCGATCGCATGACGAAGCTCGGCGCGGTGCTGTGCGAAGCCATCATCCATCATTATGGCCGCGACGAGCTTTTGCGGCGCCTCGCGCATCCCTTTTGGTTCCAGTCCTTCGGCGCTGTGATGGGCATGGACTGGCACTCCTCCGGCATCACCACTTCCGTCATCGGCGCGCTGAAGCGCGGGCTCAACCCGACGGCCGGTGAGCTTGGCATCCATGCCTGTGGCGGGCGCGGGATGGCGCACTTCATCTTCGGCCGCAGATCCACTCCATGGCGGGAGCGTCAGGGCCGAAGCGATCGCGGAGCGCCGGCAGATCGAGGATCTGATGACGATGGCAGTCCAGCCAGCCGCCCCTGACGGACATGCCCGCGTCGATAAGCTCTTGAAGAGTCCAGCCGTCATGCTGGCGATCCAAGGGCGGCTCGGCCTTTTGGCGGGATTTCATTTTATTAGCAGATGCGCTCAAATAGAGAGGTTTGTCAGACAAAAGAGATTTCGCATGTCACTAGTGGACCTCACCGCCGACATCGTCTCCGCTTATGTTAGCAATAATCTCGTCTCGGTAACCGACTTGGCGGATTTGATCGCGTCGGTGTATTACTCGCTCACTGGCGCAGCCCTGCTGCCAAAGCAGGAGCCTGCCGTCGACGCGGAGCGCTCGGTCTTCCCCGATCACATCATCTGCCTGGAGGATGGCAAGGAGTTCAAGTCGCTCAAACGGCACCTGAGGACCGATCACGGTCTTACACCAAAGCAGTATCGCGCGAAATGGAACCTGCCGGCAGAGTATCCGATGGTGGCGCCGAACTATGCGCAGCGGCGATCGGACTTGGCGAAGGGGTTGGGCTTTCAGCGGAAGCCTGCAGATCTCCGAAAATGAGGTCGCCGCACCAGCGAGGATTATATTCCTGATCGATGGACGAACCTAGAGGTACGCGATCACGCCATGTCCTTTTGTGGTAGAAATTAGCTATCTTGCATGTGCGGCGGACCGCCGGTTCGCCAGGCCGGCGCCAGGACTCAGGCAATTCTCCCCACGAGAAAAGGCGCCGGTCACACCTTAGCCCGCCGCGCGGGTGTGGGGGCACACCCAGCGGCGGGTTAAAGGATTCTGCCGAATATTGGCGTCCTCGTGATGGGGCGTAAGCAAGCGCCCACGCTGCCGCGCATCACGGGTCAGCGCCTTTTGGCTGAATTCGATTTATTAGCAGACGCGCATATACGGCCTCGCCGGCACTTACCCCTGCCGGCTAAGGCCCGGCCACCCAAAGGCTACCGGGCCACCATCCGTTATATGACGCGATGCATTCCGATCGATGGCGATGGCGCTAGTTCCCGCGCGTCGTGTGCACTTATGCGACCTTCAGGTTAATGACGCGCATCACCGCGACCACTGTTCCATTGTTCGTAGCAGCCTCTTTCGTACTGCCCTTGCCGCAGCTCCAAACGTCGCCTTCCTTGGCCGTGAACTTCATATCGCCGGCCGTAACTTCCAGTTCGCCTTCGGTGACCGTGCAGACCATGTCGTCGGCCATCACATCCCCCAGCGGGCTAGATCCTTTCGGCTGATAAATCACGTCTTCCATGACGATCTTGTTATACCCCTTGATATGGGAATCTCGTGTCCCCCGCTCGACTAGCCGAACGCCAGGAAAAATCTCCTTGCCCTCAGTCGCGCCATAGGTCTTGGCCGCTACTGGAGTGAACTCTGCGGCCAATAGCGGGGCGGCCAACGAGGTGGCAGCAAGGGCGAGAGCATTACGTCGATTCATCTTCATAACATCCTCCCTGAGTTGGTCCGCCCGGTTGGGCGAACTTGATATTTTACGCGCCCGACAAGCCAAATAGTCAAAACACAATTGGGGATCCGCCCGGCAATCACCAGGCGAGGTATAGACAGCGAAACGAAGAGCCCGCTCGCCTAAGGTCAGTCAGCGTGGGCATCGGCCTAGAGCCCGCTCGTGAGGGCCGAGCGGGCTCCGTCGTGGCCTTTCAGACGGCAGGCAGAAACGGAGGACAAAGCCGTGCCGCCCAATCTATAACCGCTCGCGTGTGGCGATGTTCCCTGTTCAGAGCTTAGAGCGCTCTAGGTCATCTCTGTGTGCACATCCAATCGACCAATTTGGGATCGACGGTCTTAGAGCCGGTATACGCCCGGATTATTTTCGCGGCCAGCTCTCGCCGCTCGGCTTCGGGAGTCTTGTTATACCGAACGTCGTTTTGGAAGGCCTTCTTCAGGATTTCGGCGTCCAACGCCGTCAGGTGTGATTTCGCCATTTTTCCCTCACAGGCGGGGGCGAAAACAATTCCCCGCGCGGTGGAAATTATATCTCTGTGGAGCGTATGTTGCGAATCGCGAAAGTCCGCCGCAGCTAATGAACGAAGACCAAGAGCCCGCTCGCTGAGGGGACAAGCCCGGGTGACGGGCATCTGTTTGCTGTCCTATTTTTGGCCGATAGAACTGGTGCCTGGCGGGGCGAAAAAACACGTCCATCGAAATCTGTGATAAGCTTCGAAATTCATGTGTGGGGTCAACGAGCGGTAGAACGTCATCAGCTGCTCGCAAATGTGATAGCGGTCATCTGGCGAAATCTGGACACGCTCTCTGGGAATAAACCACTCCGGCTGCTGGGGCTCGTTCAAGTAAAGGCGATGTTGCGATCTGACGATATAGCCATCCCTCGTCATCCTGACATCCGCAGAGTCTATCGGGTAACAGTCTTTGTTCCCGCAGCAATCGTACCGGAGAACCGGGTCTGTCTTGCCCGTATACCAATCGTGTGCACCGGCCTGGTCCGCAAAGACAAGCCATATTAATGCAATAGGTCCGTGCAAGTGCGCCATGGAAACGCCCCTCGCATTTGCTTAACATATTAGTAGGTGCTAATCTAGATGTTGACGTGGTTACGCGAGGGGCGTCTATGCATCAGGTCAGCACGCGAGAACGCGCAGGGCTGGCGAGCATTGTGGTCACAGCTGCGGCCCTCAATGGTGGTCTAGCCCTGGCGCATAGCCACAGTAGAAGCTGGACGTATCCACCTGCCTGTTGCCATGGCGATCCCATCACCGGAGAATGCGGCAAGATCCCCGCCATCGCCGTGACGCCGCGGCCTGACGGGTATGTAATCATCCTTCGACCAGGCGATCACCACAGAGTCACTCATCAAAACCGCTATTTCGTTCCCTACGACGTGGTCATTCCATCTGGCGACGACAATTTTCACATCTGCCTGCATCCGACCGAAGAAGACGAGAATTGCTTCTTTGCGCCGGTCGACACGATGTGAGCCCTGTCACCTGCCTAGAGAATGGTTGTCCACGAGGTAGAATTTAGACTGAATGGCTCGGAGGGACAGCCATGTCGGCTTTCAACGTTGGCTTCGTGATCTTCCCCGGCATTACCCAACTCGACTTCACCGGTCCGTTTGAGGTGTTAAGCCGGCTCGCGACCCCTGGCTCGCTGTCGTCGCCCAGCGAGTTTGCCCAAGCGAAAACCTACGTTGCAGCAAGAACGTTTGCGCCGGTGCTAAGCGACCGTGGCCTTGCCATAATGCCGAATTGCACTTTCGAGGATTGTCCGCAGCTCGACCTGATCTGCGTGCCCGGCGGCGCCGGCATTGCTGAGGCGCTTGCCGATGTCGAGATTGTCGACTTCATCCGCCTCCAAGCTGAGAATGCACGCTACGTCACATCGGTGTGCATCGGGGCTTTCCTGCTCGGCGCAGCGGGGCTGTTGCAAGGACGAAGCGCCACCACGCACTGGGCTCACACGGGGTTGCTGCCACTGGTGGGCGCCCGTTACGAAAAGGGCCGCACCGTCCGCGACGGCAACGTGTTCACCTCTGCCGGCGTGTCCGCGGGGATTGACTTCGCCTTTGCGGTCATCGCTGAGGTTGCCGGGCAGGAGGTGGCGAAGGCTATCCAGCTTTCGATCGAGTACGATCCAGCACCGCCCTTCGAGGCCGGCCATCCGGACAAGGCATCAGAGGCGGCAATAGAACTTATGATCGAGCGCAACGCGGCAACCCACGCCGGCATCTCGCAGGCGCTGGGCAGAGCGAACAAAAGGAGTTCGATCTAAGATTCAACTCATGGATGCGATCTTCGCCACCTTTCAATCGCCCTCAGGAAGCCCAACAGCGATGTTTGGGGCAAGGTCCGCGTCATTGCCATAGACGCGGCCGGCAAGGTCTTCGCCGGCATCGCGATCGGCATCGGCTTTGCGATGGCTAAAAAGCAACTAAATAGACCAACGCGAGGACCATAGCTGCGGCAAGCGCACCGGCCAGAAGGTCGACCACAGGTATCACCTTTGCGCAGCGTAGCTGCGTATGCGCTGTAGAGGCGCCGGCCATCCTCGCCAAAGCGGTCGGCGTTCGAATAGACTTTCGGCGGCTTTTGTTTAGGCCTGAGCATGAGTTCCCCCACAACCCGCAGCCTACAATGGCGACGGCTAGCCACAACCGGCTGCCCCTGTCTCGTTTCTGCACAAGCCCGTTGTTACCCCTAACCCGGATAAAGCCCGGCGGATTGTCACCACTTCCCCCGAAGCGATGGGACGCCGGGCCGTCGACGCGCCATAGCCCTGGCTATGTAAGTTGTCTGCCATTCAGATGCCAGAACGGAAAGAGTACAAGAGGCCCTACAAGCCCGCCGACGAGAAGGCGCCTCTGGTCGAGACAAGCCGACTGACGAAGATGCTTCGCCCCCCTCGCTTTTTCGGGAATAAAGCTACGAGGAGCGGCGTTGAACACGTGAAGGGGACGGCGGCGTTCCTGCCTGCATCGGAGGGACCATACAATCGTTGGAGAACCCATCATGCGAACACTTATCCTCATTGCAGCGTTTTCGCTGCTCGCTGGCCCCGCGTCAGCGGCCGATCACCTCTTCACCGCCACATCGGCAGGCGGCTTGACGACATCGAGCAACCTTTCCAGAACGGCATAAACAACAAAGCGCCGACTGCCGAGCAAGTGCCGGGCGGGGGTAGCCCGCTGTCCGGGGAGGATCATACCGTCCCGGCCACCGACACGCAGACTGGTGCCTCACTAAGGTCCATGCCTGCGGCCACCCAGGGCAAGACGGCACCGTCAGCCAACGCCCACTGACAATCGCGTCGCCCCGTGACAGGCGAGTTCACCGCGCGGGATCTCCGCCGCTAGGCGGACAGAGCCGGGCTTTTCCGCGGCGCTAGAGCGCGGCCGTTCCATTTCAGGACGGGACTGCCGGCATTCATCTTGCACAGCACACGTTGCCGGTACCGCTCCCGGGCCGGCAGCTCGTCGGGTTTGAGGCTGTTGTTGGGGGCCTCGCCCGGCGAGTTCTCCCACATATTAGCGATCACTTGTAAACACAGCAAAACAGGAAGATTATGCCTGGTGCGAGGAGCTTTGAGGGAGGTTCCGATGCGATGGCCTTTGGTCGTGATCGCGTTGATTGTCGGCTTGGTCCTGTGGGACCACTATGCCAATGACAGTGCCTATATCGCCAACGTCGAGAGAGGCCTCAGACAGACCGCTGCGGACATGCCGGGCGGTGCCTGAGGCGTTGGCCGTTGTTCCGGTACGCGGCTCGTCGCCATCGCGCGCCCTCGCTGGCAAAACAAATTGCCATCGGCTGCCGTGACGCTATGGTGGCGTGTCCGGGGTCTGGTTGCCCCAATCCCGGATCAGGCCCGGCAGATCGTCACCACTTCCCCCGAAGCACTGATGGCCGCCGGGCCGTCTTTAGCGCTGCGGCAGCTTCTTCGGAGAGGTATCTGGGTAAAGGATGGCAAGCCATCGAACAGGAGCTTCGCAGCAAAGGTTTCCCGCGCGCCAAGCTACTGCTTGATAACGATCGGATCCGCGACAAATTAGATGAACTGTGTAAGAGCGCACAGGAGAAACGCGCCGATGCCAACCGGGCCTGAGTCCAGAAGCGCCCAGCCGATGTGATCGGCAACGCCGTCTGCGTCATCAGAATCGTCACCAGATGGCGATGGAAAGCTCGTCCCTGACGCTTTGTTCGCCTTTCCTTCAGGGCGGTTCAACGCATCCCTGTAGCTGCGACTAGGATCAGGCCCATCGCAGCAAACACGATGACACCGACCATAGCGATCTCAAAGCCGCTTCCGCCGCCAGCGCCTATTTTTTTGTCGGTCATGGCTTCATGCCTTTCCACCTAACAAATTGGAGCACCCGCCTAAGGGCGACACCTTCAACCCCCTTGCGGAAGTTGAGCCATCATCTGGCCGGGGCAGCAGCGCGCCGTCATTTAAAAAAGATGTAGGTCCCGCGGGCATCTGTCTGTTTACCGACAGGCTTTCGCAGTGCTGATAATAGCGACAGCCCGTCGCCAGCTATGGGGGGAACAGGCGACGGGCTGAGCGGCAATCGCCAGTGACAGCTGGATATGACCGCCTGCAGAAACTGACACCGAGAGCGTCCGTTCCGTTGAAACCTCGGAGGGAGGCGGCGAATACGTTAGCCTTAACTGATTATAGACCGCGCTGTCCTATTCTGAGACAGCGCGGTCTGTCCCATCGGCCGCGCAGGCGGCTTCGGCAACACCCAGCAGCCCACCCTGCCAGCTGTCGGAGCCGCCACCGATTAGATACTAGCAATGGTTGAATCAACTATTACCACGCATCCTTACCGGTGCATTTCGCCGATCATTACCATTTTGGGATGGGAACAACGAACTCGAGGGGCATGTTTCGCAGATAAGACCAATGCGAATGGAAACTGGACTTCAGTCGCAGGATCTGAAAACCGGTCGGAGCCCGCTCGCACGAGCGGGCTCCGTCGTTGCCTTTCAGACGGCCGGCAGAACGGAGGACAGACCGTGCCGCCGACTCTACAACCGCTTGCGTGTCGCGATGTTCCCTGTTCCGGCTTAGATGCGCTCAAGTCATCTCTGACAATTCAATCGACCAAATTTGTGATCGACGGTCTGAGAGCCGGTATACGCCCGGATTATTTTCGGGCCAGCTCTCGCCGCGCGGCTTGGGCCGTCTTGATTTCCTTTAGGAACCTTCAGGATTTCGGCGTCCAACGCCGTCAAATGTGATTTCGCCAGTTTTCCATCACAGGCGGGGGCGCAAACCATTCCCGCGCGACGGTAAGCGTGAAAGCGACTGGCCTTACTTGGAAAACTGTTTCAGGTAAGCGATGACGTTGGCTACGTCCTGATCGTTCTTGAGGCCGGGAAACGCCATCTTCGTCCCTTTGATCATGCTCCTGGGGTCATGAAGATACTTCGTCAGCGTGGGCTCATCCCATTTGATGCCGGATTTTCCGGCCTCGGTCATGGCCATGGAATAAGTGAAACCGGGATGCGTGCCCGCGGTGCGCCCGATGACGCCGTTCAGAGAGGGGCCAACCTTGTTCTGGTCTTGGTCGGCAATATGGCAGACCTTGCACTTGGTGAAGACCTTCTCGCCTGCGGCGGCATCCTGTGCCCGCGAAGGGCTTGCAATGAAGATCGTGGCCGCCGAGGCGATGAAAAGTGCGATTGCGCGCATGGCATTCCTCCCTGACGATCGTCATTTGCGCCGGACGATCCGAACGCCAGCTGCGCTGGCGTGGCCTGAACGGTAGAGCGGAATATCCGTGCTCCCACCAATGGAATTGCGGCATCTACATACCACAATATCAAGCCGATGGGTAGAAACGCCAATCTTTCCGAGGCTGATGAGGTTCCAACAAACTCCTAGAGCGGGTCCAGCGGCAGCTAAAGTCGTTGTTATATCGAGCCTTGTCCAAGCCCTCTCTCCCCAAGAGAAAGATGCGGCCGGACATTCAGTTAAGCAAGAGCCCCGGATTGCTTCCTGGGATCTGGCGCAGGGCTCACGGCTCAGTGCAGCGCCAACCCCGTGATCAAGACAACGAGTTCGACGGCAAGAGGGCCCGCTAGAAGCCAAAAGAGCTCGAGCCCGACGGGCTGTTCAGGATGCCTCATTGGCGTCCCCCACTGGCTGGAAGCTGAATGCGGAACGCGAGCTTCCGGGATCTTCGGCTTGGCGGCAAGGTTCTTGACCCCACCATGACCGTCGGCAAACATAGGGCATGGGGAGTTGCGACGCCGGGATTCGCAATGCAGCTCAATGCTGAGCTTCAGAAATTTGCCTTGGCATATCTGCCTCGCGCCAGAGTACCCCTCGCGCGTTCGACAGCGATGGGCCTTGCGGCCTTCGCTGTCGCGCTCCTGGTCCGCCTCGGCCTCGCGCCATGGATACGGGGCCTGGCTTTCCTGACGTTCTATCCCGCCATCCTCATAGCCAGCCTGTTCGGCGGCTCCTGGGCTGGGATCCTCGTCCTAGGTCTTGGCGTGACCGTCGGAAGCTCCCTTTGGCTGGAACCGATCACATCGCCCGAATGGGGCCTGGGAACGCTTGTCGCCGTGCTGGCGTTTCTCACGTTCGGTTGCCTTATGATCGGAGCTGTCAGCCTAACCCACGCGTTACTTTTTGCGCTGCGGGACGCCGAAGAACGCGCCTCGCTGGTCGCGGACGAGATGCGCCACCGGATCACGAACCTCTTCCAGTTGGTGCAATCGATCGCGCGCTTATCGGCAAAAAGCTCAGACACCACAGATGAGTTCATGCACAGTTTTACGGAGCGTCTGAAGGCGCTCTCGGAAGTTCAGTCCGGAGCGGCAGTAAACCCGAGGGGCATCTCGTTACATGGACTTCTCGAAGCAATGGCGGCGACATATGGCAATGACCGCCTATCCTATGAGGGTGTTGATGCGAGCCCTCATCCAGACACGACGCTAATGCTAGGACTTGTTCTGCACGAATTAGCGACCAACGCCACGAAGTACGGTGCGTGGTCGGCGAGCGAGGGCCGTGTTCACGTCAGCTGGGACATTCAGGGCGACGTGGTTCGGATGCGGTGGCAGGAAACTGGCGGCCCGATCGTGCTTGGAAAAGCTCGAAACGGGGCAGGCACCCGTTTGCTCGACAGCGCCTTCCGAAGCGCAGGCGGGAGCGTGAGCTGGCTCCCTCAGCCGGAAGGCCTCATCGTTGAAATTGCCTTCAGGCTGACTGGCAGGGACTAAACAGGGGAGCGACAATTTCGGAAGACGCCGCAAGAATCAACGCGTCGCCGTCAGCTCTGCCTTTATACCCCGCCAGGCATGCAGCAGTTTCGGGCTTCGCCGGCCGGACAGAGCAGCCCAGCTGCCACCCGAGGCAAGTCTCTATTATGAGCCAGCCGTTCGGCCGGCGATAGGCGAATAACTTTCAGCTGATTAGTATCCCGCGGTGCGTATCCCTGCTTCACACCGGTGCCGAACGCAGCGCCTGATACCAACCGGCTCGAACTGACCACCCGCGAAGGCGCTCGAGTTCCTTGCGCGCTCGAAAGCCTGCAGCACCACCGCCCAATTCTAAGCCCTTCGTCTGACCGAATAGCCGTTGTGATGACGCAGAATTCTCTGAAATAATAGCACGCGCTATCTGAAGGCGTGCCAATGTTTATAGAACTCCAAGTCGCGCCTCGAGGCTGAATTTGAGCCCCGAATTAGGCGCGGGCAGCTTCGAATGGATCGGGGTCAATTGGCCGGCAGGAAGGAGTAGCTCGAACACGGCTTTGCCAGCTTGTCACGTACGCCGTCTTGGCGCAGGGCCGTCGCGCCTGTCGGCTCGCATCATCTTAGGAATACCGGCATTGAACGCGCATGTGTGAGACCGGCTGCGCCTGTGTTTGGAGGTCTCTGGTTCTTCGCTGCCTCTCGGTACGATTCTCACCCACCATTCGGCTCGAGTCACGTGAATGGCGCGGTCGAATACGACGGTTCGAGGCTGCTGCGATCAGGCTGACGCTAGGTGTTTTTGTGACGTGCGGTGAAGGAGACACTATATGTCCGAACTACTTTGGATCCCGGGCATTGGCGGGAGCCTTGGAAACGACGCGACTTGGTTCGGCTTCTGCTCCTCCCTCAAAGGCCTTCAGACGATCGGCGACGGACCGGTCCCAACCGCTGGAACTGGCGCTCCGGCTGCCGATATTGACAGCAGGCCAAGGGCTTCGGCGATCGAGGAACCGACTCCCGATTCCGGCAGTCTTGCTGCCGGAATCGGCAAAAGCATTCATAGCGATGGCCCGGATTTAGCCGCGACCAGAATCGATGCCCTCATTGCCGCCTGCACTTCGACAGGCGGGATCAATGCCGGCCTGAACGGCCTTGCGGAAGCTGCAGCCAGAATTGGTATTCATCTCGACGGCACCTTTCCTGAGAGCGCGACAGGATATGCCTCGGGCTTATGGCATCGTGCGGGCCTCCCAGATGCCACCCACGAAAACACCAGTGCCGGTGCCGCATCCACGACCGGCACCGCAACGGCGAGCGCATTGACCGCCACCAGTGCCCTGGGGGCCGACCCGGTGTTCGAAACGAGGATCGCGACCGCAGGGGACGACGTCGAGGAGAAAGGCTCCGGCTCGATTTCGACCAACATCAACGATCTGGAGTTGGGTTTTGACAGCAGCACCCGCCAGACGGTCGGTCTCCGCTTCACCGGTATCGATATCCCGCAAGGCGCGATCATCACCAGCGCCTACATCCAGTTCCAGGCCAACGAGGTGAAGACCGGCGCGGCCTCGCTGCTGATCAAGGGCCAGGACACCGACGACGCAAGCGCCTTCACCAGCACCAGCTTCAATGTATCGTCACGGGCAACGACCGACGCGTCGGCGACTTGGACGCCGGCCCCGTGGACCACGGTGGGCGAGCAGGCCCTGGCCGAGCGCACGCCCGACCTGACGGCTATCGTCCAGGAGATCGTCAGCCGCTCGGGCTGGGCGGCGGTCAACGATATGGCGTTCCTGATCACCGGCACCGGCACGCGCACAGCCGATTCCTACGAGTACAATCCGACCAGCGCGCCGCTGCTGCACATCGAATATGTCTTGCCCGGATCCGGAAGTCCGGTGGCCTTCAACACGCCTGCCGATGCCGATCCCACTGCCAACCAGATCGCCGAGCTCGCCGCGGCGGGAGCATCCACCGGGATCACCGCTTCGGCCACGGATCCCGACGCCGGCGCGACCGTCAGCTACAGCATCAATGATGCGCGCTTCGCTATCTCCAATGCCGGCGTCATCACGCGCTCGGCCCTTGGCACACTCGACTTCGAGACCCATTCGTCCATCAATCTGACGGTGACGGCGACCTCCTCCGACGGCAGCACGGCCAACAAGAGCTTCACCCTCGCCGTTCTCGACAGCCCGGAACCTGTAAAGTTCAACGCGCCGCCCGATGCCAACACCGCGGCCAACCAGATCCTCCAGAATGCCGCCGCCGGTACTGCCGTGGGCATCACCGCCTCGGCCAAGGATCCCGATGCCGGCTCGACGGTCACCTACACGATCGACGATTCGCGCTTTGCCATCAATTCCAGCACCGGCGTCATCACGCGATCGAGCAGCGGCACGCTCAACGCTCAGTCCGAACCGACGATCAATCTTCACGTGACAGCCACCTCGTCGGACGGCAGCATCGCCACGCACACCTTCACCGTCGACGTCACCGGCGGCAGCCAGTTGCCGACATCCGTGACCTTGGCGCATACCATTCTGACTTCGCAGTGGTCGCCGCCGAGTCCCGATCCAACCGATATCGTCTATATTTCCCACCTCGGCACGCTGCTCGTTGCCGATAGTGAGGTGGAGGAGATGTCGATTTTCACCGGCAAGAATCTCTTCCAGATGAATCTGAACGGCACCCTGACGGGCACGCTCACCACCATCAATTTCTCCGATGAGCCGGCCGGGGTCACCTATAATCCGGCGAACCACCATCTCTTCTTCTCGGACGATACCGGCACGAAGAGCGTCTACGAGTTGAACCCGGGCAACGATGGCCTTTACAACACCTCCGACGATATCGTGACCTCGTTCAGGACCGCTGCGTTCGGCAGTACGGATGCGGAGAGTGTTGCCTACGACACAAACCGCGGCGTGCTCTATCTCGAGGATGGCACCACCCATAGCATTTACACCATCGCTCCGGGCCCGAACGGCAAATTCGACGGCGTCCCAAGCACGGGCGGCGATGATGTCGTGACGAGTTTTTCTACACAATCGCTCGGCACACCCTCCGACGGCGGCCTCGCGTATGATCCGGTCCACGACCTGCTTTATGTCATCGTGTCACGCACCTCCGTGGCAATGGTGACGCCAACCGGGGATCTGCTGGGCACACTCGACATCTCCGCCGCCAACGCGAAAAAGCCGGCGGGACTTGCCCTGGCGCCGAGCAGCGACGATCCGAGCCACCAAATGAGCCTCTATGTCGTCGATCGCGGCGTGGACAACGACTCGAATCCAACCGAGAACGACGGCAAGATCTATGAATTCCATTTGAATGATTGGCTGCTCGCCTGAGGAGACTCACACTTTGGTCCCTATGCTGAAACCTTCGCCCTGCTGCATCATTTGGTAGAGCCGGCAGCGTGCGAGTTCCCTTCATCGTCGGCAATGGAAAGTGAATAGATGGCCCGCCATTCCGTGCCTGGAGTGACGGGCATCGGTTGCTTCAAGGGATCGGGTCTCTGATTCGCATCGTCAACCTCATCTAGCCTCTAAGGGCTAAGCCATCTTGAGTTGGATTTTGCGGGCCTTGGCGGGCGCGGCCTTGGGCAGCACTAGACGCAGGACGCCGTTCTTCTGCGACGCCTCGATGCCGTCGCGGTCGATGTCCTCGGATAGCGTGAAGACGCGCTCATAATCGCCGGCGCTGTATTCGGCATAGACCTGACGATAATTTTCATGCTGTTGATCGGCCGCGTAGCCGCGGATCGCCAGTGTCCGTTTCTCAAGCGTGATATCCACTCCATCCGGGACGACGCCGGGCATGTCGACGAGAAGGACGACATTGTCCTGCGTCTCATAGATATCGGCGCGCGGCACGAATACGGGCCGAGAGCGGGTCCGTTCGCCGCTGTCAGGCTTGCTGATGACCTGGCGATCGGTGGTCTTTAGTTCCTGAGCCATGGTTCCCTCCTCTCATCCCTTGATCTGGATCTTCTTCGGCCGATCCGCCTCCGGTCGATGCAGTTCGACCTCGAGCACCCCGTTGCCGAAACGCGCCTCGACCTGTTCCGGATCGACGCGGAACGGCAGTTGCACCGTCCGGGAGAAGCTTCCGTAGGGGCGCTCGCGACGATGCCAGACGGATTTCTCGTCCTCCGCCCGAGATTCGCATTCGCCCTTCAATGTTAGTGTATTGTCGCGCACCGTAAGTTCGACCTCGTCGGGCGCGATCCCAGGCAGTTCGGCGGTCAGCGCTACGCTATCGTTGCCGACCCAAAGATTGACCGGGGGAAACTCCTGGGCGGCACTGGCCGTCAGGCCGGCCAGACGCTGATTCACTTCCTGTTGCATGCGCCGCATTTCCAGAAACGGATCGAATCCGACGCGGCCCAAATCCGATAACAGCATAGGGATCCTCCTTCGATTGACGACCAGACGCCGCAACGCGCGAAGCACGCGTGCACCGGAAGCGAACTGGATCGAAGGCAATCGGGCGGCGATCAGGCAGAGATCGAGACGGCCAGGAGCCAGCTCGCAACCGCGAGGAGGGAAGTTCGAGCAAACGCCGGAACATATCCTCCATGCGAGCGACATGAACCGAACTCGGTCCCTGATAGGACCGTTGTTCCCGTGCCAGGACCCGATAGCGGCATCCGGCAAAAATGAGTTAGGGAGGGCCAAATTGCGTTTCAAGAGGTGGTCTTTGAGACGCTCTGCGATCCCCCACCGGGCCGCTTCGGCCGTGACCGTGAGCCTCACGGCGCCTTAGTAACGGAGCGCCAAGCCAAAGCTCGACGGCGCTGCATCGATTGCAGAGAGGCCGTCGGGAACCGTCAAACCGGCAAAGAGCAAGGCGGCATCGGGCTTCGAGTTCTAGGCCCGCTTGGCGCGGATGGCATAGCGGCCCGGGCGTGACCAACTTTCGGATCTATGCCTCGCCTACCGTTGGTCACCGCCAGGGCAGCGCCTAGCTTCGCGACGAGCACAGGATCGCCAATTGCATAGGTGGTGCTGGGGCGAAATTTCGCGGTGCTAGCGATTGTCAAGCAAGACGGCCAACTGTCTGGTGCCGGCGCTTTCTACAATCAGTTCTTCCAGCCATAGCTCGCTGGCACGAGGTGCGCGACGTCTGACGACACGTATCGCGTCTGATATGGAAACTGCTGTGGTCTTCGCATGATCATCCAGGTATCGGCCCACTTCAATCACGACATCCGCATCGACGTTGGGCGGCAATTCTCGCATGGCACCCTCCTGGAAGCACGAGCCCCAAGTATCGCGCTGAGGAGTCGGAGAGTCGACACGGACCAAAGGCCCGTAACGAGACGAGATGTTTTATCGATACAACATGAAGCCGCTGAACGCTCGCTTCGGCTTCTCTGCTTTTGGCTCTTGCGGTGTGCCCACGCTTGCCACCTTCCCAACGAAGGCGCCGGGCTGATCTGGGCGAGATAGATCATGCCGGCGAGCGTATGGCTTGCGACAGGCCAACCAGGCGAGGCGTCATCCAACCAGGCTTATCTTGGTTCGCTCGAGTTTGGGCCGCCGGCGTTGCCGGAATCTCCTCGCGGCATATCTATGGCAGAGAGCAGAGCGTCGCGAACTCCTGGCTCTCAAGCGGATCGGCAACGGATCACGAGCTGCTGTTTTGACGTAATTGGAATACCATGCCGCTGACTAGCGTTTAACCAAAGAGCACGAGGCGAATCCGAACGGAGGACGTTCGATGCATGCCGGCTTCCCACAAAACTTGATCCTAGCTGGATTGGGAGTCCTCATGGTCAGCTGCGCTAGCGTCCCAGCTCAGAAAATGGTGGCAGTAACCGGCTATGGCCCTAACCCTACCCTGCCGAAACCGACACCCACACTGATCCCAACCGTCAACATCGCGGAGGCAACCGGCTGGCAGAAAGGTGGTATGCCAACCCCGGCGAAGGGGCTGAAGGTGACAGCGTTCGCCACCGGCCTCGACCATCCGCGCTGGCTGCACGTGCTCCCGAACGGCGACGTGCTTGTGGCCGAAACCAATGCCCCTGCGAAGCATGACGATGGGTTCAGCCTCAGAAAGCTCGTCATGAACCAGGCCATGAAGCGAGCCGGCGCTGCGACCATCAGCGCTAACCGCATCACGCTCCTGCGCGACACCAATGGCGATGGCGTTGCGGATGTGCGCAGGATTTTCGTGGAAGGCCTCAATTCGCCCTTCGGCATGACGCTTTCCAAAGGCAAGCTCTATGTCGCCGACACCGACGCGCTCGTCGCTTTCCCCTACTCCAACGGCCAGACCCGAGTAACCGCGCGGCCGGAAAAGATCGTCGACTTGCCGGCCGGAGACATCAACCATCATTGGACCAAGGACGTGATCGCAAGTCCGGACGGACGTAAACTCTATGTCACGGTTGGCTCCAACAGCAACGCTGGAGAAAATGGCATCGCCGCGGAGAAAAACCGCGCCGCCGTCCTTGAGGTGGATCGGTCCAGCCGCAGCACCCGGGTTTTCGCATCCGGGCTGCGCAACCCAAACGGGCTCTCCTGGAATCCTGAAACCGGCGAGCTTTGGGTCGCCGTGAACGAGCGTGATGAGATTGGCGACGATCTCGTGCCTGATTACATTACTTCAGTTCGCAACGGCGCTTTCTATGGCTGGCCCTACAGCTATTATGGGCAGAACGTGGACGAACGCGTCAAGCCGCAGCGCCCTGATCTTGTAGCGGCGGCAGTCAAGCCCGACTATGCGCTCGGCTCCCATACCGCCTCTCTGGGTCTTGCCTTCTCCAGACGCGCGTCGCTCGGCACGGCCTATGGCAACGGCGCTTTCGTTGGCCAGCACGGCTCATGGAACAGAAGAGTTCACAGCGGTTATAAGGTGATCTTCGTGCCGTTCCGCGGTGGTAGACCGAGCGGGCCCCCGAAGGACGTGCTCACCGGCTTCCTCGGACATGATGGCAAGGCGATGGGCCGTCCGGTCGGCGTTGCTGTCGATCGGGCCGGCGCGCTGCTCGTCGCCGACGATGTTGGTAATGTCATCTGGCGGGTCAGCCGAGCGAAGGTGCGTTAACGTCAGTGCCTTTCTGGCCGCTTTTTCCGCAACCGCGATCTCCAGCGCCGAGTATGGCCTTGCCGCCTATATCTACGCACGCGTCTTGCAAGGCACCCGCATGGCATCGAAGATCGAGTCCGTTATGATCGCGCTCAATCGCGATCTGATTTCCGACCCTGCCGACCCTCCGCAAGCGTCAAGCAGAGCGGGCTTGGGCGCGAGGGCGGCCAGAAGCATTACAAGCCGAGTTCATGGAGGCGAAATACTCGCCGTGATGATCTGATGAGAGAGATGGCGAAAGACCCATTCCGCACGCGCGATCACGTCCCCGAGTTCGACGACATCGTCGCCGGGATCCGCCGCAGAAGTGCGGAGACCAGGGCGAAAATCCCCATGATCGCTGATGTCGCTTATGGAGCCGGCCACGCTGAAACTCTGGACCTCTTTTTCCCGGAAGGCAGACGCGATCGACTGCCGGTGCATATCTTCATCCATGGCGGCTACTGGCGCATGTTCTCCAAGACAGATTTTTCCTATGTCGCGGGGTGTGTAATCAAAGCAGGAGCGATCGCGTCATCCTGGGCTATGCGCTGATGCCGGCGGTGAGGATGGCCCCGATCGTCGACCAGATACGCCGCGCCAAGCGGTGGGTGGATGAACACATCGAAAGCCACGGCGGCGACCCCGGCAAGTTGACCGTGAGCGGCCATTCCGCCGGCGCGCACCTCGCGACGATGCTTTTCGACGACGACAGCCGACCATCGGGTATCAAAGGAGCGCTCCTGCTCGGTGGCATCTACGATTTAAGGCCGTTGCAAGAGTCGTTCCTCGCGCCTGAAATCGCCATCACCGTTCCGGCAGCTTTCCTGGTAGAGCGTTTGGTCGAGGAAGCTGAACTCGGGTGGCTGATGGGGAGATCCAACGTCTCCTCGAAACCCATCCCGGTATCGCACCCATCGGAAGGTGGATAGATCAACAGGTCGATCTGCCCTCGATGATGGCGAGCCTCGCAACATGGCTGAGCAATGCCGGTGCGACATTCGTCAAGGGCTCGATGTTGCAGGTAGCTGAAGTCTTCCTGACGTTCTACATGCTGTTCTATTTCCTGCGTGATCGGACCGCAGTCGCACGCCTGTCCCGCGATTGGATGCCGCTGGAGAGCATCGACACCGAGCGACTGTTTCAGCGGGTGTTCGACACCGTGCACGCCACGGTCTACGGGACGCTGGCCGTCGCGGCCGTTCAGGGTTCTTTGGGCGGTCTGATGTTCTGGATCCTCGGATTGTCGACGCCCCTTCTGTGGGGCGTGGTGATGAGCCTGCTTTCTGTCGTCCCGGTGTTGGGTTCTTTCATCGTATGGATACCGGCAGCAGTCCTGCTCGCGCTTGATGGCGATTGGGGTAAGGCTCTCATCCTCACAGGCTGGGGCGGCATTGTTGTAGGCGGCATCGACAATGTCCTTCGCCCGATGTTTGTCGGAAACCAGTTGAGGCTTCACACCATTCCCGCGTTCATATCGATGCTAGGTGGACTCGCCCTGTTCGGGCCGCCGGGGTTCATACTTGGCCCGCTGGCCGTTACGGTGACGTTGCTGCTTGTCGAGATATGGGCTGTGGGCGAGAGAAGTGGCAGTCACAAGTAACGGGAATGACCTCGCATTGCTCTGTCCCAAAACAATGGCCGCGAGCGAACGCGCGAGGAAGTGAAAGGTGACGCTGGGTTGCCAACAATTATCGGGGAATAGCCATCTCGATCTCGTCCCCAAGCCATCTTTGGTATGCGCTGAAGTCAGCTCTTACTTGACCCTGATCTTGCTCCCGTCGGCAAGCGCAGAGGGCGGGTAGACGACGACGATGTCACCGGGATTTATGTCCTGGGCCACGGCGGCAACGCGTGCCGAAAGCCGCCTAACCTTGATCTCCCGAAGATGTGCTCGGCCTTGATCCACAACGAAGACGTTCCATGCGTCGTCGCGCCGAAACAGTGCTCCCATCGGCACGACAGTTGCCTCGCCAATCTGCTCGACCACGATATTGACCTCGACACGGTAACCGTCTCCGAGGCTGGTCCAGGTCTGTCGCGGCGAGGTTATGTCGATGATGACCCAGACGCGCTGTTCTTCCACGCCGAGCGCGGAGATTTTGGTGAAGCCGGAAGGCTCGACACGCCGCACGACGCCCTGCAAATCCGAAGGCCCGCCCCATCGCGCGATGGTCGCCTTGTCGCCCTGCCTTATACGGGCGGCATCGGTCGTCAACACATCCACCGCGACTTCGAGGTCGCCCGGATCCCCCAGTTCGACCAAAGGGGCCGCCATCGAGACCACGCTCTCGCTTTCCTGCTCGACCCTGAGAACGCGTCCGTCTATGGGTGACAGCACCGAAAAACCTTCACCCGGATCTGGATTGCCGACGGATTGAAGTGCTGCGCGGGCCTGTTCCAGGACATGAGTCGCGGCATGCGAGCGGCGCTCGGCGGCATCCGCCTGCCGGCTTGCGGACTGAAACAGCGCTTGCTCTCTTTCCAATTGCGCAACGGCCGCCACATTGCGCTGGGCAAGCTGCTTGGTGCGATCGAGATCCGCGCCAGCCTGAGCCAAGAGGACCTTCGCCTGCTCGTGGAGCGCTTCGGCCTCTTCGACACCAGCCTCGGCCGCGCCGACCTGGGCCTCGAGCTCTTGTCGCACTCGTAAATCCAGCAAAGGAGAAACAGGCGGTGTGATGGTCGCCAGTTTTTGCCCGGTATGCACGACATCACCGGCCTTCAGCATCAGCCGCTGGACGCGACCCGACAAAGGCGCCGACACCATATAGCGATCGCGCACGCGCGTGCGGCCGTCTTCTTCGATCGTGTCCTGAAACGTCGTCGTCACGACGTCGGCGGTCTCGACAAGTATCGGCTGCGGCAAGAGGAGCCAATAGAGGCCCGCCGCCGCGATCAACACCAGCAACACTCCACCAACGAACGAGGCAGGCCGGTGCTTCATGATCAGTCTCGGGTCTTGAGGACGGCTACCAGATCGAGCGTATCGATCTTTCGGTGGATCATGATGAAACTGGCGAAGGCCGCGGCGATCACCAGGAGCGAGGCTATGACGTAACTGCTCGGATCGATCACAGCGGGAATTTGGAACGACTGGCTCGCTCGCGCGGAGGCAATCAGCTCGATCAGGTAGCGCCCGATCAGAAGTCCCAATGGAATCGCCACGACAAGCTCGGCGACAAGCTCGCTGACAACGACTGCCGACACTTCGTACCGAGTTAGCCCGATAATGCGCAGACCGGCTAGTTCCCAGGCGCGCTCCTGCAGGGCAATGCGTGCGCTGTTGTAGACTACGCCTATCGCGATCAGCATTCCGAACCCCGCCAGGATCAGCGCGCCGATCAGCACCATTCCGCCGATCGTGTCGTTGAATAGCGCCAACCAGAGAGCCTTTACCGAACTTCCCTCGATCCTCGGCATCGACTTTATCCTGGACCAGGCCAGTTCGGATTGAGCCGGGTCAATCCTGAGGGCCGCGACGTTTGCAACAGGACCTTCCCTCATCACGTGATTGAGCGCGCTGCGGTCCATGGTCACCGACGATCCCAGAATGTCGTCGGAGATCCTGCGGACTGCCACTTCTCTGATCTGCCTGGTGCCTTCGAGCACCTCGATCGACACTGTGTCTCCCACATGGAGATCGAGCTGGCTCGCGATCTGCCGGCTCAGCATGATCCCGTCTGCCGGAACGGAGATTGGCTGCAGCACCTTGTCCCTTGGAATCTTGAGCTCGGAGCCGGAATCGAGGCCGATGGCGGACGTGCGATAGGTCCGGTACCCTGTGCGCAATCTGACAGGAACGACTCTTTGGGCTTCGGCTTTCAGCACTCCGGGCAGCGCCATCAATTCGTACAGTGCGTCCGTGGAAACAGGTTCGGTAAAAGTGAGAAAGACGTCGCCGCGCTCGACCCTGCTGAAGCTGACATCGATCATGTAGTCGATGGCGTCGAACCAGTAGAGCCCGAACAAGATAAGTGGAATGGCAAGGGCGATGCCGATGGTCGATAACAGCGTCCTGATCGGCCTGCCCAGCGTTGTGCGGGCCGCAATGATATACTGCAGGGGAATGACGCGGGTCCCTGTCGTCTGGAGCCACGCGAAGGTCTGGAGAGCAGGCGGCGTTGCGGGTCGCATGGCTTCGGCGGGTGGAAGCACAGCTATTCGATACACCGATGTCGCAGCCGCAAGGTTCGCGGCGACGACGCTGACCAGCGTCGCGGCAACGAGAAGCCACGGCTCGAACCGCGCCTCCAGCGAAGGAAACCGGAAGAAGGCGCGATAGCTGCCCACGACGCCAATGGCGAACCAGCACCCCAGGACGAGGCCTATGGCCGATCCCAGCAACGCAATGGCCGTGACCAACTTGAAGTAGTGAAGCGCGATGGTGCCGTTGGTGAATCCCAACGCCTTGAGCGAAGCGATCTGTCCGCGTTGCGCCCCGACCATTCTGCCGATGACGACGTTAAGCAGAAACGCCGCGATGCCGAAGAAGACGGACGGCATGAAGATGCTCAATGTCTCCTGCTCCGCCAACTCGTCTTCAAGAAAGCGGTGCGAGGGCTGATCGCCGCGATCGTAGGCTCCGGTTCCCCGTATGGAGCCAGCAAGCGGTCCACCTCATCCAGCACGGGCGCAAGACTTGCCTTCGGGGCCAGCGTCATCGCCACGTCGTTGAATGCGCCTTTCATGTCGAACGCACTGGCCACCGCATCCTCGGCGGCCCACAGCACGACGTAGTTCCGATCGTCGGGAAGCGGCACCGCGCTCCGCGTGGCAAAAACGAACTCGGGCGACAAGGCGGAACCGACGACGCGAAAATCCTGCAGGCGCCCGTTGAGGACAACGTCAATGGATTCTCCCATCCGCACGGCACGTGCCTCGGCATAGGCTGCGTTGATGATGACCTCTTCCGGATGCAACGGGTCGGGCCAGCGCCCTTGCACTAGGTGCAGACGATTGAGCAGCGGCTGCCCCTCGGCTGGCAGCGAGATGATGCGGCCCGAGATCGGCAGGTTGGTGTCCTCGCGAACTATCCGCACCGGCTTCGCAACCCGCGGTTCGACGATGCCTATCCCATCGATCTCACGCAGTCGGTTGGCGATGACCAGCGGCGCGCGCGTCATGCCGGCAAAGAGGTCGGCGAAGCGCTCGTAGCGGTAGTGGCCCTCCATGGCGCCGACAAGCGCCCGGTAATTCGACACGGACATCACGAAGACGGCCACGCCGGCGGCGACGAGCATTGCGATGCTGAGAACTTGAACCCGCATCGACCAGAGATCGCGCAGCACCTTGATGTCGAGTACGTTCACCATTGCACGTCCTCGGCGGTGATGCGGTTCGGATTCGGTTCCTCCCTGACGATGCGCCCACAGCTAAGCCGCAGGACGCGATCAGCCATTCCAGCGATGGCCGAGTTGTGGGTGATCACGATGGTCGTCGTGCCGAGCTCCGCGTTCACCTTGGCGATCGCTGCAAGAACCAGCCGGCCGGTGTCCACATCCAGGGCGCCGGTCGGCTCGTCGCAAAGCAGGATGTCGGGTCGCTTTACAATCGCGCGTGCCACGGCGACGCGCTGCTGCTCCCCGCCTGACAGCTGCGATGGGAAATGGCGTGCGCGATGTGACAATCCGACAAGTTCGAGCGCCTCCTTGGGGTTCATCGGAGCGCTGGCGATCTGCGCAACCAGCCGCACATTCTCCTCGACACTGAGGCTGGGTATCAAATTGTAGAACTGGAAGACGAAGCCGACATGCTCGCGCCTGTACGTCGTTAGCTCATCGTCACCAGCTCCCGTCAGTTGGTGATCATGCCACTTTGCCGAGCCTGACGTTGGAGCGTCCAGTCCACCTAGGATATTGAGAAGGGTCGACTTGCCCGACCCGGAGGGCCCCAAGAAGGACGATGAACTCGCCTTGGCGAATATCGAGATCGACATTCTTCAGGGCGGTCACTTGCGATTCGCCCGAGCCATAGACCTTGCTCAGCCCGCGAGCCGCAAACACCGGGACCGGCAGCAGCGCCGCCGAACTTTCCGCCTCTCGCTCGTGGCCTTGCATGTGGGACTCCGGTCTCGCCGAGGCAACAGCGCTGCCAAGGCTGGGCAGGTACCTGAGAGTGTTGTCTCGGATCTTCGCTGGCCGGTATTGATGTCGTACTAGGCGCGGGCAACGTCGTGATCATCGAAGGGGTAGAAATGGACTGCCTTCAATTTGACCGGCATGTCATAGCCCTCGATGAGGACCTTGACCCATTGGTCGCCTAGATCATCTTGCCAGGTCTCGGTAACGCGGCATCTTACGGCCAGATCCATGCCGACCTCGATCCTGTCCATTCTCTGTGCCATCATGGACTCCTGTTCTCTTTGTGGCGCCTCCGCGCTCCCTTTCTGTCGTCCAGGGCAATCGCCCCGGCTACATCGACATCTCCGGTTCAAGTGCCCGTTCCTTCGCCGGCTCCGGCACCTCGGTCATGGTCGCTTCTGTGAGGAGTAGTATCCTGGCGACAGAGACGGCGTTCTCCAGAGCGATCCGGACAACCTTGGTCGGATCGATGATGCCGGCCTCGACCAGGTCGACATATTCCTTGCGGCCGGCATCGAAGCCGAAATTTCCTTTGCCTTCGATCATCCTGGCGATGACCACGCCGCCGTCGGCGGCGGAATTCTCGGCGATCTGGCGCACGGGCACTTCGAGCGCGCGCCGGAGGATCTGCACGCCAGTGCGCTCGTCGCCTTCGCAACGCGCTTCTTCCTCGGTAACCGCGCCAATGCAGCGGAGCAACGCCAAGCCGCCACCAGGAACGATGCCCTCCGCGACAGCCGCCTTGGTGGCGCTGATGGCATCGTCGAGCGCCTCCTTCTTGGACTTCATTTCCGCTTCCGTCGGTGCGCCCACCTTGATGACGGCCACGCCGCCGGCGAGCTTGGCAAGCCGCTCCTGAAGCTTCTCGCGATCATAGTCGCTGGTCGTATCGATGATCTCTCGCCTGATCTGCTCGACGCGCCCTCTTATGGCCTTCTGGTCGCCGCTGCCACCGATGATCGTGGTGTTGTCCTTGTCGACAACCACGCGCTTGGCGCGCCCCAACTGGGCCATTGCAACGCTCTCGAGCTTGAGACCTAGGTCTTCAGAAATCACCTGCCCGCCTGTCAGGACGGCAATGTCCTGCAGCATGGCCTTGCGGCGGTCGCCGAAGCCCGGCGCCTTCACGGCGCAGTTCTTGAAGGTGCCGCGGACCTGGTTGACGATGAGCGTGGCAAGCGCCTCGCCCTCGACGTCCTCCGCGATCACAAGCAAAGGTGAACCTGATTTCGCCACGGCCTCGAGCAGCTTGATGAGGTCGTTGAGCGTGGAGATCTTCTTTTCGACGATAAGCACGAGCGCGTCTTCGAGCACCGCTTCCATCTTTTCGGTATCGGTCGCGAAGTAGGGAGAAAGGAAGCCGCGGTCGAACTGCATGCCTTCAACCACGTCAAGGACGGTCTCGGTGGTCTTGGATTCCTCGACCGTGATGACACCTTCGCCGCCGACTTTTTCCATGGCCTCGCCGATCAGTTCGCCGATGAGCGGATCATTGTGCGCGGAGATTGTCGCCACCTGTTCCTTCTCGCGTCTCGTCGAGACCGGCCGCGATATCTGCTTGAGCGTCTCGATTGCGCGCTTCGCTGCACGGTCGAGTCCCCGCTTGATGTCGATCGCGCTGGCACCAGCAACGACGTTGCGCACGCCATCGGCAAACATCGCATGGGCGAGGATCGTTGACGTGCTCGTTCCGTCACCGACCATGTCGCCGGTCTTCTCGGCGGCCTGTCTCAGCATGCGCGCGCCGAGATTCTCTTCCGGGTCCTTCAGGTCGAATTCCTTGGCGATCGTCACCCCATCGTTACAGACGATAGGCGCGCCCCATTTCCTTTCGATCAGAACCGACTTCGAACGTGGACCGAGCGTCACCCGCACTGCATCGGCTAGTTGGGTCGCGCCGCGAAGAATCTTTTCGCGTGCCGCTGAGCGGAACAATACCTGTTTGTGAGCCATGGTCTTCTCCGGGTGTCAGGCCGGTTTACATAGCTCTCTTATCGCCGACCGGCTTTGATGCGCATCAATTGACGCATCTGCGTGTTGACCGCGATCAATGTCGACAAGGTGTTTGGCTGCTCTGCTGCCGTCTGCTCACATCAGGAGGCAGTCATGCGGACGAACGAAACACCGCACTACGATGCCAGCGTCAACACGACTGGTTGCTGTCCTAGGTTCAACCCGGGTGGCTGGGACGACCAGGAACTGCACTTCGCCGACAAGCCGTTCGTCAGGGCGACAACCCACAGCGTCATGCATGTTCCGGTGAACATGGGCAGCGTTTTCGCGCGCGTCAACGAGCACATCGACGAGGCCGGCGCCTCGGCCGAAGGTCAGTTCATCGTCCTCA
This sequence comes from Mesorhizobium sp. WSM4887, assembly GCF_029625865.1. Taxonomy (NCBI): domain Bacteria; kingdom Pseudomonadati; phylum Pseudomonadota; class Alphaproteobacteria; order Hyphomicrobiales; family Phyllobacteriaceae; genus Mesorhizobium; species Mesorhizobium sp. WSM4887. The sequence goes on from NZ_JARTVP010000002.1 coordinate 579,497, forward strand.
GCCGCGATCTCTCGCCCTGGAAAACCGAACACCTTTTTTCGATATCGAAGGTGGTGCCCGAGGAGGAAATGACAACGCTGACGGGCGACTTCATCACCAGGGTTTTCGAAGGGGCGTTCGAGCAGGTGAGGGGCTGGCATGAGGAAATGCTTCAACTCGCGCGCCAGCGCAATCCCAAAGCCAGCGACGTGTATTTCTTTTATACGACCTGCCCAAAATGCGCAGCGGCCTATGGCAAGAACTACGTCGTTGGCGTCGCCGCCGTGGCTTAGCTCCCGCTGGTCAACGCCTTGCGGTGCCACAAAGGATTGGGATATCCGCTTGCTTGCGTCATCCGGGTCAATCTTCGCTCGTCCTTTGGAGGAGCCTTGGCAATGAGTCGAATCGGCGGTTTCCTGCTGGTCATGCTCATCGCCATTGCGACCACTAGCGGTGTGGCTCTCTTTTTTTACAGGAACGAGCTTGGTCGTTTACGCCACGCCGTCAGCCAAGGCAGTCTGGTCGCCAACCTCGACATCGGCCCGATCGAATATGCCGACAGCGGCGCGGGTATTCCGCTGCTGTCGATCCACGGCGCTGGCGGCGGTTTTGACTTGGGACTCGCCCTTGCTGCTGATCTTGCGGGTGGGGGCTTTCGGGTCATCGCGCCGTCGCGCTTCGGCTATCTGCGCACGCCCGTGCCGCGAGACGCCTCTCCAGCCGTGCAGGCCGACGCGCACGCAGCGCTGCTTTCAAGACTGAACGTCCCCAAAGCGGTGGTTGTCGGTGTTTCGGCCGGCGCTCGTTCGGCGGTCGAGCTAGCACTGCGGCACCCCGACAGGGTCGCCGCTCTCGTTCTGGTCGTCCCAGCCCTTTATTCGCCCACCAGTCCCGTTTCGATTAATGTGAGCCTCGGCAACAGGTTCGCATTCTGGGCCGTCAATGCCGGCGGCGATTTCGCCTGGTGGGCCGCTGAGACCGTCGCACCGTCGATACTCATTCGCTTTTTCGGCGTTCGGCCGGCGCTGGTAGCGTCGCACCCCAAGCCGAGAGGGAGCGCGTCATGAGCTTCGTCAGGAGCGTCGAGCCGCTGTCGCTGCGTTTTCCCGGAATCAAGATCGACAGCGTCCCCGAACTGCGTGAGCTGCCGTTGAAGGAAATCACCGCGCCGACAATGATCATCTCCGCGCGCGATGACCTGTTCAACACGCTGCCGGCAGCCGAATTCGCAGCTGCTAGGATCCCCGGTGCAAAGCTGGTCGTCTATGAGACCGGTGGACATCTTTTGGTTGGACACGCGCAGCAGGTTCGCTACGCGGTCCGCGTGTTCCTGGAGGGAGCGGGCGTGATTCGGTGATCCGATGGCCCGGACGCCGACAAGGGCTGTTCTGCATCGGCGTTAGGAGTCGGACACCGCGCCTTCTTCCGCCTTCCCATTACGTCCAAGGGTCGGCATCAGCCAACGCACCAGGCCGAGTCCAAGGAGCGCTAGCGCCGTGAAGGCCGCGCCTGCCAGGAAGGTCATCCGCGGCCCGAACAAATCCCAGAGCGTGCCCGCCAGCAAGCTGGCTGCCAGCAGCGCCAGCCCGCCCAACAGATTGAACATCCCGAAGGCCGTGCCCCTCAGTTCCAGCGGAGCCGTATCCGCGACGAGCGTTGCCAGAAGCCCTTGCGTTAGCCCCATATGCAGGCCCCAGAGAGCCACGCCGAGCGCTACGCCGACCAGATTTTCGGGAAATGCCAGCACGAAGTCCGCGGCAATGAGGATCAGGAAGCCGAGAATAAGCATCGTCAGACGATTGACGCGGTCGGAGAGCACCCCGGCCGGATAGGCTGCGAGCGAGTAGACCACGTTCATGACGACCAGCACCAGCGGGACGAGCACGATCGGCAAACCCGTGCCTTGCGCGCGCAGTATGAGAAACGCTTCGCTGAATCTGGCCAATGCGAACACGGTGGCGACGCAGACGACCAGCCAGAAGGACGATCCTAGGTGCTTGAGCTCGGGCAGGCTCAGGGGAGCACGCACTTGGCGCAGGTCGGCGCGCCGAGCCGGCTCACGGACGGCTGCGACCAACAGCGCGACCGCCAGAAGGCCGGGAGCGACCGCGACCCAGAACACGGTCCGAAACTGGTTGGCAGTCAGCCACATGAGACCTTGCCAGGAGCGGTCCGATAAACGCGCCAACCGTGTCGAGCGCCTGGCGAAGCCCGAAGCTTGCGCCGCGCGCATGAGCGGGGGCGATGTCTGCGATCAGGGCATCGCGCGGAGCATCGCGAATGCCTTTTCCAACGCGGTCGACAAAGCGAGCCGCCACGAGCCAGCCGATCGAGGAAGCCAGCGGGAATGCCGGCTTGGTGAAAGCGGCGAGGCCGTAACCGATGACCGCCAGCAGCTTGCGTTTCCCCAGCCAATCCGAGAGCGCGCCCGAAAAGACCTTAGTGATGGCAGCTGTCGCCTCGGCAATGCCTTCGATGGTGCCGACCGCCACCATTGACGCTCCCATGACGGTGACAAGATAGACAGGCAGCAAGGCGTGGATCATCTCCGATGAGACGTCCATCAGCAGCGAGACGAAGCCCAGCGCCCAGATCCCCGCTGGGATGGTCCTCAAGCGGACAGGGGTGGCTTGCGGAGTCTCGAACTGTTCCATCGCTCTCTTCGGCTGTTCGACTTTGATCATGCGCTCAGCATGGCGAATCCGGCGGCCCCGTCCATCTCATTGTATTGCCGTGCGCACGATACACGGCACGCCCCGAACGCGGTTGATCTCGCGCAAAGTGGATCCCGATCGACGGCGTAGAATGGTTTTCATTCAAGTTGGAGCAAGCCAATGCAGAAGGCTTTGATGAAGTCCGTCGCGGTTGCGAGCGCAGTTCCGGCCCTTTTGCCCATTGCGGCGTGGGCGCAGGCGCCGTCCGACATCGGAAGGTACGAATGGGGACCCCACATGATGTGGTGGGGCGGAGGTTGGTATGCCATGATTTTCGGTCCGCTGTTCATGATGCTCTTCCTCGCGGTGCTGGTGGCGGCCGCGGTCCTTCTCGTCCGCGGGCTGGGCGGACCGTGGTCGGGACCAATGTCGCCGCATCACCCGGTCGCGGGCCGCGCACCGCTTGACATTCTCAGGGAGCGATTTGCGCGTGGCGAGATCGACAAGGAGGAGTTCGAGGAAAGGCGTCGTGTGCTCGGCGAATAAGTTCCGAGAGGGCATCCAAAACGAGGCTAGGCTTCGAACCAGGTGCCCTGACGCCGCTTGACGATCTCCGTCGCGTCCTCTAGCCGGCCGATCGCCGCGGGATTGCCCGTTGCCTGAACGAACTCGGTCGCGGCACTGATCTTGGGCCCCATCGAGCCGGCGGGGAAATCTTTCCCTGACAGTTCCTTGGCGCCGACATTGCGCAGTGCGCGGGCATCCGGCGTGCCGTAGCCCACATAGACTGCGTCCACATCCGTGAGCATCAAGAGCATGTCGGCCTTCAGCTGGCGCGCCAGCAGCGAGCTGGCCAGATCCTTGTCGATGACGGCTTCGACGCCGACCATGCCACCATCTTCGCGCGCGACAACAGGAACGCCGCCGCCACCGGTACAGACGACGATGACGCCATGGTCGATCAGGAAGGAAATGACGGACGCTTCCAGAATCTCGACCGGACGGGGCGAGGGCACAACCCTGCGCCATTTATCGCCATCGGGCGCAATGGACCAGCCGCGCTCTCCTGCGATCCGCCGCGCCGTCGCTTCGTCATAGACCGGGCCGATCGGCTTTGTCGGGTTGGAAAATGCGGAATCGCGTGGGTCGACTTTCACCTGCGTCAGCAGTGTAGCGTACAGTCGTTGAGAGGCGAGATTGGCAAGCTCCTGTTCGATCATGTAGCCGATCATGCCGGCGCTTTCCGCACCAAGAACGTCGAGTGGGAAGGCGCCGCCGGACGAGGCCGCCGACTGTAGCGCGAGCAGCCCGACCTGCGGACCGTTGCCATGCGTGATCACGAGCGAATGGCCTTCGTCGATCAGCGCGGCGAGGGCGGACGCGGCGCGCTTGACGTTGTTGCGCTGGTTTTCGGCGGTCATGGGTTCGCCGCGCCGCAACAGCGCGTTCCCGCCGAGAGCCGCAACGATCAGCATGTCAGTTGCCGATCGTTGCGACGAGCAGCGCCTTGATCGTGTGCATCCGGTTTTCCGCCTGGTCGAAGACGATCGAGGCGCCAGACTCGAACACCTCGTCGGTCACCTCCATGCAGTCGATGCCGAATTCGCGCGCGATATAGGCTCCGACTTCGGTTTCGGTGTCGTGGAATGCCGGCAGGCAGTGCATGAACTTGACATGCGGATTGCCGCTGGCCGCCATCACTTCTTTCGTCACCCGATAGGGCGTCAGAAGACGGATGCGCTCCGGCCAGCCGGACTTGTCCTCGCCCATCGACATCCAGACGTCGGTGTAGATGAAGTCGGCATCCTGGACGCAGCCCTTCATGTCTTCATCGAGCCGGAAGCGGCCCCCGCTGCGCTCCGCGAGTCCCCTGACGTGGTTGCAGAATTCCTGGTCTGGCCACAGCTCCTGCGGCGATGCGACGCGCATGTCCATGCCGACCTTGGCGGCTCCCAATGCCAGCGACTGGGCGACGTTGTCGCGTCCCTCGCCGACGAATGCGACGGTCATGTCCGACAGATGCTTATGCGTGAACTCACGCATCGTCATGAAATCGGCGAGGGTCTGCGTCGGGTGCGCTTCATCCGTCAGGCCGTTGTAAACAGGCACGCCGGCGTGCGCCGCCAGCATTTCGGCCTGGTGCTGGGCAAAGCCGCGATACTCGATGGCGTCATACATCCGCCCGAGCACGCGAGCTGTGTCCTTCATGGATTCCTTGTGCCCGATATGGCTGCCGGACGGGCCGAAATAGGTGACGTGCGCGCCCTGATCATAGGCCGCCACCTCGAACCCGGTTCGTGTGCGGGTCGAATCCTTTTCGAAGATGAGGGCGATGTTCTTGCGAACCAGGCGGGGTATCTCATGCCCAGCCTGCTTGGCGGCCTTCAGATCGGCGGCCAGCTTCAGAAGGAAGCGGATCTCTTCGGCCGAAAGGTCATCCAGTGAAAGCACCGAGCGGCCATGCAGGTTGATCGACATTGGATGTCCTTTCAGATCGGGTCGCGTGCGACGGGGCAGGTCATGCAATGGCCGCCGCCGCGGCCGCGGCTGAGCTCGGCGCCCTCGACGGTGATCACCTCGATACCGGCGCGACGCAGAAGGGTGTTGGTGTAGACGTTGCGGTCGTATCCGATGACGACGCCCGGCTCGACCGCGACGACGTTGTTGCCGTCGTCCCATTGCTCGCGCTCGGCCTCGTAGCGGTCGCCGCCGGTGGCGATGATCCGCAGCGATTTCAAGCCCAGAGCCTCCGCCACGACCTTTGTGAAGGGGGCGTTCTCTTCCTTGACCTCCACCGCCGCATTGCCGTCTCCGGGCCGGATCGAGAAGCAGCGCAGCCTGTCGACCACCGGCGGGTACATGGTGGCAAGGTCCCGGTCGCAGAAGGTGAAGACGGTGTCGAGATGCATGAAGGAGCGGTCGCGCGGCATCAGCGCTGCGATCACATGTGTGGCTTCGCCGGCCGCGAACAGGCTGCGGGCGAGATCGCCGACTGCCTGCGGCGTGGTGCGCTCCCCCATCCCGACGAGAACGACGCCGCCGCCGACGGGCATGACGTCGCCGCCTTCCAGGCTGATACCTGTTCCCGCCTGGGGTGACACGAATGGAACGCCACTGTCACGGAAATGCGGGTGAAAGCGATAAACCGCCTCGACATTGGCCGCTTCCGGTCGCCTGGCAGGCCAGTACATGGCATTCACGGAGACAGAGCGGTAGATCCAGCAGGAGCTGTCGCGGGTGAAGAGCTGGTTGGGCAATGGCGGCAGGACGAAGTCCTGAGGCGCGAGCGTTCTTCCCGTCAAACCCTTGGGTTCGAACGGCAGCTCGGCGCGAGCGATGCCGCCGACCAGACAGGTTGCCAGCAGGCCGGCCGACATTTCGTTCAGCCAGCCTCGCATCTCGTCGACCATGTCAAGGCCAACCACGCCGGCGTGCACCCGGCGATCTAGCAGCCAGTAGCGCGCCTTGCCGATCCCCATGGTCGCGGCGAGGAGTTCGCCGAACGAATGAACCACCACGCCGCGCTCACGCAAGGCATCGACGAAGACGTCGTGCTCCTGGCGCGCCCGCTTTACCCACAACACGTCGTCGAACAGCAGCGACTTGCAGTTGTCCGGCGTCAGCCTGCGTAGGCTGAGATCCGGCCTGTGGACCATTACCTCGCGCAGGCGACCGACCTCCGAATGAACCCCCAGATTTGCCATGGGACGACTCTCAAAGCGCGCTGACGGCGCCGGTCCACATCTCGTAGACGGCAAGGATTGCGACGGCGACGAGCGCGACTGCGATGATCGCCTCCACGGGGTGGAAGGCGCGCTGATTGGCCTCGCGGCGGGCCCAGACGTAGAAGATGATGCCCGGTGCATAAAGGATCGCGCACATGAACAGATACGCAGGCCCCGCCGCATAGACGAGCCACAGCCCGTAGATCGTTGCCAGCACGCCGGCGATGAGGGGGCCGGAACGCCGCTCGCCGCTCTCATAGCTCTCCCCGGTCAGCGCAAGTTTCGCGGCAAAGGCGCCCGAGAAGATGTAGGGAACGAGAATTGCCGCCGAGGCGATGTAGAAAAGCGCCTGGTAGGTGCTCTGAGCGAAGAGTGTGATCACCAGAAAGCCCTGGACAAGCAGATTGGTGATGAGCAGGGAGGTCGAGGGGACGCCGCGTTCGCTCTCGTTGCCGAAGAACTTCGGCATCGTTCCGTCCTTGCCGGCGACATGCGGGATCTCGGCGGCAAGCAGGGTCCAACTAAGGAAGGCGCCGACGACCGAGACGACGAGCGCAAGATTGATGAGCACGGCACCCCAAGGCCCGATAACTGCCTCCAGCACGCCCGCCATGGATGGGTTCTTAAGGGCGGCCAGTTCGGGTTGGCTCAAAATGCCGAGCGAAAGCAGCGATACCAGCGCATAAAGCGCGAGGCAGGTGAAGAAGCCTAGTACTGTCGCGGTGGCGATGTCCTTGCGGCGCTCCGCCCGCGCGGAGAACACGCTGGCGCCCTCGATACCGATGAACACCCACAGCGTCACCAGCATCGTGCTCTTCACCTGAGTGGCGATCGAACCGAGGGAAGCGTTGGCGAGTCCAGTGAAGTCGAGCGACCAAACATTGAGCTTGAAGGCGACCGCGACAACCCCGACGAAAAGGACCACCGGAGCGATCTTGGCCACGGTCACGAAGGTGTTGACGATTGCAGCCTGGCGAATGCCTGCAAGAACGAGGAAATGGATGATCCACAAAAGGATCGATGCGCCGAGCACTGCCTGCCACGTGTTCCCGTCACCGAAGGCTGGGAAGAAATAGGACAACGCGCTGAAGACGATTACCGCGTAGGACACATTGCCGACCCATGCGCTGATCCAATAGCCCCAGGCGCTGTTGAAGCCGATGAAGGGGCCAAAGCCGGCCTTGGCGTAAGCGTAGGGGCCGGCATCGAGGTCCGGTCGGCGCACCGCCAGCGACTGGTAGACGAATACCAGCGCGAGCATGCCGACCGCCGTGACCGTCCAGCCGATCAGGATAGCAAGTGGACCAGCGCCGGCCGCCATATTCTGGGGCAGGCTGAAGACGCCCGAGCCCACCATCGAGCCGATGACGAGTGCCGTAAGCGATCCCAGCCTTAATTTCGTCGATGCTGTGGTTGCGGCTTCCTGGATAGGGACATTGATGTCTGTTGTGGCCATCGGGCCCTCCCACCTTTGGAGTGATGGGCGCATTCAACAGGAAGGAGAGGTCGGCGGCCTTGACGCTGGTCAAATCCAGCTCGTTGCCGGGGGCCGTTCAGCGCAGACAAGCTCGTATGGACCTACAGGAGTTGTATGACGCCGTAACCCGCAGCTGCCGCAATCAAAGTCATGCCGGCCACGGGCAGCCAGAACCTCGCCGGTCCTGCGAATGCCGCCAGGCACAGGCGTCCAACAGCGTTTGCCGCAAGCGCCGTCAGCACGGCGTGTCCGATCGTCTCGACCGGGATCGACTGCTTAACCAGGCGTAGAGCACTGAGCACCGAAGCGTCGACATCGAACGCTGCCGCGACCGCAGAACCCGCAAGCAGGCCTCGTTCCTCAAATTGCGAAGCCAATGCAGCGCTCGCCGTCGAGGCGACCGCGAAAAGCATTGCAAAAGCCAGCAACGGCGCCACTTCGAACGGATTGCGCGTTGCGGCAGGGGTCTCCGGCTCTTGGCCCTGAATTGCCAATGCGATCGCTCCGCAGGCGGCGAATACCAGGGCCGCCGCAAGCGCGGGGGTGGCGATGAACGATGCCACACTTGGCGTCATCATCGTGACAACGAGGCAGACACGCAGGATCGAGACCATGGCGGCCAGAGAAGCGGCGCCTGCAAAAGACAAGGAGCTGTTCGCTCCGTTGGCCGTGCGAGCCAGCGACAAGGTAACAGCGGTGGATGAGATGACCGCGCCGGCAAGGGCACTGACAATCAAGCCACGTGCGTTTCCGAGGACGCGTACTGCGACGTAACCAGCGAAGGAGATCGAGGCCATCAGCACTGTCAGGAGCCAAATCTCGCGCGGGTTGAAACCGCCCCAGGGATCCAATGTGCGGTCGGGGAGCAGAGGCAGCACGATCACGGTCATCGCCGCGAGTATCAATGCCGAGCGAAGCTCTATCCAGGTAAGGCGCTGCAAGAGTCCGTGCAGAACCTCGCGGCTTGCAAGCAGTGCGGCGAGGGCTGCGCCACCCGCGGCTGCAACGCGGAAATCGCCCGCTACGCAGAGCGCTCCAAGGACAAAGACAGCCAAACCCGCAATAACGGTCGTAACACTGAAATCCTCGTCATGCGCAGCTTCGCGCGCCTTGTACCAGGCAAAGATGCCGGCAAAGACGAGAAAGCCGGCGATCAATACGGAAATCGCATTGAGCGCTTCGGCCAACGCCGCGATGACACCGCCGAGAAGTCCCGTAATGCCGAATGTCCGGATGCCCGCAGTGCGGCTCCGATCGGGTGCATCGCGCTCTCGCCAGCCGCGCTCCAATCCAACGAGGAGGCCTATCGTCAGGGCGACACCAAGTTGGACTATGAGCGAGTCCATGGCGGGGCCTCAGGTCGGCCGCATATGCGGCCAGCCGCATCGACCGGCAGTTGGCTTGGCACGGCTTCCGCATGACCGCGCTGTCGAAGGGTTAGCTCTCCGACGCCTCGCGGCCCGAAACTTCCATGATGAAGATGCTGAAGAATACATGAGGAAGATGCTCCGCGTCTGAGGATGCGGTCGGCTTGAGCGCGCCTGGCTCCCACCAGTCGGCGTGCTTGCTCAGCAACGACCATGCGTGATCAAGCTGCACCTCGTGTCCGATCCGATGGGATAGTTCCTCATAACGGCCGTCGACGACGACGCTTTTCCAACCTCGGGCGGTGCTGTGTTCATCGACTTGCACCGACACAAGTGGATTGATGCGCATCCAGTCGATCTTCTTGCCCACCATCGAAAATGCATAGAGACGGTTGTCTGCGTAGGTATAGTAGAACGGCACGATATAAGGTTGTCCGTCCTTCGCGCAGGCCAAGCGACCGACGCGATGGGCCATCAGCAGCTTGGTGCATTCCAAAGTGGAAAGGGTGCGGATCTGCATCGCGGAACTCCTAGGTGCCGGCCTCATGCCGCGATTTGCTTGCGGCGTTTGCGCCGGAACGTGCTCTTTCGACAGCATTGCGGCGATCGTCGCGAGCCAGCGCCACCATATCAAGCACCTCGCTGTCGGAGAGTTGCGGAAAGGTGCCATAATAATAGCTGAGCGCCCGGAAGCGGGCAGGCTGGTTGAGGCAGATCGTCAAATCCGCTTCCTGCGCGAGCTCGTCAACGGTCTCCGGCGGTGCGACCGGAAGCGCTACGATTATCTTTCGCGGCGAACGTCGCTTCAACGCGCGGATAGCCACCTTCATCGTCGTTCCGGTCGCCGCCCCGTCGTCAACGACAATCACCGTTTTGCCGGCCACTGACAGAGGCTGCTCTTTTCCGCGATATATTGCCCGGCGTTGCTCCAATTCCGGCCGTTCCTGCGCGATCAAAACACGAAGGGCGCTGTCATCGAGAGCGTAAGCTTCGACGATTTCTCGGTTGAGAACGACGTCCGGCGGGTCTCCGTCCACGATGGCGGCCACGGCAAGTTCCGGATTTCCTGGCGCTCCGACTTTACGAACGATGACCAGATCCAGGGGTGCCTGGAGAGCCTTGGCCACTTCGGCCGCTATAGGAACGCCGCCGCGCGGCAAGGCGAGTACAATTGGATCCTGCAGTTGGAGGCGCTCCAGCGAGGCACCGAGCTTTTGCCCCGCGTCTTGGCGATCGCGAAACATCGGTCATTCCTCCGGCCAGAGTTGGCGCAGCGACTTCTTCATCGAGTTTCGGACCTGGACGATCTCGCCGTGGGAGATATGGCGGTCGAGGAGCTTGAACACCGCTCCAATAGCCTTGTCGACGTCGATCTCCGGCTCGTAGCCAAAACTGTTGCGGACGCAGATGACGAAGTCGCGCTTCTTCCGTTCCCACGCCGGTTCGGCTGGGTTCCAGCCTTCGAAGTAAATGCCTCTGATCAACGTCGGCAACTGTGCCGACAGATCGGCCATTTCCTCGGGCGAGAGCCAGTCGCGCAAGGCATGGAGGACCGACTTCAACAACCGAAACGCGCTCTGCTCATTCCAGTCCAGATCCTTGGCGAGTTCGTTCACCCATTGCTGCGCCTGCTCGGCGGCATGGGTGAGGGAAGTATGCGAAACAGAGTGTGTCATCTTTGCGATCCTTCAGATCTGTTTCTATTGTCGCTTGCTGGACACTTTCGCGCATTGCGCCGGATCAAGTTTGCACCTTGGAGCTAGCCGCCCGCGTTGTTCACCAGCAGCGGAATGATCCGGTCGGTTTTGGCGACGGCAGGCCTGCCGGCGGCGCCATAGGGAATGCCCAGCGCATCCCAGGTCTCGACCAGCGCGTCCTGCAGTTCGGCGATCAGCGCATCCGAATGGAACGGCGTCGGCGTGATGCGCAGCCGCTCGGTGCCGCGCGGCACCGTTGGATAGTTGATCGGCTGGATGTAGATGCCGTGCACGCCGAGCAGCCGGTCGCTCGCCATCTTGCAAAGCTCGGGATCGCCGACCAGCACCGGCACGATGTGGGTGGCGGATTCCATCACCGGCAGCCCGGCCGCGGCAAGCACCTGCTTGGTGCGCGCCGCCTGACGCTGCTGCGCGTCGCGCTCGGCCTGCGAGCGCTTGAGGTGGCGGATGGAGGCGGTGGTGGCGGCGGCGATGGCCGGCGGCAGCGCGGTGGTGAAGATGAAGCCCGGCGCATAGGAGCGCACGGCGTCGATCACAGCGCTGGTGCCGGTGATATAGCCGCCCAGCGTGCCGAAGGCCTTGGCCAGCGTGCCCTGGATGATGTCGATGCGGTCGGCCAGGCCTTCGCGCTCGGTGATGCCGCCGCCGCGCGGCCCGTACATGCCGACGGCATGGACCTCGTCGATATAGGTCATGGCGTTGTAACGCTCGGCGAGTTCGACGATCTGCTTGATCGGCGCAATGTCGCCGTCCATGGAATAGACGCTTTCGAACACGATCAGCTTGGCGCGTTCGCGCCCTGCCGTCTGCAAGAGGCTCTCCAGATGCGCGACGTCGTTGTGACGGAAGATCTTCTTCTCCGCGCCCGAGCGGCGCACACCTTCGATCATCGAGGCATGGTTCAGCTCGTCCGAGATGATCAGGCAGTTGGGCAGAAGCCGGGCAATGGTCGAGATCGAGGCCTCGTTGGAGACGAAGCCGGAAGTGAACACCAGCGCCGCTTCCTTGTCGTGCAGGTCGGCAAGCTCATGCTCGAGCTCGACCAGCGGGTTCGAGGTGCCGGAAATGTTGCGGGTGCCGCCGGCACCCGAACCCATCTTGCCGGCAGCGCTCTGGAAAGCGGCGATGACATCGGCGTTCTGGCCCATGCCGAGATAGTCGTTGGAGCACCATACGGTGATTTCCTGGGCGCGGCCGTTGGAACGCCAGACGGCGCGCGGGAACTTGCCCACGATGCGCTCGAGGTCGGCGAAAACGCGGTAGCGACGCTCGGCGTGGAGCTGGTCGATCGCATCTTCGAAGAACCGCTGATAGTTCATGTCCGAAGTCCTGTTTAGGAGAAAACCGTGGCAAATCCTTCAATAGCTTTTGCCGCGTGAGCGCGGTGCTCACATTGAGCCAGATCAAATTCCCATGCACGCACCTGCAAACATTGCCGATCGGTCTTGCCAGGCGCCGAAGTCCGAGGGGCCGCAGAATGTGAACAAACCGGGGTGGGATGCACGCTACGTCCGGTTTGAAATGAGAACGTCAAAACGACATTCGAGGGATTGTCGTGGACAGATTCATTACGCGGGCCAACATCGCCCATTTCGAAGATTTGCTCGCCCGGGAGAATGGCCCGGTGATGCGGGTCATTGAAGACTTGCTTGCGCGCGAGTGGAGCAAGCTTGAAATCGCGTAACGGCAAGCTGACACGGAAAAGAGGAATGCTCCTTCCAAGCCGGCGATCAGCCTGGATAAGCCAATTACAGCCAAGCTGGAAAAGCAGGGCCAGCGCACCTTCCCGTGCACTGGCTCTCGCAGGCGCCGTTAGGCGGCCTTGACGGTGATCTTCTTCTCAGCTTTCTGGGCTTCCGCCGTCTTCGGCAGCTTCACGGTCAGCACGCCTTTGGCGAAGCTGGCGTCGATCTTGTCGGCATCCACTCCTTCGGGCAACTGGAACGAGCGCTGGAAGGAGCCATAGCGGCGCTCCGAGAGATAATAGTCCTTCTCCTTCTCTTCCTTTTCCTCGTTCTTCTCGCCCTTGATGGTCAGAATGTTGTTCGCGAGCTTGATATCGACGTTCTTCTCGTCGATGCCCGGCAGTTCAGCCGAAATCTCGAAACCGTTGGCCTTTTCCACCAGGTCCATTGCCGGAGCTACCGGCCAGGCAGTGCTGCGGAACGTGGGCAGGTCGCGGCCGAAAAGCGAGCGGGAGGACGGCAGCCGGAAGTCAAAGGGATGGAAGGGATGGAAGTCGTCGAAAAGCCGGTCGACCTCGCGACGCAAGCTCTCGAGCGGCGTCGTCCAGTTGTCGGATCTCGGCGACGCAGGAGCGGCTTTCTCGGTTTTCACGGGCAGTTTGGTGGCGGCTTCGGCCATGGTTCTCTCCATAGAACAGGTTGATCGGCAAGTGCCGCTGCCTCTGCTCTTCCCACCAGGATTGCCACGAGGCGTTAGAGCCGAGGCCAGCGGACCCGCTCGGTAGGCGTCCTTGCGAGACCCGTCCCATCACTTCGCGATTTCCGCGTGTGGCGCGGATCGTCGCGCGCGTGTGGTCAAGCCATGCTCAGCCTATCGAGGCAAACATCGAAGCACCGCTTTGAGCTGCGATCTTTGATCCGCGTCAAACAAAGCGAGGACGGGTTGGCACCAACGCGGGTGATGCTGCGTGGCAGACCATGATCTCGATTTGACGGCAGCCAAGGCAACGCGCTCCGGCGATCGCTATCTGCTGCTCCATCAACGGAGCCACGACCATGGATTTCAAAGGCAGGACGGCGATCGTTACCGGGGCAGGGTCTGGAATTGGCGCGGCCATTGCCTTGAGCTGGCTCGCCGTGGAGCCCGAGGCCCTGCATCAAAGAACCGATGCGCGGCGATGGAAAGTCGTGCCGTTCGAAAAATGATTCAAGTCAAAGCGTCAGACCATTCCTTGGATCAGGATAGCTCGATGTGGAATCCCATCGCGAGCGCGCCATCTGGCCCCAGTCTTCAACTGGCTGTCTTTGATCAGGACGGTGCGCATGTGCTCGTATTCCCTTGTAGGAAAGAGCTTTTGGGCTGGAAAAACGCCGCTACCGGCGCACGGGTCGACGTTCATCCCACCCACTGGCGTCCATGGGATCCCGAGAAGAGTGACTGGGATCCAATGCAGAGTTCACACTAGAGCAATTCCAGGGAAGGTGTGTCGGTTCTCCGTCTGGAATTGCGCAGAATACTTAGAGCGGTTGGGCGGTTTCGCGAAACGCTGAACCGCTCTACGTCTTCGGATCGGCTATCAAAGCCATGCGCACCAGATGTGACAGGCTCCCAGCGCCCATCTTGCTCATAACGTTCGCGCGGTGAATTTCCACGGTGCGCGGACTGATGCCGAGATCATAGGCGATCGTCTTGTTCGGCAATCCGGAGACAAGCCCGTCGAGCACCTGGCGCTCGCGCTCCGAGAGCTTGGAAAGATTCGCACGGATCTCCACTGCTTGCGGATGCGTGGCAACAGCATGATTGCGACTGCCCAGGGCTGACCGGATCGCCTCGATCAGCACCTCGTCGTCGAACGGCTTCTCGATGAAGTCTGCGGCTCCCTCCTTCATCGCCTGGACGGCTAGAGCAACATCCGCGTGCCCTGTCATCACAATGACCGGAACGGCATGGCCGCGTCCTCTCAGTTGCCGAAGGAATTCGATGCCGTCTATGCCGGGCATGCGCACATCGGTTACGATGCAGCCGTCAATCTCCTTCGTTTCCGTTGCCAGAAACGCGCTCGCGGATTCGTGAAGGCGTACGGCAAAGTCGGCTGTCGCAAGGAGAAAACCCAGCGACTTGCGCACATCGATATCGTCGTCGACCACATGCACGACATCACTGGCCACGGGCAACCTCTTCCTTTTCGACGGCGCGCAAGGTGAACCGGAACGCTGTGCCCCCACCGGGCACTGACTCGGCCCAGATATGCCCGCCATGCGACTCGACGATAGTGCGGCAAATGGACAGCCCCACGCCCATTCCTTGTTTCTTGGTGGTCACGAAAGGTTGGAAGAGCTGGGCTGATACCTCCGGCGCCAGCCCCGGCCCGGTGTCGATCACGCCGACTTCCGCCATGCCATCGTGCCTGGCCGCTGTGACGATGTGTAACTCTCGGCGCGGCGCACCCTGCATGGCCTCCACCGCGTTTCTCATCAGGTTCAGTAACACCTGTTCGATCTGGATGCGGTCGGTCAAAACAAGTTCGGCGGCTGGATCAAGCTCGTAGGTGACACGCACATCCGCTTCCCTGGCGCCCACCAACGCGAGCGAGGAGGCGTCTTCGATCAGAGACGGCAGGCGCTCAACCTGGCGCTCGCTTTCTCCCCTGGCGACAAAATCCCTGAGGCGACGGATAACGTCGCCAGCGCGCAGGGCTTGCTCGGCCGCTTTTTCGACGGCGTCCCTGAGCAGGGCCGCGTGCTGATCATTGCTCTTTTCCAAGAGGCGCCGGCTGCCCTTCAGGTAGTTCGTGATGGCCGTCAGCGGCTGGTTTATCTCATGCGCCAATGTCGAGGCCATTTCGCCGAGCGCGGTAAAACGTGCCATGTGCAGCAGCTCCTGCTGCTGCTCCTGCATCCTGGCCTCAGTCCTGTGGCGATCCGTCAGGTCGCGGCAGAAGCCGGTGAAGAAGCGCCCTGTTCCCGGATGCATTTCGCCGACAGCCAGTTCCATCGGAAAGGTCGATCCGTCCTTGCGCATCCCGGTCACCGTGCGGCCAAGTCCGATAATGCGGCGTTCTCCCGTCTTCAGGTAGCGCTGCATGTATGCGTCATGCTCCTCCCGGTAGGGCGAGGGCATCAGCATCTTGACGTTCTGCCCGATGACCTCGCCGGCCTCGTAGCCAAACAACATCTCCGCCGCGGTGCTGAAGGACTGGATGTTTGCACTTTCGTCGATGACGATCATCGCATCGGGAACTGTCGCCAGGATCGAACGCAGGTGATCCTCGCGCAGCTGCAGCGCAGCATTGGCGAACGACAGGTCGCTGACGTCGGTGCCTTGAACAAAGATGGCAGTGATCTGGTCGTCGGCCGCTCTGACGGGCTGATAGACGAAGTCGAGGATCCGTTCCTCGGCGGCGCCTGTTTCGACGTTCCGATAGACGACCTTGACGCTTCGACCCACATAGGGTTCGCCGGTTTCGTAGACGCGATCCAGCAGCTCGAAGAAGCCTTGACCCTCCAGATCGGGAAACGCTTCTCGCACGGATTTGCCGATGACCTGCCGCTCACCGACCATCCGTCTGTAGGCTGCGTTCGCGAATTCGAACACGTGGCCTGGTTCCTTCAGCAGGGTCATGAAGCCGGGAGCCTGGTCGAACATCCGCGCGAGAAGCTGACGTCCGGGCACATCGTCATGCCTTGCCGGAGGAATTGACGGAACGGGCGACTTGGCGACCACGTCCGCGGAAGAAGCTGACCCCTTCTCTGTCACGTCTTGCCCTGCATCGAGAACACTGCCGGTGGCAGATTTAGCATCCAAGCATCCATTCGCAAACAACTCGCTCCCTTATTTTGACCCACATCAAAGTGCTTCGCCCCCCGAAGGAGCATTAGGGAAGCCCACTCTGTGAGGTGCCCGCATGTCCTACAAAACGATTGTCGTCAACTTGGCCGTCGATGCGGATCCCGCGCCAATCGTGAAGCTTGCGGCGGAAATGGCGCATCGCTTCGATGCTCACCTCGTCGGCTTCGCTGCCGCGGATGTTCCGCCCTTGGTGGCCACGGGTGAAGGCCTAGTCTATGAAGGCGAGGTCATGCAGGTCAAACGGCAGGAGATCGAGAAGCGTCTTGCCGAACTGCGTGACATCTTCGAGAGGCTTGTCCCGCACTCCATCAGCAGCGAATGGAAACAATATATCTGCGGTCCGACTCGCGCCCTGGGGCTGGTAGCCCGTTCAGCTGATCTCATCGTGACCGGCGATGGCAACGACGATGTCTTCCGTGCGCTCGACATAGCAAGCCTGGTACTCGGGGCCGGTCGCCCTGTGCTGGTTGCAGCGGTCAATGCTGAACACCTGGTCGGGAGAACCGTCCTGGTCGCTTGGAAGGACAGCCGGGAAGCACGAAGAGCCCTATCCGACTCTCTGCCGTTCCTTGCCAAAGCCAAGGAAGTTGTCGTCGCCACGATGGAGACTGCCTCGGGTGAGGATGTTCGCGACAGCCTCGCCGATGTGGCGGTGTTTCTGGAACAGCATGGCATCATGGCGCGAACCGAAGTGATCGCTAGTACCGCGGATGGCGAGGCGCTGGTGACATTTGCTCGTTCGATCCACGCCGATCTGATCGTTTCCGGGGCCTACGGACACAGCCGGCTCAGGGAATGGGCCTTTGGCGGCATCACACGCTCCCTGATCGGCGAGAGCAGCATCAGCCGCCTGCTTTCAAATTGACTGCACGACCATGGTGACCACCACGGCAGATAGCCCGGATCGGCTGGACGGTGTTCCAGGTGAGGAGCGACCGATCAGCCGCTTTTCCGGCGACGTCGAGGCTGCATACTGGTCGCTCACCACCGATGAGCTGGTCGCCCAGCTGGAAACCTCCACGTCCGGCTTGCTGAGCGTTGACGCCGCAATCCGGCTGGCCAAATTCGGTCGCAATGCGCTGGCGCCTCGGGCCGGCGGATCGGCGCTAAGCGTATTCGCGCGGCAGTTTCGCAGCCCGTTGGTCCTGATCCTGGTCTTTGCCGCTGCTGTTTCGGCGTTCGTCGGGGAGGGGCATGAAGCCGCTATCATCGGCGTGATCGTGCTTGCCAGCTGCGTCCTCAGCTTCACTCAGGAGTATGGCGCTTCGCGAGCGATGAAGGCGCTGCAGAACCGAATCTCCCGTAAGGTGACCGTGCTTCGCGACAGTTTCGAACGCACCGTCGATGTCGAGGAGATCGTTCCCGGCGACGTCGTCTGCCTGTCGGCTGGCAACCTGATTCCCGTCGACGGCGTCATCCTAGAGTCGCGGGATTTCAACGTCAGCGAATCCGTTCTGACCGGTGAAACTTTTCCCGTCGTGAAGTCCGCCGGCCGCTCCGCGCCCGAAGCCGGCATCGCGCAGCGGACCAATGCCGTCTTCACCGGTACCTCGGTTCGCAGCGGAACGGCAAAGGTGCTGGCCGTCACCACGGGGGCGCACACCGAATTCGCGTCGATCGCCGAAGCACTGGAGCGACGGATACCCGAGACCGAGTTTGCTCGCGGCATCAGGATGTTCGGATATCTGATGACCGAGATCATGCTTGTGATCGTCATCCTGGTGTTCTTCGCCAATGTGATGCTCAACCGGCTCTTCATCGAATCGCTCTTGTTTTCACTGGCGCTGGCGGTTGGTCTGACGCCCGAACTGCTTCCGGCGATCATCAGCGTGACCTTGGCCCGGGGCGCCCGGACGATGGCCGCCGGTGGTGTCATCGTGCGCCGTCTCGATGCGATCGAGAATCTCGGCAGCATGGATCTGCTGTGCACCGACAAGACCGGGACACTGACGGAGGGTGTCATCCACCTCGATGGATCGTTCGACGTCGAGGGTAATGCATCAACAGACGTCCTGCTTTTCGCCTGGCTCAACGCGACTCTGCAGACGGGCCTGAAGAACCCTCTGGACGAGGCGATTGCAAGCGTAACGCATAGACGGGAGGATTTGTCCCGCTTCACCAAGATCGATGAGATCCCCTACGATTTTGTGCGCAAGCGCCTGTCGGTCGCAGTGCGGGACAGGAAGGGCGAGCAGATCCTTATCACCAAGGGAGCCGTGCAGAACGTCCTCGACGCTTGCGGCTTCGTGCAAGGTTCGCGTGGCTTGACACCCCTCGGCGCGACGGAACGCGAGGCAATCGACGAACGATTCAGACGCTGGAGCGCGCAAGGCTATCGCGTTCTCGGCCTGGCGGTCCGGCGATTTCAGAGCAAGGCGGGCTTCAGCCGTGACGACGAGGCTGACATGGCGTTCGCAGGGTTCCTGCTGTTTCTCGATCCGCCAAAGGAGGGGGTGCGGGAGACACTGTCGGCGCTTGCCGGCCGAGGCATCGGCGTGAAGGTCATTTCCGGCGACAACCGCTATGTCGCGGCGCATCTGGCCGAGGCCGTGGGTCTGCGGGCCGACAGGATCATGACCGGCGAGGATCTCTCGAAGCTGACGAAGAACGGGCTTCTGGCCAGTGTCCGCAATACCGATCTCTTCGTCGAGATCGACCCGAACCAGAAAGAGCGCATAGTCGAGGCGTTGCGGCGGAGCGGCCACGTGGTCGGCTATCTGGGCGATGGCATCAACGACGCGCCGGCGCTCCATGAAGCAGATATCGGCATTTCGGTCGATACGGCCGTCGATGTGGCGCGCGAAGCCGCGGACATCATCCTGCTCAAGCGCGACTTGGGCGTACTGGTGAGGGGCGTCGACGATGGCCGCAAGACCTTCGCCAACACGATGAAGTACATCTCCATCACGACCAGCGCCAATTTCGGCAACATGATCAGCATGGCAGCCGCCTCGCTTTACCTGCCGTTTCTGCCTCTGCTGGCCAAGCAGATCCTGCTGAACAATTTCCTCTCCGACATCCCGGCTCTCGCAATTGCGGGGGACAATGTCGATGTCGATCAGGTGCGCCGTCCGCGTCACTGGGATATCCATTTCGTGCGACGGTTCATGGTGAGTTTCGGGCTGGTGAGCTCGCTCTTCGACTTTGCAACCTTCGCGTTCCTCCTTCTGGCCGTTCATGCCACGGCAGCTACATTCCAGACCGCGTGGTTCGTGGAATCCGTGCTCACCGAACTCGCTATCGTGCTCGTCGTGCGGACCCGCAGGAGACTCTGGCGCAGCCGTCCGAGTCTTCTGCTTGCCGGCCTCGCAGTCGGCGTTGCTGTTGTCGCCATCGCCATCCCTTTCGTCCCATTCGCCGGCTGGTTCGGATTTGTGCCCCTGGCAACACCCGTACTGGCAGGGCTGCTCACGATTACTGCGCTCTACGTGCTCGTATCCGAGCTCACAAAGAGCTGGCTTTTCGACCATGGCAGCCGATCCAGGCCCAACCGAAAAACTGCGGCCTCAAATCGGGCCGCGCCAATCCGCATCCCGGGCTGAGCCGAAGGATGCGGTTCGATGTGGATGGCCCGATGTCCAAGAGTGCGACGTCAACCGCCGACGGCGGCCTTGGTGACGTTCACGCCAAGGTCATAGACAAGCTGGCCGCCATAATAGCCGGTTACCGTGACCAGGGCCGCGCCTGCGATTTCAATGGCGGGTATGGCGAGAGACAACGTCCCCAGTTCGCGATTTCGTACCCACAGCGCGAGCCGGACGAGCGCCCAACCCAGAAAGGCGATGGCGCTGGCTGTGCCCAAGCTCTCATGTATCTCCGCTATCTCGCTGCTGAAACCGGCGGCTTCAGCATGGTCAAGGGCCATGCCGCCGAAGAGCCAGGTTGCGATGGCGAACAATCCCGCGGCGACAGCGACAAAGGTGGAAATCGTTCCTACGCCCGATCGCATTGTTACGGCATTGCTGCCGGCGAGCGCGGCGAGATCGATGACCACGAGTGTGTAGATGAGCACAATAGGGAAATGCACCAGAATGGGATGGACATGCTGAATCTCAGGCATTGGAAGTTCTCCGGGAAGAATGAGGGCAGCGTTAAGAGCTCAAGTATCCGTCAATCGTCGTCGCTGTCGCCGAATGCCTCGTCTTGCTGTCCGGCGTTCGCGTGCGACCCAAATTTGCTGCCATCACATTCGTCGTCGCCGACACTTTTGACCGCCTTGGGATCAGTGGCGCTCGTTATGGGGATGGCCTCGAGGTCGATTGTCGCGGAAGCCGCGGCGGATGCGGCTGCGCATGATCCATGGTGGTCGGATTCCGCGGCAGCGGGTATGACAAAGGCGGTCAGGCCTCCAAGGGCGACAAGCAAAACAGGAAGATTGCGCATGGTTTCAAATCCTTCTTTGCGCACCCATCATCGGGCACGGCGGCCCTTGATAGAGACGTGGTCCTTGCCGCCGGCTGACGATGATTGACAGCGGTTTGACAGCTTCGGCATGCGACAGCTCTCGTCCATGAAGATCGGGTGGATACGCCTTGCAGCCCTGGGGATGGCCGTACTTGTGCTGGTCACGCCGTTGGCCGCCAGGGCGCAAGATGACGACGACGACGACCACGACCGCGCGCGGGACCTTCATGAGCGCGGCGAAATCGAGGGCCTCGCCGATATCATGGCCATCGTCCGCGCCAAGGCTCCTGGTGAGATCGTTGCGGTCGACCTCATTCGCGCCGGAGGCAAGTGGATCTATCGGTTCCAGGTGGTTGCTGCCGATGGACGGCGCAGGGTCGTTGAGGTCGATGCCGGCGCCGGCGCCGTCTTGAGCAATGAAGGCGACCGCAAATGAAGATACTCGTGGCAGAAGACGAACCACGCATCGCGGCCGATATCGCGGCGGTCTTGAAGGCCTCCGGCATGGCCGTCGATATCGTGAGTGATGGTGAGGCCGCATGGTTTGCAGGCGACGTCGAAAACTACGATGCCGCGATCTTGGATCTGGGATTGCCGAAGCTTGACGGCCTCACGGTTCTGAAGCGCTGGCGCGCCAACGGACGGCGCTTTCCGGTCCTGATCCTGACGGCGCGGGGGCTGTGGACGGAGAGGGTGGAAGGCATCAACGCCGGCGCCGACGATTACCTTCCCAAGCCTTTTGAAATGGAGGAACTGTTGGCAAGATTGCGCGCCATCCTGCGTCGCTCCAGCGGGCAGGCGGCACCGGTCCTGAAGTCGGGTCCCTTGTCGCTCGACACGCGCCAGATGCGCATCTCGCTTCGCGGCATTCCCGTGGCACTTTCGCCGCTCGAGTATCGGCTTCTGGCGTTCCTGATGCACCATGCCGGTCGTGTGGTCGCGCCGACCGAACTCGCGGAGCATCTGTACAGTTCCGACAACGAACGCGACCCGAATACGATCGAAGTGATCGTCGCGCGTCTGCGGCGGAAACTCGGCAGCGGTGTCATCGAAACCCGGCGCGGCTTCGGGTATTTGGTGCCGGGCGGGCCTGGCTGATGCGCAATTCGATCCGCTTCAGGCTGTGGTCGGCCGCAGCCATATCGATCGTGATTGCTCTTGCCATCGCCGGCGTCGGCCTGCGCTATCTGTTCGAGCTCAACGTCGAGCGGCGGGTCGTCAGCGAGTTGACCGTCGACCTCAATGAGTTGATCGGCGCGACGAGCTTCGCGGCCGATGGCCGCCTGCTGGTGGCATCGACGCTGGCAGATCAGCGCTTCGCCAGTCCGCTATCCGGGCACTACTGGCAGGTGGAAGACCTTGCAACCCACAGCCTCGTTCGATCGCGCTCCTTGTGGGATGCCACGCTTGCCTTGCCCGAGCAGGCAGCGAATGGCGAACTGACGAAGGAAGAACTCAAGGGGCCAGGCGGCGAGCTCACCGTTGCCGTTCTGCGCACGATCACCGACGCCGACGGGCGGGCGTTTCGTGCTGTCGTTGCGGAGGATCATCGCAATGTCGAGGTCTCGGTGGGCGAATATGTCCGTGATCTCGCGCCGGCGCTCATGGTGCTCGCCTTCGCTTTGATGGGCGCATTCTTCATCCAGATCACCGTCGGCTTGGCGCCATTGGAGGGCCTGCGGGTCGCCGTCCGGGACGTGATTGCGCAGCGGAAAGCTCGGCTTGATGTGGCCGCGCCGAGCGAAGTCCAGCCACTCGCTGACGAAATAAACCGCCTGCTCGCCGCACAGGAAAAGGCCCTGTCTCGCGCGCGCTCTCGCGCCACTGATCTGGCGCACGGCCTCAAGACGCCCCTGCAGGTCCTTTCCGCCGATATTCGGACCTTGCGCAAGAAGGGCGAGACCGAACTTGCCGAGGAGATCGAGAAAAGCGCCGGCGCAATTCGCCGCCACGTCGAGCGGGAATTGGCGCGCGCTCGTCTTGCGCCCGGCGTTTCCGGCGATGCCGCGTGCCTTGTTCGAGAGGTGGCGAACGGCGTCGTTGCTGTCGTCAAACGAACGCCCAGGGGCAAGCAGCTCTCATTCACGATCGATGTCGCCGAGGACTTCATGGCGCCGGTCGACGAAGGCGACCTATCCGAGGTTCTCGGCAATCTTGTGGAGAACGCGACGCGTTTCGCGAACTCCCTGGTTCATGTGAGCGCGTCCGAAAGCGCTTGCGAGGTGATCATCAAGGTCGTCGACGACGGGCCGGGCATTCCCGAGACCGCGCTGCATGCCGCTTTGTTGCGTGGCGTTCAGCTTGATAGCAAGGGCGGCGGCAGCAGCGGCCTCGGCCTGGCGATCGTTTCTGATATCGTCGAAGCTTATGGCGGCCGCCTCGAAATGGCCAATGCCAACTCCGGTCTGGCGGTGACCATTTACCTGCCTCATCATGGTTGAGCGTTCAGGTGAATCCGGGGAAGTAATCGACTTTGATTCTGGAACGGCGAACGCCCATGGCCAGCAGGTTCCTGCGCAGCGCCTTGACCATGACCTGAGGGCCAGAGATGTAGAAGGTGCGTTCGAGGTAGTCGGGCATGGTGAGGCGTACCAGGCGGGCGTCGATATAGCCGGGATACTGGCCGCGCCCAGCACCCTTGGCCACGGCGTGAAACGTCTTTATGCCCAGTTCGCGTCTCGCCACGCCAAGCACGTCTCGATAGGCGATGCCGTCTTGGCTCTCGGTTCCGTAGAGAACGATGATGGGCCGGACTTCCTCGCGATCGATGAGATATTGCAGCATCGAACGGAACGGCGTGATGCCGATACCGCCCGCCAGGAAAGCGATCTTGGTATTTGGATCGGATGGCAGCGTGAAATCGCCGGCCAGTTGTGAAGCGTGGATCGTGGCACCGGGCTTCATGGCGCCCAGCGCTCGCTTGAAAGCGCTTGATTGCGGATAGAACTTGACGCCAAGCCGCACTGATTGCTCGGTAGGTGATGAGGCGACGGTGAAGTAACGCCGGTTGCCGCGGTTGTCGGAACGGTCGAGGCCCAGCGTCCACTCAAGGTATTGGCCTGCCTGGAAGGCAAGCTTTCGCGATGGTCTGAAGATGAAGTCATAGCTATCGACGGCGGTTTGCTCGATGCGTTCCAAAGTTAGGATGAAGCGCCCTTTCGGACTTGCCGAGAAGGCGAAGAGATTGCCGGCCAGGAGCGCGAGCTCGGGGGTGAAATAGAGCGAGCCGACATGGATGTTTGGCGCGAACAGGAACCCGACGATGGCCGCAAAAGCGATCCGCGGCCAGCGCTGTGCAGGCGCCGTCAGCGGCTCGGTCAGCATCACGAAAGCGAAGAACAATAGCGGCGACGAGCCCAGCGTTTCCTTGAAGGCGGTGCCATATTGCGCGGGTTCGGTTGTTGCCAGGACGGTCGCCAGGGCCATGGCGAGAAATGTCGCGACAAGATCCAGGCGTCGTAGCTTCCGGACGATCAGTATCCCGCCGACGACAACCACGGGAAGCAGCCATGGATTGCCACGAACCCACCAGGTGGCCGGCTGGTTCAGCAACAATGCCGACAATGCCACGCCGAGGGCCGCCGGGTTGAAAAGGTGTTTTCGACCAACGGCCAGGATGTATTTCGATGAGATCGCCCAAACAGAGGCGAAAGCAACGGCCCCGATTCCCTTCAGGTCCGTGACCCCGACCGGATCGAGGATGAGGGCCAGAATGAGCGCCGTGATATAGACAGATTCGGTGTTTGCCGGAATCTCGAAGACCAGCGCGAAGGCCTTGTTGGTGATCCAGCAGACGCCGACTGTCAGGGCGGTGGTGTAAGCGAGCGCCAGCGGATCATGCGGCACGAGCCTGACGAAGCAGAAGGCCAAGGCCGTGCCCAGCAGCACCATCAGATAGTAGAGCACCAGCCGGTACATGGTTACGTGATCGAGGAAACGGTCGAATGCCTTGATCATGGTTCGCAAAGGTCTCCGAATCCGCTTGTCGGTGTGCCGCGACCGTTGACGTCGACCACATACCCTTCCAGCCCGGGAGTCTGCTCGATGAAGAAGATGCCGTCCCGGCCCATGGCGAAGGCGGCGGTGGCGAAGCGATCGGCTTCGAGAACATCGGACCCGACGACCGTCAGGCTGACGATGTCGGTGACAGGCTCGCCGGAGCCATGGGGATTGTAGATGTGTTGGCCGCGCGCATAGGTGCCGGACGTGGCGACGCCGCGGCCACGCGGATAGATGACCTTGATGATCTCATTCGTGTTGAAGGGATTGCGGATGCCGATGCTCCAGTCTTCGCCGGACGCATTCCTGCCGCGGGATTGAATGTCGCCGCCCGCCTCGATGAAGAAATCGCCGACGTCGGCCCTGCGAACGATATCGGCGGCATTGCGGATGGCCCAGCCCTTGACGATCCCGGACGGGTCAAGCGAACCGTCTGCCTTGCGGATATCGAAATATCCGTTCGTCTCGCTTCTTGTCCGCTCGGCCAGCGCCAGCACTTCCATCATCTCGCCGCTCCAATCCTTGACCGGAACATCGCCTCGGTTGATGGCCGAAATCTCGCTGTCTGTCCTGTAGGTGCTGAAGCGCCGGTCGATCTGCCCAAAATAGTCGAAGACGGACTCGACCAGCGAGCCGGCGGCCCTTCCGACATCGACCGTGACGGGCATTCCCATCAGAATTCGGGTTTCGCGCATGAAGTTAGGAGGAAGCCTTCTTCAGGGCACCGCCGAGCGATTGGATGAAGGCCTTGCTGGTCAGCGTCGCACCCGAGATGATGTCCACATTGGCGCTCTGCGCGCTGATCGCTTCATCACGCAACATCGGCAACGCCTGGCGATTGATGTTGACAGAGGTGCGGCGGTCATTGGGGTATTTCAGCACCTTGAGTGCCGTGATGCGGCCACCCTGGACAAGCGCCTGGATCTGGATGATGCCATAGTAGGCGTCGGTGGCGGGGCCGGTGTAGACCCCGTCCGTATAGCCGTGGGCCGCGAGCTTCATGCCAGTATGGATGACGCGCGCTTGCGGATAGTCCGGCCGCGGCTGCGGGATTGGAATGTAGACGGCAGGCGTCACGGCGAATGTCGGTGTCTCCGGCGGAGTGGCATTTGCGCTTGGGAGTTCCACCTTTGACTTCGGCAGCGGAGGCGGTGTCTCAGTCACCTCCGGCTGACTGTCGGCAAAGGTAGGCTGCGGAGCCGCAATCGTCGCGGAGGTGTCCTTCCTGGCCTCGACCTTTGCGCGCAGTGCCTGCTCCAGCGGCACATTCAGTTGGGGGTCTGCGGGCAGCGCCACCATCGGCGCCTGCGCCGGAGCAAACGGAGTGGCTGCGGTGGCCGGCGACGACATGTTCTGCTCTGGCGGATTGGCGGCCCCTTGTGCATCGATCAGATCGTTGTCGGGGAGCTTGCCTGCCTGATCCCAGACATAGGCCCCGGACGAGGCGATCACGAAGAGAGACAAGGCGATCTGTTTCATGAGCACGGTTCCAGTTTCGGGCGCGCCTCGGCTGAGCCGTTGCGTGCATGTTAGGAGCAATATCTCATGAGCTAGCTGACAACTGGCTGTCAGCGCCCCTTGCCTTGGGAGAAATGTCCGATCGACGAACTGGAGTCGCCAATTGACTTTGCTCAAGGCATTTGTTCGGATCGAGGGGCAATGAACGGTCGGGGTGCCTTCCCGCGCTTGCCGATGTGAGACGCAAACCGTGACCAAACCGACAATTGTTCCTTTGCTCAGATGAGTCGTCTTCACACCGAAAATCACCTGGTTTCACGCGTCGGCTGGTTACGAGCCGCGGTGCTCGGCGCAAACGACGGCATCGTCTCGACCGCCAGCCTGATCATTGGTGTTGCAAGCGCCAATGCCACCACTGCCAGCGTGCTGATAGCTGGCGTCGCGGGCCTGGTGGCGGGCGCCATGTCGATGGCCGCCGGCGAATATGTATCCGTCAGTTCCCAGGCCGATACCGAGCACGCGGATCTCGCGCGTGAACGGAAGGAACTGGCGAGCCAACCCGAGTTCGAGAGGCAGGAGCTTGCCCAGATCTACATCGATCGGGGTGTGGAGCCTCAGCTCGCGTTGCAGGTCGCTGACCAGTTGATGGCCAAGGACGCTCTCGCCGCACACGCCCGCGACGAACTTAACATTTCCGAGGTAACCGCCGCACGACCGATACTGGCCGCGCTGGCTTCGGCGGCGGCTTTTTCAATCGGCGCGATCATGCCGTTGGCGATGGTGCTTCTTTCACCGCCCATGAGACTGGTTGCAGTCGTTTCAATTGCGTCGCTGCTGTTCCTGGCGGTGCTGGGTGCAATCGGCGCAAGGGCCGGCGGCGCCAATGTGTTGAAAGCTACGGTTCGGGTCACATTCTGGGGAGCGCTGGCAATGGCCTTGACCGCGGGCATTGGAGCAATATTCGGGACTGCGGGCTAGGTTCCTGGCGACAAAATCGGCCCGTCGGGCGAAGCAATTTCACGAAATGGATAGCGCTCCTTGATCGAGATCAACGTCGCGCACCGCCTGAGATGGCAATGAAAGGTCATCCAAGGAGTGTGATGACATGAGCTTTCTCGAATATCTGATCGGAGTCGACGCCAGAACTGCCTTGATGGGACGCATGATGCAGAAGATGGGCGTCGACAGGCAGCTGAAAGTTGTGGCGGATCATGCAGCCGTCACCAGCCGTGCTGTCGACCGGTGCCGGTCTTGCGGCCATCAGGACGAATGCGCCGCCTGGCTCGATGAAACCGCGCATGCCGACCATCCGCCGGCCTATTGCCGCAACAGCGACCTGATCGCGCGATTGCAGTCCGTTCGTTGATTGAAGCTTGACGCTGACGAAACGAGCTGCTTGGCGACCGGGCAGCAAGCAAGCTCGGAAGGCCGCTGCCGGATGTCAAACAGCCTGTTTCTTCTCGAAGCATTTCTGGTCTTTGTCGCTCCGGGGCCAACCAACGCCCTCCTGATGGCAGGCGCGGTCAAGCGCGAGCAGGCGGCCAAGCTCTTGGCGGCACAGGCGTGTGGCTATGGGATCGCGGCGGGTTTCTGGTTTTTGTCGCGCCCTTTGATGCCGCCTGACGCCATTCAGACGCTCAAACTCGTCGCGGTTGGATGGCTTTCAGTCCTGGGGCTGCGCCTGATGGCCAGCAGCTCGATCGACATATCGCAACGCGATGGCCTGTCCGTGCTGGCAACCACCGCGCTCAATCCCAAGGCGTTCATCTATTGCCTGGCTATGGTGCCGATGGATGCCGGTCCCGACGAACTTGGCATCTTCTGGCTGGTGCTTCTCGGCATCACCGCCATAACAGGGTCGCTATGGTTTTTGCTGGGCAAGCGGCTTCCCGGAGGGAGGCGGATAGCCGACAAGGTCGCGGGCGCGGTGCTTGTTGGATTTGCCCTGCTGCTGCTTCGACCGTTGTTGGTCGCGATCTAACGCTCGGCAGGAAGCCCCGAGCGCACCGTGGGTGTCGCGCTGCACCTCAGGGCAGGGCGAGCTTCGAGCGATACACGCCGCGCAAGCTCGTCATGAGACGAGCACGACCGACAACGGTCCGGCGTAGAAGAGCTTGTCCGTGACCTTCTTGACCCCGGCGACGTTCTCCGCGGCAACGACAGCGGCCTTTCGCTGGCGCTCGTCGAAAATTGCGCCGTTCAGTTCGACCTCGCCTTCTTTGACCGTGACGCCGATGAGGTCGCCGCCGACGCTCCAGGACTGCCCTCGCAACTCGGCAAGAATGTTCCTGCGGATGACCTCGTCGTCGACAGTCGCGGAGCCTGACTTGGGCAGAGTGCGAAGCAGGATGCGCATCAGATCGGAGCGGCTGACGATGCCCACGATCTTCCCAGCGTCAAGGATAGGGACGTTCTTGATGTCGTAGGTCGCCATGAGGTCTACGATCTCGGCGAGCGAAGCGCCAGGCGCTGCTGAAACGACGCCAGTGGTCATGACCTCGGCCACTCGGCGGCTGCTCGAACGGACATACTCGTCAGCAAGCTTGCCCGGACCGACCAGAAATTCGAGCCAGCGAGGCCGGGCTCGTCTAGTGCCAAGTTCGCCCCGGCGCAGGAAATCGCCTTCGCTGATGACGCCAGTCAGCGATCCATCGTCTCCCACGACCGGCAGGCAGCGGATGTTCCTGGTCAGCATCAGATCAGCCGCTTCGGCGACTGAGGCAGAGGCGGTGATTGTGACCACCGGCGTCGTCATGATGTCCCGAGCTTGCATCGAAATCTCCCGCTTTTCGTCAGCCTTCTTTTCGGACGCCGGGGACAACGCTGCCTTGATCTATGTCAGTTTGTTTTGACGGCTTTCGCTGTCTCGCTTATCTGGCTCGATCAGTATCCGCTCGGCAGCTCCGTCCAGATCCTCGTATTGGCCGCTGCGCAGAGCCCACAGGAAGCCGCACAAGCCGAGCGCTCCCAGGAACAGGGCCACTGGAATGAGATAGACGAGCGTGGTCATGGACGGGCCACGTCGATGACATCGGTGCGGCGCCGGGCCGGCGCGGCTTCAGGCACCGCTTTCGCCATTCCCTGAAGCCGCATCGCATTTGCGATCACGATCAGGGAGGAGGCGCTCATCGCGATCGCCGCGATGAGCGGCGTAACGAGGCCCAGAACGGCGATCGGAACGGCAAAGGCATTGTAGGCGATCGCAATGGCGATGTTCTGGCGAATGAGCCGGCCGGCCCTGCGCGAGACATCCATCGCCAAAGGAACGGCAAGCAGGCTTTCGCGCAGGAAGACGAAGTCGGCGGCCTGGCGACCGATGTCGGCCGCGGTGGCCGGAGCCATCGAAACATGCGCCGCACGCAATGCCGGTGTATCGTTGAGGCCGTCGCCCACCATCAGCACCTTGTGCCCGGAGCGGGTCAGCGTTTCGATCCACTCCACCTTTCCCGAGGGCAGCAGCGCCGGAACGAAACTGTCGGCTCCCAACGATTTGGCAACTTCGCCGCAGGCCTTCGCGGTGTCTCCGGACAAAATATCGACCGAAACCTCGGCGCTCTTCAACTGCTGGATCGTTGCCTTGGCGTCTTGCCGAAGGGCGTCCTCAAAAGCGAAGCACGCGACGATGTTTCCATTCTTAGAAAGCACGGTGCCGCCGTAGCCACCGAGCTTGCCTTCGCCACCAGTGCTGGCCTTCCAGCCCGCCCATCCGCGTCTTCCAAGCCGCCACGTATTCCCCTCCGCTATGGCTTCTACGCCGAAGCCCGGATGCTCGCTGACAGATTCGACACTGGGCTGGCCGGCATACCCGGCGTAAAGGGCGATCGCCCTCGAGAACGGGTGGTTGGAATGAGTCGCCATGTCTGCCGCGATCGCGAGCATGGTCGGATCTATCGAGGATGCATTTATCAGTTTTGGGCGCCCGAGCGTGAGCGTCCCGGTCTTGTCGAACACAGCCGTGTCGATCGCGGCGAGACGCTCCATCGCTGAACCGTCCTTGACCATGATGCCGGCCTCAAACAGGCGTCTGGCCGCAACAACCTGGACTATGGGCACCGCCAGGCCGAGCGCGCAGGGGCAGGTGATGATCAGCACGGCAATGGCGATGGTGAGAGCCCGATGCCAATCGCCGGAAGCGACCATCCAGCCGAGGAATGTCACAAAGGCCGCCAGATGGACGACTGGCGCATAGAGCGCGGATACGCGATCGGCGATACGGCGGTAACGCGAGCGGCCGCCTTCCGCGGCCTCCATCAGTCGAACCATTTCCGCCAGAAACGAATCCTTTGCGGCGGCGGTCGCCTGCATCGTAAGCGGGCCCGTCAGGTTGAGCGTGCCGGCCTGCACGTGAGCGCCGGCGCCGACGGTCTTCGGCGCGCTTTCGCCCGAGACGATCGAGCAATCCAGGTCGGAATTCCCGCTGACGATATCGCCGTCGACCGGTATGCGTTCTCCGGCAGCGATGAGCAGGCGCAGCCCGGGAACAAGTTCGGCGACCGGCACGTACTCGCGCGTGCCGTCATCCCTGAGGACAAGCGAACCCCGCGACGCGAGTCTCGAGAAGCCGTTCACGGCCGTTCGCGCGCGTTCCCGCATGACATGGTCGAGCGTGCGGCCGATCAGCAGGAAGAAGAGCAGCGACACCGAGGCGTCGAAATAGGCGTGTTCGCCATGGTTGATGGTCTCGTAAAGGCTCATCGCGTAGGCGAGTGACACACCCACCACGATCGGCACGTCCATGTTCATGCGGCCATGGCGCAGCGCGTTCGCGGCGGAGCGGAAGTAGATGCCGCCGGCGAAGGCGAGCGCCGGGATGGCGATCAGCGCCGACAGCCAATGGAACAGATCGCGTGTCGCGCCCTCGGCGCCGGACCAGACCGATACCGAAAGCAGCATGATGTTGCCGGCTGCGAAGCCGGCGACGGCGACGGCCCGGATCAATTCCGACAGCGTCCTGTCTTTCTCATCGCTCTCCGGATCGAAAAGGTGGGCCTGATAGCCCAACCTCGAGAGCGCCGCGAAGAACGGGGGCACCTGTTGTCCGCGCCAGCGAACAGACACTCGTTTCGTCGAGAGATTGACGCGGGCGGAGTCGATGTTTTCGAGCTTCGCCAGCGCTGCCTCGATCGCCTGGATGCAGCCTGCGCAATGAACCGACGGAACCGACAGATCTGTCTGACGATAGCCATCGTCAAGCGAGCGGCTGGCCAGTTTTATTTCGTCGCTGGACGGCACGGCGGGCGCCGCGTCGGCCATGTCCAGAGCCATTTCGGCTCCTGGCGCGCAGCAGCTCATTGCAAGGCTCCATTCGAGATCATGACACGACGAACATCGCGAAACGGTGACGTAAGCCCCGCGTCTGCATCGATCTCCACGATCCAGACGCCATTCCTGGGCGTGTGCCGAATGGCAAACGCGCCCGTGTCCCCCGGAGCGCCGTCCGGCAACGCCGCAAGTGTGAGGGCTTCGTCCTCGGCCTCGTAGGCCGGATGGCGGAACAGCACCTTGACGCCGCGCAGCGGCACCGGTTTGCCCTGACTGTCGACAAGGCTGTAGCGGACTTCTCCAGAGGCGATGGCCAGCTTGCCCGTCCAGCCAAGCGCCGCCTGCGCCCTTCCTTTTCTCGCCTCTTCGTTGAACTGCTGGCTTGCGACATAGGTGTTCTCGACGACGAGGCCGGTCCAACTCTTCCGGGCGAGCGTGGCCATGGTGACGTTGACGCCGATCACCACCGCGAAGAACGCCAGAATGGAGATCAACATATGCTTGCCTGTGAACTCGCGCGGCTTACGCATTTCGACGCTCATCTGCTGTTCTCCGGGGCATTGAAAGTGGCCGTGTATTCGGCGGTTTCGGAACTTGCCGTGTCGTCGATGCGGAATTTGAAGCTCTGCGCCGGCTTCCTGATCTGATCGGCCGGTTGACGAACGAAAACCTTTAGAACCTTCAATCGGTCGGGTTCGACCGCAACGGAGAACGAGCGGCTAGCGGGCTGGTCGATACCGACGATGCTCATCTCGCCGCCGTCGAGCCCCGTCAGCGTGACTTCGATTGTCCTCGGCTCTGGTATCATGTTGAGCAGCTTGACTGTGTACCCGTTACGGATCGAACCATCCGAGAGGGTTACGAACTGCGGATTCCTATCGTGCAGGACGTTCAGTTCCAGCCTTTCGCGCGTCAGCAGCGAATAGACCAGCGCCAAGCCGATCGCCGACCACGCACCGAGATAGATGTAGGTGCGCAAGCGGAAGATCTTGCCCAGATGGAAATGCGCCAAGCCGTCGACGAAGGCGCCACTCGCCGTTCTGACGAGCGATGGATTGACTGAACTTGTACCGCCGGCGGTCGCCACCGCCATGTTGGCGTTGTAGTCCGCCAGCGTTGCGTAGGAGATCAGTCCGCGCTCGCGTCCCAGCTTGTCCATCACGCCGTCACAGGCGTCTATGCAGAGCGCGCAGGTGATGCATTCCAACTGCTGACCGTCGCGGATGTCGATCCCCATCGGGCAGACGGCGACACAGGCGTTGCAGTCGACGCAATCGCCGGCCGGTCGACCGGCGGCAATAGCCTTCTTGGCGTGACGAGAGCGTGGCTCGCCGCGCCAGTCGTTGTATGTCACCGTCAGCGAATTCTCGTCGAGCATCGCAGCTTGGATGCGCGGCCACGGGCACATGTAGGTGCAGACCTGTTCGCGCATCAGCCCGCCGAATACATAGGTGGTGCCGGTGAGGACGGCGATCGTGACATAGGCGACGGGCGCGGCCGTGCCCGTGAAGACTTCGCCGAGGAGCTTCGGCGCGTCGGCGAAGTAGAAAATCCAGGCGCCGCCGGTGGCTACTGCGATGACGAGCCAGATGGCATGCTTGGATGCACGCAGGACAAGTTTGCGTGCGCTCCAGGGCGCGACGTCGAGCTTCATGCGGGCATTGCGGTCACCCTCGATCGCGCGTTCCACGACGAGGAACAGATCGACCCACACCGTCTGCGGGCAGGCATAGCCGCACCAGGCTCGCCCGACCGTCGATGTGATCAGGAAAAGACCAACGCCCGCCATCATGAGCAGGCCGGCGACGTAGTAAAACTCCTGCGGCCAGATCTCGATGAAGAAGAAATAGAACCGACGGTTGGCTAGGTCTATGAGGACGGCCTGATCGGGCGCGAACGGTCCGCGATCCCAGCGTAGCCATGGTGTCAGATAGTAGATGCCGAGCGTGATCGCCATCACCAGCCATTTGAACTGGCGGAAACGGCCGGAAGCGCGCTTCGGGAAGATCTTCTTGCGCGCAGCGTAAAGCGGCTGTCGCGTCTTTGCGGAATTGACCGCTTCGGCCTCGAGCCGTTCTACCTGCGTCTGATCAAGCACGACGATCTCCAGCTGTGACGGAGCGAAGCCCGCCTCTGCCTGCCAGTCTTGCAATTGGTTACGGCGTGTCGCGTTGATGCAGGTCAATTCCCCTCATCAAAATCAAACCGAGGCCCGGCACGGCCGGGCCTCGTCGCTTGTGCGGCTGAGGGCCGAGAATAGGTCCCCGACTCCTATTCTCCGCCGCCAAGCGAATGGACATAGACGGCCAGCTCCTTCACTGTCGTCTCCCCGAGCCGGCCGATCCAGGCAGGCATCACCCCATTTTTCGGAGCTCGCACCTGTGCGGCAATGGCTGCTTCGCCGGAGCCGTGCAGCCAGATCGCATCGGTGAGATCGGGCGCCCCCAGCTCCCTGTTACCCTTTGCATTCTCGCCGTGGCAGGCGACGCAATTGTCCGCGAAAACCTTGGCGCCGGGCTCGATCAGGCTTTTGTCCTGCACCGGCCCGGAAAGGCTCGCCACATAGGCGCTGACCTGGGCGATCTGTTCGGGCTTGAGCACGTCGGCAAACGAGGTCATCTCCGACTGACGTGTATCGGTGTCGGTTGCGAAGCGGATGCCGTGCCTGATCGTCTGCTGGATCTGCTCCGCCTTGCCGCCCCAAAGCCAATCGTCGTCGTTGAGGTTCGGAAAGTCGGTCGATCCCTGGGCGCCCGAGCCGTGGCATTGCACGCAGTTGACCTTGAACGCCGCGCCGCCCGCCGCAACGGCAAATTCGCGCAGCGAGTCGTCCGCGGCGATCTCCGAGACAGTCTTGGATTGTATCGCCGCCAGGTACTTGGCCTTTGCGGCTTCCGCGGCCGCCATCTCGTTCTTGACGTCGTTGCGGCTGGAGAAGCCAAGAACGCCCCGGGTTGCCGAGCTGAGCATCGGCCAGGCCGGGTACGCGATCGTGTAAGCGATCGCCCAGGCGATTGTGACGTAGAAGGTGATGACCCACCATCGCGGCAGCGGGTTGTTGAACTCCTTGATCCCGTCCCACTCGTGGCCGGTTGTCGCGATGCCCGAGGTTTCGTCGATATGCTCGCTGCTCATGATCAATCGTCCTTAAGTGGTATCCGGGCCGCCTGGTCCGCGTGCGATTTACCGCCAGGTCGAAGCACGAAGACAATGCAGCCGACAAAGAACAGCGCCATGGCGAGCAGGCCCCAGCTGTCGGCGAACTCCCGCATCAAATTGTAGTCCATTGCTCGTTCTCCTCAGCGGTAGCCGGCGGCTTCGTCGTAATCCTTGAAATCGACCAGAGTGCCGAGCATCTGCAGATATGCCACCAGCGCATCCATCTCGGTGACCTGCTGCGGGTTGCCGTCCAGGTCGCCGATCTTGGCCTTGGGATATCTCTTTTCCAGGCCGGACGTGTCGGCATTGGGGTCGGCCTGCGCCATCAGATCCGCATTGGCATTGGCGATCATGTCGTCGGAGTAGGGGACGCCGACCCGCCTGTTCGCGATCAGATGCGTCGAGAAGTCCTTCACCTCGATCGGTTTGTCTTTCAGGAAGGCGTAGCTGGGCATGATCGACTCAGGCACGACGGAGCGCGGATCGCTGAGATGCTGGACATGCCAGCTGTTGGAGTAGCGGTCACCGACGCGAGCGAGATCGGGTCCCGTCCGCTTGGATCCCCACTGGAAGGGGTGGTCGTACATCGACTCGGCCGCCAGGCTGTAGTGACCATAACGTTCGACTTCATCGCGGAATGGCCGGATCATCTGGCTATGGCAGAGATAGCAGCCCTCGCGCACGTAGATGTTGCGTCCGGCGAGTTCCAGCGGCGAGTAGGGCCGCATGCCGTCGACCTTCTCGATCGTGTTGTCGAGGTAAAAGAGCGGCGCGATCTCGACGATGCCGCCGACTGTCACCACGAGCAGCGAGCCAACGAGGAGAAGCGTGGCGTTCTTCTCGATGATCGCGTGTTTGTCCATCAAGCCCATTTGTGGCTCCTTATTCGGCTGGCTGCGGGACGGATGCTGAACCCGGCAATGGCTGCTCTTCGCGCTGGTAGCCGCGGATGGTCATGGTGATGTTCCAAGCCATGATCAGCGCGCCGGCGAGATACATGGCGCCGCCGGCGGCGCGCATGACGTAGTAGGGATGCATGGCGGCGACGGTCTCGGCGAACGAGTAGACCAGGAAGCCCTGTTCGTCGTATTCACGCCACATCAGGCCCTGCATGATGCCTGAAACCCACATCACCGCCGCGTAGACGACGATCCCCAGCGTCGCCAGCCAGAAGTGCCAGGTGACGAGCCGCATTGAATAGAGCCGCTGACGGTTCCACAGCTTCGGCACCATGTAATAGATGGCTCCGAACGAGATCAGCCCAACCCAGCCGAGGGCGCCGGAATGGACGTGGCCGATTGTCCAGTCCGTATAGTGGGACAACGAGTTCACGGTCTTGATCGACATCATCGGGCCTTCGAAGGTCGACATGCCATAGAAGGCGATGGCTGCGACCATCATGCGGACAATCGGGTCCGTCCGGATCTTGTCCCAAGCCCCTGAGAGGGTCATGAGCCCGTTGATCATGCCGCCCCAGGAGGGCATCCACAGCATGATCGAGAACACCATGCCCAGCGTCTGCGCCCAGTCGGGGAGGGCGGTGTAGTGGAGGTGGTGCGGGCCAGCCCAGATGTACAGGAAGATCAGCGCCCAGAAGTGGACGATCGACAGGCGGTAGGAATAGACGGGCCGGTTCACCTGCTTGGGCACGAAGTAATACATCATGCCGAGGAACCCGGCTGTCAGGAAGAAGCCGACGGCGTTGTGGCCATACCACCATTGGGTCAGCGCATCCTGGACGCCCGAGAAAGCCGAATAGCTCTTCGATCCCAGGAACGAGACAGGCATCGACAGATTGTTGACGACGTGCAGCATCGCGATGGTGACGATGAAGGACAGGTAGAACCAGTTCGCGACGTAGATATGCGGTTCCTTGCGCTTCAGGATGGTGCCGAGGAAGAGCAGGAGATAGGCGACCCAGACTATCGTAAGCCAGATGTCGACATACCATTCGGGCTCGGCATATTCGCGGCTCTCGGTGATGCCGAGCAGATAGCCGGTGGCGGCCATGACGATGAAGAGTTGGTAGCCCCAGAATACGAACCAGGCGAGATTACCGCCGAACAGCCGAGCCCGGCAGGTGCGCTGGACGACGTACATGGACGTGCACAAAAGCGCGTTGCCGCCGAAGGCGAACACCACGCCGGACGTATGCAGCGGGCGCAGGCGGCCGAAATTGAACCATGGCGGAATGTTGAGGTCGGGGTAAGCAAGCTGAAGGGCTATGACCACTCCAACCAGCATGCCGACAACGCCCCAAAACATGGTTGCAATGGCGCCGTAGCGGATCGGTCCATCCATATAGGCCTCAGGGTCGATCGGCGCTGCCGGCTTGAAATCCGAATTGCGCAGCAAGATCGCGGTGAAGCCAGCCACCGCGAAGAACAAAACCCACATGTGCTGGCGAAAGGCTTCGTCCGCGCCGAAGCCGGCAGCGACGACGGCGCCCAACGCAAACAGGCTTAGAAGGACCATCTCCGTGCCATATTTCATCGCAAGTCCCCGATCTCGAAAGTTCCGGCGGAATTCCCGCTCGCGGCACCATTTCGGGATTTTCGATTTCGGAGCCTTGATCCAAGTCAAACGTGGATCGCTTTTTGTTTGGGAGTTCGTGCCGCCAGCCACAACGCCGCTGCTAGGGCCCAAATAGAAGATCGCGCCTGAGCAAGCGAGCTGCAGTGGGCCTTGGTGGAGTCAGGGCGAGTTGCGGTTTGGCAAATGCAGGTTGCTGTTCAGTCGCCGCAGCGTTGCTCGAGTTGAGCAATGCTTGGGACGCTGATCTGCCGTTTGTTGACGATACGGATCGTGCCCTCGGATCGCAACCGGGAGAGCTCTCGGCTTACCGTCTCGATCGTCAGCCCAAGGAAATCGGCTATGTCGGCGCGAGTCAGCGGCAGAGCGAAGCTCATCGAGTCTACCGGATATTTAAAGGCAGCAAGGTTTCTGGCGACCATGAGAAGGAAGCTCGCGACTTTCTCGGATGCCGTCTTGCGTCCCAGCGCCGCCATCCAGTCGCGTGCTTCGTCGAGCTCGCTAAACGCGTGTTTTAGCAGCTGGCGTCCAAGCTCTGGCGTCTCGTTGATCATTCGGTCGATGACCGCCGTTGGAAACGAGCATAGCACTACATTCGTGAGGGCTTCGGTCTTGATTGGTCTTTTCGCCTCGAACGGCCTGCCGAGGAAATCGGGTGCAAAGTGGAATCCGACAATCTGCTGCCGACCGTCCGACAGGTTCCTGGTGAGCTTGACCACGCCGGACAGCAGGCTTGAGTAGGTTCCGTCGTCGGGCAGTTCCGTTCCCGCCAAAATCTCGTGTCTGGACGAAGCTTTGGCCAATTCTGCACGCTGCCGGGCGTTGAGCGCACCGAACAACCCGACCTGCCGCGCTTCGCAGGATTTGCAGATTGCGAGTACATCAGCCTGTTGAACGTCCTGTCTGGCGGTCATAGCCACGCCCGTGGTGAATCGGGATGGCAGTTTGCGCCAAATAGGACCAGCGCCGCTTTGATGGAGATCAAGGTTTTACCAGTGTCGTTCAGGCAGCTTTGCCGACATGACGCCTCCCCCCGTTCCCCTCTCTCCCATGCCGCCTAACCCCATCGTTGCGCTTGGCGACAATGTACCGCGTTACACGAGTTACCCGACGGCCCCGCATTTTCATCCAGGCGTCGACGCGTTGATTGTGCAGGGATGGATGAACGCGCTTGAAGGCGATGACGAGATATCGCTTTATCTGCATATCCCCTATTGCGACCGCTTGTGCTGGTTCTGTGCCTGCCACACCAAGCAGACGCGTCACTATGCGCCCGTGGCAACATTCCTCCGCTCATTGCACAAGGAGATCGAAACCGTCGGCGGCCTTGTGCGCGGCCGGGGTAGGATCCGCGCCGTTCATTTCGGCGGCGGCTCTCCGACGATGCTCAAGCCCGACGACATCCTCTTGCTCGGAAAAGCGTTGCGGGACCGGTTCGACTTTCTTGATGACGCCAGCCTCAGCGTCGAGATCGACCCGAACGACATGGACGAGGGACGGCTGGATGCCTTCGCCGCGATCGGCATGACGCGAGCGAGCCTCGGCGTCCAGGACTTCGATCCCAAAGTGCAGAGGGCGATCAACCGCGAGCAGAGTTTCGCGTTGACCAAGAGCATTGTCGACGCGGTGCGTGCGCGGGGCGTCACGTCCGTCAACCTGGACCTGCTTTACGGACTGCCGCACCAGACCTGCGAGAGCGTTGCGGAGACCGTCGCCCAGGCGCTGACGCTTGCGCCAGACAGGCTGGCGCTGTTCGGCTACGCGCATGTGCCGTGGTTCAAGAAGCATCAGACGATGATCGATGAAGCCTGGCTGCCTGATTCCGCCGCGCGCCTGGCGCAGTCGCGGCGTGCCGCTCAACTTATCGCCGATGACGGCTACGAGGCATTGGGGCTGGATCACTTTGCAAAACCGCAGGATGCGCTGGCGGTTGCCGCGCGTGCCGGCAAGATCCGCCGCAACTTCCAGGGCTATACCGAGGATCAGTGCGAAACCCTGATCGGTCTTGGTCCCTCCTCGATCAGCCGGTTCCGCCAGGGTCACGCACAAAACATTGTTGCCACCGGCGAGTACGAAAAGGCAGTGGATTCCGCCCAACTGGCGATAGCGCGGGGCATCGAGTTTAGTCTTGATGATCTGGCGCGGGGCTGGGTCATCGAGCGTCTGATGTGCAACTTCGCCTTCTCGGCGATAGAACTTGTCGAACGCTTTGGAGCGGTGGGTCAAACGGTGCTGTGCGAAGCGAGCCGATTGGCTATCAGCGGCGCCAGCCAACTCCTTAGGCTCGACGGCGAAAACTTCGTCGTGCCGGAGGAAAGCCGGCCTCTCGTCAGGACGGTGGCGGCCAAGTTTGACAAATATCTCAGCAATGGAACCGGCAGGCATTCACTGGCGGTTTGAGCGCCGGCTCAGGTAGCAGATTCAAAAATGCTCGCCGGCCCTGAAGGGGCCAACACGGGTGCCGGCCGCGATCAGATAGGCGGTCGACCAGCCAATCAGTAGAAAGCCATTGATGCCCTCCAGGGCAGCCAGCACGCGCCAGCCGTGGGCGGGCACGACATCTCCATAGCCGACTGTCGAGAAGGTTATGGTCGAGAAGTAAAGCGCCGTCTCGAAGTCGGTCAAAATTCCGAGCAGTCGGTAAATTCCGGCCCATAGCCAGACCTCCGTCGTCATTACCGCGAAAAGTCCCATAACCACAGTGATCATGGCGATGACCCGGCTGCGCCGCCCGTGCATGCGAAAGAGCGCAACGAGCCGTGCCATCGCGTGAGTGATCGCGATGAGGCCGAAAGTATGGATCAGGACCGTCAGACTGATGACGATCGTACCGACGCAAAGATTAAGGATCATCGGCGGAGACTACGAACCCTGACAGCCGCGGTCCTTGCGCAAAATCAAGCCTGTTATCAGCCCGACGAATTCTTCGCGCCGGCGGGATTGCACCTAATCACTGGCTGAGGAGCC
Source organism: Mesorhizobium sp. WSM4887 (assembly GCF_029625865.1). Taxonomy (NCBI): domain Bacteria; kingdom Pseudomonadati; phylum Pseudomonadota; class Alphaproteobacteria; order Hyphomicrobiales; family Phyllobacteriaceae; genus Mesorhizobium; species Mesorhizobium sp. WSM4887. Next base: position 619,733 of record NZ_JARTVP010000002.1, read on the forward strand.
GAGACGGAAGAACATGGCAAGCTTCAGACTTGCCGCTATCCGTTCGGCCCGCTCAACGAAGACAGCCGCGATCTCAGGGGTGAAGAGCTCGGACGCCGTCTTGCTGAAGAGGGCCAACCAGATACTGAAGTCGGCCTCGGTGACGTCCTTGAGCTTCAGGTGAGCTGGCACCGGCCGTCCATGATAGTCGCCGCTCTTCAATATCACCGAGCACCAGAAGTCGGTCATCTTCTCCAGATGAGGCTCCCAATCGCCAGTGATTTCCCGGGCGAAGATGGGTCCAAGTCGCTCATCCTTTCGTACGCCGGAATAGAATTCGCGAACCAGCAATCCAATTGAAGCCCGGTCGACGCCAGGGCGGGCCAAGGGCTGTTCGGCGGCAGGGCGAACCCTGTCGGGAAAGACCGGCTTTGAAGTCATTCGGTGTTCCTTTTGAGAGCAGTCAGGTCAAGCCAAGGCGGCGAAGCGCCGCCTGCAGGAGGCCGGCGCGATCATGGACCAGGCGAAATCCGAGATTGTCCGGCGGAGTGCCGACCGCGCAGCCGCCGCTTTTGCCGTCGCGGATGAAGTTCGACATGTAAGTGCGGTGGAAACCCTCCACAACGTGGACGCCGCAATTGCCCAGCGAACTGGTAGCGCCATCGCTGGATATCGTCACATGGGCATAGCAGGTCGATGTCCATTCCCACACGTTGCCGGCGATATCAGCAACATCCTTCGAGTTGTTTCCAAATGCCCCGACAGGCCGCGGTTCAGGATCCGCCTTGCGGCCGAGCGCCGACTCGTTGCGATATTGGGTGAGCCATCGCCTCGCCGGATCGGCCGGGTCGCCTTCACCAGCTTCTATGTCGGCGCGAAACCGCTCGGCCGCCGCATAGGCCCACTCGACGTCCGTCGGCAGCCGCCATGTCTCGCCTGTCTTTGCCGATAGCCAACTCGCGTAAGCCTGTGCATCGAGGAAGCTGACGCCCGTTGCCGGAACGTTGCCGACAATGCTCGAATTGGCAGGCTTGCAGGCGCCGTCCGAAACGCAGCGGTCATAGTCGGATGCGGTCACCTGGAACTTCATGATTTCCAGAGGCGTGTCGATGGTTTGCCTCGCCACGGGTGCAGGCACGGGATGGTTGTCCCTGAGGAACTCGCCAGGCTGTGGGTGATCGAACGATCCGGGCGTCAGGGTTACCAGGTCAACCGTAGCAGCTGGAATCCGAGACAGAGAGGACGTTCCGTCGATTGCGTTGCTGACGCCGAGACCAATGAGGGCGGCGGCAGCGATAGTTCCAAATGTGAAGACAGGATCGAAGGACATGTTCAAAGTCCACCCGCGGGTGCAACCTGCCGGCCGCGCCGGCAGGTTGTGGGAGATCGCCTTTGCGATTTACGAGGCGATCGCCTTGGGAGCCTCGACCTGCATCATCAGATCGTCATCCCAGGTTCCGTCGACGGTGAAGTGTGCGGTGGCGCCGAGCTCGACGGCCTCGATCAGGTTGTGATTGACATAGGCGTAGACGCCCGGCTGACGGAAGGTATAGAGCGCCGCGCCCGCCGAACCGCCGCGAATGAACCAGGTTTCCATATCCTTGGCGGGCGGGTTCGCGAACTTGCCGCCTTCCCAGACGAAGTCGCCATGGCCGCCGATCAGGTGCGGGCGGGTGTCGCGATTGGCCTGCGAGTGGACGATCAGCACCGTTTCCCCGACCTTGGCCTTCATGGCGTTTTCGCCGGTCAGCGATCCGGCCTTGCCGTTGAACACGACATGCGTCGGGATCAGGCCGCGCATCACCTTCACGGTGTCGTCGTAGTTGTCGCCGGCCGAGTCGTACTTCTTGAATTTCCCCTGCTCATCGCGCGGGATGTAGAAGTCGTTTTCGCCGACATAGTAGATGCGGTCATAGCGGACAGGCTTGCCCTTGTCGTCCTTCAGTCCGTCGCGCGGCAGGACCATCACCGCGCCGCTCATCCCCGACACGACATGCCACGGGATCATCGCGCCGCCAGGGGCGCAATGGTAGACGAATGTGCCCGACCTGGTCGCCTTGAAGCGCAACGTCACCTGCTCGCCCGGGTTGATCAACGTCAGGGCGCCGCCGCCGAGCCCGCCGGTCGCCGCATGGAAATCGATATTGTGGGCGAGCGTGTTGGTGTCGGGATTGATCAGCGTGAGCTCGAGATAGTCACCTTCATGCACGACCATGAGGGGGCCCGGGATCGAACCGTTGTAGGTCATGGCATTGAGCTGCGTGCCGTCGGCGTCGATGACCAGCGGCTTCTCCTCGATCGTCACGGTGAACTCGACGACCTTGGGGCCACCCTTGGCCACCTGGTCGTGGGCGTGCACGAAAGGCGGCGCGACGAGGGTCACCTTTTCGCGGGGCAGCCCAGCCACATCCTTGGCGGCGGCCATTACCGGCCCAGAGCCGATGGCAGCGACGGCGGCGGCGGTCAGAACAGAACCCAACAAAGCTTCGCGTCTCGTAAGCATTTTTATCTCCTCAACTTCACCATTTCGATGAAGCGAGGATAATATCTTTGCGCGGCGCTTCTTTGCGTTTGCGCAAATCTGAGCCAAATGGATTTTGGTTTTGGGATGATTGGCGAAAGCAACTCGCGTCATGACAACTGTGGCTGCGGCAGGATACCAAATCGCAAAAATGAAAATGGCCGGGTCAGACCTCTCCCCAGGTCTGCCCGGCCAGTGCTTCCGGCTCGCCACCGCCGGAGGCAATCCCACATGCTGTCGGATCAGTTCGAAGCGGCTTTGGTCGCCTCGGCGAACAGTTCGGCGAAGACCGGTTTTGCCTTGCCGATCTGCTTGACGGCTTCGGCCGCGTCCAGGTTGACGGGCTTGCCGACGACGATCAGCGCCACCATGCCCATGCCATAGTGTGGCGCGCACTTCACGCCATAGACACCTTCCTTGGTGAGGGTGACCGTGACCTCCTCACTCGGCTTGCCCTTGAACGCTTCGGCACCGTCCGGGATCATGCCCTTGATGATCTCGGCGTTATGAGTCTTGTCGGTCGGCACGAACTTGATGGTGTCGCCGGGAGCGGCGCGGACGAAGTCGGGCTGGAAGACCATCGAGCCCTTGTCACCCTTGTTCAGCATCTGCACGACATGTTCTTCGGCATTTGCAGCGCCGGCAATTGAGAGCAACGCGATCGCCGCGGCGATGAGGGGTAGTTTCATTGGAACAGTCCTTTCTTTGGGTTCACCACGGCATCAACCGTTGCGCTCTTGTAGATCGCCGGACGGCCTGCCGATTTGCGCTGGCGCAAATTGCAAGAGGAAAAACGACAGACGAACAGTGGAGGAGACGAGGGAGGCGTCACTTGTCGGCAACGGGTCGTCCGTGACAAAGTTCGGCCGAGGCCCGAGCGCGGTGCGCAGTTGAGTTGGGGAGGGAAGGCAGTTGGCAAGCCTTGATCGGTCGTTGATTGCCGGTCTGTCCGTCTTCGAGGGGATCGCCGCAGCGGACCTCGATCGCATCATCAGCCAGGCGAGATCCGTTCGCATTGCCAAGGATCAGCCGGTGTTCGAGCAGGAACAGGAGGCACATTCATTCTTCCTCTTGCTCGACGGCCATGTGCGCGTGGTGAAGTCGACTCCGGACGGACACGAGGTGACCGTGCGATATATAAGCCCAGGCGAGTTGATGGGGATCGCCAGCGCGCTGGGCCGGACGACCTATCCGGCAAATGCCGTGGCGGCCGCCGATTGCGTGGTGCTTGCCTGGCCAAGCCAACTGTGGTCCACCTTCGCCACGAGCTACCCAAGCTTTAGCGCCAATACCTACAAGGTTGTCGGATCCAGACTCCAGGACGCCCACACGCGCGTTATCGAGATGTCCACCGAGCAGGTGGAGCAGCGCGTCGCGCACGCGTTGCTCAAGCTGATCAAGCAGTCGGGGAAAAAGACCGAACAAGGGATTCTGATCGACTTCCCGATTTCGCGCCAGGACGTCGCGGAAATGACGGGCACCACGCTCCACACGGTAAGCCGGCTGCTTTCCGCATGGGAGGACCAAGGGCTGGTCAAGAGCGGACGCCAGAGGGTCGTCGTGGTCGAGCCGCATCGGCTGCTTGTCATTGCCGAAGGCCGCGCGGCAAAAAGCTAGTCCACGTTGCCGGCGTCGATCGCCGCCTGCAGGTCACGACGAAGCCTGTCCTCGTCCAGCTCATGCTCGTGCGCCGCTTCTGAAACGGTGTGAAAGGTGGCGATCGGGCAGCCGACGCAGAGCATCCCATGCTGAAGAACGACGCGGATCGCCGCCGGCGTCTCGCGCATGATCCCGTCCATCGTCGCCTCATCGTCCAATTTGCGTTTCATGCCCTTTGGCTCCCTTAGAGGCGGGCATGTTGCATCCAATTTTCAGGACGCTCGTTGCGCTGAGACAATGATAATGCAGTCCGCTGGCTTGCTCAGTCCCCAACAGCGCAGATGGTCGAGCGCGTCAGGAATCGTTTCTCGCGGCCATTGTCGAGCGAGAACATGCCGCCCCTTCCCGGCACCACGTCGATGATCAGGTCGGTATGCTTCCAGGCCTCGTATTGCGAGGCGCTAATATAGACCGGAGTGTCGCCGATCTCGCCGAGCCTCACGTCATTGTCGCCGATCATGAACTCGCCGCGCGGATAGCACATCGGCGAGGATCCGTCGCAACAGCCGCCGGACTGATGGAACAGCACCGGGCCGTGATCGGCAATGATTTCGGCAAGCAGCACCTTGGCCTGCGGGGTGGCCGAGACTTTGCCCAATGAAGCATTGTCCATCAAATTCTCCTCCAAATGACGGGAGGACGCGGGTGAACCGCGCCCTCCTCTTAGCCGCGGGAGGATTAGAAGAAGCCGAGCTTCTTGGGGCTGTAGCTGACCAGCATGTTCTTGGTCTGCTGGTAGTGGTCGAGCATCATCTTGTGCGTCTCGCGGCCGATACCGGACTGCTTGTAGCCGCCGAAGGCGGCATGCGCCGGATAGGCGTGATAGCAGTTGGTCCACACGCGCCCGGCCTGGATGGCGCGGCCGAAGCGGTAGCAGCGGTTGGCATCTCTGCTCCAGATACCGGCGCCGAGGCCGTAGAGCGTGTCGTTGGCGATCGACAGCGCCTCGTCGTCATCCTTGAAGGTCGTCACGGACACGACGGGCCCAAAGATCTCCTCCTGGAAGATGCGCATCTTGTTGTTGCCCTTGAACACCGTCGGCTTGACGTAGTAGCCGCCGGCAAGGTCGCCCGGCAGATGGTTCTGCTCGCCGCCGGTCAGCACCTCCGCTCCTTCCTGGCGCCCGATGTCGATGTAGGACAGGATCTTTTCAAGCTGCTCGCTCGATGCCTGGGCGCCGATCATAGTCGCCGGGTCGAGCGGATCACCCTGGACGATCGCCTCGACGCGCTTCAGTGCCTTTTCCATGAACGTGTCGTAGATCGATTCATGGATGAGCGCACGGCTCGGACAGGTGCAGACCTCGCCCTGGTTCAGCGCAAACATGACGAAACCTTCGATCGCCTTGTCGAAAAAATCATCATCCTCGGCGACGACGTCCTTGAAGAAGATGTTGGGCGACTTGCCACCCAGTTCCAATGTGACTGGGATCAGGTTTTGACTGGCATATTGCATTATCAGCCGGCCGGTCGTGGTCTCGCCGGTAAAGGCAATCTTGGCGATGCGTGGCGACGAGGCGAGCGGTTTGCCGGCCTCAAGGCCAAAGCCGTTGACGATGTTGAGCACGCCGGGCGGCAGTAGGTCGCCGACAAGGCCGGCCCACAGCATGATCGCGGCGGGCGTCTGTTCGGCGGGCTTCAGCACCACGCAGTTTCCAGCTGCCAGCGCCGGAGCGAGTTTCCAGCATGCCATCAGCAGCGGGAAGTTCCACGGGATGATCTGGCCGACGACGCCGAGCGGCTCGTGAAAATGATAGGCGACAGTATCATCATCGATCTGGGAAAGGCTGCCTTCCTGGCCACGTACGGCACCGGCGAAATAGCGGAAATGATCGATGGCCAGAGGCAGGTCGGCCGCGGTCGTCTCGCGGATCGGCTTGCCGTTGTCCCAGGTTTCGGCGCGAGCGAGGAGATCGAGGTTTTCCTCCATGCGGTCGGCGATGCGGTTGAGGATGAGCGACCGCTCGGCCACGCTGGTACGCGCCCAAGCGTCCTTCGCGGCATGGGCCGCATCGAGAGCGTCCTCGATGTCCTGGGCCTGCGAGCGCGCCACTTCGCAAAGCAGCTGACCGTTTACCGGCGAGTGGTTCTCGAAGTAGCGGCCGGATCGCGGTTCCGTCCATTTGCCGCCGATTAAATTGCCGTAACGCTTGCCAAAGGGTGCTTTGACCGAACGCGAGAATTCTACCTTGTTCATGTGTTTTCCTCCCAAAGCTGACGTCGCGGGATGCGACGCTTCGGAAAGAGAGACTTGCGATTTCCGCCCGTATTGTCACCGTATCGAGGACAGCGGTCAGGAGGCATGTGTCGCAGAATTGCGACAGTCATGTTCGGTTGACATCAGTGATGCCTGTGGATGTCCAACCGGTTGAGCTTGCGGTGGAGCGTCGCGCGGCTGATGCCGAGCTGTTGAGCCGCGGCCGAGACATTTCCATCCGTGCGTGCCAGCATCCGCTGCAATGCGCCGCGCTCCGCCTCCGCGAGGATTTCGGAGCCGCTTCTGGCCCAACCGAGCAGATCGGTCGCGGGCAAAGGCTTGTCGAGACACGCTTGCGTAATGCCAAGCGCCAGACAGGCCGAACGCGTCGCGCCGACGACAAGGTCGTCAGGATCAACCGCGATGAGCGCGCCAGAACCTTTGTCGGTCACCGGCGCCAGCATGATTCGCGCGTCGGGGAACGCCATCTTGAAGTTCTCCGCCTCGATCCGACGCGCGGCATCGACCACGGCCACCGAAATCAGATTGGCGAAGGCTTCGGTCAGATCAGCCCGGCACGAAGACACATCGAGTGCGGCTACAAGATCTCCCCGGTGATCATAGATCGGAGCGGTGGTGCAGCTCAGCCCGGTGTTGCGCGTGTGAAAATGCTGATCGCGGTGAATCGTCAGAGCCCGCTGCTCGACCAGACATGTACCGATGCCGTTGGTTCCCTCGCTCTCTTCGTTCCAGACGGCGCCAGTCCACAAACCCCAGGAATGAAACGTCTCGTCATCCGCCGGCGCTCCGCGCCGTTCAACCGGCACGCCATCGTGATCGGCGAGCAGGACGCAGCACCCGACGCCGCCCACTGCAAGATAGAGGCGGTCAAGGCTCGATTGGGCAGCCTGGATAAGCGGTTCGATACGTTGTCGGGCCTGCCCCAGTTCCGCCTGCGTGAGGTAGCGTGGGGAGCTACAGTCGGCTGGGTCGAGCCGATGCAAGCTTGAAGACCGCCGCCAAGACGCGACCAATGCCGACTTTGCCGCCGCGTTCGAAGCGATCGCGGCTTGAATGCGGTCTGCGTGATGTCCGGACAAATTCTCGCCCATGCTTCCTCCAAAACCCGACCTGCCTTCGCTCCTGAACACCTGCTTCGGCGCGAGTTCTGCTTTCAATCAGCGCGCCCGTCAATTCGACAGAAGAATCATGGACAGTTCCACCGGTTCGTCGCTCGGCGATGATCGGGTTGACCGATGTTCCAGCCACCAATTCGCCCTCAAGCGTATGAGTGCGAGATCGGGTATTCATTGATCGAGAGCAAAGACACCGAATGGCTGTCGCGCATGGCCATTTGCGATGGATCAAAGCTCGAACATTTCGCGCCGTGTAAATCGATGGCTGCGGGATTTGACACTGACCGGTCATGAACCGGTGGCAGCGTGGATGCGTTGTGGTCGAAATCCGGCTGGATTGAGTGGAAGGAGTCAGCAATGACCGAACTGCCCCGCACCCGCCGCCTTTCCGCGCAGGAGCTAAGCGACATCGACGCCTACTGGCGTGCCGCCAACTATCTGACCATCGGGCAGATCTACCTGCTCGACAATCCGCTGCTTCGCGAGCCGCTCCGGCTGGAGCACGTCAAGCCCAGGCTGCTCGGCCATTGGGGGACCTCGCCGGGTCTGAGCTTTATCTACACGCATCTCAACCGCGCGATCAGACTGCGCGATGCCAACGTCATTTACGTCTGCGGGCCTGGCCATGGCGGGCCGGCGATGGTTGCCAACACTTACCTCGAAGGCACCTATAGCGAGATCAATCCGGATATCTCGCTAGACGAGGCCGGAATGAAGAAGCTCTTCCGCCAGTTTTCCTTCCCGGGCGGCATTCCCAGCCATGCCGCTCCTGACGTTCCAGGGTCGATCCACGAAGGCGGCGAGCTTGGCTACGCGCTCTCCCATGCCTACGGCGCCGCCTTCGACAACCCGGATTTGATTGTCGCGTGCGTCGTTGGCGACGGTGAGGCGGAAACCGGCCCGCTTGCCACGTCGTGGCACTCCAATAAGTTCCTCAGCCCGAGGTGTGACGGGGCAGTGCTGCCGATCCTCCACCTCAACGGCTACAAGATTGCCAATCCAACCATTCTGGCCCGCATCCCCGAGGAAGAGCTGCGCGCGCTGTTCGTCGGCTACGGCTACGAGCCGCTGTTGGTCGAGGGCGACGATCCGGCCTTGATGCATGAGCGGATGGCGGTCGTGCTCGACGACGCGCTGGACCGTATTAAGACTATTCAGCGGGCCGCACGCAGCGGCGCTGAGACCGCGCAGCCTCGTCCGAAGTGGCCGATGATCATACTGCGAAGCCCGAAGGGCTGGACCGGCCCCAAGGAGGTCGACGGGCTGAAGACCGAAGGGTTCTGGCGCGCCCATCAGGTTCCGCTCTCCGGCCTCGCCGAAAACCCGGCGCATCTGAAGATGCTCGAAGAGTGGATGAGAAGCTACCGGCCCGAAGAGCTCTTCGATGCCGCTGGCTCGCCTGTGGCCCTGATCCGCGCCACCGCGCCGCAAGGTGATAGGCGCATGAGCGCCAACCCGCACGCCAATGGCGGCCTGCTGCGCCGGTCTCTCGACCTGCCGAGCCTGGCCAAGCACGCAATCGCAATGGTCCGACCGGGCGAGGTGAAGACTGAGTCGACACGGGCGATGGGTGCCTATCTGCGCGATGTAATGGCGCTTAACCAGAGCGCCCGGAACTTCCGCATCGTCGGTCCGGACGAGACCGCGTCGAACCGGCTGCAGGACGTCTTCGAGGTTACGGAGCGCGCCTGGATGGAGAAGATATTGCCCGAGGATGTCCATCTTGGCCGAGAGGGCAGGGTGCTCGAGATTCTGTCCGAGCATACCTGTCAGGGTTGGCTGGAAGGATATTTGCTCACGGGGCGCCACGGCTTCTTCTCCTGCTACGAGGCCTTCACGCACATCGTCGATTCCATGTTCAACCAGCATGCAAAATGGCTGGATGCCTGCCGCAAACTTGCCTGGCGGCGGCCGATCGCTTCGCTGAACTATCTGTTGTCCAGTCATGTCTGGCAGCAGGAGCACAATGGCTTCAGCCATCAGGATCCGGGTTTCATCGACGTTGCGCTGAACAAGAAGGCGGATGTCGTGCGCGTCTATCTGCCGGCGGATGCCAACAGCCTGCTTTGCGTGACCGACCATGTGCTGCAGACATGGAACCGCATCAACGTCATCGTCGCCGGCAAGGCCAATTCCTGGCAGTGGCTGTCCATCGACGAGGCGAAAGTCCACTGCAACGCCGGCATCGGCATATGGGGGTGGGCATCGACTGACGGCGGGGCCGAGCCGGATGTGGTGATGGCCTGCGCCGGCGACGTGCCGACGCTCGAGACGCTGGCTGCCGTTCAAATTCTGAAGCGCCACGTTCCCGACCTCAAGGTCCGAGTGGTGAACATCGTCGATCTGATGACCCTGCAGCCGAAGGAACATCATCCGCATGGCCTGTCGGATCGCGAATTCGACGCGTTGTTCACCAGCGACAAGCCCGTCATCTTCGCCTATCACGGCTATCCGTGGACCATCCATCGCCTGACCTACCGGCGGACCAATCACGACAACATCCACGTACGCGGCTACAATGAAGAAGGGACGACGACGACGCCGTTCGACATGACCGTGTTGAACGGGCTCGACCGCTATCATCTGGTGCTCGGCGTGCTCGATCGCATTCCCGAGCTGACCGGTGTGCGCATCCAGCTGAAGCAGGCCATGGAAGGCAAGCTGATCGAGCACCGGGCCTATATCCGCGAGCACGGGCAGGACATGCCCGAGATACTCGGTTGGAAGTGGGAGGGGGAGCCCGATGACGAAGAGCGCGGCTGACAAGATCTGGCCCGCAAAAGTGGCTGGAACCACTCGGCCATGACAGATGTCATTCTTGTCCTCAACGGCGGCTCATCGAGCCTGAAGTTCGCTGCTTTCCAAGGGCGCGACGAACTTCATCTGCTGGTGCGTGGCAGCGTCTCGTCAATCGGCGAGCGGCCCCGACTCCACGTCGCGCCCACGGCAACGACGCCGCCGTTCGACAGGAGCCTTGGCGAACAAGCGATCTCCATCGGCAAGGCACTCGAAGCCGTTGCGTCCTATCTGACCGACCGCGACCTGTTGCACCGAGTGAGCAGGATCGGGCATCGCATCGTCCATGGCGGTCGGGAATTTGCCCTTGCGACGCTGCTTGATCAGGGTACGCTCGATGCCCTGCGGAAGCTCGAGCCGCTCGCTCCGATTCATCAGGCGATCAACCTGGAACTTGTCGACCTGGCCGGCCGCCTTCTGCCCAAGGCCATGCAGGTAGGCTGCTTCGACACCGCCTTTCACGCCACGCAGCCCGAGATCGCAAGACTGTATGGCCTGCCACACGAGATGTCGGAGCAGGGCATCGTATCCTATGGGTTCCACGGGCTCTCCTACCGCCATATCGCCAGCGAGCTGCACAACCGTTATGGCGTCCCTGCCGGCGGCCGGACGATCGTTGCCCATCTTGGCAGCGGCGCAAGCCTGTGCGCGATGAAGGCAGGCGTAAGCCACGCCACCACCATGGGCTTCTCGACGCTCGACGGCCTCGTCATGAGCACGCGCTGTGGCGCGATCGACCCCGGTGTCCTGCTGCATCTTCTGCAAGACCTGGAGCTGTCACCCGATGAACTGACCGACTTGCTCTACGAGAAGTCCGGTCTGCTCGGCGTATCCGGCATCTCGGGAAACATGCAGACCCTGCTGGCGTCGGAGGATCCGGCGGCCAAGCGCGCTGTCGATCTCTTCATTTATCGTGTCGGGCGCGAGATCGGATCGCTGGCGGCTGCGCTTGGCGGGCTCGACACGCTGGTGTTCACCGCGGGCATCGGCGAGCATGCGCCAGCGATCCGGCAGAGCATCTGCGAAGCCGCGGCATGGCTGGGCGTCGCGCTCGACAAGGAGTTGAACGCGCATGGCGAAGAACTGATCAGCGCCCCGGATTCCCTGGTCGACGTGCTTGTCATTCCCGCCGACGAGGAACGTGCGGTGGCCACTGAGTTGCTCGCCTTCGAAGGCAAAGACTAAATGATTTTCGCCCGGAAGCGGGCGGCGCTCCCGGGCAATATCATCAAAACGAATGCGACCCGGACCTTAGCCCGGCAACTTGGCGCCGAGCTTCCGCTGGACCAGGACAAGCGTCGGGTCGTCGGGATCCGTCGCGACAGTGAAGCCCATCTCGCGCTCGAGTTCGATCGCCGCGCGGTTCTCGCGGTTCTCGATCGACTCGATGGTCTCGATGTCATGGTCGTCGGCGTAACGCGCTATATAGCCGAGAAACTCCCAGCCGACGCCGAGATGCTTGCGATCCTCGCGGATGCAAATGGCGACTTCGCCGCGACGGTCGGCCGGATCGGCTGCGAGCGTCGCCACCGCTATCAGCATTCCGTCGGTCGAAAAGGCGAGGAAGTTATGGATGTGCGGATCGTCGGAACGGGTCATCGCAACCAGCCGCTCATGCGACACTTCCCGCACGGCGCCGAGAAAACGGAAGCGCAGATCCTCTGGCGTCACATGTTTGAAGAACTCGGCGACGAGTGGCTCGTCATCAGACCGGGCGCGCCGCACTTCGAACCGAAATCCGGTGTGCGTGATGAGCGTGCTCTTCATTGTCGTCCCTTTCAGGATTGAATTGGCTAGAATGGCTCATTCCCCCATCGCCAGCAGCGTGTCTCGCTTGAGGATCTCGATGCTGCGCAGGCTGAGCAGACGGATCACGCCCTTCTCCTTCAGGCGGGTGAAGACTCGCGAGACGGTTTCGATCGTGAGGCCGAGATAGTCGCCGATGTCGTTGCGCGACATCGGCAACTCCACCTGCCTCAACCCGCCTTGGCGCTCCGACATTTCGACGAGGAATGCCGCGACGCGCTCGATGGCGTTCTGGCGGCCAAGCACCAGGAGATGTTCCTGCGCCCGGGTCAGGCCTTTGAGGGCGAGAGGCAGGAGCTGGCGGGACATGTCCATGCCCGAGGGAGTGCGATAGACCCGGACGCCAGTTGCGTTGATCGCTTCGGCGAAGAAGTGATGGGTAGTGTCGGCCTCGAAGCCGAATGTCTCTCCCACCAGATGGAACGCGCTGATCTGCCTGCGGCCGTCGGCAAGCAGGCGGTAGACGCGGACCGCGCCGAACTCGACCTGGTAGAGAGCGCCCGCCTTTTCGCCCTGGGCATAAATCTCGACGCCTGCCGGGAAGAAGCTGACCGGCTGTACGATCGCTCCCTCGAAGACGGACGAGGATTTATGCTGCGGCAAATAGGACGGCAGTTCGATCTTGGCGGAGGCTTGAGCGTACATGGCTGTGGTCCCAGTGAATTTGTGACAACAGCAATCGCGCAAATCCTGGCACGCCGAAATTCGGTTATGTCCCTACGGGAAAATACCTAGAGCCGAGCTCGAGAGCATCCGGTCGATCCAGGTCTTGCCGTACTAATTGCGCTTACGGTGATTGACCGCGATCAAGGCCGGCATGCCTTGGCACGGCAATTATTGAGGCAGAACCAACCATCCAACCAAGGGAATTTGGTCATGACCTCCGACACCGTCGAAATTTGGGCTGGGATACTCGGCCTGGCCTACCTCGCCGCCTTGGGCTTTTATTTCGAAATGCTGTCCGCTCAGAAGCGCATGCGCGTTGCAGCGAGCTACGTCTTCGGCCGCCACGCGCGGTCGCACGCGCTGAAGGGCAGGCATCCGCGATAGGACTGTTCCACATCGGGCTGTGCACTCCCGATTTTTGCGAACACGGAACGATCCGTCCCAATCATTTCCGGACCGAGGTGCGTCATGAAGGCAATGGTGCTGGAGAGGCCCGGCACTCCCTTGAAGGCCATCGATCGCCCCGACCCGACGCCGAAAGCGGGCGAGATAAGGCTCAGGGTCGAAGCCTGCGCCGTCTGCCGGACCGACCTGCATGTCGTCGACGGCGATCTGCCGCGGCCGAAGTTGCCGCTTGTCCCCGGCCACGAGATCGTCGGCATCGTCGACCTCGTTGGCGAGGGCGTGTCACAGTCCCGGCTTGGCCAGAGAGTAGGCGTCCCTTGGCTGGGACATACTTGCGGGCACTGCCCTTACTGTGTCGCCGGCGCCGAGAATCTTTGCGATCTGCCTTTTTTCACCGGCTACACACGTGACGGCGGCTTCGCCAGTCATGTGGTTGCCGACGAGCATCTCGCCTTCGAGCTCGATGCCACGGCGGACCCGGTGTCGCTGGCGCCACTCCTATGCGCAGGGCTGATCGGCTGGCGCTGCCTCAAGAAGGCGGGCGCTGGCAAGCGGCTGGGTATCTACGGCTTCGGCGCCGCCGCGCATATCGTCACGCAAGTGGCGGTCTGGCAGGGACGTCAGATCTTCGCCTTCACGCGACCTGGCGACGCTCAGGCACAGGAATTCGCGCGCTCGCTGGGCGTCGTCTGGGCAGGATCGTCCGAAGAACTGCCCGCCGCCGAGCTTGACGCGGCGATCATCTTCGCCCCGGTCGGCGACCTGGTGCCGGCGGCGTTGCGGGCGGTACGCAAGGGCGGACGCGTGGTTTGCGGCGGTATCCACATGAGCGACATCCCGTCGATGCCCTACCGACTTCTCTGGGAAGAAAGAGAGTTGGTGTCGGTTGCCAATCTTACTCGCCGCGACGCGGAGGAGTTCTTTCCGATAGCGAAGCGCGCGCAGGTGCGTACGCACACAAAGGTCTATCCGCTGGCGCAGGCCAACCAGGCGCTCGACGATTTGCGTATGGGCAGACTCAGCGGCGCCGCTGTTCTGGTGCCGTGACACCGCCGATGAGTTGTCCGTGTGTCAGTTTGATTTGGCGCAAGGATAGCGGTGGCCGCGCGAGCAATATGCATCGGAAATGTAAACGGTTGCGCTTTCAAACTGATGGAGGATCACTATGAAGACCATTTCCAGGCTGGGATTTGGCGCCGCCATGCTCATCGCCGCCAGTACCGGTTCGGTCTGGGCTGCTTCGCGTGTCCAGGTCTCCCTTTGGGATAAGGGGGCAAGTACGGAGATGCCAATGGGCCTCGCCTATGCGACGCCAGGACTGGACATGACAAAAGCCACCATGGGCATAAAGGTTTCACCGGATGCGGTGAAAGCCGGAAAGGTCACCTTCAAAGTGAAGAACGATTCCAAGGATACTATTCACGAAATGATCGTGATGTTCCTTGCCGAACCGAAGAAGCCCCTTCCTTACATTGACGCCGAGAAACGTGTCGACGAAGACAAGTCGGGCGACAAGGGCGAGGTTTCGGAGCTCGATCCCGGCAAATCTGGTTCGTTGACCGTCGATCTGAAAGCAGGCAAATACCTGCTCATCTGTAACGTGCCAGGCCACTACGGCGCCGGCATGTGGGCCGAATTTACAGTCAATCCATAGGCTGGCCGACCGGAATCCGAGACTGTCGCAGCTTGAGCTTGCAGGTTCGACAGTTTGCCGAAATCTAGGCACCCATACCGAGGTTGATGGGTCCGGTGTTGTTTGCCGCGCCGGCAATATAAATTGCCATCCGAGTTCCACGTCAGCGTCTCAGAGGCATCGCTGACCGAGCTCACGCATTTGCCTGATCCACTTTGCGCGTGTCGTGTCGCTGGCACTCGCGACCATGCCGAACAAGGTTTCGCTCACCGGTCTGATGCCGACAAAGTTGAGAATGCCGCGGCGCATGCCGGCAATCCCGTGGCTGAGGAACCAGATCCGGTAGACGGTCGCGGGCATTCCCATCGTCACGATCAGCCTGGCTGAGCGGCCCCGTAGCAGGGATTTGGCGAACCCTTCGCCTTTGGCAGGGTAGGCGAACGCCGTTCCCGGTCGCATCACCTGTTCGAGGAAAGCCTTCAGCATGGCCGGCACTGTGCCCAGCCAAAGCGGGAAGACAAAGACGAAATGCTCTGCCCAGACGACCGCCTCGGCGGCTTCCTTGAGACTGTCGGGGATCGCTCCGTGCTCGAACTCCTGCATCGTCCGAAGGAGCGGAATATCCAGCAAGGCCAGATCAATCCTGCGCACGACATGGCCAGCGCGTTCAGCGCCTTCGGCATATGCGGAGGCCAAGGCCCGGCACAGCCGCTCCGGGGACGGATCGGGGTGGCCGATGACAATGAGGATACGGCGAGGCACTGCTTGGCTCCTACCAGCCGGGACCTGCTAGGGCCGTTCCACGCGGGCGACCTGGTAAGTGTGCATGGCCCCGTTGCGCCTTATCGAGACATACTCGCCGGTCACGAAGCATTCGTCGTCGAGGTGAAACCCGGCCTCGTCGTCACGGTCGCCCTCGGTATAGTCGAAATACCACTGCCCGCCGGGTTTGCGGCGCAAGCGGCCGATGAGATCGTCTTCGCCGGCTCGGAAATGGCGGACGCGGCAGAGCGCCTGGTGTGATTTCCATTCCTTGGCGTCCAGCCGTCCTTCGTCCGTGAGCGGTGCCAGCACATCGTAGCCTTCCTCCCGGTCGCCTTCCGGATGGCCTTTTTCGCGAGCGAGAAGCAGGCGGATATTTCTGAATTTCGGCGTGAGGTCGTGCAATGTGGTCATGGCAAACTCCTTCGAGGCCATTCCTATCGCAGCGTCCGAGCGGGGCCTTGATCAAGGTCAAATGGCCTGGCTTCGTGAAAGGTCAGCTCGTGCCTGTCGCAATATGCTCGCGAATCCAGCCAACGATTTGGCCGGCGCTCATCGCGCCCGAGATTCGCGCTATTTCCTTCTGACGATAAAACAAGATCATCGTCGGGATGCCGCGAATACTCAGCCTCGCCGCGATAGCCTGCTCTTTGTCGGAATTCAGCTTTACCAGCCGAACGTGCGGCTCAAGGGCCTTGGCGGCGGCTTCATAGGCCGGCGCCATCATCTTGCAGGGACCGCACCAAGGAGCCCAGACGTCCACCAGGACGGGCAGGCTGCCACGCCCGACCTGGCGATCGAAGTTTGCCCCATCGATGTCCTGCGGTAATCCCGAAAATAGCAGCGCACCGCACTTTCCACATTTCGCGTCGGTGCCATTCCGGCTGCGCGGCATTCGGTTGACCACCCCGCATTTGGTGCAAACCACCAGATTCTCCTGCGACATGACCTTTCGGCGCTCCTATTTTCGACTGTGCTCCAAGCGCCCCTCGCCAAGCGCACGCAGCGCATTGAGGATGACGGCGACATCTATTCCCTCCTGAAGCAATGCGCCTGCCACTGGCGTCAAGTGCCCCATGGCGGCCGCGATCATGGCCGCTCCCGAGAGCGCTAGCCCAACGATGATGCTCTGCAGGGCGATGCCGCGCGTGCGCCTGGCGATCCGCAATGCTTCCGCGACCGGCTGCAGGCTATCGGTCAGCACGACAACATCGGCGGCTTCCGATGAGGCGGTCCCGCCGCGAGCTCCCAGCGCGACGCCAACGGTCGCTGCGGCCAGCGCAGGAGCATCGTTGATGCCGTCGCCGACCATCATCGTCGGCGCCGTCGCTTTCTCAGCCTCGACCGTTCCGACCTTGTCCGCCGGCGTGGCATCGGCAAACACGGCGTCGAGTTTGAGCGAGGCGGAGATCTTTTCAGCGGCCGCGCCATCGTCGCCGGTGAGCATGATTATCCGGGTCACGCCTGCCGAACGCAAAGCGCCAACCGTTTCGACAGCATCCTCGCGTATGGCGTCTCCGAATGTGAAGATACCGGCAAGTCGGCCGTCCAAAGTCACGAACACCCTCAGCACTTGCGCGCTTCGGTGCCGTTTTTCTCCAGTTTCCGCCCATCTCGGCAGCGGTTCGCCCCCAAGAACAAGTGGCCTCGACCCGGCGGCGACGGAGATCCCATCCACCAGACCCTTGAGGCCTTCTCCGCGATGCTCACGGACATCGCAAGGTTGGGAAAGTGTCAGCTTTCTATGGTGGGCGATGCGAACGATCGAATCCGCAAGGACATGGTGGGAGGCCTGTTCGAGCGAGGCCAGCCGCCGCAGCACTTCGTCGGTTTGCTGGCCTGGAGCGACGTCGATCTCGATCAACTCGGCACCGCCGAGCGTCAAAGTTCCGGTCTTGTCGAAGATTGCGGTGCGTATCTGGGCGAGCGCCTCGAGCGCCGCACTGCCTTTCATAAGAATGCCGGCGCGGGCAGCGCGCGATACGCCCCCGATGAACGCAACCGGCGCCGCGAGGATCAACGGACAGGGCGTGGCGACCACCAGAACCGCGAGCCCGCGGATCGGGTCACCCGAAAGTCGCCAGGCGATGCCGGCGAGCAGCAGCGTGACCGGAAGCAAAAGCAGCGCGAAGCGATCAGCCATACGTATGAACGGCGCCTTGGCCGTTTGCGCGGCCGCGACCATGCGCACGATCGCGGCGTAAGTGCTGTTGTCGGCAATAGCCGAGGCCCGCATGACAAAGGCCTCACCGGCATTGACCGTGCCGCTGCGCAATGCGTCGCCGGTGCCGCGACGCTCCGGCAGGGGCTCGCCGGTGACGGTCGATTCATCCAACACGGCCGAAGCGTCGAGCAGGATTCCGTCGACCGGCAGCAACTCGCCGGCACGCACCAGAAGCTCGTCGCCGACCGCCACTTGCTCGATAGGAACCGTCTCGGTGCCCTGTGCGGATTTACGATGCGCGATGCGCGGCGCCCTATCGGTCAGCGCCCTGAGATTGCGTTCGGCCCTGCCGCGCGCAAAGTCTTCCAGCACCGTGCCGCCGGCATACATGATGGCGACAACCACCGCCGCCAGAGCTTGCCCCAAGAGCAGCGCCGCCGACATCGAAACCAGCGCGATCGCGTCGACGCCGATCCGGCCGATCCAGAAATCGCGCAAGATGGAGATGGCGAGCACGACAACGACCGGCAGGGTTGCCGCTGTCCAGATTGTGTCGGGCGAGAGGGGGCCAGCACCGCTTCGCCACACGCCCAACCCAAGTGCCAGACCCGTTATGGCGATGAGCAGCAGTGCGTGCCGTAGTGCGGATTCGTCCATGCCGTCAGCCGTCAAAGTTCGCTGATCAATTCCTGCAGCAACAACCGGACATCCTTTGCTGTTGCGGCAAGTGCCGGATTTTCGATGGCACCCATCGCCGCTGCCGGATCGACTGCGGCAATCTCGACTTTGCCTGGCGAGATCTCGGTGACAATCACGTTGCAAGGCAGCATTGCGCCGATCTTGTCCTCGGCCTGCAGCGCCCGCCATGCGAAATGCGGATTACAGGCGCCGAGGATCATGTAGGGCTTGAAGTCGACGCCCAGCCTGACCTTCATCGTATGCTGGACATCGATCCGCATTAGGATGCCGAAGCCCTTGCCGGCAAGCTTTTTGGTGACATGTTCGATCGCCGCGGCGAACGGCATGTCGAGGCTTTTGCTGAAATAGTAATCCATCGGATTCTCCTTCGACGGATGCCATCGCCCGTAGAGCAGGTTGGTCGCAGCGTCGCTTTAGCTAGCCTCAGGGTGCCGGTGACGCTTTGATCCAGCGCAATGAATGCTCGCCGCCTTCGGTGAATGTGGCGGCAAGGAGTTTTCCTGGGATGACGATCCGAAATCTTGAATACGCAGTCTCACCGAAGTCCGTCGCTGTCGTCGGCGCGACCGAACGCGCTGGTTCGGTCGGTCGTGTCGTCTTCGACAACATCGTCGTCGGCGGTTTCGAGGGAGAGATTTGGCCGGTCAATCCAAAACACTCGCAGGTGGCCGGCCGCCGTTGCTACGGCAGGGTTGCCGACCTGCCGGGCATTCCCGATCTGGCGGTGATCGTTACCCCTCCTAACGCCGTCCCCGGCATCGTGCGCGAGCTGGGTGAGAAGGGAACACGAGTGGCCGTCGTCGTCACCGCGGGGCTCAATCACGGGAACGGTCTGCGCCAGGCGATGCTCGATGCCGCCAAGCCATCGCTCATGCGCATCATCGGGCCGAACACAGTTGGGTTGATGGTTCCCCCGGCGAAGCTCAACGCAAGTTTTGCCCACATGGCGGCTCGACCGGGGAACATCGCGTTGATCTCGCAGTCCGGCGCGATCGCGACGTCGCTGATTGACTGGGCAGCCGAGAACAATGTCGGCTTTTCCCGGATCATCTCGCTTGGCGACGTGGTGGACGTCGACGTCGGCGACTGCCTCGACATGCTGGCGGGCGATTTCCACACGCGAGCCATCGTCATGTATCTCGAAACGATACCCAATCCGCGCAAGTTCATGTCGGCCGCCCGGGCGGCGGCGCGCCTCAAACCGGTCATCGCAATCAAGCCTGGCAGGCACGAACAGGCTGCCAGGGCGGCGGCGACACACACAGGCGCGCTTTCGGGCGCGGAAAGGATTGTGGACGCCGCCTTACGCAGGGCAGGGGTGCTGCGCGTCAATGATCTCGCCGAGCTGCTCGACGCGGCCGAGACGATCGCGCGCCACGCTCCGCTCGAGCGGGCACGCGTCGGCATCGTCACCAACGGCGGCGGCGCCGGCGTTCTTGCCGTCGACAAGCTCGTCGATCGTGGCGGCGAGCTGGCTGAACTTGCGCCTTCGACGCTCACACGGCTCGACCATGTGCTGCCGCCAACCTGGTCGCATGCGAACCCGATCGACATCGTGGGGGACGCGGCGCCGGAGCGCTACGGGATGGCGCTCGAAGCCTTGGCGGCGGATCCGGGGACGGACGTCATCCTGGTGATGAACTGTCCCACTGGGCTCGGTTCTTCGGCAAACGCGGCCAGGAAGGTGGCCGAGCTTGGCGACGAGGGCGAGATCGGAGGAAAGCCGCTCCTTGCGTGCTGGCTTGGCGAGCATACCGCGCGAGAGGGCAGGCGCGTCCTGACGGAAGCCGGTATCGCCTGCTTCGAGACGCCAGAGGACGCCGCGGTCGCGGCGTCCTATCTCAGCGAATGGTCGCAGGCTCAGCGGGCGCTCCTGCGGACGCCCTCGAGCCAGGGTGATGACCGGGTCGACGGCAAGGCCGCCGCGCATGCGATTTTCCGGCAGGTGGCAAGCGAAGGGCGGCGCATGCTGACGGAGCCGGAAGCAAAAGCGGCGATCGCCGCCTACGGGATTCCGGTGCCGCGAACCATTGTCGCCGGGTCCGTCGCGGAAGTGACGCAGGCAGCTGGCGAGCTCCTCGAAAGCTCGGAGAGAGTGGTCGTCAAATTGCTGTCGAAGGTGGTCTCACACAAGTCGGACGTTGGTGGCGTGGTTCTCGACATTGCCACTCCAGAGAAGGCCGCGGAGGCCGCGCGGTCGATCGAGACACGCTTGCGCGCAAAGGCGGCGGGGTCGAAGCCGGACGGCTACACCGTGCAAGCAATGGTCGCGCGCAAGCATGCGCAGGAACTCATTTTGGGCATGAGCGTGGACCCGATGTTCGGGCCGGTCATCCTGTTCGGGGCCGGCGGCACAGCTGTCGAGGTTGTGAACGACACCGCGATCGCTCTGCCGCCGCTTGACGACGTGCTGGCGGCGGACGCGATCGACGCGACCAGGATAGGCCGCCTGCTTGCCGGCTATCGCGATCGCAGGCCAGCCGATCGAGCCGCGATTATCGCCGCGCTGAACGGCCTGTCGCAAATGATCGTCGACTTTCCGTGCCTGGTGTCCCTCGACATCAACCCGCTGCTGGCAGACGCAGGGGGTGTGATTGCGCTCGACGCCCGCATCGAAATCGACCCGCGCCGGCTGGATGAAGCGGCGCCGAATCCGGCTCTTGTGATAAGACCCTATCCGTCGGGATGGAGCCGCGATTTTCACTCCGACGGCCTTTCCTTCCACATCCGACCGATCATGCCGGCGGACGTAGCGCTCTATCCCGCGTTCCTGGCCAAGATTTCGCCCGATGACCTGCGGTTACGGTTCCTGTCACTCCGGAAAAACTTTCCGGATCAGATGCTGAAGCGGCTCACCCAGCTGGATTATGACCGCGATATCGCCTTCGTCGCGCTGGAAAAGGACACCGGAGCGCTGGCCGGAATCGGTCGGCTTTCCTGCGACCCCGATCACAGGACCGGCGAATATGCCTTGCTCGTGCGGTCGGATCTGCAGGGCCATGGCCTCGGATGGGACTTGCTGAAACAGCTCATCGCCTATGCCAGGGCGGAAGGCATCGCCCGCATCGAGGGCACAGTCCTCAATGAAAATAGCAAGATGCTCAAAATGTGCCGGGAGTTCGGCTTCTCGGTTGCACATCACGCCGACGAGCCGGGCCTGTCCCTAGCGACGCTGGAGGTCGGCTAGGCGGCAGTGTCTATTTCATCCTGTCTTTCTGAGGCTGTCTGCCGTTGAAGCCGTGCCTTCGATCAACGCCACCATCTCGGCAGTGATTTCGGCTACCTTGCGGTCCGCCTCGATCTTGCGCCACGTCGATGCACCGGCATCACGCTGCAATTGCCGCGACAGGATGTCGACCGTGGCATCCGACGGGCCGCCCTTGCGCTCGCTGACCCGGCGCCAAAGCACGGACGGATCGGCCGCCAGCCAAAATCCCGCAAACGGAGCATTCGCCTCGCTCGCGGCGCGCTCGATCCTGTCGCGATCCGCCGGTTTGTCGAATACGGCGTCGGCGACCACGGTGCCTCCTTCGGCCAGGATCAACTCCGAACGCCAGGCGATCTGGCGATAGACCCGTTCCGACACGCCGGGCCGATAGGCCTTGTCCGGCAGCTTCGTTTCGGCGGGCACGCCATGCATGGCCTTGCGGATGCGGTCGCTCTCCACGATCCGGGCGCCAGGCGGCGCGCCGATCCGCGGTGCAAGCGCTTCGGCGACCGTCGTCTTGCCCGAGCCGCTCAGACCGCCGATCGCGACGAGCCGAGGCGGCGTTTCGACGAGCAAAGCCTGCGCTAGTTCGAAATAGGATCGCGCTTCGGCGACCAGCCTTGCCGAGTCCTGGCTGCCCTCCTCGACCTGCGTCGCGGTCACGTGAGCGCGCACCGCCGCCCGCACCGCCATCAAGAACGGCAGCAGGACGAAGCCGTCCTCGTCGTCGGCCTCGTCGAGGTAGCGATTCATCACCAGATTGGCGAACTCCGGAAAACCGCGATGCCACAGGTCCATCAGCAGGAATGCGAGATCGTAGAGGACATCGACGGTGGCGATCTGATCGTTGAACTCGATGCAATCGAACAGGCGAGGCTCGCCGTCGAAGACGCAGATGTTGCGCAGATGCAGGTCGCCATGGCAGCGGCGGACCCGGCCCGCCGCCTCACGCCGGTCAAGCAGGCCGGCATGACGGGCCAGGGCGGCGCCAAACGCCGCGTTGAGCGCTTCAATCTCCGTTTCATCGAACACGTGGCTTGTCGCAAATCCGGCCGAATTGATTTCAAGCACGCCGCCTATGTTCGCCGATCCGCCGGCGGCATGGACCACGTCGACGCCGCGGTGGTATTGCGCAATCATGCGTGCCACGCCCGTCATCAACGCGGGGGTCAACGTCCCGGCAGTGGCCATACGATCGAGGAGGTTCGACTGATCGAAGCGAACCATCTCGATAACGGCGTCGACCAGTTCGCCCGATCCATCCAGGGCAAGCCTATCTCCTTGGCGCGTGATGCGGTGGACACCGAGATAGAGACCGGGAGCCGTGCTGGAGTTCAACTCCACTTCCTTTTCGCACGCGGTGACCCGCAATGCCGGCGTCGAGAAATCGACATAGGGCAGCTTCACCGCGCGCTTCATCTTGAATGCGCGTTGGCCGACAAGGAATATCCGGGAGATGTGGGTTTCGATCGTCTCGACCGGACCTGCGTCGCCATAGGTAGCGGGGTCCTTCAGCATGTCGACCACGGTGTCCTGGTTCTCGGTGATCATTGCTTGCGTCCTTGGTTGCAGCATCGGTCGGTCTTGCCGACTGAAGCCCGAGTTTTGCTAACGTTGAAGCGTCTGAACGTAACCGACGAGATTCTGGATGCGTTCCGTGGTCACGGCTTCCCCACCGTACGGGCCGTACCGCCTCACATCGTCAGGCAGGAACTGGTCGCCCCAGACGGGCATCTCGCGCTCGCCGTGTTCCGGTATCAGGCCACGGCCGTCGATCGTTGCGTAGACCCGCCAATAGGGGAACTCCCCGCCATTGCGCTTCTTGAGCGTTGTCAGATCCGCGGGGCGCTTCCTCAACAGGTCCGCCATAGGTCCGTCGCCCTTGCCGTCCACACCGTGGCAGACCGCGCAGGAATTCAGAAATTCCTGTTGCCCATTGCTCATCTGCTGCGCCGCCGCCGCGTTCAGGGGCAGCGCCAAGAGACCTATCGTCGTCCAGAATCTCATCGATCCGCCTCCAGCCATCAAAGTCAGGCTAAAGCGTGCGGCGTGCGCGCACGTTGACCGGGATCAATCCTGCGAAAGGATGATTTGATTCAACGCAAGGACGATTCCGCTCGATCCGCTACGGCTATGTCTCTCGGACAAGGAGTCGCCGCCATGACATTCAAGACATTGCTCACGGTCACAGGGCCTGATCAGGGAGACGATGATCTGCGTCTTGCCGCCGGTCTCTGCGAAGAAATCGATGCCCATCTCTCCGTGCTTGTTCTGGTCATCGCTGCGCCTCCTTCGGGCGGGGAATATGCAGCGGTCGTCTCGCCGGCCTGGCTCGCGGAGCGCGAAGCCGAAATGGAGATGCTGGAGAGGCGCAACTCGACGGTCTCCAAAATGCTTTCGGAAAGCGGCGTATCGGCCGACCTCAGCAGCGACTACCCGGAGCAGTCCTGGGCGGATGAAGTCATCGGTCGGCGCGCCCGTTACGCCGACCTTACGATTGTCGGGCCGGAAATGCTCGCAAGCCATTTGCTCAAGGAAAAGGTGGTTGCGGGCGGACTGTTTTCATCAGGGAGGCCGATCCTGCTGGTCCCCGAGGGAGCGCGCGCTACGTTGAAACCGAAACGCGTCCTTGTCGCGTGGGACGCCAGCCTGGAGGCGTCGCGTGCTGTGCGAGAGTCGCTCGACATCCTGTCCGGCGCCGATGAAGTGCACGTCGTCATGATCGACCCCGTCGAGGATGAACGGCACCACGGCGCTGAACCCGGGGCGGACGTGGCGACCTATCTCTCCCGCCATGGCGTGAAGGTAACCGTGGATCGCTTGCCGAGTTCGAACCATTCAATCGCCGATATTCTTCGTCAGCACGCGGTCGACATTGGCGCCGAGCTTATGATCATGGGCGCTTACGGCCATTCCCGGCTGCGCGAGAGGATTTTCGGCGGCGTGACAAGGTCGATGATCGAGGACTCGGGACTGCCAATCATCATGGCTCGTTGAAGAGCGGCAGCGTGTAAGGGGACATTTCGTATCGCGCCGTCGGGATGGCGGCCGATTGGGGGGAAATTCGCCACCGGGGGCCGCCTTCGCCCACAACGAACATACGGCTGGATACCTCTGTGGCAACCTGCTCCAGGCCGATCACCTCGAAGCCGGTCTTGATGCTCTCGGCCTGTCTCGCTCCGACTGAACCGAACTCGATGCGTATCAAGGAACGAAGCTCTCGACCGCACTGATCCTCCGATGCAAACGCGAAGGACAGTAGGCGTGATTGGCCGTAGGTCATCGGCCGGGACGGCAGGGCGGTGGCCGAGGTCAGGGACATTTCGCACTCGCTGGGGCGCCGGGCTGATGCGGATCATGCCTTTTGACGCAGATCAACGCTCGCCCGCCGCATCCGAACGAGGGTAACAACAAGGCACTGGCGCCCGTCGTCTTCTCTCGTGATTAGGAATCGACGAATGTCCAATTCAAAGGTCATCGATAGGGGCACCGAGTTGCTGCCCTCGAATCATGGTTCGGCGAGCCGAATGCTTGTGCCGAGCCAGCCTGAGCTCGGCCTCCAGGAGGTCGCCCCTGCCACCGTGAAACGGCGCCGTCGGCTTTGGCTCGCGCTGGCGCTGGTTGTGCTCGCAGGCGCGACGACAGGCGGATATTGGTGGTTGCGTGCCCTGCCCGGACTGCCCGCCGGGATCGTCTTCGGCAACGGCAGGGTCGAGGCAGACGAGATCGACATCGCGGCCAAGTTCAGCGGTCGCATCGCCGCACTTCTCGTTGATGAGGGAGATGTCGTTCGCGCCGGCCAGGTGGTCGCGCGGATGGACACGCAAGACCTTGAGATGTCACTCCGCAAAGCCGAGGCACAGGTGCTTGGGGCCAATCGGATGCTTGACGAGGCGCATGCCGGCGTCGAGCAGCAGCAAGCGCAGGCTAAGCTCGCCGAGCAGCAACTCGCCCGGGCGATCGTTCTTGTCGATAAGGGGTATGCGACAGCCGAGATTCTCGACCAGCGCCAGCAGCAGATGAGCGCTGCCAATGCCGCGCTTGCTGCAGCCAATGCGCGAGTCGGGCAGGCCGAACAGACGCTGGCTGCCGCCAGCCACGATGTCGACCTCTATCGGATCAACATCGCCGATAATTCGCTCGTGGCCCCTCGCGACGGCCGCGTTCAATATCGCCTCGCCAATATCGGCGAGGTGATCGGCGCCGGTGGCAAGGTCTTGACCATGATCGACACCGGCTATGTCTATATGGACATTTTCCTGCCCACGGCGGAAGCCGGTCGCACGACTGTAGGCAGCGCTGCGCGCATCGTGCTTGACGCTGCGCCCGCATCGCCAATTCCGGCCAAGGTCGTCTTTGTTTCCGGGGAGGCGCAGTTCACGCCGAAGGCGGTGGAGACCAAGGCGGAACGTGACAAGCTGATGTTCCGGGTCCGCGTCCGCGTTGACCCCGACTATCTGCGAATTCATGCCGCGGAGATGAGTTCGGGGCTCCCCGGGCTCGCCTATGTACACCTCGACGGCAGTGCAGAGTGGCCGACCTCTCTCATATCGGGGCGGACGGATGAGTCATCCCGCTAGCGTCATCGCCATCGAGGGGCTCTCTCACTCCTACGCTCGCACTCTCGCGCTCGACGACGTGACGCTCAGGGTCCCGACAGGTGCGCTCATCGGTTTGATCGGCCCGGACGGCGTTGGCAAGTCGACACTGCTCAGCCTGACCGCCGGGGCCAAACGCATTCAGACAGGCCGCGTGGAGGTTTTCGGCCGTGATATGGCCGACCGGCACCATCGTTCTGCTGTGTGCCCACGCATCGCATTTCTACCGCAGGGTCTAGGCAAGAACCTTTACCCCGATCTCAACGTTCGAGAGAATATCGATTTCTTCGGACGCCTTTTCGGCGAGCCGGCGGGCGAGCGCGCGGAGCGCATTGACGCGCTGCTCGAGGCGACCGGCCTGGCGCCCTTTCCCGACCGCCCGGCCCGAAAACTCTCAGGCGGCATGCGGCAAAAGCTCGGCCTTTGCTGCGCGCTCGTTCACGACCCTGACCTGCTCATTCTCGACGAGCCAACCACCGGCGTGGACCCGCTGTCGCGCCGGCAATTCTGGGAGCTGATCGAACGCATGCGAGCGAGGCGAGCCGGCATGAGCGTGGTCGTAGCCACCGCCTATATGGAGGAGGCGGAGCGCTTCGATGAGCTCATCGCGATGAATGCCGGGCGGATCCTCGCTTCGGCCACGCCAGCTGAACTGAAGCAGCTGACCGGGCAGGGGACTTTGGAGGAAAGCTTTATTGCGCTCTTGCCCGAGGCGGTTCTCGCCGGGCGTCGCGCGCTCTCCATTCCGCCGCGTCCATCGGGCGAACACGAGGCGGTCATCATCGCTCATGGCCTCACTCGGCGCTTCGGCAAATTCGTAGCGGTCGATGGCGTGAGCTTCGCCATCGAACGCGGCGAGATCTTCGGCTTCCTCGGCTCGAATGGCTGCGGCAAGACCACTACGATGAAGATGCTGACCGGGCTGCTGCCGGCTTCCGACGGCAAGGCCTGGCTGTTGGGGCAGCCGATCGATGCCACCAACATGCGCCTGCGTAGGCGTGTTGGCTACATGTCCCAGTCTTTCTCGCTCTACACCGAGTTGACCGTCAGGCAGAACCTCGATCTGCATGCCCGTCTCTTCCATATCGCCGCCGACAAGGCGAAATCGCGCATTGCTGCGCTCATCGAGCGGTTCGGCTTCGGCCCCTATGTGGACCAGCGCGCATCGCAACTGCCCCTGGGCATCCGTCAGCGGCTCTCGCTCGCCGTTGCCGTGGTGCACGAGCCGGAACTCCTTATCCTCGACGAGCCCACTTCGGGAGTTGATCCGCTTGCCCGCGACAGCTTCTGGGAGCTTCTCGTCGAACTTTCGCGGCGGCAAGGCGTTACCATCTTCGTTTCGACCCATTTCATGAACGAAGCGGCGCGTTGCGATCGCGTCGCACTCATGCATGGCGGCAGGGTGGTGGCCGCCGGGACGCCCACCGAGTTGGCCCAAGCCAAGGGTGCAGCCGATCTGGAGGAAGCCTTCGTTGCCTATCTCCAGTCGGTAGGCGGCGAAAGCTCCAGCCCGGTCGGCAGCCCACCCGAGCCTGAGCGCGCCGCCATCTCCGCGTCCGCTCGCGTGCCACCGCGGGCCGGCTTCAGCCTGGGACGACTTTTCGCTTATTCGTGGCGCGAGGCGCTGGAGCTTTGGCGCGACCCAGTGCGGCTCGGTTTTGCCCTCCTCGGCACGGCGTTTCTCATGGTTGTCTTCGGGCTCGGCATCAATACCGATGTCAATCAGGTGACTTTCGCCGCCCTGGACCGCGACAACACACCCGAAAGTCGAGCCTACCTGCAGGAGTTTCGCGGATCGCCCTATTTTGCGGAACGGAAAACACTGGCCAGCTACGACGATCTTGATCGGGCGCTGCGCAGCGCTGCTTTCGCGCTGGCCATAGAAGTACCGCCCGACTTCGGCCGGGACATCCGACGCGGAGCGGCGCCGGAGATTGGTGCCTGGGTCGACGGTGCCATGCCGTTCCGTGCCGAAACGGTCCGCGGCTACCTCACTGGCCTGCATCAGCAATACGTCGCCGATCTCGCGGCCAAGGAGGGCAGTCGGCCAGTGCCGCCGGTCGTTGAGACTCGATTTGTCTACAACCAGGATTTCAAGAGCATCTTCGCCATGGTGCCGGGAACGATCGCGATGCTGCTCGCATTCATGCCTGCAATGCTGATGGCTGTTGGAGTCGTTAGGGAGAAGGAGCTGGGTTCGATCGTCAATCTCTACGTCACTCCCGTGACGCGTCTCGAATTTCTCCTGGGCAAGCAACTGCCCTACGTCATCCTTTGCCTGATCAGCTTTCTCACCCTCGTCGTAATGGCCGTTTTCCTGTTCGGCGTGACGCTGAAAGGAAGCTTTTGGGTGCTGCTTCTCGGCGCGTTACTATACGTGACGGCGATGACCGGTTACGGCTTGGTGATTTCGGCATTCACGCGAACCCAGATTGCCGCGCTTTTCGTTGCGGGGATCATGACGTCGCTGCCCGCCGTACAGTTCTCCGGCATGCTGGCGCCCGTCTCCTCGCTGGCGGGTTTTCCGGCGCTTATCGCCCATACCTTCCCGGCAATGTATTTCCTGCGCATCTCGGTCGGCACCTTCACCAAGGCCCTCGGCTTCCAGGAACTCGCCGGAAGCCTGTTGGCGCTCGCGGTCTTCATCCCGATCCTCATCTTGATCAGCCTGGCGTTCCTGCGCTGCCAGGAGCTGTGATGCCATGGAGCACCTGGCAAACATCTTCTGGCTCGGCACCAAGGAGCTGCGCAGCTTCTCGCGCGATTTCGTGCTCTTTGGCTTCGTCATCTACTCTTTCACCTTGGCGGTCTACGCGCAGGCCGAAAGCCCTGCGCAGGAGGCCCACAACTCTGCCGTCGCCATCGTCGACGAGGACCATTCGGCGCTCTCCCGCGCGATTGCCGCGGCTCTGCTGCCGCCCTATTTCAGCTCCCCGACAGAGGCGGTCGCCGGTCAGGTCGACGAGCTGATGGACACGGCCCGCAGCACGTTCGTCCTCGATATTCCACCGCATTTCGAGCGCGACATCCTGTCGGGTCGCCAACCGGTCGTCCAGGTCAATGTCGACGCCACCGCCATGATGCAGGCAGGCATTGGTGCCGGCTATCTGCAGCAGATCATCGCTCACGAAATCGCTCGCTCCGCCAGGGGTGCCGAGCGTCCGAAGGCCGAACCAGTGGATCTTGCTGTCCGCGTCGCCTTCAATCCGAATCTCACCACGCAACTCTTCAATGCGGTCATGGCCATCATCGGCAACGTCAACATGCTGGCCATCATACTTGCAGGCGCGGCAATCATCCGCGAACGGGAGCACGGCACGATGGATCACCTGCTGATCATGCCGCTCACGCCTTTTGAGATCGCGGCTGCCAAGGTGTGGGCGAACGGCCTGGTGATCACCGTCGCGGTCGGCCTGTCACTGTGGCTGGTGATAGAGAGGCTGCTCGGAATTTGGATCGTCGGCTCCATTCCACTCTTCATGGCGGGCGTCACGATCTATTTGTTCTTCGCAACCGCCATCGGCATCTTCCTGGGCACGGTGGCTCGCTCGATGCCGCAGCTTGGGCTCCTGTTCGTCCTTGTCGCCCTGCCAATGAACATCCTGTCCGGTGGCAACACGCCGCTCGACAGCATGCCGGCGTTCTTACGAACGGTGATGGAGCTGTCGCCCTCGACCCATTTCGTAAGCTTCGCGCAGGCTATCCTTTATCGAGGCGCCGGCATTGACGTGGTCTGGCCGCAGTTTGCTCTCGTCGGGCTCGTAGGCGGTGTGTTTTTCGCCCTCTCCATCATGCGTTTCCGCAAGATCAGCGCCGCAATGATGTGAAGTCGGCGCAGCCGCGCCAGCATATGATGTTCAATTCCCTTGGTCAGGTTAGGCAAGCACGTGAAAAGATGGAGGCCGGACTACGACCCGATTCAGTTGCGACCGGTCGTTCGCTTGCCAAGAATTTGAGCCGCTTCGTGAGCGCGAGGCTTTGCTGCGAGAGTTGAGCATCCCCGTGACTGCAATGGCGTTAGCGGTCACGCCTGGCGGCGACGAAATGGTCCGTGATGCCATGGGCGGGCTCGAAGCTGCCGGTCCGTTGTCGGCCCCAAAGAGGACATTGCTCCTTTGCCCCGCAAGCCACACATATTGACCGGTGTCGTTGTGCGATTAGAAACGGACTCTCAGGAACTCAGAATTGGCAGCAGGATAGACGAGCCGAGCGGGAGACTGGTTCAGCCCTCGATAGGTCGATCCTAAGCTAATAGCGACCGCATCGCCGCCTCGGCGGAGCCAATGTTGACTGTTCGAGGCAGGCGCCTCGAAACAGCTATCCATTCGGCGCTCCTCGCCGGGGGCCGTCGGTCCCGCGTCCCGCCGTTGGCGGCGCTATGCTGACGCTCCTACGGCTGCCCTCTTAACCGGTCTCGTCGCCGCAGTCGGTCCCGCGTCCCGGCCAGAAGGCCGGCGCAAGTGCTGACGCTCCTACGGCTGCCTTGTTCTTTTGTCAGCCGCTGCGCGCCTGCGAAAAGCCAGCGCGAATTGCAGTTCCCATAATCCTGATGGGCTTCCCTGCAAAAGTAGAATGGCTTCTGAGTCGACATTCGACGAGGACGTCTCTATATACCGCCTGCCCTAGCGCAGGCTGGGGCGCGTTGTGCTACATTTTGTGACACCTATTGTGATACAAATGCGCTGTCGAAATTGAAAAAATCAAGTAAAAACAATAGCGTACGTATTGCAGCGATCCCAGCCAACGGTACCATCGATTTCCTGGCGGTCACGTCGCTTTTCCGGCCGCCGCGTCCCATTCCTCTATTGGGTGACGAAGCATCGCCGGGCGACGAAGGGCAGCTCAGGCTGAGCAGCCCGCGCATCTCGCAGAAGGCCAGGCGCAGCTCATAGCCGGTCTGATGGCCGACGGCCTCGTTCTGCGCCATCGTGAAAAGACCTGCACGACACTGACTGCAAGCAGTGTCAGGGCCGTGTTCCGAGGCGCCTGTTCGGCAGCCGTCCCGCCGCCCGCAACCATCACGCCCTGCGCCTGGTCGATGGCGCGCCGCAACGAATGTGGAATGAGAAGCTGCAGCGTCGCGGCAACGAAAGTCGAGGCGATGGTCATCGCCACCTGCCAAGTATGGCGCAGCGTCATGCCCAGATGCGCAGCAGGGGTGCCGAGACCTTTCCCCGAAGGCTGTCCGCCACCTGCCTGACGCGGCGGAAAGAAGCAGGCACGACGATCAGAGTCGACATTGTATGGGGATATCACTATATAGCGGCGGCTTTCGGTTTCTCGCACCTTGGCTGCGCCCGCGAGATCGCCGTAAATGCGTGGTGTTGTGACGGAAATCGGTCTGAAAAACCGGAAGAAAGCAAGTAAAAACAACAGAGCGGATCTTTGACGGTCCTGGCCAAAGCATCATCCTCAACAATCTGAACGTGTCCCTCGAACCTTTCCAGTCCTTCGGCTCCGCGGACCCTGGGCAAGACATCTTGTCCCATGGGCAAGGCATCTTGTCCCATTGGCAAGACGTCTTGCCGGCAGAGGCCGACTCGGCTCGAATGGGCCTGCGTCCCGTGGCGGGACGCGAGCGTTCATGACTACCAACCGGCATTGCCGCTAGGGAAAAGCAGTATGAGTGAACATGCGATCGAGTTCTTGCGCGGATGGATTGGCGAAAAGGTCCAATGCCAGCATTCGCCGGTGAAGATCGACGAGCAGGCCGAAACTCTCGCCAAGGAGTGCTGCGCCAAGGCCGCCGAGGAAGGCATCCTTCTGGAAGACATCCAGGAAGAGGTCGGCGACATCCAGGAACTGATCGCTTCGCGCCTTGAGGAAGTCGCCGAGGAGAGCGAGCAACAGACGACGTCGGACAAGCCGTCCGAATAAGATACCGCGAGGGCGGTTTGTCTGACCTCAGCCGGGCGACCGGCTTAGTTGAAATTGTCCTTCAGCCACACCTTTGGCAGCGCCGGCACGAAGTTACCGTCGCGTCCGGTCATATCCTCGTTGGCGACGAGCGCGTTGAGGATCGCCTCCTCCACCCCTTGCACCACAGCATCGAAGAACGGGTCGATATCGACATCGGGAATGAACTCCGCGCGGGCGACGCGGCCTGAAGCCGCCAGCGCGGCCTCGCGATTGGCGGTCGAAAAGGCAAGAAAGATATCGCCCGAGCTGTGGTAGCCGTAGCCGCCGGCCAGGGCGATGCCGAGCGGCACGCGCCTGGCGAGGCGCTTCATCTGGTGCGGCAGGAATGGCGCATCCGTAGCGACGACGGCGATGATCGAGCCCTTTTCGGCGCGCGGCGTGCCTTCGCGGATCGCCGGCTCGGTGAGTTCCGGCCCGACGTGCCGGCCGCGAATGGTGAAGTTGCGCCGCTTGCCGAAATTCGCCTGCACGAACACGCCGAGCGTGTAACTTCTGTCTTGCCATTCGACGATGCGCGAGGCGGTGCCTGACCCGGCCTTGAAGCCGAACGAGATCATGCCGGTGCCGCCGCCGACGCTTCCTTCCTCGATCGCGCCGTCCGTCGCGCCGTCGAGCGCCGAGGCGACATGCTCGAAGCTCACATGGTGGCCGTTGATGTCGTTGAGGAAGCCGTCATAGGTCTCCGCCGCCACCGGCAGGCCCCAGGCGCTGTCGAGCGCCGCCGGCAGCACCCGGCTCATCCAACGCAGCGTTCCGTCGCGGGTAAGGCCGCAGGAATGGGTGTTGGTGATGGTAACCGGCAGGTTGAAGGCGCCGGTCTCCTCGATGATATGCGTGCCGGTCAGCTCGCCATTGCCGTTCTGGCTGAACACGCCGGCAAACACCGGCGTCGCCAGTTCGCCGACAGGTCTCGGCAGGATCGCAGTCACGCCGGTGCGCACGGGTCCTATCCCGACTTGCAGCGGGCCCCCGCCAGCAATCAGCGTCGTATAGCCGACCGCGACGCCCGGCACGTCGGTGATGGCGTTGAAGCGGCCGGGCGTGCCGTCCAGTGCGATGTTGAACGAGCGCAGGCGCGGCTTGCCCGACGGCGTGCGCAGATGCGGGTCGCTCCTGCTCATTTCAGAACAACGAGCCCTGATTGCCCGGCTCCTTGGCCTTGCCCGAGGGCTTGGCGGCCAGCTTCGGCCGCGCGCCGCCGCTGGTGGCGATGGCCTCTGCATTGCCGTCGGCGAACTCCAGCTGCAGCGCCGCACCCGGCGCCAGCTCCGCGACGCGCTTGACGACGGTCCCATCGGCGTCCTTGACCAGCGCGAATCCGCGCGCCAGCACGGCCTTGTGCGACAGCGTGGTGAGCAGCCGGTCGGCCTGGGTAAGAGCGGCACGCAGGCGGTCAAGCCGCCGCGCCATCGCCTGCTCCTGGCGGCGGGTCAGTCCGGCCAGCGTGTCGGCCTGCAGCTTCTGGCGCCTGACGACCGGCGCCGGCGACAGCCTTGCCGAGTTGCGCTGAAAGCG
The DNA here is from genome assembly GCF_029625865.1 of Mesorhizobium sp. WSM4887. Classification (NCBI taxonomy): domain Bacteria; kingdom Pseudomonadati; phylum Pseudomonadota; class Alphaproteobacteria; order Hyphomicrobiales; family Phyllobacteriaceae; genus Mesorhizobium; species Mesorhizobium sp. WSM4887. The sequence goes on from NZ_JARTVP010000002.1 coordinate 653,395, forward strand.
CGCCCGGCCTTGCCGCACGATTGCGAAGAACGCGGCCCGCGCGCGGGCGATGTCGCGGCCTGTCAGCCTGCGCGTCTCATTGAGGCGACGCGACAAGGTGGCCGGCGTCAGCCGCTGCCGCTCCAGCCTTGCGCGCTTGCGTTCGATGCTCACCGTCAGCCCGCGGCCGAGCCGGCTCGTCGCCTCGTCGAAGCGCCTGCGCGGCAACGCCAGCAGCTGGTCGGGTGAGGGGAGCGCCCGCGCCGCGGCGCGCACCGCCTGGCGCTTGCGATCCAGGTGCCGCGAGGTGCAGGCACTAAGCCGCGCGCCGAGATTTGCCAGTGTCGCTTCGAGCTCCGCCTTGACCGGCACTGCCATCTCGGCGGCGCCAGTCGGCGTCGGCGCCCGCATATCGGCGACGAAATCGACCAACGTCCAATCGGTCTCGTGTCCGACGGCCGAGATGATCGGAATGCGCGAGGCGGCGACGGCGCGCGCCAGCCCTTCGTCGTTGAAACCCCAAAGGTCCTCGAGGCTGCCGCCGCCGCGCGCCACGATCAGGAGATCGGGCTGGCGGATTGCGCCGTCCCAGGTCAGTGCGTTGAAGCCGTTGACGGCTGCGGTCACTTCCTTTGCGGTCGTGTCGCCCTGGACCCGGACCGGCCACACCAGCACAGTGAGCGGAAAACGGTCCTTGATGCGATGGATGATGTCGCGGATCACCGAGCCCGTGGGCGAGGTGACGACGCCGATGACGCGCGGCATGAATGGTAAGCGCCGCTTGCGGCCGGCATCGAACAGGCCTTCGGCCTGCAGCCGCCGCTTGCGCTCTTCCAGCAGCGCCATCAGCGCGCCGGCGCCGGCCGGCTCCAGATTGTCGATGACAATCTGGTAGTTGGATTTTCCGGGATAGGTCGTCAGCCTGCCGCTGGCGATCACTTCCATCCCTTCCTCGGGGCGGAATTTCAGCCGCGCCATCGTGGTCTTCCAGACCACGGCCTCGATCCGCGCACGGTCGTCCTTCAGCGCGAAATAGGCGTGTCCGGAGGAATGCGGGCCGCGGTAGCCGGAAATCTCGCCGCGCACCCGCACATTGCCGAAAGCATCCTCGACCGTGCGCTTCAACGCGCCGGAAATCTCGCTCACCGTATATTCGGTGGCATTGCTGCGTGATTCGGTTGCTGCTTCGCTCATGCTCTGATTGGGGAACGCTTATCGGGCGGCGTCAAGGCAGAGCTGAAATCTCGCTAATATTATAACGCGATCTTAAGCCCGATTTGCTTTGACTGGCGGTAGCAAGAGCCAGCCGGAAACACATGAGCGCAACCGCCAACACCAGACCTTTGACGCATCAGGTGACGCTGACCGTGCTGACGTTGGCGGTCTTCGCGCTGGCCATGGTCGTCGGCTTCGGTTTCTACGCGGCGGCCCAGGCTGACAACGCCTCGCTCGAACGGCAGAAGATATTCATCGACGAGGGTTTGAAGGACCAGATTGCGTCTGTTCAGCGTGAACAGGAAAGCGTTGCGGTCTGGGACGACGCGGTCGCCAATGTCAGGGCCGGCAATTGGACCTGGATCGAGGAGAACCTCAGCGTCTGGATGTATGCCTATTACGGTCACAACCGGGCCTACATTCTCGATGCCGCCAATCGTCCGGTCCATGCCATGCAGGAAGGTAAGGTGGTCGATGCGTCCGCCTATGGCGATGACGAGCCTGCCTTACAGCCATCCATCGAGAAGCTGCGCCGCATGTTGGCTGAGCCACAGAAGGCGGACGCTTCCGGCCAGCCGGCCAAGATGGTCGCGGAGGACCTTGTGTCGCTCCAGGGAAAACCGGCGATCCTGAGCGTCATGGCGCTGGTGCCGAGTACGGACCGGGTCACGCAGGCGCCCGGCACCGAATATCTGCACGTTTCGGTGGAGTTCATCAACGACGCGGTCATCGGCAAGATCGCCAAAAAATATCTGCTCGACGGCGCGCGTCTCGTGCCGCTGTCGCAATCGGTCGGAGCCGCTGCGGTGCCTCTGGTCGATTCCCGCGGTATCATCCTCGGTTATGTCGGCTGGGACCAGGAACGGCCAGGTCTCACGCTGGTGCGCAAGATGGCCCCGGCGCTGGCCTTGGCGCTGCTTGTCGCGGCCGGCGTTCTCGCGTTTCTGCTGCGCAGGCTCCGCCGCGCCTCGTCCGCGCTGCAGACAAGCCAGGACGAGGCGCAATATCTCGCATTCCACGACACGCTCACCGGCCTACCCAACCGGGCTTTGTTCGAGGACCGCTTGCGTCGGGCCCTGCTCAGGGCCAGCCAGGATATGGCGGTTCACGAGATGGGAAGGGTGGCGCTGCTTTATCTCGATCTCGACCGCTTCAAGCACATCAATGACACGCTCGGCCATCCGGTGGGCGATGAGCTTGTGCGTCAGACAGCGGCCAGGCTCCAGCACACCGTTCGCGAGGTGGACACCGTGGCGCGGCTGGGCGGCGACGAGTTCGCGCTGATCCTCGTCGACATCCGCGATATCCGTGCCGCCGAGGATATCGCCGAGCGGCTGCTGCAGAAGTTGCAGGAACCGTTCAAGCTCATGGAAGATCAGGTCTTCGTCAGCGCCTCGATCGGCATCGCGCTATCGGACGGCGGCGAAACGGATGCCGACGATCTGCTGCGCAAGGCCGACATCGCGCTTTACGAAGCCAAGAAGAACGGCCGGGGCCGGCACCAGGTCTTCGCCGGCGACATGGACGACCTGCTCTTGCGCAAGCGCACAGTCGAGACCGAGCTTCGCAAGGCTCTCGACGGCGGGACCAGCATCAGGCTCGCCTACCAGCCGGTGTTCGCGGCGAACGGCAAGACGATCCTCGGCGCGGAGGCGCTGATCCGCTGGGGGCATGACGTGCATGGCGCATTGCCGGCGGCGCAATTCATTGCCATCGCCGAAGAGCGCGGCATGATCGGCCAACTCGGCGCGTGGGTGCTGCAGGAGGCCTGCCGTTTCGCCGTGCGAACCGACCTGCCGTGGCTCGCCGTCAACGTATCACCGCTGCAGTTGCGCGACGCCGGCTTTCCCGAACAGGTCGCGTCGATCCTTGCCGACACCGGGCTGGCGCCGCAGCGCCTGCAGTTCGAGATCACCGAAAGCGTGCTTCTGGACAACAGCGATGCTTCGAGGGCGGCTCTGACCTCCTTGCGGCAGTTGGGCGTCGGCATCGTTCTGGACGATTTCGGGACCGGCTATTCATCGCTCAGCTACTTGCGTCGCCACGCCATCGATAAGCTCAAGATAGACCGCTCCTTCGTGCGGCTTCTCGATGGCGACGGCAACTCGGCCGCGATCGTCAAGGCCCTGATCGATCTTGCCATGGCGCTCGGGGTCGACGTCACCGCCGAGGGCGTGGAGACCGAGGCGCAGAAGATGCTGCTGGTCGCAATGGGCTGCCGGCAACTCCAGGGCTATTTCTTGTCGCCGCCGCTTGAGCCGGTCCAACTGCTCGGCCTTTCTGGCCTAGCTTCGCCGGACGAGATTCAGCCCGCCGCCGCTCGCGCCTGAACCCCTACCATCCAGGCAGGATCTGGTTTGCCTTGGTCCGCTTCATCTTGGCGAAGGCGAGTGCCGCGAAGTCGAAGCTTCCCGTCTCTTCGCTGACCGGCACGGAAATATTGTCCAGGCTTTCCGCGATATGGCGGGCCAGAGCATCGACGATCTCCGGCTGCGAGGTCTGGCCGCGCATGATGCCGATGCGGCAATCCGGCAGCGCGTCGAACCCGTCGGCCTCGCCGAGCACGCGCATGCCGGGCCTGAGCGCGCATTCCGGCAGCACCGAGATGGCGAGGCCGGAAAGCACGGCGGCGGTGATCACGGTCGCCGAGAAGCTGGAGAAGAGCACGCGGTATTCGCGGTTCTGCCGGTCGAGCACGTCGACCGCCGCGCGCCGCCAGATGCAGTTCGGCCGGCCGAACGCCATCGGCAGGATTTCCTGCTCATGCGTGGCATGATTGGCCGAGGTGACCCATAGAAGCGGCTCGCGCCGCACCACCTCCGACTGGCCGCGCGTGTCGTTGTGCGTCACCAGCGCGAGGTCGAGATTGCCGCGCTTGATGTGCTCGACCAGGCCCGGCGTCGGCTCGCAGATGACGGTGAGTTCCACACGCGGGTTGGAGCGCGAGAAGCGCGCCATGATCTCGGGCAGGAAGCGGTCCGCATAGTCATCCGGCGTGCCGATCCGTATCGTGCCTTCGAGCCGCTGGTCGTCGAAGGCCGCCAAAGTCTCGCGGTTGAGGTAGATCAGCCGCCTTGCATAGGAAAGCAGCCTGTCGCCTTCCTCGGTCAGCTTGTTGGTGCGACCATCCTTTTCGAACAGCGGCTTGCCGATCCGCTCCTCAAGACGGCGCATCTGCATCGACACCGCAGACTGTGTCCGGTGCACCTCCTCGGCAGCCCGCGTGAAGCTGCCGGTGTCGGCAATCGAGATGAAGGTCTGCAACTGATCGAGATCGAGCGGCGCTTTCATCGGTCCAATCCATCATTCGTGTTGATGCTAAAGATTAGAAACATTCGTTGGATTAATCAATCGCGGCGTGGCAAATTGCCATTGTCCACATGAAGGCACAGCATGTCGCCCAAAAGTGGCCCCCGTGTTGGGGGGCAACGACATGCGTCACGTTAACTGTATCGAGACCGCAACGGCGCTCCTCCCAGGCGCCGATTGCATGGTTTCGTCTGCACGACTCCGAAGGAGAGACTGACATGACCACGATCGAATTCGCCTCCGAGACCCCGCGCATCACCACGCGTCCGGCCGTTGCGACCCGCGTGCTCAATGCGGTCGCCGATGCCTTCCGCGCCTGGAAAAACCGCCGCGCCTTTTATCGCCTTGGCGAGATGTCGGATGCCGAGCTTGCCGACATCGGCCTGACCCGCGCCGACCTCCACGTCGCCGTCAGCGTGCCTTTCGGCCGCGATCCGACGGTGAAGCTGCGCGCAATCGCAGAAGAGCGCGTCGATATGATCGAGGACCTCGCCCGCAAGGTCGCCTGAGCGGCTTCGCCGGCTGCGTTTGCGCTCGCGCTGAACCTTTCGAGGGCTCGGCGCGACCAAGTTTCATGCAGGCTCCCACACTCCCTGCCGGTTCCCCGCCGGCCTGCCTGCACATTGCCCGGTTCCCCTCCAGGACCGGGCATTTTTCTTTTGAGTTGAGCGCCCTACCGTCGGTCCATCCCGCGCTTGAAGTGGTCGAAGATCGTCTCCATGCCCTTCTGATATTCCTCGCGCTGCTGCGCGCCGGTCTCGAACATCCTGCCGAAGATGTCGTCGAATGGATTTCTCGGCCGGCCGCTCGGATTGGTTTGCGGCTGCGGCTGGGATTGCTGCGGCGCCTGCTGTCCGTCTGGCGTGCCGAAACCGCCGCCTTGCCGCAGCATTTCCTCGAACATCTTGCCCAGCGGATTGTCGCCGTAAGGGTTCGGCGCCTGCTGCGGTTGGCGTTGCGGCTGTTGGGCGCCGCCGCCGAACATGTCTTGCAGCACCTTGCCGAGCGGATTGTCGCCATAGGGATTTGGCGCCGGCTGCGGGGCCTGTGCGCCGCCTCCCGCCTGCCGCATCATCTCCTCGATGATCTCGCCGAAAGGATTGCCGCCGCCACCGAAGCCGCCGGCGGCCTGCATCTGGCTGTTGGTCTGCTTGAACAATCCGCCCATCATCATCGACGCCATCGCCGGCAGCATCTGCTGCAGCACCTGCTGGCTAAGGCCGGTCGCCTGAGCGGCCTGGGCTGCAACAGCGCGTGACAGGTCCTTCGAGCCGAACAGATGGCCGAGAATGCCGTTGCCTTCATCGATGCCTTGCGGCGTTAAGGCCCGGGTTGCGTCCTCGAAATACTTGGCGTGCTGGCCGCTCGCCATCGCCGTCATGAAAGCACCCATTCCATAGGGATCGGCGGTGTTGCGCTGAAGCCCCTGTGAGAAGGCCGGCAGCAGCGCCTGCACCGCGGCCTGCGCCTGCTGCATCGAAAGGCCAAACTGCTGGGCCAGCGCCTGCATGCCGGCGCCGTTCTGGGCTTGCAAAAAAATATCGAACAGGGAAGGCATGAGATCTCCTCCGCAATATCCTCACGGAGGAGCCTATTGCGTTTCCATCACCGATTGAAGCAGCTTTTGCCGAGCCACGGCTCAGGTGGCCGGCGAACGGTCAGTAGGCATATTCCATGAACACCGGCTCGATCGAGCCGCCCCAGCGCGTGTGATATGCCGAAAGCATCTCCTCGGCGCTGGTGGTGCCGCGCGCCACGACCTCGTCGAGCGTGTTGAGGAACGAGGTCTCGTCATAGCCGTCGCGGTTCTTCTTGGCGCGGTTCTTCAGACCCGTGCGGGCGATGGCCAGCACGTCGCGGGCAACCTCGCGCAAGGTGGCGTTGCGGAATGGCGCCGAAATCCCGTGCTCCGGCACGGCGTTGCGCATCGCCAGCGCTTCTTCGTAGGTCCAGCTCGAGGTCAGCGTCTCCGCGGCGTCGAGTGCCTGCTCGTCATAGAGCAGGCCGACCCAGAAAGCCGGCAGCGCGCAGATGCGCCGCCACGGTCCGCCGTCGGCGCCCCGCATCTCGAGGAAGCGCTTCAGCCGCACATCGGGGAAGAGGGTGGAGAGGTGGTTCGCCCAGTCGCCCATCGTCGGCAGGCCGTCGGGCACTTGCGTGCGCGCGGCACCCGCCATGAACTGGCGGAAGGTGTAGCGCGTCATGTCGTGATACTGCCCGTCGCGGATGACGAAATACATCGGCACGTCGAGCGCCCATTCGACATAGTCGGCAAAGCCGAAATCCGGCGCGAAGCAGAATTCGAGCATGCCGGAGCGCTGGTTGTCGGTGTCGCGCCAGATGTCGCCGCGCCAGCTCTGCAGCCCGTTCGGCCGGCTCTCGGTGAAGGGCGAATTGGCGAACAGCGCCGTCGACAGCGGCTGCAGCTTCAGCGCCACCTGCATCTTGCGGCGCATGTCGAATTCGCTTTCGAAGTCGAGATTCACCTGGATCGTGCAGGTGCGATACATCATGTCGAGGCCCTTGGAGCCGACCTTGGGCATGTAGCGAGTCATGATCTCGTAGCGCGACTTCGGCATTTTCGGCGTTTCGGCAAGCGACCATTTTGGGCTGCCGCCGAGGCCGAGGAAGCGGATGCCGAGCGGCTCGGCGATCTCGCGCACCTGCGCCAGATGCGCGTTGCCCTCGCGGCAGATCTGGTGGATCGTCTCCAGCGGCGCGCCGGAGAGCTCGAACTGCCCGCCCGGCTCCAGCGAGATCGCGCCCTGGCCGGTCGGCTCGACCAGGCCGATGATGCGGCCGGCATCCATGATCGGATCCCAGCCGAGCTTTTCCTGCATGCCTTCCAGGATGGCGCGGATGCCGCGCTCGCCGCCATAGGGCACCGGCGCGTTGCCATCGACATAGAAGGGAAACTTCTCGTGCTCGGTGCCGATCCGCCATTTGTCGCGCGGCTTGTTGCCCGCCGCCAGATAGCCGACGAGTTCGTCGATGCCTTCGATGGGCTGGATATCGGTTGTGTCGCGCGCCATAAGAAAGCCCTCCGCAGCCGTCAGCTAGCCGCCGGGCGCTAGATGGACGAAATGTCAGTAGCCGATCAAGCGAAAAATCCTGAGCCACGCCTCAACTGGATTTGATCACCAGTCGCCGATCGTCGCCTGCATCACCGCGAGCGCCGCGACCGCCGCCGTGTCGGCGCGCAGGATGCGCGGCCCGAGCGGAATGGCGCTGACGAAGGGCAGCGCCCGCAGCATCCTGCGCTCGTCATCGGAAAAGCCGCCCTCCGGCCCCACCAGCAGCGCGAGTTTCTTCTCGCTTACCTTCTGCAAGGCTGGCAGTGGATTGTTGGTCGAGGCATCCTCGTCGCAGAAGATCAGCCGCCGTTCCTTGTCCCAGCCGCCGAGCAGCCGCTCCAGCTTCTCTGCTTCGCACACCTTTGGCACCGCCAGGATGCCGCATTGCTCGGCCGCTTCGACGACATTGGCGCGCAGCCGATCAATGCCAGGCTTGGCCACTTGTGTGTGCTGAGTGATGACCGGTTGCAGGATGCCGGCGCCCATTTCGACCGCTTTCTGCACCAGATAGTCGAGCCGGCCCTGCTTCAGCGGGGCGAAGCAATAGACAAGATCGGGCAGCGGCGGCTGCGGCCGCTGCAGGGTAAGCACCTTGAGCCGCACGGCTTTCTTGGTCTTGGCGGCGATCGAAGCCGACCACTCGCCGTCGCGGCCGTTGAAGAGCAGGACCTCCGCGCCTTCGCCGAGCCGCATCACATGCGCGAGATAGTGGCTCTGCTGCTGTCCAGCATCGAATTCGAAGCCCGGTCCGAGATCGTCCGGCACGAACAGCCGCTGCATTTTGTAGTTGGCGCGCATGGCCGAGCAATGGGCGAGGCGCGGGTTGTCGTCAAGTATCGGCGGACGCATGCCAGACCGGCGCGTAACCATGTCTCAGCACCGAAACACTTGTGGCAGGCGTGAGCAGTCGCAGCGATCGCCCGGCGAGGCGATTGAACAAGAAGGGCTCGGCATAGCCTGCGAAGGACCATTCGAGCGCCTTGCCGGCGCGGAGCGCGTAGGCGGTCTCACCCTCGGCCACGACTGCTCCATCCGGCAAACCGGCGAGTTCGTCCGATGAGACGGTCGGCGGACGCCCGCCGGAGGCCAGCCGCTCCTTGTGCAGCCGCTTGTCGAGCATCGGCGCGCGCGGTTCGGCAATGCCGAAGACCTTTCCGAAGCGCCGCACGAAATCTCTCGCTTGGTCGCGCCGGCAGTAGAAGCAGGGCCGGTGACCGGCCGCGAGCGCCGTCACCTCGTCGAGAAAGAACAGCTCGGTCCAGCCCTTTCCTCCAGGCCGATTGCGGCCCATCGGCTCGCGTCCCACGCCGCGGAATTGGCAGACGCAGATGATCCAGGCCGGCAGCGCCCAACGCTTCCTCAGAAGCGTCTTTGTCTCGGGGTCATGGATGATACCGCGATTGCCGGTGAAGAGGCCGCGCTCGGGCACGGCATGGATGGCGCCGAACGGATCGACCCGGTTCTGCAGTGGCATAGCTTTCTCTCCGGCGCGCGGCTTGGCTGAAACTGAGGCGGCATGATATCGCTCCCACCGTCATTTTCATGTCAGCAGGGATTCGCGGATGCGGGTGCTGGTGGTCCAGAACTACGACAATACCGGCCTTGGCCAAGTCGGCGCCGCTCTCGCGGAGGCTGGCGCCAAGCTTGACTTGCGCCGCCCCTACCAAGGCGATCCGCTGCCCCGGGACGCGAACGGTCACGATGCCATGGTGGTTCTGGGCGGGGGGCAGAATGCGCTGGCCGACGACGACTATCCCTATTTTCCCGCCTTGCTCGAATTGACGCGCGATTTCGCCGGCAAGGACCGATCGGTGCTTGGCATCTGCCTCGGCGGCCAGCTCGTCGCCCGCGCCTTTGGCGCCGACAACCACATCGGCGGTGCGGTTGAATTCGGCTGGTGCGGGGTGTCGCTGACGGCCGAAGCCAAGCACGACCCTGTTCTCGGCACCTTGCCGGAAAAGTTCCCGACTTTCCAATGGCACGACGATACGTTCGACCTACCCGAGAAGGCCGTGCGGCTTGCGGGCAATGATGTCGCGGCGAACCAGGCTTTTCGTATTGGCCGCGCCGTCTATGGCTTCCAGTTCCATTTCGAGGCGGATCGCCCGCTGGTGCGCGACTGGAGCACCTCCTTCGCGGCGCTGATCGCCGAGCGCCATCCCGACTGGACCGGCAGGCTCGACTACGAGATGGCTAGCAACGGACCGCACGCCGACGCCGCAGGGCTCGCGATCGCGCGTGCCTGGGTGGCGACGATCTGACCGTCGCACCGCCGCGGAGCGTGACATAATTGGCACGCGGCGGCAGTTCCGCCTGGGGAAAACGCACTTCATTCTTGGTTTGTGTCCGGCCGCCCGCCTAAGAGGGCGCCCTCTGTATCGTCCGTGCAACCGCGATGAACCTGTTGTGTGATCCAAGCGACACACCGGCGATACAGAATCTGCTTAGAAGCGCGAAATCGTCGAAACATTGAGACGCATTTTATCGTTTCAACGCATTGGTAACCGCCTCGTGCACAGATGCAGAAAGCTCAACCAGAGATGACGTCCGTGAAAGCAGCGCTTTTGTCCTTTGTAATGCTGTCTGCCATCGTCGTGTGCGGCCTCGGCATTTATTCTGCCGACGCTGCAAACAATCACCAGGCCGTCGACGGCTACGGCGTCACCGCCGCGCTTCGCTAGAGCCTGATCCTTCCCGACAAAGGGAAAGCTGATCCCACACTTGGGGTCATGGCCAGAACGCCATTCCCTCGACCGTCAGAATGCGCTTTTCAGCGCCGTCGACGGCAAGTGCGCTGAGCGTTCCCGCCTGCCAGGCGAGCGTGTCGAGATTGACGCGGTTGGCCATCACCTCGACGTCCGGCACCGGCGTATGCCCGTGCACGATCACTTTGGGATACAGCCCCGGGTAATTGTGGAAGACGTCGCGAATCCAGATCAGGTCCTGCTCGTTCTGGCTTTCGAGCGGCACCCCCGGCCGGATGCCGGCATGGCAGAAGAAGAAGTCGCCGAAGCACGCTGAAAAAGACAGCGAGCGCAGGAAGTCGACATGGGCTTGCGGCACTGCTTCGACCAAGGCCGCGTGTCCGTGCGCCAGCGCCTCGTCCGACCTGCCGAACCAGCTGCTGCCGGTCGAGAGCTTCACCCCGTATGACGCCGCCGTCTGGACGCCGCCATAGCGCATGAACAGACCCTCCGGATCGGGTTTGGCAAGGAAATCGAGCATGCCGATGTCATGGTTGCCGGCAAGCATGATGTTGCGGGGATCACGGCTCCGCGCCTCGATTAGGAATTCGATGACGTTCCTCGAGTCCGGTCCGCGGTCGACATAATCGCCGAGATGGATGATGCGCCAATCGGACTTTGGTCCGTACTCCAGATCGCTTGCTATCCGGCTGTGCATGGCGGCGAGCAGGTCATGACGGCCATGCACGTCGCCGATGGCATAGATGCGTATGCCTTTCGGCCCGCGCGCGTCGAGATAGTGGATGCCGGCTTCAGTCAAGGCGACGTCTTCCCGTGTCTGTCATCACGGGAAACTAGGGCGGATCGGTGAATAAGCCCCTAGCGCCGCAGCTGGTCCTTGCCCATGTCGGTTACCAGACGCTTGCCGCACAGCGCCAGCGTGATGTCCATCTCCTTGCGGATGATCTCCAGCGCCTTGGTGACGCCCGCCTTGCCCATCGCGCCGAGTCCGTAAAGGAACGGCCGGCCGATATAGGTGCCCCTGGCGCCGAGGCAGAGCGCCTTGAGCACGTCCTGACCCGAGCGAATGCCGCCATCCATATGCACCTCGATCCGATCGCCGACAGCGTCGGCGATCTCTTCCAGCACTGAGATCGAGGAGGCGGCGCCGTCGAGCTGCCGCCCGCCATGATTGGACACGATGATCGCGTCGGCTCCCGTCTCGGCCGCCATCAACGCATCCTCCTTGTCGAGGATGCCCTTCAGGATCAGCTTGCCGCCCCAGCGCTCCTTGATCCAGGCGACATCCTTCCAGGACAGCTGCGGGTCGAACTGCTCCGTCGTCCAGGACGACAGCGAAGAAACGTCGCCGACACCCTTGGCGTGGCCGACGATGTTGCGGAAGGTGCGGCGCGGCGTGCCCGCTATCCCCAGGCACCAGCGCGGCTTGAGGGCGAGATCGATAATGTTGGCGAGCGTCATCTTGGGCGGTGCCGACAGCCCGTTGCGCACGTCCTTGTGACGCTGACCGAGGATCTGCAGGTCAAGCGTCAGCACCAGCGCCGAGCATTTCGCCGCCTTAGCGCGGTCGATGAGATCGACGACGAAATCCTTGTCGCGCAGCACGTAGAGTTGGAACCAGAACGGCTTCTTGGTCACCGAGGCGACATCCTCGATCGAACAGATGCTCATGGTCGAGAGCGTGAACGGCACGCCGAATTCCTCAGCCGCCTGCGCCGCGAGCATCTCGCCGTCGGCATGCTGCATGCCGGTCAGCCCGGTCGGTGCCAACGCCACCGGCATCGCCACCTTCTCACCGATCATGGTCGATTCCAGCGAGCGGTTGCTCATGTCGACCAGCACGCGCTGGCGGAATTTTATCTTGCCGAAGTCCTCCTCGTTGGCGCGGTAGGTGCTCTCCGTCCAGGCGCCGGAATCGGCATAGTCGAAGAACATCTTCGGCACCTTGCGGCGCGCCATGTCCTTGAGGTCGGCGATGGTGAGGATGTCGCTCATGGTAGTCCCCGCGTGATCAGTGCTTAGGAGCGTTTGCGTGTCGGTTCGATGTCGCCGGCTTCCGAGCGCTGCCTGAGCCTCAGCCGTGACACGCGCTGCCAGTCGCCGCTGCGCTCGGCCTCAGCCATGGAGCGCTCGACATAGGTAATGTGGTCCATCGCCGCCTTGCGGGCGGCGGCAGGATCCGCCGCCTTGATCGCGGCGTGGATTGCCCGGTGCTGCTCAAGCAACGCCTCGCGCGCGCCGGGCACGGTGAAGACCAGCAACCGGTTCTGGAACACGCCCTCGGAGAGCAGCCGGTAGCAGGAGCGCAGCGTGTGCAGGAGGATGATGTTGTGCGCGCATTCGCAGACCGCGTGGTGGAATTCGACGTCGATTTCCGCCTCGTCGTCGAAGTCGCCGGTACGGTGCGCCTCGTCCATGCGCGCCATGATGCGGTCGAGCAGCGCCAGATCCTCGGGCGTCGCTCGCCGCGCCGCGTATTCGGCCGCGATTGCCTCGACCTCGCGCCGGTATTCCAAATAGTCGGTCACCGCCTTGCGGTGCATCGAGATCAGATCGGTCACCGGCTTGGTGAAAAGCTGGCCGATGACGTCGGCGACATGCGTGCCTCCGCCCGGTCTGGTGGTCAGCAGCCCGCGTCCTTCCAGCGCCTTCAGCGCGTCGCGCAGGATCGGCCGCGACACGTCGAACTGACGCGCCAGCTCGCGCTCGCCCGGCAGCCGGTCGCCGGTGCGCAGCACGCCCTCGAGGATCAGGCTCTCGATCTGCTGCACCACCTCGTCGGCGGTGCGCGAATGCTCGATCCTGGAGAAGATATCGCTCAATGGAAGCGCGCCTGGAAACGGAATGGATGTCGCGCAGATCTAAGCATCCGTCGCCAACTGGTCAAATTATTTATCCAATTCGCCGAATCAGGTCGACTCCCCGGCGGCTCTGTGAATCGGCTGCAGCTGAAATTTGCTGTTTACGGCCCCTGCCGATTGCCGCAAGACAACGCGATTGCACGAAGGGTCGAAACCAGGGGGACCAGCCGTGTCGGACGCCAATCTCGAATTCCAGCCGCGTGCCCAGGGCAGCGTCATGGGCTTTCCGGCCCATGAGGGTCGCCCCGGCGCGCTAGGCGAGGTCCATGCTCGTCCGCACCCGCTGGTCGAGAAGCCGCGCGTGCTCATCCAACTCTCCTTCATGACCGAAGGCGGCTCGGCCGTCGACCTTGCCGTGCTGTCGGACCTGTCGCGGCGCTTGGGCATCGCAGCGCCCGAACGCCATGCCCGCCACCATGCCATGAAATGGGGCAAGGGCACCTTGCGCTGGGAACGGCATACGGAGTTCTCGACCTATCTCTGGGAAGGGCCGCTGGCCGAAAGCAGCCGGGGCCAGGAGGATTCGCCCTTCGGCAACGGCTTCTCGCCGCCGGGAACGGTGATTTCCGGCATCCGGCTCGAAATCCGCAAATGGACGCAGGCGAGCGAGAAGCTGATCGCCGGCTTCGATCCGACCAGCCTCTGCTATTCGCTGGTCGAGCGCGGTGCGGCGGCCATCGTCACGGACTTTCGCCAGGATGGCGACGGGCTGACCCGCATGCTGGTGCTCGACCGCGGCCTGACGCCGGCGAGCACCGGCGCCTTGTCGCAACGGCTCATCGACATTGAGACCTACCGGACGCTTGCCATGCTTGGCCTGCCGCTGGCGCTGACGCTGTCTGGCCGCGCCCGCCGCATCGAGGACCGGCTGGCGCAGACGACGCTTGAAATGAAGGCGGCCGAGACCCGCGACAGCCAGACCTTGCTCGCCGACCTCACCGAACTTGCAGCCGAATTGGAGGCCGATGCGGCATCCAGCCTCTACCGTTTCGGCGCCAGCCGCGCCTATGACGGCATCGTCAGCGAGCGGTTGGAGGCGCTGGATGAGGAGTCGGTACAGGGCTACGACACCTGGGCAGGCTTCCTGCAACGGCGCATGGCGCCGGCGATGCGAACCTGCCGCTCGGTGGAGGAGCGCCAGGCGAACCTCTCGCGAAAACTCACCCGCGCCACCACGTTGCTGCGCACCTGGGTCGATGTCGACGTCGAGAAGCAGAACCGCGACCTGCTGGCCTCGATGAACAATCGCGCCAGGCTGCAGTTGCGCCTGCAGCAGACGGTCGAAGGTCTCTCCGTCGCTGCCGTCTCTTATTATGTCGTCGGCCTCATCGGCTATGTCGCCAAAGGCGCGTCGAGCTTCGGCCATGCCTTCCCGCCGGAAGTCGTCACCGCGGCTTCGGTGCCGGTCGCCATCCTGCTCGTCTGGTGGGGCGTGCGCCGCGTGCGCAAGATGCACTCCGAGCCGGCCAAGCATCCGGGCGAGTAAACATCCCCTCGACCGGGAGATTTCCCGAAGACAACAGAGGGCCGCGGCGCGAGAAGCTCCAGGATCTTCCTAGACGCCAGACGAGCCGGCGGTTACGTAAGGCGAACCCCTGACCGCTTCGCGGCCATCTCCCCTCGAGGGTCCCTCAAGCGGGCAGAAGCCAGCGGCAGATTGCCGCTGCGAAAGCTCGGCCGTCGTTCGCCATCCGATTTCGACCAAAGCAGCGTTTGCAAGGAATGCTCCCGGCTGGTAAAAGATTTTGACCAGTCGAGTGGAGGAGGCTTCGATGTCCGGCCTTGCCATGCCCAAGCCAGATGCCGGGACGCTGCGCAAGCGCGCCGAGATCGTCGCCGACATGCGCATCATCGTGCCGGGCGAGGGCGTTGTCGACACGGCCACCGAGATGCGCGCCTTCGAGAGCGACGGCCTGACCGCCTACCGCCAACTGCCGCTCGTCGTCGTGCTGCCCGAGACGGTGGCGCAGGTCTCCCGCGTGCTGAAATATTGCAACGAGCGCAACATCCGCGTCGTGCCGCGCGGTTCCGGCACGTCGCTGTCGGGCGGCGCGCTGCCGCTCGAAGATGCCGTGCTTCTGGTGATGAGCCGCTTCAACCGCATCCTCGCGATCGACTATCCGAACCGTGTCGTCGTCGCCCAGCCGGGCGTCACCAATCTCGGCATCACCACCGCCGTCGAGCAGGAGGGCTTTTACTACGCCCCCGATCCATCCTCCCAGATCGCCTGCTCGATCGGCGGCAATGTCGCGGAAAATTCCGGCGGCGTGCATTGCCTGAAATACGGGCTTACCGCCAACAATGTGCTGGGCATCCAGATGGTGCTGATGAATGGCGAGGTGGTGCGGCTCGGCGGCAGCCATCTCGATCAGGAAGGCTATGACCTGCTCGGCGTCATGACCGGTTCGGAAGGCCTGCTCGGCGTCGTCACCGAGGTGACGGTGCGCATCCTGAAGAAGCCGGAGACGGCACGCGCGCTGTTGATCGGCTTTCCGACCAGCGAGCAGGGCGGCCAGTGCGTCGCCGACATCATCGGCGCCGGCATCATCCCGGGCGGCATGGAGATGATGGATCGCCCGGCGATCCACGCGGCCGAGGATTTCGTCCATGCCGGCTATCCGCTCGATGTCGAGGCGCTGCTGATCGTCGAGCTCGACGGGCCGAGCGTCGAGGTCGATCATCTGATCGGTCTCGTAGAGGCGATCGCTTATCGCAATGGCTCGACCACCTGCCGGATATCGCAGTCGGAGCAGGAGCGGCTGAGCTTCTGGGCCGGACGCAAGGCGGCCTTCCCGGCCGTCGGCCGCATCTCGCCCGACTATTACTGCATGGACGGCACCATCCCGCGCAAGGAGCTGCCCAGGGTGCTCGCCGGCATGCGCGATCTCTCCGAAAAATACGGGTTGGGGGTCGCCAATGTCTTCCACGCCGGCGACGGCAATTTGCACCCGCTGATCCTCTACGACGCCAACGTGCCGGGGGAGCTCGACAAGGCCGAGAGTTTCGGCGCCGACATATTGCGGCTGTGTGTCGAGGTCGGCGGCGTGCTCACCGGCGAGCATGGCGTCGGCGTCGAGAAGCGCGACCTGATGCCCGAAATGTTCAACCAAGTCGATCTCGACCAGCAAATGCGCGTCAAATGCGCCTTCGACCCCAGCCACCTGCTCAACCCCGGCAAGGTCTTCCCGCAGCTCCGCCGCTGCGCCGAGCTCGGACGCATGCACGTGCATCGGGGTCAGGTGGCGTTTCCGGACATTCCGAGGTTTTGATGGGAACGTCCCAGAACTTGGGTTTCTCTCCCCGCTTCGCGGGGGCGAGGAACCGGAGATTGCAATGACCACCTTCACCCCATCCAGCCCCGCCGAAGTCCTCTCCACCATCCAATGGGCCACCGCGGAGGAAAGCCCGCTCGAAATCCTCGGCCATGGCTCCAAGCGGGGCATTGGCCGGCCGCTGCAGACCGAGCATAGGCTCGACCTGTCGAAGCTCACCGGCGTCACGCTCTACGAGCCGGCCGAGCTGGTGCTTTCGGCACGCGCCGGCACGCCACTCACCGAAGTCGAAAAACTGCTTGCCGAGAACGGCCAGCAATTCGCCTTCGAGCCGATGGATTACGGGCCGCTGCTCGGCGGCGAGCCGGGTAAGGGAACGCTGGGCGGCGTGCTGGCTTCCAACCTATCCGGTCCGCGCCGGCTCAAGGCGGGTGCGGCACGCGACCACATTCTCGGCATATCGGCGGTTTCCGGCCGCGGCGAAGCCTTCAAGTCGGGCGGCCGCGTCGTCAAGAACGTCACCGGCTACGACCTTTCCAAGCTGATGGCGGGGAGCTGGGGCACGCTCGCCGCGCTGACCGACGTCACCTTCAAGGTGCTGCCGGCGGCGGAAACGGAGGTGACTTTGGCCATTCGAGGCCTGCTCGACGATGCTGCCGTTGCGGCTATGGCGCTGGCGCTGGGCTCCAGCGCCGAGGTCTCGAGCGCCGCGCACCTGCCCGAGCGGATCGCCGCGCGGGTCGCCGCCGGCCATCTCGGCAGCGATGCCGCGACGCTGCTGCGCGTCGAAGGCTTTGGCCCCTCGGTCGTCTACCGTACCGAGGCATTGCGAAACCTGCTCAGCAAGGCCGGCCCGCTGCAGGAAATTGCCGGCGAAGCGTCGAAGGCGATCTGGCGCGACATCCGCGACTGCGCGCCCTTCGCCGATGGTGCCGCAAGGCCGGTCTGGCGCGTCTCGATGCCGCCGTCTGAGGCGCATCATATGGTGATGGCGCTGCGCATGCAGGCGGCGGTCGACGCCTTCTATGATTGGCAGGGCGGGCTGGTGTGGCTTTCGATGCGCGAGGACGACCCAGAGGCGGAACTGCTGCGCGGTCTTATTCGCAAATATGGCGGCGGCCACGCGACGCTGGCGCGCGCGTCTGCCTCGCATCGCGCGGCGCTCCCCGTTTTCGAACCGCAGCCGCCGCATCTGGCGGCGCTTTCCGCGCGGGTCAAGGCCGAGTTTGACCCGAAGCACATTCTCAACCCCGGCCGCATGGCGCCTACTTCCAGCTCTGCTACTCTTCCTCAGTCAACGGAGGGAGCAGCACCATGAGCAATGCCAATCCAGGCCCGGGCAGCGGCTCGCGCCAGACCGATCGCTGGCTTGAGCCGGGCCAGACCAACGCGCTGGTCATCTACATTCTCTATCTCGCCAGCCTTGTGGTCGGCGTCACCGGCATTATCGGATTCGTGCTTGCCTACATCAATCGCGGCAAGGCGGGCGGCTATGTCGAAAGCCACTACACATTCCTGATCAGGACGTTCTGGATCGGCCTTCTCTACGCGCTGATCTCGGTGGTCCTGATGATGCTCGCGATCGGCTTCCTGCTGATGTTTGCGGTTGCCGTCTGGTTCATCGTCCGCTGCATTCTCGGCCTGCAGGCGCTGCAGCGTGGCGAGCCGATCAGGGACCCGCAAAGCTGGCTTCTCGGTCAATGAGAGCATGATCCAGCAAAGTGGAAATTGGTTTGCGGAAAAGATCATGCTTAGACGATAAGGACATTTTTCGTGCAGACCAATTTTTCAGCCGCGCAGCTCGCTGACCCGCATGTCGCGGAATCGGAGAAGATCCTGCGCAAATGCGTGCATTGCGGCTTCTGCACCGCGACTTGCCCGACCTATGTAACGCTCGGCAACGAGTTGGATTCGCCGCGCGGCCGCATCTATCTCATCAAGGATATGCTGGAGAACGGCCGGCCGGCGGACACGGAGATCGTCACCCATATCGACCGCTGCCTCTCCTGTCTTGCCTGCATGACGACATGCCCGTCAGGCGTGAATTACATGCATCTGGTCGACCATGCCCGCGCCCACATCGAGCAGACCTACAGACGGCCGCTGCTCGACCGGCTGACCCGCGCCATGCTGGCTTTCGTGCTGCCCTATCCGGGCCGCTTCCGCGCCGCGCTGAAGCTCGCCCAGCTCGGCCGGCCGCTCATCGGCCTGTTGGAAAAGCTGCCGACCCTGAAGCCGCTCGCCGCCATGCTGAAGCTTGCGCCGTCGTCGACCCCGCCGGCATCGCCGATCGCCTCGCCCGGGGTGCATGCGGGGCAGGGCACGAAACGCGGCCGCGTCGCCATCCTCACCGGTTGCGCCCAGTCGGTGCTCGATCCCGCCATCAACGAGGCGGCCGTCTCGCTGCTGACGCGGCTCGGCGTCGAGGTCGTGGTGCCGGAAGGCGAGGGCTGCTGCGGCGCGCTGGTGCACCACATGGGCCGCGAGGATCAGGCTCTTGCGTCGGCTAGGCAAAATGTCGACGCCTGGACGCGCGCGATAGACCAGGGCGGGCTCGACACCATCATCATCACCGCGTCCGGCTGCGGCACCACCATCAAGGATTACGGCTTCATGCTGCGTCTCGATCCGGCCTATGCGGAAAAGGCGGCTCGTGTCTCGGCGGTGGCTAAGGATATCACCGAATATCTCGCTGCCCTCGACCTGCCTGAGCCGGTGCGCAAGCCGGGCACGATCGTCGCCTATCATTCCGCCTGCTCGATGCAGCACGGCCAGAAGATCACCCGTCAGCCGAAGGAGCTTTTGGCCAAGGCGGGCTTCCTCGTGCGCGAGCCGCGCGAGGGGCATCTCTGCTGCGGCTCGGCCGGCACCTACAACATCCTGCAGCCCGACATTTCGGCCAAGCTGCGCAACCGCAAGGTGAAAAATATCGAGGCGACCGGCGCCGAAATCGTTGCCACCGGCAATATAGGCTGCATCACGCAGATCGCGTCCGCGGCGAAGCTGCCGGTGGTGCACACGATAAAATTGCTCGACTGGGCCTATGGCGGCCCGAAGCCCGATGGCGTTTCCGAGAACAGCCTGGGTGGCGCGGAATAGCTACTCAGCCGCCAGCTGGTCCGCCACACCGTAGGTCGCGCGGTAGAGCGCGCGCTGACGGCTGAGCGCCACCATGGTGTTGCGCAGCAGGATCGCCACCGTCAGCGGGCCGACGCCGCCCGGCACCGGCGTGATCCAGGAGGCGACCTCCTTGACGCTCTCGGTGTCGACATCGCCGACGATGCGGCTCTCGCCGTCCGGGCCGATTTCCGAATTGATGCCGATGTCGATGACGCAGGCGCCGGGCTTCACCATCTCGGCCTTGATCAGTCGCGGCCTGCCGACGGCGACGAACAGCGCATCCGCGCGCCGCGCATGCGCGGCCACCGAGCGCGTCATGTGATGGCACACCGTCACCGTCGCCCCCTCGCTCATCAGCAGAAAGGCGATCGGCTTGCCGACGATCTCGGAATGGCCGACCACCACCACCTCGAGGCCTTTCAGGTCGAGGCCGGTCTCTTTAAGCAGTTCGACCGATGCGGCCGCCGTGCAGGGCGCGAGGTCGAGCTGGTTGTAGACGATGTTGCCGATCGAGGCCGGATGCATGCCCTCGACGTCCTTCAGCGGGTGCACCGCCGCCTGCAGCGTCTTGATCGGGATATGCGCCGGCACCGGCCGCTGGATGATGATACCGGTGACGCGCGGATCGGCGTTGAGGCCGTGAATGGCGGCTTCCAGCTCGCCCGCCGTGATGTCGGCGGCAAAGCGCCGTTCCTCGAAGCCGATGCCGGCAAGCCCGGCCTTGGCGCGCTGGTTGCGCACATAGACGTCGACCGCGTCGGTGTCGCCGACGGTGATCGAGACCAGCTTCGGCGGGAAGCCTTCCGCTGTGGCGATGGCCGCTTCCTCGCGTACCGAAGCGATGATGCGCTGGGCGACCGGACCGCCCCTGAGATAGCGGCTGTCGTCGGACCGGGTCCTAGGTGGAACCTCTGCCTTCTGGAGCAACTCCAGAAGGGCGGTTTTCCGTCCGGAATTGCGTAAAACCAAGATTGTGCGCTGCAATAGCAGAGGTGCGCCGGGAAATCAGCCCCGAATGCGAAGCATGCTGCTTCCGGGGCGACCCGTTGACGGGCTTGAAACGAAAAGGGCAGCGCGGTCTCCCGTGCTGCCCTTTCGTGACTGGCCGTATCCCCACACGGCCCGTCCCCCGTTAACTCGATGCCAGTCTAAGCATGTCTATCAAAGGCGCGCTATGGCTTGAGGGCAACAGCAAGCGCCAAAACTGCTCAGCGCCGCCTAACCGGCTGATTCGCAATTACTATATCACCTCGACGGTTGTTCCGACATTGACGCGCTCGTAGAGGTCGACAACATCCTCGTTGCGCATGCGGATGCAGCCGGAGGACACCGCGCCGCCGATCGTCCAGGGCTGGTTGGTGCCGTGGATGCGGTATTCCGTGGTGCCGAGATAGAGCGCGCGCGCGCCGAGCGGGTTCTCGATGCCGCCGGCCAGATAGGTCGGCAGGTAGCGGCCCTTGGCCGCCTCGCGGGCGATCATTGCCGCCGGCGGGCGCCAGTCCGGCCACACTTTCTTGTCGGTGATCTTGTGCGTGCCCGACCATTCGAAACCGGGCTTGCCGGTGCCGACGCCGTAACGGCGCGCCTTGCCGTCCTTCTCGACCAGATAAAGGAAGTTCTGGTGGGTATCGATGACGATCGTGCCCGGCTTCTGCGGCCCGTCATAGGCGACTTCCTGAGGCAGGTAGATCGGGTTGATCTGTGGCCGCATCACCATGCGCTTGGCAGGCTGCCGCACGGCTGCGGTGCGCTGCTGGTCGGGCTGCGCCTGGAAAAGCCGCCGCAGCGGCTGCTGGGTCGCCTGGCGGCTCGGGCGCACGATCCCTGGCGCATGGCCGAGCTGCAGCACCCAAGGCGCTGAAAGGTCGGGGCTCACTATCACGGGCGGCCTGTCGGCATAACGGTCATTGGCGAAAGAGGTCGTCGCGCCGGCGGCAAGCACCGCGGCTGCGCCGAGCACGAAAGTGAACGCTGTCTTCATCGGAACGCACCTTGATCGTCGAACTCGTCCAAGAGCAGGGAAGAGCCCTCGGCGTGGCGATCCTTGGCGCTGAGCGGCAAGCAAAACATGAATCGGAATGCGTAAAATGCCGACTTGTCAGTAAACTTTGTGGTGTGGTTACCGGCCGGTTCAGGAATCTGGTAAAGCCACGGTAAAACCGACGCTTGCGCGCATTAACGGACGGATTTCTAACAATGGAACAAGAAAATGCCGGCCTGCTCGATGGCCCCGACGGTATCGCGCGCTGCTTCTGGCACGGCAATCTGCCGGACTATCTGGACTATCACGACCATGAATGGGGCCGGCCGGTAGCGGACGATCGCCGGCTCTTCGAAAAGATCTGCCTCGAAGGTTTCCAGTCTGGTCTCTCCTGGCTGACCATCCTGCGCAAGCGCGAGAATTTCCGCGAGGCTTTCGCCAATTTCGACTTCGACAAGGTGGCGGCGTTCACCGACAAGGATGTCGAGCGTCTGCTCGGCAATGTCGGCATCATCCGCCATCGCGGCAAGATCGTCTCGACCATCAACAACGCCGGGCGCGCCCGTGAAATGGCCGATGAATTCGGCTCGCTGGCCGCCTGGTTCTGGAAGTTCGAGCCGGGGCCTGACGAGCGGCCGACGGTTGTCGACCTCGCCCATCTGCGCGCCAATCCGACGACGGCGGTCTCGGTCCGGATCTCGAAGGAACTGAAGAAGCGCGGCTGGAGCTTCGTCGGCCCGACGACCGTCTACGCCTTTATGCAAGCGATGGGCTTGGTCAACGACCATCTCGAAGGCTGTGTCTGCCGGGCAGAGGTGGAGGCCGAGCGGCAGAGGTTCAAGAGACCGAAATAGCGTCACCTCTACCTGCCCCTTATGGCCCCCTTTGTGGGCAGGTCGCGCCGAAGGCGCGGGTCGGGTCGCAAAACCGAGTTCTCGCCTCCGACGCTACGCGTCCTCAGATTGGAGGGTGGGGCAAGATCAGAGGCTACCGGCGCTAGTCAGAAACAGCCCGGCGATGATGGCCGCCACGGCGGCAAAGGCCGGGTAGATCACCAGCAGTCCGGTCACCAGCGCGTCGCGCACCGTCGGCTTGTGGGCTTCCGCCACGACCCCGAACGGCCCTGCGGGCTGCTGCGCCGGCTTGGGGGTGGCGCTGTCGGCCGGCCGGAGCTTGGGAACCGGCTTGCTCTCAATGATGTCTTCCGTGGTCGTCATGGCCCGAACCCTTATTTCGGCGCGCTTTATGGTCCTTGATTGTGTCGGCAGCATGCCGCGCTGGTGACGCAATTGTTTCGTTCTTGGCGCCGTTTTGTTTCGAAGGCGCGGCCTTTCCTTCTCGCACAAGGAGAAGGGCAGGCGCCAACCCTTGCCGCCCAAGGCGGTATCGTCTAGGACACGCCCGCTCGAAATAAGTCAGCGTTCAGACAGCGAAAAGACCCATCCATGGCCGACAAATCGGAAAAGACGAAAGCGCGCCTGCCGCGCGGTTTTGCCGACCGCAGCGCAGAAGACATTCGCGCCGTCGAGAAGATGATGGCGACCATACGGTCGGTCTATGAGCTTTACGGTTTCGAGCCGGTCGACCAGCCGATGATCGAATATACCGATGCTTTGGGCAAATTCCTGCCCGACCAGGACCGCCCGAACGAAGGCGTCTTCTCGTTCCAGGACGATGACGACCAGTGGCTGTCGCTGCGCTACGACCTGACGGCACCGACGGCGCGTTTCGTCGCCGAGAATTATGACCGCCTGCCGAAACCCTATCGCAGCTACCGGTCCGGCTGGGTGTTCCGCAACGAGAAGCCGGGCCCCGGCCGCTTCCGCCAGTTCATGCAGTTCGACGCCGACACCATCGGCACGCCGGGCGTCGCCGCCGACGCCGAGATGGCGATGATGATGGCCGACGTGATGGAGGCGCTTGGCATCAAGCGCGGCGACTACGTCATCCGCGTCAACAACCGCAAGGTGCTGGACGGTGTGCTGGAGGCGATTGGGCTTGGCGGTGAGGAGAATGCTGGGCGCAGGCTGACGGTGCTGCGCGCCATCGACAAGCTGGACAAGCTCGGGCCGGAAGGCGTGAGGCTGCTGCTTGGCCCGGGCCGATGGGATGGCGGCAAGGAAGGCGAAGGCGATTTCGCAAAGGGCGCGGGGCTGAACGACGCGCAGGCCGAAGCGGTTCTTCTCGCAACGGCAAGGAACGGACAGGCTGGCCAGGATTCCAGCGTCGGTGCCAACGCTGTGTATCAGGAAGGCGTCGGCGAACTTGCAACGATTGAAGCTCTGGTCAGGGCTGCAGGATATGGCGAGGACCGCGTTGCGATGGACCGCTCCGTCGTGCGCGGCCTCGAATATTACACCGGCCCGGTCTTCGAGGCCGAGCTGCTGGCCGAGATCCCCAACGAGGACGGCCAGATCGTGCGCTTCGGCTCGGTCGGCGGCGGCGGCCGCTATGACGGGCTGGTCTCGCGTTTCCGCGGCGAGCCGGTACCGGCGACCGGCTTCTCGATCGGCGTCTCGCGGCTGATGACGGCGCTGAAGAACCTCGGCAAGCTCGACACTTCCGACGTCGTTGCTCCGGTCGTGGTTCTGGTCATGGACAAGGATACGGAGAGCCTCGGCCGCTACCAGAAGATGGTCGCCGATCTGCGCGCCGCCGGCATTCGCTCGGAAATGTATCTCGGCGGTGCCGGCATGAAGGCGCAGCTGAAATATGCCGACCGCCGCGGCAGCCCGGTCGCCGTCATCCAGGGCGGCGACGAGCGCGTCAAGGGCGAGGTGCAGATCAAGGACCTGATCGAAGGCGCGCGCCTGTCGGCCGAGATCACCGATAACGCGGAATGGCGCGCCGCGCGCCCGGCGCAGGTGACGGTGGCGGAGAGCGAGCTGCTCGCCGAGGTGAAGAAGATCCTGGCAGCGCAGGCCGAGGAGCGGGCACGTGGGAAGTAGGGCGCCAACCTCTCCTTCTCCCCTTGTGGGAGAAGGTGGCCGAGCGAAGCTCGATCGGATGAGCGGTGTTCCAGGGAGCGCCGGCGTCTCATTCCTTCCAGCACCCCTCATCCGTCTCGGCGCTGCGCGCCAATCCACCTTCTCCCACAAGGGGAGAAGGGGAGGTGGCGCTTTATGACTTCCCGCTATCCCGCCATCGCCGCCGACGTCGCAAAACTCTTCGCCGCGCGCGACACCCACGCGGTCGAGGTGGCCGTGCTGCAGCCGGCCGACCCGTTCCTCGACATGGCGGGCGAGGATCTGCGCCGCCGCATTTTTCTGACCGAAAGCGAGACCGGCAAGACGCTGTGCCTCAGACCGGAATTCACCATTCCGGTTTGCCTCGACCACATCGCCAGCCAGGCCGGCACGCCTCGGCGCTATTCCTATCTCGGCGAGGTGTTCCGACAGCGCCGCGAGGGCGGCAACGAGTTTTTCCAGGCCGGCATAGAAGATCTCGGCGATCGCGATACCGCCGCCGCCGATGCGCGCTCGCTGGCCGACGCGCACGCGCTGCTCTCGCTGGTGCTGCCCAGCGTGCCGCTCGCCATCACGCTCGGCGACCAGACCTTGTTCGAGGCGGTGCTGGCCGCGCTCGGCCTGCCGCGTGGCTGGCGCATGCGCCTCGCCCGCGCCTTCGGCTCGGCGTCGATGCTGGAAGCGGCCCTTGCCGACCTCGCCAATCCGCCGCGCAACAGCCAGCTGTCGGGTCCGGTGGCCTTGCTGGTGCTCGACAGCGATACCGACGGCCTCGCCGCTTATATCGCCGCCGGCATGGAAGAGGCCGGGCTGTCGGCCTCCTCGGGCCGCGCCCCGGCCGACATCGCGCGGCGGCTGATCGAGAAGGCGCAACTGCGCAGCGTGCGGCTGTCCGACGAGGCGTTCTCGGCGTTGAAAGGATTTCTCGAGATCGACGTCGCGCTGGGCGGAGCAACTGAGGCGCTGGAAAAATTCGCCGCCGCTGCCGGCCTGTCCCTTGGCGCGGCGCTCGAAAATTTCGCCGCCCGCGCCGAGGCGATCGCGGCGCATGGCCTGCCGGTCGAAAAGATCCGCTATGACGCCGCCTTCGGCCGTCCGCTCGATTACTATACCGGTCTCGTCTTCGAGATTGCTGCCCAAGGTGGCGACCGTCCGCTGGCGGGCGGCGGTCGTTACGATCGGCTGCTGACGCTGCTCGGCGCGAAGAAGCCCATCCCCGGCGTCGGCTTCTCGGTCTGGCTCGACCGCATCGAAGCATTACGGGAGCCCACGCGATGATCACGCTGGCGATCCCATCCAAGGGCCGTCTCAAGGAGCAGTCGCTTGAAGTCCTGGCCAAGGCCGGACTGGCGGTCGCTCTGCCCGAGGACGACCGCAAATACCGCGCCCGGATCGAGGGCCTCGACAATGTCGAGGTGGCCTTCCTCTCCGCGTCCGAGATCGCTGGCGAGATCGGCCAGGGCGCGGTCGATCTCGGCATCACCGGCGAGGATCTGCTGCGCGAGAACCTCGCCGACTGGGAAGCACGCGCCGAGATCGTTGCCCGTCTCGGCTTCGGTCATGCCGATGTCGTCGTGGCGGTGCCGGATATCTGGCTCGACGTCGATACCATGGCCGATCTCGATGATGTCGCCGCCGATTTCCGCCAACGTCATGGCCGGCGGCTCAGGATTGCCACCAAATACTGGCGGCTGACCCAGCAGTTCTTTTCGCTGAAGCACGGCATCCAGGTCTACCGCATCGTCGAAAGCCTCGGCGCCACCGAAGGCGCACCGGCGGCCGGCCTTGCCGACGTCATCGTCGACATCACCACCACCGGCTCGACGCTGCGCGCCAACCATCTCAAGGTGCTGGGCGATGGAATAATCCTGAAGTCGCAAGCCTGTCTCGTTGCTTCCAGGAAGGTCCGCGACGCGGCCGATGAGGCACAGTTGCGTGGCATCGCCACGAAGATGGCTGCGCTGGTCGCTTAACCCATACCTTCGGCGGGTTTCCACCGTCCCGGCAGGCTGATAGGCTGGCTCATCCCGGGAGGTGACGGCGATGGCGATCAAACTCGACGAGCTCATGAACGCCACCAATCTGCGCGGGCGCGGAACGCATGGCACCTTCATTGCTCCGATGGACGGCAGGGCGCATGTCTCGGGCGACCGTTCGACGCCGTTGCTCGACAAAACCATTCCGGAAATGTTCTCCGATACGGTGAGCAGATACGCCACGCTCGATGCCGCCGTCTTCGTCGGCCAAGACAAGCGCTTCACCTGGAGCGAGCTGTCGGATGCGGTCGACGCGCTGGCCGCCGGCTTCCTGGCGCTCGGGCTGGAGAAGGGCGATCGCGTCGGCATCTGGTCGCCCAACCGTTGGGAATGGCTGGTGACGCAGTTCGCCACCGCGCGCATCGGCCTGATCCTGGTCAACATCAACCCGGCCTACCGGCTCAGCGAGCTGGAATATGCGCTCAACAAGGTCGGTTGCAAGGCGCTGGTCACGGCGGTCAGCTTCAAGACCTCCGACTATCTCGGCATGATCGAGACGCTGGCGCCGGAGATCGCCAAGGCCGAGCCCGGCAAGCTCGAGGCAGAGAAGCTGCCATCGCTGAAGATCGTCATCCGCATGGGCGAGGACAACTCGCCCGGCATGTTCAATTTCGGCGATGTGCTCGCAATGGCCGGACGCGACGAGCATGACAGCCTCGATCGCATCTCCGAAAGCCTGAGGCCCGGCGACGCCATCAACATTCAGTTCACCAGCGGAACGACGGGCGCGCCGAAGGGCGCGACACTCACCCATTCGAACATCGTCAACAACGGCAGCTTCGTCACCTCGGCGATCAAGCTCACCGTCGACGACCGGCTCTGCATCCCTGTGCCGCTCTATCATTGCTTCGGCATGTCGATGGGCACGATGGGCTGCGTCACCAAAGGCGCCACGATGGTCTTCCCGGGCGAAGGTTTTGACGCGGGCGCGACGCTCAGAGCCGTCGCGCAGGAACGTTGCACCGGCCTTTATGGCGTGCCGACCATGTTCGTCGCCATGCTCGATCATGCCGATTTCTCTAGCTTCGACCTCTCCAGCCTGCGCACCGGCATCATGGCCGGCTCGCCATGCCCGATAGAGGTGATGAAGAAGGTGGTGTCGCTGATGCATATGGCGCAAGTGACCATTGCCTATGGCATGACCGAGACCAGTCCGGTTTCTTTCCAGAGCAGCGTCGACGACCCGCTGGAAAAACGCGTCTCCACGGTCGGCCGCATCCATCCGCATGTGGAGGTCAAGGCGATCGGCGCCGATGGCGCCACCGTCCCGGTCGGCGAGCCGGGCGAGCTCTGCACACGCGGCTATTCGGTGATGAAGGGCTATTGGGACGACGCGGAAAAAACCCGCGAGGCGATCGACGCTGACGGCTGGATGCACACCGGCGACCTCGCGACGATCGACGCGGAGGGCTATTGCAACATTGTCGGCCGGGTGAAGGACATGGTCATCCGCGGTGGCGAGAACGTCTATCCGCGCGAGGTCGAGGAATTCCTCTACCGCCACCCCAAGATCAAGGAAGTGCAGGTCTTCGGCATTCCCGACGACAAATATGGCGAGGAGATCTGCGCCTGGATCGTGCTGAAGCCCGGCCAGATCGCCACCGCTGAGGAGATCAAGGCCTTCTGCAGCGGCCAGATCGCGCATTACAAGGTGCCGCGCTACATCCGCTTCCGCACCGAGCTGCCGATGACGGTGACCGGCAAGCCGCAGAAATTCCTGATGCGCGAGGCAATGGTGGAGGAACTGGGGCTGGTGGCGCAGAAGACGGCGTGAGGCGGGATTGATCCGGAAATATTCAGCCTTCGCAAAACGCGCTCGAAGCGCAACTGCCGACCACGCGTTTGGATGGGATTATGGACAACGAGTTCCCAAATTTCGCGGCGCTGAAGGCCGCCAAAATCGAAAACGTGGACTATCGCATCGTCGTGCGGCGTGGCGCTCGAACCGGCAATGCGATCGTCCTCGCCCCGCACGGTGGGAAGATCGAGCCCCGCACCTCCCTGATTGCCGAGACGGTGGCAGGGAGCGATCTGGATCTGTATTGCTTTGAAGGACTGATGCCGCACAACAATCGCGAGTTGCACATAACGTCAAATAACTTTGACGAGGAATCCGCGCTTGACTTGGTGCGGGCGAAGTCGATTGTCGTTGCTATCCATGGTCGCCAGGATCGGGACGATCCCTCGACAATCTATATGGGCGGCAAGGATGCCGCGCTGATTACAGAGATAGTTCGGCGCCTCCAGGAAGCCGGCTTCAACACCAAAAGGGACAACCATATTTTTCCAGGCATCGGCGATTTGAACATCGTCAATCGTGGATTGACCGGCAAAGGAGCGCAGCTGGAGATACCCTTCTCCCTGCGCCAGCGGCTGGGGAACGAGCCGGAACTTTTGGGAAAATTCTGCACGGCGGTTCGCAAGGCGATTGACACCGTCGATGCCAGAAGCTGTTCGATCGTGTCCTAAAGCCGCCTCACCCAGACCGGCAAGGCGAGTACGCCACGCACGCGTGAAGTCCTAGCACGGGTGCTTTGTGGATGGTCGTTGTCGGGGAGGGAAACGGCGTGGACCACGGCATCTCGACGTTTCGGTGGGCTGGAACAGCCGGCGCCGCAACTCCTCGCGCATCCTCGGCAGCAGCGGGTCGGCTTTCTGCAAAGAAGTCGAACGCCGGGTGATCGGTCCGTCCGCTTCGCAATGATGTCGGCTGGGGTGTTTCCCACAGGCTTTTCCGCTAAATTCGCGGAAACGCAGGGGCTTCAATGACTGGTTTCGCGCGGTCGGTGACTTCCTACACGATGCCATTGGCCGCCCTGGTGATGGCTGTCGCGGTCAGAGCCAGCGGCCTTTCGGTGGACGAAGGTTCGCTGAACATCAGGATTGTCGTTGGAGCGCTTTCGAGTGCGATCATGTTCATCACAATTTTCGTGGTGCTCGACCACGCCGAGGCAGTGGCCCGGCGCGTGGGGGAGCCGTACGGGACGTTGGTGCTGACCTTTGCCGTGACGGCAATCGAAGTGTCGATCATCGTTTCCATGATGCTGCATGGAGAGAACAACCCGACATTGGCGCGCGAGTCCGTCTTCTCGACGGTGATGATTATCTCTACCGGCGTCGTCGGTACGTGTCTCACGCTTGGCGGCTGGCGTCATCGCAAGCAGGCAATCGTTCGGCAAGGGACCAGCGCGTATCTCGCGGTTCTGATCGCGCTGACTGTCATGACGCTTGTCCTGCCGACCTACACCCAGACGACGGATCCAGGCACGTTTTCGGCGGGCCAGCTTGGTTTTGTGAGCGTCCTTTCAGTGCTGCTCTATGCAAGCTTCGTGTTCGCCCAGACCGTTCGGCACCGGGACGACTTCGTCCAGGAACAGGCGCACGACGTTTCGATGCGAACTGCCCTTCACGAAAGCCTTTCTGTCGGCGTTCTGCTGCTGGTGAGCGGGCTGATCGGCATCGTCATGCTGGCCGAGCAGGTCGCCGCCGGTGTCGAGGACACGCTCGTTGCCTACCAGGTGACCCAGGCCGACAGTATCGTGGGAGCGATGATCGCCGGGCTGGTTTTGATGCCGGAGGCCATTTCGGCGGTTCGCGCCTCGCTCAACAATGAGCTGCAGCGCGGCCTCAACGTTGCGATGGGTTCGGCCTGCGCCACCATCGGTCTGACGATACCGGCGGTCGCGGCCGCCAGCCTGCTGACAGGCCGAGGGTTGACCCTTGGGCTTCCGGCGGCTGATGCGGTACTTTTGGCCCTGGCGCTTTTCATTTGCAGCGTAAGCTTCAGCACCGAAAGAACGACATTCCTGACCGGAATGGTTCATATTGTGGTGTTCTTTACCTACGTATTTCTCATATTTGTGCCGTGAAGGCTTGCAATCGAACGAGGGATAGAGAACTCGAGGTTGGGACCCGCACTATCGGATTTTCGAAGCGGGCAGCGTTAGCTCCGGTAAGCAGCAGAAGCTTCCGATACGGGGCGTTGGCTGAGAACTGGGATTGGGCAAAGCTCAGAAACCAGGGTCAGCTCGCCAGCACCGCATTATCCAATCCCCGTATGATCTTTGCCAGTTCCACGCATTCGTCCTGGCGCACCTTGCTGCGCCGCCATGCGAGGCAGATCATGCGCTGCGGCATCGGCTCCTGGAACGGCACGATCTTGAGGTCCGGCATGACGCCGGCGGCGCTTGCCGCCATTTCCGGAACCAGCGTCACGCCCAGCCCATGCGCCACCATCTGCAAGAGCGTGGTGAGACTGGTGGCGCCATAGCTTGCCATCGCCACCGGCCGAACATTGCCGCAGACGGCCAGAGCCTGTTCGCGCAGGCAATGACCTTCCTCGAGCAGCATCAGCCGTTCCAGCGCCGGGCTTTCCGGCGGCACGGGCGGCGAGGCGAAAGCCGGATCGCCGGCGGGCACCGCAAGGAAGAAGCGGTCCGGGAAGAGCTCTTCCGCGACAAGCCCCGGATGGTCGAGCGGCAGCGCGGCGATGAAAGCGTCGAGCTTGCCCGAGACATTGTCCTCGACCAGCGATGCCGTCACCGCCTCGCGCAGTTCGAGCTGCAGGCCCGGGAAATGCTTCTTTAGTTCCGGCAGGACCCACGGCAGGAGATAGGGCGCTACGGTCGGAATGATGCCCAGCCGGAAGCGGCCTTCCATCGCAGGGCGGCCGCGCCGGGCGGTTGTCTCGACGTCACGTATATCGGCAAGAATGCGCTCGATGCGCGGCTGCAGCACAAGTGCTTCGTCCGTCATCCGCACCGCCTTGCCGCCGCGCTCGAACAGAAGACAGTTCAGCCGCTCTTCCATTTCGGCGATCTGGGCGGAGAGCGCCGGCTGGCTGACGCCGGCAAGCTTCGCGGCGCGGCCGAAATGCAGCGTCTGCGCCAGCGCGTCGAAATAAAGCATCTGTCGCACGGTGAGGCCGATCATAAGGAAAGCTTATCAAAACGAACAGGAAAGGCAATTTGTCTTTATCGCCAAGCCGGCCTAGGCTGGAATCATTCCAGATTGGCGCGGCCGCTGGCCGGCCCCGAAATCTGCGCAGAATCAATCTCGAAAAAACAAAACCCTGGAGAGTAAGATGGACGCGAAAACCGACGACAACAGCGCTGGCAAATGCCCCGTGGCGCATGGATCCGCCGGCAGGACCAATCGGGATTGGTGGCCGAATCTGCTCGACCTTGGCGTTCTTCATCAGCAGTCGAACCTCTCGGACCCGATGGGCGAGGATTTCAACTACGCCACCGAATTCCGGAGCCTCGATCTCGATGCCGTGATCAAGGACCTGCACCATGTGATGACCGACTCGCAGGACTGGTGGCCGGCCGATTTCGGCCATTACGGACCGCTCTTCATCCGCATGGCCTGGCACAGTGCCGGCACCTATCGCATCGGCGACGGGCGTGGCGGCGCCGGTGCCGGCCAGCAGCGGTTCGCGCCGCTGAACAGCTGGCCGGACAATGCCAATCTCGACAAGGCACGCCGGCTGCTGTGGCCGGTCAAACAGAAATACGGCCGCAAGATCTCCTGGGCCGACCTGATGATCCTTGCCGGCAACGTCGCGCTGGAATCGATGGGCTTCAAGACCTTCGGCTTCGCCGGCGGCCGCGCCGACGTGTGGGAGCCGGAGCAGGACGTGGATTGGGGCTCCGAAACGAAGTGGCTGGACGACCAGCGCTATTCCGGCGACCGTGAACTGCAGGGCCATCTCGGCGCCGTTCAGATGGGCCTGATCTACGTCAACCCGGAAGGCCCGAACGGCAAGCCGGATCCGGTCGCCGCGGCCCGCGACATCCGCGAG
Organism: Mesorhizobium sp. WSM4887; assembly: GCF_029625865.1. Classification (NCBI taxonomy): domain Bacteria; kingdom Pseudomonadati; phylum Pseudomonadota; class Alphaproteobacteria; order Hyphomicrobiales; family Phyllobacteriaceae; genus Mesorhizobium; species Mesorhizobium sp. WSM4887. Next base: position 685,716 of record NZ_JARTVP010000002.1, read on the forward strand.
ACCTTCCGCCGTATGGCCATGAACGACGAAGAGACCGTGGCGCTGATCGCCGGCGGCCACACCTTCGGCAAGACCCATGGCGCCGGCGATGCCTCGCTGGTGGGCGTGGAGCCGGAAGGTGCCGGCATCGAAGCGCAGGGCCTCGGCTGGTCGAGCAAACATGCCACCGGCATTGCCGGCGACGCCATCACCTCGGGCCTGGAAGTCACCTGGACCACGACGCCGACCAGATGGAGCAACAATTTCTTCGACAACCTGTTCAACTTCGAATGGGAGCTGACGAAGAGCCCGGCCGGTGCCAATCAGTGGACGCCGAAGGGCGGCGCCGGCGCCGGCACGGTTCCGGACGCGCACAATCCCTCCAGGCGTCATGCTCCGGCCATGCTCACCACCGATCTCGCGCTGCGCTTCGATCCGGCCTATGAGAAGATCTCGCGTCGCTTCCACCAGTACCCGGACCAGTTCGCCGACGCTTTCGCCCGCGCCTGGTTCAAGCTCACCCATCGCGACATGGGCCCGGTGGTTCGTTATCTCGGCCCGCTCGTGCCGAAGGAAGAGCTGATCTGGCAGGATCCGATTCCGGCGATCGACCACGAACTGGTCAGCGAAGAGGATATCGCCGCGCTGAAGGCGAAGATCCTGGCCTCCGGCCTCACGGTTCCTGAACTGGTCTCAACTGCCTGGGCCTCGGCCTCGACCTTCCGCGGCTCGGACAAGCGCGGCGGCGCCAATGGCGGCCGCATCCGTCTCAGCCCGCAGAAGGACTGGGAAGTCAACCAGCCGGCCCAGCTTTCGAAGGTGCTGGCGAAGCTCGAAGCCATCCAGCAGGAGTTCAACGCGGCGCAGGCTGGTGAGAAGAAGATCTCGCTCGCCGACCTGATCGTGCTCGGCGGCGCCGCCGCGATCGAGAAGGCCGCGAAGGACGGCGGCAATGAGGTGAACGTGCCCTTCACGCCAGGCCGCATGGACGCTTCGCAGGAGCAGACCGATGTCGAATCCTTCGCGGCACTCGAGCCGAGGGCCGACGGCTTCCGCAACTATGTCCGCGGCAGGCTGCCCATGTCCGTCGAAGCGATGCTGGTCGACCGTGCGCAGCTCCTCACGCTGACGGCGCCGGAAATGACGGTGCTGGTCGGCGGCCTGCGCGTGCTCGGCGCCAATTATGGCGGCTCAAAGCACGGCGTGTTCACCGACAGGCCGGGCACGCTGACCAACGACTTCTTCATCAACCTGCTCAGCATGGCGACCATCTGGGATCCGGCGGCCGGCTCCGAGCCAGACTCGGATGAGGTCTATGAGGCGCGCGACCGCAAGACCAAGCAAGTCAAGTGGACCGGCACCCGCGCCGACCTGATCTTCGGCTCGCACTCGCAATTGCGTGCGCTGGCCGAGGTCTACGGCTCGGCGGATGCCAAGCAGAAGTTCGTCAAGGACTTCGTGAAGGCGTGGACGAAGGTGATGAATCTCGACCGCTTCGAACTGGTCGCAAAGTAAGCATGTCTCCCGAGAGCGGGAACCGGTTTCGGGATAAAGGCAACTAAAGCGCACGGAGCGAAACTGAAAGGTCTCATCCTCCCAAAGAGAAGGCGCGGGTTCATGCCCGCGCCTTTTGCATTACGTATCAGTCTTTTTCGAAGATGCCAGTCTTGGCGACGATGCCGGCGATCGCCCCGCCGATCAGTGGCGCGACGATGAACAGCCAGAGCTGGCCGAGCGCCGCGCCGCCCGAAAACAGCGCCGGGCCAATCGAGCGCGCCGGATTGACCGAAGTGCCCGTCACCGGGATCATGGCAAAGTGGAGCCCTGCCAGCGTTAGGCCTATCACCAGGCCGGCAAAGGCCGTCATGTGCTTGGCGTTGGTGACGCCGAGAATGACGGTGACGAAGGTGAAGGTGCCGATCAGCTCCCACAGGAAGGCCGAGCTGATGCCCCATTTCGCCTCGTCCCAGCCATTTGCGCCGAAGCCCCCGGTGTGGCCGCCGGCCTGACCGGTGACGATGATCCACAGCGCCAGCGAAGCGATGATGGCGCCGATGATCTGCGCGATCCAGTAAGGCACGACTTCCCTCGCCGGCATCCGCCCCGCAAGGAACACGCCGAGCGTCACCGCCGGATTGAGATGCGCGCCCGAGATCGGGCCGATCGCATAGGCCGCGGCGATCAGGCCGATGCCGAACGCCAGGCCGATCCCTTCCTGTCCGAGCGGCAGCGCGCCGCCGAAGCCGCCCGTGACCACGGAGGCCGTGCCTATGAACACCAACAGAAACGTGCCTAGAACTTCTGCCAGATAAGTCTTCATTGCCCTCTCCTCATAGGGATCCGCCAAAACGCGTTTTCCGCGTCGCGAATCACAGGCGAAAGAGTATTCCTGCCGGCAAAACTTGGAAAGCTGAGTGTTAAGCCAGTGGTCTTGCTTTGCATCCGCCAGTCAAGACATTAGAGAAGTTTCATGTGCGAGGCGTTTTTCTTGTTATCCGCTGACCGCCGACTGCCGCAAAAGAACCTTCCGCCTGTTGCATGGACGATGGCATGGGACAGGTCGTTTTGGCTTCACCGCAAGAGAAGTGTTTCAATCGGAGCCGGAAAGGCTCTAAGAGCAGGGCTGGAAGCAACGATAGACGGAAGCAGGAATGAGACTGGGCGGAAGGCTGGCGGCGGCCATCGAAGTGCTTGAAGACATCGGCCGGCGGCATCGGCCGGTGGCCGACGCCTTGCGCGACTGGGGCTTGTCGCACCGCTTTGCCGGTGGCGGCGACCGCGCGGCGATCGGCAACATCGTCTACGACGCGCTGCGCCGCAAGCGCTCGGCCGGCTGGCTCTTCGGCGAGGAGACGCCGCGCGCCATCGGCTTCGGCGCGTTGCTGCTGGAATGGGGCCCGACGGCGCGGTCGCTGAATGACGCTCTCGACGGCGACAAATTCGCGCCGCCGCTGCTCAGCGCCGCCGAACTGAAAGCGGCAGCCTCCGGCAGGCTCGCCGATGCGCCGGATGCCGTGCGGGCCGATGTTCCGGACTGGTGCGCGCCGCTTCTCGAGCACGCCTATGGCGATGACTGGGTCGAAGAGGGCGCGGCTCTCGCGATGCGCCCGCCGCTGGACCTCAGGGTCAATGCGCTGCAGGCAGACCGCGGCAAGGTGCTGGCGGAACTCCAGGGCACCGGTGCAGCACCTGCCGCAATCGCGCCGCACGGCATTCGCATCCCGCCGATCAATGGCGACGGCAGGCATCCGAACGTCCAGGCCGAGCCCGCCTTCCAGAAAGGCTGGTTCGAGGTGCAGGACGAGGGCTCGCAGCTTGCAGCAGCGCTCGCCGGCGCCGAGCCAGGCATGCAGGTGCTCGACTATTGCGCGGGCGCCGGGGGCAAGACCCTGGCGCTTTCGGCAGAGATGGACAATCGCGGCCAGGTCTTCGCCCATGATGCGGAAAAGGTCCGGCTGGCGCCGATCTTCGAGCGCATCCGCCGCGCGCACAGCCGCAACATCCAGGTCGTCAGCAAGCCTGCGGAACTCGCGCCGCTCACCGGTCACATGGACCTCGTGCTGATCGATGCGCCCTGCACCGGCAGCGGCACCTGGCGGCGGCGCCCGGACGCCAAGTGGCGGCTGACGGACAGACAGCTCGATGCCCGCAAAGGTGAGCAGCAGGCGATCCTCGACATGGCGCAGGCTTTCGTGAAGCCCGGCGGGCTGCTCGTCTACATCACCTGCTCGGTGTTCGATGCCGAAAACGGCGAGCAGGTCGCCGCCTTCCGCGAGCGCCACGGCGATTTTGCGCCGGTCGACCACCGCCAGCTCTGGGACGGCCGTTTCCCCGGCCACGAGGGCGCTGCGCGTATTGGCGAAGCCGGTGGCATCTCACTGTCGCCGGCGCTCAGTGGCACTGACGGGTTCTATTTCCACGCCCTGCGCAGGGCCGCATGAGGGCGGCCGGCATTTGCTGCGCTGCAACATAAGCGATTGCCTGTCCTGCCTGCCTCTGCAATAAGCTTCGCCAGCAAAAATGAGGCGAAGGCCATGGCAGCCAAAATCGTACCCGCTCCCGATTATGAGGATCGCGTCAGGACTTCCTTTGCCCGCCAGAAGGCCATGGCCACCATCGGTGCGGAGCTGACGCTGGTCACGCCCGGCATCATCGAGATCGAGATGCCCTATGCCCCTTCGCTCACCCAGCAGCACGGCTTCTTGCATGCCGGCGTCATCTCGACCGCGCTGGACTCGGCCTGCGGCTATGCCGCCTTCTCGTTGATGCCGCAGAATTCCAGCGTGCTGACCATCGAATTCAAGGTCAACCTGCTCGCACCGGGGAAGGGCGAGCGCTTCCTGTTCCGCGGCTCGGTGACCAAGCCAGGCCGCACCATCATTGTTGCCGACGGCCAGGCCTATGCTTTCGCCGCCGATGGCGAGGCCAAGCTGATCGCCACCATGACCGGCACAATGATGACGGTGGTTGGCCGCGACGGCATCGAGGGGTGATCCATGGCCAGCGTTGCGCGGTTAGGGGAAAAATCCGTCCTCTTCGTCATGGCGGCCGAGGCCGAATACGGTCCGCATCTCAAAAAGCGGTTCACGCCGCTGATGACCGGCGTCGGCCCGGTCGAGGCCGCCGTGCGCCTCGGCGCCGAGCTCGCCACGTTGAAGGCCGAGAATGCGCTGCCGGATCTCGTCGTGTCGCTAGGCTCCGCGGGAAGCCGAACGCTCGAACAGACCGAAATCTACCAGGCCGTGTCGGTGAGTTACCGCGACATCGACGCTTCGCCGCTCGGCTTCGCGAAGGGCGCGACGCCGTTCCTCGACCTGCCCGTGACGGTGCCGCTGCCCTTCGTCATTCCCGGCATCAGGACCGCGACGCTGTCGACCGGAGGCGCCATCGTCACCGGGGCCGCCTATGACGCGATCGACGCCGACATGGTCGACATGGAGACCTTCGCCTGCCTGCGCGCCTGCCAGCTGTTCGGCGTGCCGCTGATCGGCCTGCGCGGTATTTCCGACGGCGCGGTCGATCTCAGGCATGTCGGCGACTGGACCGAGTATCTGCACGTCATCGACGAGAAGCTGGCGGCGGCGATAGGTCTGCTAGAGCAGGCGATTGCGTCCGGCGCGATCGGCCTTACTTAATGCATGTCGCCCAAAAGTGCGCAGCGGTTTTGGGAGAACGACATGCATCAGATGAAACTTGAAGCTCGTCGCCTGGGCCCGTTCGACGCGACGCGCTTTAGGCGTTTTGGCAAGGACCGAACGCCGCAACGCGCACCATTGCGCCGAATCGGTTCTTTCTTTAAAGGCTCGCCATGACGACACATCCCGACACCGTTCTCATCATCGACTTCGGCAGCCAGGTCACGCAGCTGATCGCGCGGCGCGTGCGCGAGGCCGGGGTCTACTGCGAGATCGTTCCGTTCCAGTCAGCCGCGGAGGGCTTCCGCCGCATCCGGCCGAAGGCCGTCATCCTGTCGGGCAGTCCGCACTCGACCGTCGACATCGGCTCGCCCCGCGCGCCCGACGAGGTCTTTTCGTCCGGCATTCCGGTGCTCGGCATCTGCTATGGCGAGCAGACGATGTGCGCTCAGCTCGGCGGCAAGGTCGAGGCCGGCCATCACCGCGAGTTCGGCCGGGCCTTCCTGGAGATCGAGGACGACTGCGCGCTGTTCGACGGTGTCTGGGCCAGGGGCACGCGTCATCAGGTCTGGATGAGCCACGGCGATCGCGTCACCGCCATTCCGGAAGGATTCAAGATCGTCGGCACCTCCACCGGCGCGCCCTTCGCAGCGATTGCCGACGAGGCACGGAAGTTTTACGCGGTGCAGTTCCATCCCGAGGTCGTCCATACCCCGGACGGCGCGAAGCTGCTGAGCAACTTCGTCCACCATATCGCCGGCCTCAGCACGGGCTGGACCATGGCTGCCTATCGCGAGCAGGCGGTCGAGGCGATCCGCAAGCAGGTCGGCAAGGGCAAGGTGATCTGCGCGCTATCAGGCGGCGTCGATTCCTCGGTCGCTGCGCTCCTGATCCACGAGGCGGTCGGCGATCAGTTGACCTGCATCCTCGTCGACCACGGCCTGATGCGGAAGGACGAGGCGAAAAGCGTGGTGGAGATGTTCCGCCAGCATTACAACCTGCCGCTGATCCTGGTCGACGCTTCCGACCGCTTCATTTCGGCGCTGGAAGGCGAGAGCGATCCGGAAAAGAAGCGCAAGACCATCGGCCGCCTGTTCATAGAGGTGTTCGAGGAAGAGGCGAAGAAACTTGGCGGCGCCGACTTCCTGGCGCAGGGCACGCTCTATCCCGACGTCATCGAAAGCGTCTCCTTCTCCGGCGGCCCGTCGGTGACGATCAAGTCGCATCACAATGTCGGCGGCCTGCCCGAACGCATGAACATGAAGCTGGTCGAGCCGCTGCGCGAGTTGTTCAAGGACGAGGTGAGGGCGCTGGGCCGAGAGCTCGGCTTGCCCGAAAGCTTCATCGGCCGCCATCCGTTCCCGGGTCCTGGCCTTGCCATACGCTGCCCGGGCGGCATCACCCGCGAGAAGCTGGAGATCCTGCGCGAGGCCGACGCCATCTACCTTGACGAGATCCGCAAGGCCGGCCTCTACGATGCCATCTGGCAGGCGTTCGCCGTGCTCTTGCCGGTGCAGACCGTCGGCGTAATGGGCGACGGCCGCACCTACGAATTCGTCTGCGCGCTGCGCGCTGTCACATCGGTCGACGGCATGACGGCCGATTTCTACCACTACGACATGAACTTCCTGGGCGCCGCCGCCACCCGCATCATCAACGAGGTGAAAGGCATCAATCGCGTCGTTTACGACGTTACGTCGAAGCCCCCGGGCACCATCGAGTGGGAATGATTCAGGCCCATCCGAACACCGCTGAAATTGCGCTAGAGTTCGATCTAAGTCACTGAGATAAAAAGTAGTTTTGGCCGGCAATTTTCGCCGGTTATCGGTGTGCGTCGTTTGGAGGTGCCGTACCGGTTGCCGGACCTCACCCACATTGCCACGATGATTTTTGACAGTACCGTCACGTCATAGAGGGCTTCTGACGGTCACCTTTTTCCACGCCAAGCAGCTGAAAACTAAAGGTAAATTCTGCAAATCAGCCCTCAAAACCTGATGACGGTACTTTAAGCTTCCGCGAAGTTCGGCCATCGGGCGATTACGTTCAATGGCTCGCCATAGCTACCATTTGCAAGGTCCACGAGCCCTGGCGGGAGCAAGGCGGAACAATCCGATTGCCGGCGAGTTTTCAAGATGAAGGGCGCATCTGTTTCGGAGGAAGACTGGGATGAAACGCGTCCTTGCCCAAAATGCGGTACGGCTGATGCTGGGCGGCGTAACCGCCTGTCTGCTTACGGTCGTTGATATCCCCAACCCGATTGCACCATTCTCGCTAGTGTCGCAGGCAAGGGCCGCCACCGAGTTTTCGATCAGCACATTCTACGAAGACCTGTCGTCCCATGGCGATTGGGTCTCGTATCATGGAGCGACCGTTTTCGTGCCAGTTGATGTACCTGACGATTGGCGCCCGTATACCTTGGGCCATTGGGTCTATACAGAGGAGTATGGCTGGCTCTGGGTATCCGACGAGCCATTCGGCTGGGCGACGTACCATTACGGCCGGTGGGGCTATGCCGACGATATCGGCTGGTACTGGGTTCCGGGCACTCGCTGGGCGCCAGCATGGGTAACTTGGCGTCGTGACAGGAAGCACATCATTTGGGCTCCGCTGCCGCCGCGCCGTGATCCGGACTTGATTTCAATCGAGGTGACCTTCGACACGACGCCGGATTATTACTGGGTGGTAGTCCCTAGCCGCGAATTCCTTGCTGCCGACGTTTCTGTCGCCGTTATCCGTGATAGGTCCGAGTTTGTGCGGATTGTCGAGGCGGCCCAGCCGGCCGGCGACGTGACCATCCAGAACAACGTGGTGGTCAACAAAGTCATTGACTTTGATGTGATCGAAAAGGAGACGGACCAGAATGTGACTGCCGTCAAGGTCAGCAAGACCGATGCGCCCGAGCAGTCCGGCAAATTGGAAAATGACACGGTCGCGGTCTTCGAAGGTGAGGTGAAAGCCGACCCCAAGGCAAAACCAGCTAAGCTAAAGGACATCGAGCAGGTGAAGCAGGTTCAGGCTGGCCGTAAATCGAAGCCGACCGAAGGCGCAAGGGCCGATGGGGCGGAGCCGGAAGAGACCGCCAAGCCTGACCAACCCGCCGCCGAGCAGCAGCAGGCCGAGCCGGAACAGGCCGCCAAGCCTGAGAAGCCGAAGGGCAAGAAGCAGCCCGCCGCCGAGCAGCAGCAGACCGAGCCGGAACAGGCTACCAAGCCTGAGAAACCGAAGGCCAAGAAGCAGCCCGCCGCCGAGCAGCAGGCCGAGCCGGAACAGGCTGCCAAGCCTGAGAAACGGAAGGCCAAGAAGCAGCCCGCCGCCGAGCAGCAGGCCGAGCCGGAACAGACGGCCAAGCCTGAGAAACGGAAGGCGAAGGAGCAGCCCGCCGCCGAGCAGCAGCAGGCCGAGCCCGAGCAGGCGGCCAAGCCTCAGAAGCCGAAGGCGAAGGAGCAGCCCGCCGAGCAGCAGCAGGCCGAGCCCGAGCAGGCGGCCAAGCCCAAGCCACGGGGCCAGAAAAACAAGGCGTGCGATCCGCAGACTGACGCGAACTGCTAGGCGGCCGCGAAGGAAAGTCGATTGCACAGCCGCCGGAGTTACCCGGGGCGAGTCAGCGACACTCGTCTTTGCAGTCCGAGTCCCTGCGATTCTCCCCGACGTTCCTCGGCTCCGATAGCGTCGGATCCTTGGCGGCGGATGGGCCCAGTGCCGGGACGTTGTTCTGAACCGTCATGACCAATGTTCGGCGGCCGGCGCGCGCATGTCGGTGGGCCCTGAACGAAGCAAGGACGAAGCAGTCGTGGCGCTCGAGGAGAAATTCACGCGCTATCGCCAGAGACGCTGACGGCTGGTCTGCGCTATGCCGAAGCGAAGGGCATGTGAAATCGGGGCAGGGCGATGTTGGAACCATTGCCATTTGCCACAGAAGCCGGGCTAGGCCGCGCGTGAGCCTTAGTGGGGTGCAGAAAACGCGTCAGGGGGCCCTATTTCGTTCACCAGTCGCGCGCCTGTCGAGCGGCGGCACTCGACAAAGCCGCCGGTGAACAACTCCTGGGACCTTCGCCCCTTGTCGAAGTTCGGTAGCTGGGCGGCGCTGTTGCGTCGGGATGGCATATCGGGTCCGATTGGAACGGGCTGATCAGAGGAGACCCGACAAAGAGCCGTCCCTCACACCCGTCGGGCTCTTTCAATGCATTGGCGGCGCTTTATTGAAGAGCTTTCCGGTGACCAGCTACACCGTTGAAACGATGTCGGGGACGGATGCAGTATTGCCTACGCGAGGACCACCTCACCTAAAGAAGCCGCTGAATGGGTGACCGGCCGCCACGTACAGGACCGGCGAGACGAGACCCAATGGGTTCGCGTCACCGACGACACCAATCGAGCGGTCTACAATTTGCTCCAGATAGGAAAAGCCCGCCGCCGAGACGGACCGGGTCCCTCACTTGTTAGCCGCCCGCGGCGCAAAGATTTCAATTCCCAACATCTCTCGCCGTGCGACTACGGGGGTCGGCAGAAGGCAAACGGCGATTTAAAAACACGCAATAGAAAATTGCGATGAAAATAGAGGCAGAAGCCCAAAATTTGACAACGCGTTGAAGCGGAAGCGGCCGTTGAAAACTTGAGTTGAAATTATAACCAACTGTAACTGATCGATTTTTTTGCCCGGCACTTTGGACTGTCAGGTTTGGCACGTCGCTTGCACCCGCAATGTTGCAATGCAAAACAACCAGCTTGGGAGTGTGCAATATGAGGGGCAATTTCTCGACAATAACAAAATTGTTTTCGGCCGGCGTGATCGCTGCCGGCCTGTCGATATCGGCTCCCGCCAGAGCGGCCGACGACACGATCAAGGTCGGCATCCTCCATTCGCTCTCGGGGACCATGGCGATTTCGGAGACGACGCTGAAGGACGTCATGCTGATGCTGATCGAGGAGCAGAACGCTAAGGGCGGCCTGCTCGGCAAGAAGCTCGAGGCGGTTGTCGTCGATCCGGCCTCCAACTGGCCGCTCTTCGCCGAAAAGGCGCGCGAGCTGATCTCCAAGGACAAGGTCGCGGCGGTCTTCGGCTGCTGGACCTCGGTGTCGCGCAAATCGGTGTTGCCGGTGTTCTCGGAGCTCGACAACATCCTGTTCTACCCCGTCCAGTATGAGGGCGAGGAAAGCGAGCGCAACGTCTTTTACACGGGTGCTGCCCCCAACCAGCAGGCCATTCCGGCCGTCGACTACCTGATGAGCGCCGATGGCGGCTCGGTGAAGCGCTGGGTGCTCGAAGGCACCGACTATGTCTACCCGCGCACCACCAACAAGATCCTCGAAGCCTATCTGAAGTCGAAGGGCGTGCCGGCCGAGGACATCATGGTCAACTACACGCCGTTCGGCTTCTCCGACTGGCAGACCGAAGTCTCGGCGATCAAGAAATTCGGCTCGGCCGGCAAGAAGACGGCCGTGATCTCGACCGTCAACGGCGACGCCAACGTGCCGTTCTACAAGGAACTGGGCAACCAGGGCATCAAGGCCGAGGACATTCCAGTCATGGCCTTCTCAGTCGGCGAGGAAGAACTGGCCGGTCTCGACACCGGACCGCTGGTCGGCCACCTCGCCGCCTGGAACTATTTCGAGAGCGTCGACACGCCCGAGAACAAGAAGTTCATCGACGACTGGCACAAGTTCATAAAGAACGACAAGCGCACGACCAACGACCCTATGGAAGCCCACTATATCGGCTTCAACATGTGGGTGAAGGCAGTCGAGAAGGCCGGTACTACCGATCCGGACAAGGTCATCGACGCCATGGTCGGCGTCTCGGTGCCGAACCTGACCGGCGGCTATTCGACGATGATGCCGAACCATCATATCACGAAGCCGGTGCTCATCGGCGAGATCCAGGCCGACGGCCAGTTCGAGACCGTCTCGCAAACGCCCGGCCTTGTGATGGGCGACGAATGGTCCGACTACCTGCCCGATTCCAAGAACCTGATCTCCGATTGGCGCGCGCCCCTCAGTTGCGGCAACTTCAACGTCGCCACCGGCAAGTGCGGCGGCAAGGGCACCAACTGATCTCCCAGGTCTGTCGGGTCGCCGCGTGGCCCCGCGATCCGAGACCGCGGCCCGGGCGGGCCTTCGCGTCCCGCCCGGGCAGAAACCTCAAACGTTCGAGATCCGCTGAAGCTGATGATCCTGTTGCGCGCGATTGGCTTGACGCTGCTGCTGACGATGGCAAGCCTGCTGCCGTCGAAGGCAGGCGAGGCCGATCTTCGCGCGGCAATAGCCAAGTTCGCTACAGCGACTAATTTCTCGGCCACGGAAGCCATCGTGCGCGAGCTCGCGGCCAGCGGCGATCCGGCCGTCGAAAGGCCGCTGTCGGCGCTCGCCGACGGCAACCTCTATATTCGCAAAGCCGATTCGCAGGTCTTCATCGGCAAGGACGCGGCGAACGGTGTCGAACTGCTCGATCCTTTCAGCGGCGACAAGTCCGCCGATGCCGCCAAGGCCGATCTCACCAAGATCAAGGTCAACAACGGTCTTCGCCGCGCCATACGCGACGCGCTGGGGACGCTGACGCTGCGCGCCAAGGACGCGAGCGTGCGCCTTGCCGCCGCCGCGACCATGTTCAAGACGCCCGACGCGGCGAATATCGAACCGCTCGATGCCGCGATCGCTGCTGAGACCGACCCAGCCGTCAAGACGATGTTCGTGCAGGCGCGCGCGGCGTCGGTTCTGGTTTCCGACAAGCCGGAAGCCGACAAGCTCGCCGCCATCTCGGCCATCGCGGCGCGCGGCGACCGCGATGCGCTTTCCCTGCTGACCTCCGTTGAGGCTGGCGCGCAGGGAGCGGTCAAGAACTTGGCAACCGCCGCGATCGGCAATATCAATTCGACGCTGGCATTGTGGGATGCCGGCCAGAACATCTGGTACGGCATATCACTCGGATCGGTGCTGCTGCTCGGCGCTATCGGTCTCGCCATCACCTTTGGCGTCATGGGCGTCATCAACATGGCGCATGGCGAGATGGTGATGCTCGGCGCCTACACCACCTTCTTCGTCCAGCAGGTGATCCGCACGTCGTTTCCGAGCCTCTTCGACTGGTCGCTGGTCATCGCGCTGCCGCTCGCCTTCCTGGTCTCGGCGCTGGTCGGCCTTGTCATCGAGCGCGGCGTCATCCGCTTCCTCTACGGCCGGCCGCTGGAGACGCTTCTTGCCACATGGGGCGTCTCGCTGATCCTGCAGCAGGCGGTGCGCACCGTCTTCGGCCCGACGAACCAGGAGGTCGGCAATCCGTCCTGGATGTCGGGATCGTTCGACATCGGTCAATTGGCCATCACCTGGAACCGGCTGTGGATACTGGTGTTAGCGCTGCTGGTGTTCGGTGTGCTGCTCTACGTCATGAAGCGAACGCCCTGGGGCCTGCAGATGCGTGCCGTCACCGCCAATCGGCGCATGGCCGCATCCATGGGCATCAGGACGCCTTGGGTCGACGCGCTGACTTTCGCGCTCGGCTCAGGTATCGCCGGGATCGCCGGCGTGGCGCTCAGCCAGATCGACAACGTCTCGCCCAATCTCGGCCGCGGCTACATTATCGACAGTTTCATGGTCGTGGTCTTCGGTGGCGTCGGCAATCTCTGGGGCACGCTGGTCGGCGCCTTCTCGCTCGGCATCGTCAACAAGTTCCTCGAGCCGTACGCCGGCGCGGTGCTTGGCAAGATCGTCGTGCTGGTACTGATCATCCTGTTCATCCAGAAGCGGCCGCGCGGCCTGTTCGCGCTGAAGGGCAGGGCGGTGGAAGCATGATCACGCAGCGCTTCTTCGGCGCCGACCGGCGCATCGCGATCGCCATCCTCGTCCTGCTGGCGGCGGCCGCCATCGTGCCGCTGCTAAACCTCGCGGTGTCGCCTCAAAGCGCTTTCTACATTCCGCCTTACATCGTCTCTTTGGTCGGGAAATATCTCTGCTACGCGCTGCTGGCGCTCGCGCTCGATCTGGTCTGGGGCTATTGCGGCATCCTTTCGCTCGGCCACGGCGCCTTCTTCGGGCTCGGCGGCTATGCGATGGGCATGTATCTGATGCGTCAGATCGGCTCGCGCGGCGTCTATGGCAATCCCATCCTGCCGGACTTCATGGTGTTCCTGAACTACAAGGAACTGCCCTGGTTCTGGCACGGCTTCGACCATTTCTGGTTCGCCGTGCTGATGGTGCTGGCCGTGCCGGGCCTGCTTGCCTTCGTATTCGGCTGGTTCGCCTTCCGCAGCCGCGTCACCGGCGTTTATCTCTCGATCATCACCCAGGCGATGACCTATGCGCTGCTGCTTGCCTTCTTCCGCAACGACATGGGTTTCGGAGGCAATAACGGCCTGACCGATTTCAAGGACATCCTCGGCTTCAACATCCAGGCCGACGCGACGCGCGCGGCGCTGTTTTCAGCAAGCGCCGTGACGCTGGCGTTCGCGGTCTTGGTCACCGCGGCGATCGTGCGCTCCAAATACGGCAAGCTGCTGATGGCGGTGCGCGACGCCGAAAGCCGCACCCGCTTCCTCGGCTGGCGGGCCGAGAATGTAAAACTCTTCGCCTTCAGCGTCTCGGCCGTCATGGCCGGCATCGCCGGCGCGCTCTACGTGCCGCAGGTCGGCATCATTAATCCCGGCGAGTTCGAGCCCGCCAATTCGATCGAAGTGGTGATCTGGACCGCCGTCGGGGGGCGCGGCACCATCGTCGGCCCGATTATCGGCGCGCTCCTGGTCAATGCCGGCAAATCCTGGTTCACCGGCGTGCTGCCTGAATTCTGGCTATTCGCGCTTGGCGGGTTGTTCGTCGCCGTAACGCTGTTCCTGCCCAAGGGCGTGGTCGGCACGTGGGATAGCTGGCGAGGCAAGGCCAGGGCGCTGCGCGCGGCCTCGCTCGCCGCGGAAGCCGGCATCGACCCGCCGGAAGCGCAGCCGAAGATCGAGCGTTCGGCGGCGAGAACGCCGGGCGCGTGGTCGGCCAACGGCCCCGAACCGCAGCCGGCGGAGTAAGCGACCATGAGCAAGTCGAACACCATCCTCTATCTGGACGGCGTCTCGGTCTCCTTCGACGGCTTTCGCGCCATCAACAACCTGTCGCTGGTGCTCGACAAGGGCGAGATGCGCGCCATCATCGGACCCAACGGCGCCGGCAAGACGACGATGATGGATATTGTCACCGGCAAGACGCGGCCGGACGAGGGCGAGGTATTCTTCGACGGTCGGGTCGATCTCACCCGGCATGACGAAGCCGAGATCGCCATGATGGGCATCGGCCGCAAGTTCCAAAAGCCGACCGTCTTCGAGAGCCACAGCGTCGAGGACAATCTGATGCTGGCGCTGAAGGGGCCGCGCTCGATCTTTCCAGCGCTCTTCCATCGCGGCTCGCCGACCGGGGCCAGGCGCATCGACGACATCCTCGGCATCATCCGCCTCGGCGACAAGCGCGGGGAGGTCGCCGCCAATCTCAGCCATGGCCAGAAGCAGTGGCTGGAGATCGGCATGCTGCTGGCGCAAGACCCGAAGCTGCTCCTCGTCGACGAGCCGGTCGCCGGCATGACCGACGCGGAGACCGAGGAGACGGCGCGCCTGCTCAAGGACATCGCCCGCGACCATTCGGTGGTCGTCGTCGAGCACGACATGCATTTCGTGCGCGAGCTCGGCGTCAAGGTCACCTGCCTGCACGAGGGCTCGGTGCTGTCGGAAGGCACGCTCGATTTCGTTTCGGCCGACGAACGCGTCGTCGAAGTCTATCTGGGGCGCTGAGCATGATCTGGCGGGTCTCGTTGCATCGTTTCGACCTTTCCTTCCTCAGGTGCTGGAGAAGGGGCTGACCATGCTCGAAGTCTCCAACGCCACCCTCCATTACGGTGCCGCCCAGGCGCTGCGCGGCGTTTCGCTGAAAGCGGGCGCGGGCAAGATCACCTGCGTACTCGGCCGCAACGGCGTCGGCAAGACCAGTCTGATGAGATCCATCGTCGGCCATCATAGGCTGACGAGCGGAAGTGTTGCCTTCGAGGGGAAAGCGCTCGAGCGGAGCGCGGCGTATGACCGCGCCCGGTCGGGCATCGCATTCGTGCCGCAGGGCAGGGAAATCTTTCCCCTGCTCACGGTGCGCGAAAATCTGGAATCGGGGTTCGCACCGCTGAAGCGCGCCGACCGCAACGTTCCAGCTCATGTCTTCGAGCTGTTTCCAGGGTTGAAGCAGACGCTCGGCCGCCGCGCCGGCGACTTGTCCGGCGGCCAGCAGCAGCAGCTCGCCATAGGCCGCGCGCTGGTGATGCGGCCGAAGCTGCTCGTGCTCGACGAGCCGACCGAAGGCATCCAGCCATCAATCATCAAAGACATCGGCCGCGCCATCCGCTATCTGCGCGACCAGGCGGGGATCGCGGTGCTTCTGGTCGAGCAGTATCTGGATTTCTGCCGCGAGCTTGCCGACGAGGTCAACATCATGGACCGCGGCCAGATCGTGCATACCGGCCCCGCCGAGGATCTGGACAGGCCCGATGTACGCAAGCTCCTTACTGTCTAGGTTCAGTCGTCATCCTTTGGCCGAAGCGCCGCAAAACAATGTCGTTTCGATGGAAAGTCCGTAGAAGCGTGCCATGTTCTGCGCGGCATCCTGCGTTCGACATTAAGCCGATAGGGCTGAGCAAAGCATGGGATAAGAATCGCCGATCGGGGAACGCTCGTACAACGACACTTATGAATCGCTTGTCGCGCAGCGCCCACGCGCTCCAATCCGCGGCCGCGGTTTGCTGGGGGCGAACTCCAGTCTGAGCCATCCGAAAGCGACCTTTCTGCTCACCCAACAAGCCGTCGTTCGGACAGATGGAAAGCTCCCTTCTTCCGCGTCAAAGGACGCCTGAGCCCAGGGGATCGACTCGCCTCGTCAGGCTCCGCGATTGAAGCGATCTATCCTAAAATCGTCGAGGGCCGTTTCGCAGTCGCCGGTGGTGATGAGCTCGGCCATGGCGTCGCCGACACCCGGACCGAGCTGGAAGCCGTGCCCGCTGAAGCCGAAGGCGTGGAACAGGCCCGGCGTCGTCGACGAGCGTCCCATGACCGGCAGCATGTCGCGGACATAGCCTTCGCAGCCCGACCAGGTGCGGATGACCGCGACTTGCGCGATCGCCGGCAGCAGCCGCGCGACGGCCCGCAATTGCGTCGGCAGGCGCATGGGGTCGGCGGCCGCATGGCCTGGATCGAGGTCCACCGACACTCTTTCGGCCGCGCCGCCGAAGACGATGTTGCCGCGCTCGACCTGACGCAGATAGGCGCCATAGTCCTTGTCGCGCGTCCAGATGCCGACCACCGGCAGGATCCGGTGCGGCAGTGGTTCGGTCACACCCATTTGTGGACCGCGGGCATCGAGCGGGACCTCTTCGCCGAACAGCGCGGCGACGCGCGCGCCCCAGGCGCCGGCGGTGTTGACCAGGCATTCGCCGGCGAAAGCGCCTTTTGAACTGGCGACAAGGAAACCGGAGTCGGTCCGCTCGATCTTTTCGACCCGAGCTTCGTCGATGATTTTCGCGCCCAGCTTGCGGGCGGCCTCGGCGAAGGCCGGCGCGATCAGCCGCGGATTGCCGCTGCCGTCATGCGGAGAGAACGACGCCGCGATCGCGTCGGGACCGAGGCCGGGAAAACGCGCGCGGATCTCGCGCGGGCTGAGCTGCTCCAGCTCGAGTCCCCAGGGACGCGCCGCCTCGGCATAGCTGCGCATGTCGGCGAGACCGCCTTCGTCGAAGATCAGCCGCACGTGACCGGTGGCGCGGAATTCCACATCGCGCCCCAGCATTTTTTCGGCCTCGCCCCACAGCCGGAGCGAGCGGTGGGCCAGCGGAAGCTGCGGCAGATGACGCCCCGTGCGCCGGATGTTGCCGAAGGAGGCGACGGTTGCTCCACCGCCGATCCGGTTGCGCTCGACCAGCGTCACGCGGGCGCCGCGCCTGGCCAGGAAATAGGCGGAAGCTGTCCCCATCAGGCCGCCGCCCAGCACGATCACATCCATTGTCGTTCCTTAGCGCAGAGGGCTGATTCTGGATCCATCTTGTCGGCGCCGCGGCAATGCGTCAAAGATGGCTTTGGATAAAACCCATAAGTTTGACCTATGGAGTAGGAATGCGGGCCCGGCAGCTCGAAGTGTTCATCGCCGTCATGCGCGCGGGCACCGTGACCGCCGCGGCGCGAATGCTGAACATCTCCCAGCCCGCGCTCAGCCAAATACTGCTCCACACTGAGGACGAGCTCGGCTTCACGCTGTTCGAGCGGGTCAAGGGCAGGCTGCGGCCGACCCCTGAGGCACTCGAGATCTTTCCCGATGCCGAGAGGCTGTCGGCGGGGCTCGACGGCCTGCGCCGCAAGACCACCGATCTGCGTCTCGGTCGGACCGGGCTGGTGCGGGTCGCCGCCTCGCCGCCGCCGGCCATGGCGATATTGCCGCGCGCCTTCACCGCATTTCGGGCGCAGCATCCCGACATGCTGCTGCGTTCCCATAGCGCGCCGATCGCCGCGATTGTAGACATGCTGCGCGCCGGCGATGCGAGCCTCGGCGTGGCCATGGATGACCGCCTGCCTCCCGACATCGAGGCCGAGGTGATCGGCAGTGTCGGCTTCGCCTGCCTGCTGCCGCGCGGACACGCGCTGCAGAAGAAAACCGAGCTGACGCTCGCTGATCTCGTGGGGCAGGAACTGATATCCTATCGCGGCAACACGCGTCCCGCCGACGAACTGGCCCACGCGGCCCGCGCGCAAGGCGTGGCGCTTTCGCCGTCGCTGGAGATCGACATTTCGATCTCTGCGGTCGGCTTCGTCCAGGCCGGCCTGGGCGTCGCTCTCGTCGACGCGCTGCTGCCGTGGCGCCAGTTTTCCGGCCTCGCTGTCAGGCCGCTGGCGGGCGGCCCGGAATTCCCGATTGCGCTGCTCGCGTCGCGCGCACGAGCCCTTTCGAGGGCCGACGAAACGATGCGCGATGACATCCGTGCGGCCTGCTCCGCCGTTCTCGGCGAGCATAGCGTCAAGGTATAAGTACGACTTATATTCTTGCCCATCATCCATCTTGGACCGTGACTGTCCGCTCGTGCGAGTTTCCGAGCAGACCGAAAGGGACGCATCATGGATGGAGCCACTGCGACGGATGAGGCGCTGAAGAAGGCCGACTGGAAGGTCGGCGTCGACATCGGCGGGACATTCATCGATTTCTGCGCGCTCGAAGCAAACTCCGGACGCGTCGCTTCGCTGAAGGTGCTGACGACGCCGGAAGATCCGGGTGCCGAGCTGATGACGGGGCTCACCTTGCTAGCCGAACGCGAAGGCTTCGACCCGACCCATATGACGCGCTTCGTGCACGGCACGACGGTCGGCATCAACACCATCATCCAGCGCAAGGGCGCGCCGCTGGCGCTATTCACCAATGCCGGCTTCGAGGACGTGATCGAACTCGCGCGGCTTCGCATGCCGGACATGTATTCGCTGTTCTGCGCGCGGCCGGATCCGCTGATCTCGCGCGACATGGTGTTCGGCATTCCGGCCCGCATGCGCGCCGATGGCAATGAATCCCAGGCGCCCGACACGGCGGCGGTGGAGAGCGCGGTCGCGGCCGCGAAAGCGAACGGGGCGCAGGGGATCGTCGTGTCCTTCCTGCATTCCTGGCGCAACGCTGCGCAGGAGGCTTCGGTCAAGGCGGCGATCGCGCGCTTGGCGCCCGACCTCTTGGTCTTCACCTCCGCCGAGGTGTGGCCGGTCATCCGCGAATACGAGCGCAGCTCGACCGCCATTCTCAATGCCTATGTCCATCCGCGCGTCTCTGGCTATCTGACCGCGCTGGAAGAGCGGCTGAAGCATCGCGGCGTGCCGGCCCGGCCGATGCTGACGAAGTCGAACGGTGGGCTGATGAACGCCGCCGAAGGCAAGCGCGCCTGCGTGAATATGCTGCTGTCGGGAACGGCCTCCGGCGTCATCGGCGCCTCGTGGCTGGCGCGTCAGGCCGGCGAGGATAAGGTTCTCACCCTCGACATCGGCGGGACCTCGGCCGATTTCGCGCTCATCATAAACGGCGAGCCGCAGTTCGGCACCGGCGAGCTGATCGGCGAATTTCCGCTCCATATCCCTTCCGTATCGGTGAGCTCGATCGGCGTCGGCGGCGGCTCGATCGCCAGCGTCGACGCGCAAGGAGTGCTGCGGGTCGGGCCGGAATCGGCCGGTTCGACGCCGGGACCTGCATGCTACGGCCGTGGCGGCGAGCGGGCGACGGTAACTGACGCCATGGTGGTGTGCGGATGGCTCGGCCATAGCGAGATGGCATATGGCCAGCTCAGGATCGAGACCCAACTGGCGCATCGCGTGGTCGGCGAGCTTGCCGCCCGGCTCGGCCGTCCGGTCGAGCAGACCGCGCAGGCGATCCTCGACATCGCGGTGTCGGAAATGTTCGTCGAGGTTGAGAAGCTCGCCTCGCGCGCCGGCGTCGATCTGCGCGATTTCACGCTGATGCCATTCGGCGGCGGCGGCCCGATGCTCGGCGCCTTCCTGGCCCGCGAGCTCGGCATCAAGCGCGTCATGGCGCCCCGCCGCCCCGGCGTGGTATCGGCGCTGGGTGGGCTGGTGGCTGATCTGCGCGGGGACTTCATCCGCACCATCTTCAGCCCGCTATCCGGCGCGTCGCTTCCCGGAATCCGCGAGGCCTTCGAGGCGCTGGCGCAGGAGGGCCGCGACTGGCTTGCGGCGCAGGGGCACGATGCGGCCGCGCAACTCACACTCTCCTGCGACATGCGCTACTTCGGCCAGAGCTATGAGATCGAGGTTGTCCTTTCGCCCCAATGGCTGGCGGACGGCGACGCGGCCGCGATCGAGCAGGCATTCCACCGCACCCATGAGCAGCTCTACGACTTCCACGATCCGGACGGCGCGATCGAGCTTGTGAATGTACGGCTGTCCGCGATAGGCGCAGGTCCGGCGCTCTCCTTCCCCGAGACCGAGGAGATCGACGTCCCGACCCATCCGGCGCGCCGGGTGCCGGTCTATACCGGTCTGACCGTCGAGACCGTCGACCTCCATGACCGCCAGACCCTGGTGCCGGGCAGCGCGTTTCACGGGCCTGCGGTGGTAGTGCAGGAAGATACCACCTTCGCCCTCCCCGCCGGAACGCAGGCGCGGGTCGATCGCCACCTCAATCTCGTACTGACTTTCGCGGAGTGACGCCTTGTTCGACCGCACAAATCTTCAGGTTCTGGCGAACCATGCCCGCGCGGCGGCCGAGAACATGGCCCACACGCTGCACCGCACCGCGCACTCCGCCTTCGTCAAGGAGACGCAGGATTTTACGGTGATGCTGATGGACCGCTCGGGAGCGACCTTCGCCGTCCCGATGGAGCTCGGCGCCACATGGTACCCCGGGCTTTCCTATCACCGTGCGATCGCCATGGTGAACGACTATCGGCCGGGAGACGTCGCCTTCACCAACGATCCCTATTCCGGCCACGTCGCCACGCACGCGCCCGACACGCATTTGTGGAAGCCGGTCTTCGTCGACGGCGAGATCGTCGCCTGGACGGGAGGGCACATCCACAACACCGACATGGGCGGGGCTGTGCCGGCTTCGCTCAGCCGCGCGCTCACCGAAATCCATCAGGAAGGCGTCCGCTTTCCGCCGATGAAGCTGGTGAGGGAAGGCGTCTTCGACGAGACGATCCTCAGCATCATGAGCACCAATGTGCGCAAGCCGGACCTCAACATCGGCGACATGAAGGCGCTGGTCGGCGCACTCAACACCGGCGAGCGCAAGATCCAGGCGATGGTGAAGAAGTTCGGCAAGGCCGGCTTCGTCGAAGGCGTTGCCGCTCTTCTTGACCATGCCGAGGCGCAGGCGCGGGACGTGCTGCGCACCATGCCCGACGGCACCTGGCAATTCGCCGACTATGCCGATGAGGATTCGGTCGAGGCCAATCCCTGCCGGCTGAAGCTGACGCTGACGATCAAAGGCGATGAGGCCGTGCTCGACTTCACCGGCTCCGATCCGCAGCTCGGCTCCTCGCTCAACGTGCCTTCGGGCGGCGACCCGCGCCACACGATGCTGCTCGTCGGCGTCTATTACGTGCTCTACACGCTCAACCCGAAAATCCTGCTCAACGCGGGCCTCACCCGGCCGTTCACCTGCATCACGCCGCAAGGTTCGGTGCTGAACCCCGTCCATCCCGCCGCCGTCGGCATGCGCTCGCTCACCTGCGCCCGGCTGCGCTCGGTCATCTTCGGGGCCTTCTCACAGGTGCTGCCGGAGCGCTTGCCGGCGGCGCCGGCCGGCAACAACTGCATCGTCAACGTCATGACCATCGATGAGCGCACCAGCAGGAGCGTCATCGCGGCGGTCAACCCCGTGGTGGGCGGCGGCGGCGCGATGCCGCATCGCGATGGCACCAATGGATCGGGCGCCGATGCCGCCTATCTCAAGAACACGCCGATCGAGATCACCGAGACCGAGACGCCGGTCGAGTTCGTGAAATATGGGCTCGCCCGGGACAGCGGCGGTGCGGGCCGCTGGCGCGGCGGGCTGGCGACCGAGATGGCTTTTCGAGTCTTTGCCCCCGACTCCCGGATTACGGCGCGCAATCGCGACCGCAGCTTCTTCCGTCCCTGGGGCGTGCTGGGCGGCAAGGCGGCCGGCCTGTCGGACATGGTCGTCAATCCGGGCACCGACCGCGAGCGGCGGCTGGGCAACATCGACACGGCGGTGCTGCAGCCGGGCGACGTGCTCGAGATCCGCTCCGCCGGCGGCGGCGGACGCGGCGACCCGTTTCAGCGCGAGCCCTGGCGGGTCGGTGAGGATGTGCGGCGCGGCTATCTCTCGCCGGCCGCAGCCGAAAGCGACTACGGGGTCGTTATCCGCGGCGGCGAAGTCGACGAGCGCGCGACGGAGCGGCTGCGCGCGAGGCACACGCCGTCCGTCGGCCATTTCCATTTCGGGCCGGAGCGCGACAGCTACGAAGCGCAGTGGACGCCGGCCGCCTATGACCGGCTCCACGCTCTGCTGGACGCCTTGCCGATCCACTGGCGGTTCTTCGCCAAGACGGAGATTTTTCGCCGCATGAAAGGTCGCTCCGGGCCGGAAGGCGTCCAAGCGGCCTTCGAGGCGGTCTGCGAACGTTTTCCCGAGCTGCCTCGTCCGGGGCCGGTACGAGAGGCCGCCGAATGATCACGGTCGGCCGCATCGTCCGGCTGGCCGAGCGCGATCGCGAGGAGGTGCAATTCCTTCTCGACGGTGAGACGCGCAACGCGCTGGACGGCGACACCGTGCTGACCGCAATGCTGGCTTCAGGACCTGCGCTGCGGAGTTCCGAGTTCGGTCCCGAGCCGCGCGCGGGGTTCTGCCTGATGGGAGCCTGCCAGGACTGCTGGGTATGGCAAGAAGGGGGACCGCGCCTGCGTGCGTGCACAACTCTTGTCGTCGAAGGCATGCGGCTGCGCACGACACCGCCGGAGAACTGGCCGTGAGCGAGCCGTCATCGCCGCGCATCTTGATCGTAGGTGCGGGCCCCGCCGGCATAAGGGCCGCGGCGACACTGGTCGAGGCCGGCCTCCATCCGGTGGTGATCGATGAAGGGCACCGCGCGGGTGGGCAGATCTATCGCCGCCCGCCTGCCGGGTTCGTCCGAACTCCGGAGCAGCTGTACGGCTTTGCGGCGGACAAGGCGCGCGCATTGCATTTGCTCTTCGACCGGATGGCCGAAGAAGGGCGGCTCACTTATTGCGCGCGCAGCTCCGTCATCGCCGTGCATGAGGGGCGGCTGCATGTGCTGGGGGAGGGCGGCGCGGAGGTCGTCTTCTACGACCGCCTGATCCTCGCCACCGGCGCATCCGACCGCGTCGCTCCGGTCCCTGGCTGGCAGAACGCCGGCGTCTTCAGCCTTGGCGCGGCGCAGATCGCGCTCAAGGCGCAGGGTGTCGCGCTCGGACGGCGCATCGTGCTTATCGGGTCGGGCCCCTTGCTGACGCTGGTTGGCATGCAACTCCTCAAGGCCGGAGCGGATGTGGCGGCGGTGCTTGATACGTCTTCCTGGCGCCAGCAGATGCGCGGGTTCTGGGGACTTGCCGCCCGACCAATCGTGGCGTTGCGCGGGCTGGCCCTGCGGGCGCGGCTTGGTCGCCGCTACCACGCTGGCGTGACGCCTCTGCAAATCGATGCCGATGGACGGGGCGTCACCGGGATGCGCTGGCGCGACGCCGGCGGCCGGGAGCGCGTCACCCCATGCGACATGATCGGGATCGGCTGGCACCTGCGGGCGGAGACTCATCTGACTGACCTTGTGGGATGCGCCCTTACCTATGATGAGCAATGGCGGCAGTGGCTCCCGAAGACCGACCGGATGGGACGGGCCGGCAATGGCATCTACCTGGCCGGTGATGGGGCTCGTCCTCTCGGGGCGGACGGCGCGGAGATCGCCGGGCGCCTTGCCGCGGCGGCGTGCCTTGCCGATCTTGGAAGCCCGGTGCCCTCCGTCGGCGCCGACCTGCGCAGGCTCGCACGGCTCGAGCGCTTTGCCCGCGGTCTGGCCCAGGCCTTTCCTTGGCCAGGCGCGATGGTGAGGGCGCTTCCCGACGATACGATCGTCTGCCGCTGCGAGAACGTCACTGCCGGGGCCGTGCGCGAGGGCACGACTCTCGGCGGCGGCGAGGCCAACAGGGTGAAATCGCTCTCGCGCGTCGGCATGGGGCGCTGCCAGGGGCGTTATTGCCAGTTGGCAGCCGCCGAACTCATCGCAGCCCACGCCGGCTGTAGGCCCGAGGATGTCGGCCGGTTTCGCGGGCAGGCCCCCATCCGGCCTGCCCCCATCGGCGCCTTTCTTCGGGAGAGCTGATGCAATCCGGAGGGTTCACCTGCCAAGCGATGTCGGAATGTCGCGTTTGAAACTAGAAGTCGGCGACCTTGCCCCACGCCGAAGCATCGAAACGCCGCGGATCGTAGGATTTCGGATCGACGATCGGCTCCAACCCGGTGACAAGATCGGCGACGAGGTGCCCGGCACCGGGTCCGATGCCGAAGCCGTGACCCGAAAATCCGGCAGCCAGGAAGAAGCCTGGAACGGCGTGTATCTCGCCGATGGCCGGCACGCCGTCCGGGGTGCTGTCGATGTAGCCCGCCCAGGCCGCGCTGATCTTCGTCTGCCGCAGCGCAGGCAGCAGCTCGAGCGCGCGGGCATGGGTCAGGCGGATGGTCGCCTGATCCGGCATCGGATCGAGGATACGCATCCGCTCCATCGGCGTCGGCCGGTCGAGCCGCCAGCGTTGGAGCGTTTCGTGGCCTGAGCGCACCCCCTGCAACCCGCCGGGCGCGAGGCTGCGCCAGCGCTTCAGGAACATGGGGACGAACTGCGAAGCGAAGCGCAGCTGCTGCGGCGTCACGTCGACGCGTCCGCGGCCGCTTATGGCGAGCGTGTAGCCGCCGTCACCGCGCCGCGTCGCCGAGATTTTTGCCGTGTGTAGCGCATCCGGCAAGCCCCCCGCGCCGGGCGAGACGGACAGGATGGAGGAGCGGATCGAGGCCTGCGGGAAGCGGAAGCCGAACTGACGGCAAAAGGAGGACGCCCAGGCGCCACCGGCCAAAACCGCCGCCTTCGTGCGGATCGTACCGCTTTCCGTGACCACGCCGCACAGGCGACCGCCCTCGGTCTCGATACCGCGCGCGGCGCAATTCTGATGCACCGTGCCGCCAAGCTGGACGATGGCGCGGGCGACCGCTGGCGCGGCCTGCGACGGATCGGCGGTGCCGTCGGTCGGCGAGAAGACGCCGCCTTTCCAGGTACGGCCGGTGGCGCGGCCCCGCCCGCTGGCCTCGGCGCTGTCGAGCATGTGCGTGGTGACGCCCGCTGTTCTGGCGAAGTCACGCCAGCGCGCCCAGCCGGCCAGTTCCGCCTCGTCATTGCTGAGATAGAGCAGGCCGCAGCGGCGAAAGCCGGTGTCCTGGCCGCTTTCGGCCGCAAAGCGCTCCCAGAGATCGAGGCTGCGCGTCGCCATCGGCAGCTCGCGGGCGTCGCGGTTCTGCTGGCGGCACCATCCCCAGTTCCTGCTGGATTGCTCGGCGCCGATGCGTCCTTTTTCGACAAGCGCGACCTTCAAGCCGCGCCTAGCCAGGTAGTAGGCCGCGAAGACGCCGACGATGCCTCCGCCGATCACCACCGCATCCGCGGATTGCGGCAGTTCGTCGGATGTCTCGATCTGTTGCAGCGGCGCGCGCATGGTCCTCTCTCTGCTTCGAGGCTCGAATCTAGCGCGTTGCGCAGGCAGCCGCTGCCGCAGTTATGCTTCAGGCAGAATTTTATTCCGTAGCGCGCAATGGAATCGAGAGTCCCTGCGTGTCAGAGCAGGCCCATCGGATAGACAGGCCTGCGGGCTGTGGTAGTGTCACGGCTAGAGAAGTGGCGGCATTTTGTGCTGTGGCTTGCGTTCTTCGGAGATGGACGTGAAACTGGATCGGATCGACATCAAGATTCTGCATGAATTGCAGAAGAACGGCCGCATCACCAATGTGGAATTGGCCGAACTGGTGCACCTGTCGCCGAGCCCGTGCCTGATGCGGGTCAAGAAGCTCCAGTCGGAAGGTTATATCGAGGGCTATTCCGCGCAGGTCAACATCGGCAAGCTCGGCCAGACACTGACCGTGTTCACCGAAATCACCTTGAAGAACCATCGCCAGGTGGACTTTGCCCGCTTTCTCGCCGTCGTCGAGAAGATCGATCAGGTCATCGAATGCCACCTCGTGTCGGGCGGTTACGACTATCTGATGAAATTCGTGACCGCCGGGATTGGCGAGTACCAGACGATCATGGAGCGGCTGACCGATATGGATATCGGCATCGACAAGTATTTCAGCTTCGTGGTGCTGAAGTCGCCCATCGTCAAATCGCACATGCCGCTGCCCAGCCTGTTTCCGATGTAGTCCGCGGGTAGGCTGTGCCGGGCGCTGCAGTTGTCTGCTGCGGTCCGGGCTACAGGACCCCGGGCTGCAATAGTGCGCGCAACGCTTTCAACTCGGCTTGCATCTCCGCGATCATCCAGGCGCGGATATCGGAGACGATCGGCCGCACTGGCCGTGAGCGAGGTGCAATCAATTCATGGATCCGTCCGGTGTTGATCTGCCTGTCCGAGGCCGGAACGAGCGTTGCCTGAAGCAGTGCCCTTGAGACATTGCTGAGCCAGCCGAGCGCCACGCCTTCTCCGTTCATCGCGGCTTGAAGCACGACCGCGTAGTCCGAGAATTCGAGCCATTTCGCCCTGCTGGTCTTGCGGTGGGCTACGCTGCCCCAGGCGTCCAGCCACTGCTCCTTGGCGTCGGTGAGATGAAGCAGGATATGACCTTCGCCGTCCGAGTCATGGTTCAAGCGGCCGTGGTGCGACAGATAGGATGGGCTGCACACCGGAACGATGATTTCCGGCGAGAAGGCCCAGCGGTGATAGTGGGTGTCGTCGTCGGCCAGGATTCTGGTGGCAAGCTCGACATTCTCGGCGGGTCCTCGCAGAACGCCGGCGATGAGTTCGAACCTCAGGTCCACGTCGGGAAATCGCGTGTTGAACGCCGTTAACCTCGGAACGAACCAGTGCGTAGCGAGAGAGCTCGAGAGCGAAAGGGTAACCACCGGCTTTGCGGCACTGCTCCGCTTGATCGTGCCGATCGCCTCCTCGATGCCGTCAAATCCTTCCCGTACAGCCGAATAGAGGGCGCGCCCCTCCGGGGTCGGGGACAATCCCGTTGGACCGCGCGTGAACAGAGCCACGCCGAGATCGGCCTCCAGCTGAGCGATGCTGCGGCTGATCGAGGGTTGCGCGACGTTGAACTCGCGCGCTGCGGCCGTGAAACTTCCTGAACGGACAGCGGCCTCGAAAACGAGGAGTCCGCGTGCGGATGGAACGAGTTTTGCGAAGCCAGCCATACGCCAAGCGTATAGCCGCCCCAACAATTTTCAAGCTTTCCTGCAGTCCTGCAAATCGCGAACTATAACCCTCATGAATGGTTCGGAGCAGCATGTGCCGGCAGCGGCATTCCAAGCGGGGAGCACATCCGGCGATCCACTGCTTCAGCCGTTTCGGCTCAAGGGTCTAACGCTGCGCAACCGCGTCGTCAGCACCAGTCATGCCTCAATGCTGGACGAGGGTGGCCTGCCGCTCGAGCGCTATCAGCGCTATCATGAAGAGAAGGCGCGCGGCGGCCTGGCGATGACTATGGTCGGCGGCTCGGCGATGACGTCGCCCGATTCGAGCTGGGGCGGCGGTCAGCTGGATCTTTCCAGCGATAGCATCATCCCCCATCTCCAATCGCTGTCGCAGCGAATTCATCGCCACGGCGCGACGGTCATGTGTCAGGTCTCGCATCTCGGCCGGCGCGCTACTGCCTATGCCGGTTACTGGTTGCCCCCGGTTGCGCCGTCACGCGTCCGCGAGACGCGAAGCCGGAATTTCCCCAAAGAAATGGACGCCGCGGACATCGACAGGATCGTCAAGGACTACGCCAGTGCCGCCAGGCGCTGCGTTGACGGCGGCCTGGACGGCGTCGAGACCGTCACCGGCGGCCATCTGATCGGCCAATTCCTGTCGCGCAGAACCAACAGGCGCACGGACGCTTTCGGCGGCTCGCTGGAAAACCGCGCGCGCTTCGGGCTGATGGTTCACGAAGCGATCCGCCGCGCGGTGGGCGACGACTTCGCCGTCGGGATCCGCTTCGTGGTCGACGAGGCGGTCGACGACGGATCGGATTTCGAGGAAGGCCTTGCCTTCGCCCGGCTGTTCGAGCGCGAAGGCCATGTCGATTTCTTCAACTGCATCTTCGGCCGCATGGACACCGACTTGTCACTGGCCGAGCAGAATATGCCCGGCATGTTTATCAGGAGCGCGCCGTTTCTGCCGTTGGTTGGACAGTTCAAGCGGGAAACCAGGCTGCCGGTCATCCACGCCGCCGCCATCAGGGAGGTAGCCACGGCGCGGCACGCGATCCGCGCAAACCTTGTCGATCTGGTCGGCATGACTCGAGCGCATATTGCCGACCCGCATATCGTCAACAAGGTGATGCGGGGCGAAGAAGACCGCATCCGCCCGTGCGTCGGCGCGTCCTACTGCCTGTACAAGAAGGTCCATTGCATTCACAACCCCGCCAGCGGCCATGAAACGACCGTCAGCCACATCATTGACCGGACCGAAACGCCGAAACGGGTGGTCGTCGTCGGCGGTGGTCCGGGCGGGATGGAGGCGGCCCGGGTCGCCGCCGAGCGCGGGCACAGCGTGACCTTGTTCGAAGCTGGGGCCCGGGTCGGCGGGCAGGTGCTCGTTGCGGCCTCGGCTTCCGACCGCAAGGATCTGATCGGTATAGTCGACTGGCGCGCCGAAGAGCTCGCGCGCCTGGGCGTGGATGTCCGCCTCAACACCTATGCGGACGCAGATGGAGTGCTTGCCGAGAAACCGGATGCCGTTATCGTCGCCACAGGCGGCATCCCGGACATGGAGTGGCTGGAGGGCGCTGAACATTGCGACAGCGTCTGGGATATCTTGACCGGGGTCATGCCCGCGAAGGCCGATGTGCTCATCTACGATGAGACTGGACGCCAGGCCGCCATATCCTGTGCCCTGCATCTTGCCCGCCTGGGACATGCGGTCAGCCTGGCCATGGCTGACGACACCCTTGCGATCGAGACACCCTATCCGGACCGGGTCAGTTTCCGCAAACTCGCGTCCGAACTCGGCATCCGGGTCGTCGGCGATCTGCGGCTCATCAAGGCAGCGCGCCACGGCAACGGCATCGCCGCCCGGTTCCGGCATGAGCTCACCGGTGCAGAAACGGAAATGACCGCGGCCCAACTCATTGTCGAGCGCGGCACGGCACCTGTGGAAGATACCTACCAGGAATTGCGTGCCCGCTCCGCCAATAAGGGCGTCACCGACATCGCGCTCATGACGGGAGTGGCGACAAAGGGGGTGCAAGGGCTCCAAGCTCCAGGATCCTTCGTCCTGCACCGCATTGGAGACGCGGTCGCCAGCAGGGACATCTACTCGTCAATCTATGAGGCCTACCGGCTCTGCTCGCAACTGTAGTCCGGCGAATCCCCTACGGTCAGTTTGGTCAGCGGTGGCCGTACTGGCTGACCAGCTCGGGGTCGCGGACGAGGCCGTCGAGCCAGGTCGGATCGAGCTTCGGCACGGAGGAGAACAGAAGTTTGGAATAGGGGTGCGTGGGCGACTTGACCTTGTCGGGCGTGATCTGCTCCACCCGCTCACCATTGTACATGACCATGATCTCGTCGCAGATGGCCTCGACGACGGAGAGGTCGTGGCTGATGAAGATATAGGAGAGCCCCAGCTCGCGCTGCAGCTCCTTGAGCAGCTCGATCACGGCGGACGCTACAACCGTGTCGAGCGCTGAGGTGATTTCGTCGCAGATGATGAGCTTCGGACCGGCCGCCAGCGCGCGCGCGAAGTTCACGCGCTGCTTCTGGCCGCCCGAGAGCTCCGAGGGATGACGGTAGCGCAGCGACCTCGGCAGGCGCACCATGTCGAGCAACTCGTCGACACGCTTCGAGCGCGCCTGCCTGTCGAGCCCATGATAGAAGGCCAGCGGTCGCGAGATGATGTCCTCAATGGGCTTGGCGGGATTGAGCGCGGTATCGGCATACTGGAACACGATCTGCATCTCGCGCAGTTGGTCGCGAGTGCGTTTCCGGGCGGCGCGCTCCAGTGCCTTGCCGTCGAAGACGATATCGCCGGTCGCCGCCGGATGAATGCCCGCGATGGCGCGCGCCAGCGTCGATTTTCCGCAACCGGACTCGCCGATGACACCGAGATTGCGGCCCTTCTCCACGACCAGGCTGACGGAATCGACCGCGCGGATAACCGGCTGCCCGTCACCTTTCACCGGGCCGTATCCGGCTATCAGATTGTCGATGCGAAGCAGCGGCTTTGGTCCGGAATCTTCATCCGCCCGTATCTGCCTCGACTTCGGCTCGAAAGCGGCCAGCAATTCCCGTGTATAGGGATGCTGGGCAGCCGAAAGGATTCCGGCCGTCGTGCCGGTCTCCTGCACCTCGCCGCCCTTCAGCACCACGATGCGATCTGCGATCTGGGCGACGACCGCGAGGTCGTGGGAAACGTAGACACCCGCTATGCCGCCCGCCTTCATCACCGACTTGAATGCTTTGAGCACGTCGATCTGGGTCGTCACGTCGAGTGCGGTCGTCGGCTCGTCGAAGATGACCAGTTTGGGATCGCCGATCAGCGCCATGGCGGCCGCCAGTCGCTGCAATTGCCCGCCTGAAACCTGGTGCGGATAACGGGCGCCGATACCGTCCGGATCAGGCAGCGACAAGGCCCGGAACAGCTCGACCGCGCGCTTTCGCGCCTGCTCGGGTGGCATCAGGCCGTGGATGCGCGTGACTTCGATCACCTGCTCCATGATGGTCGATGAGGGGTTGAAGGCGGCGGCGGCGCTTTGCGGAACATAGGCGATGTCGGTGCCGCGCAACCTGGCGCGTTCCCGCTCGGTAAGCGCAGCCATGTTCTTGCCGTTGACATTGATCTCGCCGCCAGTAATCCGGCAGCCGGGCCGCGCATAGCCCATGAGGGAGAGCGCCACCGTCGTCTTGCCGGAGCCGCTCTCGCCGATCAGGGCGACGATCTCGCCATCGGCGATGTCGAGGCTGACGCCCTTGATGATTTCGACCAGACGTCCGGCGTCGGTCTTTGCCTCGATCCGAAGGTTTCTGACCTCGACGAGATTGGTCATGCGTCCCGGTCCCTGATCTTCTGCGGCAGGTTGTCGATTAAGAGGTTGACGCTAATGGTCAGGCTGGCGATCGCCAGCGACGGCACGATGACGGCCGGGGCCGCGAAGGGCAGGCCGCCGATGTTCTCGCGCACCAGCGCGCCCCAGTCGGCTAAAGGCGGCTGCAGACCGAGCCCGAGGAAGGACAGGCCGGAGAGCAAAAGCACGATGAAGACGAAGCGCAGGCCGAAGTCAGCAAGCACAGGCCGGATGATGTTCGGCAGGATCTCGGAGCCGATGAGATAGATAGTGCTCTCGCCGCGGACGCGGGCGACGGTCATGAAATCCATGGTGTTGATGTTGACGGCAAGCGCCCGCGCGAAGCGGTAGGCGCCCGGGATGTAGATGACGGCGAGCGTCAGGATCAGCACCGGGATCGATGAGCCGACCGCGGCGACGACAACAAGGCCGAACAGCTTGCTGGGGATGGAGTTCATGGCGTCGAGGAAGCGGCTGAGGCAGGTATCGAACCAGCCGCCGGTGACGGCCGCGATCATCCCCAGCACGACCCCTGAAAAGCAGGCGATCGAGACGGCGGCAAGCGATATGCCGACGGTGTAGCGTGCTCCCATGAGAACCCTGGAGAGCATGTCACGCCCTAGATAGTCCGAGCCGAGCCACAGGCCCTGGCGCATCGGGCCGAAATAGTCGTCGTCGACGATATCGCCGATCGGATGGGGAATGATGTAGGGCGCGAAGATCGCGACCAGCGTCCACGCCAGAATGACCAGCGAGGCCACGACGCCCACGAGGTTGTAGCTGTGGCCCAGGAAGGACCGTCGGGAGGATGCCGCGCGCGCCACTGTCATCTGAGCCTCGGGTTGGACATGATGGCGACGATGTCGGCGGCCGTGATGAGCAGGAGATAGCCAAGGCAGAAGATCATCGCGCAGCTCTGGATCAGCGGCAGGTCGCGGGTCGCGACCGCATCGACCATCAGCTTGGCGATGCCGGGATAATTGAAGATCGTCTCGACGATGATGACGCCGCCGACCAGATAGGACAACGAGAGCGCGACCGCGTTGACGATCGGCCCAAGCGCGTTCGGAAGGGCATGCTTGAGCACCATGCGGCTGCGCGAGGCGCCTTTGAGAAGCGCCATCTCGACATAAGGCGTTGAGAGCGTTTCGATCACCGCGGCGCGCGTCATGCGGATCATTTGGGCCGAGATGACGAAGGTGAGGGTAATCACCGGCATCGAATAGATGCGCACGAGGTCGGCAAGCGAGTGCGCCTCGTTGACCGAAGACAACGCCGGCAGCCATTTCAGATAAACGGCAAAGAGCAGGACGGCGAGGGTCGCGACCATGAATTCCGGCACGGAGATCACGCCGATCGAAAGCACGGTGACGGTGCGGTCGTAGACGGAGCCGCGCAACATGGCGGCGGTGATGCCGAGCGTCAGCGCCAGCGGCACCGAGATCAGCGTGGTGATGCCGGCGAGCTTCATGGTGTTGACGAAGCGCCCGCCGATCAGGGCCGCGACCGGCATTTCGTTGGCGTAGGAGGTACCGAGATCGCCGTGGAGCAGACCGACAAGCCAACGCAGGAAGCGCAGGATCGCCGGATCGTTGAGATGCATGGCCTCGCGCAGGCCGGCGACCGCCTCGGGCGTCGCCGCCTGCCCAAGCAGGATCGACGCCGTGTCGCCCGGCAGCATGCTGGTCGCGAAGAACACGGCGAACAGGACGATCAGAAGGGTGACGATCGCGATCGCCAGCCGCTTCAGCACGAGGTTTAGAACCCCAGACTTCATGGAAGCTCCCTGCGGTTGCGTTCGGCCAAACAATCTTGCGCAATGCAGTGCAGGGGACCGGCTGACCGGTCCCCTACAGGCGCCTCTTAGGCTTCGAGCCAGAGGTATTCCGCCATTGCGTACCCCATCATGCCACCGAGCGGGTTCGCCTCCAAACCCTTCACCTTGCTGGAGAGGGCATCGACGTTGGAGATGTAGGCCGGGATGATGGTGCCTGCTTCCTCGGAGATCATGGTCTGCATCTGCCCGTAGATCTCCTTGCGCTTGGCCTGGTCGAGGAGGCCGCGCGCCTCGACGAGCAGCTTGTCGAACTTCTCGGACTTGTACTGGCTTTCGTTCCAGGGCGCGTTGGAGGCGTAAAGCAGCGAGAACAGGATGTCCGGCGTCGGGCGCGGATTGATGTTGCCGAAATGGACAGGCGCCTTGAGCCAGTAATTGTCCCAGTAGCCGTCGGATGGGACCCGCTGAACGTCGAGCTTCATGCCGATTTCCGCGCCGGCGGCCTGGATGATGACCGCCATGTCGATCGACGAGGTCGCGGCGTCCGAGGCGACCACCGGAATGGACTGGCCGAGCAGGCCCGCCTTCTTGAAGTGGAACTTCGCTTTGTCCGGATCGAAAGTCTTCGGCTTGAGGTCCGCATTGTGGAAGATGTTCGCCGGCGAGACGGGCTGGTCGTTGCCGATTTCGCCGAGGCCGCGCAATGCCGATTTCACGATCTGCTCGCGGTTGACGAGGTATTTCATGCCGGTCACGAAATCGGCCTTGCTGCCCGGATCCATGTCGAGCCGGATGTTGAGGTCCGTATAGTTGCCCGAGGTCGTCTTCGACAGTTCGAAGCCCTGCTGGCTCTGCAGCAGCTTCATTGCGCGCGGATTGATCGCGGCAGCAAAATTGATATCGCCGGAAAGCAAGGCGTTGACCCGGGCGCTGTCGTCGCTGATGGCGATGAATTCGAAGGAGTCGAGATAGGGCTTGCCCGACTTCCAGTAGTTCTTGTTCTTGGTGACGACCGAACGGACGCCCGGTTCGAACGTCTGCAGCACGAAGGCGCCTGTGCCGTTGCCCTTGGAGAAGTCGGTGGTGCCGTCGGCCACGATCATGAAGTGGTGCAGCGCCAGGATGGTCGGAAGGTCGGCATTCGGATCGGCCAGGGTGATTTCGACCGTCGATTTGTCGACCGCCTTGAAGCCGGTCATCTGTGCGGCGATCTTGGCGACCTTGGAGCCGACCGCCTTGTCGAGATGGCGCTTGAGCGAGAAGACGACGTCGTCAGCCGTCAGGTCCTTGCCGTCGTGGAAGGTGACGCCCTTGCGCAGCTTCACCGTCCAGGTCTTTGCGTCTTTGCTGTCGATGCTTTCGGCCAGTTCCATCTGCGTCTTGCCATCCTTGTCGAGGAAGGTCAGACGGTTATAGAGCGAGCAACACCGGACATAGTCGGTGGAGAGCGATGCCTTTGCCGGATCGAGCGTGTCGGCCGTCGATGACGACCAGCCGGCCGCCTTGAAGTTTCCGCCGGAGACCGGCGTGGCGGCGACGGCCTGCGTGGCACGGCCAAGCACAACGCCGCCCGCGGCAACCGCGGCGCCGCCCGCCAGCAGCATTTTGAGGAGTTCGCGGCGGCTCGCGCCTCGCCGGATGGCGTTTTCGACCATCGCATCGTCTGCTCCGGTCCAGTTGGTGATCTTGTCGGTCATGTCATTCCCCTTTCGTTGGTTGGTCAGGACGCGCGTCTTGCTGCGGCTTTTCCGGGCTTGGGTTCAGGTTCGTTCTTTCATGCTCTCCCGCACGGCCGCCGCAAACGCGGCCATCGAGGTGAAGTGGTAGTCCGGCACGGTGAAGCGCTCGGGCTCGATCGTGCCGCCATAGCCCTTCTGGGCATGACGGCGCTCGATCCAGCAGTTGGTCATGCCGAGCGCCCGGGATATGCCGATGTCGTGATGCTGGCTTTGTGCGACGTGCAGGATGTCGTCCTTGCTGTCGCCGCGCGACGCCACGAAATCGAAGACCTTCTGGAAAAAGGCGGGATCCGGTTTTTCCGTGCCGGTATCGTCGGCGGTGAAGGTGGCAAAAAAGGGCGATCCGAGCTGCTTCTCGAAATGGTCGAGAGCCCAGCGCCGGGCATTGGTCATGGCAATCAGCTTATGAGACGTCGCAAGGTCGGCCAGCGCCGCCCTGCTGTCGGAGAAGCCCTGCCAGACGCTGGCCGAATCCCGCAGGCGGGCGCCGTATTTCTCCTCGGCCGGCAGGCCGAGCCGCGGTGCGATGACCGTGTAGACACGTACGAGATCGTCGGGGAACAGATTGGCATCGGGCATGTAGCGGGCCTGCCGGTAAAGGGCCAGCGCTTCTTCGCCGTCGATTGAGACACCGGCCTCCGCAGCGATCTCGGCCAGGCAGGTCGTTATGCCGCCTTCGAAGTCGATCAGCGTGCCGACCACATCGAAGGTCATGTATTTGAATTCGCTAAAGCCCCTGGCCAAGACTGGCTCTCCTCTGCGCGCGGCCGAATTACTGATGCTGAACAGAACAAAATTCCGTGCTGTCCCGGGCGTCGGCCTTTTTCAAAAGCCCGGAAATCCGGGCTTTCTGGCCTTGTCTTAAAAAGCAGTCTGGCACTTCCCCCGCGCTGGATTCGCCGAAAAGGCGCGAGGTAGCGGCACAAAATTGCGAAATCGTCTGCCGCGGCGATATTTCGAGATGCCAAAAATGCGTCGCCCTTCATGCAAGCGCCCGGCGGACATCGGCGTCGTCCAGCGTCTGGTCCAGCGTGCGGCGCGTGCGCTCGATGATCGCATCGATGTCGCCGTCGGTGCAGCAGAGCGGCGGGGCGTAGCCGAGAACCCCATGCGCGAAGGCGCGGATGATCAGGCCGTTGTCCCAGGCCCTGTCGAAGACGCGCCGCGCCGGCATGGCCGAGGCTGGAAGCGGCGTTTTCTTCTTTTTGTCGACCACCAGTTCGATCGCGGCGAGCATGCCGCGACCCCGCACATCGCCGACCAATGGATGGTCGCTTAAGGCAGACAGGCCCGCTATCAAGCGCGCGCCCGCCCTGGCGCCGTTCTCCAGAAGGCCTTCCTCATAGAGCTTCAGCACCTCGAGCGCGACGGCGGCGCTGACCGGATGGGCGGAATAGGTGTAGCCGTGGCCGACGGCCGAGGCGCCTGCGCCATCGGCGATGACGTTATAGACATGATCGGCCATCAAGACAGCGCCCATAGGGACATAGCCTGAGGTCAGGCCCTTCGCGGTGGTCATGAAGTCGGGAACGATATCCTCCTCCGTGCAGGCAAACAGGGGGCCGGTGCGGCCGAAACCGGTGATCACCTCGTCGGCGATGAAGAGGATGCCGTATTCACGGCAGAGCTCGCGCATCGCCTTGATCCAGCCTTTCGGCGGGACGATAACGCCACCCGAGCCCTGGATCGGCTCGGCGTAGAAGGCGGCGACCCGCTCCGGCCCGACCTCCTCGATCTTCGCCTTCAGCGCGGCGAGCGATGCGGCGATGATCGCGTTCGGGTCATCGCCAACCGGATTGCGATAGGGATAGGGCGAGGGGATCTTGTGCTGCCATTCGAACGGAATGCCGAAACCGGCATGAAAGGCGGGCAGGGCGGTCAGGCCCGCGCCGACCACCGACGATCCGTGATAACCCTGCTCAATGGAAATAAACTGGTCGCGTTCAGGCTCGCCTCTGGCATTCCAGTAGTAGCGGACGAACCGGATCGTGCTGTCGACCGCGTCCGATCCCCCGAGAGTGAAATAGACGTGATTGAGATCCCCGGGCGCCCGGTCGGCCAGCTCCGAGGCGAGCCGGATGGCGGGCTCCGAGCCGAGATCGAAATAGGCGGTGGCGTAGGGCAACTCGCGCATCTGCCGGGCCGCCGCCTCGACGATGCTGTCGTGACCATAGCCGGCATTGACGCACCACAGTCCGGCGAAGCCGTCGAGAAGTTGCCGGCCGGACGCATCGGTCACGGTAGCACCCTTCGCCGATTTCAGCACCCGCACGCCGAGCGCCTCATGGCCGCGATATGAGGCGACCGGATGGATGAGATGGGCGCGGTCGAGTTCGATCAGGGAATTGGCGAGCATTGTTGTCCTCCGGACTATCCGAGCGCCTGGTTGGCGAGGGCGTAAACTTTTGGCCTGGCCTGTTCGGCCCCATTCTTGGCCGGACGGTCCATAGCGACGCCGCCCCCGACATGAGCAAGGCCGATTTCTCCGAGCCAGCCGGCGATGCGGGTCCTGCTTTCGGTATCCACGCGCAGGAAAGCGCCAGGGCGAGACGCGGCGAAAAAGCTGATCAGGGCCTTGGCGTCGTCTGCATTTCCCGCGATGACGGGGCCGATCACCTCGCCGCGTCCGAACGGGCGGATTGCGGCATAGGCCGCGATGACGCCACTGCGGCGGATGACTGCGAATTCACCCCGCTCGGCCAGCGCATCGATCAAAGCTTCTCGGTCGGCGCCGTAGGCGTCACGGTCCAGGGCCTTGATTTTCCGCAGGTCGTGGGTGCCCGCGGCTTCCACACCGCCGGGAGCCTCAAGCGCTGCCACCTGGCCCTGATGCTGAAGAATCGTGCCCGAGGGCACGAAGCCAAGCTTCTCATAAAGGGGCATGCCTTCGGTCGTGGCGACGAGCCGCAGCGGACGGTCGCCGGCAAGGGCGATGGCCCGTTCCATGAGCCGGCGCCCGAGCCCTTTGCCTCGCGCGTTCCTGTCGACGATCACCATGTTGATCATGGCGCAATCGGCACCGTAAGCCGTTACCAGGATTGTCCCTGCGACCCGGCCCTGGTCGTCGAGCGCAACCGCGCCGCTCGAAAGCTGCAGCGCCATCTGCCAATCCTGCGGGCGATGCGGCCAATTCTCCTGCCGAGATAGCCCGACTGCACCCTCGATATGATCCGGCCCGAAGTCCTGGAGTTCGATCTCGCCTTGCTGCATGATGCACCTTTCAGTCTGACCCCAAGTCTCGATCATCAGTGCGCCCCAGATCGTCTGAAGGTCTCGAC
Source organism: Mesorhizobium sp. WSM4887 (assembly GCF_029625865.1). Taxonomy (NCBI): domain Bacteria; kingdom Pseudomonadati; phylum Pseudomonadota; class Alphaproteobacteria; order Hyphomicrobiales; family Phyllobacteriaceae; genus Mesorhizobium; species Mesorhizobium sp. WSM4887. Next base: position 723,379 of record NZ_JARTVP010000002.1, read on the forward strand.
TACGGCGGTATCATTCGCCGTTGCTGAGGGGGTGCGCCGCATCTTGTGCTGGCCCCTATGGAACTGGATGCGTTTAGCGCCTCGACCGGCGGCATCCTTCGACGCTCAAGATGCTACAGCGTGCCAAACGGAACCGCGGATACGGAACTTTCTGCTTTCGGCAGCCGCTTTTCGGTCAAGTGGGTCGCTTCCTGCCGGCCTATGATGAAAGATGTCCCAACACGGATGTGCTTCCACGGAGATCGACGGATATGGCTTCTTTTAGGCCCAAATACATCACCTTCGACTGCTACGGCACGTTGACCAATTTCCAGATGGCCGAGGCGGCGCGTGACCTCTATGGCAGCCAGCTCGACGAGCCGCGCATGCAGGCGTTCATTAAGAACTTCGCGGCTTACCGGCTCGACGAGATCCTGGGCGACTGGAAGCCCTATGCCGACGTCGTCCACAACGCGCTCGAGCGCGCCTGCAAGCGCAACGGCGTCTCCTTCAGCCCGGACGACGCCACGATGGTCTATGAGCGTGTCCCGACCTGGGGGCCCCACGCGGACGTTCCAGCCGGCCTGGCGAAGGTTGCCAAGGAGATTCCGCTGGTCATCCTCTCCAACGCCATGAACGCGCAGATCATGTCCAATGTCGAGAAGCTCGGCGCGCCATTCCATGCCGTCTACACGGCCGAACAGGCGCAGGCCTACAAGCCACGCTTCAAGGCTTTCGAATACATGTTCGATAGGCTGGGCTGTGGTCCGGAGGATGTTCTTCACTGCTCGTCCTCCTTCCGCTACGACCTGATGTCGGCGCATGATCTCGGGATCAAGAACAAGGTCTGGGTCAATCGCGGCCACGAGCCGGCCAACCCCTATTACGGCTATGTCGAGATCGCCGACATTTCCGGTCTTCCGGGCGTGGTCGGGCTTTGAAACTGACGGATTGCAAATGAAGCTGGTCTCCTACTGGCACGACACCGCTCCAGTTTTTTCCGGCGGGGCGCAAGGCCCGGTCGAGGGACACTACGACGCCGCCATCATCGGCGGCGGCTTCACCGGCCTCGCCGCCGCCCGCCAACTGGCGAAGGCCGGCGCCAAGGTGGCGGTGCTGGAAGCAGAGCGGGTCGGCTGGGGTGCGTCGGGACGCAATGGCGGGCACCTGAACAACGGCCTCGCCCACAGCTATCTTTCGGCCAAGGCGGAACTCGGCAAGGAGCGCGCGATCGCGCTCTACCGGGCGCTGGACGATTCCGTCGACACGATCGAGGCGCTGGTCGCCGAGGAGGGTATCGACTGCAACTTCCGCCGCTCCGGCAAGCTGAAGCTCGCCTCCAAGCCGCAGCATTTCGAAGCGATCGCCCGTAACTTCGAGGCCGTCCATGCCGAGGTGGATCCGGATACGGCGCTGCTGTCGCCGAACGATCTCAAATCCGAGATCGGCTCGCCCTTCCATGGCGCGATGCTGTCGAAGAAGAGCGCCATGATGCATATGGGCCGCTACGTGGCCGGGCTGGCGACGGCCGCGGTTCGCCATGGCGCCGTCATCCACGAGAATGCGGCGGTGACGGATCATAGGCAGTCGGGCACGCGGCATCAGCTGACCACCTCCCGCGGCCGCATCAGCGCCGACAATGTGCTGGTGGCGACCGGCGCCTACACCACGCCGAATTTCGGCTATTTTCGCCGCAGGATCATTTCCGTCGGCAGCTTCATCATCGCCACGCGACCGCTGAGCGACGCCGAGATCGCCGCGACCATGCCCGGCAACCGGACATGCGTGACCTCGATGAACATCGGCAACTACTTCCGGCTTGCGCCGGACAAGCGCCTGATCTTTGGTGGCCGCGCACGCTTCTCGGCGACATCGGACCAGCGCTCCGATGCCAAGAGCGGACAGATATTGCGGGCAAGCCTCGCGGCGATCTTCCCGCAGCTCGCCAGGGTCGAGATCGATTATTGCTGGGGCGGGCTGGTCGACATGACCAAGGACCGCTTCCCGCGGGCCGGCTATCATGACGGGGTCTGGTACGCGATGGGCTATTCCGGCCACGGCGCGCAGCTTTCCACCCATCTGGGGATGATCATGGCCGATGCCATGCTTGGTCGCGCGGACCGCAATCCGATGAAGGGGCTCGAGTGGCCCGCCATTCCCGGCTATTCCGGCAAGCCCTGGTTCCTGCCGATGGTCGGTCTCTACTACAAGGCGCTCGACCGGATCCAGTGATCGGGGCTGGGGTTTAACCCAGCCCGCCCATGTGGAAGCTCTTCAGTTCCAGATATTCCTCGATGCCGGCCTGCGCGCCCTCGCGCCCGAGGCCGGACTGCTTGACGCCGCCGAAGGGGGCTATCTCCATCGAAACCGAGCCGGTGTTCAGACCCACCATGCCGAACTCCAGCGCCTCGCCGACGCGCCAGGCGCGCTTCAGGTTCTCGGTGTAAAAGTAGGAGGCAAGCCCGTAAGGTGTGCCGTTGGCAAGCGCGACCGCTTCCTCTTCCGTCTCGAAACGGAAAAGCGGTGCGACCGGACCGAAAGTCTCCTCGCTGGCGAGTTCCATTTCGTTTGTCGCACCGGCCAGCACCAGCGGGGCGACATATTGAGGACCCTCCGGCAGCACCGGCTTCTCGGTGACGATCGTCGCGCCTTTGGCAAGCGCGTCCTCGACGTGCCGATTGATTTTCTCGACCGCCGCCATGTTGATCATTGGGCCGATGGCGACACCGGGCTGCGTGCCCGGTCCCACCGTCAACGCATTGACGCGGGCGCTGAGCTTGGCGGAGAAGGCGTCATAGACTCCGGCCTGGACGAGAATGCGGTTGGCGCACACGCAGGTCTGGCCGCCATTGCGGAACTTCGACGCCAGCGCCCCCTCGACGGCGAGGTCGAGGTCGGCGTCGTCGAAGACGATGAAGGGCGCGTTGCCGCCGAGCTCGAGGCTGAGCCTTTTCACGCTGTCGGCCGCTCCGCGCATCAGCAGCGAGCCGACCCTGGTCGAACCGGTGAAGGAGATCTTGCGCACGGTCTCATTCGCCATGATCTCGTTGCCGATCTCGGCCGGCATGCCGGTGACGATGTTGATGACGCCGGCGGGAATACCCGCGCGTTCGGCGAGCACGCCGAGCGCCAACGCCGAATAGGGCGTGAACTCGGAGGGCTTGATCACCACCGTGCAGCCGGCGGCCAGCGCCGGCGCAACCTTGCGGGTGATCATCGCATTGGGAAAGTTCCAAGGCGTGATGATGCCGCACACGCCGACGGGTTCCTTCAGGACGATGATGCGGCGGTCTGATGTAGGCGAGGGGATGGTGTGGCCATTGATCCGGCGCGCCTCCTCGGCGAACCATTTGACGAAGGACGCTCCGTAGCGGATCTCGCCTTTGGCTTCGTCCAGCGGCTTGCCCTGTTCCGTGGTCAGGATCAGCGCGAGATCGTCCAGATGCTTAAGCATCAGACCATGCCAGGCCTCCAGCAGGGCGGCGCGTTCGGCGTGGGTCTTCTTTTTCCAATCCCGATAGGCGGAAGCCGCGGCCTCTATGGCCGCGCGGGCCTCCGGGCCGGCCATGTCGGGCACTGTGCCGATTGATATCTGTGTTGCCGGATCGATCACATCGACCGTTCTGCCGGAACCTGCCGCGACCCATCTGCCGCCGATCAGGCCGGCCTCGCGGAAGAGGCTTTTGTCTTTCAGGCTTTTCATGGAGAACGACCTCGCAAATCAGGTGAGCGCCGCGACAACGGCGGATGTGATGGCGTCCGTACGATCTTTGCCGGCCGTGGTTCCCACCCCTCCCGCCGTTGTCGCTTCGATCGCGTTCATGACGCCGCCGGCTGCGTCCTTTTCGCCCAGATGGTCGAGCATCATTGCGCCCGACCATATGGCGGCGATCGGGTTGGCGATGCCGAGGTGGGCGATGTCGGGCGCGGAGCCGTGCACGGGCTCGAACATGGACGGCGCCGAGCGGTCGGGGTTGATGTTGGCGGAAGCCGCGTAGCCGAGCCCGCCCTGGATCGCCGCGCCGATATCCGTCAGTATGTCGCCGAAGAGATTGGAAGCGACGACCACGTCGAGGCTCTGCGGATCCATGATCATGCGCGCAGCGAGCGCGTCGACGTGATAGCTGGTCACGTCGACGTCCGGATAGTCGGCGGCCAGCTTGCGCGTGATCTCGTCCCAGAACACCATTGAATATTTCTGCGCGTTGGACTTGGTGACGGAAGCCAGCCTGCCACGCCGCGCCCGTGCCTGCTCGAAGCCGAAGCGCAGGATGCGCTCGACACCGGCCCGGGTGAAGATCGAGGTTTCCACCGCGACCTCGTCCAGCGTGCCTTGATGCACACGCCCGCCGGCGCCGGAATATTCGCCTTCGGTGTTTTCGCGGATGCACAGAATATCGAAGCTCTCGGCCCGCAGCGGCCCCCTCACACCAGGCAGCAGCCGGTGCGGCCGGATATTGGCGTATTGCACGAATGCCTTGCGGATCGGCAGCAGCAGCCCGTGGAGAGAAACGGAATCAGGCACCTGCGTCGGCCAGCCGACGGCCCCGAGCAGGATGGCGTCGAAGCGGCGCAATGTCTCGATGCCGTCCTCGGGCATCATGCGGCCGGTTTCCTTGAAGAAACGACAGGACCATGGAAACTCGGTCCCAGTCAGGGCAAAGCCGGAGTGCTTGGCCACGGTTTCCAGCACCGTCCAGGCGGCGGCGGTCACATCGCGACCGATGCCATCACCGGGGATCAGGGCGATCGAGTAGGTCTTCATCGGCATCTCTTCACAGGCTGATCAGGACGCTCTTGGTCCTGCGGTTGGCGAGATAGGCCTCGCGGCCAAGGTCCTTGCCGATGCCGGAGCGCTTGTAGCCACCGGTCGGCAGGATGTGGTCGCGCGAGCGGCTGTAGCGGTTGACCCACACGGTGCCCGCTTCCAGCTTGCGCGCGAGACGGATTGTGCGAGACAGATCGGTGGTGAACAGGCCGGAAGCCAGTCCGTAGGTCGGATGGCTGGACAGCGCCAGCGCCTCGTCTTCGGCCTCGAAGGTCTGGACCGTCAGGACCGGGCCGAAGATTTCCTCGACGATCGCCGGATTGACCTGGTCGACATTGGCGATCAGCGTCGGTTCGTAGAAATAGCCGGGGCTGTCCATAAAGGTGCCGCCGGTCAGGCATTCGCCGCCGCCCTCGACCGCGGCCCGCACGATGGCGTCGACACGTCCCCGCTGCCGTTCCGATATGATCGGCGAATACTGCGTCGTCTCGTCCCAGGTCGGGCCGGGCTTCACCGCCTTCATCTTTTCCAGAATCGAGGCCGTCAGCTTGCCGGCCACACTCTTCTCGACGATCAGGCGCGTGCCGGCCACGCAGGCCTGGCCGGCATTGAAGGTGACGCTGCCGGCGATTGCGGCCGCCGCCTTGTCGAGATCGGCATCGGCAAAGACGAGCTGCGGGCTCTTGCCACCGAGCTCCAGCGTCATAGGCTTGACGCCGGTGCGGGCGACGTTCTCCATGATCGCCGAGCCGGCGCGGGTCGAACCGGTGAAGCTGACCTTGGCGATCTCGGGATGGCCGGTCAACGCCGTGCCGGTCGTGGGACCGTCGCCGAGCACCACGTTGACAAGTCCTGCCGGCAGGCCGGCTCTGACGGCGAGCTGCGCCAAATAGACGGTCGAGAACGGCGTCATTTCCGAAGGCTTCAGCACGACTGCATTGCCCGCAGCCAGCGCCGGGCCGAGTTTCCAGCCGGCCATCGAGATCGGAAAATTCCAGGGCGTGATCGCGGCCACGACGCCATAGGGTTCGCTCATGATCATGCCGAAACTGGCGTCGTCGGTCGGCGCGAGTTCGCTGCCTTCCTTATCGGCGAACTCGGCAAAGAAGCGGATCTGCTCGGCGGTCACGGCGATGTCGCCGGCGGCGAGCTGGCCCACGGGCCGGGTCGAGGACAGCGCCTCGATCCTGGCGAGCGTTTCGGCTTCCGCTTCCATCAAATCGGCCCAGGCGTGGAGCGCCCTGGTGCGCTCGCGCGGCCGGACGCCGCCCCAGTTGCTGGCTTTCAGCGCCGCTTTGGCACTTTCCACCGCCCGGTTCACCAAGTCCGCACCGGCCACGGGGCAGGCGGCATAGGACTTGCCGTCGGACGGACGGCGCATCTCGATCGCACCCTCGGCCGAAATCAGCTCTCCATCGATGAAGTGGCCGACGGGAAGCGAGATTGTATCGGGATCGAAGCTCAGGCTCATGGGCAACCACTCGGTAGCATCGGCCTCAGCCTAGCCCGTGCCGACACGCAGCATGCGCTGTTCGGCGATCCGCCGCCGACGAATGTTGCGTGCTGGGGACAAGAGACGGCAAAATCTTCCGCTCGGTCAGGGCCTGCGCGGGCGCTCGCTAGCCCACTGTGACGTAGATCTTGCGCACGGTCTCGATGGTCTTCCAAACACCCGTGAAGCCCGGCTTCATGACGAAGCTGTCGCCGGCCCGGTAGGTCACCGTTTCGCCGGCGTCGGGCGTGATTTCGACCACGCCGGCGAGGATATGGCAGAACTCGAAGGTTTCCCCCTTGATCGAGCGCGTTTCGCCGGGCGTGGCCTCCCAGACGCCGGTATGGACAAGGTCGTCCTTGGCCACGTCCTGCGCCCAGGTTTTGAAGGCGGGATTGCCGGCAATGAGCCGCTCCGGCAGCGCGGTCGATTCGCGGGGCGAAAAGCTCGGGTTGATATCGATGGACTTGAGCAAGGACAAAGGATGGCCTTTCCAGTTGAGTTTCAATAACCGCGCGACCGGTCGACGAGCCCGATGGGATCGAGCCCGGCGCGGTGGCGCTTGATGTTGTCGATGACGGCCTGGGCGGCGGTCACGGGTTGGGTCACGCTGGCTATGTGCGGAGTGAGGATGATCTTCGGATGCGACCAGAACGGATGTCCCGCGGGCAGCGGTTCGGGATCGGTCACGTCGATCATCGCCGACGACAAATGGCCGCTATCGAGCGCGGCGACAAGCGCTTCGTGATCGAGCTGCGGGCCTCGACCCGTATGAACGAGAGCCGCCCCGTCAGGCAGTTTCGCGAACAGGCCGGCGTTCAGAAATCCGCGCGTCTCCTCGGTCAGTGGCAGCAGGCAGATCAGTATGTCACTGGCCGCCAGCATCTGCTCCAGCCCAAGCTCGCCATGATAACAGGTCACCCCTTCGAGCCGCCGCGGGGAGCGGCTCCATCCGGAGAGCTGGAAGCCGAAAGGTTTCAGCCGGTCGAGGACGGCTTGGCCAAGCTGTCCGAGGCCGAGCACGCCGATCCGGCGCGACGCGGCTTGAGGCTGAGGGATGTCGCGCCATTCTCCGGCGCGCTGCTGCGCCAGATAGGCCGGCAAGTTGCGGTGGAGCGCAAGCACGGCGAGCGTCACATACTCCTGCATCATGCGCACGATGCCCTCCTCGACCATGCGCACGATCTTCACCGGCGCGGGCACCGCGTCGAAGCGGAACTGATCGACGCCGGCGCCGATGGAGAACAGGATTTCGAGGTTGGTGTAGCGGTCGAGGTTCTCCGGCACCGTCCAGGTGATCAGGTAGCGCACTGCGTCGGGATCGACCGTAGCGGCATCGATCGTGAAGGGGAGGTCCGGCAACTCCTTAGCGAAGGCCTCGGCGAAGATCGCGCCACGCCGCGCGTCGGAATTGAAGAGGAATGTCATTCCGGCTGCTCCTTCAGGCCGCGCATCGCGCGCCCAGCGCCTCGATCATCTGCTGGCAGGCGGCGAGCTCGCTGGCGAGAATATATTCGTCCGGCTTGTGGGCGCGCCCGATATCGCCGGGGCCGCAGATGATCGCATCGAGCCCGGAGCCTTGGTAAAGTCCGGCCTCCGTCCCGTAGCTGACGGCGGCTAAAGGCGCTTCGCCGGTCAATTCGCGCAGCAGTCCCGCCAGAGCCGAGTCTTGCGGCAGCGACAGCGCCGGATAGGCGCTAATCGGCTTCCATTCAACAACATAGCCTTGAGCGGCAAGAGCTTCAGCCCGCGCCTTGACCGGGGTGAGCAAGCCAGCCGGTTCGATGCCCGGTATTGCGCGCGCCTCCAGGTCGAGCGTGCAGCTGTCGGGGATGATGTTGACCGACTGGCCGCCTGCGATCACACCGGCCTGCAGCGAGGAATAGGCCGGCTCAAAGGTTGGGTCGGACGGGCCATGCATCAGCCGCTCCGCTTCACTCACGGCGGCGCTCAGCACATCGGACATCGCATGGATGGCGTTAAGCCCAAGATCCGGTCGCGAGGAGTGGCCGGAGCGGCCGCTGATGATTACGCGGGCGGCCGCCTTGCCCTTGTGGCCGCGCACGGCGCGCATGCCGCTCGGCTCGCCGACGATGACGCCGAGCGGCTTGGCGCAAAGCTCGGGCAGCCCGGCGATCAAATGCGGCACGCCCCGGCACCCGATCTCCTCGTCATAGGAGAAGGCGAGGTGGATCGGTCTGGCGAGGCGCAGCCGCACAAGCGCAGGCACGGCGGCGAGCGCGGCGGCGAGAAACCCCTTCATGTCGGTGGTGCCGCGTCCGTAGAGCCGTTCGCTCTCCCGGCGCAGCGAAAAAGGGGCCGAACTCCATTGCGGCTCGCCGGCGGGGACGACGTCCATATGGCCGGATAGGATGTAGCCCGGAACCTCGGCCGGGCCGATGGTGGCGAAAAGATTGAAACGGTCGCCCTCTGGCCCTGGGAGCAGGGTGACCTTCGCGCCTTGTTCGGCGAGATGAGCCTCGATCCAGCCGGCAATGTCGCCGTTCGGCTTGCCGGCGACCGACGGAAAGGCGACGAGACGGTCGAGGATGTCGAAGACGTCCATTCCAGCCCTCAAGGCATTCAGGGTTTTGCCGGCATCGAGCCGCATGCTGGTGAATTTCCGCAGAGGATGGGTGCGTTGCCACGCGATTGCATGCCGAAAGCGGAAGTGTTTCAGTTGAATCTTGCGTTGGTGCACGGCTTTCGAGCAAATCCTGTGGGGTTTGCTTGTCTAGCGTTGGCGGGCACGGGGCAGCGGTCTGCTCGCCCGTTGATTTTTGAGGGTTCTTTATTTTTGAGGGTTTCTTTCAGGGCCATGGAAGTGAAGCCGTCCGAGAGCTTGAAAATCGATGCCTTCTCCATGCGTATCGGCGACGTCCAAGATGTCGACCTGGAGAGGTTGCACGCGCTCTCCCTGTCGGTGGGATGGCCGCATCGCGCCGAGGATTGGCAATTCCTGCGTGAATCGGGCCAAGGCTTCGTGGCGCTCGATGAGATCGGCCGGGCTCTCGGTTCGGCCATGTGGTTCCCGCACGGCGCCAATTTCGCCACCTTGGGGATGGTCATCACCTCGCCGCGGCTTCAGACGCAGGGGGCGGCGCAATGGCTGATGAAGCGGATCTTCGACAGGATCCCCGGGCGCGATCTGCGCCTCAATGCAACCCGTGCTGCGCGGCGGCTTTATCTCTCCCTCGATTTCCAGCCGGAGAAGACCGTCTATCAATGCCAGGGCATCGCCCGCGTGCCGACAGCGGGCCGGCCGACGGAGGCGCACGGTAGCGTCCGGACGTTGGACGCGGGCGATGTTGCGGCAGCGATCGCGCTGGACGCGGCGGGATTTGGCGTGAGGCGCACAGCGCTCGTTGAAAAGCTCTTCGGGCAATCGGCCGGCTATGGGCTTTTCGACGGGAACAAGCTGACCGCTTTTGCCCTCTGCCGACCGTTCGGACGGGGCCATGTCATAGGGCCGGTGGTGGCGGGAAGCGACCCCGACGCCCTGGCGGTCGTCAGGCCGCACGTGGCCGACCATTCGGGATATTTCCTCAGGATCGACACGCACATGGACAATGGCGAGTTCGCCGCCTTCCTGTCGCACAGCGGAATGCCGGTCTTCGACACGGTGCTGACCATGTCGAAGGGCAAATGCCTCGCCGATTTTTCCGACGGCGGCTCGGCTAGGCCGAAGACCTATGCCTTAGCAAGTCAGACCCTCGGGTAGTTGTCTTCGGATTGCTTCCTTCCCCCGGACGGATGGTTGCCGAGCCGTCAGCCTAAACGGCTTCTACATGGGCGTTGGCTCGTTCCATGATCCACCCTCTGACGGTCCTCACCACGCTGCCTTTCGAGAGCTGGCTCTCCGAAAGATAATAGGTCCATGGACTGGCGGCTCGCACGGGGAAAGGCTCTACCAGAAGCCCGCGGCTGATATAGGTTCTCGCCAGCGAATATTGCGTGGCGACGCAGCCCGCGCCCATTGCCGCCAGTTCCAGCGCAATGTTCGAGGCGTTCGTGGTGATGCCTTTCTCATAATCCGAAATGTCGATCTGCAGCGCGTCGCCCATGCATTGCCAATATTCTTGGCGGCCATGCACGAAGATCCAGTCGACGTTGAGGATATCGCGCGGCGAGCGCAGCCCTTTCGGGCCGGACAGCAGGCCGGGTGCGCAGAGGATGGCGAGCTGGTCGTTCCACAGCGGAACGCCACTCGGCGGGCGGTCGTCGAAGCGGCGGGTCGAGATGGTGATGTCGGCGATCTGCTCGCTGAGGTCTTCCCAGATCGTGCCGTGCAGAACGACCTCGATCTCCGGATGGATTTGCCGGAACGCCGCCATGCAGCCGGCCAGCCAGTTTTCGGCCAAGCTCATCGGGCAGGAGATGACGACCGTCCTGTTGCGCGAGGAGGCGACGATCGCCTCCGTGGCGTGATCGATCTGGTCGAGCGCCTGCCGCAGCGTAGGCAGGAAGGCCTCGCCCATTTCGGTCAGCTTCAGGCTGCGCGGATAGCGCACGAAGAGCTGCCGGCCAAGATAGTGTTCCAGCCCCCGCACATGATTGCTGACCGCCGCCTGGGTGTAGCCGAGCTCGCTGGCAGCGAGGGTGAAGCTGAGATGCCGCGCCGAACACTCGAACGAGCGGATATAGTTCAGTGGGGGTGGCGGCTTCATGCGATCGCTCCTTGGCGAAGCGAAAACTAGACCGGCTTCGTTGGCCTCTGCAATCGCCTTGACCCCGATTTTTTTGTGCGATGGCGCCAAACTAATTACGTGCCTGGCCCATGAGACCAAATTATTCGTAGTTATCTTGGAGCGATCGGGACGCGAAAGGTGGCGCCATGGACCAGCGGACGGCGGAAGGTGAGTCTGCTTCCACCGTATTTGCCCGTGTTGCCGACTTCGTGCTGCGCAGGTCGGCCGGCGCGTTCCCGCGCGACGTTCTGAAATCGGCAGCCCTCCAGTTCCTCGACACGATGGGCATTGCCATCGCCGCCGGCCCGATGCAGGCCGGACAAATCGCGCGCGATGCCGCGGTTATGCTCTACGGTTCCGGCGCCGACCGGCACGCGGCGAGGATGATCTTCGACGGCAGGCGCGCCAGCATGGCCGGCGCCGCCTTCGCGGCGGCGACCCAGACCGACAATCTCGACGGCCATGACGGTTACCCGCCGACCAAGGGGCACATCGGCGTGGCGGTTATCCCGGCGCTGCTTGCGCTCGCAGAAGAAAAGCCTGAGTTGACCGGCCCCGAGGCGCTGGCCGCGATCGTCGTCGGCTATGAGATCGCGGGGCGGGCCGGCATTGCGCTGCACGCAACCGTCTCGGACTATCACACCTCCGGCGCGTGGAATTCTCTTGGCGTGGCGGCGGTCGCGGCCCGCCTGCTTTCGCTTGACGACGATCAACTGCGCCATGCTTTCGGCATCGCCGAGTATCACGGGCCGCGCAGCCAGATGATGCGCGAGATCGCAACGCCGACCATGCTTCACGACGGCTCAGGCATGGGGGCGCTGGTCGGGCTGTCGGCCGCCGTGCTTGCCGAAGCGGGTTTCGCCGGCGCGCCGGCCATCACGGTCGAGGCGCCGGAGGTCGCGGCACATTGGGATGACCTCGGCCTGTTCTGGCAGATGACCCGGCAATACATAAAACCCTATCCGGTCTGCCGCTGGGCCCATGCGGCGATCGACGCGACGCGCGCGCTTTGCCTGCAGCATGGGCTTCGGCCGGAAGACATACGCAAAGTCCATGTCAACAGCTTCCACTATGCGGCGACGCTGTTTGCCGGCATGCCGGACACGACATCAAAGGCGCAGTACAGCCTGCCCTTCGCCGTGGCCACGATGATCCACTATGGTCGAATCGGCGTGGAGCACATTTCGGGCTCGGGTCTGCGCGATGCCGCCGTCGCGGATATGCTGAAGCGCGTCGAGGTGAACGAGGCGGCGAAGCACAGCGACCGTTTCCCCGCCGGGCGCTGGGCCGACGTGCAGATCGAGACGGTTGACGGCCGGCGGCTGGAGTCCGGAGATGTCCACGCACGCGGCGGCCCCGAAGCCCCGTTCAGCGAAGACGATATCGTCGCCAAGTACATGGAGTTTGCGTCGCCCGTTCTCGGCTCGACCAGGGCCGCCGCGATCCGGGACGGTATTCTCGGCCTGACCGACGCCGACCACCGGTTTTCCGAGGTGACCGCTCTGGTCTACGATCCTCCTGGCGGCCAGGGCAGCCATGCCGCTTAGGCTTCTCAAATACGGGCTTAGCCGCGACTATCCGGTGACGGGCGACATTCCTGCGACGCCTGAGCTGAAGCCGTCCTATGACGTGGTCATCGTCGGTGGCGGCGGGCATGGCTTGGCCTGCGCGCATTATCTGTCGAAATACCATGGTATCGCCAGCATCGCGGTGCTCGAAAAAGGCTATCTGGCCGGCGGCAATACCGCACGCAACACCACGACGATCCGCTCCAATTACATCACCCAGGAAGGCGTCGCCTTCTACAAGGAAGGCGTTTCGCTCTTCGAAGCGCTGTCGCAGGAACTCGACTTCAACGTCATGTTCTCGCAGCGCGGCCAGCTGACGCTCGCACACACGGAAGCGACGCTGCGCGCCTTCCATCTGCGCGCCGAGATGGGCAAGCATATGGGCACGCGCACCGAGGTGATCGACGCAAAAGAGGTCGAGAAGCTGGTGCCCGAACTCAACATGGATCGCGGCGGCGCGCTCGAGATCCTCGGCGGCCTCTGGCATGCCGATGGCGGCACGGCCCGCCACGATGCGGTTGCCTGGGGCTTCGCCGCGCAGGCCTCGCGCCGCGGCGCCGAAATCCACCAGCGCACCGAAGTTCAAGGCTTTGAGGTCGAGACCGGTCGGGTGCGCGCTGTGGTGACGAACCGCGGACGGATCGCCTGCGGCTCCGTGCTCATCGCCGCCGGCGGCATGAACTACGATGTCGCCATGATGGCCGGCGTGGAACTGCCGATCCGCTGCTACCCCTTGCAGGCAATGGTGACGCAGCCGCTGAAGCCCTGGCTGCACACGCTGGTCTCGTCCGTGTCGCTGCACACCTATCTGGTGCAATCCTCGCGCGGCGAGATCGTCATCGGTGGCGGCTCGGATCCGTACCAGCTCTATTCGACCCGCTCGACGCTGGACATGAAGGAGCATCTGGCGGAAGGCGCCGTGCATCTCTTTCCCTTCCTGCAAAGTGTGCGGCTGCTGCGGCAATGGGCCGGCATCACCGACATGACGCCGGACTACAGCCCGATCATGGGCGCCAGCCCTCTCGCCAATCTGTGGCTCGATTGCGGCTGGGGCACCTGGGGCTTCAAGGCGACTGCGGTCGCCGGCAAGCGCATGGCGGAAACCATCGCCAGGGGCCGGGTTCCCGACCTGCTGAAGCCGTTTGCGCTGGAGCGCTTCGAGAAGTTCCGACTGCTGAACGAAATGGGCGCCACGGCGGCGAGCCACTGACCATGAAGCTGCTTGACTGCCCCATGAACGGCCCGCGCAACATCGACGAATTCCAGTCCTTCGGTCCGCTGCGGCAGGCGCCCGATGCGGATGCTGCCGCCGACGCTGAGTGGGCAAGGCATCTCTTTCGCGCGGACAATCGAAAAGGTGTAGTGGTCGAGTGGTGGCGGCACGTGCCGAGCAACTTCTTCTTCCTCGCCGAGCGCGACGTCGTCACCAACGAAATCATCCGCACCTATGCGCCTGGGAGCCGGCCATGACGCGGCTTGGCACGCCATACGGCTCGCGCCTCGACCGGACGCGGCCTGTCCGCTTCACCTTCGAAGGCAAGGCTTATCATGGCTTTGCCGGCGACTGCATCGCCAGCGCGCTGGCGGCCTCGGACCAGTGGGTCCTGTCGCGCTCGTTCAAATACCACCGGCCGCGCGGCATCATGACCATGGCCGGCGCGGAAGCGAACACGCTGGTGCAATTGCCGTCGGAGCCGAATGTTCCCGCCGACCTGACGCCGCTCCAGGACGGCATGATGGTGACGGCGCAGAACGTCAACGGCTCGCTGGAAAACGACCGCGATGCGGTGATCGACCGCTTTGGACGTTTCCTGCCGGTCGGCTTCTACTACCGCACCTTCATGGGTCCGAGACAGGACAGCTGGCTCCGCTTCTGGGAGCCGATGATCCGTCGCAAGGCGGGGCTCGGGATCGTCGACGTCAAGGCGCCGCATCTGAGTTTCGACAAGGCGCATCTTCACTGCGACCTGCTGGTCGTCGGCGCGGGGCCGGCGGGTCTATCGGCTGCGATCTCGGCCGCACAAGCCGGCGCCGACGTGCTGTTGTGCGACGACAATCCCGAAATTGGCGGTTCGCTGACCTATCGCCGCTGCGATCCGGGCATATTGTTCAGTCTGGCAGCCAAGGCAGCCAAGCTCCCCAATCTGCGCATCATGACCGGCACCATCTGCAACGGCTGGTATGAGGACAATTGGCTGCCGCTGATCCAGGGCAACCGGCTCTACCGAACCCGCGCCCGCGAGGTTGTCCTGGCGACAGGCGCCATCGAGCAGCCGGCGGTGTTCCGCAACAACGATCTGCCTGGCATCATGGCCGGCGGCGCCGTGCAACGATTGCTCCGCCATTACGCGGTGCAGCCTGGCCGGCGGGCAGTCGTGCTGGCCGCCAATGACGATGGCTACGACTCCGCGCTGGATCTGGTCGAGGCTGGCGTCGAACTGGCCGCGATCGTCGATCCTCGGCCAAATGCCGGCGACCGCGCCGGTGAGCTTCGGGCCAGGGGGATAGGGATCCTCGCAGGCGCACCGATCGAGGAAGCGTCCGGGACGCGCGGCAACAAGCATGTGACGCGGGTCCGCATTGGCAGCCGCTGGATCGACTGCGATCTCGTGGCGGTCTCCGTCGGCTCGGTGCCTGCCTGGCAGTTGCCCTGCCATGCGGGAGCGATAGTTGGCTACGACGATGCGACGGCGCGAATGACGCTCAGTCTGCCGGTGGGCGCGGCCGTCCGGCTGGCAGGCGCCGTTGCCGGCAAATCGCGGTTGCAGTCTGCGATGGCCGACGGCCGCCGCGCCGCGCGCGAGGCTCTGGAGCGGCTCGGCCACGGCGATCCTCCTGACGTGCAGAACGAATGCGAGCCCGAGCCAGCTGCCTGGGCACAACCGCTCGCCGGCAACGCAAAAGGTCGCGACTTCGTCGATTTCGATGAGGATCTGCAGGTCAAGGACCTGCGGAATGCGGTCAAGGAAGGCTATCGCGAACTCGAACTGGTGAAGCGCTTTTCCACCGTCGGCATGGGGCCTAGCCAGGGCCGCCATTCGGCGCTCGCCACGGCGCGGATCGTCGCCGAAGCGACGGAGCGTGGGGTTGGCGAGGTGGGCGTCACCACGGCGCGGCCGCCGACCGGACCGGAGAAGCTCGGCGTGCTCGCCGGCCATCACGAGCCGTTGGAGCGGCGCACCGCGCTGCATGCGCGCCATCTCGCACTCAACGCTCGCATGAAGCCGATCGGTGCCTGGTGGCGGCCGTATTTTTACGGGCCGGAAGACCGGATAGACCGCCTGGTCCGCGAAGAGATCGCCGCGGTCCGCAACGGCGTCGGCATGCTCGACGTGTCGACTTTGGGCAAGCTGGAGATCCGCGGTCCTGACGCCGGCGCCTTCCTCGATCGGATGTACACGATGGCGCATGCCAACCAGTCCGTCGGCCGCGTCCGCTACTGCCTGATGCTCAACGAGATGGGCACGGTTATCGATGACGGCGTCGCCTATCGTCTCGCCGATGACCTGTTCTACGTCACCGCGACGACCGGCGCCGTCGCCCGCGTGCAGGCCGACATGCTGTTCTGGAATGCGCAGTGGCGGCTGAAGGTCGACGTGCTCAACGTCACGGCAGCATTTTCCGGCATGAACGTCACCGGCCCGAAGGCGCGTGAGGTCTTGCAGGCGCTAGATGGCGACATCGATTTCTCGCGCGATGCTTTCCCCTATCTCCACGGGCGCGAAGGCATGCTGGCCGGCCTGCCGGTGCGTGTGATGCGGATCGGCTTCACGGGCGAGGTGAGCTACGAGCTGCACTGTCCTTCGAGCTATGCGGTCGCGCTGTGGGACGCTTTGTCCGAGGCCGGCAAGCCGCATGGCTTGCGTCCCTATGGACTCGAGGCCTCGCGCATGCTGCGGCTTGAAAAGGGGCATATCCTGATCGGCCAGGATACCGACGCGCTGACCACGCCCAACGAGCTCGGTTTCGGCTGGGCGGTTTCGAAGAAGAAGCCCTTCTTCATCGGCAAGCGGTCGATCGAGATGCGGACGAGGCTTGGCGAAAGGCGCCGGCTCGTCGGCCTCTCTTTCGAGGGTGCAAGCAATATCCCCGGCGAGTCCTGCCTGGTGCTGCGCGGCGGCAACCCGGTTGGGCAGATCACTTCGATTGGCTTCTCGCCAACGCTTGGCCACACAGTCGCGCTGGCCTATGTCCATATCGACGACGCTGCTCCCGGCAGCAAGGTCACGGTGAAGTGTCGCAGCGGCGAATTGGTGCAGGTGCCGGTGATCGGTCACGCCTTCGTCGATCCGCAGAACGTCCGGCAGGAGATGTAACGATGGCCGGTCTTGCCATGCGGACATTTCCCCTGTCGCCGAACGGCTCGGCCGCTGAAGCAGTTCTGCCAAATGGGCAGCTGATAGTGACCGATCTGGCGGCCCGATCGCGCTTCGGCATCAAGGGTCCGGGCAGTTCAGCCTGGCTCGAAGCGCAGGGTCTCTCCTTACCGCCCGTCAATCGCATCGCCATACAGGGCGGCGTCAGGCTGCTAAGACTTGGCAGCGAAGATTTCCTGGCGATTGACGATATAGGGGCCGGTGGCGCCGCCGCAAAGCTTATAGCCGACTGGCAGGTCGAGAAGGACCCGCGCGGCTATTGGTCCTGGCGCGAGGAGGGCTGGAGCTGGATGCGACTTTCCGGCCAGTCGGCAGAAGCGGTGATGGCGAGGCTTTGCGCACTGGACCTCAGGCCTGCCCGTTTTGCCGATGACGAGATCGCGCAGACGCGCGTCGCCCATCTCGAAGCCGTGCTTGTGCGCAGCGTGGGGGGCTTCGACATCTTCTTCGACATCGCCTCGACAGCATTCTTTATCAGAACAGTCGACGCGGCGGCGCAGCTCGCCGACGGCGACACGACGACCCGGGAGAACCATCGATGAACAGCGTACAAGGCGTCATTGCGCCCATCCTGACGCCCTTCGACAAAGACGGCAGCGTCGCCCGCGATCTGTGGGTCAACCATGCGAAATGGGTGCTTGCTCAGGGCGCGCATTACCTTTCGCCGTTTGGGACGACCGGCGAGGCGCTGTCGCTGTCGCCGCGCGAACGCATGCAAGCCCTGGAGTGGCTGGCCGAGGCCGGCATCCCGGCCGATAAGATGATGCCCGGCACAGGCTTGACCGCGCTGCCCGAGACGCTCGAACTGAGCCGGCATGCCCTGGAACTCGGCTGCGCCGGCGTCATGGTGCTGCCTTCGTTCTTCTACACCGCGGCGGGCGATGACGGGCAGGCGCGCTACTATTCGGAACTGGTCGAGAAAGTCGCCAGCCCGAAGCTCAAGCTGATCCTCTATCACATCCCGCAGAATTCCGGGGTGCCGGTATCGCCGGCGCTGACGGCGCGGCTCAACGCGGCATTTCCCGAAACCGTTGTCGCCTACAAGGACAGTGCCGGGAACTGGGACAACACCGCCGCCGTGATCGCGGCGGCGCCCAACGTCTCCGTCTTCCCGAGTTCCGAGGGCCAGCTTACCCAAGGCCTGGCCGCCGGCGCGGCGGGCTGCATTTCCGCTTCCGTGAACCTCAACGCCAGGGCTATCCGCGCCGTCTACGACGGCGCGCGCGCCGGCCGCGACGTCTCGGCCGCCGATGCCGCCATAAAGGAATTTCGAAAGGCGGTTCAGACCGCCGGGCTGATCGGCGGCATGAAAGCGGCACTTGCCGTGCGCTCCGGCGACCAGCGCTGGCTCAATCTGCGCGCGCCGCATGAGAACACCAGCCCGCAGGCAGGCAAGGCTTTGCTCGAGACGCTGGGTCCTCTTGCCGATCACATTCCAGGTCCGAGGCGGGGCTGAAATGTCCGCGCGGCCAACAATCATCGTCAGCAGCGACGCGCCGGACGGGCCGATTGCGGTGCTGGCGGAAACCCATCCCGACCTCAGGGTGCTTGGCTGCGGCAGCTATGAGGCGCTTCCCGATCTGATTGCGGACACCGGCCCCGAGGTGGTGTTCACCATCAAATTCGACCGGGGATCGCGCTATCCGCGTGCGGCGCTGGTCGAGAGCCCAACCGTGCGCTGGGTTTCGGTCGGCGGCTCCGGCACGGATCACCTGCGCCCCTGGAATCCGACAAAGGTGACGATAACCAATTCGGCCGGCGTCGCCGCCGACATGATGGCCGAATATGTCTTCGGCGCGATGCTTTCCTTCTCGCTCGGCCTGCGCGGCTTCGCGCGCGAGCAGGCTGCCAGGAGTTGGACGGCCGGCAAGGTCGAGCCGATCCAGGGCAAGACGCTGCTGATCCTTGGGCTCGGCAAGACGGGGCAGGCGGTCGCCATCCGGGCCAGGGCCTTCGGCATGACGACCCTGGGCGTGCGCGCCAGCCCGAAACCGACCGACCACATCGATGAGGTGCACGGCATGGCCGACCTGCCCAGCCTGTGGAGTCGTGCCGATTTCATCTTGTGCGCCGTGCCACTGCTCGAAAGCACACGTGGCATTGTGGGCAGCGAAGCCTTCTCGGCGATGAAGCCTTCGGCGGTGCTGATCGACGTTTCCCGCGGCGGCGTCGTCGACGAGGCGGCGCTCCTTGCGGCGCTCGACGGTGGCCGGATCAAGGGCGCGGCGCTCGACGTCTTCGCCGTCGAGCCGCTGCCGCCGGCGCATCCGCTGTGGGGCTACGAGAACGTGATCGTCACGCCGCATTGCTCGTCCGTCTACGACGGCTGGGATGTGAAGTCGGCACGCATGTTTGCCGAGAATCTCACCCGCTACCGGCGTGGCGAGCCTTTGGCGAATGTCGTCGATCCGGGACGCGGCTATTAAGGAGGACAGGCCGATGACAGCGCATGACAGGCGAAGCGGCGGACGGCGCACCAGAGCGGCCGGGCGCAGTGGCGGCGGCATTGCGCAACTGCCCTGGCAGCGCGTCACAAACCCCTACGCGCCGATGCAGATCCTCGACGAGGAGCAGATGGACAAGCTCCACCGGACCTCGATGCGTATTTTGTCCGAACTCGGCATCCGCGTCATGGGCGAGAAGGTGCTGGGTATCTTCGAGGCCGCGGGCGCCATCGTTGATCGGGCCGAGAACACGGTGCGGATCGACGAGAGTATCGTCAGAGAAGCGCTTAGGAACGCGCCATCGTCCTTCTCGCTAAGCTCGCGCAATCCGGACAAGCAGATCCGCATCGGCGGCAATTCGCTGGTGTTCGGGCTGGTCGCCGGGCCGCCCAATGTGCATGACCGCATCAACGGCCGCCGGCAGGGCAATCTGGCTGACTATGAGAACTTCATCCGCCTCGCGCATCATTTCAACGCCATCCATATCATCGGCAACCAGGTGGTGGCGCCTATGGAGCTGCCGGCGAATTCGCGCCATCTCGACACCTATCGCGCCAATCTCACGCTGTCGGATCTGAGCTTCCATTGCTCGGCGATCGGCCGCGGCCGCGCCATGGATAGCATCGCCATGACGGCGATCGCACGCGGCACGACCATCGAGGCACTGCGCAATTCGCCGGGGGTCACGACGATTATTTCCGTCAACTCGCCGCGCCTGTTCGACGAGGCGATGGCCGAAGGCCTGATCGCCATGGCCGAGCACGGCCAGCCGGTGACGATCACGCCCTTCACCCTGATGGGCGCCATGACCCCGGTGACGCTGGCCGCGGCTCTTGCGCAGCAGAATGCCGAGGCCCTGTTCGGCGTGACGCTGACGCAGCTGGTCAATCCCGGCACGCCGGTGATGTATGGCGCCTTCACGTCCAATGTCGACATGCGTTCCGGCGCGCCTGCCTTCGGCACGCCGGAGAACGCCAAGGCCAACATCGTCGCCGGACAGCTGGCGCGGCGCTATAACCTTCCCTACCGCACCTCCAATGCCAATGCCTCCAATGTCGTCGACCTGCAGGCGGCCTATGAGACCGAGATGGCGACCTGGGGCGCGGTGCTCGGCGGCGCGAACCTGATCTATCACGCCGCCGGATGGCTGGAGGGCGGGCTGACAGCCTCCTACGAGAAGCTCGTCCTCGACGTCGAGATCCTGCAGAACATGATGGAGTTCCTGCGGCCGGTGCCGTTCGAGGAGGACGACCTCGGCTTCGAGGCGATCAAGGCCGTGCCGACCGGCGGACATTTCTTCGGGTCGGAGCACACCATGGCGCGCTACGAGACCGCCTTCTACCGGCCGATGCTGTCCAATTGGCAAAATTACGGCAGCTGGCAGGAAGCGGGCGGCCACGATGCGCTGGAGCGGGCGACGCAGCTCTGGCAGCAGGCACTCAGCGACTACGAGGAACCGGTTATGGATCCAGCCATCCGCGAGGAGCTGGACGCCTATGTGGCGCGCCGCAAGGAGGAGATCGGCGCCGGCGAGCCCTAAGCGCCTGGAGTTCAACGAAAGAAAGGGGAAGCGCATGACAAGACAGCATTTGCTGGGCACAGTGTTAGCCCTCGCTCTTACCGCATCGGCACACGCCGCGAACGTCAAGGTGATCAATGACGACGCTTGGTTCGCCGAGGGCCCGATCTGGTACCAGGACAAGCTCTTCTACGTCGAATACGGCCGCGGCACTGTGGACGTTTGGGACGGCAAGAAGAACGCGATTTTCTGGAAGATGGATGGCTGCGGCCCTTCGGCCGTGCTGCCGACCGCGACGGGCGAATTCGTCGTCACCTGCTACGACAACAACACGATCGGCCGCATCTCGGCCGACGGCAAGACGCTGCCGGCCTACGACAAGGACACCGACGGCAAGCCGTTCAGCGGCCCCAATGATTTCGCGCCGGACAAGGAGGGCGGCATCTACTTCACCGGCTCCGGCAAGGGCGGTCCGCTGATCGACGCGTCGGCCTACTACATCGGCAAGGACGGCAGCGTGAAGAAGGTGGCTGGCGACCTGCACAATGCCAATGGGCTGGTCATGTCGAACGACGGCAAGATGCTCTACCTGGTCGAAACCGAGGACAACCGCATCATCGAGTTCGATGTCGGGGCCGATCACAGCTTGAGCAACCGTCGCGTCTTCCTTCGGCTCGACGATCTGTTCCCGAACCAGCCGCATATCTGGCCGGACGGCATCAAGATGGACAAGGCTGGCGAGATGTATATCGGCCAGAGCCCGCGCTCGCTCGACGCGCCGGGCAAGATCATAGTGGTGGACAAGGACGCCAAGCTCTTGCGCACGCTTTCGGTGCCGTCGCCGTCCATGCCGAACTTCGCCTTCGGGCCCGATGAAAAGGAGCTTTACGTGATGGCCCTCGACCAGATCGATGCAGCACCTTGGCACGGCAAGGTCTACGAAGTGCCGAATAAGTAGCTGCGATCGTCGTGATCGTCGGATAGGAAGGAGGCCGGCCGCTTTGCAGCCAGCCTTTGCTTTCGCGCGATGACCGCTCAGCCGGCCATCCAGCCGCCGTCCACCATCAGGTTGATCCCGGTGACGTATGTCGCAAGGTCGCTGGCCAGGAAAAGCGCCGCGCCGGCGACATCGTTCGGCTCGCCAAGCCGCGGCCATGGCGTGCGGCGGCGCGAATAGTCGAGCGCATCGGGGTCGTTGGCGATGCCCGGCTTGCCGGTGATGATCTTGCCGGGAGCTATCGCATTGCAGACGATCAGGTCCTCGGCGTGATCGACCGCGATCTGGCGCGTCATCTGCACGATCGCGCCCTTGCTGACCGAATAGGGGAAATCGCCCGGGCAGGCGACCATACCGTGCTGCGAGGCGATATTGATGATGCGCCCGCGTACGCCGTTGACCGGCTCCTGCCTGAGCATCTGCAGCACCGCCTGTTGCGAGCAGTAGAAGAAGCCGGTGACGTTGACGTCGATCACCTTCGCCCATTGCTCCGGCGTGGTCTGGAGCAGATTGGTCGAGGTATAGACCGCGGCGTTGTTGACCAGGATATCGAGCCGCCCGAACCGGTCCACCGCCTGCCGCATCATGGTTATGACGGCCTCCTGATCGGCGATGTCCGTGGAGATGAAGATCGCCTCACCGCCAGCCGCTTCGATCAGCCGGACCGTTGTTCCGCCGCCTTCGATAGCTTCCTCGCGCGTATCGGCGACCACCACCTTCGCGCCGTCCTGCGCGTAGCGTTGCGCGATGGCGCGGCCGATGCCGGAGCTCGCGCCGGTGACAATGGCAACCTTGCCGTCCAGAAGACCCATCTTGCCTGCCTCAGCTTTCCCACCGCACCACTTGGCCTTGTCCCGGGTTGACCAGCGCGCCGTCACGCGTGATTTCCTCGCCGCGCAGGAACACCTGCCGCAAGGTGGCTGAAACGCTCCAGCCGTCAAACGGCGTGTAGCCGGCCTTTGACTTCTGGTCGGCATCGCGCATGGCAAAGGTTCGCGTCGGGTCGATGATGAGGATGTCGGCATCGTGGCCGACGGCCAGCCTGCCCTTGCGCCGGCCAAGCCCGAACCGGTCGGCCGGATTGGCCGCGCACAGGCGCGCGATGTCGCGCAGCCCAATCAGGCCTTCGTCGACGAGCTTGAGCATGACGGAGAGCAGCGTCTGCAGTCCGGGCACACCGCCCGGGATGTCCGCGAAAGCCGGATAGCTGGCGGCCTTCTCGGCAGGGCTGTGTGGCGCGTGATCGGTGGCGATGATGTCGATCAGCCCGGCCGCTACAGCCTCGCGGAGGCGCTGCACATCTTGCCTTGTCCGGAACGGCGGTGATCCCTTCAGCCGCGCGCCTTGCTTTTCGTAATCGTCCGCACAGAAGAACAGGTTCTGGGGTGTCGTCTCGACGCTGGCATCGGCGAGATCGCGCAGGCGCCGCCAGGTCTCGACGCCGAGCGCCGAGTTGATCTGGCGGACATGAACGCGCGCGCCGGTCTCGGCCGCCGCCAGCAGCGCCCGCGCGATGCCGTTGGCCTCGGCCAGTGGGGGCCGGCTTTCGCGGAACGCTGCGATGTCGCCAGAATGAACGCGCGCGGCGCTGCCCACCAGCAGCGATTGATCGCCGGGCGAGATGCCGACGATCGCCTTGAGCGCGCTCATCCGCTTCAGCGCGTGAAGAACGGTGTCCACCGTCGGAAAAAGAAACGGCTCTGGGACATCCGCCGTGAAAAGCTCGAACGACACCGGGGCAAGCGCCGCGAGCCTTTCGAGACTGTCCAGCCTCTCGCTGACAACAGCCTGGAAGCCGACATCGACGTTGAGCTTGCCTTCGGCCATCGACATCTTCTCGGCAAGCTGGTCTGCCGTCGCCGTCCAGGGCTCGTCGGTCGGCATGTCGAGCACCGTCGTCACGCCGCCGAGCGCGGCCGCATGCGTGCCCGACAAGAAGTCTTCCTTGTGGGTCAGTCCCGGTTCGCGCAGATGCGCGTGCGCATCGACGAGACCGGGCAGCAGCATACAGCTGCTGGCGTCGATCACCTTCCGTGCTTCGGCCGCGTCTCCTGGCTGGATCAGGGCCGCGATCCTGCCGGCGTTTATGGCAATGTCGCGGCGGGCTTCGCCCTCCGCGTTGACCATCGTCGCGCCGGTGATGAGGGTTTCGAACATTCCGCTGTTCAGCCGGCACGCTTGCCGGCAAACGTCCGGTGATTGTCAAGCCAGTACCGCGCGATGTCGGCGCGCCGCATGAAGATCGCTCCCGGCGTCTTTTGCACGTGCTCGATCACCTCGCGCAGGCCGGACGCCCGGTTCGGCTGGCCCATCCAGCGCGCGTGCACGCAGATATTGAGCATCCGTCCGCCCGTCTCTTCCGCCTCCCACAGCATGTAATCGATGGCCGAGCGGCAATCCTCGGCAAAGTCGCGTGGATTGCTGTAACCCGGCGCGATGAGGAAGCGGCTGTCGTTGAGCGTCTTTGAATAGGGCACAACGAGGATTTTCTCCTCACCATGGTCGACGAAATAGGGCAGCTCGTCGTTGCAGGGATCGGAGTGGTAGAGAAAGCCGCCCTCGCGCACCAGCAGATCGCGGGTGTTGACGCTTGGAAACGAGCGGCAGTTCCAGCCGAGCGGCCGCCGGCCAAGCACCTTCTCGTAAAGCGCGATCGCTTCGTGCAACTGCCGCTCCTCTTCCTCGCGCGGCATGCCGGGATAATCGGTCCAGCGCAGCCCGTGACCGAGCAGGTCGTGGCCGCGCGCATTCATCCACTCGGCGACGGCGGGATTCTTCTCCAGCGCCACCGCGCAGGCCGACACCGTGATCGGCACATCGTAGCGGTCGAACAGCCGGGCCAACCGCCAGATGCCGGCGCGGCTGCCATATTCGAAATGCGTTTCGGTGCCGAGATCGCGATGCGGTGAAAGGCCGGGGTTGTTGTATTCGCCCCAATTGTCGTTGCGGCCGTCATCAAGCCAGTTGTACTCCGACCCTTCCTCGTAATTCAGCACCAGATTGATCGCGACTTTCGCGCCGTCCGGCCAGGTTACATTGGGCGGGTTCGGTCCATAGCCGACGAAGTCGCGCGGCTGGACCGGTTGTGAGGCAGCGCTTGTCATGGCAATCCCTCTCACTTCGTCTCGTTGGCCGAAATCCAGTCCATATAGGCGTGGAACGCCTCCTTGCCCGGCCGCGGGCGCCATGCCGTATCACGCATGATCCGCGCGATGTCGTAGGCGCCCCACATGCCGCCTTTCAGCAACACGTCCTGTACGATATTCGCGTCTTCTCCGGGCGTCACCTCAACCTTCAGCGCCGGAACGCGCTCCTTTGCCCAGGCGATGATCTCGCCGATGGTCTGGCTGGAGCCGGAGCCGATATTGTAGTGGCGGTAATTGAGGCGCGGCGCATCGAGCAGCGCGAGGATCGCGGCAGCGACATCGGTCGAGGCAAGATAGTCGCCCACCGGCTCCAGACTGTTCGGCCGGATCGTTTCGCCGGCCAGGGCCATGTGCGCAACACGGTTGGGGACATGGCGGAAGTTGCGGCTCTCGGTCGCGCGATCCATCGGGCCGTAGACGGAAGCAAGCCGGACCGAAACCGCCGACAGGCCGAACAGGTCGGCATAGCGGTTGGTCACCATCTCGGAGGCGAATTTGGAGATGCCGTAAAGCGTCAAGGGCGCGACGTAGCCGTCCTCCGGCAGCGGCTCGCCGCTCCAGTCGGGGCCATTGTGCCGATAGATGGCTCCCGAACTGACATAGACGAAGCGCTTGACGTTGGCCCGCGCGCGTGCCCATTCGAGCATGCGCACGGTGCCCATGAGGTTGATATCGACGATGCGAGCCGGGTCCTCGGCCTCCGGCTGGCGCTTGGCCTCCGAGGCGCTGCCGCGCGAAATCGGTGTGATGGTCGCGCCATGTACGATCGCGGTGACGTGCTCGTTGTCGAGCGCGCCGGACCACCCCGTCGGATCGAGGATATCCGCGCTGATCACTTTGAGCCGGTCGCGCACCGGAGCGAAATGCCTTTCGGCCGCGGCGTCGAGGCCGGCGCGATCCAGGATGACGGCGCACGCGCCAGGGTCGCGGTCCAGCCAGGCACGCGCCACCACGCTCATGACGAAGCCGGTGCCGCCTGTGACGAGAAGGGTCATGTCTTGGAGCCTCCTATGCTGGAAATTGATTCAACGCACCGCATAGCCGCCATCCACCAGGAGGTCCGTGCCGGTGACGAAGGAAGCGTCGGACGAAAGCAGAAAGGCGCAGGCGGCTGCGATCTCTTCGGGCTCGGCAATTCGTCCGAGCAGATGCGCAGGTCCTAGACCCTTGTCGGCCGCCTCCAGACTGGACCAGCGCTGCAGCAGGCGGGCGGTCGCGACCGCTCCGGGCGACAGGCTGTTCACCCGGATGTTCTGATCCGCATGGTCGATCGCCATCGCCTTCGCCAAATGCACAAGCCCCGCCTTCGCCGCGCAATAGGCCACCGCCTTGCCGACGGCGACGCGCGCGAATTGCGAGCCGATGAAGACGATCGACCCGCCGCCGCTCGATGCCATCAGCGGCACGGCGAATTTGGAGATCAGGAACGCGCCGGTCAGGCTGACGTCGACTTCCAGCCGCCACTTGTCGACGGCAAGGTCGGCCACGGTGCCGTCGGTCGAGGGAGCCGCGGCGTTGTGGACCAGACCGTCCAGCCGGCCGAATGCTTGAGCTGTCGCGTCGACAGCATCTTGGACCGAGTCCTGATCGGTGACATCACAGTCGACAGCCAGAGCATTCGGCCCAAGGCTGGCGGCAAGTGCCTTCGTCGATGCTGTGTCCCGATCCGAGCAGGCGACACGGGCTCCCTCGTCGGCGCAGCGGCGCGCGATCGCCGCGCCGATGCCGCTCGCGGCGCCCGTGATCAGAACGAACTTGCCATCCAGACGGTGGGCAAGGGCGCCGTTCACGGCTCGCCTCCGCACGGCTGCGCAACCGCGACACCGACCGGCCGCCGCCGCAGATTGATGCAAGCCGCAACCGCCACCAGAATGCCGCCGGTGCCGAGCACAAACAGCATGGCCTGCGGCGCGGTACGCTCCATCAGTCCCGCGGCGAGACCCGGCGTCAGGATGTTGCCGATCGAATAGAGCAGAAGCAGCGTGCCCGAAGCCGCCACCATGTGCCGGCTGTGCATGCGCGAATTGGCGAAGGCGATGGCCACAGGATAGACCGTGAGCGCGGTTGCCCCATAGAGGAAGAACAGCAGGAAGAGCAGCGGTAGCGGTCCGCTGCCCAGCCAGGCGATAGAGGCGCATAGCGACACGGAAAGCAGTCCCTGGACAAGCAGCATTATGCGCCTGTCGAACCGGTCGGACAGCCATCCGATAGGCG
This sequence comes from Mesorhizobium sp. WSM4887, assembly GCF_029625865.1. Taxonomy (NCBI): domain Bacteria; kingdom Pseudomonadati; phylum Pseudomonadota; class Alphaproteobacteria; order Hyphomicrobiales; family Phyllobacteriaceae; genus Mesorhizobium; species Mesorhizobium sp. WSM4887. Next base: position 750,570 of record NZ_JARTVP010000002.1, read on the forward strand.
TCTGCGCCAGCATGCCGGCAATGCTGACGGTCGTCACCAGGCCGACAGTGGCGGCGGCGGACAGTCCGATCTTGGCGCCGTAGATTGGCGTCAGCACGAAGATGTTCATGTTGGTGATGCCTGCCTGGAAGATGCTGACCACCGTTACCGGAGCGAGACGCAGCAACTGGATGACGCCGTAGCGTTCGTCATGCGCCGGGATATCGGCCAGGGACGGCTCGGTTTGCTCGGCGGGCAGGGCAGGCCAAGGCCTGGAGACAAACCGTGCAAGCGCCGACAAGAGCACCGTCGCCGCGCTGACGGCGAACAAATGCGGCGAATGCGCGCCGACGATCTCCAGCAGCAGCTGTCCGAACAGCACCGCGACCGCCGTCGTCAGCATGTAGATGGAAAACAGCCTGCCGCGATTGTGCTGGTCGGCATAGAGGTTGATCCAGCTTTCGCAGACAACGAACATCGCCGCCATGGCAAGGCCGCCGAGCAGTCGGAAGCAGAGCCATGCCGGCATGGAATCGGTGAGCGCGAACCCCGCGGCGGCGAGGCTTGCAAGCACGGTTATGGCGAAGAAGGCGCGCTCATGGCCGACGCGCGACACCAGCGGACGCGCGACGAGGCAGCCGATGAGAAATCCGACCGGGTAAGCGGTCAGCACCAATTGCACTTCGGAGGGGTCGATTCCCGGCGCGCTCAATGCAAGCGAGACCGCGGTGGTCAGCATGGCGCTGCCGGTGCCGGCCAGGCAGATGCGCGCCATGATCGACAGGATGGCGCGCGACCGTTCGGCCTGACGCCAGAGGCGGCCCAGTGAAGCTGGCCTCGTCATGAACGGTCGCTCGCCTCGTCCGGATGCCTGGGACTCTCCAGCGCTTCCGCCGGAATGTGGCAGGCGATCTCGTGCGTGGCGGACATCCTGCGGATCGGTGGCGGTTCCCTGTCGCAGATCGAACCCAGCTTGCGATGGCAGCGGCTGGCAAAGCGGCAGCCGCGCGGCACATCGACGGGGCTCGGCGTGTCGCCGGTCAGCGTGATGCGGTTGCGCTCTGCCCCTTCCGGTTTGGTGCTGCGGATCGCCGAGATCAGCGCCTCGGTGTACGGATGGGTCGCACCGCCGAAGATCTCCTCGACGGTGCCTTTTTCCATCACCTTGCCGAGATACATCACCACGACCTTGTCGGCGACGTGGCGCACCAGCGCCAGGTCATGGCTGATGAACAGCATCGTCGCATGCCGGGTCTTCTGGATGTCGAGCAGCAGCGTCACCACGGCCGCCTGCACGGAGACATCCAGCGCCGACACAGGCTCGTCGGCGACGATCAGCGACGGATCGGAGGCGAAGGCGCGGGCGATGGCGATGCGCTGCTTCTGCCCGCCGGACAACTGGCTCGGCCGGCGGGCGGCGAAGTCCGGCGAAAGCCGGACCATCTCCAGCAGCTCGCGCATGCGCTGGTCGATGGCCGCCTTGCCCTTGCGGATGCCGAACTTCTTCAGCGAGCGACGGATCGAGAAGCCGGCGCTGTGCGACGGATTGAGCGTCGAGTCCGGGTTCTGGAACACCATCTGGATCGATTGCAGCAGGGGCTTCGGCCGCGCGCTCGCTTCGATCGCGGCGATGTTTTCGCCAGCCATGCGGATTTCGCCCGAAGTGGCGCGGTCGAGGCCGGTGACGATACGCGCCAGGGTCGACTTGCCGCAGCCGGATTCGCCGACCAGCGCGACGATCTCGGCCTTGCCGGCCTCGAAGGATACGGCCTCATTGGCCTTCAGCGTCTTGTGGTGACCGAGGTGATAGAACTTGGTGATGTCGGAGAAAGTGATCTCGGCTGCCGGTGCCGCACTCTCGCCGGATAGCGGCGGAAGCTCGCGATGAGCCACCTCGAGTTCGGGCCAGCGCACGCAGCGCACAACATGCCGCTCGCCGACCGGTTCCAGCGTCATGCCGGGCCGGTCGCACAGGCCGGCGCGGAAACCGGCGCAGCGCGGACCAAACAGGCAGCCGCGCGGCCGCTCCGACGGCAGCGGGATATGGCCCGGAATGGCGGCAAGCGTGCGACTGTGCTTGCCGTGCCCGATATCGGGAATGCAGTCGATCAGCCCTTGCGTGTAGGGATGGCGTGGCCGGCCGAACAGCTCGCACGTCGGCGCCTCCTCGACCAGCTCGCCGGAATACATGATGCCGACCCGGTCGCAGCTTTCGGCGATCAGACCGAGATTGTGCGAGATGAACAGCAGGCTGGTTCCATAGCGACGGCGCAGCTCGCCGATCAGATCGATCACCGCCGACTCCACCGTCACGTCGAGACCGGTGGTCGGCTCGTCGAGCAGGAGCAGCGACGGCCGCCCGAGCAGCGCCATGGCGATGACGACGCGCTGCTGCTGGCCGCCCGAAAGCTGGTGCGGATAGCGCTTCAGCATGTCGCCGGCATCGGGCAGGCGCACGTCTTTCAGCATGGCGGCTGCCATGTCGAGCGCCTCGACGCGACTTGCGCCGAGATGAAGCATCGGCACCTCGGCAAGCTGCGCGCCGATCGTTTTGACCGGATTGAGCGCGCTCATCGGGTCCTGATAGACCATGGCGATGCGCCGCCCGCGTATGGCGCGAAGCTTATGCGCCGGTGCGTTGACCAGTTCCTCGCGTTCGAAGCGGATACTGCCGCCGGCGACGACGCCTGTCGCACCGAGATAGCCCATGATCGCCATCGCCGTGGTGCTCTTGCCGCAGCCGGATTCGCCGACCAGCCCGAGGCTTTCGCCGGGCTTCACCTCGAAAGACAGCTTCGGCACCGCAACGATCGTCTCGGCCTTCCCGCGAAACTCGATGCGCAGATCTCGGACAGCGAGGAGCGGCGTCTCGGACGCACGCTCGCCTTTCGTCGAAATTGGCTCGGCGACCATCGTCATGGCTTCCAGGCCTCCCGCAGGCCGTCGGCCAAAAGATTGAAACCCAGAACCAGGCTGACGATGGCGATTGAGGGCAGCACCGACATCAAAGGCCAGACGTTGAGCACCGTCGTGCTTTCCTTGACCATGCCGCCCCAGTCGGGATTGGGCGGCGGCAGGCCAAGGCCAAGGAAGCCGAGGATGCCGATGGTGATGATGGTGTAGCCGATGCGCAGACAGGCATCGACGATCAGCATGCCGCGGCAGTTGGGCAACAGCTCGACAAGCATGATGTATAAAGTACTTTCGGCGCGCAGCCTTGCGGCGGCGATGTATTCCTGCTCCTTCAGGCCGAGTACCAGCCCGCGCGTTATTCGCCCGATTCCTGGCGCCGAGGCGATCGTCGTGGCGATGACGATGTTGATTATCGATGGCCCGATATTGGCGATCAGGATGACGTAGAGGACCAGCACCGGGAAGGCGAGGATGATGTCGGAAAGGCGGCTGATCACGGCATCGATCCAGCCGCCGTAATAGCCGGCGATCATGCCGAGCGTGATGCCGACGATCATGGCGACCGCAACCGAAAGCGGCGCGACGACCAGCACGGTGCGGGCGCCGAAGATCAGGCGAGACAGCTCATCGCGGCCGAGAATGTCGACGCCGAGCCAATGCGCCGCCGATGGCGTCGGGTCGGCTAGCGCCATCACATCCTGCTCGGTCGGAGAATAGAGCGGCAGCACCGGTGCGAGGATCGCCGCAAGCACCCAGAAGCCGACCAGGAACAGCCCGACCAGTGCGGTAGGCGAGCGCAGGATGCGCGCCCATTTCAGGCGTGCCCTGCCCGTTGCCTTGACGGCTGTCGCCTCCATAGCTCTTTGCTCGACCAGTGCGCTCATCGCAATCTTATGCGTGGATCGAGCAGCATGTAACCGAGATCGCCGACGAATTGCGTCGTGACCGCGATGGCGACGGTGATCAGCGTGGCCGCCTCGATGGTCGCGATGTCGCCGAACAGGCTGGCATCGAGCAGCAGCCGACCGAAGCCGGGATAGGCGAAGACGAGTTCGGTCACCACCACGCCGCTGATCAGGAAGTTGATCTGCAGGAGCAGCACCGTGAACGGGGCGATCATCGCGTTTCGCAGGGCATGGCCGATGACGACCTGGCGCGTGCTCATTCCCTTCAGCACCGCGGTGCGGATAAAGGGCTTTTCCATCACCCCGATCATGGACACGCGGATCATGCGCGCGACATAGCCGAAATCATAGATGACGAGCACCGCCACCGGCAGCACGAGCTGCGAGGGAACGGACCAGCCGCCCTCTGTATCGAGCGGGCTGGTGCCCGGCAGCACGGGCCAGAGAATGACGAATAGGGTGACCAGAAACACGCCCGACGCGAATTCCGGGATCGAGGTGAAGGTTATGCAGATCACCGACAAGAGCCGGTCGAGCACGCCGCCTTCCTTCAGGCCGGACAGGATGCCGAAGACGATCGACAGCGGCACGATCAGCAGAAAGGCCAGCCCGGCCAGGATCGCCGTATTGCCGAGCCGGTTCCAGATGACGTCGTTGACGGGCAGCTTGTTCAGCGTCGAATAGCCGAAATTGCCGAAATACTGCGCGCCGCGCGGATCCTTGAAATTGAGCCCGGTGCTCGGGTCCTGGAGCGGATCCGGAATGATGCCGAGCAGCACGCCCGCCCAGCGCCCGTAGCGCACCAGCAGCGGATCGTCGGCCCTCAGCTTCTTGGTCAGGAAATCGACCTGCTCTTGCGTCGCGAACGGCCCGAGCGATTTGCGCGCGACGCTGCCCGGGGTGAACTCGCAGACGGCGAATACCAGAAACGACGCCGCGACCATGGTGAGCAGCATCATCGCCAGCCGTTTCGCCACGAATATTGCCATCAGCCGGACGTTTCCGTTCTGGGTGCGAGTGGAAAGGAACGCCCGGCCGTTCTGTCGCCGGCCGGGCGCAGCGTGGTCTAGGCGGAGGCGACCGCATAATCCTTGGCGAAGATGTACTGTGATGGATGCAGTTCGAAGCCCTGCACCTTCTTGTCCATGACGGTCGAGAAGATGCGCCAGAACGGCTGCACGATCGGGCCCTCGTCCTGCATGATCAGCTCGATCTTCTCCATCACCTTGCTGCGCTCCTTCGGGTCGAGAATGCCCTCGGCCTGGGTGAGCAGCTTGTCGAATTCGGCGTTCGAGAAATGCGATTCATTCCAGGCGGCATTGGAGCGGTAGGCGAGGCCGAGCGTCATGATGGCGAGCGGGCGGTGGCCCCAGGCGGTCAGGCTGAAGGGCGCGCTGGTCCACACTTCCCAGTACTGCGCGCTCGGCAGCGACTTGATGTTGGCCTTGATGCCGATGTCCTTCAGCTGTTCGGCCATCGCCTGTGTCGTGTTGAGCTCCCAGATCGGGTCGGGCCGCGTCACCAAATCCAATTCGAAACCGTCGGCATGGCCGGCGTCGGCCATCAGCTTCTTCGCCTTCTCGACGTCGCGCGGCCATTTGGGCAGCGCGGCATATTCGGGGTGCGACGGCGCCACATGGTGGTCCTCGGCCGGCGTGCCGGCGCCGAGCAGGACGGTCTGGATGATCTTGTCGCGGTCGAGCGCATGGCGCATGGCCTGGCGCACGCGCTTGTCCTTGAACTGCTCGACATCGGGATGCATGCGCATGACGATGGTCTGCGTCGTCTCGACCTTGTGGACCGAGACATGCGGGAAGGCCTTCATCGAATTGATCTGCACCGCGTCGGCTTCCGACAGGCCATCGACCTGCTTGGACGCCATCGCGGCGATGCCGGCGCCGGGATTGTCGCCGAGATCGACGAATTCGAACGTGTCGAGATGCGCGGCACCGCCCCAATAATCGGCCCGCGCCTTGTACTTCGCGCCCTTGCCGACCGTGTATTCGACCATCTCGAAGGGACCGGTGCCGTTGGCGCTCGGGCCGAAGGCGCCATTGTCCTTCGGATCGAGGATGAACATCGGATAATGGAAGAGATGTTCGGCGACCGCGATCTGCGGCGAGAACAGGTTCAGCCGCACCGTGCTGTCGTCGACCTTCTCGATCGCCTTGTCGGACCAGAGCCGGCTCGACTTCTTCGGATTGCCCTTGTCGTCCTTCTCGCCGGTATCGTACTCCTCGACGAGATAGCCGGTGAACAGGCCGAGCACCGAGGAGCCGACTTTGGGATCGCTGACACGCTTCAGGTTCCAGACCACGTCGTCGGCATTAAGCGCCCTGCCGTCACGCCATTTCACATCCTTGCGGATGTGCAGCGTCCAGGTCTTCAGGTCATCGCTGACGTCCCACTTCTCCAAGAGATAGGGGTGAGTGATGTTGTTGCGGTCGGTAAAGGTCAAATATTCGCAGACCTGGCGGATGACGTTGGATTTTTCGGCGAAGTCGGCCAGATGCGGATCCTTGATCTCCATGCAGCGCATGCCGATGCGCAAATTGCCGCCTTTCGGCAGGTCGCCGGCACGCGCTTGCGTCGCCGGGTCGATGATGCCGGCCATGGCATAGGCCGCGCCGGCCGAAAGCCCGAGCAGCGTCGACTTGCGCAAGAAGTCCCTGCGGCTGATCTCGCCGTCGTTAAGCTGATCGAGCAGTGTCGGAATATAGGGATGCGATGTCTTGTCCAAGGTCTTAACCTCCGAGTTGTCGCGATGCGCGTGCCGGACATGGCGCTTCGGCGCTGTCTTTTCGACTGATGCGGAACCGGTTTTGAAGGCCGCGGCGCGACCGCGCCGCCGGACCGTCAAGACGCATGGACGACGAGAGGCATGCCGGTCTGACCGGTCTGTATCCGCGCTCGGAATGCAGGTCCATGGCGGGTGGCTCCCATTGGTGGCGCCGCTGGTCGCGGCTGCTCAATTCCCCGCCAAAAGCTACACCCGGCCTCTATGCCTACAAACGAAGATTGATGTGGCTATGACCTCGTTTTTTTTGCTCTTAACTGCCCCGAAAAGCAGCAGCCAGCCCCAATAGCAGGCTTTACAGTCGTTTCCCGAGCTTTCTACATTGCCGGCGTTCGAAAAAGTGGGGTCATGTTGTCGGCACAAGAGCCAGCACGGACCCCTGTTGTTATCCGGCCCGCCGCCCGGCCGTCCGGCTCCGGCACACAGCCACAAGGAACACGTAAATGCGGACTCATGCCCAGGCTGTTGTGATCGGCGGCGGCCTGATCGGATGCTCGATCCTCTATCATCTGACCAAGCACGGCTGGAGCGATGTCGTGCTGTTCGAGCGCGACGAGCTCACCTCGGGCTCGACCTGGCATGCTGCGGCCAATATTCACGGCTTGCACGACTCGACCAATATCAGCCGCCTGCAGCATTACACCATGGCGCTCTACAAGGAGCTGGAGAAGGAGACTGGTCAGGGCTGCGGCATCTTCCAGCCGGGATCGCTTTATCTCGCCCAGACCGAGGCGCGTGAACATCAGCTCCGGCTGCAGGAAGCCAAAGCGCGCCGCTACAAGATGAACTTCTACGAGGTCGACCGCGCGGAGGCCGAGCGGCTGCACCCGCTCGTCGACTTCGACGGCATACGCTGCATCATGTACGAACCCGAAGGCGGCAATGTCGATCCTTCGGGCGTGACGGCCGCCTACGCGGCCGGCGCGCGCCAGCGTGGCGCCGAAATCCACCGCTTCACCGCGGTGACCGGAACGGAGCAGCAGCCGGACGGCAGCTGGATCGTGCGCACCACCAAGGGCGACGTCCGCACGCAATGGGTGGTGAACGCCGCCGGACTGTGGGCGCGTGAGGTCGGCGCGATGGCCGGGTTGGCGCTGCCCCTCATACCGACCGAGCACCAGTATTTCGTCACCGAGACCATCCCAGAGATCGCCTCGATGGGCCGGCGTCTGCCTTCGGTCGCCGACCGCGATGGCGAATATTACCTGCGTCAGGAGGGCCTCGGCCTGCTGATCGGCGCCTATGAGCGGGCCATGAAATTCTGGGCCGAGGACGGCACTCCGCAGGATTTCGGCCACGAGCTGTTCCCGGACGATCTGGAACGCATCGAGGAGAACATGATGCGCGCCATCGCCCGCGTGCCGGCGGTCGGCGCCGCCGGCGTCAAGAGGGTGATCAACGGACCGATGATCTGGTCGCCGGACAGCGCCGCGCTGTTCGGCCCGGTTCCGGAGCTGCGCAACTATTTCTGCTGCGCCGGCATCATTCCGGGCTTTTCGCAATCCGGCGGCCTCGGGCGCCTGGCGGCCGAGTGGATGATCGAGGGCGAGCCGACGCTCGACATGTTCGGCTGGGATCTCGCCCGCTTCGGCCACTGGGCGGGCAAGGCATTCGTCAAGGCGCGCGTGCAGGACCAGTACAGCCATCGCTTCAAGATCCATTTCCCGAACGAGGAGCGCGCTGCGGGCCGGCCTGTGCGCATACGGCCGGCCTATTCCATGCAGAAAGAAAACGGCGCGGTGTTCGGCCTGAACTTCGGCTGGGAGCATCCGCTGTGGTTCTCGATCGACGGCGAGCCGCGCGAGGAGACGATCGGCTTCACCAGGCAGAACTGGTGGCACCCTGTCGGCCGCGAGGCGCGCATGCTGCGCGACCATGTCGGCATCATCGACATCTCCAACTTCGCCAAATACGAGGTGAAGGGGCCGGGCGCCGAGGCCTGGCTGAACGCGCTTTTCGCCAACAAGATTCCCTCGCGGGTCGGACGATCCTGCCTGACGCCGCTGATCGGCAAGCGCGGAGGCATCGCCGGCGACTTCACCGTCACCAAGCTGGCGGAGGACGAGTATCGCGTCTTCGGCTCCGGCATGGCCGAGCGCTATCATCAGCGTTTCTTCAAGATGCTGCCCTTGCCGGAGGGCACGACGTTCCGCTCGCTCACCGAGGACATGTGCGGCTTCAACGTCGCCGGGCCGAAGTCGCGCGCGGTGCTGCAGCGCCTGACCAATGACGATTTGACGACGGCGTCGTTCCCCTTCATGGCCTCGCGCCGCATCACCGTTGCCGGGCTCGATGTCATTGCGCTGCGCGTCTCCTTCACCGGCGATCTCGGCTGGGAGCTCTATTGCGAGGAGAAGGACCAGACCGCTCTTTACAACGCCCTGCTCGACGCGGCGCGTCAGGAAGGCGGCGGGCCGGTCGGCTCGCGCGCGCTGATGTCGCTCAGGGTGGAGAAGGGCTATGGCAGCTGGGGCCGCGAATACTCGCCCGAATATTGGCCGCAGGAAGTGAAGTTCGACCGCCTGATCAAGATGGATAAGGGCGACTTCCTCAACCGCGACGCCTATGCCGCGCTGGCATCGCAGCCGGCCCGCGACGAGCTGATCATGATCTCGATCGAGGCGAAGGATGCCGACGCCACCGGCGGCGAGCCGATCTTCCTTCCCGATGGCACGCCGGTCGGCCAGGTCACGTCTGGCGCCTACGGCTATCATGTCGGGATGTCGCTGGCGCTCGGCTACGTGAAGGCGGGCTCGGTGAAATCCGGCGATGCCGTCACCGTCGCGATCCTCGGCCGGCCGCACAATGCCGTGTTGCTCGACAGGCCGCCCTTCGATCCCGATGGCAAGCGGCTGAGGGCCTGACCGGTGCTTGCCTGCCCGGTGACCCGCAACAGCACAGCGGCGTGAGCGGCACGAATGGCGCGGCGCTCGCATCAGCTGGTCGTAAAAGGCGGTAGGGTCGCTTTGGATGACGGTTGGCGGGATTGCGACGTCGGCATCGATGACGGCCGCATTGCGGCGATCGATTCAGGCCTGCAAGGTGGGCAAACCATTGACGCCGCGGGCCTGTGGGTGATGCCTGGCGGCATCGATGCCCACTGCCATCTCGACCAGCCTGTTTGGGGCGGGGCCGGTAACGCCGACGATTTTGAATCGGGCTCCATCTCGGCCGCATTCGGCGGCACGACCTGCATCGTGCCCTTCGGCATGCCGGGTCCAAATATGACCACGGTGGATGCGCTCGAACGGGCGATGGGCTGCGCGGCCGGCCGTTCCATCATCGACTACGGCCTCCATGCGGTGGTGACGATGGGGACCGGCGCCAACGTCGAGGCACAACTTAGCCAATTGGCCGGGCAAGGCATTGCTTCGGTCAAGCTTTTCATGACCTACCAGGGCTTCGCGGTCGACGACGACCTGTTCTTCACCGTGCTCGATACGGCGAGGAAGCTCGGCTGGATCGTCATGGTTCATGCCGAGAACGATGCCGCCATTCGGCGCACGCGGCAGCGGCTGATCGAGCTTGGCCGCACCGAGATGCGCTATCACGCCGTGGCGCACAGCGAGATCATGGAGCGCGAGGCGACCCATCGGGCTCTGGCGCTGGCGGAGATGACCGGCACCCGCATGACCATCGTCCATGTGTCGTCGCGGCAGTCCGCCGAGGAAGTCGCGCGGGCGCGTCAGCGCGGCGTCGACGTCGCGGCCGAAACCTGCCCGCAATACATCTTCCTCGGTGCCGCGGACCTCGCCCGCCCAGGCAGGGACGCCGCCCGCTTCGTCTTTTCGCCGCCGCCGCGCACGCCGCATAGCCGCGAGCATCTCTGGCGGCTGCTGGCGGACGGCGGCATCGACCTCTGGTCGTCCGATCATTCGCCCTATTATTTCGCCGACAAGATCGGCAAGGCGCCGGAGCCAGGTTTCACCACGACATTGAGCGGTATTCCGGGCCTGGAAACCAGGCTGCCGCTGCTGTTTTCCGAAGGGCTGCTGACGGGGCGCCTTTCGCTGCAGCGATATCTGGATCTGACCTCGCGCAATGCCGCCGCGATCTACGGTCTCGACCACCGCAAGGGTCGCATCGCCCCCGGCCTGGACGCTGATCTCGCGCTCTGGGACCCGGCACGCAAGTGGACCATCGGCCACGAAATGCTGCACTCGCGCGTCGACTTTTCGCCTTACGAAGGCAAGGCGGTGACGGGCAAGCCGATCACCGTGCTGCTGCGTGGTGAGCCGCTGATCGCGGGCGAAAAGCTGCAGGCGCAAGCTGGTTTCGGCGGCTTCGTCGCGCGCCGTCCGTCCGATCCGGCAAAGGCCGGCACGGCTGTGGAGGACACCACGCCATGGCTCGACCCCTGATTGGGCGACTTGGAATATCGGCCTGGCAGAACGTCGGACTTACAGCGTGGGTCGCAAGGTCCGAAATGTGACCGAGTAGCGGTGTTCTGCGAGCGGCGGAATGCTGTGCTCCCATTCGTTGCGCGCCGGACCGGCCATGAGATAGGCGGATCTCGGCTCGACCTCGATCGTCTGCCGGTCCCATGTCGCGCCGTTCCTGCGGCGCAGCCGGAAACTGCAGGATGCCAGCAGGGAGACGCCTGCGACGAGCTCGAAATGGGGCTTGTCGCGATGCCAGCCGATGCCCGCGCCAGGCCGGTATTCGTTGATCAGCACCTGCGAGAACTCCGACGCGGGCCGACCGGCGAAGTCGGCGACCTTGTCGCGAAGCGGCAGCAGGAAGTCGGGTATGGCCGGTGCTTCCACGACCTCGCGGCGGTCGTAGTCGTAACGCAGCCCGAAGCCGACAACCTGCCTGTTGGCTAGATGGCCGTGGAAGTCGAAGGGCTTGAACGGCAGGCCTTCGATGCAGCGCACCAACGCGCTTTCTTCGTTGCGCGTGATCAGCTCCGGCCGGTAGCGGAATCCTTCCGGCAGGCCGTTTGGAACACCGAAAAGATCTCCTTGGCGGACTTGCGCCGTGGCGCTCGATTTCGTTGACGGCATAAACCTCAGATAGGCAATTCGGCAGGTCTCGCAAGGCCCTGATCCGTCGGCAGCCGGTGCGACGGAACCCATTGACAGCTCCGGGAATTACGCATTGGCCAACGGGGCGCTCGTCATGCCTTCCACCGCCATCCGGAACATCTATTACGACCCGGCGACGAAGATCCTTTCGGTATGGTTTGTCCCGAGCGGCGACCGCTATGACTATGAGCAGGTTGAGCCAGAGACCCACGCGGCATTCAAGGCTGCTCGGTCCAAGGGCCGGTTCTTCAACGAGTTCGTGCGCGACCGATACAGCTTCCATCTGGTGGCGCAAGGACCGCAGCATTGAACCAGAGCCCCGCTCCCATGCCCTGCTCGAAACCACCCCTCCTGTCGTTGGGCAGGGCCTGTTAGCCTTATTGCTCAGCTACGGTTCGACAACTGGAGAATTGGTATCTACCGGTGTGACTTTCGATCGGTTGTGCGAGCTTGCGCAGCGCTGGTGCGCACCGCCGCGTGGCAGTCAACCTCCCTTGCGCGGAACGTTCCTCTGCTGTCCCGGCGTGCTCTGCCTCCGACTTCCGTCGATGCTGTCACAGTCGCGTGAGCTTCCGGGCCTTCGCCTGCAAAATTCGGAACAATGCCCCCGTTGATAGGTTAGCGCCCCATAGCCAGCCCCGATGACAGCCAGCCTGGGAGCGAGCCATGTCCCGAATCTCCGCGCCAAGCACGACCGGCCTCAGCCGGCGAAGCTTCATGACAGCTACTGTCTCAGCCGCCGCGGCGGCGCCCTTGCTCAGCTCCCCAACGAGAGCGGAAAAACCGGCCGCGACCCGTTCCGGCTTGAGGGAAAAGGTCGCGGTGTCCTTGCGCATCAACAAGCAGCCTTACGAGCTTTCGCTGGATGCCAGGACCAGCCTGCTTGACGCCCTGCGGGACCATGTCGGCCTTACCGGCACGAAAAAAGGTTGCGACCATGGGCAGTGCGGCGCCTGCACCGTTCTGGTGGACGGAAAGCGCGTGCTCTCCTGCTTGAGCTTCGCCGTGATGAACGACGGCAAGGAGGTGACGACCGTCGAAGGGCTTTCCTCGAGCGACGGCAAGCTGCATCCGATGCAGCAGGCCTTCATCGACCACGACGCGTTCCAATGCGGCTACTGCACGCCGGGTCAGATCATGTCGGCCATCGGCTGCGTCAACGAAGGCCACGCCAACTCCGAGGACGACATCCGCGAATATATGAGCGGCAATATCTGCCGCTGTGCGGCCTACCCGAACATCGTCGCCGCGGTCGTCCAGGCGCGCGATCAGGCGAGAGGAACCTGACGATGCGCCCCTTCATCTATGAACGGCCGACAGATGTCTCCGCCGCGGCCGCCATCGCATCCCGCTTTACCACCGAGGACGACCAACCGACACGGGCGAACGCGCAGTTCATCGCAGGCGGCACCAATCTTGCAGACTATATGAAACTTGGGGTGGCGGCGCCCAACCGGCTGCTGGACCTCAACCGGCTCGAAGAGCCAGGGCTGAGGCAGATCAGGGTTACCGACGACGGCGTGCGCTTCGGCGCCCTGGTGCGGATGGGCGAGGCTGCCGACCATGGCGAAGTCAAACGCCGCTATCCCGTCATTGCCGAAAGTTTGCGGCTAGCGGCAAGCGGCCAGATCCGCAACATGGCGAGCCTTGCCGGCAACATGCTGCAGCGAACGCGCTGCGAATATTTCCGCGAGTCCTCCTGGGCCTGCAACAAGCGGGTGCCGGGTTCGGGCTGCGCGGCGATGGAAGGCTTCAACCGCCAGCACGCGGTGCTGGGCGCCAGCGATGCCTGCATTGCCACCTATCACGGCGACTTTGCCCAGGCTCTGATTGCGCTCGATGCCGTTATTCGAGCCGAGGGGTCTCGCGGAGCGCGCGAAATTCCCTTTGCCAGGCTGCATCGGCTGCCCCGCGACACGCCGCATATCGAGACGGATCTGGCGGCGGACGAGATCATCACCGCCATCGAGGTGCCTGCCTTACCGTGGGCCCGGCGCTCGCGCTACCTGAAGATCCGCGACCGCGAGTCTTATGCCTTTGCGCTGGCCTCGGCGGCCGTTGCGCTCGACCTCGACGGCGACAGCGTCCGCGAGGCAAGGATTGCGCTCGGCGGGCTGGCGACGGTGCCGTGGCGCGCCGGCGAGGCCGAAGCGGCCCTGCAGGGCAAGAAGCTCGACGAGGCATCGGCAGGTGCGGCGGCGGACGCTGCCTTTGCCGGTGCCGAACCGCGCCAGCACAATGCGTTCAAGATCGAGCTCGGAAGGCGGACGCTGGTGCGCGCGCTGCTCGAAACGCGAGACATGAAGGTGTGACCATGGACCCAGCCGCTCCGAAGCCCAAGGAGAACATGGGCGAACCGCTGCCGCGCGTCGATGCGCGGCTGAAAGTCACCGGGCAAGCCCACTATCCGGCAGACCTGCCGACGGCAAACCTAGCCTATGGCGCGCTGGCCACCAGCAGCATCGCCAAGGGCAGGGTGACGAAGCTTCACCTGGACGATGCCCGTGCCGTGCCCGGCCTTCTCGACATCGTCACTTATGGCGACATGGACAAGGTCGAGAAGCCGAAATTCGGCAACGCCGGCGCGACCTCGATCGGACCGCTGCATGACAGGACGATTTTCCACGACGGCCAGATCATCGCCTTGGCCGTTGCCGAGACATTCGAGGCGGCGGAGGAGGCGGCCCAGTTGATCCGCGCCGATTACGAGGAAGAGAAGCCGTCCGCGAGTTTCGATAGTCCCGGCACCAAAACCATTCCCGCCGCCGGCAAGAGTCCGCTGTTCAAGGAGGATGTGAAAGCAGGCGATTTCGACGCCGCCTATGCAGCCGCCGCGGTCAGGATCGACGCTCGGTATTCAACGCCCACCCAGCACCACAACCCGATCGAGCTGTTCTCCACGACGGCATTTTGGCAGGGCGATCAGCTCATCGTCCACGAGCCGTCCCAGAACGTCACCGGCTGGAAGGCCGAACTTGCGAGAGAATTGAAAATCGATCCGGCCAATGTGCGCATCGTCAGTCCCTTCATCGGCGGCGCCTTCGGCTCAAAAGGACCGATGACGCCGCGCACCGCCATCGTCGCAGTAGCCGCAAAACGTCTCGGGCGTCCCGTGCGCTGCGTGACGAGCCGCATGCAGGCTTTCGGCACACAGACTTACCGGGCCGAAACCCGCCACCGCATCCGGATCGGCGCCGGCAAGGACGGCCGCATCACCGCTTTCGCGCACGAAGGATGGGAGGTGACATCGCGCCCTGATCCCTATGTTGTCGGCGGCACCTCGGCGACCGGCCGCATGTACGACTACGGCTCGGTGTTGACGCATGTGTCGCTGGTCCAGGCAGATCGCAACACGCCGGGCTACATGCGTTCGCCGCCCGAGACACCTTACGTCTACGCGCTGGAAAACGCGATGGACGAGATGGCGGTGGCGCTTGGCATGGACCCGGTCGAGTTCCGCCGCATCAATGAGCCGAAGGCGGAACCGATCGGCAAGAAGCCCTTCTCCAGCCGCTCGCTGATCCAATGCTATGAACAGGCGGCCAATGCCTTCGGCTGGGCGAAGCGGGACCCCAAGGTCGGCGCGATGCGCGACGGCGACTGGCTGATCGGCATGGGCTGCGCCACCGCCATCTACCCCACCGCGGTGGCACCATGCGCGGCGCGCGTGCGCCTGACGTCGGATGGCGATGTGCGGGTGCAATGCGGCTCGCATGAGATCGGCACCGGCGTCCGGACAGTGGCCGCCCAGATGGCCTCGGAACGTCTTGGCGTTTCGATCGACAAGGTGACCGTCGAAATGGGCGACAGCAGCCTGCCTCCGGCCCCGGTCTCAGGTGGTTCGATTTCCACCGCAAGCGTCTGCTCGGCGGTTCTGAAGGCTTGCGATGCCATCCGGGCGAAGCTCTCCGCCGGAGCCACGGCCGAAGGCGGCCCGCTTGCCGGCTCACATAACGAGGAACTGGACCTTGACGGCGGCAAGCTTGCGGCCAGGGGCGGAGCGTCCGCGAAGATCGAGGACGTCTTCAAGGCGATGCAAATTGGCGCGATCGAGGAATATGCCGAGTTTGCCCCGAAAGGCGCGACGCCTGAGGCAGTGAAGAAACTCTATGCCGGTCAGTCGGAATTCCATGGCGGCGATCAGGACGAGGACTCGGTGAAATACGCCTTCGGCGCGGAGTTCGTCGAAGTTCGCATCAACAGCTATACTCGGGAAATCCGTGTGCCGCGCATCGTCGGCGCTTTCGCGGCCGGCCGCATCATGAACACGCGCACCGCGCGCAGCCAGCTGATGGGCGGCATGATCTGGGGCATCGGCCAGGCGCTGCATGAAGCGACCGAGGTCGACAGGCGTTATGCCCGCTACGTCAACCGCGACCTGCAGGATTACCTCGTGCCGGTCAACGCCGACATCAGGGACCTGCAGGTGATCCTGGTCCCGGAGGTAGACCACGCCGTCAATCCGGCCGGCGTCAAAGGCTTGGGCGAACTCGGCAATGTCGGCACCGCCGCCGCCGTTGCCAGCGCGGTCTACCACGCGACGGGCAAGCGCATCCGCGATCTGCCGATCAGGATCGACCAGCTTATCGCTTGACGATGCGGCGAGCGGCAGCGCACCGCGATCTGCTCATCAATCCGCTGATTGCCGAGCCGCCGGTGCAATGCGAGCACCCCCACCCGCATTGCACCGGCGTATAGCTTCCGACCATAATCCGTCGAATTTTCCCTGCCCGCTTGCCAGCGAGCGCCCCGCTTCGGTTTCGGCGAAGCAAAGGACAGAAAAAGACTTCTTTTTGCGATCCGGCCCGGATGCTCTCTTGCCGACCCTAGAACACGCGAAGGCTCGCCTGGGAGGCGACGCATAACGAGAGCGGCTCGAAATGTCCGCCCTTCTGTGGCTCGATCGCGCGTCTGTGTCATTTTGGCGAGGTGCAAGGTTGCGAGCGCGGAGTCTGGCAGCTATGTCGGCCGGACATTCCCGGCGAGAAGGCAGAACCGATGAACGTCCTTTCCACGTCCAAATCGCACGGCGGCATCCAGGGCGTCTATTCGCACGCGTCGGAAGTCTGCGCTTGCGACATGACCTTTGCCGTCTTCGTGCCACCCCAGGCGAAGGACGGGCCTTTGCCGGTTTTGTGGTATCTCTCGGGGCTCACCTGCACCCATGCCAATGTCATGGACAAGGGCGAATACCGGCGCCTGGCGGCCGAGCTTGGACTCGTCGTCGTCTGCCCCGACACCAGCCCGCGCGGTCCGGACGTTCCCGATGAGAAGGACAATTGGCAGTTCGGTTGCGGCGCCGGCTTCTATGTCGATGCCACGCAAGCGCCCTACGCGAAGAACTATCGCATGTACTCCTACGTCACTGAGGAATTGCCGGCGCTCGTCGCCGCCAATTTCCCGGTCGACGTGTCGCGCCAGTCGATCTTCGGCCATTCGATGGGCGGGCACGGCGCGCTGACCATCGCGCTAAAGAACCCTGAGCGCTTCCGGAGCTGCTCGGCCTTCGCGCCGATCGTGCAGCCGACGACGGCGGGCTGGTCGCGGCCGGCGCTGGAAAAATATCTGGGATCAGACGAAAAGAGCTGGCGCGCCTGTGACGCCACGCTGCTCATCGAGGACGGCCATCGTTACGGCGAACTGCTCGTCGACCAGGGCAGCGCCGACGGCTTCCTCCAGGATGGTCTTCGTCCCTGGCTGCTCGAAGAGGCGTGCAAAAAGGCAGGCACCGCGCTGACGCTGCGCATGCAGGAGGGCTACGATCATTCCTACAATTTCATCTCGACCTTCATGGACGATCATTTGAAGTGGCACGCCGCGCGGCTGGCATAGGCAGCGCAAACGCCCGGCAGCCCTGAACCGGAAGTTGGATGGCCGCGACGCAATCCGGCGATCCAACGCGTCTTGTCATTGCGGTGAATAGGTCTCTGGAGTAATTTAGTACTTGGTTGGATGAGACGCATGCCCGCTGTCGTTATGCATGCGGTCTGCTCTGGTCCCGGCAGATTGTGAACTCTTTAACAGACCTCGGCGCCGCAAGCTGCGTTCCTGTGGCCGACAGGTCATAGCAGTTAAGGATTTGCCATGCTGCGATGCTGCGCGTTCCTTGCAGCCCTGGTTCTCGTGAGCTTCACGGCCTTCGAAGCTCATGCGGAGCGCAGGGTCGCCTTTGTGATCGGCAATTCCGAATACCGCGACATCCCGGCTCTCAAGAACCCGGACAAGGATGCCGAGGATGTGTCGAACACATTCCGCCTGGCCGGCTTCGACGTGTTCGTCGCCAAGGATCTCACCAAGCTTCGGTTCGAGGAGCAGTTCCGCAACTATCTCGCCGCGGCGGACGGTGCCGATCTCGCCGTCGTCTACTATTCGGGCCACGGTTTTCAGATCGGCGGCGAGAATTTCCTCATCCCGGTCGATGCCTCGCTCAAGGCCGCGGCCGACATCGAGGTCCAGGCGATCAAGCTCGACGACGTGCTGGAGCAGCTGCGGGCGAAATCGAAAATCCAGGTGATCATCCTCGATGCCTGCCGCAACAATCCGTTCCCGCGCAAGGACTATTGGTTGCGCGACCAGCTGATTGCCGCGGGCGGCACCGGACTTGCGCAGGTGAAGAGCTCGCTGAACACGCTGATTGCCTTCGCCACCGAGCCGGGAGCCGTCGCCTATGACGGAGCGGATGATCTCAGCCCGTTCTCGTCCGCCTTCTCGCGCCGGGCGCTGGCGCCCAACCAGGAGATCCGCACGGTGATGGCGGCGGTTCGCCGCGACGTGGTCAAAGCCACCGATGGCAAGCAGGTTCCTTGGGAGAATTCGTCGCTGATCGACGAGGTGGTGCTGATGCGCCGCGCCAGTCGACCGGCGCTGCCGCCGGTGCTGGAAAAGGTCGTGCCGTCGGGCGTCGGACCGGTGGCGCTTGACCTGCCGGAGCCGGTCGATGTCGACGGCGGCGCGGTCACCGTCAGCATCGAAAGGCCGCCGGCGCTTGGACGCCTGACGCTGGACGGCAAGCCTGTCGCTATCGGACAGCCGATTGCGGGCAAGGATCTGCCGCGCCTTAAGCTGGACGTGCCGAAAGGATCCGGCGCGCAGGAAGAGGTCGACATGCTGGCCTATGCCACGCATGACAATTGGGGCGGTCAATCCCAAGGTATCCTGGTGTTTCGGGTCAAGAACGGGAACGCCGCCGAAGGGCAGCAGCTCATGGCTTCGCTCGAGGCCGAGCAGGAGCAGCAGGTGCTGGAGCGCGGCATTCACATCACCGGCGCCGCCGAGGCGATCGAGAACCGTGACGTAAGCGTCCCGGTCGGTGTCGGCCCGGTGCCGCTGAAGCTCGTTTTCCCGACCAAGGATCCCGCCGTCAGCGTGAAGCTTGCAAGCTATCCGGCAACGGGAACGCTGTCGCTGCCGGACCGGACCTTGTCTCCGGATTCAAGCCTGATGGCCGATGAAGTCGACCACTTGCGCTACGAACCCCAGATCGGCGCCGTCAAGCCGCTGAGCGTCGGCTTCGAAATAAGGGCCGACAACACGCCGTCAAAGCCGGCGACGATGAAACTGTCGCCAAGCGTCGACGCCTGTGACAGGGAGGCCGGCGAGCCTCTCGACCTGCAGGGCGTCGTCCCCGGCCTGCTGCCGAACGAAATCAGCAGCAACGCCGTGGATGTCTGCCGGGCAGCGGTGAAAGCCTATCCCGACGTCGCCCGCTTCCGCTACCAGCTCGGGCGTGCGCTGCTCGTTGCCGGCAAGGTCGACGAGGCCAAGAAGGCGATCCAGGAGGCTGCCGACATGGGGCATGTCCGGGCGGTGTTCGAGCTTGGCTATCTCAACGCCACGGGAACGGGAATGCCCGTCAATCGCAAGCAGGCCAATACCTTCTATGCCGCAGCGTCCGACAAGGGCGATCCGTATGGAATGACCTCGTGGGGTCGCGCTTTGTTCAACGGCTATGGCGTCGATCGTGATGCCACCAAGGGCCTGGACCTGCTGCTCAAAGCGGCGGCGATGGGGCACACCTATGCCATGAACGACCTCGCCGCGATTTTTACGGAAGGTCGTAACGGCGTACCTGCCGATCCGGCTCGCGCCGTGGCCTTCCTCAAAGCGGGCGTCGAACGGCAGGACATGTATTCGATGAACCTGCTCGGCCGAAATTATCTCGCCGGCACTGGGGTTGAGAAGGATCCCAAGAGCGCGCTCGAACTCTTCCAGAAATCCATGGATCTCGGCCAACCCTACGCTCCCGGCAGCTTGGCGCGTATGTACAGGGACGGTGTCGGTGTGCAGCAGGACCTTGCTGAGGCGCAACGCCTTTTCGAGGTAGCGACCGACCGCGGTGATCAGTCGGCCGCATATGATCGCGCGGCTCTGGAACTGCAGCGGGGCAACAAGGCGGACCAGCCTCTCGCCGTACGTTACCTTGCTTTCGCGGCGGCGCTCGATGTTCGCAACGAAATTCCAGATGCCAAGGCCACGCTGGCGAAGTTCGGAGCTAAAGCGAAAACGGCGGCCCTGAAACAGCTGCGTGGGGAACTCAAATCAAAGATTTCGGCGGAGGGCTCGTTGGACGTTCAACTGGTCAAGACGGCCAGAGCGGTCTGGGAGCAAGCCAATCCGCGTCGGGACTTGTTCTGATCAACAAGGAGGCAATGGTGGGCAGGGCATCGAAACTGGCAATCATCGCAACATTCCTAACTGGAGTTCTGGCTGTCGCGGGGTGCACCGCCGTGACGCCCCAGGTCGAATCGGAGCCGATGACGAAGCAAAAAGTCGTTCGGACAACGACCACGCCAAAGGTGATCAAGCAGAAGAAGGTCACCGCGAAGAAGCCGATCGAACCGGCGGAGGTAACAACTGAAGCTCCGCCTCCAGTTATTCCAGCGATGGGCGGAGGCGGTAGCGGCGGCAATAGTGGTGGTGGCGGCGGCTGGGGAGGTTGACCCCAAGGGGCGCAAGGCGGCTATACGTGATCGCCGACATTCGAGCAGGCTTGGCTAGTTTGAGCAGGCTTGGCTAGTAAGCATCGGCCGATTGCTGCTGCGCCTCCATCTCCGCCATCTCGATGCCCATTTCGACGAAGGTTGAAAGCACGGTAAACCGGTCCGCGAGCGATACCCGCGCAAGGCCTGCCAGTATCCCCGCGCTGACGGCATGGGCGGTCGGAAATTCGGCTGTCGCCTGATCGACGCCCGAGTCGCCGTCGCGCCAGCCTGCTGCCAAAGCGATCCAGGAAACCGGCGTCGCGGGCGGCACCTCAACGGCCTGGGCCACCGCCTCGCGATGGTCGGGGTTGCCGGGTTCGCCGACCCAGTCGCCGACGAGCGCCAGCAATTCGAGGTCCCTGTCGCCGAGGAGCTCGGCAAGGTTGCTCAGGCACTCATGCGCCCACCAGATCGCGGCCCGCTCCGGCAGAAGATAGGCGCAGAAGGTGATTGCCTCCTCCGGAACGCGTCCAGCGAGCAGCGCCCGGCAAAACTCGATCGAGGGCTGGTCTGTCGGGACCGCTTTCATGTCCCGGGCGATGGCGGGGCAAGCGCTGAAGAGATCCCGCGCCGTCCTGAACCGGAGCCCCCTCGCCATGGCTGCCACGCCCTTATTAGGAATAGAGACACTGAAGCCCCGGCGGAGGCGCTGGTCAAGCGTTAGCTTAGCAAATGACGAGCGCTCGCAGCGTGTGTTTGTTCACAGACAATCGTCGCGAGATTTGCTATCGTCCGCCGCAGCGAGATCCGCTCAAACAGGGAGTAACGGTCATGCGGTGGGCCAGTTCAGCCTTTGCATTGGCGGCCGTGCTTTTTTCGACGCACGTTTCCGCTGATCCGCTTCAGAAATCCGAAGATATCGTGAAGTTCTTCACCGGCGCGAGCAATCTCGGCGCGACGCGCGGGATTTGCGTCGGCACTGAAGAAGAGTGCAAGAGCAAGAACGACCAGACCGCGGCCCCGACCAAAACCGGGCTCGACATGATGATCAATTTCGCGCTGGATTCCGCCCAGCTCGACCAGACCGCGCGCACCGAGCTCGACGAGTTCGCCAAGGCGCTGAAAGACAACCGGTTGAGTTCGTTCAGCTTCGTTGTCGAAGGCCACACCGATGCTTCGGGTTCGGATCGCTACAATCAGGAGCTGTCGCAGCGCAGGGCGAAATCGGTTGCCGCATTCCTGACCGCCAACGGCGTACAGGCCACCCGGCTCGAAGCTATTGGTCTCGGCAAGTCGCACCCGCGCGTCGCCGATCCCTACGATCCGGTCAACCGCCGGGTCGAGATGCGGATCAGGACGGAATAAGCCGCACGAATCACTCACGCTGCGAACAGCGACCGACGGTAGCGCGACAGGGCCTCAAAGGGTGGCCTGGATCGAGCTTATCAGGGCCGTGACGGCTTGCTTGTATTTCTCGAACTCCGGCGATGTCTGTCGGACCTGGGTCGTGGTCGTCTGCTGGTTCTGATCGGACGACGCCAAGCGGGTCACCTTCTGACCCATTTTCCGCTCGGCCCAGTCGACAACGTAGCTGGTGGTCTTTCCGGTAAGGAAAGGGTTGGCCTGGATCACGGCGGAGCCGAGCACTGCGCTCAATTGCGCCGAGCCGGGCGCCGCCAGAACCTGGGCAGCACCTTCCATGCCTAGGAAATGGCAGAGATAGAGCCGCCCGGCGGTGATCTGGTGGCCGCGGGCGCGAAGATAGGCTTCGCCCTCGCGCGCCAGATTGCGCACCATCTCGCGCGACAGCGTGGCGTCGTAGCGGAGCGCGAGCAGGTCGGCGGTCGACAGCGAGCGGGCGAGATCGGGCCGATAGGTGTTCATCATCCGGATCCAGGTCTTGGTGATGAACTGACCGGCACCGGTCGCCGAGGAGAGCGGGTTCTTGGCTCGCGCTTTGCCGCCGCTTTCGACATGGACGATGCGGTCGGTCAGCGTCTCGACGGCAGCATCGCCGTAGCCGCCGCCGGCGCCGCCGGACGCATAGGTGGCGACCGTGGTGACCGTACCCAGCGGATCGATCGCCTGGCCGCTCTGGTAGAGCTCGAAATGCAGGTGCGGGCCGGTCGAAAGTCCGGTGGTGCCGATATAGCCGATGACGTCGCCGGCCTTCACTTTGGTGCCGACGCCGCTCGCGATGGCGAATTTCTGCATATGCGCGTAGCGCGTCTCGCGCCCGTTGGCATGCGTAATCTTCACCAGATTGCCATAGCTGCCGCCATCGCCCTGGAAGGTGATTTCGCCGTCGAAGGCGGCCATGATCGGCGTGCCGACCGGAGCGGCCCAGTCGACGCCTTTATGAATGCGAACGGTGCCCAGGATCGGGTGTTTGCGCGGGCCGAACGTCGAGGTCATCACCCCGCTCACCGGCGTGACCATGCCGTTGGTGACGTTGAGCGAGCGAACCTCGTCATTGCCCGTCACGCACGCATACTGGCCGTCGCTCTGCTGGAAGACGAAACAGTCGAGCGTCTTCTCCGTGCCCTGAACGCCGACATAGAGGACCCGTCCTGAGATTTCGCCCTGGCCGCGCGGCGTCTGCGAGTAGATCAGCACCAGCCGCTGGTCCTCGCTGGCGAAGGCGTCGAGATCCTGTCCTCGCGACAGATACATGATGGCCTCTCCGATCACGCTGGTCGGAACCTTGTTGCGGGCGGCCGTCGAATATATCGCATCGAGCAGGCGATATTGGCGCTTGGGCCCGCCTTCGTCGGATGCGCCTGAATAGTTGAAAAGGTCCTCCCGCACCCACGGGTCGACGCCCGACACGAACGCGCCCGCAGCATTGCGCGTCAGCGTGCCGACATAGACATTCCTGGCGTAGATCGAGACCTGCATAAGCGACATGGTGGTGGTCTCGCGGTTCGGCCTGAATCCGCGCATCGCCACGACAAAGCCCGCCCCCAGCCCGTCACGGTTGAACAGCGTCTTCAGCGCTTCGCCCGCCAGCTTCGCGTCGTCGGCGGAGAAATGCGCATCGGCGACGACGCTGTCCAGGCTGCGGTCGTTGAGGATTTTTACGAATGTGTCCTCGGTCGCTTCGAAGCGCTGGTATTCGCTGCTGACTGTCGCAACGGTCGTGTTGTTCTCGATCTGGGTCTTCTTGAAAGCGGGAAGGGCGGCCTCGCCCTGGTCGACGGTCTCGCCCCAGCCCGCTTCCCGATCATCGGCATCCGCCTTGGGCGCTGAACTGGCAGGGGCTTCGCTCTCGTCGGGTGCGGCCTGAAGATCGTTCTCAAGATCACCTTGCTGGTCGTCGGCTGCGCCCGGAGCGAGGGGGGCGGCTTGCTCATCGTCCGGCGCCGTTGCAGGAGATTTCGGCGCGGTCTGCCGCTGCGCCTGGAAGAAGGCGAAATCCTCTTGCGTCGAGGGGATCGTCGTCATGAATTTTTCGCTGGCGCTCAACATCACATCGGACAGGATTTCGATCTGCGGCGAGGCGCCGGAACTGTCGAGCTCGGCCGGGCGCGCGACGGTCTTGCCCTTGGCCGTGTCGGCATCGGGCGCCAGCGTGATCCACATCGGATCGCCGGCGAGGTCGATAATGGCCGGCACATAGACCGAAGCGTCGGGCGGCACGTCTTCCATCCCCTCGACCGGATGCAGTTCCTCGTCCTCGTCGCCGAAGGACCAGTAATCGCGTGTGAGGTAGAAACCCGTGGCTGCCGAGACGAGGACGAGTGCCGCAACGCCGGAAAGAATCCAGCGCCACAGCTTGCGGCGGCGCTCGGCCAAGCGCGCCTGCTTCTTCAGTTTGAAGCTCGTGTCGATGCTGTGCGTCACGGACCGTTCCCGCTCAGGAAATAGGTCCAGCGCACCTGCTCCTGCGTGTCGACCTCGACGAACCGCGCCGCGATATGGCCGCGCTGCCAGCATTCGTCGATGCCGCGGATCGAGAAGCGGCGCCGGTCGATGCACATCTCGATCGATCCGGTGAGGATCGCATGGCCGAAGACGTCCGTGGCGTAGATGTAGATGTAGCGGTTGGTCAGCTCCTCGCGGATGACGTTGACGCACTGGTTGGCGCCGATCGTCCACCAGCCGTCGGTCTGGTCGGCATCGTCGACCTTCTGTCCGACGGCGAGGTTGACAACGTCGAGCGTCTGGTTGCAGACGGTGAATTCGGCATGGGCCTTGTTGACGGATAGCACGGAGAGCAAAGCCGTGCCGGCAAGCGCAGCAAGCTTCATGCGGCCGATCCGATCAGCAACAGACCGGATCGGTCCGCGCTCCTTGCGTGACTGGGACAGGGTGGAAGAGAGCAGGCGGCAGAGAACCATCGGCGTCCGCGCTATCCGCCAAGCCGGAAATACTTGGCGGTGGCCGAAAATCCGGAATAGTCCGCCTGGATCTCCTTAAGGATCTGGGGCAGCACTTCCGAGGCGGGGGTCGGGCCCGCGAACATCGCAGCCTGAACGTCCCGTGGCCCGGTGATCACCAGGATGACCTGAGGCAAAGCCTTGCCGGCCGCCTTGTCGTCAGCGGCGAGATCGATGGCGATCTTGAAGGTCGCCCTGTCCGGCTGCGCGACCATGCGGCTGTCGAGGTTGAAGGCGGTGCCATTGTGGTTGATCAGCAACACGCTGGAGATGAGCCCCCCGCGCGTCACCAGCGTGCCGCTGATCGGTGATCCGTCCGGCACCGATGTCCGGTCGAGCACGAGCTGCGGTCGTTCAGCCTCGCTTCGGTCGAGAAGGTGCAGGAAGGTGGGTACGCCGCATTGTGATGGGGTAATCAGGCGCACGCTGATGTCCGGCTCCACGTTGAACCTGGACTGGAACGCACCAAGCAGTTGCTCGAAAGGCTGCACGGCGGTTCCGAATCCCTCGATGGCCGCGGATGTGCCCGTTGCCGATGTCAGGGTCGCGTAGAAGCAATTGCCGCCGCTGAAGTCGCGCACCCAGGAGGCGCGCTGAGCCAACGAGTCGGTTTTGTTTGCCGGCGGCGGAACCTGGGGCTTTGGCAGATTGATTGCGACGTCGGTATTTTGAGATGGCTTGTTGGCCGGCGGTGGCTGCGGCAGTGGTGCCGGTTGTGTGGTCGAGACTTTCGGCCTTGCCGGCTGAGTAGCCGCTTCGGGCGCTGCCGGCTGGCGCGCAGTCGAAGCCGGCGCCTGATTTTGGTTTTCCGTAACTTGCGGCGCCGGCGTCTTCGACTTCGACAATTTGGACAGAGCGTCGACGAGGTCGGATGCGCTCGGTTTCGTCGCCGGCGGTTTTGCTTCCGGCGCCGCAGCAGCTTCCGCCGTCGGGCTCGACGGCTTTTGGTTTTCCGCTGCTTTCGGCAGGGGTGCCGGCAAGTTCTCGACCGACGGCTGAGCCGGTTCGGCCTCCGCCGGCTGCGAGGCTTTCGCCTGGTTGTTTTTGGCCAGGCTCTCTGAAGGGGCAGGCGGTGTCGGCTCGGTTCTCTGCTCGGTCTCTACTTGCGCCTGTTTCTGGGCGGTCTTGTCCTGCGGTTGCGGCGCAGCCGATAGGGCAGGCTGTGTCGGCTTCTGCTCAGTCTCGGCCTGCTTCTGGACGGGTTGTGTCGTGTCTTGCGGTTGCGGCAGAGCCGGAGCGGCAGGCTTTGCCGGCTCAACGGCGGCTGAGCTGTCCGCCTTCGGTGCTTCCGGCTGCGGTTCGGCCGGCGCTTGCGGCCGAAGTTGCGGTGCCTCTGGCTGAGGCGTCGATGCCTCCACTACCGGCTTGGGCGCTTCCGCGACGGGTTTTGCTGCCGGCTTCGGCGTAAGTGGCCCAGGCTTTTCAACGGCAGGCGGAGTGACCAACGCGCCGCTGAAATAGATGCCGGCCGCCGCCAGGACTGCCAGAACCGCGACGCCGCCCGCTATAGCCGGAATCCGCGAGGGCTTTCGCTCCGCAGGTCGGCTTGAGGCACTGGCCGGAGCCGCCGCCGGCGCCGGCCTCGGTTGCGACAGGTGCGCAGGCCGCACATGCGGAACGAAACGCGGTTCGTCGGAGGCAGCAGAAGCCGGGGGACTGGAGTTTGGCAACGCCGTCCAGCCGGCGCGTGGCAAGCCGGATCGTTCGCGCGGAGCAAACGATCCGGGCGGCGGCAAGGTCGCGTCGAGGTCGTCGTCGCGCGTTGCCCTGGCGATCTCGGCCATGCTGGCGGGCCGGTCTTGAGGATCCGGCTGCAACATCGCTTCGATGAGTTCGCGGAAATCGGGATCGATGTCCGACAAGTCCGGCACGGTGCGGCGCTTCTCGATAACCTCATATTGCGAGCCGCTCATGTCGAGCGGCTTCCCGCGCAGCGCGGCGGCCAGCACCAGGCCGAGGCTGTAGATATCGGATTGCTCGCTGACCTCCCCGCCATAAAGGCCGAGCTGTTCGGGAGAGACGTAATTGTATTTGCCGGCGAATTTCCCGCCGATCAGCGTCTCGCCGCCGACATTCGCCGAGCGCGCGATGCCGAAGTCGATGATCTTGGCCCGCTCGACCCGGCCGCCCGGCAGGATGATGTTGTCGGGCGAAAGGTCGCGGTGGACCGCGCCGGCCTGATGCACGGCGCTCAGGCCCGAGGCGAGGCGATGGCAAAGCCGACGCACGTCCGGTGGCGCCATCGGGCCGCGCCGCATGACATCGAACAGCGACTGGCCGTCGACGAACTCCATCGCCAGGTAGGGGCGGCCGATCCCCGGATCGATGGTGAAGACGTGGTATCGCACCACCGCGTCATGCGACAAATGGTTGAGGATCGAGGCTTCCTTGCGGAACAGCGACAGAATGGTTTGGTCGCGCGCGAACTCGGGCAGCACGATCTTGATCGCGACATGGTCGCCGGTCTGGATATTGTGGCCGCGATAGACTTCGCCCATGCCGCCGGATGCGATGCGCTCGTCGAGCTCGTAGATGCCGCTGAGCTGCGTGCCGACGCCAGTATTTGCGAGGTTCGGCGAAATCCGCGTCCTGTCGTCGTCGCTCATCTGTCTCAGCCCCTGGACCGATCCGCATCGAGCGGTCCGTTGCGTCCGTCGCCGATCCTGACCAGCACGATGGTGACATTGTCCGTTCCGCCGCGCGCCAGCACCGTCTCCAGCAGCTTCTCGCACGCGGCTTGCGGCGGCGCGGACTTCACCGCCCCTTCGATCTCCGCGTCGCTGACATGCGCGGTGAGCCCGTCGGTGCTCAATACGAAGATATCCCCCGGCATCAGCTCGCCTTGCTGAAAATCGATCTCGAGTTCGTCGCTGACCCCGACGGCGTGGGTGATCACATTGCGGCGCGGCCAGGTGAGCGCTTCCTCGGCGCTGATCATGCCCCGGTCTAGCAGCTCCTGGACTTCGGTATGATCCCTGGAAATCTGCGAGATAGCGCCGCCGCGTACCAGATAGATGCGGCTGTCGCCGGCCCACAGGCCCGCGAACCGCCCCTCCATGGCGAGCAGGGCGGCGAAGGTGGAGCCGATGGTGATGCCGCGCGAACGCGATATGTTGCGGATCTCGGCATTGGCGCGGCTCAGCCGGTCCTCGAAACGGGCGCGAAGGTCCGGCGCCGAGCTCGCAATGCCGATCGTCGCCAAGTGGTCGACGATGCTGGCCGAAGCGACCTCGCCGGCCTCATGGCCGCCCATTCCGTCGGCCACCACCCAAAGGCCGGCTTGTTGCTCGACCAGATAGTTGTCTTCGTTGTGGTCGCGCACACAGCCTTTGTGGCTGACGCCGAAACTCTCAATGGAAAGGGCGACAGTGCTCAATTTGCCACCAAGCGCTTCGCGAGCGTCCTCTGTGACGAACGATGGGCCGCGTGCCCAGGCCAGTTTGCCACAAGCGCATACTTTAGAGTATCAAAATGAAGGCGGGAGACGGTGCTGCTCGGGAACGATCCGATCGACCATGACGGCGCCATCTCAGAATGCCTTCGGACAGCTGAACCGGGACAGCGCCGGGAGCAGGAAGGGATTGGCGCCAGAGCCGCTCTCCATCTTGTAGGCGACGTCGCGTCCGCCGATCACGAAGCGCGCCTCGGCGCCGGCGCCGTTGCTGGTGACGCTCGCCTTGTCCAGCAGGCGCTTCAGAGCCCATGGCCCTTCGAATTTGAGGGCGGACTCGCGGCCGGGCATCTCCGGCGTCAGGCTGAGGCTCGCGGATCCGGAAGCGCCGCCGCCCGGCCATGTCACCGTGCTCGGCGCATTGCCGGCCTGCGTGCTTTGCACCGTCTGCCCATCTATGTTGAGCACCGCGCTATCCACCTCGCTGTTCAGCGAGGAGGGCGTGAAGGTGATCGAGACCGACGGCGCCGAACCGCCGGAGGGGAAGAAGGCGCTGCGGATTTCCGCCGCCGACTGGAACGCCTTCAAGGTCGATTTGGCGAGGTCGCGGCTGGAGCGGGCCTCCTGCTTCCAGGTCCAGTCCTGGCCTGTCATGTCGATCAGCGGCGCCAGGTTCTGCGCAAAGAACCGGTCCATCAGGCCGCCCGGTGCGAACAGCTTGGCGAAATCGGCAAGAGAGATTTCCTCGCTGCCGTCGCCGGCAAAGGGATAGTGGCCGTTGACGGCTTCCTCGCAGGGGCGCGTGACCGTCTCGTCGAGCATCTGGTTGAGGTTGGCTACCGAAGTCTCGGCGACATTGCCTTCGAACTCGTCCGCCGCCGCGTTGACCATGCGCGCGAGCTGCTTGGGCAGGCGCGAGGCATTGGCGCGCATCGTCGAAATCTGCAGCTTCAGGTTCGCGTTGACGCGCTCCGTCTGCGCGGGGACATCCGCTGCCAGCTTCACGCTCTGGTAGATGTCGTGGAAGTTTTGCGTCAGCGCATCGAGCGGGCGGCGACCGCTGGAGCCGCTCACCAGCGCTTGGAACGGCCTGAACTGCGCCTCGACGGAGGCGCCGGCATTCTGCGTGGCGGACGAGCTTGCCCCGGCGCGGCTCTGCGACTTGCCGCCGGCGATCTGCAGACCGATGCGGGCGAGACCCTTGGCCATAACGACCGGGTCCTGCTGCGCCGTTCCGGTGTCGCCTGCGAAGGCGGCGCCGTCTTTTGTCAGGGCGGTTTCATCGGCAATGGCCGTGAACAGCCGGTCCAGCGGCGAGTCCGGCGAGGCGGCGGCCGAGAGCGTGATATATTGCGGCTTGTCCTTCAGCATCGCCTTGAATTTCAATTGGTCGAGCGCGCCGTTCCAGGCGGAGGCGAACTCCTTGCCGTAGCGATCGATGAGTTCGGGGCCGAGCCTGGGCAGGTCCTGATCGATGCCGCCCTGCTCGCCGCCGCCGCCGAGAACCCACTGGTCATCGACCAGCATTTGCGCGATGCGCGAGAGCTGCGGCAGGTAGAAACCGTTGAACCCCGCCTTGGTGTAGAGGCCGGGAACGCCAAGGTCGGCGAGCTCTGCGCCGTCCATGCGTTCGAACAGCAGCTGCGCCTCCGGACCGGCTTTGGCGGCAACGGAAAAATCCTGGAGCCTTGCCGCATAGACCGCCGATCTGATCAGCGCCGACGCGCGGTCGGCAAGGCTCATGCGTCCGAGCGATCGTTGCGCGGCCTCGACCAGCGGCTGGTTGAGCTCGAACACCGGGTCGTAGGCATCGTCGAGCGCCAGCATGGCGCGCAGATGCTTTTCGAGCTGCGCGCGGCCTTCGCGGTTGTTCTCGCCGGGGTAGCGGTTTTCCTCCCAATCCTGCTTCATCCAGGAGATGATCAGCTCGTCGTCGACCTTGGGCGCCTTGCCGCCCAGCATCAGATAGATCTTCAACGGTTCGTAGAGCGCGATCGGGTCGGCCATCTTGGCCTGGATCGTGCGCTCCGCCTGAACCAGCAGACGCGAGCGGAAGCTACGCTCCAGCGCCTGCCGATAGGCGGATTTGGACGCCGACAGAAGCCTCTCCCGCTGGTTGAGCCCGAAACTCTCCTCGATAGGCTTCGTTTGGCCGGCGGTCTCATATCCCGCCGGCAGATTGCGCAGTTGATCGAGCGGGCCGATGACGTTTTCGAGGTCGACATCGGTAACTGTCGTGCTCCTGAGCAGCGAATCCGCGCCGTCCCGATACTGCGCCATCGCCTGTCTAGTGGAGCCGATCAGCGACTCGTTGGCAAAGTAGCTGAGGCCCAGCACGCCGAGCGCTGCAAAAGCCGCCAATGCGATCGCGGCGAGGCTGCCAAATCTGGCGAGCCTGGCGCGCCGCTCCGCTGTCCTGTCGAACGAGACCCAGCCGGCCTCGGGGAAGATCACCTTCGCCAGAAGATCATGCAGGAAGAAGCTCTTGCCGGTACCCGAAAGATGCGCCTGCGAAGCGCTGCCGAAATTGCGGCCGATCGCGCCCAGCACTTGGTCGATCGGTGTTCCTTCCTGCGTGCCCGACGAGAAATAGAGGCCGCGCAGGCTGACATTCACCTGGGCCCGCGAGGCATCGAAAAGGCTGGTGACGAACCACACGACGCGGGTTCGCAGCGCGGCGAACTGGGCCGGGAAGCCGAAGATCGCGATGCGCGCCACCGGATCGGCCTCGTCCTGCAGGCGGTCGGCGATCTCGTCCGCAAGCTGCCTGGCCAGCGCGTCGAACTCGGCCGAGGTTTCGCTGACCATGTTCCTGTTGCGGTCGGTGGTCTGGAACGTCGCACCCCAGACCTTGCGCCGGCGGACTTCATCGAAATCGCCGAAATAGTCCATGAAGCCGGCAACGAGGTCCGCCTTGGTGAAGAGCAGGTAGACCGGGAACTGGATCTTCAGCGTCTCGTGCAACTCCCGCAGCCGGCTTCGTATCTCGGTGACATGCGCATCGAGCTGCTGGTCGTCGAAGCCGATCAGATCGGCGACGCTGATGGCGAGGATCACGCCGTTGATCGGCTGCCGGGTGCGGTACTTCTTGAGCAGTCCAAGGAAGCCGAGCCAGCTCGCCTTGTCGCGCTCGGCATCCGAATCCTGCGTCGTGTAGCGGCCGGCCGTATCGATCAGCACGGCATCCTCGGTGAACCACCAGTCGCAGGACCGCGTGCCGCCGACCCCGGCCAGCGGCTGGGCATTGCCGGAGCGGGCAAGCGGAAATTTCAGCCCCGAATTGACCAGCGCCGTCGTCTTGCCGGCGCCCGGCGGGCCGATGATGATGTACCAGGGGATCTCATAGAGGAAGTTGCGCCTGCCGCTCGACTGCTTCAGGGTCGCGATGGCCTCGCTCATACGCGCTTCGAGCACCCCTGAATCGTCGTTGCGGTCGCCGCTGCGAACGATGCCCGTCTCAATCGCCTTCTGCGCCTTGCGCGCTTGCCAGAAGCGGATGCCGTAGAAGATTGCGAGCAGCGCGACGGCCACGCCGATGATCGTTGTCCGGAGCCAGACCGGTCCGAGCGGACGTGTATCGGCATACCGGATCAGCGGCCCGGCATACCAGACCGCAGCCGAGAAGCCGGCAAGCGCGAGCAGGCTGAACAGCCGCAGCACCCAGCGCATCAGTGCCGCTCCCCGCCGCGCGCGCTCACAACGTCTCCTCCTTCGGGATCATCACGTCGACGCGGCGGTTTTTGGCGCGGCCGTCCGCCGTCGCATTGTCGGCGATCGGTTCGTCCTCGCCCTTGCCGTCGACCGCGACCCGCGATGGGTCTTTGAGCTCGTTTGCCACCATTGACTGGACGGCTTTGGCGCGCGCGACGGAAAGATCGAAGTTCGATTTGAACTGGCTCGACTTCTTCGGCTTCACATTGTCGGTGTGGCCGACGATCCATATTGGTCCGGGCTCGGCATCGAGAGCCGTGGCGATGTCCGCGGCGATGGGCTGGAACTCCGGCTTCAGCTCGGCTTGCCCGGGCGTGAACAAGAGCTGGTTGCTGATTTCGACCACGATGAAGTTGCCCTTGGTGCCGACCGTCAGCCCGCCGCCGGCGATTTCGCTGGCGAGCGCGGCGCGTATGCGGTCGATCTGGGTTACGGTGGGAACGGCAGGCGGCGGCGGGGTGGCTTCCGGCGGAGCGGCTACAGCCGGCTCGGCAACCGGAGCGACGCTCGCGCGCTCGATGGTGACCGGCGTCGAGGGATTGAGCGCCAGCAATTCGACGGCTGTTGCGTCGCCCTCGTCGGTGATCAGGATCCGTAGCCCGAAGAAGGCCGCCGTCACCAGCGTCGCCGCGGCGGCCGCGACCGCCCATAGCGGCAACCGCGCCCGGGGCTTTGACAGCGCCGCCGCCATGCCTTGCCAATGGGGCGAGATGTCGTCCCCGGCGCGCGGTTGAAAATAGCGGATCGTGTCGTAGACGTCGCGCCGGACGCGTTCGAGCGCGTCCCGTTCGCCGACCCTCCCACGATACTGGCCCTCGAACCCGAGCGACAGGCAGGCATGCATCAGTTCGAGGAGGTCGTGATGACCCTCCGGCCGGGCCAGGATATTGTTCAGCGCTTCGTAGAAACCGGCTCCCCCGGTGGGCTTTGTGTGGAAGAACCGCGCCACCAGGCTGTGCCCGATCCAGCCCTCGTCCTTCGGCCAGGGCAGGTTGCCGACCAGATCGTCGGCGGTCTCGCATAGAGCAAATTTAGCAATCCGCGCGTCTTCCCCGGCGATGCCGGCTTTCGCCATCTCCCGCTCGAATGTCTCGATCGCTTCGGTGATGTGCTCTGCCAAAGGGGCCGCCTGCCGCTCGACCGGCATCAGCCGCAACTGGCTGAACAGCATCAGCAAGGGCGCCGCGGCCGCGAGGATTGGATTTGCCGCGGCGTAATTCACGCCATCCGCGGCACTAAGCAGGATTTCCTGTTGCAACGCGGGCGCCGCCGCTGCAGCGGCAGCCCCGGGAACCGGGTTTTGAACGACCACGGTTCCGGAGGACCAGCCTGTCGGCATCCGCCGGCCGACGCCGGGGTCGAAAACCGTCGATTCCCTGGTGGGTGTCGCAGCGGGCTCAGCGCCAGCCGACGAGGAACTCGCGGGAGCCGCGGGCGAGCGTTGCCTAGGCCGTGGCGCTCGGATGACGGTCTTGTCCGCCGGCCGGAAGGGATCGTCCTTCGAACTCATCGGCGATCCACCGTCGCGGCGCGGCGAACATTTCCTTGCCGGGAAATGAGGTCGGCTCCCGGCTTTTCATGCCGAGCTTTGGGGGCGGGCCGGATGGAAAGGCTCATCTCGCCGAAACATGACATTGCTGCACACGCCCCAAGCCACGCCGCTTTGCCCGCCAGGCAAGCTTCCGTACGTTATCCTAACCGTACAGGCAGCTGATTGAAATCGGAAAGCAGGATGCTCGAAGCAGCGCTTTCTTCTGTGAGACCCGTCACATAGCCCCGGGTCCACTACTTCTGCTTGCTGGCCTTGGCGTAGGCTTCGCTGAAATAGGCCAGGAAGACGTCGAGCATGCCGTTTTCATGCTTCTCCTCCATCGTCCGCCAGGTGGCGACGAGGGCATCCCACGCCTGGCTCTTCTTGGATGAGAAGGAGGCCGGCGGCAGCTTCCTGGCGATGGCCTCCGGCGACAGGTCGTCGAGCAGTCTGGAAAGCGCCGCCTGCATGGCGGCGTAAGTGGCCAATTCGTGCGTCTTGAGGTCCCGGAAGGCGTCCTCGACGCTGTGCGCGGCGTCGAGATAGCCGGTCCGGCGTTTGGCGAACATGATCTCCAGTATGTCGTCGGTGCCCGGAACGAATTTCAGCGGGTTGTTGTTCTCGGCGCCGATCATCGTGCGGTTGGCGCTCTTGGCCAGCACCTTGGCCGCCGCGCGCGCCTTGAGCAACAGCGACAGTTGCTCGACCGTGATTCTGAGCACGCTGCCGATCTCGGCGGCCACCTCATGCGGATCGCGCGATTGAAGCAGGTCGGGCGAAATGCCGGCCGCCTTCGCGATATCCTGCAGCAGCATATCGGTTCCCGCCGGCTGGCTACCCGGCTTTGCCGGCGCTGGGGGCGGCCGCAGCGCCGAAGAGGTCGATGCCGCTCCCGTCCCGGGCCGCTGTTCCGTCCGACTGAAGAAGGGCTCTTTGCCGAGCTCCAGCGGTCTGCCCGTCGATGGCGGCAGTTCGCGTTGCGTCGACGCGGGCCGGGTTCGCGGTTGGCCGGCGGCGGCGCCTTCCTCGTCAATTGAGACCGCAACGACATAGCGGCCGATCAGCATCCGATCGCCATGCGCCAGCCGGTGCGGACCGGCCATGCGCTGGCTGGAGCCGTTGACGAAAGTGCCGTTGCGCGAGATGTCGTAAAGCCAGAAGCCGCCCGCCTGGAAGCGGACTTCGCAATGCCGGCCCGAGATGATCTTGTCCGGATCCGAAAGCGTCCAGTCGCAATTCTCGCGCCCGATCTCGAAACTGCGGTCGCGGGCGGCGTAGCTCGCGGCGGCGCCGGATGGCAGCCTGTCGACATTGCTGATCTGGAGCGAGATGAACATCCGGAAGCGTCGCCGAACTTGGTCAACAAATGCTTATTCTTCACGCAACTCCGAACGGAAAATCGCTATGCGATGTTCCGAGAATTGCTCTGGCATTCTAGCAGCTTGCGAGCGCGGCGGGAGAGGAGCGTTTCACACCGGCGCTTGGCGGGTTTAGCCACAGCTGTTGTTTGGCCGCCACCAAACATGTGCTAGGCTGAAAACGGTCCGGTGCGGTGGGTGCGAAAAGTTCCCGAACGTGATGCGGTTAACATAGCGGGAGCTTTAATCCATCATACTGGCGGCCGCGTCCAGGAGGGGCACGACCCATGCCGAACGAACGCGCCACGGTTGTGCAGACGCCCGTTGGCGGCGATGTGCTGACCTTCACCCATCTCGTCGGGCGCGACGAGATCAGCCGTTGTTTCGCCTATACGGTCGGCTTCGTCTCCAAAAGCCACGACGTCGATCCGCTGAAGATGCTGGGCGGCGTCGTTTCGGTCGAGGGCGAATCCGATCCGAAACGCTGGTTCAGCGGGCTTGTGTCGGAATTCAAGCTCATCCGCATCGAGGACAGGCTCGGCTTTTATGAGGCGATGGTCAGGCCATGGCTCTGGTTCCTCGGCAACACCACCGATTGCCGCATCTTTCAAAATATGACGGCGGTCGAGATCGTCGAGAAAATCTTCTCGAAATACGGCATCGCGAAATTCGAGAAGCGGCTGCAAGGGTCTTATCCGCAGCGCGAATATTGCGTCCAGTATGACGAAAGCGATCTGGATTTCGTGCAGCGGCTGCTCGAGCACGAGGGCATCTTCTACTTCTTCGAGCATGACGAGGGCAAGCATACCCTGGTGCTCTGCGACGCGATGAGCAAGCTGAAGCCGGCACCCGGCTACGACAAGGTGCTCTACAATTTCGAGGGCCAGGGCTCGCGACGCGACGTCGAATACATCACCGAATGGATTCCCGGCAGCGCGGTGCGGCCGGGTGCCTATGCCCACACCGACTTTGATTTCGAGAAGCCCGGCGCGGATTTGATGGCGAAGTCCGCCCAGCCGTTCAGCCACAAGGAGGCCGCGGGCGAAAACTATCGCCAGCCCGGCGCGCATCTCGATGTCGGGCGAGGCGACACGATTGCGGGAATTCGCCGCGAGGAGCTTCAGGCCGTGCACCAGCGCAGCACGGCGGTGGGCACCGTGCGCGGCCTCTTCTCTGGCTGCAAGTTCAAGCTGGAAAGCTTTCCGCGCGACGACCAGAACCAGGACTATCTGGTGATCAGCGCCGAGTACCGGCTGTTCGATCCGGGCTACCGGACCCAGAACGAGGCCCATAGCGAGAATTTCAAGGTGGTGCTCGGCGTGGCGCCCGCCAAATTGCCCTACCGGCCGCCGCGCATCACCCCGCGGCCGATCATGCGCGGCCCACAGACAGCGACGGTGGTAGGCCCCTCGGGCGAGGAAATCTTCACCGACAAATATGCGCGCGTGAAGGTGCAGTTCCACTGGGACCGCCTCGGCAAGAAGGACCAGAACTCTTCCTGCTTCGTGCGCGTGTCGCAGACCTGGGCCGGCAGCGGCTGGGGCTTTATCCAGATCCCGCGCATCGGCCAGGAGGTGATCGTCGACTTCATCGAAGGCGACCCGGATCTGCCCATCATCACTGGCCGGGTCTACAACGCCTCGCAGATGCCGCCCTACGGGCTGCCGGGCAATGCCACGCAATCCGGCTGGAAGTCCAATTCCTCGAAGGGCGGCGGCGGTTACAATGAGCTGATGTTCGAGGACAAGGCCGGCTCCGAGCTGGTCAATTTCCAGGCGCAGAAAGACCACCACCTGCTGATCAAGCACGACCGCAACAAGCTGGTCCAGCACGACCAGTCCGACCGCATCGACCACGACGCTAAGCACTCCGTCGGCCACAACCTCGACGAGGACGTCGGCAACAACAAGACGGTCAAGATCGGCGTCGACCAGACCACCAACATCGGCAGCAACGACACCGAAACGGTGGGCGCGAACCGTAAGCTAACGGTCCATGCGAATGAGACCATCCATGTCGTGGCGAATTCGACGGAGAATATCGACGCCAACCACTCGCAGACGGTTGGCCTAGTGCAGGCGGTGACGGTGGGTGCGGCGCGCGTCGATACCGTGGGGGCGGCTGAAGCGAGGACCGTGGGCGCTTCGCAGACTAATACGATTGGCGCGTCGCGGTCGGTGAGCGTTGGGATCAATCAAAGCCACAGTATTGGCGCCGCCGACAGTTGGGACATCGGTGCGGCGCAGACCGTCAATGTCGGCGCGGATCAAAGCGTGACAATTGGGAGCGCCCAGTCATTCAATGTCGGCGCGGCACGCAGTGCCAGTATCGGAGCGGATGACTCGACGAACATCGGAGGCGCTCATTCGCTGGGCATTGGGAAGAGCAGTTCGATCAAAGTTGGAGAGGACAGTTCGATCAATGTCGGCAAGAAGCTGGTGATTAATGCCGGCGACGAGATCCTAATCCAGACCGGATCGGCTAAGATCATGATGAAGAAGGACGGTTCGATCGGAATTGAGGGCAAGGACATCTCGATCAAGGGATCGGGCAAGATCACCATCAAGGCATCGAGCGATATAGTCATGAAAGCCTCGAAGATCAGCGAGAACTGAGGGGGTGGCGATGAGCAACTTGCGCGAACGCATCGATGGCGTGGTGATCGGCATCTTCCTCGGTTTCGATGATGCCGCTTCGCCGCTGGTGGTGTTCCCCGGCAACCCGGAAGAAGCCGCTTTGCCTGCGCATAGCCTGACCGAACTGGCGGCCGACATGATCGGGCAAGAGGTTGCCTTGCTGTTCCAGGAAGGCAATGCGATGAAGCCGCTGATTGTCGGCCGCATCGTCGAGCCGGCGCGCAAGACCGCCGCGCCGCAAATCCTGCGCGACGGCGAGCGTGTTCGCATCATCGGCGACGAGCGTATTGAGCTGCGCTGCGGCAAGGCGACGATCCTCATGGAAAAGGATGGCCGCATCACCATTCGCGGCACCTACGTCACCAGCCATGCAAGTGCCGCCAACCGAATCCGTGGCGGCTCGATCGACCTCAATTGACATGGCTGCAACCCGCAATCAGACCGCTGAAGGCAAGCCGGAACGGCCGATCGTCGCCGGCATCGTCAGGCAGCACGCTGAACAGGCCGCGTTCTTCTGGGCGAAGCGCGACACGCTGATGCAGGCCGATCCGCCGAATCTTGCCGTCGTCGCCATGGTCGACGGCCGTCTCGAAGCCAATCTCGATGGTCTGCGCATCGCCGGCTCGGCCGCCTGGCCGATCGTCGTCGCCGCTTATGAGGACTTCCCCGACAAGGGCGAACTGTTCCTCTACGCCTGGATGGCGATCGAGCAGAGTGAGAGCCGCCGTCTGGCCGAAGCTGTCGAGCTCGGCCGTCAAAGCGAAGATGACGCATGCGGTCTGATTGGCGCGCTGGCTTGGCACAAGCCACAGGCAATCGCTGCCGAGGTGCGCCATTGGATCAGCGCGCAGGACGCGTTCAAGCGCTTTCTGGGCATCTCGGCCTGCCTTGGGCACGGTGTCGATCCCAAGCAGATGCTATCGCGGCTCGTGCGCGATCCCGATGCCCGCGTCCGCGCCGCCAGCCTCCGTCTGGCCGGCAAGCTGCGGCGAACCGACCTGGTCGAGGAATTGCGCGCAGCTCTTGAGGATGGCCAAGGGCAGCCCCGGTTCTGGGCCGCGTGGGCTTTGACGGAACTTGGTTCCGGCGACCTGGCAAGTGCCGAGCTACGCAAGGTGGCGGTTGGTGGAGGTCCTGACGCCATGAGGGCGCTGCGGGCCGCGGTCAAGGCAGCGCCCGATAAGGATGTGCGGGCCTGGATGGGCGGGCTGCTGAAATCGCCTGAGACGGCAGCGGTGGCGGTGCGCGGCGCCGGCATGCTGGGAGACCGCACCTTGCTGCATTGGCTAATCCACCAGATGCGCGCGCCATCTCTGGCCGCGTCGGCGGGGGCCGCTTTTCTTGAACTGTTTCCGCAGGCGCGCTCTGAGGACCAGCTGTTCTCCGTCGAGCCGGAAGTGTTGGGCGATGCATTCGCAACGCATTTCGACGACAGCCCGCCCTATCTGCCGGTGGCGGAACGGGTAAAAGAATGGGCAAAGGGGTTGTAAGGCGATGCCATCACACATCTCCGTCAACAATCTCGGCCTGACCTACAAGGGCACTGTCGGCCTGTCGATGGCGACGATACCGGACGTCTGCAAGACGCCAAGTCCGGGTGGGCCGGTTCCGCTTCCTTACCCCAATATCGCCGAACAGTCATCGCTCTCCGACGGCACGACGACGGTCTTTGCCAAGGGCAAGATGATTGCCATCAAGGGGTCTCACTACAGCCGCAGCAATGGCGACGAACCCGGCACTGTCGGCGGCGTGAAGTCCAACGTCAACATGAAGGCGACGGACTGGATCACCTATTCCTTCGACGTGAAAATGGACGGCCAGAATGCCTGCCGTCATACCGACAAGAAGTTCCACAATGACAAGAACACGGTCGATCTCGGCGGCAATATCGACCCGCGCAGCAAGACCGAAGGCACTGTGCTGGTGATCCTGTGCGATGGAGCGCCGAAAGGAAAGACGAAATCCGGGCGGCCGCGCAAGGAGTACGACAAGTGCGAGCTCGAAGAGATTTGCGCCAAGATCAAGGCATACAATGACGCTTTGAAAGGCAGAAAGAGCTCGGAGTTCACCGATGTCAAGCAGGCTGGCAAGAGATACGGGCCCGATGGCGCCGGCACGAGAAACTCAGGCAACAACGTCTGCAAGTCGATCAAGCGCTACGCCAGGCTGGGCAAGGGCCCGGGTGGCGAAGGCAAGCCCGAGGATATGGGCTTCCACGACGTTTCGCCCGGCTGCAAGAAGAAGCTGAAGGAAAAGGCCGAAAGCACCCGGCCGAAATACAAGCTGTTCAGTCCGGACCACGTCCAGGAAATCCAGCACAACGGCCATCCGACACGCGGTTCCAATCTGCGCTGGATGTCGCGCCGGCCGAACAAATGGATCGGCGGCGCGATGAGCGATTTGAAAACAAGCGGCCCCGACCAGCATACCGGAGTGCGAGGAGACTGCTGTTGATGGAGCCATCATGCTGAACGAGAAAAAGCGCGCGGAACTGGTGGCCGCGCTTCTGGAGGCCAAGCGCGAGCTCGACAGGCTGACGCTTGATGAGGACATGACCGATCCGCCGGCGGAGCCGGCGACTGAAAACGACATAGCCCGCTTCGAGAAGAAGTGCGGCTTTCCCATCGAGCCCTCCTATCGCGCATTCCTCTTGATGCACGACGGCTGGACCGACTTCGACGGCGATGCCGCTATTTTGGGGACCAGGGGAAGCCGCGAGGACTGGTTCGAGGAAACGCTCGAAATGGTCTGGGAGGTCTTTGAGGACTTTGGCGATGAGAACCCGGCCGAGGACGCAGTCGCTGTCGTGCTGGGCGAGGACACCAACAACTATCTCTTCATGTGGCCGCCGGCATCAGGTGGACAGGCGACGTTCAAGGAATATGAGGACGGCAAGCTGACGCGCGAATACCGCGATTTCGACGAATACCTCACCGAGTTCCTAAAGTCGCTGAGGCACTCCATTGATGTCGAGCGCGAAGGGGCGGATACCGACGATGAAGACAGTCAGTGATCCGGGAAAACCTTCACCGGGGTTTCCCGACGCGCTTCTGAAATCGAGCATCGTCGGCGATGCGCCCCTCAACAAGGTCCTGTTTGAGGTGGTGATCTATCCAAAAAGACTGACAGTCGACGATTTCGACTGGATTCTCGATCTCTACCGCGCGGTCTGTCCTAAGGACCGCATCAGGCTGTTCAAGATCGCCGAATTGCCATTCTGGTCGCAGGTCGCGAATCCGATCCTTACGCAATCAGCGCGCACGGTCGGGCGCGCGCCCTACAGCTTCTTCGAAGCGGCGCGAAAGCGTATAAGCGAGGGCCGATCCGTTGAGGCACAGCTCTGGGATGGTTGCGAGATTGACGATGCGCAGGGAACATTCAACCTGAACATCGAGGCGCTCAAGCGAAGGAAGCAGGGGCTGGCCTGGTATGTCCGCTTTCTCCTTCCTCTCGATTTCGCGACCGGGCAATTGGCTGGGCTTCTGCGGAGACTGGTGGATCGCATAGACGTCTTTTCCGGGCATGGTGGGCCGGTCTTCGCCTTCGCAAGAGACAAGAAGGACGAGGCTTTCACCGAAATCTATGCCAAGGCGCGACGCTTCTGGGGCATCGATATCGATATGCTCGATCTCACGCCCTTCAGGATGCGAAGCGAGTTGAAATCGCCGTGTTGGCTGAATGCGCTGGGCTCCCCTTTCAGGGACGATCTTAATGTCGCTGCGCGCACTGAAGACCTGCGCGCCGATCCTGATGTAACGGTGTTTGACCAGCGGCACGCCACAGTATTCGTGCTAGGTAACGAACCGGATGCGCTCGACCGCAACCGGCTGGCCAAAAAGGTGCTTGTCTACCAACGCATGGCCGAGGTGATGGACGGATACATCCTAGACGTGGTCGGTCCGCTGGCCGGCGACGGCTTCATATCCAATGCGGGCGCCACCGACGCATGGCTGCACCGCTTTTCACCGGGATCGAACTGGATGGCGGTACCCAACGTTCAGTAGTCACCGCGACGTCCCATGGCCGGTCCAGCCGTCAGGGCGAGCCGAGCAGGATCGCCGAACGGGCACCATTTTCCGAACTCGCCCAGATCAGCGACAAAGGCCCTTTCTGATAGTTACGGGCTTGCGCCTCGATGACGAGGCTTACGAACAGCGGCCCGGAGGCCGCGCCGACATCGCCCCAGCAGTCAGCTGGGGTTTCGAAATCGGCGGCGTTCCTGAAGCGGCCCGGATTACGGATGACGGCAAAGCCGTATTCGTTTCCGCGATAGCGTTCGCCGTTCATGTCGCAGATGATGCGGTCGACCAGGTCGGCTGGCGCATCCTCGAACAGAGTCCCGAACGCCGCGCCCAGGCCTTCGCCAAGCACTACCGTTTCAGTCTTGATCCGGCTTTCTTCGCTCGCGGTCGATGCCGCGACGATCTCCAGCTGTGGCTGCAAGCCAATGGCGCGGGCGTTGGCCAACGTGGTCAATAGACAGAAGCCCGCCGCCTCGCCGGGGCAGAAGCCGTAGATATTGCCTTCAGAATGCAACTGTTCAGTCTCGTCCAGCCATTCGAGGGTTTCCGGCTCCAGATAGGTGTCGACCCCTCCTACGAGGCAAAACTTGACCTTGCCGTCGCGCAGCAGTTTGCAGCTGTGATAGATCGCGAGCAGGCCACCGGCATGCCCGCCCGCGGTAGATCCGCCGCCTTCCAGGATCACATGCTGCGAAAGCCGATTGCGCAGCTTGGAATTGACCTGAACGGTGAAGCCCTCCGGTTGGCCGGGGCGAGATTCTCCGGTCGAGAGGATCAGCGACACTTCCGTCGATGGCGCCGCCGCGAGCAACGGCTGCAGTGCATCCATCGCCGGCGCAAAGGCGATTTCAACGGCGCGGTCCGGCCCATTGAGCATTATGTCGATGCCGCTGTCTCTCGTCACCTTCATCAATTCGCCGAACCGGTCGACCATGTAAGGGTGGTCCTGGATGGCCGAAAGGCCGGCCCGCACTGCCGCCGCGCTTGATGCCGCGTCGAAACCGAGGGGTGTACGCGCGCCGACGCCGGCCACCACGATGGTTTGCCCCTTAGCCATCAGAAATCGTCCACCAGCCACACACCGGTGGCAGCGACAGTCGGCGATACACCGCTCCGCCGCTTGATCCGCACCGTCGTGTTCTTCAAACGCTCTTCGTCAAAGGGCACCGGCAGCGTCGACATCCAGGTGATCGAAAACTGCCTGAGATCTGGGTTGATGCGCAAAGTGTGGATCGTCGCCTCATCATGTTTTCGATCTGGCCGGCCGTAGAACTCGGTGGTGACGACGAAGGTCACACGCGGTAGCAGGAACTGCCAGAAGCCGTCTGTTGTGAAGTTGCCGAGACGCACGTCTTCGTATCCGATGAGCGGCGCCTTCGTTTGTTGATCTTCAGGCGCGCATTGGTAGTAGCGACGGTCGAAGTCAAGCGGCAAGAGCGGGTCTCGCGTCTTTACCCATGCATCGCCATATGTACCCGCGTGTTTCGCTCGTGGCTGCCAGTGCCGTGCCACCGGGCCGAAGGCAGCCGGCCTGCCGCTGCGATGATCGCGATAGGGCGCATCCGGATATTCGAAGTTCGGCGCCGTCTTGCCGACAAGCCTTTGCGGATTGGCACTAAAGCCGGTGCCGAGTGGATTACGCTCGTCCCAGTCCGGCCTCGACGCCTCCATATCCGTGCCGCCATACGTCCGCCGCCAACTGATCGGCATTTCGGAGAAAGGCTGTGGCCGAGTCGTGCGAACTGAAAC
This sequence comes from Mesorhizobium sp. WSM4887, assembly GCF_029625865.1. NCBI lineage: Bacteria > Pseudomonadati > Pseudomonadota > Alphaproteobacteria > Hyphomicrobiales > Phyllobacteriaceae > Mesorhizobium > Mesorhizobium sp. WSM4887. The sequence continues at coordinate 793,889 of NZ_JARTVP010000002.1, forward strand.
CGGGCCAGGCACGAAGACACGGTCGCCGATGACCCTGATGGCCTTGTCGAGGTCGCCGATCTTGATACGCGCGATCACTTCCGGGCTAGGCTGGCCTTCAGGCGCGCAGACATGCCCATCGATGAGCACGTCGGTGTGCTTCTTCTCGATGTTGAAATCGCTTTCGTCCAGGAGTTCGTTGGCATCCGCGCCAAAAAGCGGAGCCTTGGTCACCGGCGTCTGGTCTTTCAGCAATGTCTGCTTGCCGTCCGGATCGATTTCGAACGAACCCTTGATCGCTACCAGCCAGACCTCATGACCGCGCTCATCGCGGGTCCAGTTGCGCTCCACTGCGAACGGCGTGTGGTTCGACAAAAGCCACATTGGTCATCCTCCTCAATCGACAGAGGCTGACGGTAGGACAGGCGCGGTCTCCCAACTCGCGGCGAAGATCTGCTCGAGTGTCGGCTGCGGCGCCTGTGGATCGACGTCGAAAATGTCTGTGTGCGCCGTCCACATGACGAGGTCGCCGATGGCATCGCTTTGGCCATCGACAAACGGAGCCGGCAGGTTGACCAGCGCGGCATCCAGTTCGTCGGGCGTCAGTTCGCCCCGTTGCGCGGCGAAGGCCGCTTCCTCGATGCGGTCGAACCAGGCATCCGAATAGGCCAGCCTGAGCGGCGCCTCGGCAAGCCGTGCGACGACGCTGAGCGGGAACTGTCGGCCGACCTTGTCGGCGCTCTGCACGATGACGCCGGCCGAGGCGCCGAACGAGGCGGGGCCGGCGAGAAAGCGCAACGCAGTGTCCGTCTGCCACGCATCGTGGCCAAACAGCGGGACGATCTGCTGCGCCAGCCAGCGATCCCAGACGCGCACGAAATCGCCCGGCAGCCGCCGCGTCACGAAATCGCCGGTGGCGGGTATCTTGCCGTAGAAGCCGGTGCTCATATCTGCGGCGGACATGTGAACTTCTTGAACATCTCGAGTGTGTAGGGGTTCTCGACGCTGGCCGCCTTGAGCTCGAAATCGGCATACATGCCTTTCGCGCCGAGGCGCAGGCTATAGACGTCGGAAAGGTTGGTTCCGGCGAACTTGCCGCTGCGCAGCATCCTCAGCCACGCCCAGCTGCCGGTCTCGTTGAGCATCACCTCGGGTGAGCCGTCGACCGGCTGGAACGCAAGCGAGATCACGCCGGTGCCGTCCTTGCCGGGCCATGTCATCGGCTGCGGCCGGGTCGCGTTGTTGTAGTAGACGAGGTTCTGGCCATCGAGGTTGAGCGTCACCCGCGCCACGTTGGGCGACAGGTCCTTTGGCTCCAGCGTGAAGTTCATCACCGGGCCGGTGCCGCCGGGAAACAGGTCGTCGCGGATGTGCCGTGCCTGCTCGAACGCCGCCAGCGCGGCCGCGTCGAGGCCGAAATCGGCGCGCCATTTCCACGGCTGGCTGGCGGTGTCGACATAGTTGATCAGATGGTCGTTGATGAAGGCGTCGATCAGGCCGGCGGGGCCGAAGAGGCGCTGGAAGTCGCGCACATTGACGTCGACCGCGCTGTCCGGGCTGAACGGATAGCGGTTGTTGAGCGCAGCCTGGCAGAAGGGCAGGATGTCGGCGCGCCAGATGGCATTGAGCTCGTTGGTGACCGCCTTCTGCGACAGGCCGCTGGTGTCGCCGGCAATCCCGCCCAGCCAGTCGTTGATCGGCGAAGGCAGGATCTGCGCCTGTCTTGCGACCGCCCCCGTCAGCTCGGCCAGGCCGCCCTGCTTCTTGATGGCGTCCTGCGGGTCGGGGTTGGCCGACACGGTCTGCAGCACATTGGACAGCGCCGTCAGCGCCACCACGGCTGCGTCGAGCGCCGGCGGCTGGCCGTCTACCTCGGCGATCGTGCCTTTGAGCGGCTTGAAGTGTTCGGCCACCAGGCTGCCGGTCATGTCGACCTGCTCGGCCGAGCCCGCGCGCGGCAGTAATTTCGCTCCCGTCTTCACCACCTTGCCGAGTTTGCCGAGCTTGGAGAGCAGCTTCGAGCCGCTCTTGGCGGCGGCGCCGTTCTTGTTGTCAGCCGGCGCTTCGTCGGAACGGGTGAGATCGAGTTCCTGCACGACGGCGGTGAGGAGGCGTTTCAGCGCGGAATCGGCGCTCGAAAGGTCCTTGAGATTTTCGCTTGCGACATTGAGGTCGGTCAGCGGCGCCAGCCGCATGTCGCGCAGGAAGCTGTCCCACTGCGAAATGTAGTCGTCGTAGTAGAGCTTCAGAATGTCCTCGGACAGCGCCGAGACCGAGGTCTCGGCATTCTCCGAGCAGCCGCCGGCAAACACCGCGCGATCGAGCGCCGCCTGCGCCGCCACATCCTCGACGCGATCGAGAACGGCGTCGTGGAAGCCGGCATAGGTGTAGGCGCCGGGAACGCCGACGCGCAGCGTCTTGGCGGAGCGGCGCGCGAACACTTTGGCGCCGTTCGGGCCGGCGAAATTGGCCGGCACCCATTCCTTGACGGCTGCCACTTCCGGATCCGCGAGCAACTGCTTGTAGGCGCGCTCCGGCAGCGAGATGGTGCACACCGTCTTCAGCGCCTCGGCCACCAGCTCCTTGTCCGGGGCGATGTAGCTGTCGTCGACCGCCATGCGGCGGATCGCGGCAAGCTGGTGCTGTTCGGCGTCGGCGGTCGGGAAGGGCGGGGCGGGCGCGAATTCCGGCAGACTGTTCACCCACCAGTTCTGCACGAAGTCGGTGTCCATCTGCGACAGGCCGGTCATCATGCGATAGGTCTTCAGCGCGCCGAGCATGAAATCCGGATCGCGGATCTGTCGCCACATCGTGGCCTCGAGCAGCGCCACCATGTGTGGCTCGAGCACATTGCGCAGCGCGTGGTCGTAAGTGTCGGTCTGGGCGCGCACGAGCTCGGCCGAAGCGGTCGGGCCGAGCAAATTGTGGACAGCATCCGGCGGTGCGGTGCGCGCCGTCGCTACCGCATCCATCGCGGCCAGCGCCCCATCCATCGTCGGCTGCTCCACCGAAGCCGGCGTGGCGGAGACGTCGGTCAGCGGCGCCTGCAGCGCCTCGAACTGGCCGGCCTGCTCGGTGATCGCGTTGCGATTGTCGAGATAGGACCAGGTGAACAGTCCGCCCGCCAGAAGGGCGGCAAGCGCGCAAGCCGCAGCCGCGCCGCGCCAGATCCAGGCGCGGCGGCGCTGCGCTAACGGGTCGAAGGTGCCGAGACCCGCTTCCTTGAAGATGACCTCGGTCAGGAGATTGCGCAGGAAGAAGCTGCGCTTCTCGACGCGCGGCGCCAGCATCGCGCGACGCGGCGGCAGCCCGAAGGAGGAGGACAGCGCCGCCGTCAGCCGGTCGATCGGCGCGCCTTCCTGTGTCGCCGAGGTCAGATAGAGGCCGCGCAGCCAGGCGGCTTCCTCGTAGCGGCTTTCGCCGAACATTGCCTCGATCAGCACCTGGATCGGCTCGGAGAGGCTGGCGAGCTGGGCCGGGAAACGGAAGATTTCCGCGCGCGATCCGAGCTTGTCCTCGTCCTCCAGACGCGGCACCAGCCGCCGCTCCAGCTCCGTGGCAAGCGCGGCGAGCTCTCTTTCGACGGTCTTGGCATCGATCCGGGCATCGAGCGGAAAGGTCGTCCCCCATACCTGCTCGCGGGCGGCGGTCGAGAGACCGCCGAAGAAGGCCTCGAACCCCTTGATCAGGTCGGCCTTGGTCAGCATCAGGTAGACGGGAAGGCGGATTTCGAGGCGGTCGTTCAGCTCCGCCAGCCGGCGGCGGATCTTGCGGCCATGCGCCTTGATGGCTTCGTCCCCTTCCGAAAGCGCATCGATCGACAGCGCGACGATGACGCCGTTGAGCGCGCGGCGGCCACGATGCTTCTTGAGAAGATCGAGGAAACCCAGCCATTCCGTCGCGTCGACATCCGGCTGGCTCTCCTGTTGGACATAACGGCCGGCGGTGTCGATCAGCACCGCATTCTCCGAGAAGAACCAGTCGCAGTTGCGCGTGCCGCCGACGCCCTGCAGATCGTCGGTGAGATCGATCGGGAAGTTGAGGCCTGACTGTCGCAGCGCCGTGGTCTTGCCCGTGGCCGGCGGTCCGACGATGACATACCAAGGCATCTCGCGCAGGAATTTGCGGCCGCCGAGCTTGCGTCGCTTGAGCTCCGCCATCACCTCGCCGAACTTGGCGCCAACCGCGGCAACGCTTTCCTCGCCAGGAGTGAGCTGCTTTTCCGTCACGGGCGCGGCGATCTCGGCGACGAACATGCGGTTGGCGCGGATCGCGCGGCGCTGCGCGATGATCAGCCAGATCAGCCACAGGATGATCAGCCCGGCGATGATGGCGATGCGCACATTGTCGGAATCGAACGGCGCATACGGGCCGACCTGGACGATCGGGCCGAACACCCAGATCAGCAGGGAAAGCAGCGCGATGCCGATCAGCGTCCAAAGGAAGCGCGAAGTGAGAACCGCCCAGAGGAAGCGCAGGATGAACATCAGAGCCTCTTCTCGACCAGGACCTCGACGCGGCGGTTGAGCGCGCGGCCCTCGCGCGTCGAGTTGTCGGCCACCGGATCGGTCTCGGCGCGGCCTTCCGAATGAATGCGCTCCTGCGGCACGCCGGCCTGCACCAGAAGGTTGGCTATGGTCTCGGCGCGCGCTTCCGACAGCCGCTGGTTCGACGAAAGCGGGTTGGATTTCTGCAGGCGCACATTGTCGGTGTGGCCAACCACCGTGACGTTCCCGATGAGTTCCTGATTGGCGAGGATCACCGTGGCGATCGATTCGATCAGCGGCTCATAGCCCTGCGTGAGTGTGGGCCGCGCCGACTGGAACAGTTCGGGATTGGAAGACTGGATGACGAGCTTGGCCAGCGACACGCTCTCGGTCCCGCTCAGCGCCGGCTTGAGACCATCCGGCGCCTCGGCCTTGAATTCAGGCAGCAGCGCAAAATCGACCGGTTCCGGCTGCGGCGCCTCGGGTTCGGGCGCGTCGACCTTGGGCGCGGCGCGGGTGACGTCGCCCCGCGAGGGCGGCGGCAAAGCGCGGACCAGGGCGGAGAGCTCGACCGCCTGGCTGCTCAGCCCCATCGACAGGCCGACATAAGCAGCGGCGGCGATGACCACGGCCGCCAGCGCCATCACCCAGATCGGTACGATGAAGCGCTGCGGCTCGTCCGAGGCGATCACGCCCTTCCAGTTCGGCGACAGCGGCGCATCTTCGGCGTCGGCATTGCGCAGGAAGCGCGCCGCCGCCACGCGAACGGCATTGAGCGAGCGGTCGCCGGCGCGGCCAGGCACGCGATATTTGCCGCGGAAGCCGAGCGCCAGGCAATAATATTGCAACTCCAGCATTTCGCGGTCGCGGTTCGGATGCCTCTCCAGTTCGTCGAGCCGCGAGAAGAACTGCGTGCCGGCATCGACGTCGCCGCGCAGCATCACCACCAACGGCTGGCGTGGCCAGGCGCTGGCGCCGCCCCAGGGCGTGTTGAGCGCGAGATCGTCGAGCAAGGCCGCCACCGCCCAGGCGGCCTGATCGGCCCGCTCCAGCGACGAGCCCGCGGCCATCGCGGCGTCGCGTGCGCGCACGAGCTCCTCGAGCAGGCGCGTGCGCAGCACTTCCGGGTTCTCCGGCGCCAGCGCGCTTTCCAACTCCGGCGCGAATTCGAGCAGCGGCGCGAAGCTATTGATCAGCACATTGGGATGGGCGCGCGCGCGCTTCACCGGCGCGCCCGGCGCCAGCGGCGCCATCGGCCGGGGCGAAGCGCCCGTCAGCCTGATGCGCGTGCGTTCGCGATCCTCCGACAGTCCGAAAGGATCATCCCGGCTCATGGCCTCACCTGTTCACCGAATAGCAGTCGACCTGCGGCTCGCTTGGCAGCACGCCGGAAACGCCGATGACGAAACCGGGGGCGTCGAGCAGCGAGGCCCAATGCTCGCTCTTCTGGTCCAGCTCCAGGCACAGCCGGTCGCCGTCATAGGGGATCTCGCGCGGCTGCGAATGCAGCGGCTTCAGCGGAATGCCGGGCAGGCGCGACTTCCACAGCCCCTCGAACTGGTCGGCGGACCCGACGGTGGCCTGGTTGACGAAGATCTTGCGCAGCGCGTCTTCCGACAGTTCGGAGCCGACGCGGATGACGATGCGGCTGGCCACCAGAAGTTTCGGGTTGTCGATGCGCACCTTCCAGACATTGGTGGCATGCCGCATGACCGGCAGCGCGCGCGATTTCGGCTCGATATACCGCAGGCTGAGGATCAGCGAGCGCAAGGCGTCCGCCAGGGCCATATAGGCAGGGCCGGGCGCCATGTGGTCATAGGCCGGCAGCTCCCCGAGCCGGCGCGAGCTGGAGCCATAAGTCGCCATTTCGCCGGCGAGGCCGGCGAGCTCGAGATAGAGCTCGGCCGGATGGAAGACATCTTGCGCCAGCATGTGGGCGAGCCGCGGCTTGGCCGCATTGGCAAGGTGGAGCATCAGCAGGTCCTCGACGCTGCGGCCGGGCCCTCCCATCACCATCTTGCCATGCGCTTCGGCGATCTGGTCGAGACCGGTGACGACCTCCTGCAGCAATTGCCGATACCAGGCGACGGCGCCTGTGATCAGCGTCGGCGGCAGGAAGCTCTCGTCGAGCGAGACGCCGCCGTCGGCCCGCACGCCCTTGATGTCGGCGACTGGCAGCGCGGTATAGCCGCCGACCGATTTGCCGGGCGCAAGCAGCACCGCTTGCGGCCGGGCGATCTCGATCTCTTCCGGGTCGGCGCCGCCCTGCACGGAATCGCGCACCGACACGATCCTGCCGTGATAGCGCGCGCCGGTCGACGCGGCATGCGCCGGGTCGAAACCGACGCCGCCGGGCGGCTCGAGCGGCAGCGCGACCAGCACCGGCCCGGCGCCGGTATCGGCCGTGACCGGCAGCGGTTTCGGCGCGTCCATCATTTCCGGGATGGAGAAGGGCGTGCCGTCGGGGAAAATACCCCGGGCGGACACGATAGAAACCTGGCCTGCATCGAGCAGCGATTGATCGAGCGTCAGCTGCTGGAAGCCGAACGTATGGAGCTGGCCGGCCTGCAGCGCGCCCCGCACCATCGCCTCGAAGAACCGGTCCTGCTGCTGGAAATGCTGGGTTCTCAGGAAGAGCCCCTCGGACCATAGCACCCTGTTTGCGTCGCTCATGCCGCTGCTCTCTGCACTGCCAACTTCTGTCTCGCCGTCAGGCGGAAATACCGCCGCCGCCTAGCGTGACGTTGATGGTGAATTTCGATCCCGCCGACACCGACTTGGTCGTGCGCCAGTTGCGTCCGCCGGGTTCGCGGATCAGCGCGACGAAGCCGAGCGCCGTCGCGTTCGGTTCGACCGTGATGGTCTTGGCCGCCGTCTTGCCCGGTGCGACGGAGATCGAATCGGATCCGATAAGGTCGGCCCCAAGTGCGGACCCCGCATCGCCCTGCAGCGCGAAATAATCGGCCGAATTGAACTTGCCGGTGCTGGCAAGCCGCATCACCAGCACAGTCACCGGTCGATCGCCGCCGCCGGGTCCCGGATTCATGCCGGCGCCACCGGTCACGTTGACCGAGATAACCGATGGTTTCGGCGGGCCGCTCTGGCAAGCCGCAAGCAGCCCCGTCGCGCCGAGGGCAACGATGAATTCGCGTCGATCGATCATGTCCTACTCCTCTTCGTATGCATCCCTGAAGTCTGCGCCGATCTCGCCCAGGAAACTCGATTCCGCGCTTTGGGCGATGTCGCGATGGCGTTTCTGGTAAAGCTCCCACAGCTTGGCGTTGCGGCCGCCCGCAAGCAGGTTGCCGATCGCGGAATTGGATTTCAGCTCTTCCTCGATCGTCGCCGGATCGAACCGGTCGATCATGCGCCGCAGCGCTGCCTGAACGCCGCGCCAGGCGCGCACGTGGTGCTGCGCGAGATCCTTCACCGCATCGCCGATCGCCGCCTCGCCGGAGAGGAAGCCGGGGCTGCGCTCCGAGATTATGGTGACGATGACATCCTCGACCGTCGGCAGGAATTTGAGCGGGTTGACCTCGGAGGCGCCGACCACCGTCTGGGCAACGCGCGCGCTGCCCTTTTCCTCGGCGCGCTTGCGCAGAAGCTGCATCAGCCCGTCTAGCATCAGCCGGTACTCGCGCCCGAATTTTTCCATCTCGGCGATCGCGTCGCGCCCGAGAAAATCGGCCTCCTCGACCCCCATGCCGCGCAGGAAGGCGGCGCGCAGCGCCATATCGCCGGGCACAGGCTGAACTGCACGGGACGGCCTGGGCGCGGGAGCGGGGCGCGGCGGGGGAGGCGGCTCGGGCGTGCGCGCCGGCAAGTCCCGCGGAGGAGCGACCTGCGGCTTTTCGGCCGGCTGCTCGCTGCGACGGGCCGTATGCGCGCCGTTGGCGGAGGCAGGCGTCGCGGCTGGGCCGAAGCCGAAGTCGTCGAAGCCGGTCGGTTTCGGCGCCGGCTGCGCCGTATCGCCGCGCGCGGGCATGTCGCCGAAGCCGAACGGATCGGACCGGCCAGTTGCCGAGTCGTCGTCCGAGGCCGGTGTCGCCACCGGGTCGAGGCTGAATGGGTCGTCGAAGGCGGGCGAACTGCGCTGGTTCGAGGCGCGGTCATACGCGCCGGGCACAGGCTGCTCGAACGGGTCCGGCAGATCGGCCGGCCGCGGCCGCCGCGGCTCCTCCTCGACCTTGGCCGAAAAGAAATCGTCGCCGCCGATGCTGGGCGAAGATCGCTGCTGAGGCGCCAACCAGGCGGCGGCGGAATGGTTGGCGGCCTCACCGACCGAAGTCTGGCTCGCGCTTGGCTGGACCTCGACATAGAGCACGTAGTCGCCCAGTCTCAAACGCATGCCGCTTTGCAGCCGTGCCGACCTGCCGGTGCCGAGCGGGCTGTCGGAATCGTCGATGAACAGCCCGCTGCTCGATGTATCGGTGACGAAGTAGCCGTCGCGGCCGCCGCTGATCTTGCAATGGGCGCGCGACACGAACATGTCCGGATCGTCGATCTGCCAGCCGGCATCGGCGCTGCGCCCGATCACCAGCTCGCCTTCGTCCAGCCGGGTCTGCCTGACCACCTGGGAGCGCGGGCCTTGTTCCAGCGTCAGCAGCAGGCTCATGCGGCCGCCTCCGCCATTTCCGGCCGCCAGCCGACGACAGTGCGGAGCTTGAGATCGTCGGCGTCTCCCTTCTCGGCGGGGCGAGCAAGCCAGGAGGTTCGGCCGAGCTGGACGGTGCCGATCTTCGGCGGCGGCACGGCGTCGCGCGCAAGCACGATGCGCAAATCGACATCCAGCGCTTCGCCGATCATGTCGCGCACCGCTTTCTTGAAGAGGGCGAGGCGCCGCTCTCCAGGCAGGAAGGACTTGAAGTCGTCGAGATCGAGCGGGCCGACGCGCAACTCGATCCGGCTCTGGCGGCTGAAGACGCGCGGGCCGATCGTCGCCCCGCGCCCGAGCGCCGCATAGGCCTTGCCGACGCGGCTCTGCAGTGCCGCCGGTATGGTGATCCAGGAAGCGACGAATTCCTTGATCTCGACCGGCACCTTGAAGGCCGTGGCAAGAAACAAGGTGAGCCGTTCCGGACCGTCGACCTGGCTGGCCAGCGATCCGGCCTGGCGCAGCCGCACAGCGTCGAGTTCGGCATCCTGGGTGCCGGGAAGGCCGATCCCCGACATTGCTTCCAGCATGGCGCGGACGCGTCCGCCGATCGAGCGCTCGACCTGCACCGCCGGATGTGCGTCGGCCCAGGCGCGGTAGTAAAGCGCGATCATCCGGTGCTGCAGGATGTTGACGAAGTCGACGAAGGTTGTGTCGCTGGTCTGCTCCGCTTGCGTGCCGGTGAACCAGCGCTGCGACAGCCGGTCGAGCACCCAGCGCGTCAGATGCAGCGGCATCGGCCCTTCGGGCCCGAGCAGTCCGAGATTGGCGACGGTCACCCGCGCCGGAGCCTTTTCGCCCGCCTCCTGGAATTTCATCACGTCCCTGGCCGAGAAGCTCAGGCGGACATGCTGGCCGAGCCGCGCCGGCTCGCGATTGGCCTGGCCGGAATAGCCGAACAGCCCGCCCCTCTGCTCCAGCCGGCGCAGAAGCTCGAAGAAGTCAAAGCTTTCCGACAACGCCCCGATTCCGTCTGAGACGGCTTCGCTCAGGGCGGGCCGCGCTAGATCAGGTAGCGATTGCCGGGCGTCATCGGCCATGGCACATCCTCCTGCTTCTGCAGCAGCCGCGTGCGTGTCCGCACGAAACCGTTTATCCCGGCATGGCGGGCAAACAGCCGCGCCAGCAGGGCCGAAAGCAAAAGCGTGCTTTGCCCCGCCAGCACCGACTGGTCGACATGCAGCGTCACTTCCGTGCCCCGCCCGAAGCACATCGGCCCGTCGATCTTGAGCCGCTCGATCACCGGGCGCGAGTCGATGCGGGTGATCGAATGCACGTTGCGGGCGAGGCTCGGGTCGCCGCGGTCGGCATAAAGATCGAGCAGCGCGTGCAGCGGATCGACGCCGCGGCCTTCCTTGGCGAGACTCAAGAAGTTGAGCGAGAGCTGCGCCACCAGCCGCCAGGCAAGATTGTCGGCGCGGGATTCGCCTTCGGCGCCCGCCGGCAGCGACGCCGGGATCGACGGCTGGGGCGGCCGCAGCGCGCCGAGCAGCCTGACGGTCTCCACCGGGTCCGCCGTCTCTAGCGTCAGTGTCGGTGTGTCGTCGAGGATCGGCAGGTCGCGATTGGTGCAAAGCGCCATGATGTCGAGGCGCTTGAGCGGCCGGTTGGCCGGGCTGCCGGCCGGGCGCGACACCGAGAGGAAAACGTCGTCTCCCGTGTAGGAGGTGCGAGTCAGGCCGTCGCGACGCTCATCTTCGGTGGCCCTGCGAGGGCGCCGCTCGGTCGAATACACCCAGCCGCTGCCGCGGTTCTGCCCCAGGCTGAAAAGCTCGGGAATCTCGGCCTCGCTGCCCTCCGCGTCGGCATCCTCCACTCGGGTGACGCGGAAGATCTCGAAATCGCGCGCTCTGGTTCGATCGGCATGCAGCACTTGCCTTGTCCTGCGCGGATCGATCTCGATGACGTTGCATTCGCGCTCGAAGAGATTGATCAGCGGCGTCACGAAGAGCTCGAAATCGGCCGGCGCAACGTCGGCGAGCTCGGGCACCGGGCGGCGGAACAGGAAGATGATCTCCATCCCCGCCTCGCATCTGCGCACCACCGGCTGCAGGCCGGCGACCCGCACATAGTGGAAGCGTTCGGGGACCATGAAATATTCGCGCAGCAGGCGGTAGCCCTCGAAGGTCGGGCGGGTGCGGGGCATCAGCGCCTCGTCGTCGCGGATGCCGACCATCTCGGGCTCGGGCAACGCCGATAGCGGATTGGTCTTTCCTTCCGCCCGCGCGCCGACGGCCGAGCAGGCCCCGAAGATCGCGTCGAACAGGAGCGGCGCCTTGGTGCGACCGGCGAAATAGAGATCGAGACGGTCGAGCGACAGCTCGCTGAGCTTGCCCTTTCCGGTGCGCGCAAGCGCGACGCGCAGCGCTGCCTCGCCGCGCGCGCCGGCGACTGGGCCGATGCCGGCGGCAGCCAGCGCGCTGCGATCCTGGAAATAGCTGACGGAGGTGATCGCGATCGGCCATAGCGTGATCTCTTGCGCGGTGCTGAAGGTTGACCGCGTCGACAGCCCCGGATGCAGGCTGGAGACCAGTCGTGTGCCGCGCGCGACTGTATGACCGGCGATCATCGACTGCACTTGCTGGCCGGGTTTCAGCACCGCCATCGCCGTTGCCGGCGCCGGGGTGACCAGGTCCGGGTAAAGCACGTCGAGCACGGCGCGCGAGAAGCGCGAGCGCTCGGCGTCGACCTTCAGCCGCGTGCGCGCGGCAAGGAAGGCCACGCCGTCGAGCAGCCGTTCGACATAGGGGTCCGGGCAGGGAACGGTGTCGAGGGAAAGATTGCGGGCGACTGCCGGATGCATATCGGCGAATTCGGCCGCGAGCGCCCGGATATGGGTCAGTTCTTCTTCGTAATATTCGACGAAGACCCGATCCATCTCAGGTCTCCCGGAATTCGGTTCGCGCCAGGCCGTTGTCGAGATTGATCGTGGTGCGCAGCCGCATGCGCTCCGGCGTCGGCGTCATGATCAGCACGGCGTCGATCTCGATCTTCAGGCCGACGCTCTTGTCGCCAAGGGTGACATTGACCGTCGTGGCGCTTTCCTTGAGCCGCGGCTCGAAGGTGGCGAGCACCGCGCGGATCTCGCGCGCCAGGGTATCGCGGTCGAAGTCCCGCGAGGAGCGGCCGGAGAAGGACGGCACGCCGTAGTTCACGACGCTGCGGCGCACCTCCGGAAAGTCGGCAAGCGACGGCAGCTCGTCCAGGGGCTGTTCGTGCTCGGCATCGGAAAGCATCGGAACGGACTCGAAGCGCTCGGTGTTGAACAAGGCTTCGATGTCGCGCCGGACGGCTTCCCTGAGCACCCGCGCCGACACCACCACGCCGCGGCTTTCGATCTCGGCGCGATGTTCGGCCTGGAACACCAGACGGTGCAGGCGCCGCTTTTGGTCGGGGGTGAGTTCCGCATCGGCATCGATGGTGCGTGCGCTGCCGGCAAGAAGAGCCTCGACGCGCTCGGCGCCGAGTTCTTCTTCCAGCAGGCGACGCAGCCCCTCGATCTCCGACGTCAGCCCGGGCAGGTCGTTGATGAGGCGGTCCCAGAGGGAGGGCTGGACCGCCTCGCGCTTTGCTCGCGAACTGCCGGCGAGCTGCGCCCTTGCGCCGGGCCTTTTGGCCTCACTTGCCGACATAGACATCCATTTCGATCTCGTCGTCCTTGTCGTAGACGAATTTGATCTTCTTGTAGGCGAAGCTCACTTCTTCCTCGATCAGGTCGGCCTCGTCATCGGCCTGCTTCATGTCGTATTCCATGATCGAAGCGTCGGTGAGCGTCACCACCAGATAATCGCTGGTCTCGCCGTCGATGGTGCGGCGCGCCGAAAACACCACTTCGTCGAGCGCCTTGTTGTCGAACAGCGCCTTCTTCAGGTAAGGCGACGCCTTGTCGTAATGCTTGGTGAACTTGATCATCCCCAAGGATACGCGCCCGCGGCGCGAGAGCGAATTGGGATCGTAAGGCGCGATCATCTTGTAGTCGACGCCATGGACTTCGATCTCATCTTCGTGGCCGTCGCGCACGCTGGGACCCTTGATGTCCGGAACTTTCAGAAAACCATCGATCTTCATTGAAGGCATTGTCTTTCTCCACCGCTCTCAAACCAAACAAGATGACTATGCTTGCGATTTCACCCCTTCACTGACGGCAGTTCGGACACCAGCCGGAGCGAGGCATTGATGCCTTCCAGCTGGTAGTGCGGACGCAGATAGAAACGGGCGTTGTAGTAACCGGGCCGGCCTTCGACACTGTCGACCTGGACCTCGGCCGCGGCGAGCGGGCGCTTGGCGCGCGCCTTGTCGTCGGCAAAGGCTGGATTGGCCAGCACGTACCGGTTGATCCATTCGGTCAACCAGATCTGCATGTCGGTGCGTTCCTTGAACGAGCCGATCTTGTCGCGCGCGATCGCCTTGAGGTAGTGGGCGAAGCGCGAGACCGGGAACAGGTAGGGCAGGTTGGCGCTGAGCCGCTCGTTGGCCTGCGCGTCGGGATCGACCAGACGCCCGGCTCGGGTCTCGTCGTCCTGCAGCGAATGGGCGCCGATGAAGGCCGCAAGGTCGGTGTTCTTCCGGTGCAGGATCGGCATCAGGCCGAGTTTGGCGAGCTCCGCTTCGCGCCGGTCGTCGATAGCGACTTCCGTCGGGCATTTCATCGCGATCGATCCGTCGTCGGTCGGAAACGCGTGCACCGGCAGGTTGAGCACCGTGCCGCCGTTTTCGACGCCGCGGATCTGTGTGCCCCAGCCAAAAAGCTTGTGGCTGCGGTTGATGTTGACGCCCATCGGGAAGGCGGCGTTCATCCAGACATATTTGTTGTGGTCGCCTCCCACCTCTTCCTCGAAGGTGAAACCCTTCACCGGAACGGTTTCCGAGCCGTAAGGCAGGCGCGCCAGCACCCGCGGCATGGTGAGGCCGATATAGCGGGCGTCCTCGCTCTCGCGCAGCGACTGCCACGAGGCATAGGCCGGGTTGTTGACGATCATCTGCAGGTCCTGCGGGTTGGGCAGTTCCTGCCAGCTGTCCATGCGGAACAGGCGCGGCGAGGCGGCGGCGATGAAGGGCGTGTGCGCCGAGGCGCAGACGCCGGAGATGTTGCGCAGCAGGCCGACGTCGCGCGGATGGTTCGAGAATTCGTAGGCGCCGAGAATGCAGCCGATCGGCTCGCCGCCCAGCATCGAATACTCGTCCGTATAGACCTTCTTGAAGATCGGGCTCTGGTCCCACATCTGGCCTTCATAGTCTTCCAGCGTGTCGGCCAACTGTTCCTTGGAGATGTTCATCACCCGGATCTTGAGCTTCGTATCCGTCTCGGTGTTGTTGACGAGATACCAGAGGCCGCGCCAGGTGCCTTCCATCTCGCGCACTTCCGGCGCGTGCAGGATCTCGTTGACCTGCGTCGTCAGCATCTTGTCGATGCCGGCGATCAGCGACTTGATCGACTTGATCGCATTGGACGAGATGGTGGTGGTTTCGGAGCGCGACTGCGCCGCCAGCGCCAGGTTGCGCACCAGCTGCTGGAGCTTCTCGCTGTCGTCCTTCTTGACCTTGAAATCCTTTTCCAGGAGGCCGCTGAATTCGCCGAGGTCAATCGCTTCCGCCTCGGCGGTGGCGGCTGCGGTTTTTTGCTGTTCAGCCATGACTTACTCCTCGCCCTTGCCCTCAGAAATCGCCTGGCCGGCGATCTTGCTCAGCAGCGGTTCGTTGTTCAGAAGCTGCGCGATGCGCTTTTCGGCGTCGACGCGGCCGTCCATGAAGCCGAGCAGCTCTTCGAGCTGCCGGCGCATCTTGAGGATCTCGGCCAGTTGCGGGACCTGCTCAGCGATCTTGTCCGGCGCGAAATCGCCCATCTTGGAGAAGGTGAGATCGATCGCGAGCTCTTCGTCCCGCTCGGCGCCCTCGGCTTGCGGGAGTGTGTTCTTTACTCGTGCCTTCACCCGCGGCCCCATGGCCTCCATGAACTTCGGGAACCGATTGGCGTCGGTCTCGACGAAGTTGCGGTCGAGCACTGACTTCACCGCTTCCTTTGTCTGTGAAGCGCCGGAAAGATCGGCCATCACGGCCATGACGAACGGCAGTTCGATCGTTGTCGGGCTGCCGTAGGTCTCGACGTCATAGGCGATCTGCACGCGCGGGGCGCGGTTTCTTTCGATGACCTTCGCTTTGCTCTCTGCTGGCATGCTTGTTACCTTTCATCCTTCTGGGCCGGCTTCTTCGGATCGGGGACACCGGCAAGCAGCCGGAACTCCTTCAGCCCCGATGGGGCGAGATCTTCCATCAATTCCACGAAATCCATGTGCACCATGCGGCGCACGCGGCGGGCGAGATGCGGGATCGGGCTCGACGGCTCGGTGCGGTCATAAAAGGCGACGACGAGATCCAGGCATTTGACGACGTCGTCGCGCGAGGTGATCCGGTCGGGCAGCCCGGCGCCCGGTTCCGCATAGCTTGCGACACTTGCCATCGATTCGGCTCCCCTCGCTTCGGCGCCCATCCTTTCGGCGCCATGGCCGTTTGGGCCGGGCGCTGCCGGTTCCGCCGGCTGCGGGATTGGCTTTGCGGCCCCGTTCGCCCCGGCACCGGCGGCGGAATTCCGCTCCAGCGTCGTCAGCAATCGCTGCAGGAAGCGTCTCAATTCCGGAATGGCGGGGCCATTGCCGTCGATGCGCTTGTTGAGGGCGGCGTCGACCTCGTCGAGAGCGGCGATCACCGTGCGGGCGTCGGCGAGCAGCGAGGTCATCGCCTCGCCGGCCTGATCGACTTGCGCCTTGCACCCGGTGCGCACCCGGTTCACCAGCTGGTTGTGGCCGCTCACCAGCGCCGCCTTTTCCGCCGCGCCCAGTCCCGAAGCAGCCTCCTGCAGCATGACGTGTTCGTCGAGGCTGCCCTTCTCCAGGTCCTCTCCCTTGATCGGGCCGACCGTGCGCGGCGCAAAGAAGACCATGCCGCGCAGATCCTTGAGCAGCCCGTCCTGGCTGTTTTGCAGGTCGATCAGCGCATTGATGCGCCGCAAGGCAGCCTCGCGCGGCGTGGCGCCAGAGCGCAGTGCCGGATGCATCGTTTCCCAATGCCTGTCGAAGGTTTGGGCGATCAGCGTCAGGCCTTCGGCGAGCCCGCCCAGCTGTTCTTCGTTGGCAAGGGCACGCACAACCAGGACGAGGAGGCGCAGGTCCCGCCCGTGCGACCGCAACTCCTCCGCCTTGGTGAGTACGACGGACCAGTCGACCGGAACATCGACTTCCGATTTGTTGTTTCCTTCGTATTCGACCTTTTTCTGCTGTTCGGTCAGGCGCTCCAGCTCATGAAAGGCCGGGTCGTTACGCAAGTCCTCTCCCGACGGATTTTCACCGTTCAGAGGATTCAGCCAGAGTGCGAGATCAATCACACTAACCCCCAGCCAGCGGCCCTGAGACCCTATGTGACGCAACGTTACCACCGGCCTCGCGTCACGACAATTGAGCAGCTGCTCAAAAACTAACGGATGCTAAACGCGACCGTTTCTTTCAGCAAACCCATTGCGCGATTGCCGGGCCGGGTATGTGAAATGGCTCGCATAGCCCGGACCGCAATCCGGTATTTCTTGCACGACATTGCAGAGCTTGTGTAACCGGGCAGTGCCGTCCGGATGGATCCAAACGCCTTATCCGTCACACGGCTTTGTCAAGCCGCCGCTTATATGGCAGGGTACGGTTGGCAGATTGCGGGAGCAGGTTCGAATGGAACAGCGCCGGTCATCGCAGAGCTTCAAGCGTAAGGAACTGGTCGCCAAGCTCAACGCCACGGGGGTGCGCGCCTTCAAGGCCGCGGCCGACACGGCCAAGCTGCGCGGCAATCCTTATGTGGAGCTCGTCCACTTCGTCCAGCAACTGGTGCTGTCCGAGCGCTCGGACGTGCAGATGATCATCGCCGATGCCGGGTTGGACGTCAGCCGGCTGACGGCTGACATGACCCGGGCCATCGACAAGCTGCCTTACGGCGCGACCTCCGTCGAGGAATTCTCCGATCACATCTTCCACGCCATCCAGGAAGGCTGGAACCTGGCGACGCTGGAGTTCGGCGTCGAGGAGGTGCGCAGCGCCCATATCCTGCTGGCCTGCCTGAGGACGCCGGTACTGGAAGGCCTGGTGTCGAAAATCAGCGCCGAATTCGACAAAATCGATGCCGACGGCGTCGTTTCCCGTTTCGCCGATGTCACCGAAGGCTCGCTCGAAGCCGGCACACCTCCCGCCTCTGCCGCCGCCGAACAGCCGATGAAGCGCGGTCCGGGCGGAGATTCGGCGCTGGCCAAATACGCGACCGACCTCACGCTGCGCGCCCGCGACGGCAAGATCGATCCGGTCGTCGGCCGCGACCCGGAAATCCGGCAGATCGTCGACATCCTCATGCGTCGCCGCCAAAACAACCCGATCCTGACCGGCGAGGCCGGCGTCGGCAAGACGGCGGTGGTCGAAGGATTTGCGCTCCGCATCGCCCAGGGCGACGTGCCGCCGACGCTTGAGAATGTCAGCGTGCGCATGCTCGATGTCGGGCTGATGCAGGCGGGCGCCAGCGTCAAGGGCGAGTTCGAGAAGCGGCTGAAGGCGGTCATCGACGAGGTTCAGGCCTCCGAGGTGCCGGTCATCCTGTTCATCGACGAGGCGCATACGCTGATCGGCGCCGGCGGTGCCGCGGGCACCGGCGACGCCGCCAATCTTTTGAAGCCGGCGCTGGCGCGCGGCGAGCTGCGCACCATAGCCGCCACGACCTGGGCCGAATACAAGCAGCATATCGAGAAGGACCCGGCGCTGACGCGCCGCTTCCAGGTGGTCAAGATCGAGGAGCCGTCGGAAGCTGTGGCCGTGCTGATGCTGCGCGGCGTCGCCGGCGTCCTGGAGCAGCACCACAAGGTCCAGATACTGGACGAGGCGATCGAGGCGGCGGTCGCGCTCTCGCACCGCTACATTCCGGCCAGGCAACTGCCGGACAAGGCCGTCAGCCTGCTCGACACGGCTTGCGCGCGCGTTGCGGTCTCGCAGCATGCGACGCCGGCCGAGGTCGAGGACATTCTGCGCCGCCGCCAGGCGCTGGAGGTCGAGAGTGGCATCATCGGCCGCGAGGCGGCGATCGGCATCGAGGTCGCCGACCGTCAGGCTCGCGTCGATGCCGGGCTGGCGGAAACCGAGACCACCTTAGCCGCCGCCCAGGCGCGCTGGGATCGCGAGAAAGCACTGGTCGCCGAGATTCTTGACCTGCGCGCTAAACTGCGCGGTGAAGGCGTGCCGCTCGATGCGGCGGGGGGAGAGGCCGGGGAGGAAACCGTAGCGGCTGAGCCGGCTGCGTCCGAAACTACCGAAGCAAAGGCGCCCGAGAGCAAGGCGGCTGAAACCAAGCCCGCGAAATCCAAGGGCTCGAAAGCCAAGGCGGCGAAGGGCGAGGCGGTCGAACCCGAGGCGGTCGTCGGAGAGACGATCGCCCAGGGATCGGCCGGTTCGTCTGCCGATCTCGCGCGGCTGCGCGAGCTGATGGCGGAGCTTGCCGCGGCGCAGGGCGAGACGCCGCTGATCCTGCCTTCGGTCGATCGCAATGCGGTCGCCGCCGTGGTGCAGGACTGGACCGGCATCCCGACCGGACGGATGCTGTCCAGCCAGACCGAGAAAGCGCTCAGGCTGGCCGCGACCCTTTCGGAACGCGTGGTCGGCCAGGATCACGCGATGGAGATGATCGCCAAACGTGTCCAGACCAGCCGCGCCGGCCTTGGCGCGCCGGAAAAGCCGGTCGGCGTATTCCTGCTCTGCGGCCCCTCCGGCGTCGGCAAGACCGAGACCGCGCTGGCGCTTGCCGAGACGCTTTATGGCGGCGAGCAGAACCTGATCTCGATCAACATGTCCGAGTTCCAGGAAGCGCATACCGTCTCGACGCTCAAGGGCGCGCCGCCCGGCTATGTCGGTTACGGCAAGGGCGGCATCCTGACCGAGGCGGTGCGGCGCAAACCCTATTCGGTGATCCTGCTCGACGAGGTCGAGAAGGCGCATCCGGACGTCCACGAGATCTTCTTCCAGGTCTTTGACAAGGGCATGATGGATGACAGCGAGGGCCGGCGCATCGATTTCAAGAACACGCTGATCCTGCTCACCTCGAATGTTGGCTCCGACGTGATCATGGACCGCACCAAGAACGGCACCGTGCGGACCGGGATCGACGATCTCGACGCAGCCCTGCGCACGCCGCTGCTGAAAGTTTTCCCGGCCGCCTTCCTCGGTCGGGTCGTCACGATACCCTATTATCCGCTGTCGGATTCGATGATCGAGGCGATCGCCCGCCATCAGTTCGGCAAGATCGCGCGGCGGCTTAAAGCGAACAACGATGCCGAACTGGTCATCGGCGACGGCGTCGTGGATCTGGTCAAGGCGCGCTGCACCGAGATCGAGTCCGGCGGCCGCATGATCGACGCCATCCTCACCAACACGCTGCTGCCGGAGCTCAGCCGCGGCGTGCTCAACCGCTCGCTGGAGGGCGCGAAGATGACGAAGGTCACCGTCGGCGCGTCCAAGGAAGGTTTTACCTACTCCTTCGAGTAGCCTTAGCAGCTCCGGGGAAGGAGTGTAGCGCCCAATCGGGCCAAGCTATTTTGAAGATAGAGTCGGGGAACTTTTGCTCCGCTGGCGATTTTGGATATGCTGCTGATCCGAAATTGCCGGAAAGGTGCCGCCGATGACGAAAAACCTTGCGATCTCCGCTCTCGTTCTGGCCACGGCCATTGGCGTGTCCGGCGCGGCGTTCGCCGGCGACCGGCATCTTAAGCGCCCGGTCGAGCAGGAGCGCTACGTTCCGGCCGAAGGCGACCTCATCGACATCCTGTTCGGCGGACCGCGCTACTATGACGCCATGCTGGTCACCACGGCGGCGGGCGCGTGTTCATACCACCGGACGGGGCCGGACGCGAATTCGCTGAACAAAATCAACGACCATCATTGCGGAAAATAAGGTCTGCCCCGCGCCCGGCCGTCGGTAAGCCGCGACCGCCTCCATTTCATCATGCCGCGAACTCATCGTTCGCCGAGGTGGCTGGCCGTTGGGCAGCCAGTCCTCAGCCTGCCTCGCGGTTGGGCCGCTCTGCCGTCGCACACATTCAGCCCAAACATTGTATACAATAACAAATAAATCTGTTGACAATCTGTCCCAGGCGGCTTCCCATAGGCTATCCGCGCAGCCCATGAGCTAAACAAAAGCGCGATAACCAGAAGGGAACCGATATGATCAACCGACGCTCGACTTTGAAATCGCTGGTGCTTGGCGCCGCCTCGACCCTGGCCATGGCCGCCATAGGCATCCCGTCCGCGCAGGCTGAAAACAAGGAACTGAAGATCGGCTTTGTTGGTGTCACCAGCGGTCCCGCCGCCGCCTGGGGCACGTCCAATGTGCGCTCGATGCAGACGCGCGCCGCCTGGCTCAACGAAAAAGGCGGCGTCAAGATCGGCGACGACACCTACAACATCAACATCGTCACCTTCGACGACCAGAAAGATCCCAAGCGCGCCATCGCCGGCATGGAGAAGATGGCGCAGGAGGGCATCCACTATGTCGTCGGACCCAATGTCGATGACGGCGCTGCTGCGGTGCGCCCTGTCGCCGAGGCCAACGGCATCATCTATTTCCCCTACGCCTTCCCGAAGGCGCTCTACCAGAAGCCGGCCTCGAACGCCGTGCTCGGCATGATCGCCAACTACCAGTCGGGCCCGGCGATCTATAAATACCTCAAGGAAAACAAGGGCGTGAAGACGATCGCCTTTGTCGCCGCGAACGAATCCGACCCGCTCAGCCAGCGTGACAGCGGCGTCGAGGCGGCCAAGGCGCTCGGGCTCGACGTCGTCGCGCAGAACGACACGTACCAGAACGACACCCGCGACTTCACGCCGGTGCTGACCCCGATCGTCGCGCTGAAGCCCGATCTGCTGGTGCTGTCGGGCGTGGCGCCGGCCAACGCGCCGCTGCTCATCCGCGCCGCCCGCGAGCTCGGCTTCGAGGGCTTGATCTCGACCGAGACGGCGCAGGACGCCAAGGTTCTGGAGGAGGGCGCCGGCGAATACGCCAACGGCTTCATCTCCGTCGGCGGTGCCTCGACGCCGGAGATCGCGTCCGACGAGATGAAGGAGTTCGTCGCCCGCTACACCAAGATGTTCGGCGAGTATAACGACGAGTCCAACACCAAGGTTTACGCGTTGGAGTACATCATCGAGACGATGAAGGCCAATCCGGCCGCCATCAACAATGTCGACGAATTCAAGAAGACCATGGACACCTTCTCGGCGCCCAACCCCTTCCTCAAGGGCGACGCCAAGCTGAGCTATGTCGGCGCGACCTCCTTCGGCCAGAAGCGTCAGCTAGCCGTGCCGATGGTGGTCAACGAATACAAGGACGGCGCTTTCCAGACCCTGTTCGTCGGCTCCGTCGACTAGGTTTGGGTTCCTAAGGTTACTTCCTCCCGAATGCCGGGGGTCCGGGTGATGCTCGGACCCCGCGGAAGATCGAAGGATCCATGGAACAGGTCATCGCCAACGGATTGTATCTCGGCGCCCAGTACGCGCTGATCGCGCTCGGGCTAACCCTGATCTTCGCCCTGATGAACGTGCTGAATTTCGCCCACGGGCAGATGTACGTTCTGGGCGGGTTCATCACCTATACCGTCTACGGCCAACTCGGCCTGCCTTTCGTGGTGGCGCTGCTGGCCTCCGGCGTGACGCTCGCCGTCATCGGCGCGCTGATGGAGAGATTCCTCTTTCGAACGGTTATCCGCCGCAGTCACCGCGAGGAGAGCACCATGCTGCTCGCCGCCGCGACGGCCTTCTTCTTCGACGCCGTCATCCTGCTCATGTTCGGTGAGAAGCAGCGCGGCGTTCCCAAGATCGTCAAGGGCGTCTTCAACGAAGCCGGCATCATCATGCCTTATGACCGCCTGGTTGTCGGCGCTCTGGCCATCGTCTTCATCGCCGCCTTTGTCCTTTACATGCAGTACAGCCGGGTCGGCCGCGCCATGCGCGCGCTCGCCCAGGACCGGGTCGCGGCCCAGCTGATGGGTGTCAGGGTCGACCGCTATTCCATGATCGGCTTCGCGCTCGGTGCCATGCTGGCGGGCGTTGTCGGCGGCCTGCTGGTCACCATCACCGGCGTCAATTCCGGCATTGGCGGCCCGATCTCGATCAAGGCCTTCCTGATGGTGATGATCGGCGGCGCCGGCGTCGTCGGCGGCGCGATCGCCGGCGGCTTCATCCTCGGCATGATGGAATCGGTCGGCCTGACCGCGCTGCGCGAATATGGCGACGTCACCTACCTCGTCATCTTCGCCGCCCTGATGGTGTTTCTGTCGATCCGCCCCAACGGGCTGATGGGCAAGCCGTGGGGTTGATCGCGCCATGACCCGCAATCGCAACATGAAGATCGCTTCGGTCGCAGCCTTCCTGGCGATCGTCTTCATCGCCGTGCCGGCCGCGATCTCGGCCAGCGGCCGCATCGACCTCTACTACACGCTGACTTCGGTGGCGCTGCTCAGCATCGCCAGCGCCGGCGTGTGGCTCACCTTCTACATCGGTCGCATCAATATCGGCCAGGGCGCCTATGCGCTGATGGGCGGCTATGTCTCGGCCATACTGGTGATGAACCACGGCTGGTCGTTCTGGCTGACGCTGCCTGTCGCGGGTCTCTTCTGCGCCGGCGCGAGCGTGCTGATCGGTCTGCCGATCCTGCGGTTGCGCGGCGTCTATTTCGCCATGGTGACGCTGGTTCTGACCGAGGTCGTGCGGCTCTTGGCGCTGGCGCTGCCGATCACCAACGGCGCCAAGGGCATCGTCAGCATCCCGCTGCCCGGTGCGCTCTCGGTCTTCGGGCTGACCATCATCCCGGACTTCGCCACGCTGCAGAATTCGCGGCTCGCGTTCTACCTGCTGGCGGTCACGCTGATGGTGGGCTGCTTCGCGGTGATGTATCGGCTGGTCAACTCGCGCATCGGCAAGCTCTGCCAGTCGCTGCAGCAGAACGAGGAACTCGCCTCCTCGATCGGCGTCAACATCGCCTATCTGCGCGTCATCGCCTATGCGGTGTCCTCCTTCTTCGGCGGTCTCGCCGGCGCCATCTTCGCCGCCATCTCGCAGTCGATCTATCCGTCGAGCTTCACGGTCACCGATTCCGTCAACTTCATGCTGAACTGCTTCCTCGGCGGCCTCGGCTACGTGTTCGGTCCGATGCTCGGCACGCTGGTGCTCTATTTCGGCTGGGACCTCTTGTTCCAGACCGGCCAATTCCAGCTCCTGATCTATTCCGGCCTGATGATCGTTTTGATGCTGGTGCTGCCAAACGGCCTGCTCAGCCTCACGGTTCCGACCCGGAAGAAGGCTTGAGCCATGGCCGAAATGCTCGAAGTTTCCGGCATCACCAAGCGCTTCGGCGGTCTCGTCGCGGTCAACAACGTCTCCTTCTCGGTGCGCGAGAAGGAGATTCTCTCGGTCATTGGTCCGAACGGCGCCGGCAAATCGACGCTGTTCAAGCTGATCTCGTCGTTCCTCAGGCCAACGTCCGGCGAGGTCCGCCTGAAGGGTGAACGCATCTCCGGCATGGCGCCGCATATCGCCGCGCGCAAGGGCGTCGTGCGCACCTTCCAGGAAACGACGATCTTCAAGAACATGAGCGTGCGCGACAACGTCATTATCGCGCATCATCTGCGCTCGAAGGCGAGCCTCGTCGGCTTCTTTCTCGGCACCGGCACGGCCAAGGCCGACGAAGCGGCTTTCGGCCAGTCCGCCGACGAGATCCTGGCGCTGCTCGGCCTGGCCTCGCTTGCCAGCGAGATCGCCCGCAACCTGCCACATGGCCATTTGCGCGCGCTGGGCATCGCCATCGGCCTTGCCACCGATCCCTCGATCCTGCTGCTCGACGAGCCCTTCGCCGGCATGAATCACGACGAGACGATGCGCATGGTGGCGATGGTGCGGCGCCTGCGCGATCTCGGCCTCACCATCCTGCTCGTCGAGCACGACATGCCGGCCGTGATGAAGATCTCGGACCGTATCGTAGTGCTCAATTTCGGGCAGAAGATCGCCGAGGGAACACCGTCGGAAATCCAGGCCAACGAGAAGGTCATCGAAGCCTATCTCGGCAGCGAAGACGAGGCGATCGGGCTATGAACCAGATCCTGAACTTCGCCGGCGTCGAACTCTATTACGATCACGTATATGCGCTGAAGGGCGTCTCGCTCGAGGTCAATGAGGGCGAGACCGTCGCGCTGATCGGCGCCAACGGCGCCGGCAAGTCGTCGATCCTGCGCGCCATTACCGGGCTCAACCGGATAAGGTCCGGAGAGATCCACTACAGCGGCAAGCGCATCGACGGTGCCGCTCCAGACGAGATCGTCAAGATGGGCATCGCCATGGTGCCGGAAGGGCGCCGCGTCTTTCCCTATATGACGGTCAGGGACAACCTTTTGATGGGTGCCTTCACGCGCTCGAGCAAGGCCGAGATCGCGGCGACGTTGGAGATGGTGCTGGGGCGCTTTCCCCGGCTGAAGGAGCGCTTCTCCCAAGCTGCCGGCACGATGAGCGGCGGCGAACAGCAAATGCTGGTCATCGGCCGCGCGCTGATGGCCAAGCCGAAGCTTTTGCTGCTCGACGAGCCGTCGCTCGGAGTCGCGCCAAAACTTGTCCAGGACATCGCCCGCTCGATTGTCGCCATCAACCGCGACGAGAAGGTCAGCGTTCTGTTGGTCGAGCAGAATTCCCGCATGGCGCTTCGCATTTCGCAGCGCGCCTATGCGCTGACCACCGGCAGCGTCGCCCTGAGCGGCAACTCCGCCGAATTGCTGAGCGACGACCGGGTCAAACGTCTTTATCTCGGCGGCGAGATCTGAGGCTGATTTTAATGCGCATACTCGTCATCAACCCCAACACGACCGCCTCGATGACCGGCAAGATCGGCAAGGCGGCGACAAGCGTCGCCTCATCAGGAACCGAAATCGTCGCTGTCAATCCGGCCGATGGTCCGCCGAGCATCGAGGGCTATTTCGACGAGGTGTTCGCCGTACCGGGCATCATTGCCGAGATGAGCAAGGCGCCGGCGGCGGATGCCTATGTGATCGCCTGCTTCGACGATACCGGGCTCGACGCCGCGCGCTGCGCGACCGAAGCGCCGGTCATCGGCATCGGCGAGGCGGCCTTCCATCTCGCCAGCCTTGTCGCCGGCAAGTTCAGCGTCGTCACCACGCTTGCCCGCTCAGTCCCCGCCATCGAGCACAACCTTGCGAAATACGGTCTTTCCTCGCGCTGCGCCAAAGTGCGCTCGTCGGAAGTCGCCGTGCTCGAGCTTGAACGGCCGGGCTCGAACGCCAGGCATCGGATCTCGGACGAGATCGCGCGCGCCATCCGCGAGGATCATGCCGAGGCGATCGTGCTGGGCTGCGCCGGCATGGCCGACCTTGCGCACAGCCTGTCGGAAGAGCATGGCGTTCCGGTGCTTGACGGCGTCGTCTGCGCCGTCACCCTGGCCGAGAGCCTGTTCAAGGTCGGCTTGAAGACATCGAAGATCGGCGGCTATGCCGCCCCGCGAGGCAAGCGTTTCGCGGGTATCTTCGCTTCGGCGTCTCCCCCGGGCGCCGGTTCGCCTGGGTAAACGTGGCCCCGGGAGATCGGTCCCGCGGGATTGACCGGGGCGCGAGCGCCATTAGATTGGACCGGCCGCTGGCGATTTGGGGGCAGAGCGGGCCGCGTCGGGCCTGCGCATTGAAAGCATGTTGACGGTACTCAGAGAAGACGATCGCGACGACAAGCCGGCAGCGCGCTGGTCGCCGATCTACTATGGGCTGAGAGACGCCATCGTCAGCCATCGTCTCGCCCCGGGCACCAAGCTGCCGGAGGACGAGCTGGCGTCGATCTATTCGGTGAGTCGCACCGTCGTCCGCGCCGCCTTGCAAGCCCTTGCGCATGACCGGCTGGCGCGGCTGGAGCCCAACCGCGGCGCCTTCGTCGCACAGCCCTCGAAGATCGAGGCGCGCGAAGTGTTCGAGGCGAGGGCACTGATCGAACCCAAGGTGGCGGCGCTCGCCGCAAAGGCTGCGGTGCCCTCCGACATCGCGCAATTGAGAATGCACCTGGAGAAGGAGCATGAGGCGCTGCATGCCGGTCGCGACAGCGACGCCATCATGCTGTCGGCGCGCTTCCATGTCGGCATCGCCGAGATCGCGGCGCATTCGGTATTCACCAACTTCGTGCGCGACCTCGTCTCGCATTCCTCGCTGATCATCGCGCTCTACTGGAAACGCCGCGACGCGACCTGCGAGAAACATGCCCATCACGCGCTGGTCGACGCCATTGAAGCCGGCGACAGCGCCGACGCCGCGGCGCTGATGAACAGCCATCTGGTCGATCTGCTCTCGGGGCTCGATCTCACCGACAAGGTCGAGAAGTCCGACAGCCTCGCTGATCTGCTCCGCGCCTGAAGGAAGCGTGTGCCCCGTTAGGCCGAGATAGGCTGACATGCCCTTGGCGCGGGTCAGCGCCACCAGCGGCGAGATCAGGCCTTGCTTCACCGTGTCATGCACCTGCGGAAGCGGCACTACCGATACTTTGACGCCGGCCTGCGCTATCGCCACCCCATCCAGTCGTGGATCGCTGCCCGATCGGCCTGATGCGCTAGACCTGAGCCTGCCGTTCCCGCGGCCGTTTTCGGGAGGTCTCGGCGCCGCCTCGATGCCTGATGTGATCGATGAATGCGCGCAGTTTGGGCAGGACCTGATGTTTTTCCGGATAGTAGAGGAAGACACCCGGCGATGTCGCGGCGAAGGCCGAAAGCAGCGTTTCGAGGCGCCCGTCCGCGAGCGCCGCGGCGGCAATCGGGCTTGGCACCTGGGCAAGCCCGGCGCCCTGGATCGCAGCGCCAAGCAGCGTGGGATAGTCGTGTGCAATGAACGGCCCGGAAACGATTGCCTCGACCGCCTTGTTGCCCTTGGTGAAGCGCCACGGCGCGACCGAACCGTTCGATCGGCGCAGGCGCAGGCAGGCATGGTGGCGCAGATCCTCGATGCGCTCCGGCGTTGTTCGCTGGCGTAGATAGCCGGGACTGCCGACGACCACCATCGGAAAGGACGGCGTCAGTCGAACCGCGACCATGTCGGCCGCGATGAGGTCGCCGAGCCGGATACCGGCGTCAAATCCCTCGGCTGCGAGGTCCGCCAGTTCGCCGCTAGCGACGATCTCCAGCTCAATCTCGGGATAGGCCTGGCAGAAGGATGCGATCATCGGCTCCAGCAGCGTCGGCACCACCGCAGGCGGAACCGACAGGCGCAAAAGTCCAGCCGGCCGCTGGCCGATTTCGCGCGCGACCTCGCTTGCTGCTATCAATTCCTCGAAGGCTGGCCGGGCGCGCGAGAAAAAACGCTCGCCGGCTTCGGTCAGGCCGACGCTGCGTGTCGTGCGGACGAACAGCGCGGCGCCGATGCGCCCTTCCAAAGTCCGCACCGCCTGGCTGATCGCCGACGGCGTGACGCCAAGCTCCGCCGCCGCCTTGCGGAAATTGCGATGCCTGGCGACGCTCAGGAACGCCTCGACGCCGTCGAGCGCGCCATGCCGGACTGTGAAGTTTTGCTTCATGACCCATGGAGATTATCGCGGATAGTTCCCGGCACAAAGCGGTCGTATCTGTGTTGTCGATTGGATTTGGA
The DNA here is from genome assembly GCF_029625865.1 of Mesorhizobium sp. WSM4887. Lineage (NCBI taxonomy): Bacteria > Pseudomonadati > Pseudomonadota > Alphaproteobacteria > Hyphomicrobiales > Phyllobacteriaceae > Mesorhizobium > Mesorhizobium sp. WSM4887. The sequence continues at coordinate 821,679 of NZ_JARTVP010000002.1, forward strand.
TCGCGTGCGGCTGCGGGCGTCGGGGCCGCCGCCTTCGCTAAATCTCGGCGTCGTCATGGGGCCGGGTTCCGCGGATTATGCCGCCAATCTTGGACGCAATCTGTTGGAAGGCCGTCTCGGTATCCTGACGGCGGTATTCGAAGCCGTTCCAGCCAATGTCTGACGGGAGACAAGAATGACGCCGGCCACGATCTTCAGCATCCATCTCCTCCTGGGCTACGTCCCGTGGCTGCTTTGCTTCGGCGCCTATATCTGGCCGAGGCTCAGGCTCATGGACCGCGTCGAGGCGCAGCGCGCCATCGCGACGCTGCACAGCTTCCGCTTCTTCGGGCTGGTCTTCCTGGTTCCGGGCGTGGTTGGCCCGAACCTCCCGGCGGACTTCGCGGTCTTTGCCGCCTATGGCGATTTCGCGACCGGGCTGCTGGCCATGCTGGCGCTGCTTGGCGTGAAGCGGTCCTCGATCTTCTGGCCGTCCGTCGCGGCCTTCAATCTGGTGGGAATAGTCGACCTCGTCGGCGACTACTATCACGGCACCGTGCTTCATCTGCCCGAGCAGGCCGGGCAGCTGGGCGCCGCATACGCGATCCCGATCATCTATGTGCCCCTGCTGATGATTACGCACGTGGCCGCCCTTTATCTTCTGGCGCGACCTCAGCCCAAGACCGAGCCGGGCGCAGACAATAAGAAGGCGAGCGGTCTCAGTTCCCTTCGCTCTCCTTCATCCGTTCGATGATCGATCGGGCCGAAGCGGCGGCCTTTTCGACGGGCTTCGTCTGCTCATTCTGCACCATCGCCAGCGCCGTTCCCGGCTCGCCCTCCCACAGGATCAGGCTTGCCGCGCCGACCAGCCCGGCGCGGTCGCCGAGCTCGGCCGGCACGATCGGCACGTCGCGATAGGCCTGCATGGCGCGCTCGTCGACCGTCGCCCTGATGCCGGGCGCCAGCAGGTCGAAGCCGTTGGCAAGGCCGCCGCCCATGACGATCAGGTCCGGCGAATAGAGATGCAGGAGATTGGTGAAGCCGATGCCCAGCCATTTCGCCTCGGTGTCGACCAGTTCGCCGGCGGCCGCGTCGCCGGCGCGCGCGGCATCCACGACATGCCGGGCCGAGACGTCGCCGTCGTCGGAAAGCCGTCTGAGCACCGAGCCGTCGCCTGGCTTGGTGAGCCGGGTCGCCCGGCGCCCGAGCGCGGTGCCGGAAGCAACGGCCTCGAAGCAGCCGACGTTGCCGCAGAAACAGCGGTCGCCTTCGCCGGTGATCGTCATGTGGCCGATCTCGGCCGCGAGCCCGCGCCTTCCATGGTAGATGTGGCCATCAGCAACCACGCCGCCGCCGATGCCGGTCGAGACGGTGACGAACACCAGCGAGCCCGCGCCGCGGCCGGCGCCGAAACGCCACTCGCCGAGCGCCGCGGCATTGGCGTCGTTCTCCAGCCGTACCGGCAAGCCGAACTGGCGGCTGAGGATGTCGATCAGCGGCACGTTGTGCCAGCCGGCGAGCGTCGGCGGCCCGATGACGATGCCTGCCTTGGGGTCGAGCGGCCCCGGCGCGCACATGCCGATGCCGCTGACCTTTGCCTGCGGGTTTTCTTTAAGCAGCCTGTCCGCAAGCGCTATGATCTGGCCGATGACCGCTTCCGATCCGGCGCCGGCGAGCGTCGGCGCCGAGACGCGCTTGACGACCTCGCCGCTGCGCTCGACCAGCGCGCCGCGCAGTTCCGTGCCGCCGAGATCGAAGGCAAGGGCGATCGTGCTCATCAGGCGGCGGCCTTCAGTCCATGCAGCCAGGCCATGCGCTGGGCGAGATTGGGATCGCCGAAAGCGAGCGAGCCCAGCACCACCGTGTCGGCGCCGGCGGCGCGCAGCAGCGGCACCGTCTCATGGCGGATGCCGCCATCGGCGGCGAGCCGGATGTCGGGCTCGCGGCCGGCCTTCCTCATCAGCGCGCGCGCCTCGACCAGCCTTGGGCAGGCTTCCTCGGACAGGCTCTGTCCCTTCACCCCGATCGAGGTGCCGAGCAGCGTCACGAAGGCCACGCGTGGCAGGAACGGCTCGATCGCTTCAACCGGCGTCTCCAGCCGCAGCACCACGCCGGCCTCCGCGCCGAGCTCACGCGCCAGCTTCACGGCGCGCAAGCCTGCCGCGCCATTCTCGGCATGGATGGTTACGAGATCGGCACCAGCCTCGATGAACTGGCGCGTCTGAGCCTCGACGATCTCGGCCTCGACCATCAGATGGACGTGGATCGGCTTCGCCGTCAGCTTGGCGATGCGCGCCACCATGTCGGGGAAGAACAGGAAGCCTGGCGTGAAGCGGGCATCCGCCACGTCGATATGGTGCAGATCGACATGGGCTTCGATGCGTTTCAGGTCGCGCTCCATATTGGCGAGATCCGCCGACCACAGCGAGAATTCGCCGATAAGCCGGTTGCGCGGCAGTGCGGCTATTGCCGCGGGTCCGGAGACGGGTTTGGCGGTCATGACGGAATGAGGCTCCGGGCATTCGAGTTGGACTGGAGGAAGGAACTGATCTGCTCGTGCAGTTCGATGAAATGTCTGGCGCTGTTGCGCGCCTTCGGCGTGATTTCGGCGAAGACCGTGCGGGGCATCGCGGCGGCAAGCGTGTAGGCGCTCGACAGCGGATGCACCGCGTCCATCGCGTTGCCGACAACCAGCGCAGGAATGTCGAGCGCCGCGACGTCGCGGTCGCAAACGCCTGGACCGTCGCCGGCGATGTCGGCGAGCACTTGCGCGAACTCCTTGGCGTCGGGCCGGTCGAAATAGCCGAGCAGCGAGGACAGATTGTCGGGCGCCTCGCGGTAGAGCCGCGTGGCCGTGTCCGATCGTGCGAAGATCGTCCGCCCTTTGTCGGGCCCGTGTTCCAGGACGAGCTCGGCGGCCTCGGTGATCGGCTGCATGTTCTGCGGTGCCGGCGAAAACGTCCATGCCGGCCGCACCAGGACCAGGGCGGCGACGCGCCGCGGATGACGGCAGGCGAGGCGAAGCGCGATCGCGGCGCCCATCGAGACGCCGCCGGCAACGAAGCGGTCGAGGCCGGCACGATCGGCAGCGGCAAGCACATCGTCAGCGAAGATTTCGAACGAGAACGGCCGCCGCTTGCCAAGCCCAGAGCCGCCATGCCCGCGGCATTCCAGCGTGATGCGCCGGAAGCCTGCGGGGAAAGTCTGCGCGACCTGCGCCTCGCCGCCGCCGAGCCCATGCTGAAAGACGACCGCCAGGCCTTCGCCGGTGTCGGTCATATGCAGCGTGGCACCGTCGCGCAGCAGCGTGCCCATCACATAAGCCCCTTGAGGAAGCGGGCGACGCCCGGCGCTTCCTCGGCCGAAAGCCCGTGCGTCACCAGCGGCCCGTCGAAGCCTGTGGCCCTCAGGCGAGCGACGAAGTCGGCGAAGTCGACGACGCCTTGTCCGGCCGTGGCGAAGCGCCCGTCGGCGAAGCGGTCCTTGGCGTGCGCCAAAGAGACATGACCCGCCGTGCGCTCGACCGCTTCGGCAACGATGGCGCGTGCCTCGTCGGCATTCGCTCGCTCGAACAGATTGGCGGGGTCGAGCACGATACGCAGCCGGTTCGAACCCATCTCGGAAATCAGCCGCGCGGCGTCATCGGCGGAGGTCACGATGTTGGCTTGCTCCGGCTCGATGCCGAGATCGACGCCGTGGTGCTCGGCGAGCTGAAGCGCCTTGTCCATTTCCCGCGCCATGTCGGCCCAAGCCGAGGGATCGGCATTGTCGGGGTGGTGCGCCCATTGGTCCTCGGCGTTGCGCGTTCCGGTGCACAGTGTCACCAGCGGGATCGAAAGCCTGGCGGCTGCCTCAATGACCACCCCGAGCCGCCGCAGCCCGTCATCGCGCACCCGGCTGTCCGGATGCGCCATGTTGTAGGTTCCCGACAGCGCGACGAGACCGATGCCGCTAGCCTTAGCGGCGGCATCGATCGTACGGATCGCTTCGTCGGGAACATCGTCCGGCATCGACGGCAGGCCGGCGCAGCCAAGGTTGAACTGGGTGACTGCGAAGCCCGCTTCGCGAACGGCGGCGAGCACGCCGGCCGGCTCGCCGCCTGGAAAAATCTTGGCGAACACCCCGACCTGCATCAGATCGCTCCGGTGACGCCGGCGAGCTCAACGCGCTGGCCGCTTTCGACCGAGCGGGCGATCGCCACCATGGCGCGGATCGAAGCGAGCCCGTCCTCCACGGTAGCGCCGCGCTGTGGCGCGCCGTTGAGCACCGTGTCGGCGAGGCCTTCCAGTTGGCGGCGGAAGAAGTGGCCGTCGGCGCCGAGCGGCTTGCGCGACGTCGCGTCCTTCTCATGAAAAATGTCGACCTCGCTGGCGCGGAAATACCAGGGATTGAAGGTCTTCGCGATCACCGAGCCGTTCTCGCCATAGAGCTGGAAGCCCTCGTGCCAGTCCATGCGCACCGCAACGGTCAGGTCGAGATGGCCGAGCGCCCCATTGGCGAACTCCGTCTCGACGAACCAGCAATAAGCGCCGAAGCGTTGGTTGAGCCGCGCGCGCACGGCGGTGATGTCGCCGCACAGGAAGCGCGCCGTGTCGACCAGATGCGAGCCATGCGCCAGCATGAAATACTGTCTCAGGTCCGCCTTCGGATTGCCGGCCTGCTTCCTCGCCAGCTTGCTGGTGACGGGCAGCGGCTGCACGGCGTCGGTATTGGTGTAGCGATGGGTGGAATCGCAATACCAGGCCTTCAGCGCCAGGATCTCGCCCATCTCGTCGCGCACGAAATCGCGCGCCGCCTCCAGCGCCGGGTCGAAGCGCTTCATATGCCCGACCTGAAGCACCTTGCCGGAGCGCTTGACCGCATCCGCCAGCCTCTCGCCTTCTTCGACGGAAATGCCGATCGGCTTTTCGCAAAGCACGTGCTTGCCTGCTTCGAGCGCCCTGATCGACATCGGCACGTGGTAGGCGTCGGACGTCGCGACGATCACCGCCTCCAACTTGGGGTCGGCGAGCATCTCGTCATAGTCGCCATACATTTTTTGCGGCTCGTAGGTGGCGCTCATGCGCGCAAGCAGGTCGGGCGCCGCGTCGCAGATCGCGTAGAGGTCGGCATTGGCCGCCTTCACGCAGGATTCCAGATGCGCGAACTGCGCGATCGGCCCGCAGCCGAGCACACCGACACGAAGACGACGGTCTTGTTTGCGGATCATCGCCTCAAGCCCCGTAGCCGCGCATGGTCTGGCGATTGGTCTTCACCGCGCCAGCCGGATCGGCGGCGGCGGTTTCGGATTCCTCCTCCAGCACCAGCCAGCCGTTGAAGTTGGGCGCGGCGCTTGCGATCTCGATCACCTTAGCCGTGTCGCAGACACCCTGGCCGAGCATCGCCCAACTGCCGTTGGCATCGACGTCTTTCAGATGCACATAGCGAATGCGGTCGCGATAGGTGGTGAGCGTATCGGCCATGTCCTGACGACCGCGCAAGATGTGTCCGGTGTCCGGCACCCAGCCGACCAGCGATGGGTCAAGCAGGGAGAAGATGCGGTCATAATCGGCGCGGTCGAAGAGCAGCGTGTTGTGATGCGAGCTCGGATGCACAGCCACCTGCACGCCGGCCTTGCGCCCAAGTTCGCCGGCCTTGTTGTAGACCTCGGCGGCGATGGCGAATTTGTGGTCGCGCGGGCCGTCGGAGACGACGGTTGCCGAGCCCATCGACACCAGCGCTCCCGGAAAGGCGGCGGCGAAGTCGATCCAGCGACCGGCGGTTTCGAGGTCCTCGCCGATTTTCTCCTTGAGCGTGAAGCCGCTCTTCGAGCCGAAGGCGAACGAGACCAGCATGAGGCCGGATGCCTTCAACGCGGCGGCGAACTCCGCAGGCTTGCCGGCATAGCGACCGATCATCGTGTCGGTGATCTCGATGCCGGCATAGCCGCCGTCGGAAATCGCCTTGATGAGATCGTCCGGGCCGCCGCCAAAACGGTCGCCGAGCATCTCCCAGGTAAAAGTCTGGCAGCCGACTTTGAGGTCTTTCACGTTCATTCTTTCATTCCTTGATACCGCCCATTCCTTGGTGTCGCTCTGCGTCTTCATGGGAGGGACGTCCTACTTGACCGAGCCCGCGGTCATGCCTGCGAGGAAGAATCTCTGGGCAACGAGGTAGATGAGCAAAAGCGGTAACGAGCCGAGCACGCTCATCGCCATCATCTGGTTCCATTCGAAGGCGTGCTGCCCCATCAACAGCTGGATGCCGATCGGCACGGTGCGCATGGACGTCGACTTGGTCAGCGTCAGCGCAAAGAGAAATTCGTTCCAGCATAACAGGAAGGTGTAGACAGACGTCGCCACGATACCAGGCAGCGAGATCGGGACGATCACCCGCCAAAGCGCTGTCCAACTGGTGCCGCCGTCGACAGCCACCGCTTCATCGAGATCGCGGGGCAAGGTGTTGAGATATCCCGTCATCAGCAGGATCGCGTAGGGCAGCGTAAACACCAGGTAAGTCAGGATCAGCGCGATATAGGTGTCAAAGATGCCATATGAGACGACAAGCCCGAAGAAGGGGATGAGAAGCGTGATCGGCGGAATCGTCTGCGTGCTGATGATGAGTGTGTTCAGGCTGCCCTTGCCGCGAAAGTTGAAGCGGCTGAACCCGTAGGCCGCCAGCAAGGCGATCAGCACCGTCAGCACGGTCACCGCTGCCGCCACGAAGTAGCTGTTGAAGAAGAAGCGCAGCTTTACCGGGTCGCCAACGATGGCTGCGTACGCTTCCAGCGTGAAGGCCTTCGGCAGGATGGTTGGTGGCAGGGCAAAGATTTCAGTATTCGATTTGAACGAGCTGCTGAGCATCCAGTAGATCGGGAAGGCCGCGAAAAAGAGCCCCGCGACAAGCGCTACATGGAGCGCGACGGTGATCAGCTTGTCTTTCGGCGTGTGCCTTTTCCTCATGGACTACCGAGCCTTTTGATAACGGATGTAGAACAGCGTCAGGCCAAGCGAGATCAGCAGGATGACCACAGCGCTCGCCGACGCCTGAGACAGGTTGTAGCTCGAAAACGCCAGCTTATAGGTGTAGGTGCTGAGGACCTCGGTCGAGTAGATCGGACCACCGCCCGTCGTTATCCAGATCAATGGGAAGACCTGCATGGTCCAGATGAAGTCGAGCAGCGAGATGCTGATGATGATCGGCATCAACTGCGGGATCGTGATGAAGATCAGCTTCTGGTAGGCCTTGGCGCCGTCGATATCGGCGGCCTCGTAGAAATCCTTGGGAATGCCCTGCAGGCCTGCGAGCAGGCTGACCATGAAAAGCGGGTACCCCGCCCAGATATTGGCGAAGGTGACGGCGTGCAGCGCGGTCTCGGGCGAGGAAAACCACTCGACCTTGGAACCGATGATGCCCATCTGCATGAGAATGCTGTTCACGACCCCGTTCGGCTCAAGCAGGAGGCGCCAGATCACGGCGATAATCACCGCAGTGAACAGCCAAGGCAGTATGTAGAGCACGCGCAGAATATTGCGCAGCATCGGATTGATGCGGTCGCTGTTCAGCATGAGTGCGAAGACCATGCCGATGGTCATGTGGAAAACGACACTCATGCAAGTGAAGTAGAGCGTGTGCCACAGCGAAGCCCAAAACACCGGATCGGCAAAGATCGCCTGGTAGTGTTTCAGTCCGGCAAAGGATGGGTCACGGCGCAGCACCGCGCTGTTCTGGAACGAATAGGCAATCACCGTCACCATCGGCAGCAGCATCAGAAGACCGATTATGAGGAGCGAGGGCGACAGATAGAGATAGGGTGCGACCGCTCGTTTCAGTCTGTGATGGGAGCGCTTCTGCGGGGTCATGTGCCAACCTTGAAATACGCCTTCAAGAGAAGGTGAGCTTCGGAACACGGGTCCACCGATCCGTTGTGGCCGGGTGGCCTGCCCGAAGTCAGGCCACCCGGTCGGAAAGTGAACGGGGAACAGGCCGATCAGAATTTCGCCATCCAGCCCTTTTGAGCGTTGGCTGCGGCTTGTTCCGGAGACTGCTCGCCGGCAAGCATCTTCTGGGCTTCCACGTCGAACTGGGTCATCAGGTCTTCCGCCACCGGCAGACCCGTGAACTCGTTGGCGAGATAACCGGTCTTGAAGATTTCGAAAGCCTTTGCGAATGCCTTGTCGGACGTCACGAAATCGGGCTTGGCGTTGACGTTGCCCGGGAAGGCGTTTGCAAGCGACACGAGCTTGGCGTTCACCTTTTCACTCATCAGATATTGGACGAGCTTCCAGGCCTCCTCCTGGTGCTTCGAGCCGGCAGAGATACCGATACCCCAGGAGGCATAGGGAAGGCCGCGCTTGCCGTTGTAGTTCTCCACGACCGGCACCGGGATGAGGTCGAAGTTCAGCTTGGGATTGCGTTTGCGAATGAGGTTCACATGCGCGAGCGAGTCGATCATCATCCCGACCCGGTCGTTGACGAATTCCTCGACCTTCTCCTGTTCCGTCTTGGTGGCGATGCCGGGCGAGATGGTGCCGGCGTCGTTGAGCGATTTCACGAAGCTGAGCATATCCACCACCGGTTTGCCCTCGAGGTCGGGCTTGCCATTCGCCATCATCGACTGGCCCGAAGCCCAAACCCACGACATCATGTCGTTCTGAACGCCGGACGGCGTCTGCAGCGACAGCGGCAGCACCCAGCCATACTGGTTCTTGTCGGCATGGGTCATCTTCTTGGCGGCTTCGAGGAACTCCGCGCGGGTCGACGGCAGCTTGGTCACGCCTGCCTGGGCGGCGAGGTCCAGATTGACGAACACCGGATAGACGAACGAAGCGACCGGGAACATCACGGCCTTGCCGTCCACCTTGATGATGTCCGCGACCTGGGCTTTGTCGAACTTGCTCGCATCCATCATCGGGTTCATGTCGGAAAGCGCACCTTGCGCATTCAGATTGTTCACCCAAGCGCCATCGAGACCGACAACGTCGCTAAGCGTTCCGGTCGCAGCACCGACCGAGATCTGGTCTCGCGTGGTCGCATAGGGGCCGCTGACCAGCGTCACCTTGATCCCGGGGTTTGCAGCCTCGAACTCGTCCATGATTTTGCGCAAGGAGCCTGCGGGCAGCTCTGGCTCCCACCACTGCGTGAATTCCAGCGTCGTGTCCGCCATGGCGCCGGTTGCGCCGAGCAGCCATGCGGCCGCGGCCATTTTCAGCATCGCGGGTCGTATCCGAAACGTCATTTTCTCCTCCTTCTTAAGATCGACCGCACAATGCGGACGATCGTCTGCTTCATTCAGAAGTCTTCTTACGAGTACTTTCGCAGGCGCATCGCTCCTGCCTGCGGGCTCTGCGACAAATCTTCAGATCGCCAGATGCGTCTCGGGATCGAAGAAATGGAGCTTGGCGTCGTCTACGGCCAAGCGGATCTCCGAGCCGGGCAGGACTGTGCTGACCGGTTCGAATTTCGCCACCGCGTTCGAGGTCATGCCGAAATCCTGCACCGCGTCCGGATCGCCGGAGTCCACCCGCACCGCGTCGATGCTGAGATGAACGATGTGTTCGGACCCGAGTTCTTCGATCGAGGTCACCTTTGCCGGGATCGTCTGATACTTGCGGCCGGATTCGAGACTGCTGTCATAGAGATCCTCCGGTCGGATCCCGAACACGACCTTGCGCCCCGCATACGACCTCAAGGACGGCCTGCGCACGAAGGCTGCGTCCTGCAGCCGGATGGCGAAGGTGCCGGACATCAGTTCGTCGCCCGTCAGCGTCGCCTCGAACAGGTTCATCGAAGGAGAACCGATGAAGCCGGCAACGAAGGCGTTCACCGGCGATTCATAGAGTCTCTTGGGAGTGTCGACCTGCTGCAGCACGCCGCCCTTCAACACCGCGACCCTGTCCCCCATCGTCATCGCCTCGGTTTGGTCGTGGGTCACGTATATGGTCGTGACGCCGAGCTGCTTTTGCAGGCTGGTGATTTCGGCGCGCATTTGAACACGCAGCTTCGCGTCCAGATTGGAAAGGGGTTCGTCCATGAGGAAGGCGGCCGGCTCGCGCACCATGGCGCGGCCCATGGCAACCCGTTGACGCTGTCCGCCTGAAAGGTTCGCGGGTTTGCTGTCGAGCAGAGATGTCAGCTGAAGGGTTTTGGCGATCTCGTCCACCCGCTTCTTGCGCTCGGCCTTCGGCTTGCCTGCCAGCCGCATCGAAAAGGCGATGTTTTCGAACACCGTCATATGCGGGTAGAGCGCGTAGCTCTGGAAGACCATCGCGATGTCGCGGTCCTTGGGCGGCATGTCGACGACGTCGACTCCGCCGATCCGAAGGCTGCCGCTTGTCACGTCCTCCAGCCCCGCGATCATTCGCAGCGCGGTGGATTTGCCGCAGCCGGACGGCCCGACGAGAATCAAGAACTCGCCATCCTCGACCGACAGGTTCAATTGGTCGATTGCGTGAAAGTTGTTCCCATAGGTCTTGCAGATATTCTCAAGAATGACTTCTGCCATCTTCCTCCCTCCACAAGGCTAAGCCGCTCGTTTTTATGATCATTATCGGCCTATGTTCGCCTGCGAATGTTCCTCGGATAGTTCAACTATGTTCCGGTATCGAGGTGCGATTTCAGTTCGACTGCCGACGGGGCTTTCGTCGATGCCAAGAGTTCCGTGACCTGGCCCTCGGTCGGCAGCGCCTCGCGCCCGCCACGCCCCGTTATCGACAGGGCCGCGGCCGCGGCCGCGAATGCGACCCGGCCTGCGGTCTCGGCTCCGCGCGTCAATGCATGGGCATAGGCACCGTGAAAGCAGTCACCGGCGCCGGTCGAGTCGACGACGGCAACCCGGTGCGGAGGCAGGTGCCAGAGCCCTGCCTCGTCGCGTCCGCGATAATAGACGCCCCTGCCGCCGTCAGTCAGAACCACGGTGGACCGCGACGGCATCCACAATGCGTCGAGCACCTCGGCGGGCGATCGGCCGCCCGTGGCAGCCCGCGCGAAGCCGAGGGGAAGAATGAGATGGTCGCAGAGCCCCATCAGCCTCTCGGTGGCTGGGCCGCTGCTCCATTCGATATCGCCGAGGATTGCAAGGCCGAGATCGCGAGCCCGAGCCACGACATCCATCGACCGGATCGCGTAACTATCGACGATCAGGACGGCCGCGCGGCTGAGGACCTCGTCCGGAAAGTCTGGCGCGGTGCCCAGCATCGCTTCGTCGTCATACGCGATGAACCTCTCCCCATCCGAGCCGACGGTGATCCGCGAGCGCACCGGGCGTGCGTGCGGGTGGCGCGGCGCGAATGCGGTTTCAACTCCGCTCGCAACGAGATCGCACAGCACGGCGTCGTCAGCGGCACTGGCTAGCCATCCGACGAACCCGGCGGTTCCGCCGAGCCGCGCGACGGCGGCAAGGGCCGTCGCGACATTTCCGCCGAAAGTTCGGGCAGTTTGCAGAACCTTCCCCTTGCCCGCCGACAACGGCTGATCGACATAGACGATGTCGTCGATCGCAATAGCGCCGAAGCCGAGGATTGAAGGGACGGTGGGCATCGTTCAGGCACCCGCCTTCGCCAGGGCGTCTTCTGCCGAAAGGCCGTCATGGATGACGCTCCGAAAGGCAAGTGCCGCCTTCTCCGGATCGCCATGCCCCCAGAGATTGCGACCGACCACGGCACCGCGCGCGCCGGCACGTATGGCGTCCGCCGTCTGCTGAAGGGCGCCGAGCAGCGTCTCGGTCTTCGGACCACCCGCGATCACAACCGGCACCGGGCAGGTCCGGACGGTCTCTCGGAACGACTCGAAATCGCCCGTGTAGCCTATCTTGATCACGTCGACGCCGGACTCGTAGCCGATGCGCGCCGCATAGGCGATCTCGTCGGGGGTGAAGACGATTTTTGCTCCGTCGGTGAAATCGCGCGGGTAGATATGCGCCACCACCGGCATGCCGTAGCGTGCCGCCGCATTCACCGAGTCGGTCAGCCAGCGGATGTACTTACCCTCGGTCGCGCCGCGCACCGGAATGGCAACGGCCAACGCATCGGCCCCGGCGCGCACCGCATCCTCCGGCGTTGCAATCAGCTCGCTGATGCGATCGTCTGGGGTGAAGCAGCCCGCCTGGATCACCAGAGACGCTTTGCCCGCATATTGCGGCCACAGATGGCGCGCGGTGCCGGGCTGGATGCTGACGTAGTCGGGTTTGCCCATCATGACGCGCGCGAGCGCACCGGGCAGATCGGCAAGCCCGCCTTTGCGCACGTCGCCGTAGCCGACAAAGTGGTCGACCGCGCCGCCAAAAAGCTTCCCGGACGGATGCGAGAAGAGGCGCGCAAGGCGCACCTTGGTTCCTAGGCTCATGAGTGCAAAATTCCTCAATCGTTTTGAGCTGGCGGCCTCGGATGTCGAGCCAGCATTTTCACATGCTCTATAAAAATTTTACGCGCGTCAAGATTTAAAATGCGCTATAGCGAGTAGGGAACATGGTCCGCCGCCGTTGCAGCGGGTTGTTTGCGGCGATGCCGCATCGGGAGGTCGGAAGGAAAATGCAAGCAAAGTCAGGAGCGAAGCTCGGTATCGGCGTTATCGGTTGCGGCAACATATCGATGACCTATTTGCGCAACGCAGCACTTTTCGCCGGCGTGGAACTGCGCGCCTGCGCCGATATTTCCGCCGACATGGCCGCGCTACGGGCCAGGGAATACGGTATCCGCGCGCTGCCGGTCGATGCGCTGCTGGCCGATCCCGAGGTCGATCTCGTCCTCAACCTCACCGTTCCGTCGGCGCATTTCGACATCACCCATTCGGCGCTTTCCGCGGGCAAGCACGTCTTCACGGAAAAGCCTCTGGCGACCTCGGCCGGCGAGGGCCGCCGGCTGGTCGCGGAGGCGGCGAAGCGCGATCTGCTGCTGGGCTCGGCTCCAGACACCTTCCTCGGCGCAGCCGGGCGGCGTGCCCGCCGCCTAATGGACGAGGGCGCGATCGGCCGCGCCGTGACCGGCACCGCCTTCATGATGGGGCGCGGCATGGAGCATTGGCATCCCAATCCGCAATTCTACTATCAGCCGGGCGGCGGTCCAGTGTTCGACATGGGGCCATACTACCTGACGATGCTGGTCAACCTGCTCGGCCCGGTCGCCCGCGTCATGGCGATGACGACGCGCGGTCAGGACGAGCGCCTGATCACCGCCGAAGGCCCTTACAAAAACACCAGCTTCAGGGTCGGCACGCCGACCAACATCCTGTCGCTGCTCGAATTCCACTGCGGCGCCACCGTCACCTTCGGCGCCTCCTGGGACGTCTTCAAGCATTCCAACCATCCGATCGAGCTGCACGGGACGGAAGGCTCGCTCAGGCTACCCGATCCCGACACGTTTGGCGGCACGGTCTCGCTATCGGCGCACGGCGCCGACTGGAAGGATTTCGAGAGCGAAGGCGAGCTCTACGGCGCGCGCAACTGGCCCTATGCCGCACCGGACCGCGCCAACTATCGCATGCTCGGCGTCGCCGACTTGGCGCGGTCGCTGTTGGAAGGGCGCAGACCCCGCGCGTCCGGCGAACTGGCGCTACACGTGCTCGAGGTCATGGAAGCGATCCTCGCCTCCGGCGAAAGCCGGAACTCCGTCGCCGTCGTCGGCTCGGTCGACCAGCCGCCGCTGCTCGGCGAAGACGAGGCGGCGAGCCTGCTTGCCTGAGGCGCCGTGATCGCCCAGCGGGAGTTCGGTATCCCTAGGCCGACTGGCGCATCACCAGCGTCGCGTCGAGATTGACCTTCGCCGCGACGGGCGCGCCGTCCTCGTCGAGCAGGGTAAGCAGCGTCTCGACGCTGCTTCCGGCCATCGCCGCGAAATCCTGCGCCATGGTGGTGAGCGCCGGGCAAGTGTAGCGGCTGAGCGGGTGGTCGTCATGCGCAGCCACCCGCAGGTCGCAATCCGCCTTGCGGCCCACCTTCAGCCCTTTCGAGAAGGCGGCCGCCATCACGCCGAAGGCGAGACGATCGTTGGCGCACAATATGGTCTTGCCCGGCAGGCCGCCATTGCCGAGCAGCTTTTCCGTCTGTTCGTAGCCGATCCGTTCGAACTCCCATGTGTAGTCGTCGGTATTGCCGAAGACGAGCGGCTCCTGCCCGAGCCGCTTCATGGCATTGACGTAACTCTCCACCCGCTCGCGCGAATTATGATTGACGTGCGGAATATCGAAATAGACCGGGGCATCGCCCGAGCGGCAGAGATAGTCGACGATGGTCGACATGCTCTGCACATTGTTGTTGCCGACGAAAGGCGTGCCGCCTTCGAGATAGGTGTCGAAATAGACAATCGGGATCGCCTGCGTCAGCTTCTCGATCGCTCGCTGGTCCGAGCGCCGGCCGAGCGGTGCTATCAGCGCGCCGGAGACCTTCAACGACAAGATCGTCCGCGTCGCCTCGGCTTCCAGTTCGCTCGATCCATGCGAGGAAATGACGATCGGCCAATAGCCTTCGTCGCGTAGCCTGAGTTCGATGCGGCTGACCATCTCGGAATAGAACGGGTCGGTCACCGTCGGCACGACGATGCCGATGCTGCGGGTGCGCTTGCGGTTGAGGTTTCGCGCGAACAGATTGGGCTGATAGTCGGACGAGCGCAGCGCATCCTCGATGCGTTTTCGCGTCGCCGGCTTGACGCTGGTCGGATCGTCGAAGAATTTCGACAAGGTCGGCCTGGAGACGCCGCAGGAACGGGCGAACTCCTCCATCGTCTTGTGAGTCATCGGCATCCAAACCCTCGCGGCATGGAACCTCGCTCCCATGGCGCTGCTCCGGCGCTCATACGGCGCATCGGCGTGCGTCTGCAAGTTGAAACTTTACAGGAAGCTCCGCAAGTTTCAACGCGTCCGGAGAAATTATTCCATGCGTAAATTTATTAATTGACGTGAAAAAGAGGGGGCCGTATTCCAAGCCCTAAAGCCATGCATGGCGAATGCCGGGAGGACGTGATGAAGAAGCTGGTCTCAGCCGGCGAGATCCTCGTCGAGATCATGGCGGAATCAATCGGCCAGAGCTTCCTCGAGCCCGGTCCGCTGGCCGGCCCCTTTCCGTCCGGCGCCCCGGCGATCTTCATCGGCCAAGCGGCGGCGCTCGGCCAGCCTGCGGGTCTCATCGGCGCCGTCGGCGGGGACGATTTCGGCCAGTTGAACATCGACCGGCTCAGCGCGCTCGGCGCCGACGTTTCGGCAATCGCCGTCCGTGAAGGCCATGCAACCGGCACCGCCTTCGTCGCCTACCGGACCGATGCATCCAGGCATTTTGTTTTCAATATCCGGAACAGCGCCGCCGGCCTTTTGGAAATGGACGATGCCGCCAAGCGGCTCTTGGCCGGAGCCGATCATGTCCATGTCATGGGCTCTTCGCTTTTTTCCGATCGCGCCACCGACGTCGCACTCGCCGCGATCGCAGCCGTGAAGGCCAAGAGCGGCACGGTGTCCTTCGATCCGAACATCCGTCGCGAGATCATGCAGGCGTCCGGCACGCGTCAGGCGCTCGATCATGTGCTCGCGCAGACAGATGTCTTCCTGCCGAGCGGCAACGAACTGTTCCTTTTCTCCTCCGCCAGCGACGAACAGGCCGCGGTCCGCGAATTGCTGGGGCGAGGCATCTCCTGCATCGTGCTGAAGAAAGGCGCCGATGGCGCCACTTATCACGACCGCAAGGGCACGCTCGCCATGCCCGGCTTTGTGGTCGAGGAAGTCGATCCGACCGGCGCCGGCGATTGCTTCGGCGCCGCCTTCGTTTCCTTCTGGCTGCGCGGTGCCTCGCCCGCCGATGCACTGCGCATCGCCAATGCCTGCGGCGCGCTCGCCGTTACCCGCAAGGGGCCGATGGAAGGCATTCACCGGCTCGCCGACGTCGAGGCCTTCATCGCAAAAGCGACCGCACGCGCATGACCGGCGCCACGGCAAGATTTGCTGGCATCGCCGCTCGCCGCGCGGCAGGCGCGAAGGGCGGCATCGCCTCGATCTGTTCGGCGCACCCGCTGGTGATCGAAGCGACGCTCCGCCACGGCGCGAGGAATGGCGCCGATGTGCTGATCGAGGCGACCTGCAACCAGGTCAATCACGAGGGCGGCTATACCGGCATGACCCCGGCCGCCTTTCGAGCCTTCGTCGAGACGCAAGCAGGCAGGACCGGCTTTCTGTTCGACCGGCTGATCCTCGGCGGCGATCACCTCGGCCCGAATCCGTGGAAGCATCTGCCCGCGGCGGAAGCGATGAACAAGGCGGCGGCGATGATCGACGCCTATGCCTCCGCCGGCTTCACCAAGCTGCATCTCGACACCAGCATGGCTTGTGCCGACGATTCCGTGGCACTCGCCGACGAGACGATTGCCGCGCGCGCGGCCGAGCTTGCGGCGGTTGCCGAGGCGGCGGTCGCCCGCTCGGGTGATGAAAAACCCGTCTACATCATCGGCACCGAAGTGCCGGTTCCGGGCGGCGCGCTGGAAGCGCTCGACCATATGCATGTGACCGAGCCGGCCGATGCGCTCCGCACGGTCGAGCTCCATCGCCAGGCCTTCTGCCGTCTCGGCCTCGATGCCGCTTTTGCCCGGGCGGTCGGTATCGTCGTTCAGCCCGGCGTCGAATTCGGCAATGCCGACATCATCGCCTATGCGCCCGAGAGGGCGACGAAGCTGGTCGCGGCCCTGGAAAGCCAGCCGCAATTCGTCTTCGAGGCGCATTCGACCGACTATCAGCCCGCCGAAGCTTTGGCCGCGCTCGTGCGCGACGGCTTCGCCATCCTCAAGGTCGGCCCCTGGCTCACCTTCGCGTTGCGCGAGGCGCTCTATGGCCTGAGCCACATCGCCGACGCGCTCGCGCCCGATCCCTCGCGCGAAAGCCTGCCGGCCGCGATGGAACGCATCATGCTGGCCTCGCCCGGCAATTGGCAGAAATATTATCCGGGAACGCCTGACGAGCAGCGCCTGCAGCGGCATTTCTCCTTCAGCGACCGCATCCGCTACTACTGGCCATCACCCGATGCGCAGCATGCGACCGAAGCGCTGCTGGCGGCGCTCGGCGATCGCGAGATTCCACGCCCCCTGATTAGCCAGTATCTCGGCCATCTCGATGCCGAGGTCGGCGCCGGTCGGATCACGCCGACCGCGCATGAGCTTCTGATTGCCAGCGTCACGCGCGTCCTCGATACCTATCGCAGGGCCACGATCCCGTAAGCCGGCGGATTAGTAGACAGGCGTCGCCATATGTTTGGGTGCCGGCCATTCGGCCGTGATCTCTGGCTGGACCGGCCGTTCGAGATAGGTTGAAAGCACCACATAGCTGCGCGTCGAGACCACGCCCGGCGTCTCGTAGATACGAGACAGCAGGCCTTCCAGCGCCCTTGTGTCCTCGGTGCGTACCTTGAGCAGCATGCAGGTGTCGCCGGCGACCGAATGGATCTCTTCCACTTCCGGGCATTCCGAGATCGCCATCAATTCCGGCGTCTTGCCCCAGCCCCTGGTATCGATGTGCACGAAGGCGAGCAGCGGCTTCTTCACCGCCTTCGGATCGATGATCGCCGAGGTGGCGCGGATGGCGCCGCTGCGCCTGAGCCGCTTCACCCGCTCATGCGCCGCCGGTGGCGACAGGCCGACGCGATCGCCGAGCTCCGCATAACTGATGGTCGCATCGTCGACCAGAACGCCTAATATTTTTCGGTCGATCGGGTCGACCTCACGGGTTGGCTGCTTGTTCCGCTGAACGTCATCTGTTTCTGAGTCCATTTGGAAATTCTCCATTGATGCTGAATTCAATTCGGTCATTATGGAGATATGTCGAACAGTGATCAATCAGCGATTCTGACTGCGGCGTCCCGTGCACCGATCCCGGCCGCAGCCTACCTGCTCACCGGCTGCATCGCCGTCATCGGCTCCAACTCACTGGTTCTCGGGCCGATAGCGCCCGCCGTCGCGGCATCCTTCGCGGCAAGCGTGCCGGCGGTGATGACGGCCGCCGCTGCCTTCGGCCTCGGCACCTCGGCCAGCGCGCTTTTTCTTGCCCGCTATATCGACCGGATCGGCGCCCGCCGCATGCTGCAGGGCGCACTGCTGTTGCTTGCGCTGGCGCTGGTGGGCAGCGCGCTCGCGCCGACGGTGGCGGCGCTGGTCGCGGCCCAGCTCGTTGCCGGCATCGCTGCTGGCGTCGCCATGCCGGCGATCTACGCCAGCTCCGCAGCGATCGCGCCGCCCGGCCGCGAGAGCGGAACGATCGGCGTCGTGCTGACCGGCTGGACGCTGTCCATGGTCGCCGGAGTGTCGCTGTCGGCGGTGCTTGCCGATCTGATCCATTGGCGGGCCGTCTTCGCCGCTGTCGCGCTTCTCGCCGGAGCCGCCGTCGCCGGCCTGTCGGTCAGCTCGCTGCGCGACACCAGGAAAAGCGGTCCGGCACCGTCGCCGCTCGGCGCGCTGGCTGTGCCCGGAATCCTGCCGCTGCTGATCGCCTGCGGCGCCTTCATGACCGCCTTCTATGGCGTCTACGGCTATCTCGGCGATCATCTCCATGAAGGTCTCGGCGAGCCGGTCAGCGCCAACGGGCTGGCGGCGATCGCTTACGGGCTCGGCTTCGGCGCGGCGGCGCTGCTTGACGGCGTCATCGACCGTCTCGGCGCCCGCCGCGTCATGCCCTTCGCCTATCTGCTGGTCGCCGCCGTCTATGTGGCGATCGCCTCGGCCAGCGGCGCCTTCGGCCTGCTGATGGCGACGATCGCCGTCTGGGGCCTTGCCAACCATTTCGGGCTGAACGTTCTGGTGATGCGGCTCACCGCGCTCGACGCCGCGCGGCGCGGCACGATCATGGGCCTGAACAGCGCAGTCACCTATTTCGCCGTAACCGTCGGCACCGCCGGTTTCGGCCCGCTCTACACCGCCCTCGGCTTCGCCAACTGCGCCCTGGTCGCCGCCTTGCTGATGCTGGTGGCGGCATCGGCCGCGGCGTGGCGCTCTGCCCGGCAATAGGCTTGCGTGTCGCTTCGCTCCTTGGCTAAGGCTGGCTTCCGAACCGCACCGGAGCCACCGTGAAGATGACGCTCGAGATCACCACCGAGCCCTTGCCGCAGGATCTCGCCCGTGTCGGCGAGGGCTTGACCGCCTTCAACGACAGCGATGTCGGTGCCTCGGGCCGGAAGACGCTCGCCGTCTTCGTTCGCGACGACGCCGGCGCGATCGTCGCCGGCATTTCCGGTTACACCGCCTGGGGCTGGCTCTATGTGCAATGGCTCTGGGTCGACGAAATCTGGCGTGGCCGGCACATCGCCGCGAGCATGCTGGACGCAGCCGAACGGGAAGCGCTGGCGCGCGGCTGCCAGGCCGCGTGGATCGACACTTTCAATCCGACCGCGGCCAAGGTCTATCAGCGCCAGGGCTACCAGCCGTTCGGCACGCTCGCCGATTTTCCGGTCGGCCGCAGCCGCATCTTCCTGCAGAAGAAGTTGTCTTAACCCGCGAGCTTTCCACCGCGCATCGGCTGCGGCACCCCGGTGGTGCTCGGAAAGCTGATCGGCAGGCCGCGCAGCACGCGCACCGCTAGGAACGCGAAGCATTCCGCTTCGACCGCGTCGCCCTTCCAGCCGAGCGTCTCGGCTTGCACCACTTCGACGCCGGCGCGCTGGCCGAGCATCGCCATCATGGTCGGGTTGCGGCGGCCGCCGCCGCTGACCGCCAGTCGTCTTGGCCGGCGCGGCAACAGATCGAGCGCCTTGCCGACCGCCGAGACGGTGAAAGCCGTCAGCGTCGCCGCGCCGTCCTCCGCGCCGAGCCCGTCGGCCATGGCCGCGGTGAAGTCGAAGCGGTCAAGCGATTTTGGGTAAGGCTTCGTCAGATACGGATGCTGCAGCAGCCGCTCTAGCCTTGCCTCGTCGACCGTACCCGCGGCAGCCAGTCTGCCGTCGCGATCCATCTCGCCGAGGCCCTTCGCCTTGATGAAATCGTTGACCGGCGCATTGGCCGGCCCGGTGTCGAAGGCGACGATGTTGTCTTTGCCGTCCCACCAGGTGATGTTGCCGACGCCGCCCAGATTGAGCACCGCGGTGTCGCCGCTGGCGTCGGCCTCTTTGAGCAGCGCCGCATGATACGCGGCAGCGAGCGGCGCGCCTTGTCCGCCGGCCGCCACATCGGCCGTGCGGAAGTCATAGGCGACTTTGGTGCCAAGCAGGGCGGCCATCAGCTCGCCGTCGCCGAGCTGGCGCGTGCGGCCGATTCGTCGCGGCTGCGGGGCGCGATGCAGCACCGTCTGGCCGTGGAAGCCGACGACGCCGATATCGGCCATCGTCATGCCCTGGCTTTCGACCAAATCCCTGACCGCCGCCGACTGCGCGCGCGTCAGCGCCTCCTCCGCCTCGCGAAAAATCGTCGGCTCCGGCCCCTCGAAATTCCAGACGCGTGCTTGGCGCAGGGTCTCTTCGAGCAGGGTGCGGATCGATTGCGGGTAGGGGGCCAGTGTGTATGTGCCGGTGTCGGCGATGCGCTCGCCGTCGGTTTTAATCAGCGCCACGTCGATATTGCCGTCAAGCACCGTACCGGTCATCAGGCCGACGGCCCAGATTGGTTCCATGGTCGTTCCTCGAATCGCCGCTGGACCACGTGTCGGACGGATCGGCGCGACAGGCAAGTCTTTCGGATGCGCCGGGACCTCTCACCGTGCACCGCCTTTGTGTCGCACTGCCAAAACGGAGCAACCTAGTCCTTGCCTCTTGCCGCCGAAGGAGCGAGCTTGTGCGATTATCGACCTCAACTGAACAACGCGTACTCGCAGGAGGAACGACATGGCCGCCAATGTCGCAGTGATCGCCGGCGCTGGAGCTGGCCTCAGCGCCTCGCTGGCGCGGCTCCTCGGCAAGCAAGGTTTTCGCGTCGTGCTGGCCGCCCGCAATGTCGACAAGCTCTCCGCGCTGGTTCAGGAGACGGGTGCGCAGGCGGTGGAGACGGACGTGTCGGATGCCGCCTCCGTCGCGCGGCTGTTCGAGGCGGCCGACAAGGCCGGCTCCCTCGAAATTGCCGTCTTCAACGCCAGCGGCCGCACGCGCGGCCCGATCGCCGAGCTCGATCCGGAGGCGGTCAAGCAGGCCCTGCTCGTCGGCGCCTATGGCGGCTTCCTCGTCGGCCAGCAGGCGGCGCGCCGGCTTGTTGCGCGCGGCTCCGGCTCGATCCTGTTCACCGGCGCCACTGCGAGTCTCAAGGGCTTCTCCGGCTCGGCCGGCTTCGCCATGCCGAAATTCGGGCTGCGCGGGCTGGCGCAGTCGATGGCGCGCGAGCTAGGTCCGAAGAACATCCATGTCGCGCATTTCATCATCGACGGCCAGATCGAGCCGCCCGGGCAGGCGGCCGAGCCAGACCGGCCGGATCGCCGCCTCTCGCCGGACGCGATCGCCGAGACCTATCTCGCAGTCCACCGCCAGCATCGCAGCGCCTGGAGCTTCGAGGTCGAGC
Source organism: Mesorhizobium sp. WSM4887 (assembly GCF_029625865.1). Classification (NCBI taxonomy): domain Bacteria; kingdom Pseudomonadati; phylum Pseudomonadota; class Alphaproteobacteria; order Hyphomicrobiales; family Phyllobacteriaceae; genus Mesorhizobium; species Mesorhizobium sp. WSM4887. The sequence goes on from NZ_JARTVP010000002.1 coordinate 843,068, forward strand.
TGAGGCCCTGGGTCGAGGCGTTCTGACGATCCATTCCACGAACCGTGCAATAACGCGCCCCGACGCGAGACCGGCGTCATGGTTGCGGCGGTGGTGGTGCTGATCGTGCTGGTCTGCGGCATCCAGTGGTGTGACCGGCTGGTCGCGTGGCTGGATCATAGCGGATAGGCGAAACGCGAGAAGCGGAAGTCGAATGAACGCAATTTGCCGCGAAAACCCGGGAATTGAGCGGCGGCTTGCTCCATTTGCAACGAGATTGGTTGGCGCGTTTCTTCACCTGCAATGACGCGCATGTCATCGTGCGGCGGGGTTGCTCGAGCAATTCCAGGAAAAGTGCGCATCGGTTTTCCGTCCGGACTTGCGAAAAACAGAGAGTTGCCGCCAAGAGGAAGCTGTCCATGGCCAGAATAATCCCGGTGCTCGATCTCGACCGACTGGAGCAGGGCGAGTCGGAACTGCGGACCTTCTTGTTTGATCTGCGCACCGCCGCTCGCGATGTCGGCTTCTTCTATCTCAGCGGCCACCGCATAACGCAGCCGGACATCGACCCGGTGCTCGATGCCGCGCGGCGCTTCTTTGCCTTGTCGGAGGCCGACAAGCTGGCCATCGAGATGGTGAAGTCGCCGCAGTTTCGCGGCTACACGCGTGCCGGCGGCGAGCTGACCAGGGGCAAGGCCGACTGGCGCGAGCAGCGCGACATCGGCGTCGAGCGCGCGACCATTTCGCAAGGGCCGAGCGTGCCGGCCTGGACCCGGCTGCAAGGTCCGAACCAGTGGCCGGCTGCGTTGCCCGAACTGAAGCCGGCGCTGCTTGCCTGGCAGACCAAGGCGACGGAGGTAGCCATCCGGCTGCTCAAGGCCTTCGCGCTGTCACTCGATCAGCCGGAGGACGCCTTCGACCCGATCTATGGCAGCGAGCCCAACCACCGCATGAAGATCGTGCGCTACCCAGGCCGCGACGCCACCGGTGACGACTAGGGCGTCGGCGCGCATAAGGATGGCGGTTTCCTCACCCTTCTGCTGCAGGACGAGAACAAGGGGCTGCAGGTCGAATATGATGGCAGCTGGGTGAATGTGGATCCGATTCCGCAAACGCTCGTGGTCAACATCGGCGAACTGCTCGAACTCGCTTCGAACGGGTATCTGAGAGCAACCGTGCACCGTGTCGTCACACCGCCGCCAGGCGTCGAGCGGATTTCGGTGCCGTTCTTCTTCAGCGCCCGGCTCGACGCGACCATCCCGCTGCTCGACCTTCCGCAGGAACTGGCGGCTGAGGCGCGCGGGCCGGCCAGCGATCCCGACAATCCGCTCTTCCGCAACGTCGGAACCAATGTGCTGAAGAGCCGTCTGAGGTCGCATCCCGACGTGGCCCGGCAGCACTATGCCGATCTTCTGGAAAAGGCAGCGGCGGCCGGCTGAGCTTTGCCGCTGCCCGCGCGATATTTTTTCGCCTTCCGGCCAGTTTTTGGAATTCAGTTCGTGGAAAATATACCGCAACCGCCCCAGATAGAGGCCATCGCTCGGTGTTTTCCTCCCATTGCGCCGGGCGATGTTCCCCTCTGAAGGTTATGACCTTCATTCTTGGCCGGGCCGCTTTCGCGCCCGGCCTTTTTCTTTGGGGCAGCGCGCAGCTTGCAAATTCGCGCGGCCGGTCAGGCGAAAGCGATGCGGATCGCACCAAAGGGTCCGAAATCCGAGACGATCCGATCGCCATGCCGGCATTCGACCGGCCGGATGAAGGAGCCCGACAGCACCACCTGTCCGGCCTCGATTTGCATGCCGTACTGATGCAGCCGGTCGGCGAGCCACACAATGCCCTTGGCCGGATGATCGAGCACGCCGGCACCGAGGCCCGTCTCCTCCACCTCGCCGTTGCGCGACACGATGGCGCCGATCCAGCGCAGGTCTGCCTCGCGCGGGCTGGGGTGGCCGCGCTCCTCCAGCGCGCGCAGATAGATCGCGTCGCTGGTCTCGTCGCTCACCTGCAGGCCGAGCGTGTCGACATAGAACGCGCGCGATAACCCCTTGATGATCGCCTCGCCGGTCCGCTTCTTCTCCTCCGCGCTGCGGCCCCTGCCGATGCGGAAATTCATGTCGATGAAGCCGTTCTCGGGGAGCCGGTCCGCGACCGCATAGGCATCTGCACGGAAGGCGCGCACCCGCTCGGCGCCGGGCTCGAACAGGCCGGTCTCGAGGATGATGCGTGAAACGAGCGCGCAAAGCTCGCTCATCTCGACCTTCGCGTCGAGATTCGCCGAATATTCGATCCCCATGTGGGGCAAGGGCTTGGCGACCGAATGTCAAGTGCTTGGTCTCCATGTCGACGGGGTCGTCGGGGACGGGATTGCCGCTCTCGGAGAAATCGCGGATATAGCTGCGATCCGAGCGTTAATTTCTGTTGCGAGTCGTACTGGACTGGAACTTTTCGGAGAGTTGACTCTGCTGCCGCCCAGCCCCCGCCCTTCCCTGCCCATGGCTCTGCTTCGCGCCCGCGAAGTGATCATGGCGCATTTTCGTCCGATGCTTGCTCGCCACGACATCACCGAGCAGCAATGGCGCGTGCTGCGCGTGCTTGCCGAGACCGGTCCGCTGGAAGCGACCGAGCTCGCTAACCGCGCCTCGATCCTGCCGCCCAGTCTCACCCGCATGATCAAAGCACTGGACGAGCGCGAATTCATCACCCGCAACAAGGTCAAGGATGACGGCCGCCGCGCTCTGCTCGCCATCAGCCCGGCCGGCGTGGCGCTGATCGAGGAGCTGGCGCCCGAGCGCACCGCCATCTACGACGCCATCGAGAAGCGTTACGGCGCCGAGCAGTACGAGCGCCTGCTGGACATGCTGGAAAGCCTGATCGAGTCGGAGTCAGCGCCAGACTGACCGACTAGCCACCGAAACTCCCAGTGCGCTGGGCTGCATGTAGTTGCGCCCGACATAGAGCAGCGCCGCCTCGTCGCTGCCATGGGCCCAAGCCGGCACGGCCGGTGTCGGCGCCTGGTTGCGCCAAGGTATACCCGATGCGACTGTGCTGGGTCGCCGTTATCGACGCTTACGCGAGGCCAATCTGATGCTCCTGGCTGTCCATCATGTCGCAATCATCTCCAGTGACTATGAGACCTCCAAGCAGTTCTACACGAACAAGCTCGGTTTCGTCGTTCTGGCCGAAAACTGGCGCCCCGAAAGGCAGTCTTGGAAGTGCGATTTGCGTCACGGTCCCATCCAGATCGAACTGTTCAGTTTCCCTGATCCGCCAAGCCGGCCCAGCAGGCCCGAGGCCTGTGGATTAAGGCATATTGCATTCTCGGTCGCCTCGGTCGAGGCAACAGCCGAGCTGCTTCGGTCGCGAGACGTCGAGGTGGAGCCCATCCGAACAGATCCATACACGGGACGATTGTTTACCTTCATCGCCGATCCCGATGGACTGCCGATCGAATTTTACCAGGACGCTGTTTGACGGTGAGGAATTCGGCCGCGAAATCCGCCGGTTGCGGAACGCGAAGCGACTGGTGGAGGAGGCAGATGATGAAGTCAGGCTTGGAGAAGCTGGGGCACGACGCCAGCTGCCATCGGGACGGCGTCGGCAGCACCTAACCATCTTCGCCGCAACGGGGAAGATGAGTCATGCCTCGCCGGTCAGCCGCGCCGAGATGAGCCTCGCCGCCCTGATCGCCGCTTCGCCCGGGGGCCGCTACCGCATCGTCTACGCGCGAGACAGGGGAGGCGATGGATAGCGTGCCGATCGGCTGGCCGTCAGCGCCGAGGATCGCCGCGCCTATGCTGTGCACGCCATCCTGGTGGGTGCGCGCCTGACGATGAACAGGGCAACGCAACGTTAGACAAGACACCAACTTTTCAGCGGCTGGAGCTACACCAGCGCGCCGCAAACAGGTATCTATCGTCGCGACATCATGCTTCGGGGGTCATGAGGGAGCGGCTTGCAGCTGGATTTGAAAACAATCGAGGCGCTCGCGCCCGACCAGGCTTCGCTGGGCGCCGCCGCCAAGCTGACCAAGCGGTCCAACTGGCCCCGTCTCGAGACAAACGAACAGCTGGGCCTCATCTGGGGCGAATGCCAGGGCTCGGGAGCGAATCCCTACCGCGTCGCATTCGATGCCCGCGACCACGGCTACAAATGCACCTGTCCATCGCGAAAATTTCCGTGCAAGCACATACTGGGGCTGATGTGGATCGGCGCCACCGCGCCCGCCAGCTTCGATCGGGTCGACCAGACGCCGGAATGGGTCAATGACTGGCTCGGGCGGCGCCGCAAGCCGGGCCAGCCGCCGACGCCGGCAAGCGCGGAAAGCAAAAGCATCGACGAGGCGTTGCGGCCCGAGCAAAGCGCTGCCGTAGAAGACGCCGCGGCCGCCGAGCGCCGCGAGGCGGCGCAGCGCAAGCGCGCCGAGGACACGCGAAGTGCCGTGTCGGCAGCGCTCGACGAATTGGATCAGTGGGTTGCCGACCAGCTTCGGCTCGGCCTTGCCGGTTTTGTCGACGCCAGCAGCGAGCGCTGCCGCCGCATCGCGGCGCGGCTTGTAGACCTCAAGGCGACCGCTTTGGCCGGGCGTATCGACGAGCTGCCCGCGAAACTGATGGCGCTGCGCAGCGAAGAGCGGCCGGACGCCGCTATCCGAGAGCTGGGTAAGCTGGTGCTGCTCGCCAAGGCCTGGCGTGCCGCGCCCGACGATGCCGAGCTGAAGCGCCTGGTCTCGACATCCGAAACACGCGACCAGATCCTTGCCAATCCGGATGCCGTCAAGGTCGAGAGCGACTGGGAGGTGCTGGGTGAGAAGATCGAGGCCCGTCGCGACGGCCTGGTCAGCCACGCGACCTGGCTGCTCGATCTGAAAAGCCCAATCCCACGATTTGCCGTCCTCCTGGACTTCTTCCCGGCCTCGGCCGGGCGCCGCTCCGGCGCCTTCGCGCCGGGGGACCGCTTCAAGGCGAGGCTGGTGTTCTATCCATCCCGAATTCCGCTTCGCGCACTGGTCGCAGAACGCCTGGGCGATGCGTCGCCCGGCAATTGGCCCGATTTTGCTCCGAACGCTGCCGGCGATCCGCTGGCCGCCTATGCAGCTTTCCAGGACGGCGCGCCGTGGCTGTCCGACTGTCCGATCCTCCTGCCGGCGGGCGCGATCGCGCTGGACGAGAAGGATGGCGCCTGGTGGCAGGCGGCGAACGATTCGCATGGCATCGCCCTGCCAGTCGCCGGCTCCGTCAACCAGACCTTGCTTGGCCTCGATCTGACAGTCACGGCAGCACTGTGGAACGGCGCCAGGCTCGAGCTTCTGGCCTCACAAAGCAGCATCGGGAGGCTCAATCTCTCATGAACGAGCTCGAGCAGGCAGGGCTGGCGAGGCTTCGCGAAAACTGGATTTCGGGCGGCGCCGCTTTCGAATTGGCGCCCGCCGAATGGAAGGAGTTCGCGGCTGCCTCCAGCTCGGACGAGCAGGAACGTCGGCTCTTGGCGATCGCCGCGCAGGCGCTGGATGTCGCGCTTCGGCCGGCGGCGCCAAAAACCTTGAAACGCCGTCCGCCGCTGCCGATACTCGCGCTGCCGATGCTTCCTGATTGGCTGCGACCGTTGCTGCGTGGCGCATTGAAATACGCCGCTGATGCGAGGCTCAAGACCCGCGTGGCCACACTCGTCGCCAGCCGAGGCTTCGTGCTGCATCCGATGGATTGGATGCCTGCTGCGTCGGATCAGGAAAGCCCAGATATCTATGCTCCCTGGGTCGACTGGCAAGCAGGCGCGGATGGCGACAGGCAGTCTCGACGAGGACAACTCACCGCTGAAACCTGGGATGATTTTTATCCTGCCGCGCGCCGTACAGCTTTGGTCGAATTACGGCGCACCATGCCTGTCTTGGCGCGGACGTTGATTGAGACCAAGGGAGCGAGCGAGCCGGCGGAGGTCAGGCTTGCGCTCGTGGAGCTGATGCGCTTCGGCTTGAGTGCCGATGACATTCCATTTCTAAAGAGCCTGTCCGCCGATCGCTCAGGCAAGGTGCGCGAAACGGCCGGCCGGCTCCTGGCAAGGTTGGGTGAACGTAGCGATCCAGCGGATGGCGTGTCGAAAGATCCGATAGCCGAGCTCGCCGCTTTCATTGAGGAAGGCAAATCCGGCTTCATCCGCCGCCGCACCACCTACACGCCGATAAAACCCAAGTCGCCTGCGCAACAGTCGCGTCGCGCCGACCTGTTCGCGTCCTGTTACTTCGGCGATCTCATCGCCCAATTCGGCAAGACTGAGCCCGATTTCATTGGCGCATGGCAGTTCGGCGTCGATGAGGGTGCCGATCTCTTTCTCGTTCGAATGATCGCGGTGTCCGGCAGCGATGCGGCGGTCGCCTGTTTGGCGGATTTGCTTGTCGCCGCCGGCGGCAGGCTGGCGCTTCTCGTCCTCCAGCTCATGTCGCGCTTGGACAACGGCAGGAAGCGTGTCCTGATCAGGCAGATCCTCGATGATGGGCAAAATCTGGCCGCGCTCAACCTGGTCGAAGGCGCGCAAGCAGGGTGGCTGGAATGGAGCGACCTCGCAAGGAGCAAGACGATTCCAGCGCTGCGTTCCGCCGTCTCGGGTGACAACGACGTCATGAAACGAAGCGCCGAGCAGTATCTCGAGACCCTAGGCTTTCTGGCCAATCCGGAGGCGGCGGAAAAATTGATCGACGAGGTGATCGCCGCCGGCCTGTCGCCCGCTTCCCCATCCCTCGGCCTGCTGCGGCTCAATGCGGCGCTGGCCGGAAACCCTTCGCATTCCGACAGATGATCAACCCGGAGAAGATCGCATGAACGCAGCCATCCGCCTTCCGGCCGAGCAGGTCTATGCCTCCGAACTGCAGGCGCTCGCGCGCCACGACGACCACCAGAAGCCTGCCGGCTGGAGCCTGTCGCCCAAGGCTGTCCTCACTTACCTGATGGGCGGCAAGGCGGGCGACAGCACGCTTATCACCCCGAAATATGTCGGACGTCGGCAATTGATGGAAACCGCGGTGGCGACGCTCGCGACCGACCGGGCGCTGCTCCTGCTCGGCGTGCCGGGAACGGCAAAATCCTGGGTCTCGGAACATCTCGCCGGCGCCATCATGGGAAACTCGACGCTGATCGTGCAATGCACGGCCGGCACCGACGAGAATCAGATCCGCTACGGCTGGAACTATGCGCAGCTCTTGGCGAAGGGGCCGAGCCAGGAGGCGCTGGTGCCGACGCCGCTCTACCGCGCCATGCAGGAAGGCAAGCTCTGCCGCTTGGAAGAGCTGACGCGCATGGGCTCCGACGTGCAGGACACGCTGATCACCGTGCTGTCCGAAAAGATGATGCCGGTGCCGGAGCTGAACACCTCGATCTACGCGCAGCGCGGCTTCAACATCATCGCCACCGCGAACAATCGCGACAAGGGCGTCAACGAACTCTCCTCGGCGCTGAAGCGCCGTTTCAATGTCGTGGTGCTGCCGCTGCCGGAGGACATGGCGGAAGAGGTCTCGATCGTGTCCCGGCGCGTCGGCGAGATGGCCGGCGGACTGGACCTGCGGGTGCCGAAAAATGTCGGCGAGGAGATCGCGCGCGTGCTGACCATCTTCCGCGAGCTGCGCTCCGGCGCGACCGCCGACGGCAAGGTGACGCTGAAGACGCCGTCGGGCTCGCTCTCCACCGCCGAGGCGATCGGCACGATGATCAGCGGCCTCAGCCAGGCGGCCTGGTTCGACAGCGGCAAGCTCCACGCCGAAGGCCTGGCGCCAAGCCTGGTCGGCGCCATCGTCAAGGACCCGGTCCAGGACAAGGTCGTGCTTGAGGAATATTTGGAGACGGTGCTGAAGAAGCGGCCGGACTACGCCGGTTATTACGCGGCGCTCAACGCGGCCATCTGAGCCATGACGCAAGGCGGCATCAGCTATTTCGGCATTCGCCATCATGGGCCGGGCTCCGCCGCGAGCCTGGTTAGAGCGTTGCAGGAATTGCAGCCGGCCGCCGTGCTGATCGAGGGGCCGGTGGATGCCTCGCCCTTGCTGCCCCTGCTTGCCAGCCCGGACATGAAGCCGCCGGTGGCACTGCTTTGCTACCCCGAGGACGATCCCGCCGCGACGCGCTTCTGGCCCTTCGCCGAATTCTCTCCCGAATATCAGGCGGCGCTGTGGGCTGTCGCCAACAAGGCGGCGCTGCGTTTCATCGACTTGCCGTCCGCCGCGCGGCTTGCCGAGCACGGGCCCGAGGGTTCGACCGACGCCGATGCGGACGAACCGGAGGCCACCGAAGAGCAGAGCGAAGCAAGCTCACGGATTCTTGATCCGATCGGCACTTTGGCGCGCGCCGCCGGCTATGAGGACGGCGAAAGCTGGTGGTCCGATATCATTGAGCAGAATCCCGCACCCGGGCCGATCTTTGCTGCCATCGCCGACGCGATGACGACGCTGCGCGACGGCGAGACGTCCATTGGCAAATTCGAGGCCATGCGCGAGGCGCATATGCGGCTGGAGATCGCCGCTGCGCGCAAAGAAATCGACGGGCCGCTGGCCGTCGTCTGCGGCGCGTGGCATGTGCCCGCCCTGCAAGCTGCGCATACGCAAAAGAGCGACCAGGCACTGCTCAAGGGCATCGGCCGGCGCAAGACCACGATGACCTTCGCGCCATGGACCGGACCGCGGCTGGCGCTGGGTTATGGCTATGGCGCCGGTGTCGTCGCGCCGGGCTGGAGCAAGCACCTGTGGCAGACGCGCGGGCAGGATGACGCTTCGGTGCTGTGGCTCGCGCGGATCGCTTCGGTTCTCAGGGCCAAGGGCCATATAATTTCGACTGCCTCGCTGATCGAGGCGGAGCGTCTGGCGCGGGCGCTTGCCGCCATACGCGAGCGCCCGAAACCGGGTTTCGAGGAACTGCGTGAGGCCTCGATCGCGGCGCTCTTCAACGGCGAGGCCTTGCTGTGGAAGATGGTCGAGGCCGAGCTGCTGCTCGGCGCCGATGTCGGCGAGATTCCAGCCGACACGCCGCTCGCGCCGCTGATCGATGATTTGCAGCGCAACCAGAAGGCCGCGCGGCTCAAGCCTGAAGCACTGGAGCGCGAGCTCTCCATCGACCTGCGCAGCGAGAGCGGTCTCTTTCGGTCGACGCTTCTGCACCGGCTGAACGTGCTCGGCGTGAACTGGGGCAGGCTGACGGATGTCGGCCGCAGCCGCGGCACGTTCCGCGAGCGCTGGCTGCTGGCCTGGCAGCCGGAATACGCCGTGCGCCTGGTCGAAAACCTGATTTACGGACCGACCATCGAGAAGGCCGCCAACGGCCGGCTTGTCCAGATGATCGGCGCCGCTTCGACGCTCGATGCTCTGGCCACGCTGGTGCAAAGCGCGATCACCGCCGCCTTGAGCGAGGCGTCCGCGGCCGGCCTCGCCGCGCTCGAGGAGAAGGCGGCGCATAGCAGCGAATGCCTGGAGCTCCTTGCGTCGGTGCCCCCACTTGCCGACATCATCCGCTATGGCGAAGCGCGCAAAACCGAGACGCAGCGGCTTGCCGGCCTCTTGGAGCGGTTGGTCATCGAAGGCGCGATCGCGCTGCCTTACGCCGCGCGCGATCTCGACGCGCAGGCCGCCGCAGCGCTGATGGCGGCGCTGCGCAAGGCCGACGAGGCGATCAGGCTGATCGAACCGGACGAGCATGTTTTGGATGCCTGGCGGAACGGCCTTGCGGCCGTGCTCGATTCATCGCGCTCGACGGCGCTCGTTGCTGGCTGCGCCGCACATCTGCTCTACGAGGCCGGGCACCTCTCCGCCGAGGCAACGGCCGGTCTTTTGGCAAAGCGGCTGTCGCCCGGAACGCCGGTCATCGACGCCGCCGCCTTTTTCGAAGGCTTCTTCAGCGGCGCCGGCCAGAGGCTGATCTATGACGAAGGGCTGCGCGGCGCTGTCGATTCCTGGCTGGCATCGCTCGACGAGGACGCCTTCGTTGCGCACCTGCCTTTGCTGCGCCGCGTATTTTCCAATCTCGACAGCATGGAGCGCCGCCGCCTGATCGAGGCCGTGCTCGGCCGCAGGGCGAGCCTGCCCGCCGGACTGACGCCGGCACCCGATGGCGGCGAGGCCTGGCGACGGCATTTTGGTCTCCTCGGCAAGTTGCTTACGGGGGAGCCCAACCATGGATGATGAAACGGTCGGACCCGATCTTCATCCGATCGAAGGGACGCGGGAGCGCCGTTGGCGCCTGGCGATCGGCGCCGACGATGAGTCCTCCTCGGCGCTGTCGCATGAGGACCGGCGGCTTTCGGCAGCCCTCGATGCGCTCTACGGCGACGGCAGCGGCGACGCCGGCGATCCGCGCAAGCGGCGCGGCGGGCTTGGCCGTTCGGCGCCGCGCGTCGCGCAATGGATGGGCGATATCCGCTCTTTCTTCCCCGAGCAAGTGGTCCAGGTCGTGCAGAAGGACGCCTTCGAGCGCCTGAACCTGAAGCAGATGCTGATGGAGCCGGAATTCCTCAAGGCCATCGAGGCCGACGTCAATCTCGTTGCCGACCTGGTCTCGTTGCGCTCGGCGATGCCGGAAAAGACCAAGGATATTGCCCGCTCGATCATTTCCGACATCGTCGCCAAGCTGATGCAGCGTCTCGAGCAGAAGACCGCCGAGGCGATCCGCGGCGCGCTCGACCGTTCAAGGCGCACCTACCGGCCGCGGCAGCGCGACATCGACTGGCCGCGCACGATCGCGGCGAACCTTCGCCATTACCAGCCAGACCACAAGACCGTGGTGCCGGAAAAGCTCATCGGCTTCATGCGCCGCCAGCGTCGGCTGGTCGACCTCGACGAAGTGACGCTCTGCGTCGATCAGTCCGGCTCGATGGCAAGTTCGGTCATCTACGCCTCGATCTTCGCTGCCGTGATGGCCTCCTTGCCGGTCGTGCGCACCAAGCTGGTCTGTTTTGACACCGCGATCGTCGATCTGACCGAAGAGCTTAGCGATCCGGTCGAGGTGCTGTTCGGGGTCCAGCTTGGCGGCGGAACCGACATCAACCAGGCGGTCGCCTATTGCGCCGAGCGCATCGAGCGGCCGACCAAGGCGCATTTCGTCCTCATCACCGACCTCTACGAAGGCGGCAACGGTCAGGAACTGCTTCGTCGGCTGGCTGCGCTGGTGCGGTCGGGCGTCAATGTCGTTGTGCTCCTGGCGCTCACCGACCAGGGCCGTCCCGGCTACGACTCCTCCATGGCCGGCTCGGTCGCGGCGTTGGGCGTCCCAGTCTTCGCCTGCACGCCGGACCATTTTCCCGACATGATGGCGGCGGCGCTGCGCCGGGAGGACATCGGCGCCTGGGCGGCGGGAGCGGACATCAAGCTTATTCGCCCGGACTCGGAAACGCCAAGCGCGGCCGAATAGGTTCGCCACCCTTCTGACGCTGATCAGGGCGCTTTCTCGCTGATCAATTCAAACCGCTCGATCTCGCAGTGTTGGCCGACCAGCGCCAGCACCTCAGTTGACGGCTCGACTGCATCTGGCTGCCTCCATTTGACTTGAAAGGAAAACACGAAGCGGTCGCGGTCGGCATCGTGCTCCATGCCAACGAAGCGGGCATCGTATCCGAGCGGCCGTACGATCTCCTGGAGGTCGGGCGGGGCCGTCTTCGGCCATGCGACCGCAAGGATCGCCTTATGGTCGCGCGGGATCTTGAGATCGACCCACTTCAGGGCCTGCAGCGTCACCAGCGTCAATGCTGTAGCAATCGCGCCGAGGCCGAACTGGCCGCCGCCGAAGGCCAGCCCGATCATCGTCATGATCCACATGGTGGCGGCGGTGGTCACTCCGGTGACGAGATCGCCGCGCCTGAGGATGGCGCCGCCGCCGATGAAGCCGACGCCGGTGAGCACGCCGAGCGCAAAGCGCAGCACATCCATGCGCACGAATGAGTCCGGTCCCTTGCCGGCAACGTCGAGCAGCATGTTGGCCTGGACCATGGCGACGCACGCCGCGAGGCCGACCAGGATGGTCGTCCGCAGGCCGGCGGAATGGCCGCGCGCTTCGCGATTCAAGCCGATGAGGAAGCCCGCGACCAGCGTCAGCAACAGCCGCGCAACGAGATCCGGCCATGTCGGATGAAGCGGCATGTCGCAGCAGAGCGGCTCGAGCATTTCCCGTCGGCGACGCCGGTCGGCGCACCCTCCATTGCGTCAGGACAGTTCAACTAAGCTCGGCTATGGATGGTTCCTTGGCCAATGCCGATGACGTGAGGTTCCGCGGAACTGGTGCCGGGGGAGGGCGGGCGTGCTCCCGCGACCGGCTGGAACCCGGTCGCGGGAGGAGGTGGCTCAGCCGAACTTCGGGTCGAGGCTGCCGGCCTTGTAACGCTTGGCCATTTCCGACAACGGGATCGGCTTGATCTTCGGCGCGTTGCCGGCTGTGCCGAACTGCTCGAAGCGTTCCTTGCAGAGCTTCTTCATCGCCGCCATGGCCGGCGTCAGATATTTGCGCGGATCGAACTCGGAAGGGTTCTCGGTCAGCACCTTGCGGATCGCGCCGGTCAGCGCCATGCGGTTGTCGGTGTCGATGTTGATCTTGCGCACGCCGTGCTTGATGCCGCGCTGGATCTCTTCCACCGGCACGCCCCAGGTCGGCTTCATCTGGCCGCCATATTTGTTGATGATCTCCTGCAACTCCTCCGGCACCGATGACGAGCCGTGCATGACCAGATGCATGTTGGGCAGGCGGCGATGGATCTCCTCGATCACGTTCATCGCCAGCACCGCGCCATCCGGCTTGCGCGAGAATTTGTAGGCGCCGTGGCTGGTGCCCATGGCCACCGCCAGCGCATCGACATGGGTGTCGCGCACGAACTGCTCGGCTTGCACCGGGTCTGTAAGCAACTGATCGTGGCTGATGGCGCCTTCGACGCCATGGCCGTCCTCCTGCTCGCCGCCGCCGCTCTCCAGCGAGCCGAGCACGCCGATCTCGCCTTCCACCGAGACACCGCCCCAATGCGCCATATCGACGACGCGGCGCGTGATGCCTGAATTATAGGCGTAGTCGGCCGGCGACTTGCTGTCTTCCTTCAGCGAACCGTCCATCATCACCGAGGTGAAGCCGTACTGGATGGCGGTGACGCAGGTTGCTTCGTTGTTGCCGTGGTCGAGATGCATGCAGACCGGAATGTCGGGGTGAATCTCGACCAGCGCGTCGATCAGCTTGGCCAGCACCACATCGTTGGCGTAGGCGCGCGCCCCGCGGCTCGCCTGGAGGATGACCGGCGACTTGGTCTCCTCGGCCGCCTCCATGATGGCGAGGCCCTGTTCCATGTTGTTCATGTTGAAGGCAGGCACGCCATAGCCTTGTTCGGCGGCATGGTCGAGCAATTGTCTCAGTGTGATGCGAGCCAACGAATAGTCTCCCGTATCTGGTTCGAGCCCGTGTTTGAAAGGGCCGCCCGGGCGGGCGGCCCCGTTGCTTCTGGCCGGATTTCTAACCTACCGCAACCTTTTGAAGCCCTTTCGGCCGCAATTCTTGTTGCAGGGCTGAAATCCGGCCCGAGTCGAGCCTAAGCGGCGATCCGCTCGCGCGCGGCAAGGATTTCGACGCAGGCCTTCGCCGCTTCCTTGCCCTTCACCAAAAAATGCTCGTGGAAGAAGCGGCGGTGCTCGGCGCTCTCATGATAGTTGTGCGGCGTGAGCACTGCCGAGAGCACCGGGCGAAGATTAGCTGCGCTCGGGAAACATCGCCTTCAGCGCCTCGCGCGAAGCCTTCGCCACGCCGCGCTCGGTGATCAGCCCTGTCACCAGCCGAGCCGGCGTCACGTCGAAGGCGGGGTTTGCCGCCGGCGTTGCGTCGGGCGAGACGCGCACCTGCGCGACCTTGCCGTCGGCCGTTCTACCCCACACCAGCGAAACCTCGTCACTCGCGCGCTCCTCGATCGGGATTTCCGCAAGCCCGTCGGCGACCGTCCAGTCGATGGTGGGCGAGGGGAGCGCGACATAGAAAGGGACGTCGTTGTCGGCGGCGGCTAAAGCCTTGAGATAGGTGCCGATCTTGTTGCAGACGTCGCCATTGGCCGTCGTGCGGTCAGTGCCGACGATCACCATGTCGATGTCGCCATGCTGCATCAGATGCCCGCCGGCGTTATCGACGATCAGCGTGTGCGGCACGCCGTGGCCGGCCATTTCCCAGGCGGTCAGCTGGGCGCCCTGGTTGCGCGGCCTGGTCTCGTCGACATAGACGTGGACCGGAATGCCGGCTTCCGTCGCCAGATAGATTGGCGCCGTGGCGGTGCCGTAGTCGACCGTCGCCAGCCAACCGGCATTGCAATGGGTGAGAATGTTGACCGCCTCGCCAGGCTTCTTTTTCGCCGCGATCTCCTTGATGATGGCAAGCCCGTTCTCGCCGATGGCGCGATTGAGCCCGACATCCTCGTCTGCGATCTCGGCGGCGCGCCGGTAGGCGGCCTCGGCGCGCTCTCCCGGCGCCAGCGGCTTCAGAAAACGCCGCATCTCGTCCAGCGCCCAGCGCAGGTTGATCGCCGTCGGTCGCGTTTTGTGCAGCGTCTCCCACGCCGCGTCGAGCGCTTCGTCCGAGGGATCGTCGGTCATCTGGATGGCGACGCCGTAGGCGGCGGTGACGCCGATCAGCGGCGCGCCGCGCACCCACATGTCGCGAATCGCGGTGGCGATGCCGGGAAGGGTTCCGATCGTCTCGACGCGAAACTCATGCGGCAGCCAGCGCTGGTCGATGATCTCGACCGAGCGTTTGTCGCCGCTGAGCCAAATTGTACGATAGTGGCGTTCGCCGACGTTCAAAGGCTCTTCTCCTGTGCGACCAGCGCGGCCAATGCGTTGACCTCGTCGATGCTGTGGATCTGACGCCGGTTCACGGCGATGTGGCGGCCGAAGCGCAGCGCCTTTGCTTCACATTTGGCGCGAAGGTCTGCGTCGGCAATGGTCTCGAAATCGGCATTGTGGGCGAGACCGAGGATACGTCGGTGCACCTCGATGCCGGCGAAGCCGAGCAGGTCGGTCCAGATGCCGGAAAGCATGTGGTCGAGCGCCTGTTCGGAACCGAGCAGGTCGCCCTGATCCTCGAACAGGCTCTTCTGGTAGAGGATGCCGGTGCGCTCGGTTCGCCACAAATGCGAAAACTCGGCGCGGAACACCGCCCAGCTCTCGGCCGTGACCTTAAGCAGGTAGGCGCGCATCGAATCCCGGCTACCTTTCTGCTCATGGCCCCGCTGCGAGAAGAAGGCCATCCAGAAATTGGCGAGCAGCATGCCGACGTCGAAGGCGATCGGGCCGTAGAAGGCGAATTCCGGATCGATCATCCGGGTCTCGGTGTCGGTCACCATGATCGAACCGGAATGCAGGTCGCCATGCAGCAGTGTTTCGGCATTGGCGGCGAATAGGTGCTTCAGCCGCTGCGCCTCGACCTTGAGGTCGCGGTCGGCGCGCAATTCAGCCACCAGGCGGTCGAGCTGCGGGCTGGTGTGCCGGTTCATCTCGGCGTCGAAATAGGGATCGGAGAACACCAGGTTCTCGGTGATGTCGCAGAGCTCGACATTGTCGGCGAACAGCGCGAGATCGGCCTTGCGCTCTTTTGTCGGCATTGAGAGGTCCGAGCCGCGGAACAGCGTGCGGGCCATGAACAGGCCGATGTCGCGCGCAATGTTCGGCAGCTCGCGGCCGTCGATCAGCGCGCGACGCAGGATAATGTAGGGCGGCGCCAGATACTCCATGACAATAAGCGCCTGGTCCTCGTCGAAATAATAGATCGCCGGCACCGAGCCTGGCGCTCGGCGCTGTTGCCTCGTCAGCGCGTGATACTCGAAGAAAGCGCGCTTCAAAGGCAGCGGCCAGCTGTCGCCGACCAGGCGCACATAGGGCAGCGCCTGCTTGACCACCGCCGCGCCCTGGTCGCCCTCGACGATGAAAACGAGGTTCAGATTGCCGTCGCCGACCTCGCGTACTTTCCAGTGGCCGGCGTCCTTGCCAATGCGCTCGGTAAGCGCCGTGGTCTCGCCGAGCCGCTGCGGCAGCGTCTCCACCGACAATGCTTCGAACTTCCCGGTCATCCTCTCCCTCCTGCGCGTGGTGTCCCACGATAACGGAGCCACGGCGGCCGGGCCAAGCTAGGGAGCGCTCTGGCAATTGTCAATCGTGTTGACAATTGCCGAGTGAGCCCATAGCGTCATGGATCAGGGAGGAACGAATGGGCGCAGATGCCGTGTTCCGTGTGGACGGCCTGAGGAAATCCTTCGGCCAGAACGAGGTGCTTGGCGGCATCGCGCTGGATCTCTATGCGGGCGAGGTCACCGTGCTGATGGGCGCCAACGGCGCCGGCAAATCCACCCTGGTCAAGATCGTCAGCGGCGTCTACGCGCGCGGCGGCGGCACGATGCGGCTCGCCGGCCAGGCCTTCGATCCCGGCTCGCCGGCAGAAGCGATCCGCGCCGGCGTCGTCACCGTTCATCAGAACATCAATGACGGCGTTGTCGCCGATCTCGACGTCGCCACCAACCTGACCCTCGACCGGCTGAGCGGCAAGGGTGCATCGCTGCTGTTCAAGCCCGCCAATGTCCGCGTCGAAGCCAGGGCCGTAGCCGACCGCATGGGGCTTACGCTCGATCTTAAGGCACGAGTCGCGGACCTCTCGCTCGCCGATCGTCAGATGGTCGCAATTGCCCGCGCCATGGCGCACCAGCCGAAAGTGCTGATCCTCGACGAGCCGACCTCCTCGCTGTCGAGCGTCGAGGCCGACCGGCTGTTTGCGCTGATCGACAGGCTGCGCGGGCAGGGTGTCGCGATCCTCTATATCTCGCATCGCATGTCCGACATCAGGCGCTTGGCAGACCGCATCGTCTCGATGCGTGACGGCGTCGTCTCCGGCGTGTTCGACCGAAAGCCCCTCGACTATGAGGGCGCGGTCAACGCCATGCTCGGCCGCAAGATCCTGCTCGACCGCGTCATTGCCAGAAGCTCGGCGCGCGCGGTCTTCACCGCCCAAGGCCTGCAGCTGGCGCCCGGCGCCAGACCGATTTCGATGACGCTCGGCGCCGGGGAGGTGGTGGCGATCACCGGCCTGGTCGGCGTCGGCAAGACGGCGCTCGCCGAAACTTTGTTCGGCGTGCGCAGGCCGCTCGCCGGCACCATGCATATGGACGGCAAGCCCTACGCACCGGGATCCGCGCGCGAGGCGATCGCTGCCGGTGCCTTCCTTGTGGCCAAGGACCGCGCGATGAGCGGCATCGTCGGCGGCTTCAACATCGAACGCAACATCAGCCTGCCGTTTCTCAAGCGCATGTCCGGCTTCGGTGTCATGAAGAAGCGGGCAGAAGGGGCTGCCGCACGCCGCCAGATCGACGAGCTCGGCATCGTATGCCGCTCCGAGAAGGACGAGCTTTCCGCGCTTTCGGGCGGCAACCAGCAGAAGGTGATGGTGGCGCGCTGGATGTCGCAGGCCTCGCGCCTGTTCATCCTCGACGAGCCGTTCCAGGGCGTCGATATCTCGGCTCGGCGCGACATCGCAACCAAGCTCAGGGCGAGCGCCGACGGCCGCGCCACACTGCTCTTCGTCACCGAGATCGACGAGGCCCTGGAGACTGCCGACCGCATCCTGGTGATGTCGGAGCACGCGATCGTCGGCGAGCACAGGAACGATGACATCGATCTCGATCGGCTGCTGGCTGAGGTGGCCGGCGGGCCGCTCACCAGCGCGGCGTGAGATCGTATGGATGACGAGACTTGGAGTGCAGGCATGAGTTCCAGTTTGGCGGAGAGGGCAGCAGCGCGGGGGCGTTCGATGACATTGCGCGACTATGCCATCCGCTATGGTTTCATCATCCTGCTGGTCGGGCTGATCGCCTATTTCGCGATCGCCGCCGACGGCTTCGCCTCGCCGCAAAGCGCCGTCTTCATCTTCCAGTCGGTCGCCATCACCGGCGTGCTGGCACTCGGCGTCACCGCGACACTTGTCGTCGGCGGCTTCGATCTGTCGATCGGCTCGGTCGCCACCAGCGCCATGATGGCGGCTTCCTATGCCATGGTTGTGCTGGAGCAGAACGCCGTCGTCGCCGTCATCGCCTGCCTCGTGATCGGCGCGGTCGTCGGCCTCATCAATGGCTGGCTCATCGTCTACATGCGCGTGCCGGATCTGCTCGCGACGCTCGGCATGATGTTCCTGCTGCTCGGCCTGCAACGCATTCCGACCGAAGGCCGCTCGATCGCCACCGGCATGACGATGCCCGACGGCTCGGTCGCCAACGGCAAGTTCTCGGAAGCCTTCCTGGCGCTCGGCCGCCACCGCATCGACTTCTTCATTCCGAACCTGATCCCGGTCTCGGTGGTGGTGCTCATCGTGCTCGCCGCGCTCATCTGGTTCTTCCTCGAATACACCCGCTTCGGCCGCATGATGTATGCCGTCGGCAGCAACGAACGCGCCGCCGAACTGGCCGGCGCGCCTGTCAAGGCATACAAGATCTGGGCCTATGTCATTTCGGGAGTTTTTGCCTCGATCGGCGGGATTTTGCTCGCTGCCCGGCTTGGACGCGGCGATATCGCCTCGGGTAATAATTTGCTGCTCGACGCAGTAGCGGCGGCGCTTATCGGCTACGCGGTGCTCGGCGCCGCCAAGCCGAACGCTTTCGGCACGGCCGTCGGCGCGGTGTTCGTCGGCGTCCTGCTGCAGGGCCTGACGATGATGAACGCCCCTTACTACACGCAGGATTTCGTCAAGGGCGCGGTTCTCGTCGTAGCCCTTGTCTTCACCTTCGCCCTTTCCGGCAGGGGCAAGAGATAGTTTCGACCGGGGCATTGAGAACAAAACGTAGGAAGACGAAGTGAGCATCACAAGGAGACTTTTAGGGAAGGCCGCACTCGGCCTCGCGGGCGCGGCGCTGCTCATGCAGGGCACAGCATTGGCGGCGGACCGTCCGGCGCCATTCGACAAGCCGGGCGTCAAGATCGCGCTGGTGCGCTATCTCTCCACCGGTGACTTCTTCCAGGCCTATCTCTCCGGCGTCGAGGCGCAGGCCAAGGCGCTCGGCGTCGATCTGCGCGTGCTGGACAGCCGCCAGGACGCAGCGCTCCAGGCCGACATGGTCGACCAGGCGATCGCGCTCGGCGTGCAGGGCATCATCATCCAGCACGGCCTGACGGAATCGATGAAGGACGCCGCCCAGCGCGCCGTCGACGCGGGCATCAAGGTCGTCGCCTTCGACGTCAATGTCGAGAACCCGAAGATCCCGCAGATCGAGCAGTCCGACCGCGATCTCGCGCGCCTCGCGCTCGAACAGGCGGTCAAGGACAATGGCGACGCCTGGAAAGCCGGCTATGTCTATGTCGCCGGCATCGCCCCGCTCGACCGCCGCAACGAAACCTGGGTCGACGTGAAGAAGAAACATTCCGGCATCAGCGAGGTCGCCATGTTCGGCACGCTCGACAATCCGATCGCCAATTCCGTCGCCAACCAGGCGCGCTCGGTGCTGCAGGCGCATCCCGATATCAAGGTGATGTTCGCGCCTTACGACGAGTTCGCCAAGGGGGTGAAGATCGCCGTCGACGAAGCCGGCCTCAACAAGGGCATCAAGATCTACTCGGCCGACATATCGACGTCCGACATCGCCGCGATGCGCGAGCCGGACAGCGCCTGGGCCGCCACCGCCGCCACCAACCCGGCAGTCGTCGGCCAGGTCTCGGTGCGCGCGCTGGCGCAACTGCTCGCCGGCGAGGATCCCGGCCACAACGTCATCGTGCCGCCGACGCTGATCACCCAGAAGGAACTTATCGACAAGGACATCAAGAACATGGAAGACCTGTCGGCCAAGCTGCCGCAGTTCGCCCATGCCGATGTCGCCATGCCGGCCTGGATGCCGAACCCCAACGCCAAGTAGGCCACGCGCCTGAAGGCAAAAGAGCGGCTCTCGGGCCGCTCTTTTTATTCCCGGACTCGCTCAGGTAGATCGGGCGGCACGCGCCAGCCCATGCGCCACCAGCCGGTCGATGACTTCCGGGTAGCTGATGTCGCTCGCCGCCATTGCCTTGGCGTACATGCTGATGTCGGTGAAGCCCGGAATGGTGTTGAGCTCGTTGATCAGGAACGTCATGTCCGGTCTCACGAAGAAGTCGACGCGCGCCATCGCGTCGCAACCCAGCGCGCGAAACGCCTTCGCCGCCGTCTCGCGGATCTCGCCTTCGATCGTCTCGGGCAGTTCGGCGGGCACCTTAAGTGCTGCTCCATCCTTATCGATATATTTGGCGTCATAGCTGTAGAAGCCGTGGCTTTCGGACGGCACGATCTCGCCGGGACGGGAGACGAAGAGGCCACCTTCCGTGTCCTCAAGCACGCTGCATTCGATCTCGCGGCCGCGGATGAATTCCTCCGCCAGCAGCTTGCCGTCGTGCCTGAAGCCTTCGGCGAGCGCTGCCTGATAGCCCGTTTCGTCGGAGACCTTGCTGACGCCGACGGAAGAGCCCTGGCGGGCCGGCTTAATGAAGACCGGGAGTCCGAGCGCCTGCTCGATCTCCGCGAAGCCAGGCGCGGCCTCGGGCAGGATGGTGCTGGACCGTGCCGTGGGCAGGCCAGCCGCCTTCAGTAACCGCTTGGCGATATCCTTGTCGAGCGCCGTGGCCGAACCGAGAATGCCGCAGCCGGCAAGCGGCACGCGCGCCACCTCCGCCAGTCCTTGCGCGGCGCCGTCCTCGCCATGGAGACCGTGCAGGACGGGAAACAGAATGTCGATCGCGGGCAACTCGTAAGGCGGCCCTTCGGCCGGAACGGCCAGCATTCGGCCATGCCCGCCGGGCACCAGACAGACCTCCGCTCCGTTCGACGGTGTCGCCAGCGCGCCGTCCTCGAAGCGGCTGAGCAGCCATTGCCCTTCGCGGGTGACGAAGATCGGAACGGCATCGTACTTCCCCGGCTCCAGCGCGCCCATGACATTGTTCGCCGAAAGCACCGACACGTCGTGCTCGGCGGACCGCCCGCCAAAGAGCACACCAATACGCAGTCTTTTTTCGGCCATCGACATCTCCACAATGCTCAAGGATCAGAAACCGACGGCGATGCCGCGCCGGGCGAAAAAGCGGTCGAAACTGGCGAGCGGTAGCGTGACGTCCGCCTGGCTCTGCCTGACGTGTCCCGAAGGGTTGTGGAAGCGGATTTCGCCTGGCGAGGCGGCCGTCACCAGTACCAGATGCCCGCCTTTCGACGGCGGCTCGCGCTCGGGCCAGCGGATACCTGGATGAACCGAGGCGATGAAGTAGCGCCACTTGCAAAGCAGACCGGGCACCGTGGCCGCATCGACATTCGTCATCGTCTCGGCGAGCAGGCCGAAACGTTCGCGCACGAACCGGACGAAGGGCTCGTAGATCAGCCCCTTGATCGTACCGTCGCCTTCATTGACGACATAGCCGCCATAGGCCGTGCAGGCGCGCGCGAGCTCAAGCGTCGGATGAATTTCGCCGCGCGCGGCAAGGATCATCTTCAGGCAGGCCATGCCGCAGACATTCACGGCCCAGCGTGCATAATCCTCAATCGTTTCGGCGCCGGAATTGCGCCACAGCGGGTCGCGGTGCAGAGCCGATGGTCCCTCCGCCAACAGCGGCAGAGTCATGCCGGGCGATTCCCACTGGCTGAAATAAGGCACTTCCCTGGTTTGCATAGCGGCTCCAGCTTTGTGTCCCGCAAGCGAGGGGCAAGGCACCCCCTTAAAGCTGTTCGAGCAATAAGCAAAAGATTTGCGCGGATTTTGAGCGGTTGGAGCAGTTTTCCAGCAGACGTGAAATGGGCTTCAGTCCTGACCTGGGTCGCGACACGGAGAGAGTGGTCCGTCGTTCTGGGAAAGCGACGGGCCGCTCAGGGAGATCTCCTTGTTTCTTCAGCGCAGCGCCGCGGCAATATTGCCGCCGTCCACCGTCGTCACGTCGGCCGTGGTGCGTTCGGCCAGTGCCTGATGCAGGAAGGCTTGCGCCACGTCGTCGGCCGTCACTTCCTGGCCGAGCAGATTGCCGGACATGTATTCCTTTTCCGAGACACCGCGCGCGCCCGAGCGGCTGGCAATCATGGCGTCGGTCAAAAGCCCGGACCGGATGCGGTCGGCGTTGACCGCGTTCGAGCGGATGCCGTAGGCGCCGTAGTCCAGGGCATACTGGCGCGACAAAAACAGCGTCGCCGCCTTGGGAAGGCCGTAGGCGCCGAATTTCGGACCGGGATTGACCGCCTGCTTGGAGGTGTTGAACAGCAGCACGCCGCCCGTGCCCTGTTCGAGCATGATGCGCACCGCGTTCTGCGCCGCCGACTGGTGGGCGAAGAAGTTGAGCTCGAAGCTCTTGCGCAGCAGCGCGTCGTCGATCTCGCCGATCCGGCCTTCCCAGGCCGCGCCTGCATTCGAGACCAGGATGTCGACGCCGCCATAGACCGCGACCGCCTTGTCGAAGGCGGCGCGCACCTCGGCCGGGCTGGTGATGTCGGCGCCGACCCCGATCGAATTGTTACCCGCCGCCTTTGCCGCTTCCGCGGCCTTGGCCGGATCGAGATCGACGATGACCACATGCGCACCGTTTGCGGCGAACAGCTTCGCCGTCGCGGCGCCGATCGCCCCGGCGCCGCCGGTGATCAACGCCACCTGGCCGGTCAGCGGCTTCGGCTTGTTCGAGGCGAGCTTGGCCTGCTCCAATGACCAGTATTCGAGCGGGAAGAGGTCGGCCTTGGAGAGCGGCTGGAAATTGCCGATGGCTTCCGCGCCGCGCACCGCCTCGATCCACATCTCGCCGACATCGGAGGCGATTTTCGCGTCCTTCAGCGTGCGGCCGTGGCCGAACATGCCGAGGCCCGGCACCAATGTCAGCCGCGGCATCGGGTCGAGCATGGTGCGCTTGACGTCATCCAGCGCGTCGTTGGTCTCGAAATAGGCGCGGTAGTCCTTGGCGAAAGCCTCGACATGGCTGCGGACGGCGGCCTTGTAGTCGCCGAGCTTGTCGGCGTCGGGAGCCGGGACCGCCATCGGTCCGGTCTTGATGCGGATCGAAAGATCGGGCGTCGACACGCCGCGTCCGGCCAGCTCGGCGATCCTGGCCGAATTGATGAAATCGACGATCGCATCCGAGGTGCGGAAATCGCTGATCATGCGGTCGAAGCGGCCTTCGCCGCGCGCCACTGCGACAGCGCCGCGCAGAGTCGGCGCGATGTCGCTCGCCTTGGCGAGCTTTACCGGCAGCGCCGCCTTGGTCGCCTGCGGCTTGCCGTTCTTGGCGATATAGTCCTCGGCGATGGTCACATAGTGGATCATGCGGTCATAGGCCTGCTTGGCATCGTCGCCGAAGGTGAAGATGCCGTGCTTGTCGAGGATCAGGCCTTCGACGCTGGGGTCGGCGTCAAAAACGTCCGCCGCGACCTTGGCGAGCTCGAAGCCCGGTTTGATGTAGGGCAGGTAGCCCATTTTGTCGCCGAACACCGTCTTCACCAGCGCCTTGCTGTTCTCCTGGTCGACGATGGCAAGGATCGCGGTTGAATGCGTATGGTCGACGAATTTAAGCGGCAGAAAGGCGTGCAGGAGTGTCTCGACCGATGGATTCGGCGAGGCGGGGTCGATGAGATTGGAACGCTGCAGCGCCACCATGTCCTCGTCGGAGAGCGTGTCCAGCGCGCGCGCCTTGAGCAGCGCGCCCATCTTCACCGCCGGCAAGCCTTGCGGCTCGATGACGGCCATGTCCCAGCCGCTGCCCTTGACGCAAAGCACGTCCCATTCGTCACCGACCAGATCGGTGGCCTTGGTCTTGCAGGAAGTATTGCCGCCGCCATGCAGCACCAGCCGCGGCTCTCCGCCGAGCAGGCGGGTCGTGTAGACGCGCAGCGCAAGGTCGCGGCGGACGCCCTGCTTGGCGTAGTCGGCAACCATCTTTTCCGCGTCAGCGTCGTTCCAAAGGTTCTTCATGTCGTTCCGTCCGATTCCGTATTTTGTCTGCTCATGAACAGGAAGCCGCGACGTCTTGATGACAGACGCGGCGAGGGTGGTTTCCTACGAGGCCTTTTTGCTGACCGCGCCGGCGTGATCGAGGAGGCGCCCGGCCATATGTGCGCCGACCACCAGATGCGTGCAGAGGCCGCCGGCGATTGCGGCCAGCAGCGGCTCGAACTTGCTGTCCTCCTGCACCACCATCAGCCGCTTCCCGATGGCGCGCAGCGAGGCGAGCTCGGCGGAAATGACCCGCCGGTTGTAGCTACAGTCGAGCGCCTCGCCGCTTGCATCGATGATCTGTCCGGCGATGACGCCGGCCGCGCCTTCCTTGCGGAGCGCGGCCATTTCGGCCGGCGTCAGCGCGCCGCATTTGACCAGATGGCTGTCGGCGTCCACGGCGCCGACGGAATAGAGCGCGAGATCGCAGTCGCCGATGCCGGCAAGCTGGTCGCGGATCACCGGCTCGGCGCGCAGGCCCTCTGCCAATTCTTCCGTGGACAGCACCAGCGGCGCGTAAAAATTCAGACCCTTGGCGTTCAGCCGCCGCGCGATCTCCATCGTGCACTGATCGGGTCGGTAGGAATAGGGCGCGCCGAGATTGCCGCAGAGCTGCACCACGGTGACGTCCTGCAGATCGGCATAGGACATGATGTCGGCGATGGTGTAGACCGTGCGGCCCCAGGCGACGCCGATGCGGTTGCCTTTACTCACCAGTTCCAGGAAGACGCTCGCCGCCAGGACGGCGATGTCGGTCGACGGGTCGGCGACATAGGCGTTTTCCGGCGCGATCCAGACGGCGTCGAGCTTGAAGGCGTCCTCCAGCCTGCGTGCCATGACATCATCGGTGAAAAGCTGCGTCGAGGTCGAGATGTTGACGATGCCGGTCTCGCGCGCCTTGCGAAGATACATGGCGACCGATGCGCGCGAAATCTTAAGCTGGTTCGCCACCTCGTCCTGGCGAAGGCCATGCGCATAGTAAAGCCAGGCGGCCTTGTGGATGAGCTGTTCTGCCGGTCGGATCGCCATGCCGCCTCCTCTGCTGACATTAGTCACGGCTCTCGACAAAAGTCAAATCCAGCCTGCTGGGTTATTCGTCCTCCGGCGCCGGCATGTTCCGGGCTGCTCTTCTACCGAGCGCTCATGTCATAGCATTTCCCGATCGTTCAGGGGGATGGCATGATCGCGGGCCTGCGGTTAGAAAGCTCGAAAAGACTTTTGGGGAGGATGGGATGGCCAATCCCTACGAACAGGATCTCGAACGGAACGCCGCCAACCACCAGCCGCTGACGCCGCTCACCTACCTTGAGCGGGCGGCCAAGACCTATCCCGACCATGTGGCCATTATCCACGGCAGCCAGCGCATCTCTTATCGCGATTTCTGGCGGCGGTCGCTGAAGCTCGCCTCGGCGCTGTCGAGGCATGGCATCGGCAAGGGGGATACGGTAACGGTGATGCTGTCGAACACGCCGCCGATGCTGGAGGCGCATTTCGGCGTGCCGATGGTGAAGGCGGTGCTGCATTCGCTGAACACCCGCCTCGATGCCGCCGTCATCGCCTTTCAGCTCGACCATGCCGACACCAAGGTGCTGATCGTCGACCGCGAGTTCTCGGGCGTGGTCAGGGCGGCGCTGGCATCGGCCAAGGCCAAGCCATTGGTCATCGACTATGACGATCCCGACTACGCCGGCGATGCGCCCTATCCGAAGGGCCAGCGGATCGGCACGCTCGACTATGAGGACTTCGTCGCCGGCGGCGACGAGGCTTTTGCATGGTCGATGCCCGACGACGAGTGGGACGCCATCTCGCTCAACTACACCTCCGGCACGACCGGCAATCCGAAGGGCGTCGTCTACCATCACCGCGGCGCGGCCCTGATGGCCTACACCAACACCATCCACGCGGGCATGGCCAAGCACGCCGTCTATCTCTGGACGCTGCCGATGTTCCACTGCAACGGCTGGTGCTTTCCCTGGACGCTCGCCGTGCAGGCCGGCACCCATGTCTGCCTGCGCTGGGTACGGGCAAAGCCGATCTATGACGCCATCGCCGACCATCGCGTTAACCATCTTTGCGGCGCGCCGATCGTTATGTCGGTGCTGATCAACGCGAAAGACGAGGACAAGCGCCAGTTTGCCCAGACCGTCACCTTCAACACGGCCGCCGCGCCGCCGCCCGAGGCGGTGCTTTCCGGCATGGCCGATGCCGGCTTCGCCGTCACCCATCTCTACGGCCTGACCGAGACCTATGGGCCGGCCGTCGTCAACGAATGGCACAATGAGTGGGACGAGCTGGAGAAGGGCCCGAGGACGGCGAAGAAGGCGCGCCAGGGCGTGCGCTATGCCGCGCTGGAAGGGTTGACCGTGATGAACCCCGAGACGATGGTCGAGACGCCGGCCGACGGCGAGACCATCGGCGAGGTCATGTTCCGTGGCAACATCGTCATGAAGGGCTATCTGAAAAACCGCAGGGCCACCGACGAGGCTTTTGCCGGCGGCTGGTTCCACTCCGGCGATCTCGGTGTCATGCACCCGGACGGCTACATCCAGCTCAAGGACCGCTCCAAGGACATCATCATCTCAGGCGGCGAGAACATCTCGTCCATCGAGGTCGAGGACGCGCTCTACAAGCACCCGTCCGTCGCCTCTTGCGGAGTGGTTGCCCGCGCAGACGAGAAATGGGGCGAGGTGCCTGTCGCCTATGTCGAGCTGAAGCCCGGCAAGGTTGCGACCGAGGCCGAGATCATCGAGCATTGCCGTGGGTTGCTCGCCCGCTTCAAGGTCCCGAAGGCGGTGGTGTTCGCCGACATTCCGAAGACGTCTACGGGGAAGATCCAGAAGTTCAGGTTGAGGGAAATGGCGAAGGGGGCGTAGTTCACTCCCTCCAACATGGCCTTGATGTCGACAGTTTGCGCCAGCAGCCGCGACGTCTGTGCGCGTCGCTTCGCTCCTTGCTTCGCCCTAGGATGAGGACGGCACAGGGCGTCATTGGCCAACCGCCAACGTCGCTCATTGGCCCCTCGCAACTGTCACCATCTGTCACCATTTTGTACGCGTATATCGATTCCGCGTTGACTCTTTGCTGCTTTCGATTTACGAGTGACGAAAATTGAAATTCGTCACTCGTAAATCGAAAGCACCATGTCAGAAGCCGCCAACATCGTGGCCGACCCCGCCAGACAGGAGAATGTGACGCGCATTCTCGACTGTGCCGAGCGCCTGTTCCGGCATTACGGCTACGGCAAGACCAACGTTGCCGACATTGCCCGCGAGCTCGGCATGTCGCCGGCCAACATCTACCGCTTCTTCGCCTCTAAGGTCGAAATCCACCAGGCCGTCTGCGGCCGCATGCTCGGCGCCAGCTACGCGATGGCCTACGAGATTTCGCGCCTGCCGATTAGCGCGGAGGAGCGGCTGCGCCGTTACGTTCACGCCCAGTACAAGATGACGCTGGAAGTCATGCTCGACGACCAGAAGGTGCATGAGATGGTGATCGTCGCGCTCGAGCGCGACTGGGGCGTCATCGACAAGCATGTCGACCGCATCCACGACCTGCTCGCCGACGTCATCCGCGACGGCATAGAGGCCGGCGAGTTCAGGAAGCAGGACCCGGTGATCGCCTCGCGCTGTTTCGGCGCCTCCACCGTCATCCTGTGCCATCCGCAGATGGTCGCCCAGTGCCTTGCCAAGACCAACCGGGCAATGCCGGACGACCTTATCGACTATGCAATCAGAGCCTTGAAATAGCCGCTGCCCCGCCGGGTGCCGGTCGACGTTTATCTCCAGTTCGGGAGTGCTAAGGTGTCTTTGTCCAGTTCCATCCTCCGCAGGCTGCCGGCCGCCGGCCTCCCAGTCGTCGGCGTCGTTGTCGCGGCGCTCGGGCTTGCCGGCTGCAGCCAAGAGAAGAAAGCGGAAGTCCAGGAAGTCATCCGGCCGGTGAAGGTCGTCGAGATCGGCGAGGCCGAGACCACGCGCCAGCTCGACTATTCCGGTTCGGTGCGCGCCCGCACCGAGATGAATCTCGGCTTCCGCATCGCCGGCAAGGTCACCGAGCGTCTCGTCGACATCGGCCAGCATGTCAACGAGGGGGATGTGCTTGCCCGCGTCGACCCCTCCGACTACGAGCTGTCGGTGAAGAGCGCCGAGGCGAGCCTCGACGCCGCCGAGCGGCAGGTCGAGACCGTCGATCTCGCCAGGAAGCGCGCCGAGCAGCTCTATGCCAAGAACTTCGCGCCTAAGTCGCAGCTCGATCAGGCCGTTCTGAGCTATGATCAGGCCGTGGCGACGCGCGATGCCGCCCGTTCGACCCTGGCCCAGGCGCAGAACCAGGTCCATTACACCGATCTCAAAGCCGGCAAGGCCGGCATCGTCACCGCCATCTCGGCCGATATCGGTCAGGTGGTCGGCGCCGGCACGCCGGTCATGACGGTTGCCGTCGACGGCGAGAAGGAAGTGCTGATCGCGGTGCCGGAAATGGACATCGCCGGCTTCCGGCCGGGCAAGGAGGTCAAGGCGAGCTTCTGGTCGGACGAGGCGCTGACCCTTGACGGCAAGGTCCGCGAGGTGGCCGGCAGCGCCGATCCGCAGTCGCGCACCTTCGCGGTCCGGGTGTCGCTGCCCAACGATCCGCGCGTGCTGCTCGGCATGACCGCCAATGTCGCGGCGACCGTCGGCAGCAAGGCGCAGCTGGTGTCGATCCCGCTGACCGCCATGGCTGAGAAGGACGGCAAGCACATCATCTGGACGGTCGACCGCGCGTCCGACACGGTGCATCCGCGCCCAATCAAGGTGGCGAACTTCACCGCCGACGGCGTTGCCGTTGCCGAAGGTTTGAAGCAGGGCGACGTGGTGGTGGCCGCCGGCACACAGTTCATGACCGACAATCTGAAAGTGAAGCTTTCCGGCGATGCCGCCCAGCAGTCCGCCTCGGCGGAGGATGACGTCGCCGCCACTAGCAGCCTGCGCTAACCAGGCGAAAGAACGCCTTTCCCGACCTCGCTGCCGTGAGCCGCGAGCCGGGCAGGGCATGGGTTCCGGGCGGCGAAATCGCCCGATCGACGAGACGCGGCATTGGTATCCCCCGCACCACGGCCGCGTCGAGCGCGATTGCGAGTCTCTCTCCGCTTGAGGTGCTCGCCGCCCGGAAGCCCACTGAGAACTCATGAGCCGCAAGGCATGCTGCCTTGCCGCCAATTGGACTGGACCTGCGCCATGACCACGGACAGCAGCACTGAAAAGCGTCCCTTCAACCTCTCGCGCTGGGCGATCGGGCATCCGAGCATCGCGCGCTTCCTGTTCGGCCTCATTATTCTGGCCGGCGCGCTAGGCCTGATGCGCATGGGCCAGAAGGAAGACCCGGACTTCACCTTCCGCGTCATGGTCGTGCAGGCAGTCTGGCCGGGCGCCTCGATCCAGGACATGGAAGACCAGGTCGTCAACAAGATCGAGCGCAAGCTGCAGGAGACGCCGCATCTCGACTTTGTCCGCTCCTACACCCGCGCCGGCAGCGCCATCATCACGCTCCAGGTAAAGGGCGACACCAACGCCGAGGAGGTGAAGGATGCCTTCTACCAGGTGCGCAAGAAGGTCGGCGATATCGCCAACGAACTGCCGCAGGGCCTGCTCGGCCCCTATTTCAACGACGAGTTCGGCGACACCTTCATCACGCTGCATTCGATCAGCGGCGACGGCTTCACCTATCCCGAGCTGAAGAAATTCGCCGTTCAGGCGCGCGACATGCTGCTGGCGACGCCGGGCGTCGAAAAGGCCGTCATCATCGGCGACCAGCCCGAGAAGATCTATATCGATGTGTCCTCCAAGGCGCTCGCCGAGCGCGGCCTGACGGTGCTTGACCTGCAGAATGCCGTGAAAGGGCAGAACGCCGTCGATCCGGCGGGCTCGGTCGATACCGGCTTGCGCTCGGTTCGCATCTCGGTCGAGGGCGACGTCACCAAGGCCGCCGATATCCGCGAGCTGAGGCTGCGCGCCGGCAATCAGGTGACGCGTCTTGGCGACATCGCCACGGTCTCTTCCGGCCTCGAGGACCCTTATGAGCGCAAGTACCGCTTCAACGGCCACGAAAGCGTCCAGGTCGGCGTCGTCATGGCCAAGGGCTTCAATGTCAGGGACGTCGGTAAGGATGTCGAGGCGACCTACAAGCGCTTCGAGGAAGGTCTGCCCTATGGCGTTGCGGTCGACCAGATCTCCGACCAGCCGGAGGTGGTCAAGGATGCCGTCAACGAATTCATGGAGGCGCTCGGCGAAGCGTTGCTGATCGTTCTCGTCGTCTCGTTCCTGTCGATCGGCTGGCGCTCCGGCCTGGTGATCGCGATCGCCATCCCGCTGGTTTTAGCCGCCACCTTCGCCATCATGTACGAGATCGGCATCGACCTGCAGCGCATCTCGCTCGGCGCGCTGATCATCGCGCTCGGTCTGCTGGTCGACGACGCCATGATCGTCGTCGAGATGATGGAGCGCAAGCTGGAGGAGGGGCTGGTCAAGATCGAGGCGGCGAGCTTCGCCTATTCCTCGACCGCCTTCCCGATGCTGACCGGCACGCTGATCACCACCGCGGGCTTCATCCCGGTCGGTTTCGCGGCCTCCACCGCGGGCGAATATGTGCGCACGCTGTTCTATGTCGTCGGCATCGCACTGGTCGTGTCGTGGTTCGTCGCGGTCTATTTCACGCCCTGGCTAGGCTACATGATCCTGAAGCAGCGCAAGCACGCCGGCACCCACCACGACGTCTTCGACACCGGCTTCTACCGGCGGCTGCGTGCGACGGTCACCTGGGCCGTGCGCCACCGCATCATCGTGCTGGCGATGACGCTGGTCACTTTCGGCACCAGCCTCTGGGCCTTCCAGTTCATCCCGCAGAACTTCTTCCCGCAGTCGTCACGTCCGGAAATTCTGGTCGATCTCTGGCTGCCGGAAGGTACCTCGATCAAGGAAGTCGAGAACCAAGCCAAGGCGCTCGAAGCGAAGATGATGGACGACCAGGACAAGCGCTTCATCGCTACCTATATCGGCGAGGGCGCTCCGCGCTTCTTCCTGCCGCTCGACCAGCAGCTTCGCAATCCGAACTTTGCCCAGCTTCTGGTGATGGCCAAGGATGAGCCGGCGCGCGAGCGTCTGATCGTCAAGATGCGAGGCATCCTCGCCAAGGACTTCCCGTCGATCCGCGCCAAGGTCGATCGTTTGTTCCTCGGGCCGCCGACCGGCTGGCCGGTGCAAATGCGCATCATGGGGCCGGATCGCCAGGAGGTGCGCCGCATCGCCGACGAGGTGAAGGCAAGGTTCGAAGCAAACCCGCTGCTCGGCGCCGTCCATGACGACTGGCTGGAGCCGGTGCCGGCGATGAAGCTGGTGATCGACCAGGACCGAGCCCGGGCACTAGGCGTCACATCGCAGCGCATTCGCCAGATGCTGCAGGCAACCATGTCCGGTGCGCGGCTCGACGATTTCCGCGACGGCGAAGAGACGGTCTCGATCGTCGCCCGCGAGCCGGAGGCGACCCGTCATCTGCTGTCCTCGGTCGACTCCGTCTACATCCCGACCGACTTCGGCGGCTCCGTGCCCCTGTCCCAGGTGGCGAAAGTGGTGCCCGTGATGGAGCAGGGCATCGAGTGGCGGCGCGACCGTCTGCCGACCATCAGCGTGCGCGCCACGTTGCCAGATGGCGTGCAGTCGAACGACGTCGTCACCAAGATGTACAACGACATGAAGGACCTGCGCGCCGGCCTTGCCCCCGGCTACAAGATCGAGATCCAGGGCGGCGCGGAGGACTCGGCCGAAAGCCAGGCCTCGATCGCCGCCAAGGCACCGATCATGCTGGCCGTCATCGTCATCTTGCTGATGGTCCAGCTGCAGCATTTCGGCAAGTCGATGCTGGTGCTTGCCACCGGCCCGCTGGGCATCATCGGCGCCGCGGCAGCCCTTCTGATCAGCGGCGCGCCGTTCGGCTTTGTCGCCATCCTCGGCGTCATAGCGCTGCTCGGCATCATCATGCGAAACTCGATCATCCTGGTCGACCAGATCGACCAGGACATCGCCGCCGGCATGGATCGATCGGAAGCGATCGTTGGCGCTGCGGTGCGCCGCTTCCGCCCGATCATGCTGACGGCGCTGACCGCGGTGCTTGCGCTGATCCCGATCTCGCGCGCCGTCTTCTGGGGGCCTCTGGCCTACGCCATGATGGGCGGCATTCTCGTCGCCACCGTGCTCACCATCCTGGTGCTGCCGGCGGGCTATGCCCTGTTCTTCGGCCGCGAGCCCAAGAAGGCCAAGACCGACGAGCAGGCGCCGGAGCCGGAACAGGTCGAAGGCATCGAAAGACCGCAGCTGGCGCTGGCTGCGGAATAAGAAGGTGGCAACCTCGAATCATCCGCCATCGGCGAAAGCCGGCGGCGGATGATGCGCATCGAAAGAACGGCACTCGCCGCCGCGGCGCGCTCGGCGAGGCGCCTACGCCAATTCCTCGGAATGCGCGATCGTCACGCCATACTCCGCGGCCGAGTCGAGCATCGTTTGCCACAGGCTTTCGGCGAAGGTTGCGAATACCAAGAGGTTGAACACGGCCTGGCCGTCTTGTCGGTTCTTCCCGCGCCAGAGCGTCACGCTGGTATGGTCGATCGAGGTGGCGGCTGCCGTGCCGACCGGGAATATTTCGGAGTGCAGGTCGATCGATGACAGCTTGGCCAGCATCGTGCGCGCCTTGTCGCCGGAAACGCTGATCAACGCGCGCGCATGTGATTGATCGGAAAGCGAGGCGAAACCGGCAAACACGCGGGCAAGGATCTCCATCCTTTGCCCGCCGCCTCTCGACAGCACCAGGAACTGGTCCGGTCCTGACCAGATCAGCGTCGCGTCGGCCGTGTCGACCGCCTCGGGTGTTTCCGGCGCGCCGACGCCGAAGCGAGCCTTCGCGGCATTGACCGTCTCGGCCGCCTTGCCGCGCCGCGCCATCACCTGAACGAGGTCGAAATTGCGGATCTCGGTCAGCGACACGCCGGCTTCGCCCGGCGCGCCATAACGGCCGGCGACCAGGGCGCGCTCGAGCGGGCTGCGGATGTTCCAGGAAAAATCAGCCACGCTGGCGCGCTCCATCCGGATCGTAGAAGACGGAATTGCAGAGCTCGACATCGTACTCCTCGCCGCGCAGCGGATCATGCGCGCGCACGATCTCGCCGATGCGCTCGCGGCCGCGCTCGACGAGGCCGAGCCCGATCCACTGGTCGAGCACCGGCGAGAAGCAGACCGAGGTGACATAGCCCTGGTCGTTGTCTGGTCCGGGGGTCTCGCCCTTGGGAACGATGTGCGCGCCGGAGCGTAGGCGGCGCGCCTTGTCGGTCGGCTTGATGCCGGCGACCACCTGCCGGTTCGGCGCGACGAGTGCTTCACGGCCGGCCATGACGCGGCCGATGAAATCCTTCTTGGTCGACATCATCTTGCCGAGACCGAGATCGGCAGCCGTTGTGGTGCCGTTGAGCTCCGGCCCGGCGACATGGCCCTTTTCGATGCGCATCACGCCGAGCGCCTCGGTGCCGTAAGGCGTCACGCCGAACGGCTTTCCCGCGATCAGCAGGTTGCGCGCCAGAGCCTCGCCGTAGCGCGCCGGCACCGAAATCTCGAACGCCATCTCGCCGGAGAAGGAGATCCGGAACAGCCTCGCCTTGAGGCCGCCGCGCAGCTTGACTTCGCGCGCGCCCATGAACGGAAAGCCTTCGTTCGACAGGTCCTCGGCCGGATCGACGATCTCCTTCAGCAGATCGCGGGTCTTCGGACCGGCGATGGAGAATTGCGCCCACTGGTCGGAGACCGAGGTCAGCTGCACGTCGAGTTCGGGGAATAGGACCTGGCGGCAGAATTCCAGATGCTGCATCACCAGCCCGGCCTTGGCGGTCGTGGTTGTGAGGAAATAATGGTCCTCGGCCAGGCGCGAGGTGGTGCCGTCGTCATAGACGACACCGTCCTCGCGCAGCATCAGTCCATAACGCGCCTTGCCGACTGCGAGGCTGGAGAACGCGTTGATATAGACGCGGTCCAGGAAGGCGCCGGCATCCGGGCCGTGCACGTCGATCTTGCCCAGCGTCGAGACATCGCAGAAGCCGACGCCGCTTCGCACCGCCTTGACCTCGCGGGTCACCGATTCCAGCCAGTCTTTTTCGCCGGGCAACGGATACCATTGCGCGCGCTTCCACAGGCCGGTGTCGACGAACACCGCGCCCTGTTCGGCCGCCCAGTGATGCGACGGCGTCAGCCGCGTCGCATGGAAATTCTCGTCGCGATGGTGACCGGCGAAGGCGCCGATGGCGACCGGCACATAAGGCGGCCGGTAGATCGTCGTTCCGGTTTCGGGAATGGATTTACCCGACACCGCCGCCATGATGGCGAGGCCGGCGACATTCGAGGTCTTGCCCTGGTCGGTCGCCATGCCGAGCGTCGTGTAGCGCTTCAGATGCTCGACCGACTCGAAACCCTCGCGCTGCGCCAGCTCGACATCGGACGCCGTCACGTCATGCTGCTGGTCGACGAAGGCCTTGCCTTTGCCGGCGACATGCCAGAGCGGCGTCAGCGAAAAGGCCTCGTCGTCGGCGAGGGGCGCCGATCCGGCGTTGCCGCTCCGTCCCGTATCGCGCGCCGCTGCCGCACCTGCCTCGAAACCTTCCCGCAGGCAGGCGCCAAGGCCGAAGGCGCCGTTCGCCGCGCCTGCCGCCGCCATGCCGGGCGGCGCGCCGTCCGGCACGAAGGCGGCGATATCGTCGCGCCATTTCGGCCGGCCGCGATGATAGGAGGTGAGGCCGACCACAGGGTTCCAGCCGCCGGAGACGGCAAGCCCGTCGGCCTCGACTTCGGCGCGCGCGCCGCCGGTCAGCGACACGGAAATCTTGCGCACACCGCTCTTGCCGCCGTCGACGCCACTGACTGAGCCGTTGAGCACCGGGAAGCCGCCCTTGCCGGCCAGCGAGCGACGGGCCGGCGAAACGTCTGGCCGCCCATCGATCACCGCAGCGACCTGCAGTCCGGTTGCGATCGCAGCCTCCGCCGTGCGCCAGCCATCCTCATTGTTGGTGAACAGCGCAATACGTCGCGCCGGTGCAGCGGCGTAG
Organism: Mesorhizobium sp. WSM4887; assembly: GCF_029625865.1. Classification (NCBI taxonomy): domain Bacteria; kingdom Pseudomonadati; phylum Pseudomonadota; class Alphaproteobacteria; order Hyphomicrobiales; family Phyllobacteriaceae; genus Mesorhizobium; species Mesorhizobium sp. WSM4887. Next base: position 878,073 of record NZ_JARTVP010000002.1, read on the forward strand.
CGGTTAATGTAGCTGCGCATGGCCGACGCCATCATCACGCCAGGCGTATCGTTGCCGGCAAAGACGATGGGACGTTCGATCGCGCCCGCCGCGACGACACAGCGCTTGGCGGCGATACGCCAAAGCCGCTGCCGCACCTGATGCTCCGGCGGTAGGGACAGATGGTCGTTGACGCGCTCGATCGCGCCATAGGTACCGCCGTCATACACGCCGAACAGCGTCGTGCGCGTCATGATGCGAACGTCCGGCATCGCCGCGAGTTCGTCCAGGGTACGGGCAATCCATTCGGCCGCCGGCAGCCCGTCGATCGTACCGCCATCGGCCAGCAAGCGCCCGCCGAGGACAAAATCCTCCTCGCACAGGATGACGCGCGCGCCGCAGCGCGCGGCGGCAACGGCGGCGGCGAGGCCGGCCGGGCCGGAGCCGGCGATCGCCACGTCGCAATGCGCCCATGCTTTGTCATAGCGATCGGGATCGGGAATGCCCGCCGCGCGGCCGAGGCCGGCGGCGCGGCGGATCGCCGGTTCGTAGATCGCTTCCCAGAATTTCGCCGGCCACATGAAGGTCTTGTAGTAGAAGCCGGCGACGAAAATCGGCGCGAAGAGCTGGTTGACCGCCATGACGTCGAAATTGAGCGACGGCCAGCGGTTCTGGCTGGCGGCCTCGAGCCCTTCATAGAGCTCGGCGGTCGTTGCCTTGGTGTTCGGCTCGCGCCTCGCGCCACTGCGCAGCTCGACCAGCGCGTTGGGCTCTTCCGAGCCCGCCGTCAGGATGCCGCGCGGGCGGTGATATTTGAACGAGCGGCCGACCAGCTTGACGCCGTTGGCGACGAGCGCCGAGGCAAGCGTATCGCCCTGGAAGCCGGAGAGTGTCTTGCCGTCGAAGCGGAAGCTCAGCGGCGTCGAGCGGTCGATAAGGCCGCCGGCGGCCAGACGGTTTGCCTGGTTGCCGCGCATCAAGCACCAACCTTGGCGGAGCCGGCGCCCGCCGCCGGCTCGACAGCCGAAATCTCATGCGTCAGCGTGTTGCGCGTGACCTTCAGCCAGGCCCGGCAGCCGCCGCCGTGATACCAATGCTCGCTTATCACACCGGCGATGTTGTCGCGCAGGTAGACGTAGTCGTAGACGGCGTCTTCACCGGCATCGGCAGGCGGGCGCTGCGGCTTGGCGTCGCCGAGATAGGTGAACTCGCCGAGTTCGCGTTCGCCGCAGAAGGGACAGACTATGCGCATGGTCGGGTCTTCAATGGAGGTTCGGTTGGGCGCCCTGGCCCTTCTCGTCAATCATGGCGCCGCGCTGGAACCGGTCGAGGCGGAAGCGGGCGGCTTCCTTGTGCGATTGATCGCGGGCGATGAGATGAGCAAAGACGAAGCCGGAGCCAGGCGTCGCCTTGAAGCCGCCATAGCACCAGCCGGCATTGAGATAGAGGCCGTCGACCGGGCTCTTGTCGATGATCGGCGAGCCGTCCATCGACATGTCCATGATGCCGCCCCACTGGCGCAGAAGCCGCACGCGGCCGATCATCGGGATCAGCGCCATGCCGCCTTCGCAAACATCCTCCACGACAGGCAGATTGCCGCGCTGGGCATAGGAGTTGTAGCCGTCGATGTCGCCGCCGAACACCAGCCCGCCCTTGTCCGACTGGCTGACATAGAAATGCCCGGCGCCGAAGGTCATGACGTTGGGCAGGAGCGGCTTGATCGCTTCGGAGACGAAGGCCTGCAGTACATGGCTCTCGATCGGCAGGCGCAGTCCGGCCATCGCCGCGACGCGTGAGGAACTGCCCGCGACCGCCATGCCGACCTTGCCGGCGCCGATCCGGCCGCGCGAGGTCTCGACGCCGGAGACCTTGCCGTTGGTGTCGCGCATGAAGCCGGTGACTTCGCAGTTCTGGATGATGTCGACGCCGAGCTCGCTCGCCGCGTGCGCGTAGCCCCAGACCACGGCATCGTGACGTGCCGTGCCGCCGCGTCGCTGCAACAGCCCGCCCTGCACCGGGAAGCGCGCATTGTCGAAGTTCAGGAACGGCATCATCTTCCTGAGCGCCGCCTGGTCGAGCAACTCGGCATCGATGCCGTTGATGCGCATGGTGTTGCCGCGTCGGGCAAAGGCGTCGCGCTGCGCGTCGGAATGGTAGAGGTTGATGACGCCGCGCTGGCTGACCATCGCGTTGTAGTTCAAATCCTGCTCCATCCGCTCCCACAGCTTCATCGACAATTCGTAAAAGCCGGTGTTGCCGGGCAGGCCGTAATTGGAGCGGATGATGGTGGTGTTGCGGCCGGCATTGCCGGAGCCGATCCAGCCCTTCTCCAGCACCGCAACGTTGCGGATGCCAAACTCGTTGGCGAGGAACCAGGCGGTCGCCAGCCCGTGCCCGCCGCCGCCGATGATCACCACGTCGTAGCGATCCTTTGGAGCCGCATCCCGCCAGGTCGGCTTCCAGGTCTTGTGGCCGGAGAGGGCGGCACGGGCGAGCGAGAAGATCGAGTATTTCATGAAATCATTCCGAGGCCGCTCGCCCACGCCGACTCTTCTCTATCGCATCAGATTGCACGGCCGACGGGCTTTAGATGTCCAGCGTGTGGTCGCGCTCCCACTGCGTGAAGTGCGAAGCATAGGAATTCCATTCCTGTTGCTTCAGCTTTAGATATGCCGACGAAAATTCCTCACCCAGGGCCGCCTTCAGCGATTTGTCCTTGTCGAACTCACGCAGCGCATCGAGCAGGTTGAGCGGCAGTTTCGGCGCATCCGTCACGGTATGACCGAACTGGTACATGTCGATGTCGTAGCGCTTGCCGGGATCGGCCTTCGAGCGGATGCCGTCGAGGCCGGCAGCGATGATCACTGCCTGCAGCAAATAGGGATTGGCGGCGCCGTCCGGCAGACGCAGCTCGAAGCGGCCCGGTCCCGGCACGCGCACCATGTGGGTACGGTTGTTACCGGTCCAGGTCACCGTGTTTGGCGCCCAGGTGGCGCCCGAAATGGTGCGCGGCGCGTTGATGCGCTTGTAGGAGTTGACCGTCGGATTGGTGATCGCGGCAAGTGCCGAAGCATGCTTCATGATGCCGCCGAGGAAGTTCCTGCCCTTGGCGGACAGGCCGAGCTCCTCCGAATTGTCGGCGAAGACATTGGTCTTGCCGGTCTCGTCCCACACCGAGATGTGCGCATGGCAGCCATTGCCGGTCAGGCCCTGGAAGGGCTTGGGCATGAAAGTCGCGCGCAGCCCATGCTTTTCCGCAACTGACTTGACCATAAACTTGAAGAAAGAGTGCTTGTCGGCGGTCGCCAGCGCGTGATCGAAGGTCCAGTTCATTTCGAACTGGCCGTTGGCGTCCTCATGGTCGTTCTGGTACGGACCCCAGCCCAGCGCCAGCATATGGTCGCAGATCTCGGCGATCACGTCGTAGCGGCGCATCACCGCTTGCTGGTCGTAGCAGGGTTTCGACGCCGTGTCGTACTGGTCGGAGATAGCGCTGCCGTCCGGCGAGATCAGGAAGAACTCGGCCTCGATGCCGGTCTTGACATGCATGCCGTCGCGGGCGGCCTCTTCGATCAGGCGCTTCAGCGTGTTGCGCGGCGCCTGGTCGACGAGCTTGTCGTCCATCACGCACGTAGCCGCCACCCAGGCTACCTCCGGCTTCCACGGCAGCTGGATCACCGAATCCGGATCCGGCACCGCCAGCATGTCGGGATGCGCCGGCGTGAGATCGAGCCACGTGGCGAAGCCGGCAAATCCGGCCCCGTCCTTCTGCATGTCGGCGATCGCCTGCGCCGGCACCAGCTTGGCACGCTGCCCGCCGAACAGGTCGGTGTAGGAGATCATGAAGTATTTGACGCCGTTCTCCTTGGCGAATGCGGCGAGATCGTTCCCCATTATAGTTCCTCGCTTATGTGATCCTCGATGGTGTGTCCTAGAAGCCGTTCTTCCCCGGTATCCAGTTGGTGCCGGCAAGCGGCACGCCGGCCATGGCGGCTGCTTCGATGCTGAGCGCGACCAGGTCCTCGGGCTCGAGATTGTGCAGGCTGTTCTTGCCGCAGGCGCGGGCAATGGTTTGAGCCTCGAGCGTCATCACCTTCAAGTAGTTGGCGAGCCGCCGACCGGCGGCGATCGGATCGACGCGCTTCATCAACTCGGGATCCTGCGTGGTGATGCCGGCCGGGTCCTTGCCTTCGTGCCAGTCGTCATAGGCGCCGGCCGTGGTGCCGAGCGCGTTGTAATCCGCCTCCCAGCGCGGGTCGTTGTCGCCGAGCGCCACGAGTGCGGCGGTGCCGATCGACACCGCGTCGACGCCGAGCGCCAGCGCCTTGGCGACATCGGCGCCGTTGCGGATGCCGCCGGAGACGATCAACTGCACCTTGCGGTGCATGCCGAGGTCCTGCAGCGCCTGCACCGCCGGCCTAATGCAGGCGAGCGTCGGCTGACCGACATTCTCGATGAATACTTCCTGGGTCGCGGCGGTGCCCCCCTGCATGCCGTCGACCACGACGACGTCGGCGCCGGCCTTCACCGCAAGCGCGGTGTCGTAATAAGGACGGGCGCCCCCGACCTTGACGTAGATCGGCTTCTCCCAGTCGGTGATCTCGCGCAGCTCCAGGATCTTGATCTCGAGATCGTCGGGGCCGGTCCAGTCGGGATGGCGCGAGGCCGATCGCTGGTCGATGCCCTTGGGCAGCGTGCGCATCTCGGCGACGCGGTCGGAGATCTTCTGTCCCAGCAGCATGCCGCCGCCGCCGGGCTTGGCGCCCTGTCCGACGACAACTTCGATCGCGTCGGCACGGCGCAGGTCACGCGGGTTCATGCCGTAGCGCGACGGCAGGTATTGGTAGACCAGCGTCTTCGAATGGCCGCGCTCTTCCTCGGTCATGCCGCCGTCGCCGGTAGTGGTCGAGGTGCCGGAAAGCGTCGCGCCTCGGCCGAGCGCTTCCTTGGCCGGACCGGAGAGCGAGCCGAAGCTCATGCCGGCGATGGTGATCGGGATCTTCAGCTCGATCGGCTTTTTGGCGTGGCGCGAGCCCAGCACCACGCTGGTGTCGCAGCGCTCCCTATAGCCTTCAAGCGGATAGCGCGAGATCGAGGCGCCGAGGAACAGGAGGTCGTCGAAATGCGGCAGCTTGCGCTTGGCGCCGGCCCCGCGGATGTCATAGATGCCGGTCGCGGCCGCGCGGCGGATTTCGGAAAGCGTGTAGTCGTCGAAGGTCGCGGACTTGCGTGGCGTCGTCGGCGGGTTGCGGTAGGTCATCTTGCCTCAATACGCGTCGGCGTTGTCGATATTGAAATTGTAGAGCTTCCGGGCCGAGCCGTAGCGCTTGAACTCCGAAGCCTCGACGTCGGTGACGCCGGCCTTGTCGAGCAGGCCCTGCAGCAGTTCGATATGCTCGGGCCGCATCTCCTTGGCGATGCAGTCGGCACCCAGGCTTTCGACCTTGCCGCGCACGAAGAGCCGCGCCTCATAGATGGAATCGCCCAGCGCGTCGCCGGCATCGCCCAGCACCACCAGATTACCGGACTGCGCCATGAAGGCCGACATGTGGCCGATATTGCCGTGCACGACGATATCGATGCCCTTCATCGAGATGCCGCAGCGCGAGGAAGCATTGCCCTCGATGACCAAGAGGCCGCCGCGGCCGGTGGCGCCGGCATACTGGCTGGCATCGCCTTTGACCACGATCGAGCCGGACATCATGTTCTCGCCGACGCCGGGGCCGGCCGAGCCATGCACGGTGATCGCGGCACCATCATTCATGCCGGCGCAGTAATAGCCGACGCTGCCGCGCACATCGATGCTGATCGGCTGGTCGACGCCGACGGCGACCGAATGGCTGCCTTTCGGGTTGAGCACTTCCCAAGCGGTCTCGTTCGAGCCGGGGGTCAGCTGATGAAGCGCCTGGTTCAGCTCGCGCAGCGACTGTTCTGCGAGGTCGAAGACCCTCGCATGGCCTTGCTCGCGATGTGCCTTCGGCATGGGTGTTGCAGGCATGAACTCAATGCTCCCAGAAATAGACCGTTGCGGGCTCCGGCTCCCAGACCCTCGCATTGTCTATGCCGGGCAATTTGGTGAGCGCGCGATATTCCGAGCCAAACGCGACATACTGGTCGGTCTCGGCCATCACGGCCGGCTTGCAGGCGATCGGATCGCGCACAACGCCGAAGCCGTTCTTGGTCCCGACGACGAAGGTGAAAAAGCCGTCAAGGTCGGAGAGCGTGCCTTCGAGCGCCTCGCCGAGATTCTTGCCATGCGCCATCCTGTTGGAGAGATAGGCGGCCGCCACTTCCGTATCATTCTCTGTCTCGAAGGTCATGCCTTCGCGCACCAGCTCGCGGCGGACATTGTTGTGGTTGGAGAGCGAACCGTTGTGCACCAGGCACTGGTCGGCGCCGGTCGAGAAGGGATGCGCGCCCATCGTAGTGACCGCCGATTCCGTCGCCATGCGGGTGTGGCCGATACCATGTGTGCCGGTCATCGAGCGCACGTCGAAGCGATCGACGACGGCTTCCGGCAGGCCGACTTCCTTGTAGATCTCGACCGCTTCGCCGGCGCCCATGATGCGGATATCGGGCCGAAGCGACTGCAGCGCCTCACGCGCGGCGTCGACCTTGTCGGGCGTGGTGCGGATAACCGCATGCGTCGACTTCACCGCGACGCTCACCGGCGCGCCGACCGCCTTGGCGAGCTCGACGTCGAGGCCGCGGAAATCGCGCTCGGGTTTCGGCGACTGCACGGTGATCTTGGCCTCGTTGCCGGTCGCCGCGCCATAGATGGCGATGCCGGCGCTGTCCGGACCGCGGTCGCTGAGCGAGATCAGCATCTCCGACAACATGGCGCCGAGCTTCGGCTCCAGCGTCTTGTCCTTGAGGAAAAGTCCGACGATTCCGCACATGTCAGCCTCCGACGTTTGTGGCTTCCAGATGGTGTACCGAATGAAATCCGCGAATTCAATGGTATGAAAGAAATTTTCCTCTGATTATATTTCCGCCTTCGAGCCGCTTGTAGCGTTGTCGCCGTCCGGATGGCCGTGGGTCCATATCGCGTGGCGAATGCGCGCTATCCTGTAGGCATCGAGGATCGACAGCGCATAGATCAGGAACCCGCCGGCATGGCGACCGATGAAGCTGGCATCCGCCGGCGCCACCTTGGTTGTGACCCAGCCGAGGATCACCATGAAGAACAGGAACTGCAGGCCCCGCGCCGGCAAGCCGAGCATGACATGTCCGCTGCCCGGCAGGGCGATCGCGGAGGCCAGCACAAGATAAGGGTTCGAAGGCCGGGCGGCGGGTTCGGTGGCGTTGCTCATGCGGCCTGCCTCTCGCACTGGTTGATCGCGTCGCGAACCGAGGATGCGGCTCCGAGCAGTTTTTCGATCAATGCCGGATCGAGCCTCGCCTCGCCGAAAGCGGCTTGCCGGAACACACCGTAGCGCGCCCGATCGGCCTGGGCCAGCAGCCACACGATGCGCACGCCCTTCGGCGTGATCAGCAATTCCTTGGCGCGGCTTTCGCCGAATATCCCGGCATGCGCGGCGATCACCTCCTGCGGGAAGACGATGCCTTTGCGGTCTGTCCGCAGCACCGCCTCGTCGGGGAACGCCGCCGTCTTCGGCAGCGTGTGTTCGAGATGGTCGAAATTGGAGAAGCTCGTCGGCGATCCCGGCCGCATCATCATGTCGAAAACGCCCGGCACCGCCACCGGCTCGGTGATCGACACGCTGAGCCAGCGCGCGGGAAGCTTTCTGGTCGCGAGCGTGTCAACGATGGTACGCACCTGCGCTCGCTCGCCCTTGTGCGAACCCGCCCAGGTAGCGACGCCGGCCGTGCCGTCGGAGACGTCGATCGCGTCGCGAATAACGGCGCGGATGGCGGCCTCGTCGTCGGCGAGCGCCGCCCTGGCCCTGTTGCGGCTGGAGCGCGCAAGCCAGGCAAGGTGAAGGACGACCGCAAATACGATCGCCCCGGCAAACAAGACTGACGTCAACTCAGACATCTCGACACACCAAGACCCGCCGCCAGGCGGCGGGTCTTTTTCCGTTCAATAGCCCTGCGGCTTCGGCCAGGGCATGGTGAACTGGTCGCCGCGGCGCACGAACTTGTAGCGGTAGAAGTGGAACCACAGCGAGATCAGGAAGTAGAAGGCGATCATCGCGATCAGCTGCGAGCCGAAGCCGAGGAAGATGGCGAAAAAGGTCACCACGCACAGGCAGAACAGCACGATCGCCGGCAGCGGATGGAAGGGATGCGTGTAGCCACGGCGGATCGAGCCGAGCGGCCACTTCTTGCGGAACATCATGATGTTGATGCTCATGAAGGTGTATTGCAGCACGCCCGACAGGATCGAGAAGGTGATCGCCTGGTTGAGATCGGCGATGAAGGCGAAGGCCAGCGCGATCGGCAGCAGGAACAGGATCGACCGATAGGGCGTGCGATACTTCGGATGCACCGCCGAGAACCAGCTCGGCAGGTAGCGGTCGCGGCCGAGCGAGAACCAGGCGCGGGCGGCGTCATTGATGCAGCCATTGGCCGAGGCAAGGGCTGCAAGCAGCGTCGCGATGAAGAGCAGGTTCTCGAGCAGCGGGCTGCCGGTCAGCTTGCCGGCGTCCCAGAGCGGATAATAGGTGATGCCGAGATATTCCCACGGCATCAGCGAGGCGCAGACATACCAGGTCATGGCGGCGGCGATCAGAAGCGTGATCATGCCGGCCATCGTGCCATAGGGCAGGGAACGCGCCGGCGAGCGCACTTCCTCGGCCGCTTGCGTGGTGCCCTCGATGCCGAGATAGTACCAGATGCCGAACTGGAAGGCGGCGATCACGCCGATCCAGCCATAGGGCAGCGCGTTGCCGGGAGTGACCAGTTCGTTGAGCTTCAGCACCGCCCCTTGCGTCCATGGACTGACCGAAAAGAACAGGATGACGATCGAGATATAGGCGATCGCCGTGATGACGAAGTTGACGTTGAGCGTCATCAGCACGCCGCGATAGTTGAGCCATGCCAGCACGACGATGGTGGCGGCGATGAAGGAATTGTGGGTCAATCCCTCGACACCTGCTTTGGCAACGATGGTGTCGCCGAGCAGGATCGCATCCGAGACTTCGAGCATCGTGTAGGCAAAGACCAGGAACAGCGCGACGTTGAAAGCCATCAGTGGCCCGACGATGTGCTTGGCCTGCGCGTACTGGCCGCCGGCGGCGGCGACGGTGGACGTCACCTCGGAATCGATCATGGCGACCGAGGTGTAGAGCAGGCCGACGATCCAGCAGACGATCAGCGCGGCGAGCGCGCCGCCCTTGTCGGCGGCAAAATTCCAGCCGGTGAACTCGCCGACCAGCACGATGCCGACGCCGAGCGCCCAGACATGGGCGGGGCCAAGCACGCGTAGCAGTGAGACCCGGTCGCCGTGGACCACCGTTTCTCTCGTTTCAACCGCGACTGTCATTGGTGAGGCTCCACTCAGATCCGGTGCTTTTCGGAGACGGCTTCAAGCTCGCCTTCGCGCGAGGAGGTCAGCGTCTCCTCGGAATAGGTCGTGTCGACCTTGAACCAGTCGTAGAGCATCCACAGCGCGAGCAGGATCGAGATGCCCCAGCATGCGTAAGAGACTGTCATCCACATGATCGTGTTCCCGGGTTACTTGCCGTCGAACTTCTCGTTGATCACCTCGCGATATTCGCGATCGGAGGCGCGGAACATGAAGACGAAATAGGCGATCAGCACCACCGCCATGATGATCAGCGTCGGCCAGTCGATGATGTAATGGAAGCGGTTCTGGATGATGTCGTGGGCGGTCTCCGGCGTGTAGCCGAGCTTTTCCCAGATTGAGGCCATGGTCGCGTTCTGGCCGAGCGCTTCCCAGGTCTTGGCGTCGAGCACGTCGATCGATTTCGCAGCACCCGCGAGGCCGAGTTTCAGCGGCAACCAAAGCGCCACGAAAATGGCGACGACGACGACGGCGATGTCGAAGACCTGACCGGCCTTGCTCTGCTCCGGCGGAATGTAGCGGGACATGCTTTCTCCCTTCAGGACTGGCGGTTGCGGAACGCATCGGCGTTCTTGATGTCGAGGCCGTAGATGAAATCCTTGTCTTCCTTGTAGTGGTTGAGCATCGCCAGGATGGCGGCGGTGTTGAAGATCAGCACCGCGGCCGCGGCGATCACCACCACGAGCTTGATCCCGCTGTCGGGGATGTAGGCCCAGGTCATCAAGAGGACGAAGAGGATCGTCGCCCAAAGGCAGACGATCAGGAGCACGGATCCGCGCACGTCGGAACGGTACAGCGCTTCGATGCGCTGCTTAAGGTCGGACATCGGTTTTTCCCCTTTTCTCGACGTCCGGCCCCGCAATCGACCGGGCGTCCACTCTTTCAACAGAGTGAAATTTTTTTCATAAGTTCTGCCCGAACCGCGAAGTTGTCAAGCCGGGTTTCCGTTCGGTAAACGGTTTGGGGGTCCGCCGCAGGATTGCCTGTGGATAAAACTATTTGCCTGCAGGAAAATTACCGCGGACGGCACAACGCCGGCACGAGCTGGTGGAAATGCCACGGAAATGCTTCGCGAGGTCGGACCTTCGACGAATGCGTCACCGAACGATGTCCGGGTTCGGGTTGGTCAGGTCGTGCTGTTCTGCGGATAGCAGATGATGGAGAGATAGCGCATCGGCAGCTGTGTCAGTTCTTCCGGCCCATGCGGCGCATCGGCATCGAAGAACAGGCTGTCGCCCGGCTTCATCGGATAGAGATTGCTGCCGTGCCGGTATACGACCTCGCCCTCGAGCATATAGAGGAACTCCATACCCGCATGCTGGAAGGTCGGGAACACGTCGGAGTCCTCGGTCAGCGTGATCAGATAGGGCTCCACCACCACGCCGCTGGTGTTGGCGCCGATATGTCCAAGCAGATTGTACTGGTGGCCGGCGCGTGTGCCGCGCCGCTCGACGTCGACGCCTTCGCCGGCCTTGACGAAGACGGCGGCGCGCTCTTCCTCGAAGCGGCGGAAGAAGGCGGTGACCGGCACGCCGAGCGCCCGCGACAGCGCCTGCAGCGTGGTTAGCGACGGCGAGGTGATGCCGTTCTCGATCTTCGACAGCATGCCCAACGAAATGTCGGTGGCGGCCGCGAGATCGGCGACGGTGATGCCCAGCTTCTTGCGGAAGGCGCGCACCTCATGGCCGATCGCCACCTCCAGCACTTTCTCGCGCGTGTCGCGGACGGCGTGCGGATTCTGCGTCAGCGGCGCGCGGATGGTTCGCACGGTTCGCCCGTCCGCCGAGACGCTCTTCGGCAACGGCTTGGCTTGGGCGCTAGCGCTGGAAGGCTTGGTGTCGGTCGTCTTCTTCGCCATGGCGCCCTCAACTTTCCGCCGATTTATTTCACTCGAGGTGAACATATTCGGTGGCGATACAGGAGCGCAATCACGGCGGCAAGCCGTCTTATGTCGCAGAACCGGCGATGAAATCGGCTGTCGCGACCCGGCTGCCTGGGTCGCAGTGAGGCTGGCGCCGCGGTCACTCAACGCATCGCAGGCCTTCTCACGACATGATCAGGCCGCCGTCGACATTGATGGTCTGTCCAGTGATGTAGGCCGCGTCATCGCTGGCGAGAAAGCTGACGAGGCCTGAGACGTCTTCGCCGCTGCCGGCGCGGCCCATCGGGATGTTCTTCACCCATTCCGCCATCAGCTCGCCCGGCTTGTAGTCGCCGAGCAGCTTGCCCCATGCGGTGTCGTTATAGGCCCACATGTCGGTGTCGATGATGCCGGGGCAGATGGCATTGACGGTGATCTTTTCCTTGGCCACTTCCTTGGCCAGGCTCTGCGTGATGCCGACAACCCCGAATTTCGACGCCGCGTAATGCGGCGTGTAGATGAAACCCTGCCGCGCCTGGCCGGACGCGGTGTTGATCAGCCGGCCGCCTTGGCCGTGCTTGCGCATGCGCGCGATCGCTTCCTGGCAGCACAGGAACACGCCTTTCGTGTTCACCGCCATCACCTTGTCCCACTCGGATTCCGTCATCGCCTCGATTTTGGCGATGGTGATGACGCCGGCGTTCTGCACCGAAATGTCGACCCGACCGAATTCATTCTCCGCGAGATCGTAAAGCGCTTCGACCTCGTCCTTCTTCGTCACGTCCATGCGCATCGAGGCGACCTTCGCGCCCGCAGCCTTCAGGCCGGCGGCGACCTCGTCGACGCGCGGATCAATGGCGCTGATCACGACCGCCGCACCTTCCGCCGCGAAACGCCTCGCCATGGCCGCACCGATGCCGCCGCTGGCGCCTGTGACGATTGCCGTCTTTCCTTCGAAACGCTTCTGCACTTTTTCTTTCTCCTACCAGCAGACGAAGCCGCCATCGACGATGAGGTCGATGCCGGTGACGAAGCTCGCGGCCCGGCTCGCCAGGAACACGGTCGGCCCGACCATTTCCTCAGGCCTCGCCATGCGGCCCATCGGCGTGTCGCGCTCGAAGATCTTGACCTGCTCGGCGACCTCCGGCCGCTTGTTCATCGGCGTCAGCGTGTAGCCGGGGCTCACCACATTGACGCGCAGGCCGCGATCGGCCCACTCCATGGCGAGGCTCTTCGACATGTGGATCACCGCCGCCTTGGACGAATTATAGTGCGCCTGCGTCAGGCCGCGGTTGACGATCAAGCCGGACATCGAGGCGATGTTGATGATAGAGCCTTTGCGGCGGGGCAGCATGACGCGCGCCTCGGCCTGGCAGGACAGGAACACGCCGCTGACATTGACGTCGTAGAGCTTCTGCCACTTCTCCATCGGCAGCGTCTCGGCGGGTTCGGCACCGGCGACGCCGGCATTGTTGACCGCGATCGTCAGCGCGCCGAGTTCCTTTTCGACGCGTTCGACCGCTGCCGCGAGATCGCTCTGCGATGTGACAGTTCCGGTCAGCACCAGCGCCTTGCGGCCGAGCGCCCTGATCTTGTCGGCCGTGTCTTCCAGCCCGCCCTTCGAGCTGTGGCCGAAGCAGGCGACATCGGCGCCGGCTTCCGCCAGACCGATGGCGATCGCTTGACCGATGCCGCTGCCGGCGCCCGTCACCAGCGCCACGTCGCCATCAATATCGAACAGTTTCATCTTTCTCCCTCTCCCTGAAAGAAGGGGCGCCAGCCCTGCTGGCGCCCCGCGCGGTCCGGTGCTTGGGAGGCTATCACCTGCTGCGCTTTATTCCCATCTGCCGTGCCCTCAGCTCGTGGCGAGTTCCATCACGGCGACATTGCTTGCTTCGTCGCGATCGAGGATGCCGCGCTGGCGGCCGCGGCTCAGCACCAGAACCCGGTGCGAAAGCCCCAGCACCTCCTCGAGATCCGAGCTGACCACCACCACGGCCATGCCCGAGCGGGCAAGGTTGGCGATGACATCGTAGATCGCCGCGCGGGCGCCAACGTCGATGCCGCGCGTCGGCTCATCGAGGATGAACACCTTGGGCGGCCGCGACACCCATTTGGCGATGATCACCTTCTGCTGGTTGCCGCCGGAAAGTTTTGAGACCGCCTGGTTCGGCCGACCCTTGACGCCGAGCCTCGATATGCCGGCCTCGGCGAACCTCTGAACCGCTTTGGGAAACACCCAGCCCTTCGGTGCGACATGATCGAAATTGCCGATGGCGAGGTTCTCGCCGATCGTCTGCTCCAATACGACGCCCTGTTCCTTCCGGTCCTCCGGCACCAGCACGACGCCGGCCCTGATCGCCGCCGCGGGGCCGCTGAGATGAACAGGCTGGCCCGCGACCCGCACCGCGCCGCACGAGATTGGATCGGCGCCGGCGATCGCCCTGACCAGTTCGGTGCGGCCGGCGCCGATCAGCCCGGCGATGCCCAGGATTTCGCCCGATTTCACCGCGAACGAAACATTGTTGAAGCTGCGCTCCGGCGAGGACAGGTTCTCGACTTCGAGCACCGTCTCGGTGCCCGGCGCCGACAGCTTCGGGAACATGCGTTCGACGCTGCGTCCGACCATCTGCTCGACGACCGTGCGCACGGGGATGTCGGCGCGCTCGTGCCGGGCGACGATGCGGCCGTCGCGCATCACCACCACGCGGTCGGCGATCTGAGCGATCTCGTCCAGCCGATGGCTGATATAGATGAAGGACATGCCTTCGGCCTTGAGCTTGCGGATTTGCTTGAACAGCAGCTCCGTCTCCTCGCCGCCGAGCGCGGCGGTCGGTTCGTCGAGGATCAGAAGCTCGGCATTCAGCGTCAGCGCCTTGGCGATCTCCACCTGCTGCTGTGCCGCGACGCGCAGTGTGCGCACCTTGCGCTCGGGCGAGACGTCGAGGCCGAGGCGCTTCAATTGCGCCGAGGCCTTCGCGTTCATGGTTGCCCGGTCGATGCGGCCGCCCCGCATCGGCAGCCGCCCGACATAGACATTCTCCGCCACCGATAGGTCCGGCAGCAGCTTCAATTCCTGATGGATCATGCCGACGCCGGCCTCGATGGCCGCGGCGGGATTGGCGGGGGAATAGGGCTTCCCCCGCCAGATGATGGTGCCGGCATCAGGCTTGGTCGAACCGGCGATGATGTTGGACACCGTCGACTTCCCGGCACCGTTCTCGCCGAGCAGCGCCACGACCTCGCCCGGCCGCACCTCGAAGCTCGCATCGGCCAGGACCTGCACCGGTCCGTAGCTCTTGCAGAGGCCGTTGACGAAGAGCCCGTTATGCGGGCCTTCGCTATGGCGAGGTTCAGTGGACATCGTGGCGCTCTCTCAACGGTTGCCGCCTTACGGATGCTTCTCGATGAATTGCGCGACATTGTCCTTGGTGGTCAGGGTCGCGTCCTGCAGTTGCTCGGCCGGCAGCTTCTCGCCCGCCACGATCTTGATGGCCGAATCGACGGCTAGCCGGCCCATGCCCTGCGTCTGCTGCGTCGCGGTGACGTCGAACACGCCCTCCTTCAGCGCCTTGAGCGCCGCAACGTCGCCGTCGAAGCCGGCGATCCACACCTTGTGGTCGGGGTTGGCGACCTTGACCGCCTGCGCGGCGCCCAGAGCCAGCGCGTCGGCCTGGCCGAAGATGATCGAGACGTTCGGATGGGCCTGCAGCAGGTCTTGCGCCAGCTTGAAGCCTTCGTCCTGGTGCCACTGATCGCTCCAGAGCTCGCCGACCACCTTGATGTCCGGATAGGCCTTGAGCGCCTCGCCGCAGCCCTTGGAGCGGTCGACTTCCGGCGTCGTGCCCTTCTGGCCATGAATGATCACCATCTCGCCCTTGCCGCCGGCCTGCTTGGCGATGTAGTCGCACACGCCCTTGGCCGAGTTGACGCTGTCAGTGGCGATGAAGGTGTCGCCGGGCGCGCCGTCGGCGTTGCGGTCGACATTGACCACCGGGATGCCGGCGGCCTTCGCGGTCTTGGTCGGCACCGTTGCGGCGGTGGCGCCGGCCGGGATATAGATCAGCGCGTCGATGTTCTGGGTGACGAGGTCCTGCACCTGGCTGACCTGCGTGGCCGAATCGCCCTTGGCGTCGACGGTGATGACCTCGATGCCCTTCTCCTTGGCATAGGCTTCGACCGACTGCTTGATCTGGTTGAAGAAGTCCGCCTGCAGATTGGCGACGGCGAGGCCGAGCTTCTTGGCGTCCTTGGCCGAGGCGGCATCGGACAGGCCGAGCAGCGGGACAATGGCCGCGGCCGCAAGCAGCAGTGAACGTTTGGTCAGCATGTTTTTCCTCCGTTGGTGTTCAATCTGTCCGCCTGCGCATCGCGGCGCCCTCGGCCGGACAGTCCCAGTCTCGGATCGACCGATCCGTTCCGCCCGGACATCCGGGCGAATTCCTATTGGCGGCGCCGCCGCCAGGTATCGGTGGCAACCGCCAGCGCGATCACCACGCCGATCACCACCTGCTGGATGAAGGGTGACACGCCGAGCAGGTTGAGGCCGTTGCGCAGCACGCCGATGATGAGAACGCCGATCGCTGTGCCGCCGATCGAGCCGATGCCGCCGGAAAGGCTGGCGCCGCCGATCACCACCGCGGCGATCGTGTCGAGCTCGTAGCCGACGCCCGAACTCGGCTGCACGGAATCGAGCCGGGCCGCGAGCACGATGCCGGCCAGTCCCGCCAGCAGTGCGCAGATTGCGTAGACCCAGTTGGTCAGCGACTTCACCGGAATGCCGGAGAGGCGGGCAACCTCGGCGCTGCCGCCGATCGCGTAGAGGCTACGGCCGGTGGCGCGGTAATTGAGGAAGATCGCGAAGACGATCGCCAGCACGATCATCAGCCCGACGGTGACCGACAGGAAGCCGAAGTGGCGCACGATCGAGAGGTTGGTGAACCAGTCCGGAAAGCCGACGATCTGCGAGCCGTCGGTGATCATGTTGGCGAGGCCGCGCGCCACCGACATCATGGCAAGCGTCGCGATGAAGGGCGGCAGTTTCGTCACCGTCACCAGCAGGCCCGACACCAGGCCGCAGAGGGCGGCGACGACGAGCGCCGCGGCGATGCCCGCCGGGACGCCGAGATTGAGATAGTCGGGATAGGCGACATAGCCCATCACCATCGAGGCCAGCGCCAGCACCGAGCCGACGGAAAGGTCGATGCCGCCGATCAGGATGACCAGCGTCATGCCGATCGCCATGATGCCGAGGACGGTCACCTGGTCGAGCACGTTGAGGATATTGCGTACCGTCAGGAAGGTGTCGGTGGTCAGCGCCAGCGCCAGGCACAGCAGCACCAGCCCGATCAGCGGTCCCATCGTTCCGGCAAACAACGCCGAAAGCTTCGCACCGGAAGCGGCCTGCGCGGCGCCGGTGCCAGCCTTCAACTCGCTCGTCTCGTTGCTCACGGCCACTTGGTCTCCTCCGTCAGCGGGCAGGCGTGCCTTGCCTTCCGCTCTTGTTCACCAGGCATCCTCCCTTGTGAACAATTTATCTTTGATCTGCAATTTTGTTCAGCTAAAACGTTCATCAGAAAATTGTCAAGTGCCGCGCAGCCATTCGGCGGCAGTTTGCGTGAACCGACAGTTTGCCATAGGGAAGTCGAGCGCATACGGAGGCATAAAGCATGGCGGTGATCGAGAACGACAAGGTCTCGCGTTTTCCGGATGCCGAGCTCAAGGCCCGAGCCGCCTGGCACTATTATGTCGAAGGGCTGACGCAGGAGCGGATCTCGGAGATCCTCGGCGTCGGCCGTATCAAGGTGCACCGGATTCTGTCGGCCGCGCGCGAGGAGGGCGTGGTCCAGTTCCGCATTCGCGACAGCGTCGTCGAATGCGTGCAGCTGGAGGAAAGCCTGAAGCAGCGCTTCGGCCTCAGCCAGGCGGTGGTCGTGCCGTCGGCCGCCGACCGGAGCAACGCGCCACTGATGATCGGCCATGCCGCCGCCGCCTATCTCGCCGACAACGTCAATCCGGGCGACGTTATCGCACTGGGTTGGGGCAGGACGCTGAAATTCGCCATCAACGAATTGCCCAGGCGGCCGATCGCCAGGACCACCGTGGTCTCGATGCTTGGCGGCCTCACCCATGCGCAGCCGCTCAATCCGACCGAGAGCGCCTGGGAATTCGCCGAGAAGATCGGCGCCGAATGCTATCTGCTGCCCGTGCCCGTCTATGCCGACAGGCCGGAGCAGCGCGATGCCTTCATGAGCCAGCGCAGCGTCCAGGATGTGGTCTTTAGGGCGCGGCGCGCCAACATCGCCGTGCTCAGCGTCGGCTCCTTTTCCAACGACAGCCCGATCGCCAATTACGGTTTCATCAAGCCCAGCGAATTGGAGGAATTGCAGGCGGCGGGCGCGGTCGGCGATATCCTCTGCCACTTCATCGATGCCGAGGGTCGCATCGTTGACCATGAGGTCAACCGCCGCGTCTGCGCCTACCCGCTGCAGGATCTGTCTGACATTCCGACCACCATCCTGGTGTCGGGCGGGCGGGAGAAGATCGCCGTCATGCGCGCCGCACTTGCGAATACGAAGGTCTCGGTGCTGATCACCGACGAAGACGCGGCCAAGGGGCTGCTTAGCCGGTAGTTCAGGTAATCGCGCCGAGCCGCGTGTGGATATCGCGTGTCGCGTGATAGAGATCACGATAGACTTCTTTGCGTGCGCGGTAGGTCGGAACAAGCGCCTCGACAGGATCGACCTGGCGTGCCGGCCGTGCCGCCATCGCCTTTGCCGCTTCTTCCGGTGACGCGAACCAGCCGATTGCCGAGGCCGCGAGCATGGCGGCTCCCAGCGCCGCTGCTTCGTTGACCGGCGAGACGAAGAGCGGGCGCTCGAGCACGCTCGCCATGATTTCCATCAGCAGTGCGCAATTGGTGCCGCCGCCGGCCGCGATCATCGTGTCGGCCTTGCCGGTCTGTTCCTCCATCGCCTCGGTGGCGATCGCCTGCTCCAGCCCTATGCCCTCCAGCACCGCGCGGAAGAGATGCTTTGGCTCGTGATCGAGCGACAGGCCGACGATAGCGCCGCGCGCCGAGCCGTCCCAGTAAGGGCTCATGACGCCAGCCCAATAGGGCATGACGAGCAATCCGTCGCTGCCTGGCGCGACTTCCTTCGCAGCTCTCTCCAGCACCGCGGCCGAAGGCGCGCCGGTGGTGCGCACGATCCAGTCGACCAACTGCATGCCGGAACGCAGCACCGTCTCCAGCATGAAGCCGGAGCAGGTCGGCGAAACCAGCGTGCGGAATGCATCCGACGTCGTGACCGTGCCGGAATAATTTCCGCTGACGACGCCTGAGCCCAACGACAGATAGCTTTTGCCGGGCCCGTAGACTCCCATGCCTAGCCCCATCGCCTGGCCGTCTCCGGCGCCCGCAATAACCGGCGCGCCGGCCCTCAGGCCGATCGCCGCCGCGACGCTTTCCGACAACGTGCCGCAGACCTCCCCAGGGGCTGCGAGCTCCGGCAGTTGCTCCGGCCGCAGCCCCGCCGCCTCGACCAGCCTCGGGTGCCAGACGCCATGCGCGATGTCCAGCAGACCGAGCGGATCGGCGCTCGCCGTGCTGGTGACGAGTCGCCCGGTGAGCCGGTGGACGAAGAACGCGTGCACGTCGACCACCGCGGCCGCTTCCGCCAGCGCCTGCGGCCGGTGCTCCGTCAGCCAGGCCAAAGCGTAGAGCGCCGGCGTCGGGTCCGGCGGCTTGCCGCTCCAGTCGCGGATCGCCTCGCGGCCGAGTTCTTCCGAAAGCCGCGCCACCTGGCGGCGGGCGCGTTCGTCGAGCCACAATATGGCGGGAATGAGCGGCTTGCCGGCGTTGTCGATCAGCGTGAAGCTCTCGCGCTGGTGCGCGATTGCGATGGCTTTCACGCGTGAGGCATCGATCGCCTTGGCGACTTGTTGCAGCGCCGACAGCAGCGCCGCCCACCAATGCTCGGCGTCCTGCTCGAAATGGCCGGGCGCCGGGTTGGAAAGCGGATAGGTCTCGCGTGCCTGGAAAAGCTCCGAGCCGTCGCGCGCGAAAGCGATCGCCTTCACGGCGGTCGTCGAGGCGTCGATCCCGATTACCACATCGTCCATCAGGCTGGGATCCGGAGGGTTAGAGCATGTCGCGCAAAAGTGTGCAGCGGTTTTGCGAAAACGAGATGCATAAAAACAAGGACCTAAAGCGCGTCGCCTGGATCCGTTTCCGCGCGACGCGCTTTAGGCCGCGTTGGTTACGAACCGTCCGTCCGACTGGTCGAGACGACGGCGGATCTGGGTTATCACCATCGAATCGTCGGGTACACAGTTTTCATAGGTCAGGAAGTCGCCGGCCTTGACCGGCTTCACCACCTTGGCACGTTCAGCAAGCCCGAGCGGCAGCGCGCCATTGGCGCGCGCGTCTTCCCAGGTCATGGCGAAGCCGCGGTAGTCGTTCTCGCCGATCATGCCGAGCGACTGGCCGGTGCCGAGACTGGTCTTGGCCACCGCCACCGCCTCGGCCACGGGATGGTCGAGCGGTTCCATGTCGGCGCGCTTGTAGACCACGGCGCGCGCCGCCGACAGCGGCACTTCCAGGCTGGTGAGGTGATAGGGCCGGAAGATCGTGAAATAGGGGCCCCTGCCGACCTTGAGGTCGATCATGCGCTCCAGCACGCGCGGATGCTTGGTTTCGATGATGCAGAACACCCCGGGCGCGACGCCCTTGCCGATCGAATAGTCGACAACGCCCTTGCGATGAAGCACGCCGCCATCCTCGCGCGGGCAGAGCACGCTGGCGAGTTCTTCTAGCGTCGCGGTAGGGCCGTGCATGCCTGGCACGTCGGGCACCAGGCCCGTCGCGTTGGCGATCGCCACCATCTCGATTGCCGTCTTCGAGCCGTCGACGAACTCGACCAGCATGCGCGCATTCATGTTGCGCTCGGCCGCCTCCTTCTCGTAGTCGGCCGGCACGGCGTCGAACTTCAGCGGATTGTTCTTGCCCTTGCCGGCGGCAACGATATTGAAGCCGAGGCTTTTGGCGAAGCCGATGATCTCGAGCGTGCAGGCAGGCTCGTCGCCGGCCGCACCTGTGTAGACGACGCCGGCCTTGCGCGCCTCTTCCTTCAGGAACCGGCCGATGGTGATGTCGGCCTCGACATTGAGCATGACGATATGCTTGCCGTTCTTCATCACCTCGAGCGCGAACAGCGTGCCGATGTTGGGATTTCCGGTTGCGTCGATGATCACGTCGATGCGGCCGGCGGCGGCGAGCGCATGCAGGTCCTCGGTGACCGCGATCTTTCCGGCCTCGATGGCGCGATCGATGGCCGGGGCATTGGGCGCCTCTACGATATCGGAACGGTCATGGCCGGCAAGCAGCGCCGCATCGATCGCCGCCTGCGGCCTGACCTCCGAAATGGCGCCGATGCGCATGCCCGGCATAAGTGCGACCTGAACGACGATATCCGTTCCCATCTGTCCGGCGCCGGCGAGACCGATGGTGATCGGTCCTTGTTTCTCAGCGCGCTGCAGGAGTTCCGCTGCGAATTGCGGATGGGACATGTCGCTTCCTCCGGTCCTTGGCGCGCCGCCCGCGCCGCAATCACTCTTTGAACATTCCTATGACCGTTTGAAAAATATTTCAACCGACATTTCGGCGGTGTCTTAGGATTGAGCTCAAAACGAGACTGACGATGCGGGGCGGGGGAAGATCCGGCAGGATCGAGGCGCGAGGGACCCTAGGCGGCGAAACGAGGTTTGCCGCCCGGCGGACGCCGTGGACGTCGCTGACGGAGGGCCGCGCCGGTGTCAGCGCGCTTGCCGCCCTGCGCCAGCCATCGGCGCAGCGAATCCAGCAGGCGTTGTCGTTTGCTGGCGGCGACTATGCCGGCTCCACGGCCTTCGGCTTCTGCAGCCTTGCCAACTCCGCGAAAGGAATATGGCAGCGGATTGTGTGCCCGGGCTCGGCCTCGCTTAGTTCCGGCTCCTGCGTCTCGCAGATCGCGCCGATCTTGCGCGGGCATCTCGTGTGGAAAACGCAACCCGTGGGTGGGTTGGCCGCGCTCGGGATTTCGCCGTCGAGGCGGATGCGCGAGCTTTCCGTCCGGTCGAGTTTCGGAACGGCCGACAACAGAGCTTCCGTGTAAGGGTGATGCGGGCCGGAAAACACCGCTTCCGACGGTCCGAACTCCATGATGCGGCCGAGATAGAGCACCGCGATCTTGTCGGACAGATAGCGCACCACGCCGAGGTCGTGCGAGATGAAAATGTAGCTCACATCCTGCTTCGACTGCAGGTCGGCCAAGAGGTTGAGGATCGCCGCCTGCACCGACACGTCGAGCGCCGAGGTCGGCTCGTCGCAGACGACGATGCGCGGATCGCCGGCGAAGGCGCGGGCGATCGCCACGCGCTGCTTCAGACCGCCCGAAAGCTGCCGCGGCTTGACGGCGAGATGCCGGTCGGTGAGCCGCACCGAGCGGACGAGCTCTTCGAGGCGCGCTTCCAGCGACTTGCCGGTGAGCCCGCCCAACCGCTTCAAAGCGCGGCTGAGGATATGCCGGATCGAATGCGAACGGTTGAGCGCCGAATCCGGATTCTGGAAGACGATCTGCACCGCCTTGACCTGGTCCTCCGAGCGGCTGGCAAGCCGCGGCGCCAACTGCTTGCCCTCCAGTTCGATGCTGCCGCCCTCGTCCGGCGGCACGAGGCCGAGCAGCAGCCTCGCGAAGGTGGTCTTGCCGCTGCCGGACTCGCCGACCAACCCGAGCGTCTCGCCGGGCCGGAGGCTGACTGAAACGTCCTTCACCGCTCTCAATGCACGGCCATGGCTGGCATAGGTCTTGTTCAGCCCCTCGACCTGCAGCACTGGCGGCGCCTGCTTCGGCGCGACGGTGGCAATTTCGGCGGGTGTCGCGCGCGGCAGCGACTGCGCCTTGTCGTGATAGTGGCAGCGCGACAGCCGGCCGCCTCCAAGCTCATAGAGCGGCGGCGGCTCGCTGCGGCAGCGCTCCGTCGCCAGCGCGCAGCGGTCGGCGAAGGCGCAGCCGACGATCGTAGCGCCGATGCCGGGCAGGAAGCCGGGGATCGTGTCGAGCCGGCCCTGGTCCTTGCGCTGGCCGCCGCGCGGCAGGCAGCGCAGCAAGGCGACCGTGTAGGGATGGCGCGGATCGTTGAAGACGTCCTTGGTCGAGCCTTCCTCGACCAGCATCCCGGCATAGAGCACGCCGACCCGGTCGCACATGTTGGAAACCACGGCGAGGTTGTGGCTGATGAACAGGATTGAGGCCGAAAGCTCGCGGCGCAGTTGCGCGATGAGGTCGAGCACTTCGGCTTCGACCGTGGCGTCGAGACCCGTCGTCGGCTCGTCGAGGATCAGCATCGAGGGGTCGTTGGCCAAGGCCATTGCGATCGCCACGCGCTGCTGCATGCCGCCGGAAAGCTGGTGCGGGTAGCGCTGCATGACACTGGCCGGATCCGAGATGCGCACAAGATTGAGCATCGCGATCGCCTTGTCGCTCGCCGCCTGTCCCGACATGCCGGCAAGCTCGAAGATCTCGGTGAGCTGGCGGCCGATGCGCAATGATGGATTCAGCGCCTTGCCGGGATCCTGATAGACCATGGAGACGCTTTCCGCACGGGCGCGTCTGAGCGCCTCGGCATCGAGCTTCATCACATCCCGGCCGTCGAGCGCGATCGAGCCGCCGGTGATCGAGCCGTTGCGCGGCAGGTAGCGGACCACGGACAGCGCCGCGGTGGACTTTCCGCAGCCGGATTCGCCGACCAGCCCATAGGCCTCGCCGCGGCCGATCTTGAAGCTGACATTGCGCAGCACCGCCCGGTTGCGGCGCCCGACGCGATAGGCGACCGAGAGATCGTTGAGCTCGAGCGCGTCCCTGTCAGTCATTGAACGCTCCATGGACCCCGTCGGCCACCAGGTTGACCCCGATCACCAGCGAGGCGATCGCCAGCGCGTCGAACAGAACCGTCCACCAGAAGCCGCCGCCGATCATGCCGTAATTGCTGGAGATCGAGAGTCCCCAGTCGGGCGAGGGCGGCTGGATGCCGAAGCCCATGAAGGAGAGCGTGGCGACGGCGAAGATCGCATAGCCGAGACGCACCGTCGTCTCGACCAGGATCGGCGGGATCACGTTGGGCAGGATCTCGACGAACATCGTGTGCAGCGCGCCTTCGTGGCGAAGCTTTGCCGCCGCGACATAATCGAGCTCGCGTTCGGCCAGCACCGCCGAGCGCACCGTGCGGGCGATGATCGGAGCGAAGCTCAAGCCGATGACGACGATCACGGTGATCTTGGAGGTGCCAAGCGCGACGATGGCGAGCAGTGCGATGATCACCACCGGGATTGCCATGAAGGCTTCGAGGATACGGCTGACGATATCGTCGACGATGCCGCGGAAATAGCCGATGACGAGCCCGAGCGCGGTGCCGGCAATGGTCGCCAGAATCGTGGCCAAAGGTGCCACCGTCAGGATATCGCGCGAGCCGACGATGACCCGCGAGAAGACATCGCGGCCGATCTGGTCGGTGCCGAACCAGTGCTCGGCCGACGGTGGAACCAGCGCGTTGATGATGTCGTCGGCAAGCGGATCGTAAGGGACGAAATGCTCGCCGAACAGCGCGCAGACGATCCAGAACAGGACGATGCCGAGCCCGATCAGGAAGGTCCCCGATCGCAACAACGAATGCAGCACCTCGCCCCAGGGGCTGCGCTGTGTCGCGGCGTCCGGCGTTGGCAGGTTCGCGGGTGTGTCTGTCGCGCTCATTGCTCCGCTCCCAGCCGGATGCGCGGATTGAGCACCGAATAGAGGAAATCGGCGATCAATGTGGCCACCGCATAGACGATGCCGATGGTAAGAATGCCGGCCTCGAGCATCGGAAAATCCTTGCCGCGGGCGGCGGTGAAGATCAGCGAGCCGATGCCCTGGTAGCGGAACAGCGTCTCGATCACGACAAGGCCGCCGATGAGGTAGCCGGTCTGGGTTGCGATGACAGTGATGGTAGGCAATAGGGCATTGCGCAGCACATGCCGCCAGATCACCGTGCGCCACGGCAGACCTTTAAGCACCGCGGTGCGCGTATAGTCGGAATCGAGCGCCTCGATCATCCCCGACCGCGCCATGCGAGCGATATAGCCGAACAGCACCAGAAACAGCGGCAGCGACGGCAGGATGAGATAATAGAGCTGGGTGAAGACGCCGGCACCCTTGGGCCAGGCCGCCGCGATCGGCAGCCAGCGCAGCCAGACACCGAAGATCAGGATCAGGATGATGCCGGTGACGAACTCGGGCAGCACCGTCACCGACAATCCGCCGAGGCTGATGATGCGGTCGAGCGGCCGGTTGAGGTTGAGCGCGGCGATGACACCGCCGAGGATGCCGATCGGCACCACCAGCACGAAGGCGACGAGCGCCAGCTTCATCGAATTGCCCAAAGCGTCGATGACGAAGGGCGCCACCGGCGCGCGGAAAATGTAGGACGTGCCCATGTCGCCATGAAGGAAGTTCCAGGTCCAGCTTCCGTACTGGACGAGCAGCGGCCGGTCGACGCCGAGCGAGTGATTGAGCGCGTCGACGGCGCGCTGGTCGGCAAACGGCCCCAATATCGCGCGCCCGACATTGCCGGGCAGCACCTGGCCGCCCAGGAACACCATGACGCTGAGCAGGAACAGCGTCACGAGCGACAGAGCCAGGCGCCGGATGAGGAAGCCGAGGATGGCGAATACTCCTATTGGAGCCGGCTCTCCGTCGAGAGCCGGCTGTCAGGGATAAGCTTGCTCCCTCGCGTCAGGCTTTCGAAGCCTTTTCGAGGAACAGCTGCGACATGGCGGTGGGCTGCACGCCCGCCACGCCTTTCGCCGTCGCAGTCAGGTAGTCGTAGAAATAGCCGAAGATCACCGGCGTTTCCTCGAGCAGCAGCTTCTGGATCTTGCCGGCTGCAGCCTTCTGCGCCTCGAGGTCGAGGGCAGCGATATAGCTCGTCGCCAGCTGGTCATAGTCCTTGTTCTTGAAATGCGCGGCATTCCAGGTGCCTTCGCTCTTCAATGGCGCCGCGAGATAGACGTTCGGCACGCCGCGGTGGCCGTAGTCGGTGATGCCCATCACCGAATCCAGCCAGTTCGATTTGCCGAACACCGCATCGCCGTAATAGGCGCTTTGGTCGAGGATGTTGAGCTCGAGCTCGATGCCGATCTCCTTGACCCAGTTCTGGATCAGCTGCGCGTACTCGGGGATTTCCAGATAGCGCTCGGTGGTCAGCGTTATTTTGAACCCCTTGCCGGCGCCGGCCGCTTCCATCAGCTGCTTGGCCTGCGCGATGTCCTGCTCGCGCTGCGGCACGCTGGTGTCCGTCGACGGATAAACCCCGGCGAACGGGCTGTCATTGCCTTCCTGGGCGCGGCCTTTCATCAAGCCGGCGACCAACTTCTTGCGATCGATGCTGAGCGCGATGGCGCGGCGTACCCGCGGGTCCTTCATCGGACCGTCGTCGCAGCGCAGATGCAGTTGCTGATGCGCCGACGATTTCAGGCTGATGACGTCCACGTTCGGATCGTTGAGGACGGCGACGCCCGCCAGCACCGGCATCTGATTGATGATGTCGATCTGGCCGCCCTGTAGCGCCAGGATCTGCGGCTGGATGTCGGTGAAGAAGGTGAATTCGGTGCGCTCCGGCAGGGCCTTTTCGCCCCAGTAGTTCTCATTGCGAACGAAGGAGGCGCCGACTTTGGGCGTGTACTTCTCCAGCTTGAACGGCCCGGTGCCGTCGAAGCTCTTTTCGTAATCGCCCTTGTAGCTCGCCGGGATGATGACGGCGTTGTAGTTGTCGGACGACAGCATATAGGGGAAGTTGCCGTTCGGCGCGTCGAGATGGAATTCCACCGTGTATTCGTCGACCTTCTTGCTGGCGCCCTTCGAGAGGATGCCGCTGAACACCGACAGCGCGTTGGAGGAGTTGGCGGGATCGGCAAGCCGGTCGATGCTGGCCACCACGTCCTCGGCCTTCATCTCGCCGCCTGAGTGGAACTTGACGCCCTTGCGCAGCGTGAACGTCCACACCGAGCCATCGGCATTCGGCTTCCAGCTTTCGGCGAGTGCCGGCTTGAGCACCAGGTCGGGGCCGTCGACGCAGAGGAATTCGGCTACCTGCTGCATGACGAGCAGGCCGCCGGCGTCGGCGATGGTGACCGGGTCGATCGCGGCGGCCGGCACGCTGCTGCCGACGCGGATGGTAGCGCCCGGCGCGCCCTGGGCGCGGGCAAGCGAGGGCGCGGCGCCGAAGCCGGCGGCCATGCCGATGCGGCCGAGAAGCGGCAGCGACAGGCCGAGCAGGCTGCCGTGGCGCACGAAATCGCGGCGGCTGACGCGGCCGTCGATGAGGCCGTCGATGAGGTGATTTTCGAGCGGCGTGCGGTTGCGCCGGATGAGGTCGAGGACGCGGTAGTTCTTGCTCATGGGTCTAAACCCTTTCCCCAGTTCTTGTGGTTGGCGAGTGCATTCCGGTTGACGACGTTCCGTGGAGTTCTCCGGTCCCGGCCATCGTCAAGAATTCAGTCGAACGAACTGTAACATGCACTTTGGTCCGGTCCATCCGCTCCTTGAAGCGGAAAAGTCAGATTTTCTTGATGCATGCCTAACTCGGGCGTGCAGCCCGATCGAAATCGTGGCCGCCTCGATTCGATATTTGCCGGTCTCCTTTCCTTTTGGCGATCTCCCAGTTCAGCTCAGCGAAAAGCCTGCTAGCGCGATCGGCGTTGCGGCGCTGCTCCCGATCTTCATCTCAGCCGATCTCGAAGAAGGGCTTGCCGAGCAGGTCCGGCACCACGTTGATGCCGAGCCCGGGGCCGTCGGGAATGCCCATGCGGCTGCCCGCGACCGGCGGCTTGTTGGAGGCGGTGCGCACCGTCACCCATTCGTGGAAGGCGATGGCATGCAGACGGCGCTCCTCCGGTGTCGACAGCGACAGATGCGCCATCGCGGCGGTGTCGATCTCCGCGCCGCCGGTGTCTTCGATGGTGACCATGAAACCGAGCTCGACGGCGACGTCGCGGATCAGCCGCGTCTGCGTCACGCCGCCGAGGCGCGAGATCTTCAGCGTCAGCCCATCGGCCGCGCCACGGCGATGGATTTCCAGCATCTCGCCCAGCGATGTGACGGATTCGTCGAGCACCATCGGCTTGTCGAGCATGCGGCGCACCGACATATTCTCCTCGATCGTCGTGCAGGGCTGTTCGAATGTGTAGTCGATGCCGCGCGTGGCATCGGCGAACTGGCGCGCCTGGTAGGGCGTCCAGCCGGCATTGGCGTCGCAGAAGATCACCGTGCCCTTCGGCACGGCTGATGCGACGGCGCTCACGCGCTCGATGTCGTCACCGACATTGCCGCCGACCTTGACCTGCAGCCGATGGTAGCCTTCGGCAACGATGCGCTTGGCAAGTGCCGCCATCTGGTCGACCGTGCCGTGGGTCACGACCCGGTAAAGTTCCGCCGTCTCGCTCTCGCGGCCGCCGAGCATCGCTACCAACGGCACGTCGGCCGCGCGAGCAGCGAGATCCCAGCAAGCCATATCAAGCGCGGCTTTGACGTAGGGATGGCCCTTGAACACCGTGTCCATCAACCTGACGATGCCGGCCAGCCCGCGTGGGTCATGGCCGATGAGATGCGGCGCGATCTCCGGCACGCCCGCGCGCGTTCCCGCCGGAAACGCGGCAGAATAGAAATTGCCGAGCGGCGCCATCTCGCCCCAGCCGGTCACGCCTGTGTCGGAAGTGATGGCGACGATTACCGCATCGAAACAGTCGGCGACCCGGCCCTTGGACATGCGGTAGGGTCCGTCCACGAAGGGCTGCACGACATGGTAGGCTTTTATGCTCTTGATCTTCACGTTTGTATCCGTTTGTCCGCGGGTTTGTCAGGCGCCCTTCGATGCGCGCTTTTCGAGGCTGCGCGCATAGGCAAGAAGCGCTTCGAAATCGTTGTCGATATGCTCGCGGGCATGGCGCTGGGCAGCGCGCATGTCCGTGCCCTTGAGCAGCGCCACATAGGTTTCGTGCAGGTCCTCGGCCGGTACCGGCTCGTTCCGCGCACGCTGGTGCAGGGCGAAATACATTTGCAGCCGGCTGGTCAGCCGCTGCCAGGTTTCGAGCAGCACCGAATTGTCGGCCCACTCATAGACCAGCCCGTGCAGCTGCAGCGCCGTCTCGATCTGGCGCGTGGTGTCGAGCGCCCGCGTCGCCTGCTTCACCGCTTCGTGGCGGCGGTCGAGCTCGTCGAAGAAGCGCTGGTCGCGCTGCGGCCAGGCGAGCTGGATGGCAAAGTCGTCGAGCACCTTGTTGAGGGAATAGACGTCGACGATGTCCTTGGCGGCGACGTCGACAACGAAGGTTCCGGCATAGGGAATGCTGGTCAGGATGCCTTCCTGCACCAGCTCGCGCATCGCCTCGCGCAGCGGCGCGCGGCTTACCCGCATCTGCTCGGAAATGCGGAGTTCGTTGAGCTTCTGCCCAGGCTCCAGCTGGCCGGTCAGAATGGCGCGCCTGAGCAGCGCGACGATCTCGGCCCTGCGCGTCGTATCCGCGATCGGACTGAAATCCAGCTTTGACATGTGGGCCACTCCGGGATGAACCGACTGCAAGACAAGCAGATTGTCGACAATCCAACAAGAGGGTGGCTATCGATTTTTTCCCGGTTGCAGGCGCGCAAACAAAACGGCGCCCTCGATGTGGGTGTCGAGGGCGCCGTCGGACCGGGACTGATGGGATTATCAGCTGGCCGGTTTCGTTTGCGGCAAGGGAGAAACCGGCATTCCGGGTCCGATCTTCTGCAAATTGCCGGTGATCACCTGGTCGGTCTCGGAGATGCCTGAGGTGACGGAAATCAGATCGCCGTCGGTCGGGCCGAGCGACACCAGCTTCTGGTCTACAGTGTTGTCTTTGCCGAGGACGTACAGGTATTTGCCGAGCTGGCTGGAACCCAGCGCCACCTGCGGCACCATCAGCGTATTGGGCTGCTCCTTCACATGCAGCCGCACGCGCACATACTGCCCGGGCAGCAGCGCGAACTTGGCGTTGCCGATCGTCGCCCGCGCCGTGATCGTGCCGGTCGAATGATCGATCGTGTTGTCGATGAAGGTGAGCTGGCCCTTCTGGCTGGGCTCGGTCTCGCCGGGCAACAGCACGTCGACCGCAATCGGACCGTTGGCCTTCGCCTGCTCGATCTCTACGAGGTCGGTCTCGCTCGGATTGAAGGTGACGTAGATCGGGTCGAGCTGCACCAGCGTGTTGAGAACCGTGCCGGCGACGCTCACCAGGGTGCCGACCGAGGCTTGGTTGCGGCCGATCCGTCCGGAGAACGGTGCCTTGATCTCGGCATAGCCGAGATTGAGCTCGGCCGTCCGCACCGCCGCCTGGTCGACCGCAAGGGCGGCTTCGGCCGTGCGCAAGTTGCTGGTGCGCTGGTCGAAGCTGTCCTTGGCGAGGTACCCGGCCTTGGCAAGGTCGGTGCCGCGGCCGAGATTGGACCGCGCGTAATCGAGCGCTGCCGCGTCGCGCTGCACCTGCGCCTTGGCCTGGTCGAGCGCTGCCTGGTAGTCCTCGGGCGCGATCCGGTAAAGCAGGTCGCCCTGCTTGACGTCGCTGCCGTCCTGCGCCGTCTGCTCCTGCAGATAGCCCGGCACGCGCGCCTGCAGGGTGATGTTGCGGATCGGCTCGACGCGCGCGGCGTAGTCGAGATAGATCGGCAGCGTCTTCTTGACGACGTTGACCACCGGGACCGGCATGACGAACGCCTTGGGCGCAGGTGCCGCGCCCGCAGTGCTGGCGCTGAGGCTGAGATTGCCCATGTCGAGCAGGTGCACGCTTGCCACCGAGATTGCGCCCAGCGCGACCGCCGTTCCCAAAGCGATTTTCCATTTACGCATGTTGGTCTCCAATCCTATTCGGCCGCCTGGGCGAGCCGGACGGGCTCGGCGGTCGGTTCAATCTCTTGTTGGTGCGGGGCATGTTGAGGCCCCGCGGCAGGTTCGCTCTCGCCGCCGCGCTCGCGCAGCTTCTCGATCACCGCGTAGAAGACCGGCACGAAGACCAGCGACAGGATCGTCGCCGCCACCATGCCGCCGAAGACGGTGGTGCCGATCGACTGCCGGCTGGCGGCGCCCGCGCCGGTCGCGAACATCAGCGGCAGCACGCCGAGGATGAAGGCGAAGGCCGTCATCAGGATCGGCCGCAGCCTCAGCCGCGCGGCTTCCATCGCCGCCTCGACGATGGTCAGGCCTTCCTCGCGGCGCCGTCGGGCGAACTCGACGATCAGGATCGCGTTCTTCGCCGCCAGGCCGATCAGCATGACGAAACCGATCTGCGAGTAGACGTCGATCTGCATGCCGCGCAGCAAGAGCACGACGAAGGCGCCGAACAAAGCGAGCGGCACGGCGAGTAGCACCATGAAGGGCATCGCCCAGCTTTCATACTGCGCCGCCAGGATCAGGAAGACGAACACGATCGCCAGGCCGAACACGATCGAGGCGATCGATCCGGCCTGGAGCTCCTGATAGGTGATGCCGGTCCATTCATAGCCGAAGTCCCGCGGCAGCACGTTTGCCGCCGCCCGCTCCATGGCCGCCACCGCTTGGCCGGACGAGAAGCCGGGAGCCGCGCCGCCGTTGATGAGGGCGGATGCATTGTTGTTGTAATGCGGCACGGTCTCGGGACCGACGATCGGCACCAGCTTGCCCAGTGTGCTCAGCGGCACCATCCCGCCGGACGCATTGCGCACGTAGAGGCGCGAGATGTCGTTCGCGTTTCCGCGCGCGTCCTTGTCGGCCTGGATCGTCACCCGGAACGTGCGGCCGAAAAGGTTGAAGTCGTTGACGTAGAGAGAGCCGAGATAGATCTGCAGCGTGTTGAACACGTCGGGCAGGTTGAGGCCGAGCAGCTTCGCCTTGCTGCGGTCGAGGTCGTAGTTGAACTGCGGCGTCGAGGTCGAGAAGGACGAGAACAGCTGCTGCGGATTGAGCTCCGGCTGCTTGCGTGCTTCCGCGATCAGCGCCTGCGTGACCTCGTTGAGCGCGGCGCTGCCGCGGCCCGAAAGGTCTTCCACCTGGAATTCGAAGCCGCCGGTCGTGCCGAGGCCCGGGATCGAGGGTGGATCGAATGAGAGCGCAAACGCCTCCGGTATCTGCAGCAACTTGTTGCGCACCTCGGCGACCAGCTTCGATGCGTTCTGGTCGGGCCCGCGTTCGTCCCACGGCTTCAGGATGGCGAACTCCACCGCCGAGTTCGATTGCGCGGCGCTGGTGAGGAAGTTCAGGCCGCTGATCGAGCCGACGATGTCGACGCCGGGCGTGTTCTGCAGGATGTCGCGCGCCTTCTGCGCCACCGCGTCGGTGCGCTCCAGCGAAGCGCCGTCCGGCAACTGGATGACGACGAAGAAATAACCCTGGTCCTCCACCGGAAGGAAGGTCGAGGGCAGCTTCTGCCAGACGAAATAGGTGGCGACCAAGCCCGCCGCGAACAGGCCGAGCATGGCCCAGCGCAGCCGGATCAGAATGCGCACGCCATGCGCGTACGCATGCGACAGCCAGTCGAAGCCGGCATTGAACCAGCGGAACAGCACGAACTGCGTTTCGCCGCGATGGCGCAGGAACGCGGCGCTCAGCGCCGGGCTCAGCGTCAGCGAGTTGAAGGCGGAGATGCCGACCGAGATCGCAACGGTAAGCGCGAACTGGTTGTAGAGCCGTCCCGAAACGCCGGGAATGAAGGCGACCGGGATGAACACCGCCATCAGCACCGCCGTGGTGGCGATGATTGGGCCCGTCACTTCGGCCATCGCCGCGCGCGTCGCGGCGAGCGGCTTGAGGCCGGCCTCCAGCTGTCGCTCGACGTTCTCGACCACGACGATGGCGTCGTCGACGACAAGGCCGATCGCCAGCACCATGCCGAGCAGCGAGAGCATATTGAGCGAGAAGCCCAGCATGTACATCACCGCCAGCGTCGCGATCAACGACACCGGGATGGCGATGGTCGGGATGATGGTAGTGCGCCAGCTCTGCAGGAAGATGAAGACGACAGCTACCACCAGCACCAGCGCTTCGCCGAGCGTGATCAGCACGTCATGCATCGAGGCCGAGACGAAGCGCGTCGTATCGTAGTGCATGGCGTAGTGGACGCCCTTCGGGAAGCGCGCCGACAATTCCTGCATCTTGTCCTTGACCCGCTGCTGCAGGTCGAGCGCGTTGGAGCCGGGCATCTGGTAGACGGCGAGCACCACGGTCGGGTCCTTGCCGAAGAAGGCCGATGACGAATATTGCAGCGCGCCGAGCTCGATGCGGGCGACGTCGCGCAGACGCACGAGCGAGCCGTTCTGCGAGTTGGCGCGCACGACGATGTCGCCGAATTCCTTCGGGTCGCTCAAACGGCCGACCGCATTGACCTGCATCTCGAAGGCGGTGCCGGCCGGCGCCGGCGATTGGCCGATCTTGCCCGCCGCCACCTGCACGTTCTGCTCGGAAATGGCGTTCTGCACATCGACGGCGGTGATGCCGAGATTGGCCAGTTTGTCCGGATCGAGCCAGACGCGCATCGAATAGCGCCGTTCACCGAAGATCTGCACGTCGCCGACGCCAGGCAGCCGCTTCAGCGGATCGACGACCTGGAGATAGGCGAGGTTGCTCAGCGCCACCGGATCGACCGAGCCGTCGGGCGAGGTGAGGTCGACGATCAGAACGAAGTTCGGGTTCTGCTTCTTGATCGTGACGCCGCCCTGGTTGACGATGGCCGGCAGGGAGGATGCGGCCTGCGAGACGCGGTTCTGGACGTCGACGGCCGCGGTGCTCAGCGGATAGCCGACGTCGAATGTGATGGTGATGGTCGAGGAGCCGTCATTCGAGCTCGTCGACGACATATAGGTCATGCCTTGCACGCCGTTGATCTGCTGCTCCAGCGGCGTGGTGACCGTATCGGCCACCACCTGCGCGCTGGCGCCTGGATAATGGGCGCTGACCACGACCTGCGGGGGCGTGATGTCAGGGAACTGCGAGACCGGCAGCAGGAAATAGGCGATCGCACCGGCGAGCACCATGATGATGGCGATCGCCGATGCGAAGATCGGGCGGTGGATGAAGAAGTTCACCATGACGCGGATGCCTCGCCGAACGGTTTTGCAAAATGGCGCAGGCGCCGGGCCCGGACGGAGCCGGAATCCTCCAAAAAGGATGGCAGGACATCGTCCGGCGCCTGTTCCGCGGCGCGCGAGCGCAGCATCCGTTCGAAGGCGTTGGGATCGACCCCATCAGCCTTCATCACCAGCCGGATCATCGGATCCCGGATGGCTTCGTCGATCGTCAGGTCTTTGCGCTTTTGCATAGGAGCGGCTCCTTGCTGCGGCCCGCATCGGATGATCACGGACCGCTTTTTTCTCGTTTTCACCGGCCGAAGCCGCATGACAGGCAGGTTTTCTGTCCTATCTCACTCTGGCAGGGCTATCGGTGGGCCTTGTCGTTTGACGGGGAGTGATATAGGTGTTACCAGTAAGTAACATCTGAAAGTTACAGACCGGTAACACCCTAGTCAAGAGGTGACCTCGGTTTTTTTGGAAACGACGAAAGGAGAGCATGATGACTGACGGCGTTGCGGAACGTTCCCGCCCCCGGGATCGCATCCTGGAAACGGCGCAGGACATGTTCCACAAGCACGGGATCAAGGGCGTCGGCGTCGACGCCATCACGGAGGCTGCCGGCACCAACAAGATGACGCTCTATCGTCACTTCGAATCCAAGGACGATCTGATCATCGAATGCCTGCGCGCCACGGCGGCGAAGGCTTCAAGGATATGGGACGAGTTCGAGGCCGAGCATCCCGGCGACAAGCTCGCGCAGTTGCATGCCTGGGTCCGCAAGGCTTCAGAGCTGCTCAGCGCCGACAGTCGCGGCTGCGACATGGCCAATGCCGCCGTCGAGCTCACCGAGACCAATCACCCGGCACGGCGCGTCATCAAGGAACTGAAGGAAGCCCAGCGCGAGAAGCTGGTTGCGCTCTGCCGCGATGCCGGCATCGGCCAGGCCGAGTTGCTCGCCGATACGCTGTCGCTGTTGCTCGAAGGCGCGCGCGTCTCGATGCAGAGCGTTGGCGCCGAGGGCCCGAGCGCGCAGTTCGTGCGCATGGCCGAGAGCCTGATCGCCTCCTTCCGGGCACGCTGAAGGCGGCTTCCCCTGATGCGGCCGCTTCGCGGCCAGGGCTAGCGCCGGGGCTGACCCGTCTCCTCTCTCCCCAGAGTTCGGATTGCTCGAATTGCAAGGCAATTCGACTCGGCAATATCCGGGTGAGGGGCGCTCCGCCTAAGTGCAGGCAAAGAAAAAGCCCGCTGCCGGGAGGAGGAGGCAGCGGGCTTCGATTTCGAATACGGCGCGGGAGGAGGAGCACCGCATTCAGCGCCGGTGTCTGGGAGGAGGAAGACATCCGACGCGGCAATAATTACGATTTGCCCAACCATTCGGCAACTGCGAAACGTGCATAGCTGGTGTGCAGATTTGCCGGATCAATCGTCTGACAAATCAGTGAGGCGACGGCATGATGCCATTCGCGCCTACTGCACCGGCACGTTTTCCTTCATGATCAGCCGGGGTTCGATGAATTTCTTGGTCAGGTACGGCGCCGACGAGGCGATCGAGCCGAGCAGGCGGATCACTGCTTGCTCGGCAATCAGCCGGGCGTTCTGGTCGATGACCACGTCGGCGAGATCGTCGACGAGGTAGCGGCGCGTTTCCCTGGTCAGGTCATGGCAGATGAAGACGGGCTTTCTGCGCGGCTTGGCCTCGAGCAACGCCTTGGCCACGCCGGAGCGTCCAGCGCCGACGCAGTAGATGCCGAGCAGTTCCGGTTCGTTGTGCAAGGCCTTCATGGTCGCGCTGTAGCTGGCGTCGGGCTCGTCGTTGATCTCGACGGCGCTGGAGACGGTGAGATTGGGGAACTCTTCTGCGAGCACCGAGCGGAAACCCATCTCGCGCTCCTCGTGGCCGCGGTAGGAGCGCGAGCCAACGACCATCGCGAGGTGCCCGATCCGGCCGCCAAGGAAGCGGCCCATCAGCAGCGCCGCCGTGCGTCCGGCAACCCGGTTGTCGATGCCGACATACGCCGAGCGAGGGGCCGCGGGCACATCGGAAACCAGCGTGACCAGCCGAATGCCGGCCTCGACCAGCTCGCGCAAAATGTTGCGCGTGCGTGGATGGTCGACGGCGATGACGCCAACGCCGTTGGCCTTGAGCGAGAGGTTCTCGATCGCGCCCTGCAGCGCGCCCGGCGAGATCCCGGCGAGATTGTGGATGCGGCAGGAGGCGACCAGCGGCAGGCGCCCTGCAAAGTCCTCGATATGATGGGCAAGGTCGGCCATGAAGGCGTTGCTGCCGATCGGCAGGAAGAATTCGAGATGCGCCGGCTTCGACGGCAGCACGACTTGATCGAGCGTCGGCAGATAGCCGAGCTGCTTTGCCGCCTCCAAGACGCGCTGCCGGTTGGCCGCGCTTGCGCCCGGCCTGTTGTTGAGCACTCGGTCGACCGTCGCGGTCGACAGGCCGCAGCTTCTGGCGATGTCGGCTACGGTCGCTTTCATGGGTCCGGTCATGGGATAGGATCGAGCCCCAGTCAAAAATCAAGGTCAGGCCAAATCAGCCATGCGGCTGCGGGCCGTCGGAAATCGCATCGCGGATCTCCTTGTCCGACATGCCGGTGATGACGCGTTCGACGTCCGCCACTGTGGTCTTCTTCGGATCGATATCATCGGCCACCACCTTGCCGCGGCGCATCACCACGATGCGGTCGACGACCTGGAAGACATGGTGGATGTTGTGTGCGATGAAGATGCAGGAGTGGCCGGAATCGCGGGCGCCGCGCACGAAGCTCAACACCCCTTGCGTCTCGGCAACGCCGAGATTGTTGGTCGGCTCGTCGAGGATGATGAGGTCGCTGTCGAAATGCATGGCGCGCGCGATCGCCACTGCTTGCCGCTCGCCGCCTGATAGCGAGCCGATCGGCGTCGTCGGCGGGATGTTTTTGGAGATGCCGACCTGCTTGAGCAGGTCGCGTGCCACCGTGTTCATCGCCTCCTGGTCCATGCGGTTGAGGAAACGCGGCGGTTTGATCGGCTCGCGCCCCAGGAACAGGTTGCGGGCGATCGACAGCTGCGTGACAAGCGCGGAGTCCTGATAGATCGTCTCGATGCCTTCAGCGATCGCGTCGCTGGTGCTGCGGAAATTCACCTTCTTGCCGCGCACGAAAATGTTGCCGCTGGTCAGCGGCACCGCGCCCGACAGCACCTTGATCAGCGTCGATTTGCCGGCGCCGTTGTCGCCGAGCAGGCCGACGATCTCCTTTTCGTTGACGTGGAAGTTGGCGTCCACCAGCGCCTGTACGCGCCCATAAGACTTGCGGATGTTCGTCATGCGGATCAGAGGCTCGGCCATCGTCTTCAAGTCCCTGCCTGGTGCCGGCGTTCGAGCCATGAGTGCAGCGCCATCATCCCGAGGATGATCGCGCCAATGAAGATGTTGTAGGCGAGTCCCGGCACGCCGATCAGCACGATGCCGTTGCGCATGACGCGCAGGATGAGGATGCCGAGCACCGTGCCGATAATGGTGCCGCGGCCGCCGGTCAGCGCCGTGCCGCCGATGACCACCATGGCGATGACCTCGAGCTCGTAGCCGGTGCCGCTGTTCGGATTGGCGGCCGAGGTGCGCAGCGACGAGATCACGCCGGCGAGCGAGGCCATCACCGCCGAGAGGATGAACAGGCCGATCTTGACCCGGCTGACATTGACGCCGCGGGCGCGCGCCGCGTTGGGATTGCCGCCGGCCGCCTGGATCCAGTTGCCGGTGCGGCTTTGCGTCAGCACGTAACCGAGCGCGATCGCGGCGCCGATGAACCAAAACAGCGAGGCATAGATGCGGAACGGGCCGATGTAGAAGTCGCCGACCAGGATGTCCGCAAGCCAGCTGCCTTCGGCGCTCCAGGTGCGCTGCGGAAAGCCGTCGGTGACGAAAAGCGCGGTGCCGCGCACGACGAGCAGCATGCCGAGCGTGACCAGGAAGGACGGGATCTTGAGCTGCGTGACGAACCAGCCATTGACAAGCCCGATCAAGGCCGCGACCACCAGCGCGATGGCTAAGCCCATCTCCAGCGAGGTGACCCCGCCGTTGAACAGCGTCCACATCAGCACCGGCGAGAAGCCGAACAACGAGCCGACCGACAGGTCGAATTCGCCCGACGTCATCAGCAAGGTCATCGCCAGCGCGATCAGCCCAAGCTCGACGGTGAAGGCGAGGATGTTCGAGATGTTCTGCGGCGACAGGAAATCCGGATTGATGCCCCAGAAGATGACGAGTTCGACGATCAGCAGCACAAACGGCCCGAATTCCGGCCGCGCGATGAAACTTTGGATGAAGGAACGGTTTTCCATTGGGCCCGCGATGTGAATGATTGGCGAGCCCGCTGCGATCAGTCAGGACTCGACGGTCCAGGAAGCGATCGCGGCCCGAAAGCCGCGACCGTTAATGTCAGCAATTACTTGCCGGACAGGATCTTGTCATAAACGCCGGCAGTATCCTTTTCATAGAGCGCGCCGGTGATGACGTTGAAGCCCGGAGGAATGCCGGCAGACGCCATCGCCGCCATCGAAAGTGCGATGTAGCTGGTCGCCTGCGGGTCCTGCCACTGCGCGGCGTTGACATAGCCGTTCAGCACTTCCTGGGTGGTGTCGAGCGAGTTGCCCCAGCCGACAACGGGGATCTCGCCCGGCTTGACGCCGACTTGGTCGAAGACGCGCTTGACCGAGCCTGTGACGAGGTCGCCGAGGCCGATGATCGCCTTCACCTTGCCCTTGTGGGCGGTGAGATAGTCGACCATGCGGTTGATCACTTCGGCCTGGTCGAGCGTCGCCTCGGTCACCTCATAGGTGATGCCGAGCGGCTCGAACACGCTCTTGATGCCTTCCTCTTCCTGCACGCCATAGGTGGCGCCGGGCACCTCCACCGGCATCCATACGAAGTCGCCCTTCTTCACCAGGCCCTTGTCGACCAGATACTGCGCCCAGTGCTTGCCGAAGGTGACGTTGTCGCCGCCGACATAGGCGTTGAAGTTGGCCTTCGGGTCGGGCGTGTTGAAGTTGATGATCGGAATGTTGGCCGCACGGGCCTCCTTGACGATCTCGACGAGGCTGCCCGGATCGGGGCTGGTGGTGACGATGCCGTCGGCCTTGGCCGAGATGGCGGCGCGAACAGCCTCCTGCTGCGAGGCAACGTCGCCATTGTGGAACGAGGTGTTCACCTTGTTGCCGGTGTCGGTCGCCCATTGCTTGGCACCGGCCAGGAAGTAGGTCCAGACCGGATCGGCCGGCCCGCCATGCGAAATCCAGTAGAAGGTCTTGGCCTCGGCCATCGCCGGAATGGCGATTGCCGCGATCAAGCCAAGCACGAACAGTCTCAGCCTCGAAAGCATCGATTTCCTCCCATGTTGAAAACCACCTCCACATCAGGCGCGATGCGGTCCTCAAGGGTCGCATCTTCCTGCCCGCGCCGACCGGACGCCTCTAGAGCATTCCCTTTTTCGGCCGCTGGCAAGCCTCGATCGTCAATGGATGTTGGCACAGCTCCGCACGCCATCAGCAATCCCATCAGATTGCATCAGTTACCGTGATATTTTCCCGGCAAACGCCGCTGCGCTCATCAGCCTCCAGTGATGAGCAAGCGTATGCCGTTGTGATCCGCTGCTAGATCAGACCGGCTCTGGCGAGATCGCGCATCAGGTGGCTGGCGCCGTAGGTCCAGGGCGGGCAGTCGGGCGACAGGCGCACCCGGTTGGTCAGCGCGCCCAACTTTTCCGACGAGATGGTGACGATGTCGCCGACCTTGTGGGTGAAGCCCTTGCCCTTTTCGCCGCGATCCTTCGACGGCACGAACATGGTGCCGAGATAGAGCGCCAGCCCGTCCGGGTATCGGTGATGCGGTCCCATCGCGGCTCTGACCAGCTCTTCCGGCGAGCGGCTGATCTCGGCCATCGAGCTTGCGCCCTCCAGCGAAAAACCGTCCTCGCCCTCGACGCTTAGCCGCACCGTGGCGCGCTTCACGTCGGCGATGGAAAAGGTCTCGTCGAAGAGCCGGATGAAAGGTCCAAGCGAGGCGGAAGCATTGTTGTCCTTGGCCTTGCCGAGCAGCAGCGCCGAGCGTCCTTCGACATCGCGCAGATTGACATCGTTGCCAAGCGTGGCGCCGACGATGCGGCCCGAGCTGTCGGCGATCATCGCGATCTCCGGCTCCGGATTGTTCCAGGTGGAGACCGGATGCAGCCCGACATCGGCGCCGAAGCCGACGGAGGCCATCGGCTGGCATTTGGTGAAGATCTCGGCATCGGGGCCGATGCCCACTTCCAGATATTGCGACCAGGCGCCGCGCTGGATCAGCTTGGCCTTGATCTCCATCGCTTCCGGCGACCCTGGCTTGAGCTTGGAGAGATCATGGCCGATCAGCCCGGCGATGTCGGCGCGGATGGCGTCGGCCTTTTCCGCGGAGCCGCGCGCCTGCTCCTCGATGACGCGCTCGAGCAGGCTGACGACGAAGGTGACGCCGGAAGCCTTCACCGCCTGCAGGTCGACGGGGGAGAGCAGGACCGGCTTCTTGGCGTCGCGCTGAGACTCGAAGCTGTTGGCTGCGATGTCTTCCAGTGTGCCGATCGCCTTGGCCCGGGCCGAGCGCACGTAGGCGGCCGGGTCCTTCAGCTCGCAGAGGTCGCGCACGGTAGGCGCCGCGCTCGACGTGATGTCGATGACCTCGCCTGCGCGCACCGTGACCACCAGCGGATGGGAGGCTTCGCTGATCCTGGCGCGGCCGACGAAAAGGCCGTCGCCAGGGAGGCGGGTTAAATCGGTCATGGTCTTCTGTCCTCTCGATTGTCGCGCGGCACTTTCCCCGGATTTAAGGCAAACGTCTATCCCATCGATGGCGAGGTTATGAGCCAATGGCATGCTGTCACATAGCCAAGCGCCGACTGGCCCATCGGGTCCCCTTTCAAGCTCATGAAATCAGCAATAGGATTTTCACGAGCCTCCAGCGCCTCAGGTGACCAATTGCCCGCAGCCTTTTCCGATCCGATCTGGCAAAAGCCCCCAACAGCTCCGGCGTTCCAGTCCGAGCTGTCGAGCGACGGCACGCTCGACGCGGTGATCGTCGGCGGCGGCATCATGGGTCTGTCGACCGCCTTGCACGCGGCCCGCGCCGGTCTTTCCGTCCAGGTGCTGGATGCCGGCGCGATCGGGCAGGGCGCGTCGGGCTTGAACGGCGGCCAGGTCATTCCCGGCCTCAAATATGATCCCGAATGGCTGATCGAGCACTTTGGCAAGGAGCGCGGCGAGGTCCTGGTCGACTTCGCCGCCTCGACGGCCGACGCGGTGTTCGATGTGATCCGTGATGAGAAGCTTGCGGTGCCGTACACGCGGAATGGTTGGATCCAGGCCGCGCACACCGAGACCGCGCTGAAGGCGGCGGCGAACCGGGATCGGCAATGGCGGGCGCGCGGCGCCGACGTCAAGCTGCTCGACCGGGCCGAGATCGCCGCGATGACCGGCGCCAAGGGCTATCTTGGCGGCTGGCTCGACCGCCGCGCCGGCGTCATCGATCCGCTGTCCTACACGCTCGAGCTTGCCCGCGTCGCCTCGGACGTCGGCGTCGGGATCGCCGAACAGCAGCGGGTGGTGAGGCTCACCAAGGAAGCGGGCGTCTGGCGGGTCTCCACGCAAGGCGGCGCCGAACTGCGCGCGAAGGCGGTCGTGCTCGCCACCAACGCCTATACGGACGGCCTGCTCCCCGGGCTTGCCCGGACGATTGTGCCTCTGCATTCCTTCCAGATCGCCACGGCGCCGCTGCCGGCCGAGCTTGCGGCAAGCATCCTGCCCGGCGGGCAAGCCGTTTCCGATTCCCGCCGCATCTTGGTCTATTACCGCAAGGGCCCTGATGGCCGGATGGTGTTGGGTGGACGCGGCCGCATGGCCCTGCCTTCAAGCGCGGCCGATTGGGCGCATTGCGAACGCGCGCTGCTGCGCCTCTATCCGGCGCTTGCCGGCATCGCCGTCGAAAAGCGCTGGTTCGGCCGTGTGGCGATGACCCCGGATCATCTCCCGCACCTGCATGAGCCGGAAAAGGGCCTGCTCGCCGTGGTCGGTTGCCAGGGCAGGGGCGTCGGACTGATGAGCGCGCTGGGCAAGCGCATGGCGGGTTACCTCGCGACCGGCGATGTCAGTCGATTGCCTTTCCCGCTGTCGCCGATCCGGCCGATCCCGTTCCACGCCTTCCGCCAGGTCGGCGTTGCCGCCACCATCGCCTGGTATCGGATGCTGGATGCCTTCGAGCGCTGAAGTTGAACGCGGCAGCGCATCACCGATTTAGCTTGACAGTTTCAGGAATATGAAAAATCATTAGCTGATTTCAAAAATCCGATGGGCAGCTAGCAGATGTCCACCATCGTTGCAGCGCGACCATCGCCGGAAACCCGCATCTCGCCGGTTTTCCGCTTTGCCATGCTGTTGCCCGGCGGGGTGGTCACCTTCTTCCTCATCCTCTTTGCCCTCGGCCTTGTGCTCTTCCTTGCCTTCAGGAGCAATGACGGCTCGCTGCTCGGCGCCGGCCTGACGGCGGCAAACTTCGTAACTGTGGCCACCGATCCGCTCTACTGGACGGTGACGCTGCGCTCGCTGGTCATCGCCGGCCTGGTGACGCTCGCCACCGTCGCTACTGCATATCCGGTCGCCTACTACCTCGCCTTCCATGCCGGCCGCCGGCGCAACCTGCTGCTCTTCCTGGTCACGCTGCCGTTCTGGACCAGCTACCTTTTGCGCGTCTTTGCCTGGAAGATCGTGCTTGCCTATAACGGCGTCCTGAACTCGGCTTTCATCGAAAGCGGCCTCTGGTCGGAGCCGACGCTCGCCTTCCTCAACACGCCGGCCGCGGTGGTGGTGACGCTTGCGCACGCCTACGCGCCTTTCGCCATCCTGCCCATCTACGTGGCGCTGGATACCATCCCGAAATCGCTGCTCGAAGCCGCCTCCGATCTCGGCGCGCGCCCGTTCACATCGTTCCGCCGCGTCGTGCTGCCCAATTCGATGCCGGGCGTGCTGGCGGCGGCTCTCGTTGTCTTCGTGCCGACCGTCGGCGACTATGTCACGCCGGCTATGGTCGGCGGCCCGGCCAGCACCATGATCGGCACGCTGATCCAGTCGCAATTCGGCAAGGCCAATGACTGGCCGTTCGGCGCGGCCCTGTCGGTCTGCGTCATGCTGGTCATCCTGTGCGTGGTCCTGGTCGCGCGCGGCGCCGACCGCCGGTTTGGCAGCCGCACATGAGCGCGGCGCGCAAAGAGGCAAATGCGGGCGGTCGCTGGCTCGGCCTCTATGTGCTTGCCTATCTCGTCTTCCTCTATCTGCCTATCCTTTTGATCCCGCTGTTTTCCTTCAACGATTCCATCCAGGCGGCGTTTCCGCTGCAGGGCTTCACGCTCGGTTGGTACGAGACCCTCTACGGCAATCCGGTGCTGTCCGGCGCTTTGGCCAACAGTCTCGTCATCGGTGTCGTTGCTGCCTCGGGGGCAACGCTTTGCGGCATCACCGTTTCCTATATGGACCTTTAC
This sequence comes from Mesorhizobium sp. WSM4887, assembly GCF_029625865.1. NCBI lineage: Bacteria > Pseudomonadati > Pseudomonadota > Alphaproteobacteria > Hyphomicrobiales > Phyllobacteriaceae > Mesorhizobium > Mesorhizobium sp. WSM4887. The sequence continues at coordinate 921,072 of NZ_JARTVP010000002.1, forward strand.
GGCCGCTCGCCGCTCGCGGCTACGATCAGTGCCATAGCCCGGCTGCCGATCCTGATCCCCGGCGTCATCGTCGGCATCTCGCTCTTGATCCTGGTCAATCTCATTGGCCTCGGCCCGTCGCGCGTTGCAATCGTGCTCGGCCATATCCTGGTGGCGCTGCCGACGACGGTGGTGGTGATGCGCAGTCGATTCGCCGCGATCCCAAAGACCATTCGCGAGGCGGCGCTCGACCTTGGGGCGTCGGACTGGACAACGTTCCGGCGCGTCATGCTTCCGCTCAGCCTGCCGGCGGTGCTGTCGGCCTTCATGCTCGCCTTCCTGACCTCCTTCGACGAGTTCATCGTCGTCTTCTTCCTCGCCGGCACCGAGCCGACGCTGCCGCTCTACATTTGGAGCCAACTGCGCTTCCCGCGTTCGCTGCCGACGGTGATGGCGCTCGGAACGGTGATCCTGGCCGTGTCCTTCGTCATCGCCACCCTCGCCGAGATCCTGCGCCATCGCGGCCTCGGCGCCGCGCGCCGCAATCCAGCCTGAACCACAACAAAGAAAGAGGAGAACGAAAATGACAGTCCACCTGAAATCGATCACGGGATACAAGGCCCGCGCAGGCCTAGCCGCACTCGCCCTGGCGCTGTCGTCGACCGTCGCTTTGGCCGCCGACAAGCTGCAATATTTCACCTGGTCGGGCTACGAGCTGCCCGACTTCAACAAGAGCTTCCTCACCGCGCATCCGGATGGTGTCGAGGCCACGATCTTCGGCGATGACGACGATGCCTTCACCAAGGTCAAGGCCGGCTTCCGGCCCGACATCGCCCATCCCTGCTACGACAAGGTGGCGCGCTGGAACAAGGAAGGCCTGCTGCAGCCGATCGACACCAAGCGCATCAAGAATTGGGATTCGATCTTCCCGGTGTTCAAGAACCTGCCCGACTTGCAGGCAGGCGACGGCAAGGTCTGGATGGTGCCGTGGGACTGGGGCAACACCTCGATCCTCTACCGGACCGATCTGGTGAAGAACCCCGAGGCGAGCTGGAACCTTTTGTGGGACAAGCAATATGCCGGCCGCATGGCGACCATCGACGCCGTGCACGACACGCCGATCGTCGCGGCACTTCTGGCTGGCGTGAACCCCTTCGACATGACGCCGGAGCAGATGGAAAAAGTCGCGGCGAAACTGCGCGAGCAGCGGCCACTGCTGTCGAGCTACACCACCGACATGACCTCGGTCGAGCAGGCGCTGGCCAGCGGCCAGTTGGTCGCCGCCATGACCTGGAACGCGTCGGCCACGTCGCTCAAGAAGCAGGGCGTGCCGGTCGAGTTCATGAAGCCGAAGGAAGGCATGCTCACCTGGGCCTGCGGCTTCGTCATGCTGAAGGACGCCAAGAACGTCGATCTCGCCTATGACTTCATCAACAGCCGGCTCGACGCCGATTCGGGCAAGTACCTCATCCAGTCCTACGGCTATGGCAGCTCGCTTTCGACCGCCTTCGCCGGCGTGTCGAAAGACGAGCTGGACAAGCTGCAGCTGCCGGCGGATCCCGACGTGATGCTGAAGAGCACGATCTTCACCGGACCGATGAAGCAGAACGACGACGTCGCCAAGATGTTCGAGAAGGTGAAAGCCGGCGGCTGAGCGCACTTGCCTTCTCCCCCTGTGGGAGAAGGTGGATCGGCGCGCAGCGCCGAGACGGATCAGGGGTGATCCAGGGAACGCCGACGTCTCACTTCGCTGGAGCACCCCTCATCCGTCGCCTTCGGCGACACCTTCTCCCACAAGGGGGGAAGGGGGGCCTGGCGGCGCTGCGCCGCACCGGTGGAAAGACAACAAGGACTATTTGATGGACATTGTTGACGAAGCAAAACCGAAGGACGATGCCGACGTGCGTGTCGGCCGGCGCGTGCGGGCGCTGAGGCTCGAGCGCAAGCTGTCGCTGGCCGAGCTCGCCGCCAAGGCCGGCATATCGATCGGCGCGCTCAGCCAGATCGAGCGCGGCATGTCCTCCCTGCGCGTCAAGGTGATCTGGCCGCTGGCCGCCGCCCTCGACATCGAGCCCTCGGCCCTGATCGCCGACGGCGATGAAGCGGTCAACGACCTCTATTGCGTGCGCGCCGACAAGCGGCGCGCAATCCCGGTCAAGTCCGAGGGCATCGCCAAGGCGCTGCTCTCGCCGCCCGCCGCCACACTCACCGGAATGCTGGTGACGGTCGAGGCCGGCGGCGGCACCGCCGAAGCTTATGCCCATGCCGGCCACGAATTCGGCTTCGTGATGACGGGCGAGGTCGAGCTGGTGGTTGACGCCACGGCCTATGTGCTGAAGGCCGGCGACAGCTTTGGCTTCAAGAGCACGCTGCTGCATGCCTTCCGCAATCCGGGCGCCGAGCGCTGCCAGATTCTGTGGGTCAACACGACAAAACCCTCCGAGGTGCGCGATGGCGCCTGACGCGCTCGTTCGTCTAGAGAACGTCTCGAAGGTCTTCCCGGGCGGCGTGGTCGGGCTCGATGCGGTCGATCTCGACATTGCGGCGGGCGAGTTCCTGACCCTGCTCGGCCCCTCAGGCTGCGGCAAGACGACGAGCCTGCGCGTCATCGCCGGCTTCGAGAGCCCGACCAGCGGCAACGTGCTGCTCGAAGGCGGTGACATCACCGGTCTGAGGCCCTTCGACCGTCCGGTCAACACCGTCTTTCAGGACTATGCGCTGTTCCCGCATATGGACGTCGCGGCGAATGTCGGCTTCGGCCTCTCGCTGCGCAAACTGTCCGGCACCGAGCAGGCCAAGCGCGTCGGTCAGGCGCTTGACATGGTCGGCCTAGCCGACAAGCTGCGCGCCCGCATCTCCGAACTGTCGGGCGGTCAGCGCCAGCGCGTCGCGCTTGCCCGCGCCATCGTCTGCGAGCCGCGTGTGCTCTTGCTCGACGAGCCGCTGTCGGCGCTCGACGCGCATCTGCGTGAGCAGATGCAGGTCGAGCTCAAGCGACTGCAGTCCCGGCTCGGCACCACCTTCGTCATGGTCACGCACGACCAGACCGAGGCGCTGTCGATTTCCGACCGCATCGTCGTCATGAACAAAGGCCGCATCGAGCAGATCGCGCCGCCCGCGACGCTTTACGACCGTCCGGCGACGCGGTTCGTCGCCTCCTTCATCGGCACCATGAATCTTCTGCAGTCACGCTTTGTCGGGCGCGACGGCGAGCGGCTGCGCTTTACCGCCGGCGAGCTGCCGCTGGTGGCCATACCGGAGACCGGCGAGATACCGGCTGTTGGCGACGCACGCACCATCGGCGTTCGTCCGGAGGATCTTGTGGCGGCCACCGAGGCCGCCGAAGGCACCGCGCCGGCGCGGGTGAGTGGCATCGTCTTCCACGGTCGCACGTTGCGCCTTCACGCCGAACTGGGGCAGGGGACTGCAATTGTCATCGATGCTCCACGCCGCGCCGACGGTTTTCGATTCAGCATCGGCGACGTAGCGCACGTCAGCCTGCGGCGTGGCGCCAACTGCCCTGTGCTCTCAAACTGATCGCCGGCCTCACGAAGCCTTGGCGAAAAAGCCCTGATAATCGGACTTGGCCTGCAGCAGGCGCAGGATGTTCTCGCGCGAGCCGCGCACATGCGCGCGAGCGCGCTCGCCGGCCAAAGCGACATCACCGGCGCAGATCGCGTCGACGATGCCCGTATGCTCCTCGCGGGTGAGCTTCCACTCGTCCAGCCACAGAAGCTCGGTCCACACATATTGCTGGCATTTGTCGAGGATGCCGCAAAGCATGCCGTGCAGCATCTCGTTGCCGCTGATCTCGGCGATCACCCGGTGCAGATCGATGCCGACCTGCAGCTCCTCAAATTTCTCTCGTGTGCTGCGGTCGGGGATTGCCGCCAGCCGTTCGCATTCGGCGAGCATGTCGCGCAGCCGCGCCTTGTCGGCGGCGGTCGCGTTCGCCGCCGCCAGCTCGGTCGCGCGCCCGTCGAGCAGCTCGCGAATGTCGAAGGCCTCGCGGAACATGGTCAGGTTGAACTCGGCAACGATATAGCCCTGGCGCGGACGTCCGATCACCAGGCCGTCGCGCTCGAGACGGTTGAAGGCTTCGCGCACCGGCGTGCGGCTCACCTTCAGGCGCTCGGCGATCTCGTTCTCGGTCACGCGGCCGCCTGGCGGGATCTGGCCGGTGATGATCAACGCCTTCAGCTTCTCGAACACCGAATCGCGCAGCGTGTTCTTTCTCTCCTTGCTCAAGCGTCCCGCCTCCAACGGTCAGTCACGGATTCGCAGTCTAGTGCCTTTTGGCTCCTGCTTGAAACAGGGCCGTGTCAAACGCTCCCGACCCGAAGCCTCAACTCATCGCCGCCCAAAATACGCTCGGCACATGTTGACATCGGCTTCCGGAGAATTACACTCAAAATTGTATACAAATTCGCATACCAAATCAACGATAATGGGAACACCGGTTGGAGAAGCGAAAATGACGAAGAGACTTTGCATTCACGGTCTGGCCGTAGCCGGCCTGCTGGCCTCGGCCGCCGTTCCGGCCTCGGCCGCCGACACCATCACCGTCGCCTCATGGGGCGGCACCTATCAGGAGGCACAGACCAAGGCCTTCTTCGATCCGACGGCCAAGGAGCTCGGCATCACCATCAAGCAGGACACCACCAACGGCCTCGACGACGTGCGCCTGCAGGTCACCGGCAATGCGGTGAAATGGGACATCACCGAGCTTGGCGCCGACGAATGCGCGCGCGGTTCCAAGGAGGGCCTGTTCGAAAAGCTCGACTACAACGTCATCGACAAGAGCGGCATCAACCCGAAGCTCGTCCATGACGACTGGGTTGGCATCTCTTACACGTCCGTCGTGCTGATCTACCGAACCGATGTTTTCGGCGACAAGGGACCGAAGACCTGGGCCGATTTCTGGGACGTGGAAAAATTCCCGGGCCGGCGGGCGCTCTCCGGCAGCCAGGCGACGGAGACACTGAGCGTCGCGGCGCTCGCCAAAGGCACTCCGATCGACAAGGTCTATCCGGTCGACATCGACGGCGCGCTGCAATCCGTCGACAAGGTCAAGGGTCACATCGACGCCTGGTGGACCTCGGGCGCGCAGGCCATGCAGCTCGTCAAGGACGGCGAGGTCGACATGGCGAGCATCTGGAACGGACGCGCCGGCACCCTGAGGAAGGAAGGCGCACCTGTCAGCTTCTCCTTCGACCAGGGTGTGCTCACCGCCGACTGCATGGTCATCCCGAAGGGCTCGAAGAACAAGGACCTCGCGATGAAAGCGCTGGCCAAGTTCGTCAGCCCCGACCTCCAGGCCAATCTGCCGCTCTATGTCGACAACGGCCCAGCCAACGAGAAGGCCTTCGAGACCGGCAAGATCCCGCAGGAGCGCATCAAGGACATCAACTCCGCGCCCGACAACGTCAAGAAGCAGGTGCTTCAGGATCCCGAGTTCTGGCGCGACAACCTCGTCGAGGCGACGGAGAAGTTCAACAACCTGATCCAGCAATAACGACTGCGCGGCGGAGCGGCGCGACGAGGCGCTGCTCCGCCGCGCTATCAATGATCCGGAGTTGAAGGAGATGCTCTTGTCTCTTGCGCCGACAGCGCTTCCCATCGGCATCCACGGTATCGAGAAGCGCTTCGGCGCGCTCTCCATCCTGAGCGATCTCAGCCTCGATGTCGCGGCCGGTGAATTCCTGACGCTGCTCGGTCCGTCGGGGTCGGGAAAGACCACGCTGCTGATGATCCTGGCCGGCTTTGTGCGGGCCAATGCCGGCTCGATCAAGGTCGGCGGCGAGGAGATCATCACCATGCCGCCACACAAGCGCAACATCGGCATGGTGTTCCAGAACTATGCGCTGTTCCCGCATATGAACGTCTTCCACAACATCGCCTTTCCGCTGAAGCAGCGGCGCGTATCGGCGGCGGAAACGGCCGAGCGTGTCGAGCGGGTGCTGGACCTGGTGCAGCTGAAAGGTCTCGGCGAGCGCCGCGTCGACCAGCTTTCGGGCGGCCAGCGCCAGCGCGTGGCTTTGGCCCGCGCCATCGTCTTCGAGCCGCGCATCGTGCTGATGGACGAGCCGCTGTCGGCGCTCGACAAAGGCTTACGCGAGCACATGCAGATCGAATTGCGCAACCTGCATCGGCGGCTCGGCATGACAACGGTCTACGTCACGCATGACCAGCGCGAGGCGATCACCATGTCCGATCGCATCGCGGTCATGAATGCCGGACGCATCGAGCAGATCGACCAGCCCGAGGTGCTCTACGCCCGGCCTAAGACGAAGTTCGTCGCCGGCTTCATCGGCGAATCCAATTTCATCCCGGTCGAATGCCGCAACGGCAGCGTCTGGTATGAGGATCGGAAGCTGCGCATGAATGACCCGGCGCCGTCCGCCGGTCGGCACTTTATGGTGGTGCGGCCGGAGAAATTGCGGCTGCTCGCCGACGCGGATCAGGCACGTCCCGTCAACGCGCTGCCGGCAACGGTCGGCGATGTCATCTATCAGGGCGACAGCTTCATCTGCTATGCGACGCTTCGCGACGGCCGCCAGGTGACGCTGCGCGACTATTGTCGCAGCGACGTGCTGGCGAAGCTGCCGGCGCCGGGCGAGCCGATCGCGCTCGGCATCGATGCCCAGGACGTCGTGCTGGTGTCGGATCAATGAGCGTCGGGTCCGCCAGTCTTGGTCACGCCGTCGGGCAGGGCGGGGAACTCAACGCCTGGGCATTGCGCTCGGATGCCAGGCGCCAGGCGCTGGGGCTTCTGGCGCTGCTGTCGCCCGGGCTGTTCCTGGTATTCGCCGTCATCATCGTACCGATCGGCTGGCTGTTCTGGTTGTCCTTGTTCGACGAGAGCGGCCAGCTCAGCCTCGCCAATTACGCGCGCTTCTTCGAGCAGGCGTCCTACATCAAGACTTTCGCGACCACCTTCAAGGTTGCCTTTGTTGTCACTGGCGCCTGCGTGCTGTTCGGCTACCCGCTGGCCTATATGCTGTCGCAACTGCCGCGCCGCGCCGCCTCGATCTGCCTGATCTTCGTCATCCTGCCGTTCTGGACCTCGGTGCTGGTGCGCACCTATGCCTGGCTGGTCATCCTGCAGCGCAAGGGGCTGATCAACAATTGGCTGATCGATCTCGGCGTGATCGCCCAGCCGCTGCCGCTCGCCAACAATTTCGCCGGCGTCGTCATCGGCATGACCCACATCATGCTGCCCTTCCTGGTGCTACCGCTCTATGCTTCGATGAAGACCATCGATGTCGACTGCCTGCGCGCCGGCATGAATCTCGGCGCCAGCCCCGCCGCCACCTTCCGGCAGATCTTTTTCCCGCTGTCGCTGCCGGGCCTCGCCTCCGGCGTGGTCATCGTCTTCGTGCTTTGCCTCGGCTTTTTCGTCACGCCGGCGCTGATGGGCGGCGGCAAGGTCATCATGTGGGCGATGCGCATGGAGCAGGCGACCAGCCTCTACTCGAACTGGGGCGCGGGTGCTGCGCTCGGCGTCGTGCTGCTTGCCGTCACGCTGGCGCTGCTCGGTTTCTTCCAGTGGCTGCTCGGCGCGCGCGCCACCGGCGTTTGGAGCCAGCGATGAGCGCCGAAAGCAGCCTGCCTATAACGCATTGGCAACGCCTCTGGCTCTATCTGCTGGGCGGCCTCGTCATCCTGTTTTTGATCGCGCCCTCGGTGATTATTGTCATCATGTCCTTCTCCGGCTCGACGCTGCTGCAGTTCCCGCCCGAGCAATGGTCGCTGCGCTGGTATGAGAGCTATTTCGGTTCCGTCGAATGGCGCGACGCCACCATCGTCTCGGTGAAGGTGGCGGTGATGACCGCGATCGTGGCGACGCCGCTCGGCACCGCAGCTGCCTATGCCATCAACGCCGGCACGCTCAGGCTGACCGGCGCCATCAATGCGCTGCTCACGGCGTCGCTGATCATTCCGGTCATCCTGATCGGCATCGGCACTTTCTTTCTCTATGCCCGCATTGGCCTCAACAACACGCTGACCGGCCTCGTCATCGCCCACACCGTCCAGGCGTTGCCGCTGGTCGTGCTCACCGTCCTGTCGGGGCTGCGCTCTTACGACATGAACCAGGAGATGGTGGCGCGCAGCCTTGGCGCCGGCCGCTTCGCGGCCTTTTTCCAGGTGACCATGCCGCAGTTGCGCTTCTCGATCGTCTCGGGCGCGCTCTTTGCCTTCATCACCTCCTTCGACGAGGTGGTGGTGTCGCTCTTCATCTCGGGCGGTGAGACCACGACGCTGACGCGCCGCATGTTCAATGCATTGCGCGACCAGATCGATCCGACGATTGCCGCCATTTCGACTTGCCTGATCGTGCTATCGATCGTCTTGTTGTCCGCCGCCCAGCTTTTCGGCCGCGGACGTTGAGAATACAGGGATACCTCGAACAGAATGCGTGATTTCCAGTTTCCAGGCCGCTCGCCGGTCCGCGCCACCGAAGCCATGGCCGCGACCTCGCATCCGCTCGCCACACTTGCCGCCATCGACATGTTGCGGTCCGGCGGCAACGCCATGGATGCGGCTGTCTGCGCCGCGGCCGTGCAGGCGGTTGTCGAGCCGCAATCGACCGGTATCGGCGGCGACTGCTTCGTGCTCTACTGCCCGAAGGGAGAAGGCAATGTGATCGCCTTCAACGGCTCCGGCCGCGCGCCCCAGGCCGCCACGGTCGACTGGTATCTGGAGAGAGGCTTCAGCGAGCTGCCGAAGCAGGGTGCGCACGCGGTTACCATTCCCGGCGCCGTCGACGCCTGGTGTCGGCTGTTGGAAGACCAGGGCCGAAAGGGCATAGCCGAAGCGCTCGCTCCCGCCATACGCTATGCCGAAGAGGGCTATGTCGTGCACGACCGCGTCGCCTTCGACTGGGAGGATCCGGAAACCGACCTGTCGGCCGACGAAGTGGCGGCGCGCATTTTCCTGCCGGGCGGCAAGCCGCCAAAGCCCGGCGATGTGCATCGCCAGCCGGAACTGGCGGAAACGCTGCGCATCATCGCGAAACGCGGCCGCGCCGGTTTCTACGAAGGCGCCGTTGCGGAAGACATCGTCGGCCGGCTTCGCCAACTCGGCGGCCTTCATACGCTGGACGATTTCGCCGGGACGAAGGGCGACTACAAGACGCCGGTCAGCACCTCCTATCGCGGTCATTACATCCACCAGATGCCGCCGAACAATCAGGGCCTGACCGCGCTATTGATGCTGAACGTGCTCGCCGGCTTCGATCTCGGCGCGCTTGACCCGAATGGCGCCGAGCGCCTGCATATGGAGATCGAGGCCGGCCGGCTGGCCTATCGCGACCGCGACAACCTGCTCGCGGATCAGGATCACGTTGCGGTGCCGGTGAAGGAACTCCTCTCCATCGCCTATGCCGACCGGCTGCGCGCCGAGATCGACCGGGAACGCGCCATGACGCATTTGCCGCGCGTCGATTTGCCGGGCAGCGACACGGTCTACATCACCGTCGTCGACCGCGACCGGAACGCGGTGAGCTTCATCAACTCGACCTATTATTCCTTCGGCAGCGGCGTCGTCGGTCCGAAGACCGGCGTCGTGCTGCAGAACCGCGGCACTTCGTTCCGGCTCGATCCGAAGCATCCGAACGCAATAGCGCCGGGCAAGCGGCCGATGCACACGATCATGCCGGGCATGATGGTGAGGGACGGCCGTGCCGTGATGCCCTTCGGCGTCATGGGCGGCGGCTATCAGCCCTTCGGCCATGTCCATCTTTTGACCAACATGATCGACTTCGGCATGGATCCGCAGCAGGCCTTGGATACGCCGCGCGTCTTTTACAATCACGACGTCGTGGAAGCCGAGCGAAGCGTGCGTCCCGATACGATCGAAGGCCTGCGCCGCCGCGGCCATCGTGTTGTCGAGCCAGACCATCCGCTCGGCGGCGGGCAGGCGGTGCTCATCGATTGGGAAAAAGGCACGCTGACCGGCGCCTCCGATCCGCGCAAGGACGGCTTGGCGCTCGGATACTGAGCAGCCCTTTGCTGGACATCGGCCGATCGTTCGAAACATAGTCTGGAACCATGACAACAAGCGAAAAACCCTTTGATCTTGCTCATCGCCTCGCGCCCGGCGCCGAAGATGCGCCAGCCATCGCCGCGCCCGACCGGACAGTCCTCTCGCATGGGGGGCTGCGCCGTCTGATCCAAGAGACCGTGAGCCGGCTCAACACGCTCGGCATCGGCCGTGGCGACCGCGTTGCCATCGTGCTGCCGAACGGCCCGGAGATGGCAACGGCCTTCATCGCGGTCGCCGCAGCCGCGTCCACAGCGCCGCTCAATCCAGCCTACCGGGCCGACGAGCTCGATTTCTATCTGAGGGACATCGGCGTCAAGGCGATCCTTGTCGGCAAGGACGAGCAAGGACCCTCGGTCGAAGTTGCCGAACGCCTCGGCATTGCGGTGCTGCGGCTGGCGGTGCCTGAAGGCGCGCCGGCCGGCATCTTCACCATCGAGGGCGGCCCGGTCGGGCCGCCGGTTGCCTCCGGCTTGGCCGAAGACAGCGACACCGCTCTCCTTCTGCATACCTCCGGCACTACATCGCGGCCGAAGCTGGTGCCGCTCAGCCACGCCAACCTCGCCGCCTCGGCCGCGCATATCGGCGCCACGCTGGGCCTGGGCTCGGCCGACCGCTGCCTCAACATCATGCCGCTGTTTCACATCCACGGGCTGATCGCGGCGGTGCTGTCCTCGCTCGCCGCCGGCGCCAGCGTCTTCTGCACGCCGGGCTTCAACGCGCTGCGCTTTTTCCAATGGCTCTCCGAAGCGAAGCCAACCTGGTATACGGCGGTGCCGACGATGCACCAGGCGATCCTGCCGCGCGCCGCGCGCAATCCCGGGCAACTGGCCGAAGCGAAGCTGCGTTTCATCCGCTCGTCGTCGGCCTCACTCCCGGCGCAGGTCATGGCAGAGCTGGAGGCGACTTTCGGCTGTCCGGTGATCGAGGCCTACGGCATGACCGAGGCTGCGCACCAGATGGCGTCCAACCGGCTGCCACCCGGACTGCGCAAGCCGGGCAGCGTCGGCGCCTCGGCCGGACCGGAAGTGGCCGTCATGGGGCCGGATGGAAGGCTGCTCGAGCCCGGCGAGATCGGCGAGATCGTCATTCGCGGCCCGAACGTCACCGCCGGCTACGAGAAGAATCCGGACGCCAACGCCAGCGCCTTCGCGCATGGCTGGTTCCACACCGGCGACCAGGGCGTGCTGGACGAGGACAATTATCTGCGCGTTACCGGCCGGCTGAAGGAGATCATCAATCGCGGCGGCGAAAAGATCTCTCCGCTCGAGGTCGATGGCGTGCTGATGGATCATCCGGCGGTGGCGCAGGTCGTCACCTTCGCCATGCCGCATGACAAGCTCGGCGAGGAAGTGGCTGCCGCTGTCGTGCTGCGGGAAGGCCAGAGCGCCAGCGAGGCCGACATTCGCGGCTTTGCCGCGACTCGGCTCGCCGATTTCAAGGTGCCGCGCAAGGTGGTGATCCTGGACGAGATCCCGAAGGGCGCCACCGGCAAATTGCAGCGCATAGGCCTCGCGGCAAAACTCGGTTTGAGCTGATGCGCATTACAGTCTTCGGCGCCGGCGCCATCGGCGGCTATCTCGCCGCCAAGCTGGCGATTGCCGGCCGCGTCGATCTGTCGATCGTCGCGCGCGGCGCGCATCTCGAAGCGATCCAGGCCGATGGCCTACGCCTGATCGAGGACGGCAAGGAGACGATCGCCCGGGTGAGAGCAGCGGCCACGGCCGAAGAACTCGGTATTCAGGATTACGTGGTGCTGGCGCTGAAAGCGCATTCTCTGGCGCCGGCGCTGGGCGAGATTGCACCGCTGCTGGGCGAGGGGACAGCCGTCGTCACCATGCAGAACGGCGTGCCCTGGTGGTACTTCTACAAGGCCGGCGGCGCGCTCGAAGGCACGCGGCTTGATGCGGTCGATTCCGGCGGAAAGATCTGGGAGACCATCGGGCCTGAGCGCATCATCGGCTCCGTCGTCTATCCGGCCGTCGAGGTCGATGCGCCCGGGCGGATCCGCCATGTCGAGGGCACGCGCTTTTCGCTCGGCGAGCCTTCGGGCGAAAAGAGCGAGCGGGCGAGTGTGCTGGCGCGCGAGATGGTCAAGGCCGGGCTGCAGGCGCCGGTCCGCGAGGACATACGTTCGGAAATCTGGGTGAAGCTTTGGGGCAATCTTTCGTTCAACCCGATCTCGGCGCTGACCGGCAGCACGCTTGCGGCGATCGTCGCCGATGAAGGCACGCGGGCCGTCGCCCGCGCCATGATGCTGGAGGCGCAGGCGATTGGCGAGCGCCTCGGCGTGCGCTTCCTGATCCCCGTCGACCGGCGCATCAAGGGGGCCGGCGACGTCGGCGGGCACAAGACCTCGATGTTGCAGGACCTCGAACGCGGCCGCCCGATGGAGGTCGACGCGCTGGTAACGGCAGTGCAGGAGCTTGGCCGCCTGACCGGCCAGCCGACGCCCGCCATCGACACCGTGCTGGCGCTGGTGCGCCGGCTGGCGATCCAGCGCGGCTGCTGTTAGCAGACCGGCATTCGATCCTGACACGATTTGTCAGCTACCGACGCTTCGGCGATGGCAGGTCACGAGGGAGCTCCCTATCTCGGGTCTGTCCAAACCGGGAGGAAATCATGACCACTGCCGAAGTCGCCAAGCATTTCACCGAACTCCTCAAGCAGGGCGACAACCGCGGCGCTGCCGCGAAATACAATGCCGATAACATCGTCAGCTACGAGGCGATGGAAGGGCCCATGGCCGTTTGCAGCGGCAGGGACGCCGTAAAGCAGAAGGGCGAATGGTGGGAAGCGAACCATGAGGTTCACGGCGGCTCGATCGAGGGCCCCTACGTCAATGGCGACCAGTTCGCCTTGCGCTTCACCTTTGACGTGACGCCCAAATCTACCGGCGAACGCGTCAAAATGGATGAGGTTGGCCTCTATACGGTCAAGAACGGCAAGATCAGCGAAGAGCGCTTCTACTATTGAAGCCGATCGGCGTCTGGCATTCCGAATCTTCGTTGCAGGATCTGAAAATCAGACATGGCGGCCAAGATGATATTCCGGCCGCCATGGAGAGCGCCAAATCGTCTTCACGTAGTCACGCTGGCAAAGCGGGCAAGGCAAGCCTAGGATTCGGCCAGATTCGCAATCCATCCGCCCGAGGTCCGAATTGACGATCACCATGTACGGCATCACCACCTGCGACACGATCAAGAAGGCGCGCGTCTGGCTGGAGAGCCGCGACCTTCCCTACCGCTTCCATGACTATCGCGCCGAAGGGATCGAGGCGGAAAGGCTGAATGGCTGGGTCGATAAGGTCGGCTGGGAGAGACTGCTCAACAAGGGCAGCACGACTTTTCGCGAACTGCCGGAGAAGGATAAGGAAGCGCTCGACGAGAAGAAAGCGAAGAAGCTGATGCTCGCCAAGCCCACTATCATCAAGCGGCCCGTGCTGGAGGTGGGTGGCCGCATCTTGGTTGGTTTCAAGCCGGATGTTTATGAAGAGGCGGTGAAGTAGGATTCGGCAGGCGCGGCACACTATCCCTCGTCATCCTAGGGCGAGCAACGAGCGAAGCGACGCGCGCAGACCCTAGGATTCCATGCCGCGACGCTAAAGCGTTGTGGCGGTTTAAGAGTTCTGCTCCGTTGCGTCCTTCGGTGACAGTCACGGCATGGATCCTCGGGTCAAGCCCGAGGATGACGACGAGAGAGAGGTTACTCCCTCCGCAAATACCCCATCAACGCCACCGCATTGTTATGCGCCTCGTCATGCGCGCCGAAGAGCAGCGTCACCTTGCCGTGGCGCAGCAGTTCTCGCAGCTGCGCCACAGCCTCCTCGTTGCCGTCCAGCTCGGCGCAGTACCGCTTCTGGAACTCCGGCCATCGTTCGAGATCATGCCCGAACCATTTGCGCAGTTCGGTGCTCGGCGCGATCTTCTTCAGCCAAAGGTCCAGCGCGGCGTCCTTCTTGGAGACGCCGCGCGGCCAGACGCGGTCTACCAGCACACGCTGGCCATCGCTCCTCTCCGGCGCTTCGTAGACGCGCTTTACCGCCACGTCCAAGGCTGTCTCCGCGTCGGGTCTCTCAGGCCCACTCGCCCTTGCGCATCACCGGCACGCGGCTGCCGTCCTTGCCGACGCCGTCGATGTCGATCTTGTCCGAGCCGATCATCCAGTCGATGTGGATGAAACTCTTATTGCCGCCGCGCTCGGCAATCTCGTCCTGGCTGAGCGAGCCGCCGTTGACGAAGCACTTCGAATAGCACTGTCCGAGCGCGATGTGGCAGGCGGCGTTCTCGTCGAACAGCGTGTTGAAGAACAGCAGGCAGCTCTTCGAGATCGGCGAGGAATGCGGCACCAGCGCCACTTCGCCGAGCCGGCGCGCGCCCTCGTCGGTGTCCAGCACCTTCTTCAGAACGTCCTCGCCCTTCGAGGCCTTGGCCTCGACGATCCGACCGCCCTCGAAGCGCACCGAGATCTCGTCGATCAGCGTGCCCTGGTAGGAGAGCGGCTTGGTCGAGGAGACATGGCCTTCGACGCGCCTCGCATGCGGCGTGGTGAAGACTTCCTCGGTCGGGATGTTCGGATTGCAGGTGATGCCGTTCTTCGCCGTCGAAGCGCCGCCCATCCATTCATGACCTTCCGCCAGGCCGACGGTGAGGTCGGTGCCCGGTCCGGTGAAATGCAGCGCGTGGAAATTGTGCTCGTTCAGCCATTTCGTGCGCTCGGCCAAGGCCGCGTTGTGCGCCTTCCAGTTGCCGATCGGATCCTCGACATCGACGCGCGAGGCCGAGAAGATCGCGTCGGCGAGCCTCACCACCGCGACATCGTCGGGCTCGCCCGGGAACACTTGGCGAGCCCAGGCAACATCCGGATATGCGACGATGTTCCAGTTGATGTCGAAACCGGTGATCTTTTCGAGCGCCGGCTGGTACGCCATCGAATTCGCCTTGTTGGCCCGCGCCACCTTGGCCGGGTCCTGCGCCGACAGCAGAGACGGATCCTCGCCGCGCACCGCAAGCCGCGCCGCATTGTTGGCGAAGGCTTTCGCCATGCCTTCGTAAAGCCAGCCGGCGGCGCGGTCGAAGCCGGCGTCGGCGCCATAGCGGAAACGCGCCAGCGTGATCTCGTCGTCGTTGAAGATCGGCGTCACCAGCCCGGCGCCGGCCTTATAGGCATGCTCGACGATGCGCCGGGTCAGCGGCAGCGCCGCGATCGAGGACGTCAGCACCAGGTCCTGTCCCGGCTGCAGCTGCAGCCCGACCTTGACGGCGACTTCGGCCAGCCTGTCGAGCTTCACCGGGTCGATGGTTGCCGAGACGCCGCGCGAATGTGTGGTCATGATCCTGCCTGCCGTGATTGTGGGGTCTGATCCTTACATAGACCGCTGCGCCCGGCCTTTCCACCGCGATCGACTGGGCCTCCAGGCATGATCGCGAAAAGTGCATGGCGGCGTTCGGACAAGATCATGCTCAAACGAGCTCAGGCGGCGCTGTCGAGCGCCCGGAACTGCGCCTTGGTCGCTTCGATCTCCTCGCGGACCCAGGCCTTGAAGTCGCGCACCTTTCGGCTTTCGCTTTTGGTGGCCGAGGTCACCATCCAGTAGCCGAGCCCGCTTTCAGCTCGCACGCCGAAAGGGGCGACCAGCCGGCCATCGGCCAGCGCATCGGCGGTCAGCAATTGCCAGGCGAGCATCACGCCATGGCCGGCGATTGCAGATTCCAGGCAGAGCATCGGATCGGTGAAGCGCGCGCCTTTTTGGAAAGTGACCGGCTCGACGCCGGCCGCCTTGAACCAGCTATCCCAGCTGATCATTGCCCGCTCGTCGGTGATGGCGCAGGTCCGCGCCAGGTCCTCGATCGAGTTCAGCTTGGCCGCGATCGCTGGTACGCAGACCGGAAACACTTCCTGCGCCAAAAGCAGTTCCGCGTTTACTCCCGGCCAAGCGCCGTCGCCCATCCGAATCGCAATGTCGATATCGGAATGGTCGAGATCGGCGAGCCTGCCTGAAGCGTCTATGCGCAAGAGCACGTTGGGATGGCGGGCAAAATGCCGCGACAGCCTGGGCAACAGCCATTTCGAGGCGAAGGCGGGCGCCACCGACACCACCAGGGTGCATTCCGTTGCCTCGTCGGCCAACGCCACCGCTTGCGCAAGCTCGCGGAAGCCGGCGCTCAGCCGGGCCGTGAAAACGACGCCAAATTCCGTCGTCACGAGTCCGCCGGACGTCCGCTCGAACAGCGCCTGCCCCAGCTGTTTTTCCGTGCGCTTGATCTGCTGGCTGACGGCGCTGACCGAAACATTGAGTTCGGCAGCCGCCGCGGCAAGCGATCCAACGCGGGCAACGGTTTCGACGGCACGCAAGCCATTGAGGTGGACACGGTTCAGGATCGTCATCCAGTTTTTCTAAACTTGCTGGTCTCAAATCTCAATTGAAACGTGCCGAAGAAAAGGGGATTCTAGCGAGGCAAACCGGGCTTGGAGGCAGGTCGATGAAGATTTTCTCTTTGCTGAAGGGGCTTTCGGGCGCTGAGCCAAGACAGGCTTGGCAGGACGACGGCGAGATTGCCCGCTGGACGGTCGATCCTCTGTCGCATCCGGTGCTGGACTCCATGTCGGAGCGCGAGCTCGGCGATATGCCGTTCCGGCTCACGGCCGGCCGCACGGTGTACGAGACGGCTTGCCGCTGAAGGCGGGCCTAGCCGGCCTGGCCCAACGCAATCGCATTGTTTCGCACTTGCACACATTTATGCTGCGCTGCAATGAAAGCCGCTTCGCCATCTCCCTTGCGCCTTGCCCTCGCCGGCATGACGGCTCTCGCCGTCGCCATGGGCATCGGCCGCTTCGTCTACACGCCGATCCTGCCCGGCATGATGGAAGAGTTGCACCTGACGCCGGCAGACGCCGGCTGGATCGCTTCCGCCAACTATCTCGGCTATCTCATTGGCGCGCTCGCCGCGGCCGGCGGCTGGGCGCATGGCCGCGAGCGTCTGCTGATGTTCGCAAGCCTTGCCGCGAGCGCCGTGCTCGCGGCTCTGATGGGACTGAACGAGACGATGGCCGCTTTCCTCGCCATTCGTTTTCTCGCCGGCCTGGCCAGCGCCTTCGTCATGGTTTTCATGTCGTCGATCGTCTTCAGCCATCTTGCAAAGGCAGGCCGCGGCGATCTGCAAGCGCTGCATTTCGGCGGTGTCGGCCTGGGCATTGCGGCGTCCTCGGCGCTGCTGGCCATCCTCGTCACGGCCCATGCCGGCTGGCCCGCGGGCTGGCTATGGTCGGGAGCAATTTCCGCTGTCGGCCTGCTCCTCGTCGCGATCCTCGCGGGCTCCGCCACGCCCGCCAATGGCGTCGATGGGCCTGAACCGGCGTTGCCGAAGGATAGATCGCTGACGAAGATAATCCTTGCCTATGGGCTGTTCGGCTTGGGCTATGTGGTGACGGCCACTTTTCTGGTCGCCATCGTTCGCCAGGACGGCGGCGGACGTGTCTTCGAGGCCTCGGTCTGGATGATCGCCGGTCTTGCCGGCTTCCCCTCGACCTGGTTCTGGCAAAAGCTCGCCGGCAGGATCGGGCTTTATACGGCCTATGCCGTGAGCTGCCTGGTCGAAGTGGTCGGCGTCATCGCCAGCGTCGTCGTCAAAGGTTTCAGCGGGCCGCTTCTGGCTGCCATATTGCTCGGCGGCACGTTCATCGCCATCACCGCGTTCGGCCTGCAGGCAGCAAGGCAGCTTGCGCCGCAGGCGCCGCGCCGCATCTTCGCGGTGATGACCGCCGCCTTCGGCCTCGGCCAGATCATCGGTCCGATTGCCGCCGGCTTGCTCGCCCAGGCCTCGGGCAATTATGTGCTCGCCTCGATCATGGCGGCTGCCGCTCTGCTGGTCTCCGGCGTCGTTGCCTGGTCGGCTGCACCAAAATCGCCATGATTTGTGGTCTTGTTCGGTGCCGGGCGCCGGGCCGGGCATTTTCTTTCCCAGTAATGTGTGACCTTATGCCCGCCGAACAGCAACGCCGCTGATTTGCGGTCAGACCGAGGAAACCCGCCACAGTGTTCGTATCCTTCTTCCCGCAGCCGAAGCTTTTCTTCACCTCGGCCGCCCTCTGGAGCCTTGCGGCGATCCTGTTCTGGTTCTTCGGCGGCGAACAGCTGGGCGCCATCCTCGGCATGCCGCCGGCGGCTGCGGGTGCGCCGCCCATCATCGGCATCGCGGTTCTATGGTCGAAGCCGTTCTTGTGGTTCTACATGTACTTCGTGGCCTGTGTGGCGATCTTCTACGCGTTCTGGAGCTGGTATGCTCCGCATCCGTGGCAGAACTGGTCGATCCTGATGACCGCCGTCATTCTCTTCTTCATCTATTTCAACGTGCAGGTCAGCGTCGCCGTCAACAACTGGTACGGACCTTTCTTCGATTATGTCCAGGGGCTGATGTCCGGAACGACGCCATCGACTGACATCGAGTTCTACAGGGGGTTGGCCGACTTCTCCTGGCTGGCGCTGGTCGGCATGAACGTGCAGGTGGTCAACGCCTTTATCGTCAGCCACTGGATCTTCCGCTGGCGCACGGCGATGAACGACTACTTCATGGCGAACTGGGGCCGGCTGCGCCACATCGAGGGCGCTTCGCAGCGCATCCAGGAAGATACGATGCGCTTCTCGCAGATCATGGAGGACCTGGGCTCGAGCTTCGTCCAGTCGATCATGACCCTCATCGCCTTCCTGCCGGTGATGATCCAGCTGCAAGCGCACATCACCGAGTTGCCGATCCTGGGCGCGGTGCCGCAGCCCCTGGTCGTTGCCGCGCTGGGGTGGTGCATATTCGGCACGGCCTCGGTGATGCTCGCCGGCATCAAGCTGCCGGGCCTCCAGTTCCGCAACCAGCGCGTCGAGGCCGCCTATCGCAAGGAACTCGTCTACGGCGAAGACCATCCCGACCGGGCGCAGCCGGCGACGACGACGGAACTGTTCGACAATGTGCGCCGCAACTACTTCAGGCTCTATTTCCACTACATCTATTTCAACGTCGTCCGGTACACCTACCTGCAGGCCGACAACATCTTCTCGCTGCTGATCCTCGGGCCCTCGCTGGTTGCGCACAAGATCACCTTCGGTGCGCTGAACCAGATTTCGAACGCCTTCGGCAAGGTGACGAATTCGCTGCAGTTCCTGTTGAATTCCTGGTCGACCATCGTCGAGCTGCAGTCAGTGCACAAGCGCCTGCGCGCCTTCGAGGCAACGCTGGAAGGCGAGCCGCTGCCAGACATCGACCAGCGTTATCTCGCGCGGCAGAGCGCGGAGGATCCGGCGTGAACTCGGAACAATTGCGGAGCGCCTTTCCGTCCGGAATTGCGCCCAGGCAAGAGATTGGAAGTGGGGGGGGGCGCCGCCCCCCCCCCCCCCCGCCGCGCGGCATGAACGCCGCGGAAAAACGCCAGCCTGCACGGCTGGCAGTCGTCCCTGTGAGTACTGTGTCGGGGCGTGGGCTCGCTGAGCTGGGTTGACGGCTTGTCTCAGCGAGCCTCTTAGATTTGATACGCCGGGACAATTCCGAGCGGAAACTGCTAGAGCAATTCCAGGACGTGTGCAGCGGTTTTCCGTCCGGAAATTGCGTGAGCAAAGAGATAGAGCGGGTCGGCGTTTCCGTGAAACGGCCAGCCGCTCTAGGCATTTTTCTGGACGTGCGCCAGCAGCGACTAACTCTTGGGATCGACCAACTTGCGGGCCTTTTCGAAATCGACGCTCCTGGTATCGCCCGCCTGAATTTTCTTGAACTCGTCGGCCGAATTGTCCGAAGCGTGCCTGAAGCTGTACCACCGGCCATCCGGATCCCTCCGTTGCTGGACGGTCCCGTTCAGGACGCGATGGCTGAAACAGGTGCGGATGGGCTGTGCCGTATAGGCCGTGGACCGCCAGACGAGCTCCATGCACATCTTGCCATCATTGCTGAGATGCCATGTACCTTCGGCGAAGGACGTTGAACCAGGCTTGGACGTCCAGGCACGCATGCGCCTGTCCTGGGCGAAATAGGCGGCTCCGTCCTCCCAGTTCCAGGTGCGGTCGGCATAGAACAACTGCAACTCAAATGCCGTCGGCGTGGTGCCTGCTTGTGCCGCTGCCGGAGACCCAGCGCCGGCTGCGTGAGCAACGCCGGACAGCGCCACTCCACCGCAGAAGAGCAGAAGCATCAGGTCCGCGCGCCGCGCAGAACGACGGCACCTCACGCTCCGCGCTGGTCTGGACGGCAATATTTTTCGAACTGCAGGAATGATGAGCGATAACATTTCGACGACGCCTTTCGATCTGGCGTCACTACCCAGATTGGGTATTCGATCCCAATGCGCAGCTACCGCCCCCACGTGATATTAACTGCCGCTCGAGGAATGGTGTCAACCTTCCCGTCGCAGCGAGCCAGGATCGCCCGCGAACGGTGATTGCGGCCGCGCCAAAGCTTGTGGATGGGCAAGCCGCTGGTTTATAGGATCGGCCGCTTATGATGGAGCAGAAACGTTGAACGGGCCGGCGACCACGGAAGTGCTCGGAATCTTGGCGCCTCGCCAGGCCATTGGAAGCCGGCAAGGGAGCCGGCGGCCTGGAGCCGTCCCCGGCCGTGCGCCCGATTTCGAAATCGAAGCAATTACCCGGAATGCGGCGGTCGGCGCCATTCGGAGAACTGGTTGAAAAAAGCATTCTCGATAATCGTCACACTGGCGCTGCTGGCCTGGCTTGCGGCAGACTCGCGCTGGAAGATGATGGGCGACGCCTTCGCCAGCATCACGCCCGGCGCCTTCGCTGCGGTGACGCTGGCGCTGTTCGTCACTTATGTGCTGCGCGCGCTGCGGGTCTGCGACGAGTTCCGCGACGAGGTGAACGGCCGCTTCGGCGCCTGCCTGCGCGTCATCCTGATTCACAACGCCATGATCAACGTGGTGCCGTTCCGCGGCGGCGAGACCGCCTTCCCGCTGCTGTTGCGGCAGGTGTTCGGCATCTCGATCGTGCGCGCCGGTGCTTCGCTCCTGTGGTTCAGGCTGCAGGACGCCTTCGTCGTCGGCGTGCTCGCGTGCCTGGTGTGGCCCGGTCTTCAGCCGGCGCTCAGGGCCGCGGGAATAGCAGCGCTGATTGCCTCCGCCTGGTATCTGCCGCGCTGGGCGCGCGCGCCGCATGACTGGGCCGGGCGCGGCAGCATCGTGTCGAAGCTCGGCAAGCTGCGCGATATCTTCACCGAGGCCACGGGGCGCTCTCGCTACGGCTGGTGGTGGACGGTCGCCAACTGGACGCTGAAGCTTGCCGTGCAGGGATGGCTGCTCGCCATGCTGCTCGGCACCTCCTTCCAGACTGCCTTTCCCGGCGCCGTCGGCGCCGAGGCCGCCGCCATCCTGCCGGTGCAGGGTGTCGCCGGTTTCGGTACCTATGAGGCGGGCGCGGCAGCGGCGCTGCTTTATTCCGGCATCGCCATGAAGGACGGGCTGCAGGCGGCGCTGGCGCTGCATCTGTTCATCCTCTGCTCGGCCGTTGCCACCGGTGCGATCGCCTGGCTGTTTCCCTCGAAATCGACGCTGCCGGAGACGCCGGCTACGGGACCCGCAAGGAAATGACCGCCATGGACATGCTTCCCATTCCTCAGTCGGGGCTGCCTGCCGGTGCCGTCATGCCCGAGCACCAGCTTTCCATCGTCATCCCGATGTATAACGAGGCCGACAACGTCGAGCCGCTGATCGTGCGTATCCACCAGGCGATGGAGAATTACAGCCAGCCCTGGGAAGTGGTGCTGGTGGACGACGGCAGCACCGACGCCACGCCGAATGAAATTCGCCGCCTGGCGGCCGAATACGGTGCGCATGTGCACGCTGTGGAGCTGGTGCGCAACTTCAAGCAGACGGCGGCCATGCAGGCAGGCCTCGACGCTGCCCGCGGCGATGTCATCGCGACGCTCGACGGCGACCTGCAGAACGATCCGTTCGACATACCGCGCATGGTCCATCGACTGCTGACCGAGGATCTCGACCTCGTCGCCGGCTGGCGCAAGAACCGCCAGGAGGGTTTCTGGATGCGCCGGCTGCCGTCACGCATCGCCAACTCGCTGATCGCGCGCGTCACCGGGGTTCGGCTGAAGGACTATGGCTGCAGCCTCAAAGTGTTCCGCGGCAGCGTCATCCGCAGCGTCAGGCTCTATGGCGAAATGCACCGCTTCATCCCGGCCTGGCTGGCGACGGTGACGACGCCGCGCCGCATCGCCCAGGAGGTGGTGACGCATCACGCCCGCATCCACGGCCAGTCGAAATACGGCATCTCGCGCACCTTCCGCGTGGTGCTCGACCTGGTCTTCATGTTCTTCTTCATGCGCTACCGGACCAGGCCCGGCCATTTCTTCGGCGGCATCGGCATCGTGTTCGGCGTGCTCGGCTCGCTGATCCTTGCCTACCTGTTCAGCTTGAAGGTGTTTTTCGGACAGGACATTGGAACGCGCCCGATGCTGTTCACCGGCTTCTTCCTGGTCATCGCCGGCCTACAGATGGTAACGTCGGGCGTGCTCGCCGAGATGCTGTCGCGCGTCTATCTCGAGGCCAATGTTTCGCTCGCCTATGTGGCGCGCCCGCAGCCCGCGCCTGGCGAAGGCGATGGCTGGCGTTGGCCGAACCCGCCGGCGCAAGCCAAGAAAGCCCCGAGACGGAAATGATCCCGCCCCTACCCTCATCCGAGGTCCGCGCATGACCATCCTTGTGACCGGAGCCGCCGGCTTCATCGGCAGCCATATCTGCGAGCGCCTGCTCGCCCGCGGCGACGCCGTTGTCGGCGTCGACAGCATGAACGCCTACTACGACCCGGCATTGAAGGCGGCACGGCTCGCCAGGCTTTCCGGCCGGCACGGATTTTCGTTCCGCCAACTCGACATAGCCGAGCCGGGCGCGCTGGCGGCGAACCTCGAGGGAACGCTGCTTAGCGGCATCGTGCATCTCGGCGCCCAGGCGGGCGTGCGCTATTCGCTCGAAAATCCGCGCGCCTATATCCACGCCAACATCGCCGGCCACCTGGAGGTGCTGGAGCTCTGCCGTGCATCGCCCGAGATCAAGCATCTGGTCTATGCCTCGTCGAGCTCGGTCTATGGCGGCAACACCAAGGTGCCGTTCGTGGAAACCGACCGCGTCGACAATCCGGTGTCGATCTACGCGGCGACCAAGAAGGCGGATGAGCTGATCAGTTCGACTTATTCGCATCTCTTCGGGCTGCCGCAGACCGGCCTGCGCTTCTTCACCGTCTACGGCCCCTGGGGACGACCGGACATGGCGGCCTGGATCTTCACCGAGGCGATGCTCTCCGGCAAGCCGATCCGCGTCTTCAACCATGGCGAGATGTGGCGCGATTTCACCTATGTCGACGACGTTGTCGAGGGCGTGATTGCGGTTCTCGACAAGCCGCCGGCGGCCGGCGGCGAGCGCCACCGCATCTACAACATCGGCAACAGCCAGCCGGTGCATCTCGGCCGCTTCATTGAGACGCTGGAAGGGCTGCTCGGCGTGAAGGCCATCCGTGAGGATCTTCCCATGCAGCCTGGCGATGTCGAGAAGACCTTTGCCGACACCAGCGCGCTAGAGCGCGACATCGGCTTCAAGCCGAAAGTGCCGATCGAGGAAGGACTGGCGAAATTCGTCGACTGGTACCGGCGGGAATGGCGGCCGGAGGGCAAGCTGTAAAGCGAAGCGCTGCCGCCGATGCCCTGCCCTGATGTCGAAGCGAGGCTGACCCTGGTAGTCGGTGCAGGCCGCGTCGATCTCCAGGCTTGTGGCCGTGCAGGCCCCGCGTCGTTCGCGGCGGCAGCGACCAGCTCGCTTATGCGCCGCAGCAGTCATAGCGCATTCATGGGCTGGCCCATCTTCCGACGTCAGCCGAACGCGTACAGATCGTCCGTCGAGACTGCCCTGAAATAGGTCACGAATTCCCAGTAATTCTCGATGCGGTCGACGAAAGGCCGCTGCGGCGGCTTCAGGATCTCGGTCTCGAAGTGGTCCAGTCGCTGGGAACCGCCGAGATAGGCAATGATTGCATTGCCAACCAGTGGATCGCCGATGTCGCTATAGTGGATCGGGAAATACGGCTGTCGGGTCTCGAACAGCACCGATCTGATCTTTGCGCGAAACAGATTCAGCTCGCGCAGAAACGCGTTGAAACGTTCTATGTCGAAATGCACCTTCTTTCTGGGGCTGTCGGCTGCGAACCGGTCGGTGGCATGGACTGTCCATACTCCGGATGCTTCCGCTTCGAGCAACGAGACGAAGGACGCGATCGGATTCCTGACAAGCCAGAGCTTCTTGACGCTTTCATCTTCCAGCACGGGGAGTATGGCCGCGCGCGTCTGGTCGGGAAATATATGAAAACCGATGAAGCGAGCCGACTGATCGTCGAAGATGCGCGCGATGAACTGCTCCGGCTCGACATCTCGCAAATCGACCCGATCGCGCGGCAGATCGATTTTCTCGTGATAGTCATGGCGCAAGCCGACGAAGCTCGGATTGAAGATTTCGCCGTGCAGCACCATTCCGTCATACTGGTTGAGATGGCGATTGAGCGCTTGAGAACCGGTTCGTGGCGAAGCGATCAGCACGAACTTCTGACAAGACTGCATTCACGCCACACCCGTTGGAGTTTGCCCGAACATACACAAACGACCTCTCCGTTCAAATGTGAGCGGCCGCTTGAAACGGCAACGGCAGGCGCCCTGAAGCACCCGCCGTCGTCGGTGTCCCAGCACTTGCTGCGGGGTTCAACCGCCGCGCAGGCGCGTTGGGCTGAGGCTCGCAATGGTCGAACGCTGTTCGGCGGGACAAGTCGGCAGGAACCGGCTCGCATCCGCATAGGTCATGGTGGTGACGGAGTTCTTCAGGCCGCCGCGCTTGGCGATCCAGCCGCGAACCCAGCCAGGGTAGTTCTTCATCATGAAGTCGGCCGCGACCTGGTTGCCGCGCACCCCGGCGCCATACGGCAGGTGGAAGCCGAACGATGCGTTGCGCGTGACGCAGACCTTGCTCTTGGGCATCGCCAGGTAAAGCGTGCAGGCCGAATCGCACGCACCGTTGAAGCGCACGAAACCGCCGCTGCGGCGCATCTTCAGCATGCCGATGGCATAGTCGATTACATAGCCGCCGCGGTCGCCGCTGATCGTCTTGACGTAGCCCTTGCCGAGATTCATGCGCGGACGCAGCAATTGGTCTGCCGAGCTCGTCGAGATCATCGCGCCCGTCAAGGCGAGCGCAGCGAGAAACTTCAATATCGTTTTCATTCGCGCCTCCTGCTATGCCGTGAACGGTTAGCCGGGACGCGTAAAGATTGGTTATGCCGTGTCGATAAACTTGTAACAATCGCTTGATTGCACAGTCTTTTTAGGGGCCGCTTGATTGCATTGGTTTATCAACGGCGCAGAAGGATGATCACTGAAAAGTAAATCCGGCATGGTCAAAGACCAGAGAAGCGTGGAAGCCTTGCCGGTCGATTTGGGTCAGAGGAACGTTCAATGACCGCTGGAAGCAAGCCGAAGCCGGAAGGCGGTCGTCGCCGCATCTGCGTGGTCACGCCTGCGATCCGGCGCGACGCCGATAAAGACGATGCCTCGGCGCCCGGCGAACTTGCCAGGCTCTTCGCCGAAGACGGAGACGACGTCACGCTGCTGTGGGTTGCCGGCCGGGACGTGCCATCCACGGACGAGGTCGCGGCCCGCCGGGCGGAGTTCGGGGCCGCCTCGGTCAAACTGGAGGTTCTCGACCGGTCCGACCAGCTGCTTCCCTCGCTGGCGACGCCCGAAAGCCGCTCCGCTGCGCTGCTGCATTATCTCGAGCGGTGCAGTTACGATCTGGTCTACGCGCCGCTGGAGGGTGGCCTGCCCTACTTCACCCTGCTCGCGGCTGAGACCGATGCCTTCGCCACGCCGCCGATCGTCCTCCTTGCCCGCGCTCCGCAAGAATGGGCGCATGAAGCCGACAAAACATTCATGGGCAGCACCGAGGCGATCGCCACGGCCTACATGGAAAAGTACTGCGCCGAGATGGCCGACAGGACGGTCTGTGCATCCGCCGCCCTGCGCCAATGGATGCTGTCGAGAGGCTGGAAGGTGCGCAAGGCGACGGTGCTGCCGCCACCGCTTCGGGCCGTCCGGACCGAAGCGCCGCAGCCACCCATCGCGAGCAAGGCGCGTGAGCTTGCCGCCCTGGCCGGATCGCGCTTTCGTGACGGGCTGACGCTGCTCTGCGACGCGCTCGACATCCTCGCGCAATCGGCGCCCGAAGGGCTGACCCTCACCGCGTTCGGTCCATTCGGCAAGATCATGGGCGAGCACAGCGGCGGACTGCTTCTGCGGCGCGCCGAACGTTGGCCGTTCCGGCTCAAGCTGTTGCCGCGCGCGACCCTCGAGGAGAGGCTCGACTACCTCGCACGCAGCGGCGCCTTGGCCGTTGTCCCCAGCCTTGCCGCATCGACCGGCGAGGCCGTTGGCGCATGCACCGCGGCAGGGCTGCCCTTCGTTGCAACCAATGCCGGCGCGAATGCCGAAGCCTGGAAGGCTCAAGCCGGCCAGCCGCCGCTGGTCGAGCCCGACGCGGCGCAATTGGCGGCCGCCATGCTGGCGGCGCTCGAGAAGCCGCCCCGGCCACGGCGGATCGATATGACGGGCCCCTGCCGCAAGGCATGGCTGGATACACGCAATGTGCCCGCTGCCCGGAAGCGCGTTCGCAAGCGGCCCCAACCGGCGCCCCTGGTTTCGGTGGTTATGGCGCATCGCAACCGGCCGCTCTATCTCAAACAAGCCATCGAAGCGGTCGAGGCGCAAACCTACGGCAATCTTGAACTGGTGCTGGTCGACGACGGAAGCGATCTGGAAGAAGGCAGGCAATTGCTGGATACGTTGGAACCAGGCTTCCGTAAGCGCGGATGGAGGATCCTGCGCCGGCCGCACAAGCATCTTGGCGCCGCCCGCAATGCCGGCGTGCGCGCCGCGCGCGGCGAACTGATCCTGTTCGTGGACGACGACAATGCGCTTTTTCCGGAAGCCGTCGAGCATTTCGTCCGTGGCATGGCGGCATCGGGCGCGGACATCTGCACGGCCTTCCAATTGCTCTTCTATGAGGATTTCGTGCCCGAGGACCGGGCCGACGGCCTGATCCAGTATCTGCCGCTTGGCGGCCCCGACGCGCTGGGCCTGATCCACAACGTCTATGGCGACGCCAATGCGATGGTGCGCCGGTCGGTTTTCTCGCAGATCGGATTTTGGCTTGAGGATCCCACCTATGCCATGCACGACTGGGAGTTCTTCGCGCGGGCCTCACTCGCCGGGCTCAAGCTCAGGCCCATTCCAAAGCCGCTCTACTGGTACCGGTCGAAACCGGACGGCATGTTCCGCACGTCGAATTGGTACGACAACCGCTTGCCTGTCCTGGAGGCGTTGCGGACGCTGCGATCCGATGACACCCGGCTGCTCCACCAAATGGCCATCGCGCAGAACACGGCGCGTTCCGAAGTCGACAGCGCGCGCGAGAACCTGAAATATACGCCTGCCGATCGCAAATATCTGGCTCTCAGCGACCTCGAGCCGAACGGCGAGGCAGCGATCGAGACGCTCGTCGGCATCGCCGCTTCGGTCGGCCGCCACGATACTGCCACCGCCTTGCTTGGAGACGGTCTCGCCAGGCCGCAGCCAGACGCATCAGGCAGAGCCGAGGCGGCCAGCGCTTCAGGCGCGCTCGCTTACGACGTGCTGAGGAGCGCAAGGCTGCTTACGCCGCGCACTGCAGCGCTGCCGTTGTTGCTGGTGGCGCCCGACGGCGGCGGCGTGTTCCTGCGCCCGCATGCGGAGGGTGCGGTCGCAGCATCGATCGATCATCAATTCCCGCCCTTCTTTCGCAGAATAGAGGCCGCCATCGAACTCGCCCATGCCGAGGCTCCGGCAATCGCGTTCGGCCTGGCGCTCGCCCGCCCGGACCGGCCTATAGACTGGCAGCAGGATGTCGGCGCGCAGACAATCGGCTTTTCCGGCTGGATGACGGTCCGCGACAGATTCGTGCGCCACGCCTTGGCGGCGACGGTCAATGTCAGGCGCAAGATGCCGCTTTCGATCGTGCTCGCGGTGCGCTTCGTGGAAGGACCGAACGGTGCTCCGAGCAACGCCTTCTTTCGGACGCTGACGGTGTTCAGCGACTAAAGCAGGACGTTCGAAATCTGAACTCGACATGCTGCCGGTTCGCCTGTTTTTCGGCGCCGCATTTCTGCGGCCACGACGCGATTCAGCCCCGTCGGCGAGAAATAGCCTTCACAGGCCCAAGCAGCCGCTCAAAGTTAACCATCTCTCAAGCCGATTTCTTCCGATATGGTTGACAAATTGCTAACAAATCAATAGTATCAACAGCCTATGGGGTATGTAGTGGCAAGGGTGGGCGTAATGCGTAAGATACAGTCGCTACTTCTGGGCGGACTCAGTCTGCTCGGGTTGAGCGTCGCGTTTTCGAATGCGGCGCAAGCGCAAATCGAAGTTGCTCCAATCAAGGAAGCCGAGCTCGCCTGCGAGCAGGCCCTCAAGATCGGCACCATCGAGGCGCTAGAGGACTACCTGCATCGTTATCCGAATGCGCCAACGGCCTGCAAAGCGCTTGCTTTGAACAGCTTGTCGCAGTTTGCCGGGGGCGGTGGGAACGGCAATGGCGGGGATGGCGGCGGCCGCTACGGCGGATAATTGCCGGCGGCATTTCGCCAATAGATCGTCAGATCAGCTGGCCGCGGTTTCCTGTAACCGCGGCCAGCCCGTCGCGACGAATTCGGCGTAGCGATCCGAGGTTTTCATCCAGCCGAGTTCCACGAGCTGGGCAGTGTCGCCGCGATAGCGCACGGACCGGTCGTTGCGAAGCGAGAGTTTCGGATTGCGCTCCAAGGCCTCCATATAGGCGGCGCGCTCTTCGAGCGTCTTTTCTTTCAGTTGCGCATTCTCGCCTAGCGAGGATGCCGATTTCTGCTGGAAGCCCCAAACAAATTTGAAGTGCAGCAGCGCGACGCGGAGTTCGCTGAACCGCACCTTGCTGATGGTGTGCTGCGCCGCGTGGTAATGTGTGTCCCTGCTCCACCGCACGATCGGCACCTTGGTCAGGCACGGTGGAAAGGTCTGCTTGAAGCGGCCGCGCCAGAAAACGCGCTCGCGCACCCCGCCGAACATTTGCTCGGGAGG
Organism: Mesorhizobium sp. WSM4887; assembly: GCF_029625865.1. NCBI lineage: Bacteria > Pseudomonadati > Pseudomonadota > Alphaproteobacteria > Hyphomicrobiales > Phyllobacteriaceae > Mesorhizobium > Mesorhizobium sp. WSM4887. The sequence continues at coordinate 950,273 of NZ_JARTVP010000002.1, forward strand.
ATAAAGTCCATCCCGCGCGCGCAGCCATCCCGGCTCCGGATCGAAATAGGAGGATGCGTCCACCAAAGGGATGCTGCCGTCGTAGCTGCACTCCGCCAACGGTCCGTCCGCGTACATGTCGATCATGGATCCGATCACAGCTTCGGCGCCGGTCGACTCGAGATAATTGAAAAGCCGGCGCAGGCTCACGCGCTCGAGATCGGGATAGACAAGAAGCTCGTCGGCATCGACGGACAGACACCAGTGGCCGGAACCGAACACGCGCATCAATGTGTTGATCCATCGCGGCGGGGTGATGTTCTCGGCGAAATGCGACCCCTCCGTGTGGAAACAATGGCTGTCCGGCTGCTCCAGGACTAGTTCTCGCGTCCCGTCCGTCGAGCCGTTGTCCAGGAAGAAGAACCGGTCGACTCCGAGCCTTCGATAATGTTCGAGAAGATGCGGCAGCAACGTCCTCTCGTTGCGCAGTGCAACGAAGCACAGAATCTCGTCCTTGCGCACGTCAAGCGGCCTATGGTCCAGCCGCTCAAGGTGTTTTGGAGGTCGATGGGCAAGCATGCGAACGCCAATCAATACGGTTTGCGCGAGGAGCCTGGACAGGCTTGCGATGATTATCCCGGTCAGACGATTATCAAAGTGTTATCCACCTGTTGGCAAGACTGCTGCGGCTGAGGATCGAGGGGGACCGATTGAAGGTTGGTTCGAAGACGGGCGCAATCTCTACGCCTAAGCGGCAGTCAAGCCACAAACCCCGCAGGGTGTGTGTCGTTTCCGAAGTCGAGTTCGGCTCTACGGTTACCGCTGATCCAGGGTCGGCGACGTATGCGCTGGCGCAGCACCTGGCGAAAATCGGCGACACGGTCACGCTGCTATGGGTGCCGAGCCCGCTCGGCAGCCAGCCCGACGAGCAGGAGATCGACAGGCTCGCCAAATGGAGCTTCGATAATTTCCTGGTGCGCCTCGAGCTGCTGCCGCGGTCACCCGAATTGCTGCGTGGCCTGGAGTCCAGCGACAAGAATTCCGTAGCCGTCTACCACTACCTCAAACAGAACCCCTTCGATGTCGTCTATTTCGCGCTTGAAGGCGGGCTGGCGCATTTCCCCACCGTCGCCAAGCGCACGGGTGTCTTTGCCGACCCTCCCATCCTCGTGGTGCTCGCGCATGGGCCGCTCATGTGGGATCTGGAGGCTAACGCCAGGGCGATCGAACGCAAGGAGCAGATGACCGTCGCCCATATGGAGAGGACCTCCGCCGAAACCTGCGACCATCTCGTCGTCACAGGCCAGTCCCTGCTCGACTGGATGAACAAGGCGGGGTGGAGACTGCCGGCCAGCCAGCACATCGCGACGCCGTTGGAGCCCGAGGAGTGGCGTTCGAACTTCGCCGTCGATCACTACCGGCCCCGGGAAAAACCGGCCGCCGAGGTGGTTCATTTCTCGGGCACCAAGACGCGAAGCGGACTGACGCTGTTTTGCGACGCACTGGATCGCCTGGCCGAGAATGGCGTGACGGACCTGGCCGTGACCATCGTCGGCGCATTTGGTCATGTGCTCGGCGAGCATTCGGGCGGCATGATCCTGCGGCGCGCCCGGCATTGGCCCTTCAAGCTGAAACTGCTGCCCATCCGGGACGAGCCCGAGATCTTTCGTTACCTGCGGCAAAGCCATGCGCTGGTGGCAATCACGCACTCGGCCGCGCAGCTCCCGCTGGATGTGGTGACTTGCCTTGACGAGAAGATCCCGTTCGTCACGACGGACGTCGGCAGCATGCGCGGGCTGCTTCAGCCGGAGTCCGCCGAGGCGGTCATGGTGGAGGCATCCCCCTCCGCGATCGCGGCCAAGATCCAATCCGTGCTCGAGAGCCGCTCGTTCGGTCCGGCAAAACCGTTGCTTGACCGGGAAGCGCGCGAGAAGGCCTGGAGCAAACTGCACGTCAAATTGTGCCGACATCCGGCCAGAGCCGACGGCCCAAGCCGGAACCGCAGCCGACCGCCGCTGGTATCCATCATCACGGCGCACTACAATCGGGCGCGGCTGTTGCCGCAGGCGATTGCCTCGGTCCGGCGCCAGGACTATCCCAATATCGAACTGATCGTCGTCGATGACGGCAGCACGGATCCGGATGCAATTCGGCTGCTCAATGACATCGAGCCCGAGTTCGAGCAGCGCGGCTGGCGGATCATCCGGCAGAAGAACGGCTTCCTCGGCAAAGCGCGCAACACCGGTATTCGCGCCGCCAAGGGGTCCTTTATCCTGTTCCTGGACGACGACAACGCTCTCTTCCCCAACGCGGTCAGCACGTTTGTGGCCGGCATGCAAAAGTCCGGCGCCGATATCTGCACGACTTTCGCCAAATGGCTCAACGAGCCTTTCGTGCCGCCGGACACCAAGAGCGGCTATATGCTCTACTTTCCGGTCGGCGGTCCGCCGGACATCGCGCTGATTACCAATCCGTATGGCGACGCCAACGCGATGTTCCGGCGCGAGGTGTTCGACAAGGTTGGCTACCTCAACGAGGAGCGCGGCTTTTCGGCGAGCGATTGGGAATTCTTCCTGCGCGCCGATCTCGCGGGTCTGGAAATCGTCACCGTGCCGGAGCCGCTGTACTGGTACCGGTCTTCGCCGGCCGGCATGAACCGCAATGCCGAGTGGCTGAGGAATCGCCGTCCTATCATCGATGTGTTTCGAAAGCACAAGTTCGCGCACACCGACATGTTCGTACAGCTCGGCATCAGCTCGAACACTGCCGATCATGAGAAGGACCTCAACCTCTGGAATCTTGAACTGCGCGTCAAGGACGAACGGTATCTGCGGCTGAGCGCAGCCTCCCCCAACTCCGCGGACGCAGTGCAGTTGCTGGCCGAGATTGCGGCGCGAGAAGGCAGGGCCGATACGGCCATTTCGCTGCTCGCTCACGCCGGACGGTCCGACTTCACGCTGGGCGTCGTCGAACTGCTCAACGCCGCCGCTGAAGAAACAGTGCCGGAACTCCATTCCTCGCTCTACAGCGAGCGCTACCTCCCGGTCGAAGCCCTGCGCCGCGCCTATGTTGGCTCGCATCCGGCTGCCGATGCGGATCTCTTGAGCTATGTCGAGCAGTCGCCGGACCAGCTGTTTGTGCAGGCCACCGCCGGCACCGTCTCAATGGCGCTGCTGAAGGGCGTCTGTCCGGCGGGGACGATCAGCGCCAGCTGCTGGGTCTATCTCGATGAGGCACTGACCGCACCGGCGCAGTTCCAGATCGCGATCGTGGACGCGGAAAACCAGACCTTTGACCAGCTCGCCCGGCTCCTCGAGGATGGCGACGGGAACGGTTGGGCCGATGTCAGCCGCCCGCATGAACCACGCGAGATCGCAACGGGCGTCCACTCGCCTGCTCCCGGCAGACGCGACCTGCTGCTCGCCGTCAGATGCGGCGGCAATCGGCCGGACGCTCGGGTGCTCGGGGGCTTTTCAAGCATTCAGGTCCGAAATGTGGTTTCGACCGGCGGGAAGCACCCGCGTCTCAACGCGCCGCAAGAACGTCAACGCATGCGGCGGCTGACCGGCGAGGAGCTGAAGCGCGCAGCGCTTGTAACGAACTATCCGTCCGAGTTGCCGGCATTGCTGGTCGCCGGGGACAATGGCGGTATCTTTTTGCGGCCGAGCATCCATGGCCCGGTTGTCGCCGCCCTCAATTCGACTTTCCCGACCTTTGCCCGCAGTGTCATCGCTACGGTGGAGATCGCCCACGAGGATGCCTCGCCGTTCGAATTCGCCATGGCGCTGGGCCGGCCGGAAGAAAAACTGGGCTGGAAAAACGACACGCCGGTCGGCGCGCTGGCATTCTCCGGATGGACGCGGATTTCGAAACCTTTCGAGTTGCACGATTTGAAGGTTTCCGTCCGGGAGATCGACCGCAAATGGCTGACCATCTATCTGGCCATCAAACTGCCGCGCGGTTCGAAGCCGATGCCGTCCAACGCCTTTTGGCGCAAATTGCTGCTCGTCTGGGACTGAAGGGCGGGAGCCCGCCAATCGCGCGAACGTGACCTTTCATGGGTGCGAATCAAGAGTGCGAAGTGCGATAAGAACAGATCGGGTCAGTTTGGAAGGGCGCCAAAGAAATGAAAAGTATTGTCGGCCTTGTCCTGGGCCTTTTCATCATTCCCGTCAGTACCGCATTTTTCACAGCCGCCGCCCAGGAGCGCGACGTCGGGCCGAAGTGCACCCAGTGGAACTCGTACCGCGTCCTGTTCAAAAAGGGCGACAGCAAGATTTCCGACGAAACCGCGAAAGGGCTGGCGGCATTCGTCAAGGACGCCGGTCGCGATTGCGGCTACCGGCTCTACGCGACGGCCAGCAAGGAAGGCGCGTACGACAAGGCGGACAGCATTGCCGGCCAAAGGCTGAACGCCACACGCGCGTTTTTGAAAGCGCAGGGCGTCAAGCCCGAAATGGTGCTGGCGCTTTCTCATTGGGTCGACGATCGCGCCAGCGATAGGAACCAGGCGCGGAGCGCTATCCTGTATACCTTGCCGAAGCAAGGGATCTCCTGCCGGCAGTATGAAAAGCGAAGCCCTGCCCAGGTCGCCCTCTTCTTCGACAGCGGATCCTCGGTGATTTCACCCCCGGTCAAACGCGACCTCGAGAACTTCGCCAGCAGCATCAAGGATTCGCGTTGCAACGTGGAACTGACGGCATTGGCCGCCAAGGAGATCACGGGCGCCAATGCGGCAAAGACGAACAAGGACCTGGCCAAGCAACGGATCAAGGCGATCATGGACATCATGACCGCGATTGGCATCGACAGCGACCGCCTCATCGATACGAATGTTGAGTATGTCGGCGACAAGAAGCCGAATACCGCCAAAAATCGCATGGCCACCGCATCGCTGATGTAGCGCGCCTGCCGCCGGCGAATGTTACGACTTTTGACGCCACCCGTGCTCGGAGGGGAAATGTCCGTCGAGCAAATCAAGAAGACTTGTCTTCGGGGTTAAAGTGCATATCGCCGGCCAAATCCACCGACAGGTGAAGGACCTTCCGCCCAGCACCAAAATCAACAAGACAACGATGAGCGACCGCTGATCACCCTCACGCCTTGCGCTCCCAGCGACGGTCGGGCGTCTGCTGCCAGTAGGTCACCGCGTGGCCGGCTTCCTTCATCGTCTTCCAGTGGCTGCGCGCGCCCTTGAGCTGCGCCGCGTCGTGGCCGTCGAACAGGAAGACGGCGCGCTCGTAGCCCGAAAGCTCGGGCGGGTGCGCACCATCGACCAGGAAGCGTATCTGGGCAGCGTTGGGGTTGCCCTCCCCCGTGGTGAGCAGGATCGGCTGCTCGGCCGGATAGGTTTCGCGGTCGGTGGCGTGCGCGAGGAAGGAGTCGTCGCGAAACGTCCACAAATGCTGGTCGAGCGCGTCCCGCCGTTCCTCCGTGCCGGTCTGCACGACCGCGCGCCAGCCGCGCTCGACACTGCGCTCGAGCAGGCCCGGCAGGGCTTCCTCAAGCGTCGATTCGGTCAGGTGGTAGAACAGGATGTCGGCCACGACAGCCTTACCCTTCGTAATGGTCGCGTACCAGCCTATCGAGCAGCCGCACGCCAAAGCCGGAGCCCCAGGATTGGTTGATCTCGCTCGCCGGCGCGCCCATCGCGGTGCCGGCGATGTCGAGATGCGCCCAGGGCGTGTCCTTGACGAAACGCTGCAGGAACTGCGCGGCGATGATGGCGCCGCCATAGCGGCCGCCGATGTTCTTCATGTCGGCGTTCTTGGACTCGATCAGCTTGTCGTATTCGGCACCAAGCGGCATGCGCCACAGCCGCTCCTGCGTGGCTTGGCCGGCGCCGAAAAGCCTGCCGGCCAACTCGTCATTGTTGGAAAACAGGCCGGCATAGTGCTGGCCAAGCGCGACCATGATGGCGCCGGTCAGCGTCGCCAGATTGACCATGAATTTCGGCTTGAAGCGATCGTTGGTGTACCAGAGCGCATCGGCGAGCACCAAGCGGCCTTCTGCGTCGGTGTTCAAGACCTCGATGGTCTGGCCCGACATCGAGGTGACGATGTCGCCCGGGCGTTGCGCATGGCCGTCGACGGCGTTCTCGACCAGGCCGATGACGCCGACGATATTGGCCTTGGCCTTGCGGGCGGCCAACGCACGGATCAGCCCGGTGACCGCGGCGGCTCCGCCCATGTCGCCCTTCATGTCCTCCATGCCGGAGGCCGGCTTCATTGAATTGCCGCCGGTGTCGAAGGTGACGCCCTTGCCGATGAAGGCGATCGGCGCGTCCTTGGCCTTGCCGCCCTTCCACTGCATGACGGCCATGCGGGCGCCGCGCGGCGAGCCCTGCGCGACGCCGAGCAGCGAGCCCATGCCGAGCCTTTTCATCTCCTTCTCGGTGAGGATCTCGACCTCAACGCCGAGCCCTTCCAGTTCCTTCGCGCGAGCGGCGAACTCGACCGGACCGAGCGTATTGGCCGGCTCGTTGACGAGATCGCGCGCAAGCAGCACGCCTTCGATAACGGCCTCTTCCGCGGCGAAGGCCTTCTTGGCGGCGGAAGGGTCGGCGCAGTGGATGGTTATCTTGGCCGGCTTTGCGGTTTCGGCCTTTTTGCTCTCCGCCCCCTTCGCGTCGGATTGGCCGTCTTCCTTGTCCTTCCTGGTCTTGTATTTGTCGAAGCCGTAGCTGCGCAGGAGGATGCCGGCGGCAAGGTGCGCCGCCTGCCTGCCGTCCGGCTGGACGTCCGGAAGATCGAGGATGACAGCGACTTCCACAGCCTTGCGCAGCGCGGCGGCAACCGCGCCGCCGAGCTTCAGCCAGGCGTAGTCGTCGAGGTTTGCGACCTTGCCGGCGCCGACGGCCACCAGCCGGTCGACAGAGGTTCCCTCCGGTGCCAGCACTTCCACCGAGCTCGCGAACTTGCCGGAAAAATCGGCGACCGGAAAGGCGCGCGCCAATGCGCCAGCCGGGTCGCAGGCCTTCGCGGCATCGCCAAGGCCGCCGCCGTCGGCCGCAAGCACGAAGACGCTGCCATTTTTGGGCGCGGCGAATTTGGCAAAGGCAATCGAAGGTCTCGAAGTCATCAGATCCTGCTTCCGGGGTGAGGCGCCGCGAACCGGCTTTCAAGCGTGCGCGACATTTGGTCGTTTTCGGCCATTTGGCAAGACTTTGGCCGAAATCGCTGTCTATATCGGCGCCGAAACCAACCAAGGATTCGTCGCGGCGGAACGCAAGCTTTATGCCGCAACCTGTTGTTAACCATCAATGTTTCGCATTTCTTATTCATTGACGCGGAGACTCCGCCGCGCCGGGCGCGTGGCGTGGAGAGGACAAACCAGATGAGCCGCCTATGGACCCGGTTGTGCAGGCGTCGGCGGATGACTACCTTGTCGGTGGGCATGATGCCGTTCGGCACAATCGAGAAAAGCCTTCATGAAGGTCGTTGAACGCTACATCATGCGTCGCGCTACCGCGATGTTCCTGGCGGCGCTGGCGTGGACACTGGCGATCGTGTGGACGACGCAGGTGCTCGCCAAGATCGACTTGGTCACCGACAGTGGCCAGTCGGCGTTGACCTTCTTCGAAGTCGCGGCCCTGATCATCCCCTCGATCGTCCCGATCGTGGTGCCGTTCGCGCTGGTGGTCGCGGTGGCGCAGACGCTGAGCGCCATGAACACGGATTCGGAGCTGGCGGTGATCAACGCCGCGGGCGCCTCGCGTTGGGCGATCGCGCGGCCGATCCTTCTGCTGGCGCTGGCGGCCAGCGTCTTTTCCTTTGCTGTCGATAACGGCGTCGATCCCTATGCCAGGCAGAAGAACCGGCAGCTGGTGGCGGCCTCGCGCGCCGACCTTCTGTCACTGATCATCCAGGAAGGCACGTTTCGTAAGATCGACGACGGCCTGTTCCTGCAGATCGGAGAACGGCTGCCAGACAACAAGCTCGGCGGCATCTTCGTCGCCGATTCGCGCGAGGAAGGCGCCAACCTCACCTATTACGCAAAGACCGGCAGCATCGTCGAAAAAGGCGACGAGAAGGTGCTGATGATGAATGACGGCGTCATCAACCGCAAATCGGTGACCGGCGACCTTTCCGTCATCCGTTTCACCTCCTACGCCTTCGACCTGTCCGCCTTCATGTCGGCGGCGAACGAGATCACGCTGCTGCCCAAGGACCGGACGACGCCATACCTGCTCGACCCGGATCCCAACGACAAGATGTACCAGCGCAATCCGGGCGGCTATACGGCCGAGGTCAACCAGCGCTTCTCCGAATGGTCTTATTCGCTGGTCTTCGCGCTGATCGCGCTTGCGGTCGCGGGCGACGCGCGCTCGCACCGCGAGGCGCGCATCCATCCGCTGATCACGGCAATCGCTATCGCCCTTTTCGTCCGCTGGCTTGGCTTCTTCGCCGCCGGCAAGGCCGACAAGGTTTGGTACTACGCCTATATGGTCTACGCGGTTCCCATCGTGGCGTCGGCGGTCTCCGCCTGGTTCATCGTCTCGTCGCGGAGCATGGAACTGCCCGCCGCCTGGGCCGACTGGATGACGAATCTCGCCGGCCGCGTCAGCGAGGGCTGGACGGCGCTCAAGCTGTGGCTCGCCCGGCGCGGCACCTCCGGCCAGGGAGCCTGACGATGGGCTGGACGCTGGGCCGTTATTTCTTCTTCCGCTACGTGTCGATCACCATCTGGTTCTTCCTCGGCCTTTTGGCGCTGGTGTTCCTGATCGATTTCACCGAACTTTCGGGGCGCACGACCGGACTGCCGGGCTTCACCTACGGCACCGCCTTCGCCATTTCGGCGCTGAGGATGCCGATGATCATGCTGCAGACGGTGCCTTTCGTCGGGCTGTTTTCGGCGATGGCGACGCTGGTGTCGCTCAACCGCCGCTACGAGCTTGTCATCGCGCGCTCGGCGGGGGTTTCGGCCTGGCAGTTCCTGTTCCCGTGCTGCGTCGGCGCGCTGATGTTCGGGCTGCTGTCGGTCGGCGTGCTCAACCCGATCGCCGCGCACGGATTTTCCTGGTCGGAGCAGATGGAAAACCAGCTGCGCGCCGGCAAGTCGAACGCCGTCGCGGAGGACACGACGCCCTGGCTGAGGCAAAAGACCAACTCCGGCGACACCATCATCGGCGCCCGCGCCATCCTCAACCAGGGGCTGGAGATGGCGGACGCGGTATTCTTCGTGCTCGACCAGCAGGGCAACATCGTCGAGCGCAAGGACGCCGCGCGCGCCTTCCTGCGCGACGGCTACTGGGAATTGCAGGACGTCAAGCTGTTCAAGGACGGCAACATCCGTGCCGAGGCTTCCGACCGCGTGGCCACCAACCTCAAGCCGGAATTCGTGCAGGAACGCCTGGCTCGCCCGGAAACCATTCCGTTCTACGAGCTGCCGGCAAAGATCGAGGTTGCCCGCTCCTTCGGCCTCAAGGCAAATGCCTTCGCCATGCAGTTTGATTCGCTGGTGGCGTTGCCGTTTCTCCTCGTCGCCATGACGCTGATTGCGGCAACAGTTTCAATGCGATTTGCGCGGATGGGGCAGTCGGCGACGATGATTCTGGGTGGCGTCCTGGCCGGCTTTCTGCTTTATGTCGTTTCGGTACTGGTCAAGGCATTCGGGGTCGCCGGATTCGTGCCTACAATGGTGGCTGCATGGGTTCCGGTTGTCGTGGCTATGTTCTTCGGGGTGACTTTTCTGCTATACAAGGAAGACGGCTAGTGAGGGAGGCTGGTTTGCGCAGCCATAGGCAGGCCGGCCTGGCACGCCTTTATGGGGCGACAGCCTTGGCATGTTTGTTCGCTTGCGTGGTACCGACGGTGCCGGCGCTGGCGCAGACCATCACGGCGAAGCCTGTTCCCTCCGGCACACAGATGCTGCTGGCCGCCGATACGCTCGTCTATGACAACGACAAGCACACGGTGACGGCCGTCGGCGGCGTGCAGATCGACTATGGCGGCAACAAGCTCGTCGCCCAGCGCGTCGTGTACAACCGCGATACCAAGCGCCTCGTCGCCAGCGGCGCCGTCGAGCTCATCAACAGCGACGGCACCAAGATCAATTCCGAGCATATCGACATCACCGACGATTTCGCCGACGGCTTCGTCAACGCGCTGCGCGTCGAGACGGTCGAGAAGGCCTATTTCGCCGCCGAAAGCGCCGAACGCATGGGCGGCGTGCTGACGACATTCCACAACGGCATCTACACCGCTTGCGAGCCTTGCGAGGACAAGCCCGACTCGGCGCCGACATGGCGCGTCAAGGCGAGGAAGATCATCTGGAACGGCGAGAAGAAGACGGTTCGCTTCGAGAATGCGAATTTCGAGTTCTTCGGCTATCCGCTTGCCTATTTGCCAGCCTTCGAGATCGCCGACCCGACGGTCAAGCGCAAGAGCGGCTTCCTGATCCCCGGCATCGTCTACAACAACAACCTCGGCGTCGGCCTCAAAGTACCCTACTATTTCGCGCTCTCGCCGACCTATGACCTGACCGTCACCGGCAGCGGCTACACCAAGCAGGGCTTCCTCGGCGAGGCCGAATGGCGGCAGCGCTTCAACAATGGCGAATACAGCCTGAAAATCGCCGGCATCAATCAGCAGGATCCGGACGCCTTCATCGGCACGGGCAATCGCTTTACCGTCGATTCGGGAGAGCCAAACGATCCCAACAAGTTCCGCGGCATGATGGGCACCAAGGGCCAGTTCGCCATCAACGAGCGCTGGAACTTCGGCTGGGACGTGCTGCTGCAGACCGACAAGAATTTTTCGCGCACCTATAACATCGACGGCTACAACGACCTCGTCCACCAGTCGTCGATCTATCTGACGGGCCTGAGCGACCGTAATTATTTCGATGTCAGGGCAATGCGGTTCGAGGTGCAGGAAGACACGCTGTCCAGCGACCCGACGGCGCGCTCCGCCAAGCAGCCCTGGGTGCTGCCGTCGTTCGACTACGCCTATATCCCCGACATGTCGGTGGCGGGCGGGCAGTTGTCGCTCAACGTCAATGCGCGCGTCATCAGCCGCGACCGGCTGGACGCGGTGCTGGCCAATCCGCTCGACGACACTTCCATCAACAACGTGCGCGGCCTCGAGGGCCAGTCCAGCCGGCTGACGGCGGAGGCCGAATGGAAGCGCACCTTCACCACCGATGACGGACTGCAGCTGACGCCGCTGCTCGCCTTCCGTGGCGACGCCGGCTATGTGTCGACCACATCCGAATCGCTGGCGGCGGTCAACCAGATGGCGGCGAATCTCGGCGAGGATGTCGATATGCGCTCCTCGCTCGCCCGCTACATGGCCACGCTCGGCCTGGAGATGCGCTGGCCTCTCCTGTTCTCGATGTCGAACTCCAGTCATGTCCTGGAACCGACAGCGCAGATCTTCGTGCGCCCGAACGAGCAATATGTCGGCGGGCTGGCCATTCCGAACGAGGACGCGCAGAGCTTCGTCTTCGACGCCACGACCCTGTTCGAACGCGACAAGTTCTCCGGCTACGATCGCATCGAAGGCGGCACGCGCGCCAATGTCGGCTTCCGCTACTCCGGCGCCTATGGAAACGGCTGGGGCACCAACGCCATCTTCGGCCAATCCTACCAACTGGGCGGCGAGAACTCCTTCGACGCGCCGGACCTCGTCAATGTCGGCGCCTATTCGGGCCTGCAGACCGCCAAGTCCGACTATGTCGGCCTCATCGGCTACAACAGCCCGAGCGGCTTCTCCGGCTCGCTCAGCGGCCGGTTCGACGAGCAGACATTCGAGGTCAGGCGCGCGGAGATCAAGGCGGCCTATTCCGGCCTGCCGGTTTCGCTCAGCGCCAAATATGCCTTCATCCAGGCGCAGCCGCTCTACGGCTTCGCCACGGACCGCCACGAGGTCACGCTCGGAGCCTCTACGCACCTGGCCGAGAGCTGGCGGGTCTTCGGCACCGGCACCTACGATCTGGAGACAAGCGTCCTGGTTAAGGACGGCGTCGGCTTCGCCTATAACGATTCCTGCTTCACCTATGTGATGACGTTCTCGCAGACGCGCGATACGGTCACCAAGGAGGTGTCGCAGAATATCGGCTTCAACCTGTCGTTCCGCACGCTCGGCGATTTCGGCTCGTCGACCAGCGGCGTCGACACGATCCAGTAAGCGGAGGCAGCGCCGGTCACGGCGTGCGCCGTCGCCGGCGTGAAGCTTGGATTGGCGCGTGATCCTTCGAGAGTGGGGCCGATTCTCGGGGTCATGCGCCGGCGACATTGTTTCGCCGCATAGGACGGGCATGGGGTCGACCACATAGCGCATGCGTTCGGAGGACGTGCGGCGCCGTCGTGGCGGATAGGAATTGGGAAGGTGAGATGAGGAAATACCTGTTTTCGGCAGGATTCGCGCTGCTGGTGGCGGCGACCTCGGTTTCGATCGCGGCAATGACGCCGCCGGCATTCGCCAGCCAGATCAAATATGTCGTCAATAACATACCGATCACCACCGGCGACATCGCCCATCGCGCCGCATTCTTCAAGCTGCAGCGCAAGAAAGGCGACGCGGCCAAGGAAATGATCGACCAGACGCTGCGGCTTGCCGAGGCCAAGCGGCTCGGCATCCGAATCACCGACCAGCAGGTCGACGCCGCCTATCAGCGTTTTGCCTCCAACAACAAGATGCCGCTCGCGAAGCTCGACGCCGTCATGGCGCAGTCCGGCGTTACGAAGGAGCATTTCAAGGAGTTCATCCGCGCGCAGATGGCCTGGAACCAGGCGCTTGGCGCGCGCTACCGCTCCGGCGAGGGTGGCTCGGTGACCGAGCAGGACGCGGTCCGCCGCATGCTCGACAAGGGCGGCTCCAAGCCGAGCGCCACGGAATATATGCTGCAGCAGGTCATCTTCGTGGTGCCCGCTTCCGAGCGCTCGGCTACGCTTGCCAAGCGCAAGCGCGAGGCCGACGCCATGCGTGCCCGCTTCAACGGCTGCAACACCACGCGCGAATTCGCCAAGGGGCTGATCGACGTCACGGTGCGCGATCTCGGCCGCGTGCTGGCGCCACAATTGCCGTCGGACTGGGCCGAACAGATCAAGGCGACCAAGGTCGGAGGGGCGACGCCGACGCGCGAGACCGAACGCGGCGTCGAGTTCATCGGTATCTGTTCCTCGCGCGAGGTTTCCGATGACAAGGCCGCCCAGATGGTGTTCCAGGCCGAAGGCGGCAGCAACGACAAGGACGCCGACGAGCTCAGCAAGAAATATGTCGAGGAACTGCGCAAGAAGGCCACCATCGTCGAGCGATAGGCCGTTGCGGCGCATGACAGAACAAGGCTCGAGCCACCCGCCCTGCTTCGAAGCAGGCATGGCGCCCCACGTTACGCCATGAGCGCAAGTAGGACCGACGCGCCGCTGGCGCTCAGCGTCGGCGATCCATCCGGCATCGGGCCCGAGATCGCCATCACCGCCTGGCAGGCGGGCGACAGCGCCGGCGTGCCGCCCTTCTACCTGCTCGCCGACCCTGCCCTGATCAAGGCGCGGGCGCGTCAGATCGGGGCCAACGTGGCGATCATGGAGACCTTGCCGGGGCAAGCGGCACACCACTTTCCCCGCGCATTGCCCGTCGTGCCACTCTACGCCCGGCATCTGGACAGTCCCGGAAAGCCGAATTCGGCCAATGCCGCGGGCACCATCGAAGCGATCGACCGCGCCGTCGCCGACTGCCTCGCCGGCCGCGCCGCAGCGGTGGTCACCTGTCCCATCGCCAAGAAGCCGCTCTACGACGCCGGCTTTCGCTTTCCCGGCCACACCGAATACCTGGCGCATCTGGCCTCGCGCCACACCGGCGCCGAGGTGACGCCGGTAATGCTGCTTGCCGGGCCCGAATTGCGCGCGGTTCCGGTCACCATCCACATCGCGCTTGCCGAGGTGCCGAAGGTTCTGACGAGCGAGCTGATCGTGGCCACAGGACGCATCACCGCGGCCGACCTCGAGAGCCGCTTCGGCATCGCGCGGCCCAGGCTCGCCATCGCCGGGCTCAATCCGCATGCCGGCGAAGGCGGCGCGATGGGCGCGGAGGATCTGTCGATCGTCCTGCCTGCCGTTGAGGCGCTTCAGGCCGAGGGCATCGACGCCGTCGGGCCGCTGCCGGCCGACACGATGTTCCATCCGCAGGCACGCGCCGGCTATGACGCAGCCCTTTGCATGTATCACGACCAGGCGCTGATCCCAGCCAAGACGCTGGGCTTCGACGAGGCCGTCAATGTGACGCTCGGCCTGCCCTTCATCCGCACCTCGCCGGACCACGGCACGGCGTTCGACATCGCCGGCAGGGGCATTGCACGCGCCGACAGCCTGATCGCGGCGCTGAGGCTGGCGCGCCGCCTCGCCGACAGCGGCCGCCGGACTGCGGCGGCATGAGGCTCGATTTGAGCGGGGGGCGCACGACCATCGACGGATTGCCGCCACTGCGCGAGGTGATTGAGCGCCACGGTTTGCAGGCGAAGAAAGCGCTCGGCCAGAACTTCCTGCTCGACCTCAATCTGACGAGCAAGATCGCGCGCGCGGCCGGCGACCTCAGCGAGACGACCGTGATCGAGGTCGGGCCCGGCCCCGGCGGGCTGACGCGGGCGCTGCTCTTCAACGGCGCCAAACGGGTGATCGCCATCGAGCGCGACGAGCGCTGTCTGGAAGCGTTGGCGCAGGTGTCCGGCCATTATCCCGGCCGGCTCGAGGTCATTCCCGGCGATGCGCTGAAGACGGATTTTGCCGCGCTTGCCGGCACGGCGGGCGGCGGCCCGGTGAAGATCGCCGCCAACCTGCCCTACAACATCGGTACGGAGCTTCTGATCCGCTGGCTGACAACGGTCGATTGGCCGCCCTTCTATCAATCGATGACGCTGATGTTCCAGCGCGAGGTGGCCGAGCGCATCACCGCAAGCCCGGGCAGCGACGCCTATGGCCGGCTCGGCGTGCTTGCCGGCTGGCGCACCGAGGCAAAGATCGCCTTCGACGTGCCGCCGCAGGCTTTCACTCCGCCGCCGAAGGTCACGTCCTCGGTGGTGCATCTGGTGCCGCGTCCATCTCCCCTGCCCACCGACGGCAAGAGGCTGGGCCGCATCACCGAAGCCGCCTTCGGCCAGCGCCGCAAGATGCTGCGGCAAAGCGTGAAGAGCTTGGGCGGAGAGGCCCTGCTCACCCGCGCCGGCATCGACCCGACGCGCCGGGCCGAGACGCTGAGTGTGGAAGAGTTCGTAAGGTTGACGAACGCGCTGTAGCCCGCCGGCCTTCTTCTCCCCTTGTGGGAGAAGGGGAGGCACTGCCTCTCACTCCGTCTTCTCGTCCAGCAAGCCCGAGATGAAATCGAACAGGCCCGGCCGACGGTCGCGGCGCAGGCGCTCGGCTGTAACGATTGCACGCACCTCGGCAAAGGCGCGGTCGAGATCGTCGTTGACGATGACGAAGTCATATTCCTTCCAGTGCTCGATCTCGACGCGGGCATTCTTCAGCCTGGTCTCGATGACCTGCTCCTGGTCCTCGGCGCGGCGCTTCAGGCGCGCCTTCAACTCCTTCATCGAAGGGGGCAGGATGAAGATCGAGACAATGTCGGCGCGCATCTTCTCCTTGAGCTGCTGGGCGCCCTGCCAGTCGATGTCGAACAGCATGTCGCGGCCTTCGGCAAGTGCTGCCTCGGCCGGCTCGCGCGGCGTCGCATAGAAATTGCCGTGCACCTCGGCCCATTCGAGCAGCGCGTCGGAATCGCGCAGCCGTTCGAACTCGCGCATGGTGCGGAAAAGATAATGGACGCCCTCGATCTCCGAGCCGCGACGCGGCCTGGTGGTGACGGAGACCGACAGCTCCAGGCTCGAATCGCTTTCCAGAAGATTGCGCGCAATCGTCGACTTGCCGGCGCCCGACGGCGACGACAGCACCAGCATCAGCCCGCGGCGGCGGATGCGGGACCCCAGATCCCTGGCGGCCGTAGGCTCCTTGGCAACCATCCCCGTCACTCCAGATTCTGAACCTGCTCGCGAAACTGGTCGACCACCGCCTTGAGCTCCAGCCCGATCGCGGTGACCGCGGCGGCATTCGACTTGGAACACAAGGTATTCGATTCGCGATTGAATTCCTGCGCCAGAAAATCGAGCTTGCGGCCGACGGCGCCGCCGCTGGAAAGCAGCGCGCGGCCTGATGCGACATGCGTCTTCAGCCGGTCGATCTCCTCGCGGATATCGGCCTTGGTGGCGAGGAAGGCCGCTTCCTGATGCAGACGGACCGCGTCGAGATTGGCCGACGCATCCATCAGCAGGCGGACCTGTTCGGTGATGCGCTCGCGGATCGCCGCCGGCTCGCGCGACGGGTCGGCCTCGGCCTTCAGCGTCAGCGCCTCGATGGCGTCGATATGGCCGGACAACAACTTGCGCAGCGCGGCACCTTCGCTCTGCCTTGCCTGCTCCAATCCGGCCAGCGCCATGTCCAGCGCCGACAGGATCGTCGCGTCGAGGGCGGCGCGCTCCTCCTCGGTCTCGACCGTCTCCAGGATGTCGAGCACGCCGCGCAGCGCCAGCAGACCGTCAGCCGTCGCCGGCGCGGTGCCGAACTGCTCCTGGAGGCGCTTGGCCAGTCCCGCCAGGTCCTTCAGGAACGCCTCGTTGACCACCGGCTGCGCCTGCTGGGCGGCGGCGCGCGCGACAGTCAGCGTTGCCTGGAAATTGCCGCGCGCGAAGCGCTTCTGCACGGTCTGCCTTACAGCGGGCTCCAGCCGGTCGAAACCCTGCGGCAGCCTCAGCCTGACCTCGACGCTCTTGCCGTTGACCGATTTGACTTCCCAGGCGATCGACGTGCCGTCGAGCTCAGCGACGGCTCGCGCGAAACCGGTCATGCTCTGCACGTTCATGATGCGTGTCACCCCTTGACGCAGGCCCGGCGCGAATGCCCGAGCATGCGCCCCTAGCAAGACGCCGGACCTCTGGCCAGCGTCGGATGTCCCCTCAAAACATGAATACGGCCCGGCGTCAAAGGAGGCGGGCCAGATCCGGCAATCAGCGCGGCCTACTGGGCCGCGTCGCCATTTTCGCCGCTGGCGCCTGCACTGGCACCGTCGTCGGGAGTGGCCGGCGCCGTCGTCTGGCCGGAGGCCTTGGCCGCCGCATCGGCCTGCTTCTTCTGCACCGCCCGATAGCGGGCGACGTTCTGGTTGTGCTCTTCCAACGTCGCGGCAAAGACATGGCCGCCATTGCCGTCGGCGACGAAATAAAGGTCGTCGGTCTTCGACGGATTGGCCACCGCCTCGAGTGCGGCGCGGCCCGGATTGGCGATCGGCGTCGGCGGCAGGCCCTTGATCAGATAGGTGTTATACGGCGTCTGCTTCTCGATGTCGGACTGATAGATCGGCCTGTCGGCCGGTTTGCCCTTGCCGCCGAAAAGGCCGTAGATGATGGTCGGATCCGACTGCAGCCGCATGCCCTTGGCGAGCCGGTTGAGGAAGACCGCGGCCACGCGCGAGCGCTCGTCGCCCCTGCCCGTCTCCTTCTCGACGATCGAGGCCAGGATGACGAAGTCCTCCATATTGGCGATCGGCAGGTCGGGCGCGCGATGCGTCCAGACGTCCTCGACCAGCTTCTTTTGGTCCGCGACCAGCTTGTCGACCATCTGCTGCCGGGTGGCGCCCCGCGTGAAGCGCAGCGTGTCGGTCGCGATGCTGCCCTCGGGCGGCATGGCCGCCGGCATGTCGCCGGTCAGCGCCTCCTGCTCGGCCACGCGCTGCAGCGCCTGCTCAACCGTGAGCCCCTCTGGGATGGTCAGCGAATACATTACCGACTTGCCGCTCTTGAACAGCTCCATGATGTCGCGCATCGAGGCGCGCGGCTTGATGGCGTATTCGCCGGCCTTCAGCGCGGAATCGTTGCCTGTGGCACGCACCCCCAGCCTGAAGATGCGCGCATCGCTGACCAGGCCGCGCCGCTCCAGCTGGTCGGCGATCTCCTGAACGCCGGTGTTCGGCTTGACCATGAAGGTGTCGCCATTGGCCGACGGACCCGGCTCAATGAAGGCCTGCATGCCGAAATAGAGTGCGGCACCCGAGGCAAGCACGACCAGCATGACCAACGAAAGGAAGAAATTCAGGAATACGACGACCTGGCTGCGCGACGCGCGCGAGCGTTTCGACGGCGGCGGCGTGCCAGCCTCGGGGCGCAGCGCCTCGGCGGCTGTCTTGGGCACGATCGGTCCTTGCGCCTGACGCTGTCCGAATTCTCCACCGCCGCCCGGATTTGTATTCATGGCGCCCTACCGTCTGATCTTGCAACGAATCCCCTAGCCGAAGTGTAGGGGCAAATTTGGCAAAAATGACGGCAGGCGGCGGACCTGCCGGTAGGCTGAATGTTCAGCCATCGTAACGTTGGAAGACGAGCGAGGCGTTGGTGCCGCCGAAGCCGAAGGAGTTCGACAGCGCCACATCGATCTGGCGCTGGCGCGGCTTGTTCGGCACGAGATCGATCGCCGTCTCGCGTTCCGGATTGTCGAGGTTGATGGTGGCGGGGGCAATGTTGTCGCGGATTGCGAGGATCGAGAAGATCGCTTCCGCGGCGCCCGCAGCGCCCAGCAGATGACCGATCGACGACTTGGTGGACGACATCGAGATCTTGGAAGCGGCATTGCCGACCAGCCGCTCCACGGCGCCGAGCTCGATCGTGTCGGCCATGGTCGAGGTGCCGTGCGCATTGATGTAGTCGATGTCGGCGGGCGAGAGCTTCGCCCGATTCAGCGCCGCCGCCATGCAGCGGAAGGCGCCGTCGCCGTCCTCGGCCGGGGCGGTGATGTGATAGGCATCGCCGGTCAGGCCGTAGCCGGTGACCTCGGCATAGATCTTGGCGCCGCGCGCCTTGGCGTGCTCGAGCTCCTCCAGGACGACGACGCCGGCGCCCTCGCCCATGACGAAGCCATCGCGGTCGCGGTCATAGGGGCGCGAAGCGATCTCGGGCGCATCGTTGCGCTCGGTGGAGAGCGCGCGGCACGCGGCGAAACCTGCCATCGAAAGCCGGGTGATCGGCGCTTCGGCGCCGCCGGCCACCATGACGTCGGCATCGCCCCAGATAATCAGCCGCGCGGCATCGCCGATGGCGTGCGCGCCCGTCGAGCAGGCGGTTACGACAGCATGGTTCGGGCCTTTCAGCCCGTGCCGGATGGAAACCTGGCCGGAGACCAGGTTGATGATCTGTCCGGGGATGAAGAACGGGCTGATGCGGCGCGGGCCGCGCTCCTTCAGGATCATCGCGTTCTCGGCGATGCCGTCGATGCCGCCGATGCCCGAACCGATCAGCACGCCGGTGGCGCACTGGTCCTCATGCGTCTCGGGCTTCCAGCCGGAATCGGCCAGCGCCTCGTCGGCCGCCGCGATGCCGTAGAGGATGAAGTCGCCGATCTTGCGCAGTTCCTTCGGCTCGAGCACGGCCTCGGGATTGAAGGTGCCGTTCGAGCCGTCGCCGCGCGGAATGACGTGGGCGATCTTGCAGGCAAGGTCGTCCACCTCGAATTCGGTGATGCGGCAGGCGGCGCTGCGGCCGGAAAGCAGTTCCTTCCAGCTGTGCTCGACACCCATGCCGAACGGCGAAAGCAGGCCAAGGCCCGTGACGACGACTCGCCTCATCGCAGGTCCTCCCCGGCGATACCCGCGGAAAGCCTCAGGCCGAGGCCTTGTCGATATACTTCACGGCATCGCCGACAGTCAGGATGGTCTCGGCGGCGTCGTCTGGAATCTCGACGCCGAACTCTTCTTCGAACGCCATCACGAGTTCGACCGTATCGAGGCTGTCCGCGCCCAGATCGTCGATGAAGCTCGCCTGCTCCGTCACTTTGTCGGCATCGACGCCGAGATGCTCGATGACGATCTTCTTGACGCGCTCTGCGGTGTCACTCATTTGGGGCCTCGTCTTACGTTGTGTTGTCTTCGTTAGCGGGCGGAATGCCGCTAATCAAGCTGAAAGATGGTCTTGTGGGAAACGCAACGCCACAGGACCGGTTTTTGCCCGAACCGCCGGGTTGCCGGCCGCATTACACGAAAAACAGCGGGCGTCCAAGCCGAAATGGCTGTTTTCACAGGCGCCCGGGGCTCGGTCGCCCGGGTGTGTGAGATTCAGCTCAAGCCGAGCCGAAAATGGCCGCTTGCGAGGGCCGGAGCGGAAGCGCAGGAAGCCGCCGTTTGCAGGCCGGCATCACCTGAATCTCAAATACCCTAGATCATCGCCATGCCGCCATTCACGTGGATGGTCTGGCCGGTGACATAAGCCGCCTCATTGGACGCGAGATAGGCGACGGCCGAGGCAACCTCGGCGCTGGTGCCCATGCGCCGGGTCGGAATCGCCGCCATGATGGTTTCTTTCTGCTTGTCGTTGAGCTTGTCGGTCATGGCCGATTCGATGAAACCTGGGGCGACGCAGTTGACGGTGATGTTGCGGGTGGCGATCTCCTGCGCCAGCGACTTGGAAAAGCCGATCATGCCGGCCTTGGAGGCGCAGTAATTGGTCTGGCCGGGATTGCCGGTGACGCCGACCACCGAGGTGATGTTGATGATGCGGCCATGGCGGCGGCGCATCATCGGATGGGTGAGTTCACGAGTGAGCCGGAACACGGCGGTCAGGTTCACCTCGAGCACGGAATCCCAGTCGGCGTCCGACATGCGCACGAACAGGCCGTCCTTGGTGATGCCGGCATTGTTGACCAGGATGTCGACGCCTTCGAGATCGGCCTCCGCCTTCTGGCCGAGCGCCTTGACCGCGTCGCGGTTGGTCAGATCCGCCGGGAAGAGCTTTACGCGGTCGCCGAGCTCGTCGGCCAGCGTTTCCAGCTTCTCGACGCGGGTGCCGTGCAGGCCGACGATCGCGCCCTGGCTGTGCAGCACCCTGGCGATCGCCTCACCGATGCCTCCCGATGCACCGGTGACGAGCGCCTTACGGCCGGTCAGTTCGAACATTGCTTCAACCTCATTCTTCCGGACGCCCCGCGAGCGACCCTCGTTCCGCATTTTGTCATGTTGTCCAGGCCATATCAGAAGTTCTCGGCGCTCACGACCGATTCTTCACCAAGCCTCGATCCGCTCCAGCACTTCCGCAGCCCAGTAATAGTCCTCGAGATCTTCGAGTCCACGTTCAACGAAGTCACGCAGGTATTCGGCTTTGCTTCGATCAGTCATCGCCACGAGATCGTCGAGGCGATGCTCGACTTCGGGAGAAAGACGGATGGAAGTAGGAATGCCGCACCTGCCAGCAAGAGTTTCCCGTTTATCCTAAAGTTGCCAGCGCCGCCTCGACTTCCGCGGCCGCGCCGATGGCGCCGGTCGCGATATCGCGGTTGATGCGTCGCGCCAAGCCCGACAGCACCTTGCCGGCGCCAACCTCGTAAAGCGTCGCGACACCTTTGGCGCCGAACCATTCCACCGTCTCGCGCCAGCGCACGCGGGCGACGACCTGCTCGACCAAGCGGCGGGCAATCTCATCCGGGTCGCTGGTCGGCGTGACCGAAACATTTGAGACGATGGGAACCACCGGCGCGCTTTTCGCGACCCCGCCCAGCGCCTCGCGCATGATATCGGCGGCTGGCGTCATCAATGCCGAGTGAAAAGGTGCCGAGACCTGCAGCATCAGCGCCCGCTTGGCACCCTTTTCCGCGCAGAGCTTCGCCGCCAGTTCGACGGCCGCCTTGGCGCCGGAAATCACCAGTTGGCCACCGCCATTGTCGTTGGCGATCTGACAGACAGAGCCTTGTGCCGCTTCGGCGCAGGCGGCTTCGACATCAGCCTGCTCCAGCCCGATGATGGCAGCCATGGCGCCCTCGCCCGCCGGCACCGCCGCCTGCATGGCGTTGCCGCGGGTGCGCAGCAGTCGCGCGGCATCGGCCACCGAAACGAAGCCGGCTGCGGCAAGCGCCGAATATTCGCCGAGGGAATGGCCTGCGACATAAGCCACCTTGTCCTTCAGCGAAAAACCGCGGGATTCCAGCGCCCTTACGGCCGCCAGCGACACCGCCATCAGCGCCGGCTGGGCATTGGCCGTCAGCGTCAGCGTTTCTTCCGGCCCTTCCCAGATCAGCTTCGACAGTTTCTCGCCGAGCGCCTCATCGACTTCCTCGAAGACGCGGCGCGCCTCGGGAAAGGCATCGGCGAGGTCCTTGCCCATGCCGACGGCCTGGCTGCCCTGTCCCGGAAAGGTGAATGCGACGGCCATGTTAGCGTCTCCAGCGGCTGGTTTTTCCCTGCCTCTGGCGCAAGGCGGACGGCCAAGTCAAGCCCGCAAGCACCAGTTCAGCGGCTGTTCCAGCCGGGAGAACGGCCGAGTTCCCTGTTCTGAAAGGCTTTTTGGCGATCACACCTGATGAAAACCGCTCACGAATCGTTTGCTGGCTCTTCTTATTTCCGCTACAGGCGCTAGCTTTGTGTGACATTTCGATGACAGTGGCGTGACGCGAGTGGAAGACGCGTGACATGGGCCGGGGAAGCAAAGTGGCTAGGATCAGGAAAGGCGCGGCCAAACCCGCGCCGCAATTTTTGGAAGACGATCCGTCCACCGGCTATCTGCCGGGGCGCAGATGGCCGATTGTCCGCTACGGCCTGGCGACGCTGCTTGCCTCCGCCCTTCTGGTGTTCGCCATCGAATGGATCGTGCGCGGCGACTTCTTCGGCACCGTCGACTTCTTCCTGCAGCCCTTCAAGCCCGGCTGGACCACCATCATCGTCTTTTCGCTGGTGCTGATCGGGCTCGACGCCATTCTCGGCCGCAGCCATCAAAGCCTGATGATCGTCGCGCCGGTGACATTGGCATTGGCCTTTGTCGGTCACCAGAAATCGCACTATCTGGGCGATCCGCTCTACCCGACCGATTTCCTCTATGCCCGCCAGATCATGGCGCTGATGCCGCTTCTGGTGCGCGAGCGCCCCTGGACGGCCGTGCTGCTTGCGGCGG
This sequence comes from Mesorhizobium sp. WSM4887, assembly GCF_029625865.1. Classification (NCBI taxonomy): domain Bacteria; kingdom Pseudomonadati; phylum Pseudomonadota; class Alphaproteobacteria; order Hyphomicrobiales; family Phyllobacteriaceae; genus Mesorhizobium; species Mesorhizobium sp. WSM4887. The sequence continues at coordinate 973,160 of NZ_JARTVP010000002.1, forward strand.
CGATCGTCGCCAGCCTCGCGCTGCTCGTCTATGGCTGGCGGCTCTGGCGCCGGCGTGTGCCGATCCTCAGCCGCAAGGGACGGCTGGCGCGCTTGACGCTTGCCGTGCCGCTGCTCGCCTTCTTCGTCTCGATCATGGACTACGCCACCTTCTCGTGGACGCGCGACAGGCTGCAGATCATCCCGATCATGTGGGACCAGAAGGAGAACTATGCCTCCAACGGCTTCGCGCTCGCCTTCGCGCTCAACGTGCCAATGGCGCATGTCTCGGCCCCGCCCGGCTATTCCGAGAAGACGATGGATGCGATCGCGCGTCCCGGGGTTGCCGCCTCGGTGCCGGACCAGAAGCCCGATATCATCGTGGTGATGAGCGAATCCTTCTGGGATCCGACGGAGCTTCCCGGCGTCAGCATCAAGCCCGACCCGATCCCGACGGTGCGCGCGCTGCGCTCAGGCTCGATGTTCTCGCCGGAATTCGGCGGCATGACCGCCAATATCGAGTTCGAGGCGCTGACCGGCTTCTCCAACGCCTTCCTGCCGGCGGGCTCGATTCCCTATCAGCAATATGTGCGCACGCCGACGCCGTCGCTGGCGACTTTCCTGAAGAGCGAAGGCTATAGGGCGCGCGCCATCCACCCGGGCACCAACTGGTTCTGGAACCGGGGCGCCGTCTACGCCGATTTCGGCTTCAGCGACTTCCGCTCGGAAGAGACGCTGCCGCCGATGGAGAAGCGCGGGCCGCTGGCCTCCGACGCGGCCATGACCGACGAGATCATGCGCGAGGCCGAGGCCAGCGACGGGCCGGTATTCCTGTTCGCGGTCAGCCTGCAGAACCACGGGCCCTACGAGCCCTACCGCTATTACAATCCGACACATAGCGTCGACGCGCCGATCAGCACGTGGGCGCGGGAATCGCTGCTCTCCTACGCCGAAGGCTCGGCCGACGCCGATCGCGGCCTGCAGCGCCTGATCGACTGGGCGAAGAAGCGCGAGCGGCCGACCATCATCGCCTTCTTCGGCGACCACTTGCCGCCGCTCGGCCCGGTGTATGTCGAGACCGGCTTCCTCAAGGACAATGTCGCGCCGCGCAAGGAGCCGACGCCCGAGGCGGCGCTCGAGCATCACGACACGCCGCTGATCATCTGGTCGAACCGCTCCGGTCCGGTCGAGAATCTGGGCTCGGTGAGCCCCGCCTTCCTGCCCTATCATATCCTGACTACGGCCGGGATCACCCACCCCTATTACACCGGCTTCCTCGGCGCGCTGCGCGAGCACTACCGGGTGGTCGACCGCAACCTTTTGCTGTCGCCCTCCGGCGAGGCGACGCCCGACTGGGCGCGGCAGAAGAAGATCGATCCGAAGATCAACGATTTCCGGCTGATCCAGTACGACATGATGTTCGGCAAGCGCCGGGTCGCGCCCGACTTCTTCCCCGAGACGGTAGTCCCGCTCGTCGCGCATATGAGTTGAGTGGATCGCCTTCCGACGAAATGGCTGACCTGCGGCCGGCGGGTCAGCCAATTCCCACAAGCGCCGCCAGGCCTGCGACACTGCGGAGCCGCCGGCCCTCTCTGCCGCCCTTGCCTTCCTCACGAATTGCTGTATAGACGCCGGCAATCTGCCGGTCCTTGCTGGGGGCTGAACGGAGGGCCGTGGCCTTAGAGGGCCGCGTCATGAAGCCAGAAGCGCTTTGGGCCTCCCGTGTCTCCGCTCTCGACCGTCTCGTGATGCTCCTTTCTTCCCCGCGCGCCTTTGCGACCGGGTCAGACAAGTTGCAGAGGCTTAGCCGCGAGGGCCGGTGAGAGAAACGAAGAAAGGCAGAAAAACATAATGGCTCTTTACGAACATGTGTTTCTTGCCCGGCAGGACCTGTCGCAGCAGCAGGTTGATGCGCTTGTCGAACAGTACAAGGGCGTCATCGCCGCCAATGGCGGATCGGTCGGCCGGATCGAGAACTGGGGACTGAAGTCCCTCACCTACCGGGTCAAGAAGAACCGGAAGGCTTACTACACGCTGATGGACATCAACTGCCCGCCAGCCGCGCTCAACGAAATGGAGCGCCAGATGGGCCTGTCGGAAGACGTGCTGCGCTTCCTCACCATCAAGGTCGAGGCGCATGAGGAAGGCCCCTCGGCGATGATGCAGAAGCGCGAAGAGCGCTCCGAGCGCGGCGGCTTCGGCGACCGCGACCGTGGCGACCGTGGCCCGCGTTCGTTCGGCGACCGCGACCGCGGCGACCGTGGCCCGCGCTCGTTCGGCGACCGTGATGGCGGCGACCGTGGTCCGCGCCGCCCGCGCGAAAACGTTGAAGGGGGTGCAGAATAATGGTCGACATCAACCAGATCCCGACCCGGCGTCCGTTCCATCGCCGCCGCAAGACCTGCCCGTTCTCCGGCGCCAACGCTCCGAAGATCGACTACAAGGACGTGCGTCTGCTGCAGCGCTACATTTCCGAGCGCGGCAAGATCGTGCCGTCGCGCATCACCGCCGTCAGCCAGAAGAAGCAGCGCGAGCTCGCCAAGGCGATCAAGCGCGCCCGCTTCCTCGGCCTGCTGCCCTACGTGGTTCGCTAAGCTATTGATGCGGGCGGCTTGCCGCCCGCTTCGGCCCACGGCGACGGGCGCCGCAACGGGCAGGCTCAAATCCCGAGTTGAGGCCATAAACCTCTAACTGCCAAAACAGGCAGGACAGCGACACCGGCGAAGACGCCATTTGCTTCCTGACCTGTTCCCAAAGAATCCGCCGTCATCCGCGATGGCGCCAACCAAAGGAACGAAACCATGGAAGTCATTCTCCTCGAGCGCATTTCCCGCCTCGGCCAGATGGGCGAAACCGTCAAGGTCAAGGATGGGTTCGCCCGCAACTTCCTGCTGCCGCAGGGCAAGGCGCTGCGCGCCAACGAAGCCAACAAGAAGAAGTTCGAGGGCCAGCGCGCCCAGCTCGAAGCCCGCAACCTCGAGCGCAAGTCGGAGGCTGCGCAGATCGCCGAGAAGCTCGACGGCAAGAGCTTCATCGTCGTGCGCTCGGCCGGCGAGACCGGCCAGCTCTACGGCTCGGTGTCGACCCGCGACATCGCCGAACTGCTGACCGCCGAGGGCTTCACCGTTAGCCGCAACCAGATCGAGCTCAACCAGCCGATCAAGACCATCGGCCTCTCCAACGTGGCGATCGCGCTGCATCCTGAAGTCGAGGTCACAGTGACGCTCAACGTCGCCCGCTCGGCCGATGAGGCGGAGCGCCAGGCCAAGGGCGAGACGCTGACGACGGCCGAAGCCATCTATGGCGAAGACATCAACGACAACGCCCGGCCGGAGAACTTCTTCGACCCGAACGCCGAATTCGAAGGCGGCGAGGACAACGCCTGATCGACAAGGCAGGAGCCGTGCTCCGGCTCCTCCTGCGTCCAGCGCCGACTGGACCAACGCCCGGGTCTTCGACCCGGGCTTTTTTGTGCCAATAGGAACTTTTCTAATCCCTATATCTTGTTGCAGATTACGGCGTGGCGCGTCGATTGGACGCGGGCGATGCGCTGTGGCAACTTTCGATTTGGCATTCGGTCCGACTGCCGGATGGTCCGTCTGAGGGGACATTTGGTCATGAACATCCTGTTGAAACACGTTCTCGAACGGCTGGTGCGGACCGGCGACCTCAAAGTGACCGGGCCGAAAGGCACGACGCATAAGTTCGGCGACGGCAGCGGCGAACCGGTACACATCCACATCAAGACCATGCATGCCGAGCGCGCGATCACCTTCGATCCGATGCTGGCCGTGCCCGAAGCCTATATGGACGGCGAACTGGACATCCCCGAGGGCGGCGTCCTCGGGGTGATGCGGATCGCTTTCCAGAATATGGGCAGCGGCGGCATCGACGTGACCTGGTCGAAGGCCATCGAAGGTCTGCGCCATGCTTTCCGCCGCCTGCAGCAGATCAACACGGCGTCGAGATCTCGCCGCAACGTGCAGCGCCACTACGACCTCTCCGGCGAACTCTACAAGCTCTTCCTCGACGAGGACATGCAGTATTCCTGCGCCTATTTCGAACAGCCCGACATGACGCTGGACGAAGCGCAGGTCGCCAAGAAGCGCCACATCGCCGCCAAGCTGAGACTCAAGGCCGGCCAGACGGTGCTCGATATCGGCTCCGGCTGGGGCGGCCTCGGGCTTTATCTCGCCAAGGCCTTCGACGTCGACGTGCAGGGCGTGACGCTATCCACCGAGCAGCAGGGCGTCTCCACCGACCGCGCACATGCACTGGGCCTGCAGGACCGCGCGCATTTCGACCTCAAGGATTATCGCGCGCTCAACGAACGCTTCGACCGCATCGTCTCGGTCGGCATGTTCGAGCATGTCGGCGTCAACCACTACCGGACTTTCTTCGACAAGGCGGCGACGCTGCTCAAGCCCGACGGCGTGATGCTGCTCCACACCATCGGCCGGTCCGGCGTGCCGTGGGCGACCAGCGCCTTCATCCGCAAATACATCTTCCCAGGCGGCTACGTCCCGTCGATGTCGGAAGTGCTGCCCGCGATTGAGAAATCAGGCCTTATCGTCACGGACATCGAGATTCTCAGGCTTCACTACGCCGACACGCTGAAGCATTGGGGCCAGCGCTTTGCCGCCAACCGCGACAAGGCTAAGGCTATCTATGACGAGCGCTTCTGCCGCATGTGGGAGTTCTACCTCGCGGCCTCGGAAGCCGCCTTCCGCTGGCAGGACCTGGTGATCTTCCAGTTCCAGATCGCCAAGAAGAACGACACGCTGCCGATGACGCGCGACTATATGGCCAAATGCGAGAAGGCGCTGGAATTGCGCGACCTCGGCCATCAGGAGCCGGCGACGCCCGCCGTCAAGCCGACCCGCCGCAAGAAGGTGGAATAGAACGGCGGCGATTGCCGCTTGCCATTGCGGCCTGACGCCACGAAAAAGGTCTCGTTCGCGAGGCCTTTTTCATGAACTACCTAATCTACATCGCGGCGGCACTTGCCGAGATCGCCGGCTGCTTTTGCTTCTGGGCCTGGTGGCGGCTGGGGAAGTCGCCGCTCTGGCTGGTGCCAGGTCTGGCGTCGCTGGCATTGTTCGGCTTCCTTTTGGCGCTGGTCGACACGAGCGCCGCCGGTCGCGCTTACGCCGCCTATGGCGGCATCTACATTGGCGCTTCGCTCGGCTGGCTTTGGCTACCCGAAGGCGTGCGCCCCGACCGTTTCGACCTCGCCGGCGCCGCGCTCTCGATCGTCGGCGCCTCGGTGATCCTGCTCGCGCCAAGAGGAGCCTGAATTGGAACTGCCCACCGCGCTCCGGCAAGGCGTCGACAGCCTGCTCGAAAAAGTACCGCTGCCGGCGCTGAAACAGGCCGCGAGAACGCTTTCGGAACGCTATCGCGCTGAGTTGCGTGACGGCCGCCTGCATATGGGCGAAGACATGGCGGTGAAGGCTTACCTGGCGACCAGGCTGCCCGCCACCTATGCCGCCGTTCGCGCTTGCCTGGACGCGCTGGCGGACGCCCGTCCGGATTTCCCGCCGAAAAGCCTGCTCGATATCGGCGCCGGTCCTGGCACCATGCTTTGGGCCACGGCCGATACCTGGCCGGAGCTCGAACGGGCGGTTCTGGTCGAGGCAAGCGCGGCGGTGCGCAAGGTCGGCCAGTCGCTGGCCGCCGGCGCGATCGCTGCCCGCGCGAGCTGGGTAGCCGGCGACGCCACCATCGATCTCGACGGTTTCGACCCGGCGGACTTGATCAGCGTCGCCTATGTGCTCGACGAGATCGCGCCGGCCTCGCTGCCAAAACTCGTCGACCGGCTCTGGCGATTGACGGCCGACACGCTGCTGATCGTCGAGCCCGGCACGCCGGCCGGCTGGCAGCGTATCCTTGCCGCGCGCCGGCAGCTCATCGAAGCCGGCGCGCATGTCTCGGCGCCCTGCCCGCACGAGGCGCCCTGCCCGCTCGCTCCGCCAGACTGGTGCCATTTCTCGCGCCGCGTCGCGCGTTCGCGGCTGCATCGGCTCGCCAAGGACGCCGACGTGCCGTGGGAGGACGAGAAGTTCATCTACCTCGCCGCCTCGCGACTGCCGGCGCCGGCGCGCGCGTCACGAGTGATCGCGCCGCCAAAGGGCGGTTCGGGCAAAGTCGTGCTCAAGCTCTGCCAGCCCAACGGCCATGCCGGGGAGCGCCTCTCCAGCAAGCGCGACGGCGATGTCTTCAAGGCGGCGAGGCGGGCGGACTGGGGCGACACGCTTGGCTGAGCCGCTTGTGATTCAGGGGCGAGGCGACACGGCGCACACGAGCTTGCCACGACTGACATAGCCGGCATCGCATTTTCCTGTTTTGTTCTCGCTCGAGGCCCGCTAGGGTTGCGCACTTCGATTCGAGTCAATGACGATTCTTTCCACGGAAAAATTTCGGTTGTGAATCGCGAGCATCGAAGCCGGTTGGAACCTCACTGTTGCAGATAAGTCAACACCGATTTTTCCAGTTCTGATATCGAGGAAGCGGGATCGAAATCGGGGACATCATGGCTGAAGCAGCGCGCAAGCTCGGCGTGGCGGAGCAACCGCTCTACCGCGAGGCACCGAACAACATCGAGGCCGAGCAGGCGCTGCTTGGCGCAATTCTGGTCAACAACGACGCCTTCTACCGCGTCTCGGATTTCCTCAAGCCCGCGCATTTCTACGAGCCGCTGCACCGCAAGATCTTCGAGGTCGCGGCAGAGCTCATCCGCATGGGCAAGATCGCGACGCCGATCACGCTGAAGACCTTCCTGCCGGCGGAAGAGAAGGTCGGCGACATGACGGTGGCGCAGTATGTCGTGCGGCTCGCCGTCGAGGCGGTCACAGTCGTCAACGCGGCCGATTACGGACGAGCCATCTACGACCTCGCCACGCGCCGGGCGCTGATCACCGTCGGCGAGGACATGGTCAACATCGCCTATGACGCGCCGGTCGACATGTCGCCCTCGGAGCAGATCGAGGACGCCGAGCGGCGCCTGTTCGAGCTCGCGGAGACCGGCCGCTACGACGGCGGCTTCGAGAGCTTCAACGACGCGGTCAAAACCGCCGTCGACATGGCCAACGCCGCCTATATGCGCGACGGCCATCTGTCAGGCATCGCCACAGGCCTGCGCGATCTCGACCGCCGCATGGGCGGCCTGCAGCCTTCCGACCTGATCGTGCTTGCCGGGCGCCCCGGCATGGGCAAGACCTCCTTGGCCACCAACATCGCCTTCAATATCGCCGAGGCCTATCAACCGGCGCAGCAGGCCGACGGCACCTTCAAGGCGGCCAATGGCGGCGTGGTCGGCTTCTTCTCGCTCGAAATGTCGTCGGAACAGCTCGCCACCCGCATCATCTCCGAGCAGACCGAAATCTCGTCATCGAAGATCCGCCGCGGCGAAATCTCCGAGATGGATTTCGAGAAGCTGGTCGCCTGTTCGCAGACGATGCAGAAGATCCCGCTGTTCATCGACCAGACCGGCGGCATCTCGATCGCGCAGCTCTCCGCGCGGGCGCGGCGGCTGAAGCGCCAGCGCGGCCTCGACCTGATCGTCATCGACTATATCCAGCTGATGCAGGGCTCGAGCGCGCGCGCCTCGCAGAACCGCGTGCAGGAAATCACCGAGATCACCACGGGCCTGAAGGCTCTAGCCAAGGAGCTCGGCGTGCCGATCATCGCGCTGTCGCAGCTGTCGCGTCAGGTCGAAAGCCGCGACGACAAGCGGCCGCAGCTCTCGGACCTGCGCGAATCCGGTTCGATCGAGCAGGACGCCGACGTGGTGCTGTTCGTCTACCGCGAGGAATACTACCTCAAGAACCGCGAGCCGAAGCTCGGCACCGACGAATACATCAAGTGGGAAAACGAGATGAACGAGGCGCGCGGCAAGGCCGAGTGCATCGTGGCCAAGCAGCGTCACGGACCGACCGGCACCGTCAGCCTCGCCTTCCATGGCGAGTTCACGCGGTTCTCGGACCTGGCCGAGGAGCATCATTTGCCGGAGAGGTTTGAGTAGTTTTTGGCCCACGTCAGCGCTCCGTCACACCCCCCTCTGTCCTGCCGGACATCTCCCCCGCAAGGGGGGAGATTGGCTGTCGCCACGACCTTCGCCAATCGCCGCCGTTGCAAGAAGAGCGCCGGCGGCCAAGCTGCTGATCTCCCCCCTTGCGGGGGAGATGGCCGGCAGGCCAGAGGGGGGTGGGCGGGAACGCCGGCCTTCGAAAATTTGCGATCGGCCCAACGCTAATGGCCAAATCGCGCGTTCAGTTCATCTGTCAGAATTGCGGCTCGGTGCATCAGCGCTGGGCCGGCAAATGCGACGCCTGCGGCGAGTGGAACACGCTGGTCGAGGAAGGCACCGCGGGCGGCATCGGCTCGGGGCCGGCCAACACCCGCAATGCCCGCAAGGGCCGCGCCGTGGTGCTCACCAGCCTGGCCGGCGACATCGAGGACGCGCCGCGCATCGTCTCCGGCATCGGCGAGCTCGACCGCGCCACCGGCGGCGGCTTCGTGCGCGGCTCCGCCCTTCTGGTCGGCGGCGATCCCGGCATCGGCAAGTCGACGCTGCTGACGCAGGCCGCAGCCGCTTTGGCCTCGAAAGGCCACCGCATCGTCTATGTTTCGGGTGAGGAAGCTGTCGCGCAGATCAGGCTGCGTGCTCAGCGCCTCGGTGTCGCCTCGACGCCGGTCGAACTCGCCGCCGAGACCAATGTCGAGGACATCCTCGCGACAATCGCCGACGGCAAGCGGCCGGACCTGGTGATCCTCGATTCCATCCAGACGCTGTGGACCGATCTTGCCGATTCGGCGCCCGGCACGGTCACCCAGGTGCGCGCGGCCGCCCAGGCGATGATCCGCTATGCGAAATCCACCGGCGCCGCGATCGTGCTCGTCGGCCATGTCACCAAGGAAGGCCAGATCGCCGGCCCGCGCGTCGTCGAGCACATGGTCGACGGCGTGCTCTATTTCGAGGGCGAAGGCAACCACCACTTCCGCATCCTGCGCACGGTGAAGAACCGCTTTGGGCCGACCGACGAGATCGGCGTCTTCGAGATGTCGGACAAGGGCCTGCGCGAGGTCGCCAATCCATCCGAGCTGTTCCTCGGCGAGCGGCATGCGAAGTCGCCCGGCGCCGCCGTCTTCGCCGGCATGGAAGGCACAAGGCCGGTGCTGGTCGAGATCCAGGCGCTGGTGGCGCCCTCTTCGCTCGGCACGCCGCGCCGCGCCGTCGTCGGCTGGGACGGCGCGCGGCTCTCCATGGTGCTGGCGGTGCTGGAAGCGCATTGCGGCGTCCGCTTCGGCCAGCACGACGTCTATCTCAATGTCGCCGGCGGCTACCGCATCTCGGAACCGGCGGCCGATCTCGCGGTCGCCGCAGCATTGGTTTCGTCGCTCACCGGTCTTGCCCTTCCCGCCGATTGCGTCTATTTCGGCGAAATCAGCCTTTCGGGCGCGGTAAGGCCGGTTGCGCATGCGCAGCAGCGCCTTAAAGAGGCCGAAAAGCTGGGTTTCGGAAGCGCGGTGCTGCCGCTCGGCAGCGAGGAAGTCGTTGGCGGTAATGGGGCCGGGGGAATCGCGGCCGGCGCTTTCCAGCCCACCGAGCTTGCCGACCTGGTGGCGCGCATAGCCGGCTCACGGCGCAGTCGCGCCGACGAGGGGGAGTGATGCAGCTCATGATGTGGGGCGAAAGATATGCCGATTACGCTGCTTGACGGAATTCTCGTCGGCTTCACCCTGGTCTCGGCGATGCTTGCCATGGTGCGCGGCTTTTCCCGCGAGGTGCTGTCGGTGGTATCTTGGGCAGCGGCTGCGGCGGCGGCCTTCTTCTTCTACAAGCCGGTCCTGCCGTACGTTCAGCCCTATGTCGACAACGACAAGATCGCCATGGCCGCGGCGGCGGGCATCGTCTTTGTCATCGCGCTGATCGTCGTCTCGGTGATCACCATGAAGATTGCCGACTGGATCATCGATTCGCGCATCGGCGCGCTCGATCGCACGCTCGGTTTCCTCTACGGCGCGGCGCGCGGCATCCTGGTCGTCGCGGTGGCGCTATTGTTCTTCAACTGGCTGGCCGGCGCCAAGGCGCCCGCCTGGGTTGCCAACGCCAAGTCGCGGCCGCTGCTCGAGACGATCGGCGCCAAGCTCGAAAGCGTGCTGCCCGAGAACACGGAAGAGCTGGTCAACAAATACACGCGTAAGGGCACGCCCCAGGCCGGCGCGCCGGCGACCACCGACCAGCCCGCGGCCGAACCGCCGGCGACCGGCGACGACAGCGCGACGGCGCCCGACGACAGCGAAGGCGCAGCGCCGGCCGACAATGAGCCGGCTCCAGCCCCCGCCCCGGCTCCCGCCACCCCGGCGCCGGCAAACTGAGGCGCCGGCAAACTGAAACCAGGCCAGTTCCGGCACTGGCCTGGGGCATGTTATGGATGCGGCATCGCATGCGTTGCGTTCGATGAGCGATCGCCTTATATGGCGGTTTTAGCGGAGCTTGAGCCCCAGATGGCAGACTCAACGGCAGACGCAGGCAAAGTCCTTTCCGCCGAGGCCGATGACCATTTCCATGACGAATGCGGCGTGTTCGGCATTTACGGCCGGCAGGACGCGGCAGCCATCGTCACACTCGGGCTTCACGCGCTCCAGCATCGCGGTCAGGAAGCCGCCGGCATCGTTTCCTATGACGGCACCCAGTTCCACGTCGAGCGTCATGTCGGGCTGATCGGCGACACCTTCACCAAACAGAACGTCATCGATCGCCTGCAGGGCAACCGCGCCATCGGCCACACCCGCTACGCCACCACCGGCGGCGCGGGCCTGCGCAACATCCAGCCCTTCTTCGCCGAGTTGGCCGAAGGCGGCCTTGCCGTCGCCCATAACGGCAACCTCACCAATGCGCTCACCGTCCAGCGCGCATTGCAGAAACAGGGCTCGATCTTCTCCTCCACCTCCGACACCGAGACGCTGCTGCATCTGGTCGCCACCAGCAAGGAGCGCGATTTGAACTCGCGTTTCATCGACGCCGTTCGTCAGGTCGAGGGCGCCTTCTCGCTGGTCGCGATGACGGCCAAGAAGATGATCGGCTGCCGCGATCCGCTCGGCATCCGTCCGCTGGTGCTCGGCGACCTCGACGGCGCCTGGATACTCGCTTCGGAAACCTGCGCCCTCGACATCATCGGCGCTCGTTTCGTGCGCGACATCAAGCCGGGCGAGATGGTGGTCATCACCTCCAAGGGCATCGAGAGCCTGTTCCCATTCGAGCCGCAGAAGACCCGCTTTTGCATCTTCGAATATGTCTATTTCGCGCGGCCGGATTCCTCGGTCGAGGGCCGCAACGTCTATGAGGTCCGCAAGCGCATCGGCGCGGAGCTGGCGCAGGAAAACCCGGTCGAGGCCGACATCGTCGTGCCGGTGCCGGATTCCGGCACGCCGGCCGCGATCGGCTTCAGCCAGGCCGCGGGCATTCCCTTCGAGCTTGGCATCATCCGCAACCACTATGTCGGCCGCACCTTCATCCAGCCGGGCGATTCCATCCGCCACATGGGCGTGAAGCTCAAGCACAACGCCAACCGCCGCATGATCGAGGGCAAGCGCGTGGTGCTGGTCGACGATTCCATCGTGCGCGGCACCACCAGCCAAAAGATCGTGCAGATGGTGCGAGACGCCGGCGCGAAGGAGGTGCATATGCGCATCGCATCGCCGCCGACCAGCGCATCGTGCTTCTACGGCGTCGACACGCCGGAGAAATCGAAGCTTCTGGCATCGCGCATGTCGGTCGAGGAGATGGCCGAGTTCATCCGCGTCGATTCGCTCGGGTTTTTGTCAATCGACGGGCTCTACCGCGCCGTCGGCGAGGCGCGCCGCGACAACGACCAGCCGCAATTCTGCGACGCCTGCTTCACCGGCCAGTATCCTACCCGCCTGCTCGACTTCGAAGGCCACGACAACGTGCGCACGCTGTCGCTGCTGGCGAGCGGCGGGTCGTAAGCCGGTCCACCCCACGGAATCCCTCACATGACCCTCGACCTTTCCGGCCGCGTCGCGGTCGTCACAGGCGCCTCGCGCGGCATCGGTTACTTCATCGCCAGGGAACTGGCTGCCGCCGGCGCGCATGTCGTCGCGGTCGCCCGCACCGTCGGCGGGCTGGAAGAGCTTGACGATGCGATCAAGGCCGACGGCCGCGGACAGGCCACGCTGGTGCCGCTCGACCTCGCCGACATGGCGGGCATCGACCGGCTGGGCGGCGCGATCCACGAGCGCTGGGGAAAGCTCGACATCCTGGTCGCCAATGCCGGTATACTCGGGGTGATCTCGCCGATCGGCCATGTCGAAGCAAAAACCTTCGATAAGGTAATGACCGTCAACGTCACCGCGACCTGGCGCCTGATCCGTTCGGTCGATCCGTTGCTTCGGCTCTCCGACGCCGGACGCGCGATCATCATGTCCTCCAACGCGGCGCACTCGGCGCGCGCCTTCTGGGCGCCCTACGCGGCTTCCAAGGCCGCGGTGGAGACGATGATGCGCTCCTGGGCGCATGAGACCGAGAGCCTGCCGCTTCGGGTCAACGCCGCCGATCCGGGCGCCACCCGCACCGCAATGCGCGCTCAGGCCATGCCGGGCGAGGATCCCGAGACGCTGCCGCATCCGTCCGAGATCGCCAAACGCATCGTGCCGCTGGCAAGCCCGGACTTGAAGGAAACCGGGCTGATCTTCCAGGCCAGGCACAACCGTTTCGTCGCCTATCGGCAACCGGAATAAACCTGCCTCAAGGCGGATGAAACAGACCTCCCGCTACGTTCTTCGAATGTAGAACATTCGAAACCGGAGGACCGACATGCGCAGACTTCTTCTCGTTGCCGCCACCGCCATTACCGCCGCACTCGCCGCCACGGCAGGCGCGGCCCTGTCGCAAGACGCCAAGATGAGCTTCTTCGTCACCAGCGTCGGCTCCGGCAAGGGCGCCGATCTCGGCGGCCTCAAGGGTGCGGACGCGCATTGCGCCTCGCTGGCAGAAGCGGCCGGTGTCACCGGCAAGACCTGGCACGCCTATCTCTCCTCCAGCGCCGAGGATGCGCGCGACCGCATCGGCAAGGGTCCCTGGTTCAATGCCAAGGGCGAGAAGATCGCCGACGACGTCGCCTCGCTGCACAGCGACGCCAACGCCATCAGCAAGCAGACGGCGCTTACCGAGAAGGGCGAAGTCGTCAACGGCCGCGGCGACAAGCCCAACCGCCACGACGTGCTGACCGGCTCCAAGCCCGATGGCACCAAGATCGCCGACCAGACCTGCGGCGACTGGACGATGAGCGGCGCGGAAGGGGCAGCCATGACGGGCCATCACGACCGAGTCGGCCTCGACGAATCGGCCGCGGCGAAGTCGTGGAATTCCTCACATGCTTCGCGCGGCGGCTGCAGCCAGGAGGCGCTGAGAGGCACGGGCGGCGACGGCCTGTTCTACTGCTTCGCTGTCGAATAAGCGTCCGGCCAGCGGTCGTTCACGGGTCTGTGACCAGGGCGGGGGAGCGTATGCCGCCGCCCTGCTTTCGCCATTTGCTGGGAGTTGCTAGCATCGACCCGACTCCGACATCCAGCAAAGAGGAATTCCCATGGCTGCCACCCCCAGCGTAGCGTTGGTCTGGTATCTTGTGATCGCCGGCCCGCAGGGCGGCATGGCGGTGCTGCCCAGCACCTTCGACACCCGCGAACAGTGCACCAACGCGATTGCCGAATATCAGAAGCAACCGACGCCGCAGGGTTGGGCCGTGCAGTGCGTGCCGAGCGCCTCGCCTTTCACCGACGAAGGGGATGCGGAAGTGCCATCGGCACAGTAGCGCCAGCTGATCTCCCCCTCGTGAGCCCTTGTGAGGAGGAAGTGGCCGGGAAGCGGCCGGAAGGGGTCGTCGCGCGTTGGCGCGCCGGCTCCTGTCGCCGAATGGAGTTCCGCCACCGCAAGCGCCTCCACCTTGCAGGCGATCAACTGACCGTCGAGCCTGCCTCTGGCCCCGAGTGTGATCAGCGCCTTGACCTGGTCGAGCCTCCTTCAGCGGTGCCTGCAGATGCGGTGGCGTCCATTTGCATCCCTTCCGCAGTTTTCGGTGCCTTGACAGCACGGAGATGCTGGCGGGACAGCGCGCCTCTGCCCCGCCGGGCATCGGACGACACCGTCGCCGATTTCCAAACTCGAAAGCGAGATACCCTGTCGGGTCGAGCGAAACTCGATCGTCCTTGGGCCGTTGCCAGACAGGAAGGAGATCCAGCATGGCCAAGGTGACCTCGCATCTGTGGTTCGAAAAGGACGCGCGGCAAGCGGTGGAATTCTATGTCGCCACCATTCCCAATTCAGCGATCGGCCGCACGACCGATGTGCCGGCGGACAATCCGAGCGGCCCCGCCGGCAGCGTCAAGATCATCGAATTCGTGCTCGACGACCAGAATTTCGTCGCGCTCGAAGCCGGTCCGCTCGATCCGTTCAACCATTCCTTCTCGATCCTCGTCGAGCTCGATAACCAGGCCGAGATCGACCGCATCTGGAACGCCTTTCTCGGCAATGGCGGCAAGCCCGAGCAATGCGGCTCGCTGAAGGACCGCTGGGGCCTGTCCTGGCAGATCGTGCCAAAAATCCTCGGCGACATGGCCGCACATCCCGACCGCGAACGCGCCAAACGCGCCACCGAGGCGATGCTGGGCATGGTGAAGATCGATGTCGCGGCGCTGGAGCGAGCGTTTGGGGGGTGAAGCTGCCAATCTCCCCCGCGACGGGAGAGATCGAAGTTCCAACGCAGCGCCAAGCCTATCCCCTTTGACTTCGGCCGCCCCGGCCATACCTTTGCGGGGTCATTCCCGCGGAGGTCGCATGCGGTCCAAGTTGAAGCTCCTGCCCTTCATCCTCCTGGCGCTCACAGCCTTTGCGCAGCCAGTCGGCGCCGAAACACCTGAACGGCCGGCGCCGGCCGGCGGCGTGTTGTCGCTTTTGCCGCCGCCGCAGGTCACCGAGCATTCGATCACCCTTGGCGGGCGCAAGCTCGACTACCAGGCCAAGGCCGGCACGCTGTCGCTGCTTTCCGGCAAGGGCGAGGTCACGGCCGAGATCTTCTACGTCGCCTACACGCAGCAGTCGCCTGCCCCGGCCAAAGAGCGGCCGATCACCTTCGTCTTCAACGGCGGGCCGGGCGCGGCCTCCGCCTACCTGCATCTCGGCGCGATTGGCCCGCGCATCGTTGCGACCGCTGCCGACGGCCAATTCCTGCCGCCGCCACAAAGGCTCATCGACAATCCGGACAGTTGGCTCGACATGACCGATCTCGTCTTCGTCGATCCGGTCGGCACCGGCTACAGCCGCGAAGCGCCGGGCCAGGACACGAAAGGGTTCTGGGGCGTCGACCAGGACGCCAGCTCGGTCGGCGCTTTCATACGGCTCTATCTGGCGCAGAACGGCCGCACCGCTTCACCGCTCTTCCTCGCCGGCGAAAGCTATGGCGGCTTTCGCGCCGCGCTGCTCGCCAGGACGCTGCAGGAGGATGTCGGCTTGAGCCCCTCCGGCATCGTGCTGATCTCGCCGGCGCTGGAGTTCATGCTGGTGCGGCCGGACCAATTCGATCAATTGCACTGGGCGCTCGAACTGCCTTCGCTGGCGGCGGTGCGGCTTCGCGCCGACGGCGTCAGCGGCGAGGCGCTGCGCGACAGACTGGCCGAGGTCGAACGCTATGCGCTTGGCGACTATCTGACGGCTCTCGCCAGCGGGCTGGAGCAAGGCGGCAAGCTCGCCAGCGGGCGCGTGGCGGAAATCACCGGCCTGCCGCTCGATCTCGTCGAGCGCAATTTCGCCCGTGTCCCTACCGGCCTGTTCACCCGCGAGTTCCAGCGCGCCAAGGGCAAGGTGCTCAGCCCTTACGATGCCACGATCAGCACCGCCGATATCTCGCCGGGCAGCGCCCGCATAGAAGGCCCGGACCCGGTGCTTGACCGCAGTGTGCCGGTGCTGACCTCGGCCTTTGTCGCTTACGCCCGTAACGAACTGAATTATCGCACGGATGTCAGCTACCGGCTGCTCAACGGCGAGATCAGTCGCAATTGGGAGTACGGCACCTCGGGGCAAGGCTATGCCGGGGCGATGAACGACCTGCAGCGGGCGCGTTCGCTCAACCCCTCGCTCGGCGTGGTCATCGTCAACGGCTATACCGACCTGGTGACGCCCTATCTCGCTTCGCGCTATCTGGTGAACCAGCTTCCCTCGCTCGCCGACGCCAAACCGATCCGGCTCGATGTCGTGGAGGGCGGCCACATGATGTACCTCAGGCCCGACGGAAGGCGCGCGCTGAAGGAGGCAGCCTCCGAGCTCTACCAGGCGACGCAGTAAGCGCTTCTCGATCGGCCACGAGGGCTCTGCCCCAACGCAAGCGCCGCGCTGGAACAGCGCCGTAGAAGCTTTCGCCCGTATAGCTGGCAGAAGTGGATCCGATGGGGCGGAGCCGCCTCCACGCTGGCAAATCGATACCGCATGGCCGATGTCGTCGTCCTCGAAAGCCGCGAAAGGGTGCTGGCCGGCATCCTGTTCACCGCGGCCGCCTATTTCCTGTTTTCGGCGCAGGATGCCTCGATCAAGCTGTTGGTGGCCGGCATGACGGTGTGGCAGATCATGTTCTTCCGCTCGGTCACCGTCCTTGCCGCCTGCGGCGCGATCGGCAGACGGACGCTGTTCGCCGACACCGCAAACTCGCCCATCGTGCGGCCGATGCTGGTGCGCAGCGCGTTCACGCTCGCGGCCTGGCTCTGCTACTACAACGCGGCACGCTCGCTGCAGCTCGCCGAGCTCACCACCATCTACTACGCCGCGCCGATCATCGTCACCGTGCTTTCAGTGGTGATGCTGGGCGAGACCGTGCCGCTCTTGCGCTGGGCGGCGGTGTTCGTCGGATTCGTTGGCGTCTTCATCGCCTGCGACCCGGCGCGTCTCGGCTTCTCCGTGCCGGTGCTGCTTGTGCTGGCGGCAGCGCTTTTGTGGGGCATCGCCGTGGTGCTCTTGCGCAAGACCGCGATGCAGGAGCGCACGACGATCCAGCTGGTGCTCAACAATTTCTACTTCCTGCTTTTTTCGGCAGTGCCGGCGCTGATCTGGTGGCGCATGCCCGACGCGCCGCAACTCATGCTTCTCATGAGCGTTGGCGCGCTCGGCGGCGTCGCGCAATACATGCTGTTCGAGGGCATGAAACGGGCGCCGGTGTCGATCGTGGCGCCATTCGAATACACCTCGCTGGTCTGGGCGTTTGCGCTGGGCTTCGCCATCTGGGGCGACGTGCCGAGAACCGAAGTTTTCACGGGCGCGGCTTTGATCATCGGCGCCGGCCTGCTGATCGTCGGCAACGAGCATTTCCGCAAACGGGTCGAGGACTCATGACAGAAGGCTGTCAGCAGGAGCGGCATAGTCTGGTACCATGACGGATACGGTCGACATGCCTGAAAAGCTTGCCAAGGGCACCGCCGACGCCACAGCCGAGCGCATGCTGGGCGTCGTGCTAGTCTCGGCCTCGGCCGTCGCCTTCGCGCTCACCGGCGTGCTGACCAAGTCGATCCATGCCGATCCGCTGACCATCACCTGCTGGCGCGGCTTCTTCGGCTCGATCCTGATTGCTCTTTACGTGCTGTGGCGCCGCCGCCGCTCGGGCGGGCGCGAGAGCCTCAGGCTCGGCTGGCGCGGCTGGCTGCTTGCGGTCGAGGGGGCTGCCGCCAGCATCGCCTTCATCGCGGCGTTCAAATACACCTATGTCGCCAATGTCGCGGTGATCTACGCCACCTCACCCTTCATAGCCGCACTGCTTGCCTTGCTGCTGGTGCGGGAAAAATTCCGGCTGCAGACGATGCTGGCGGCGGCCGTGTCGCTATGCGGCGTCGCCGTCATGGTGGGCGGCGGCTTTGGCAGCGGCCACCTGTTCGGCGACGGGCTGGCGCTTTTGATGACCACCGGCAGCGCGCTCTACATGATCATGGTGCGCGCCTTTCGCGACTCGCCCGTCGTCTGGGCCGGCGCGGTGTCGGCCTTCCTGCTCTTCGTCCTCGGCTGGTTCGTCACCGACCCGGTTGCCGTTTCGACCCGCGATATGGTGCTGCTTGCCACCTTCGGCTGCTCCTTCGCGCTGGCCTCGATCCTGTGGACCGAAGGTTCGCGGCTTATCCCCGCCGCCGAATCCGGCCTGCTCGGCTCGGCCGAAGTGCCGTTCGCCATCCTGTTCGCCTTGCTGTTCCTCGGCGAATTCCCACCGCTGGCCAGCATCGTCGGCGGCGCGATCGTGCTTTGCGCGGTTTTCGCGCACGCCGCACGCGACTGGTCGAGAGCCAAATCGACGCGTTCGTAAATTTTTTCGCGGTCACGGAACCATCACCCGACTCAGGCATTGTTAGATCGACGGGTCACCCCCCAAGTCCCCCCAAACCCCTCGACCCGTCCGACTAGAAGCCGACCCGCAAAAAGGTCGGCTTTTTCTTTGGGCGTTCCTGGCCGTTCAGGGCGGCAGCGCCAGGCCGGTGCCCAGAAGCTCCGCGAGATCCCGCGCCGGACGAGCCGCCTCGCGGCCGAGCCGGATGGCGAAGCCGGCCATTGGCAGCGGCGGCAGGTCGAGATGGGGAGACGCTTCCACGATACCGGAATGGGCAAGACGCCGGGTGCGCGGCGTCAGCGCGATGCCGGCATTGACCGCGCTGCGCAGGCCGGCAAGGCTGGAGCTGCCGGCAGCGATGCGGTAGCGGCGGCCGGCGGCGTCGAGTGCATTGAGCGCAGCCTCCCTGAAGCCGCAATATGGATCGAGCAGCGCCACCGGCACCACGTCCTGCCGCGTCGCCAGCCCTTTTTCCGAGCAGAGCCACAGCATCGGCTCGCTGATCAGGAACGCTTCATCCGGGGATGGCGCATGGCGCATGGTGATCGCGAGATCGAGCTGGCCCGCCTGCAGCGCGGACCCGAGCTCCAGGGAGCGGCCGACGCGCAGCTCGATCCTGACGCGCGGATGGCTGGCGGCGAAGGCGCGCAACAGCTCCGGCAGGCCATGATCGGCAAAGTCCTGCGTGGTTCCGATGGCGATGCGACCGCCGACGCGCGCGCCTTTCAGCGCCAGCCAGGCCTCGGTGTGGACGGCAAGGATGCGCCTGGCGTGTCCGACAAGGTCCTCGCCGGCAGGCGTCAGCCCGCGCGCACGTCCCTGGGGCGCGAGCAGCGGCTCGCCGACGACCTCCTCCAGCCGCTGCATCTGCGCCGTGACGGCGGATGGGGAGCGGCCAACAGCGGACGCCGCCCTGGCCAGGGAGCCGCCATCGACGAAGGCGAGGAAGGTTTTGAGCAGGTCGGGATCGAGAGTTTTCATAATTCGATAATATCGAAGTGATTGTCAAAAACAATTCGATTTTTTTGATGAATGGCTGGTGGCACGGTCCCTTCATCGGCCGGCGCGAAGCCGTCAGAAGCGAAGGAGAGAAAAATGCCGATCATCAATGTCAGCGTCACTGGCGAGCCCGACGCAAAGCGTTCCGCCGCGATCGCGAAGGAGATCACCGAGATTACGGCCACGCATCTGCGCAAGGACCCGACCATCACCGCGGTTGCGGTCAGCTACGTCGATCCGCAGCACTGGTTCGCCGGCGGCAAGTCGCTGGCCGAGCATGGCACGAGCACCTTCTGGCTCGACATCAAGGTGGTGGACGGCACCAACACCAAGCTCGAGCTCGAAGCCTATCTCAAGGCGATTTTCGACGCCTTCGGCCGCCTGCTCGGCGGCGTCCATGAGGAAAGCTACGCGCTGGTGCATGAGGTTCCGGCGGCGGCCTACGGCTTTGGCGGCAAGAGCCAGGAGTTCCGCTTCATCAGCGGGAGACTGAAGGTGGCGTAGCGGCACGCCTTTCCCCGCTCCCCTGTGCGAGACGGTGGGTCGGCGCGCAGCGTCGAGACGGATGAGAGGTTTTGGAAGAAGCACGGCCTGGAAGAATCGATTGCTTTCAGGCACTTACATATCCAGCGAAGCGACCCGTCCAATACCCTCATCCGTCCGGGCTTCGCTCGGCCACCTTCTCCCGCAAGGGGAGAAGGGAGCGCCCTACCAGCCCCACATTGACCTTGCCCCCACTTCCGCTACCTTCTGCCACCGAAGCGGCCGCGCAAGAGCCGCACCGTGGAGGACGTTGGGAGAGAGCGGCATGATCCTGACATTGGCGCTGCTTGCCGGTCTTGTCTTTGCCTGGCTGCTGATTGGCGTGATCGAAAGGTTCCGGCTCGATCTGCGCTTTACCCAGGCGTTGCTCTACGTGCCGTTCAAGCTCGCCTACCGTATTGCCGACGACCGCATCCGCATTGCCCGCAATGCCCGCACGCCGGTGATCTATGTCGTTTCGCACCAATCGCGCATCGAGCCGGCGCTGATGCTGTCGCTCTTGCCTGACGACACGCTGCACATTCTGGACGAGGCCTCGGCCCGCTCGCCCTGGCTGGAGCCGTGGCGCGAGCTTGCCCGCACCATCGCCTTCAATGCCGAACATCTCTTCGTCAGCCGGCGGCTGGTGCGCGTGCTGAAGGGCAAGGGCCGGCTTGCGGTCTATCTGCCCGACGACGTCGAGCCGGACGTCAAGTCGTTCCGGCTGTTCCGCGCCATCACCCGCATCGCCATGCAGGCCGACGCCCGCATCGTGCCGATCTTCGTCGCCGGTGCGCGCGACCTGCCGATGTCGCTGACGCCGGCCGACAAGGCGCCGCGTCACTGGTTCCCGCGCCTGTCGCTCAGCGTGCTGGAACCGATGACCGTGGCCGAGCTGGTGGCTCGCAACCCCGACATGGCGTCGAACACCAACGCCCTGTTCGACCGGTTTGCCGAGGCGCGGCTCTACGGCAGCAATCTCGACCGCGGCCTGTTCCTGGCCATGCGCGACGCGGCGGATCGCGTCGGTGCCTCGCATCCGATCATCGAGGACGTGATTTCGGGCGCGCTCAGCTATCGCAAGATGTTCATCGGCGCGCGCGTGCTCGGCCGCCGCTTCGAAGCGGTGACGGCGCCCGGCGAAGCGGTCGGCCTGCTCCTGCCCAATGCCAACGGCGTGGTGCTCTCCTTTGTCGGGCTTATCTCGGCGGCCCGCATCGCGGCGATGATCAACTACACCGCCGGCCCGGCGAGCGTCACCGCCGCGATCCGCACGGCGGTCATTCGCACAGTGGTCTCTTCTCGCGCGTTCATCGAGAAGGCCGCCATCGACGACATCGTCGCCGCCGTCGAGGCGGGCGGCGCCAAGATGCTGTGGCTGGAGGATGTGCGCGAGAGCGTGACCTTGCTCGACAAGGTCGCGGCGGCGCTTTTCTGGCGTTTTCCGCTGCAGCGGCAGCAGGCGTCGAAACCAGCGGTGATCCTGTTCACCTCGGGCTCGGAAGGAACGCCGAAGGCGGTGGTGCTGTCGCACCGCAACCTTCTCGCCAACGCCATGCAGGCCGAGGCCCGCATCACGATCTCGCCGGCCGATATCCTGCTCAACGTGCTGCCCGTCTTCCATTCGTTCGGGCTGACCGGCGGCACTATCCTGCCGCTGGTAACCGGCGTGAAACTGTTCCTCTATCCCTCGCCGCTGCACTACAAGATCATTCCGGAGATCGCGCGCAAGGTGAAGCCGACCGTCATGTTCGGCACCGACACTTTCCTCGCCAACTATGCCCGCACTGCCAAGGACGGCGATTTCTCCAGCCTGCGTTTCGTTGTTGCCGGCGCTGAAGCGGTAAAGCCCGAGACAAGGCGCACCTACCGTGACCGTTTCCAGGCATCGATCATCGAAGGTTTTGGGCTGACCGAGGCGGCGCCAGTGGTGGCGGTGAACACCGCCATCCACAATCGCGACGGCACGGTCGGCCGGCTGCTGCCGGCGATCCGTATGAAGCTTGAGCCGGTCGAGGGCATCAGCGAGGGCGGCCGGCTTTGGCTCGACGGGCCGAACATGATGATGGGCTACATGACCGCCGACCGCCCCGGCGAGTTGCAGCCGCTCGAGGGCTGGCACGACACCGGCGACATCGTCTCGGTCGACCGCGACGGCTTCATCACCATCCGAGGGCGGGCAAAACGCTTTGCCAAGATCGCCGGCGAGATGGTGTCGCTGGGCGCGGTCGAGATGCTGGTGCAGTCGCTATGGCCGGAACAGCGCCATGCCGCGGTGGCGGTGCCCGATAAGAGGCGCGGCGAGCGCATCGTGCTGGTCACCACGGCCGACGATGCCAATGCCGAAGAGCTGCGCCAGTTCGGCAAGAAGGCGGGCGCGGCCGAGTTGATGGTGCCCAATGACATCATCAAGGTGGAAGAAATCCCGGTGCTGGGTTCCGGCAAGACGGATTACGTGTCGGCGCGGAAGCTGGCGATCGACCGGCTGGGATTGGGGGTAGCGGCCTAGCGCGGTTATTTCCCCCCTTGTGGGGGAGAAAGCATTTTCCTGCATTCGCGAGCGGGCTTGTCCCCGAGCAAGTGCTTGGAAAATACCGGAGAAGGGGGTCTCGTAGGGCGCGGAGGCTGCTTCTTGTAGAGCGCCAACTTCTCATGTTAGGCGCTTTCCCCTCTCTTGCGATTTCCAACACTTAGCTTCGCTAAGATGTTGAAATGGCTATTTCCCCCACAACGGGGGAGATAGGGCGCAGTGCTTACCCGATATCGGAAGGCGGCACCTTCTCGCCTTCGCGCATGGCCCGCTTCGAATAGGCCCGCACCGAGAACGGCAGGAAGACGAGGTAGCCGGCGACCGATGCCGTCAGCGTGTACCAGGGATAGGCCATCAACAGCAGGATGTAGAGCACCACGCCGAGGATGACCGGAAGCACTCTGTCTCCCGGCACCTTGACGCTCTTGCCCGAATAGACCGGCAGCCGGCTGACCAAAAGGAAGGCGACGAGCACGGTGAAGCCGGTGGCGACGAAGGCCGCCGGCCGGGTCGGTTCCAGGCCGAGCCGCAGGAAGTAGAGATAACAGGGCAGCATGACCAGCACCGCGCCCGCCGGCGCCGGGACGCCGACGAAATACTCGGTTTGCCAGGCCGGCTGATCGGTGTCGTCGGCCAGCACATTGAAGCGAGCGAGCCGCATGCCGCAGGCGATGGTGAACAGGAGCGCCGCGATCCAGCCCGGCGAGCCGGCGCGGTCGAGCAGGAAGGCATAGAGCACCAGCGCCGGCGCGACGCCGAAATTGACGATATCGGCCAGCGAATCCATCTGCGCGCCGAACTTCGAGGTCGCCTTCAGCATGCGCGCCAAGCGGCCGTCGATGCCGTCGAGGAAAGCGGCGAGCAGCACCATGACCACCGCCGGCTCGAAGCGGTCCTCGAAGGCGAAGCGGATGCCGGAAAGGCCGGCGCAGATCGCAAGAACGGTCACCAGATTGGGCAGCACCATGCGCATCGGGATCTCGCGGATGCGCGGGCCGCCGCTGGCGTGTGCCTCGAACTTCTTGAAAGGCGCGCCCACCGCTCAGGAAATCCTGACCAGCGGGGCGACCGCCGCGCCGCCGAACTCGGCAAGCACCGTCTCGCCGCCTACCGCCGTCTGGCCGACGGCGACGCGCGGCACGGCGTTCGACGGCAGGAAGACGTCGACGCGGGAGCCGAAGCGGATCAGGCCAAAACGCTCGCCGATGCCGATCGAGCCGCCCTGCTCGGCCCAGCAGACGATGCGGCGCGCCACAAGGCCGGCGATCTGCACGGCGGCGATGGTGCCGTTGGGGCTGTCAATGACCAGGCCGTTGCGCTCGTTCTCGGAGCTTGCCTTGTCGAGCTCGGCATTGAGGAATTTGCCGGGACGATGCTCGATCCGCGTGATCCTGCCACGCACCGGCGCGCGGTTGATATGGCAGGAAAAGACATTCATGAACACCGAGATACGGGTCATTTCGCCCGTACCCAGACCAAGCTCGCGCGGCGGCACGGCAGGCCCGACCGCCGAAACCACGCCGTCGGCCGGGCTGACCACCAGCCGGTCGTCGACCGGCGTGACGCGCTCTGGGTCACGGTAAAAATAGATGCACCAGCCGGTGAGGATCAGCCCGAGCCAGAACAGGATCGAGGAGAAATAGCCGAGGAACAGCGTTGCCGCGCCGAAGGCGGCGATAAAGGGATAGCCCTCGCGATGGATCGGAACGAACGTATTCTTGATCGTATCGAGAAGAGTCATAGGGCTTGGGGCGGTCGCTGTTTCAGGTCCGGTCTGAATAGCGGAAAGCCCCCCTCCCCGCAACGCAACAATGGGAGAGGCGAATAGCGAGGGACTCATAGCCGTGATTTTAGCGCCGGCCTGTGTCAGGGTGCGCGAGGGCGGTGCGAAATCGACAAGGTCGAGGTCGATCGGGGCTGCTTTGCCTGCATGCTGGGCGGTGCCGACGGCAGGACGCTGTTCATCACCGCCGCCGAATGGCGCGGCTTCGAGAACATGGTCGGCGACGCCCGCACCGGCCAGGTACTGGGCGTCGCCGCGCCTGCACCCGGCGCAGGCTGGCCGTCTTACACCTCCGGCACGCGCTGATAGTGCGCGATATCCGCCTTGACGCCGAGGCGGGCGATCGTTGCCTGAGGGCTGAAGGCGATGCGCTCGTGCGCGGCCTTGACGATCGGCACGACGTTGTCGACCGCGGCCTGGCTTTCCCATTCGACCATGGTGACGATGTTGAATTCGCCGGGGCCGGAGAACTGCTCGAGCAGGAAGTCCTGCACGAAGCCGTCCTGCTGGCGCAGCAATTCGTGCGTCATCCTGACCTTGCCGAGGATCTCGTCGCGCGCTTCCGCCGGCACGACGAATTTGTCGACCCGGAACACGCTGCCAGCGCGTTGATCTTTATTATTCATCGATCGGTCTCCGTTCTTGGAAGGCTTGCTTCGCAGGGGTTCGGAGCCGGTTTGCAAGCTCAAGCTAGGTTGAGGTCAACAGAATTTTTTACCCTTTCCTCTTTCCCTTACGGGAGAAGGGGAAGTAGGCGCTAGCTCACCTCCGACGTCCTTCTCCGTACGATCACGCCGAACTCGTCGCTTTCACGCGCAATGCGCAGGCGCTCCTCGGCTTCGGTGGCCTCGCGCTGGCGGTCCCACATCGAGGCATAGAGGCCCTGCTGGCGCAAGAGTGCGGCGTGGGTGCCGCGCTCGGCGATCTGGCCGTCCTTCAGCACGATGATCTCGTCGGCCGAGATCACCGTCGACAGCCGGTGGGCAATCACAAGGGTGGTGCGGCCCTTGCTAACGAGGTCCAGCGCCGCCTGGATCTCCTGCTCGGTCTGGGTGTCCAGCGCCGAGGTCGCCTCGTCCAGCATCAGGATCGGCGGGGCCTTCAGGATCGTGCGGGCGATCGCGACCCGCTGCTTCTCGCCGCCCGACAGTTTCAGGCCGCGCTCGCCGACCATCGAGCGGTAGCCGTCGGGGAGTTTTTCGATGAACGGCCCGATCTGGGCGAGTTCGGCGGCCTTGCGCACCTCCTCCTCGCTGGCGCCGATGCGGCCATAGCGGATGTTGTAAGCGATGGTGTCGTTGAAGAGCACCGTGTCCTGCGGCACCATGCCGAGCACCGCGCGCAGGCTCTCCTGGGTGACGTCGCGGATGTCCTGGCCGTCGATCAGCACCTGGCCGCGCTGCACGTCATAGAAGCGGAACAGAAGCCTGGAGATGGTCGACTTGCCTGCGCCGGAGGGGCCGACGATGGCGACCGTCTTGCCGGCCGGCACCTCGAAGGAGACGCCCTTCAGGATCTTGCGGTTTGAATCATAGGAGAAGTGCACGTCGCGGAACTCGACCTTGCCGGCACTCACCTTCAACGGCCTGGCGTCCGGCTTGTCGACAATCTCCTGAGGCACGTCGAGCAGGTCGAACATGTGCTCGATATCGGTCAAGCCCTGGCGGATTTCGCGATAGATGAAGCCGATGAAGTTGAGCGGCACCGACAGCTGCATCAGCATGGCGTTGATGAAGACGAAATCGCCGACCGACTGCGTGCCGGCCTGCACCTCCAGCGCCGACATGCACATGACGACGACCGTGCCGAGGCCGAAGATGAGACCCTGGCCGAAGTTAAGCCAGCCGAGCGAGGTCCAGGTCTTGGTGGCGGCGGTTTCATAACGCGCCATCGAGCGGTCGAAGCGCTCGGCTTCCATGCGCTCATTGGTGAAATATTTGACCGTCTCGAAATTCAAGAGCGAGTCGATCGCCTTGGTGTTGGCGTCGGTGTCGCTTTCGTTCATGTCGCGGCGGATCGAGATGCGCCAGTCGCTGGCCTTGACCGTGAACCAGACATAGATCCACACGGTGACCGCGACCACGGCGACGTATTTCCAGCCATAGGTGTAGGCGAAAATGCCGGCCGTCAGCGCGAATTCGAGAATGGTCGGCGCCGTGTTCAGCATGACAAAGCGCACGATCGTCTCGATGCCCTTGGTGCCGCGCTCGATGATGCGCGACAGACCGCCGGTGCGGCGCTCAAGATGGAAGCGCAGCGACAGCTGATGCATGTGGACGAAGGTGCGGAAAGCAAGCTGGCGCACCGCGTATTGGCCGACGCGGGCAAACAGCGCGTCGCGCAGCTGGTTGAAGCCGAGCTGGACCAGCCTCAGCACATTATAGGCGATGACCAGCATCACCGGCGCGAGCATGAAGGCGGGCAGCGGCGGCGGCGTCTTCGAGGCGTGGGCGAGCGCATCGGTTGCCCATTTGAAGAAATAGGGGCCGGCGACCAGGGTGACCTTGGCGACGACGAGAAGCAGCGTCGCCCAGGTGACGCGGGCTCTCAAGTCGGCACGGTCGGCCGGCCACATATAGGGCCACAGATTGCGCAGAGTGGTGAGGGTGCCGGTTTCGGCGGAGACGGTCTTGTCGGCCATTTTGTTCTTAGCTTTCTTTCATGCTTTCGCCGCAGCAGGAATCGACCAGGGCCGCGAGCGACGCCGAGACCTCGGCGAGCGTAGCGCGGTCCACCGCGTAGCGTGAACGCTGGCGATCCGCCTCGAAGCGGACGAGCCCTGCTTCGACCAGGATCTTCAGATGCTGCGAAACGGTCGACTGGGCGAGATCGAGATGATCGACCACCTCGCGGCAGGAGCAGCAGCTACTGGCCGAGAGATGCTTCAGGATCTCAATGCGTGCCGGATGCGACAGCGCCGCGAACCGCGTGGCGATGCCGCGGCTGTCGAGGGCTCGGCTATTGAGGGCGCGGTTGACGGATAGGGATTCGGTCATCGTTCATCGCCGATAAACGATGGAGGATGAGAGGGCAAGCCAGGCGGATGGGTAGCACGGTAGGAAGTGTCGAACGCCGGCGTCCCTCTGCCCTGCCGGACATCCCCACGAGGGGGATTGCGCTCTTACTCCGTCTTTGGCGCCGTCATCTGGTCACCCATGGCCTTCATGTCGGCCGGCTCGCCTTCCTTCGACTTGCCGGGGACCTTGAAGACCTGACCGGGCCAGATGCGGTCGGGATTGCGGATCTGATCCTGGTTGGCGAGATAGATGGTCGAGTAGCGCACGCCATGGCCATAGACGCGCCGCGAGATGCGCCAGAGCGTATCGTTGCGGCGGATGATGACGGCTCCATCGACGTGTTCGAGCTTCGGCGCCATGGTTTCAGGCACGTCGGCCGCAGGATTCGCTTCGGCGACCTCGGCCGACGTGTCGGCGGTCGCGGCGGGCTTGCCCGCTTCGTCGGTAGCGGTGGCCGGCGCCGTCGTCTCGGCGGGATTGGCCGCCCCGGACTTCGCCTCCGCGGGCTGGGACCCCGCACCCTGGGCGAGCTTGCTGTCGGCGGGCTTGGTCTGGTTGGGCGCGACGGCGGCAATCGACTCGCCGGGCTCGCGTTCGAACGGGACAGCGGCGCGGGCGACGACCTTGACGCCGTCGTCGGCCAGGCCGTCGACATGAATGGTGTGGTTGCCGACCGGAATGTCGCGCGCCGCCTCGATCAGGAAATGGCCGTCAGGCGAAGTTTTCGCCTCGCCAAGCAGTACATCGTCGGCATAGGCGCGCACCTTGCGGCCGGGATCGGCCCTGCCCGCGACGAAGATCTTGCCGCCGTCGATCTCAACCGCCTCGACGGCGATCTTCGGTTCGTCTGCGGCGGCGTTCTGGGTCGCGGGAGCCGAAGCCTGATCCGTAGCTGCCGGTGCCGTTGCAGCCGGCGGCGCCGCCGGGGCAGACGCCGCCGGCGCGGTTGCGGCCGGGACCTGCGGATCCGGGGCGGCTGCCTGACCGGTGGCGGCAGTTGCCGCCGGCTTGGCCGCGGGCTGCGGAATAGTCAGCAATTCGGACGGCTTGCCGGGCTCCTCGACCATCGCCAGCACCTGGCCGGTCGGGCTCTGCGGCACCGAGACGACGGCGGTCTGCGCCGAGGCGACGGCGACGCCGCCAGCGGTCGAGCGCAGCGTGATCGTGTAGTCGCCCGGCTTCAGCGGATCGTCGAGCACGATGGCGAAGGCACCATCGGGACCGGCATCGGTCGAGCCGAGCACCGTGCCGCCGTTCAGGACCTCGACCTTGGCATTGGGCGCCGCGCTGCCGGCGACGACAATCGAGCCATTGCCTTCGACGCGCACGACATCGAAGGTTGGCAGTGTGGGTCCTGCGGCGGCCGGCGCCTGAGCGGCCGGGGCGGATTCCGCCGGGGCCGTCGCGTTGTTGGCAGGCGCCGTTGCATTGTTGGCGGGCACCATCTTGTTGGCCGGCGCCATCGTGTTGTTGGCCGGCGCCATTGTATTGGCCGGGGCTTGCGCCTGCGGTACGCGCGCCTCGGTGGAGGTGCTTGAGGATTCGGCCGGCTTCGTGCCTGCCTGCGGCAGCGACGCGACCTGCGGCGGATTCTGCTTGTTGATGTATGGGTCGAGCGCGCCCGACCCGTAGGCGACCGCCGCGACGACGGCAACGCCGCCCGCCGCGAACAAAAACGCCTTGGAAGAATTGATAGCCATAATCTTTTCTGCC
Source organism: Mesorhizobium sp. WSM4887 (assembly GCF_029625865.1). Taxonomy (NCBI): domain Bacteria; kingdom Pseudomonadati; phylum Pseudomonadota; class Alphaproteobacteria; order Hyphomicrobiales; family Phyllobacteriaceae; genus Mesorhizobium; species Mesorhizobium sp. WSM4887. The sequence continues at coordinate 1,002,076 of NZ_JARTVP010000002.1, forward strand.
CCTTAGCCACCTAACGCCGGTCTAGCGTGTTTTCACCAAGCTCACAAGAAAAAGCCCGTCCTTGGGCTTGACCGCGCCAACCGTCCCTATCACCAATCATGACATGAACACGATTCGATCCGTCTGCGTCTATTGCGGTTCGTCTCCGGGCCGCGACGAGGCCTATGTCAAGGCCGGCCACCTGCTCGGCCGCTCGCTGGCGAAGTCCGGCCTGCGCCTGATCTATGGCGGCGGCACCAAGGGAATCATGGGCGCCGTCGCAGACGGGGCACTCAAGGCCGGCGGCAAGGTGACCGGCATCATCCCGCGCTTCCTGATCAACAAGGAGGCGACCGAGACCGCTCTCGACAAGCTCGACGAGCTGGTGATCACCGACAACATGCACGAGCGCAAGCACAGGATGTTCGAGAAATCCGACGCCTTCGTGGCGCTGCCGGGCGGCATCGGCACGGTCGAGGAGATCGTCGAGATCATGACCTGGGCGCAACTCGGCCATCACCGCAAGCCGATCGTGTTCGCCAACATCAAGGCCTTCTGGGACCCGATGCTGGCGCTCATCGAGCACATGTCGGGCGAAGGCTTCATCCACACCGCACATAGGGTGAAGCCGCTGGTGGTCAACGACCCCGAGGCCATCGTCGCCGCCATCATGGTGGCGGGCTCGTCGGTCGACGCGCCGACGGAAGGTGTGCAGGCGGTGATCGACAAAATGTAAGGTGAATGGTGAATAGTGCGGATCGCGTGAGCCGAAATCTGTCCACCGCCAGATAGCAACCATTCGCTATTCACCATTCACCGTTCACCGTCCTCCTCAAATCCTCAATCACCGCCCTCCGGTCATTGCGCCGCCAGGCGAGATGGATTTCAACGCTGCGCTTGAACCATGGCAGGTCGCGAAAGACGATGCCGGCCGGCGCAGCGCTTTGCAGGCTTTCCTGTACCGTCGCTAGGCCCAGCCCGGCGCTGACCAGGCCGAGCGAGGTCAAGGGATCGGCCGTCTCGTAGGCGATGTCGGGCACGAAACCGGCCTCCATGCAGGCCGCCAGGAACTGCGCGCGGTTGGTGTCATCGGGTTGGCGCACGACGGTGATCCAGACGCGGGCGTCAAGATGGCGGGGCCTGATGTCGCTCGCATCGACAAGCGGATCGCCTTCGGGGATCGCCAGCACCAGCGGTTCGCGCCGCACCAGCATGCTCTCGATATCCGGATCGCCTTGCGGCGCCGGCGCGTAGACGAATCCGAGGTCGAGCACGCGCTGGCGCAGATCCTCGAACTGCGCGGCCGTGCGGCGGCTTCTCAGTTGCAGATGAAAATCCGGCCGCTCGCGGCGGAATTCCCTGAGCATCGCGGCGATCAGCCCGGCATGCACCGCCCCCTCGACGTAGCCGATGGCGAGGCTACCGGTCGCGCCGCTTGCAAGCTTGCGGCCGAGCTCCTCCAGCCGCGCGGCATTGACGAGCAGAGCGCGCGCCTCGGCAAGGAAAGCCCTGCCCTCGGCGTTGAGACGGACGCGCTGCTTCGATCGCTCGAAAAGCGTGACGCCGAGTTGCTCCTCGAGGTGCATGATCTGCCGGCTCAAGGGGGACTGCGAGATATGCAACTGCTCGGCGGCGCGGCCGACATTGCCGGCCTCGGCGACGGCGACGAAATAGCGGATCTGCCGCAGGTCGAGCATTCTGCGTCTCTATGATTTAAGTCCTTCAAGGTCTGAACTTTATCCTAATCAGTCTTGGACAGTCTGACCAGCCGGCGCGATATCTGCCGCATCAACCGGCCACAAAGGAGACCGCCATGCAGTTCTTTGCCCTTCTCACCCGCAACACCGAAAAGTTCAGCGATAGCGATTTCGCGCCGCTGCTTCCGGGCGAAGCCGAGCAGCGGCGCACGCTCTATGCGCAAGGCGCCGTGCGCCAGGTCTGGAACCGCGGTGACATCCCCGGCAGCGGCATGATGTTCGAGGCTGCCGACGATAAGGAGGTGCGCGACCATCTCGCCACCCTGCCGCTGGTCGAGGCCGGAATGATGGACATCGCGGCGATCGTGCCGCTCAATCCCTATCCCGGCTTCGGCCCGAAGCGTTGAGACCGGGATGAAGAGAGGTGCTGCCGCTCACCCGGCAGCACCTATGAGCGACCAAGGAAGCGACGCCAAAGGCCCGCCCGCGACGCCCCTGTATAGCGCTTGGGCAATTGCCGGGTGAGCAGGAACTGGTCGCGCCCTTCGAGGGCGCATCCGATGATGAAGCATCTTGCCAGTTCACCAAGCGATGGCCCAGATCTCACGATCAACCGCCTCGGGTAGCGTTGAGGGAGATGAAGGCGCGCCGGGCCGAACTGTTTCGCTTCGCGCGGTCGAACAACTCAAAGGTCGCGGTGCCCGATCACTCCGCCGGCGCCACTCGCAGCATCGGTCCGCGGGCGCTGAGCCGGTCGAGATAGAGATAGACGACCGGCGTGGTGTAGAGCGTGAGAAGCTGCGAGACGATGAGGCCGCCGACGATCGCGATGCCGAGCGGCTGGCGCAGCTCCGCCCCAGTGCCGGTCTCGAGCGCCAACGGCAATGCGCCGAGCAAAGCCGCAAAGGTCGTCATCATGATCGGCCGGAAGCGCTGGAGGCTCGCCTTGTGGATGGCTTCTCGCGGCGCAAGCCCTTCCTGGCGCTCGGCCTGCAAGGCCATGTCGATCATCATGATGGCGTTCTTCTTGACGATGCCGATCAACAGGATGATGCCGATCAGCGAGATCACGTCGAATTCCATGCCGGTGACGATGAGCGCGAGCAGCGCGCCGATGCCGGCCGAAGGCAGCGTCGACAGGATGGTGATCGGGTGCACGTAGCTTTCGTAGAGCACGCCGAGCACGACATAGATCGTGGCGAGCGCGGCAGCGATCAGCAGAAGCTCGTTGAGCAGGTTGGAGCGGAAGGCGAGTGCCGTGCCGGCAAGCGAGCCGTGGATCGACACCAGCATTTTCAGCTCCGCCATGGCGCGGTCGATTGCCGCCGAGGCGTCGCCGAGCGTGGCGCCATCGGCAAGGTTGAACGAGATCGTCGTGGCGACGAAGTGGCCCTGGTGGTTGACCGAAAGCGGCGTGGTCGCCGGACCGTAAGTGCTGAAGGCGGCGAGCGGCACCATGGTCTCGGCCGAGGTGCTGACGGCGGCGCCGCTCGAGGCGCTGCCGTGGCCGGTGACGGCGATCGCATTGGTCGCCTGATTCTGCAGCGAGCCCGACAGGCTGCCGGCCAGCGCGTTGGTCTTCTGCGTGCCGCTCGCCGCCGCGCCCGAGGTGCTGACATAGATGCCGTTGAGCGCGCTCGGATCCTGCAGATAGCGCGGCGCGACTTCCATCACCACGTGATATTGGTTGCGGGCGTTGAAGATGGTCGATACCTGGCGCTGGCCGAAGGCGTCGTAAAGCGTGTTGTCGATGCTCGCCGGCGTCAGGCCGAGCCGGGCCGCGCTCTCGCGGTCGACGGTGATGTTGGTTTCGAGCCCGGCCTCGTCGCGGTCCGAATTGACGTCGGTTAGCTCCGGCGCCTGTTTCAGCAATTCGACGAGTTTCGGCGCCCATTCGTCGAGATCCGCGGTCGTATCGGCCTGCAGCGTGTATTGATAGGTGGCGAGGCTCTGGCGGCCGCCGACCCTGATCTCCTGGCGCGGGTTGAGGAAGAGCTGCGCGCCGGGCAATTGCCTGAGCTGCGCGCGCAGCCGCCCCAGCACCGCTTGCAGCGGCGCACGATCGCCCTTCGGCTTCAGGTTGACATAGACGAAGCCGGAGTTGGTCTGGCGGCCGCCGATGTAGCCGACGACGTTCGCCACCGCCGGGTCGCTCTTCAGGATCGTCTCCAGCCGCTCGAATTTCTGCCGCATCAGTTGGAAGGAAATGGCCTGGTCGGCGCGCAGGCCGCCGATCAGCTCGCCGGTGTCCTGCTGCGGGAAGAAGCCCTTCGGCACGATCGTATAGAGGTAGACATTGAGCGCGACGGCCGCGATCAGGATGATGAGCATCGCCTCGGCATTGTCGAGCGACCAGGCGAGCGAGCGGCCGTAGCCGGCGCGGACGCGCTCGAAGACGCTTTCGCCGAAGCGTGCGAGGATGGAACGGCGCTCCGATCGGACTGCACCCGCGCGCAAAAAATGCGCGCACATCATCGGGGTCACCGTCAGCGACAGCACCAGCGAAATGGCGATGGCCAGCGACAAGGTCATGGCGAATTCCTGGAACAGGCGGCCGAGTATGCCGCCCATCAACAGAATCGGCAGGAACACGGCGACGAGAGAAGCGCTCATCGACAGCACGGTGAAGCCGACCTCTTGAGCGCCGACCAGCGCCGCCCGGCCGCGCGGCATGCCGTCCTCGATGTGGCGCATGATGTTTTCCAGCACCACGATGGCGTCATCGACGACGAAGCCGGTGGCGATGGTGAGCGCCATCAAGGACAGATTGTCGAGCGTGTAGCCGAGCAGGTACATCGCTCCGAAGGTGCCGAGGATCGAGACGACCAGCGCCACGCTCGGGATCAGCGCCGCGCGCCAGTCGCGCAAAAAGCAGAACACCACGAAGACGACCAGCAGCACCGCCAGCACCAGCGTCAGCTCGGTGTCGCGCAGCGAGCCGCGGATGGTGAGGCTGCTGTCCGACGCGATGCTGAGGCGCGCATCCGCCGGCACCGAAGCCTGCAGTGTCGGGATCAGCGCGCGCACGCGGTCGACCGTGTCGATGATGTTGGCGTTGGGCTCGCGATAGAGCACCAAAAGCACGGCCGGCACGCCATTGGCGAGGCCGAGATTGCGCACGTCCTCGACCGAGTCCTCGACATCTGCGATGTCGGCGAGGCGCACCGCCGCACTGTTGCGCCAAGCGATCACCAGGTCGCGATAGTCGGCGGCATGGCTCGCCTGGTCGTTGGTGTAGAGCTGGTAGCGGAGCGCGCCGTCCTCCTCGAAGCCCTTCGGACTGCGGGCATTGGCCGAGGCAAGTGCGGCGCGCACATCCTCCAGGCTGATGCCGTAATGGAACAGCGCCCCCGGATTGAGCTCCACCCGAACGGCGGGCAGCGACGAGCCGCCGAGATCGACATTGCCGACGCCCTCGACCTGGGAGAGGCGCTGCTGGAGCACGGTCGCGGCGGCATCGTAGAGCTGACCGGGTGTGAGTGTGCGCGAGGTCAGCGCCAGGATCATCACCGGCGCGTCGGCGGGATTGTATTTGCGGTAGGTCGGGTTGCTGCGCAGATCGGACGGGAGGTCGGCGCGCGCGGCGTTGATGGCGGCTTGAACGTCGCGCGCGGCGCCGTTGATGTCGCGATCGAGGTCGAATTGCAGCACAACATTGGTCGAGCCGGTGCCGGAGCGCGACGTCATCTCGGAAACCCCGGCGATCTGGCCGAGATGGCGTTCGAGCGGCGCCGCGACATCGGTCGACATCGTGTCGGGGCTGGCGCCTGGCATCGAGGCCTGCACCGAGATGGTCGGGAAATCCACCTTGGGCAGCGGCGCGACGGGAAGATTGACGTATGCGATCAGGCCCGCCGCCGCCAATCCGATGGCCAGCAGCGTCGTGGCGACCGGCCTAGCGATGAAGGGCGCGGAGAGGTTCACGGCGTGAGCCCGCCGGCCGGCGCTCTCGCTTCACGCGCCCCCGACCGCGTCAGTCTATCGAAGGCAAGGTAGATCACCGGCGTGGTGAAGAGCGTCAGCACCTGGCTGACGATCAGCCCGCCAACGATGGTGATGCCGAGCGGCTGGTGCAATTCCGAGCCGGCAAGGCCGCCGAGCAGGAGCGGAAGCGCCCCGAACAGCGCGGCCATCGTCGTCATCAGGATGGGCCGCAACCGCAGCAAGCAGGCTTCGTAAATCGCCTCGCGCGGGTCCAGCCCCTGCAGGCGCTCGGCCTGCAGGGCGAAGTCGATCATCATGATGGCGTTCTTCTTGACGATGCCGACCAAGAGCACGATGCCGATGATGCCGATCACGTCGAGATCGTGGCCGGCGAGCATCAGCGCCACCAGCGCGCCCACGGTTGCCGAGGGCAGCGTCGAGAGGATCGTCAGCGGGTGGATGAAGCTCTCATAAAGCACGCCAAGCACGACATAGACGGTGGCGACTGCCGCGAGCACCAGCAGCAGCTCGTTGGAGAGCGAGCTTTGCAAGGCAAGCGCGGCGCCCTGGAAGCCGGTGACCAGGCCGGCGGGCGGCTGCATGTCATGTTCCGCCTTGCTGATCGCCGCGGTGGCGTCGCCGAGCGACACGCCCGGGGCGAGGTTGAAGGAGATGGTCGCGGCCGGGAACTGGGCAAGGTGGTTCACCAGCAGCGGCGCCTGCCGGACACTGATATTGGCGATCGCCGATAGCGGCACCTGGCCGGAACCGGAGGACGGCAGGTAGATCGAGCCCAGCGAAGCCGGCGTCTGTCCGACCGAAGGATCGGCTTCAAGGATGACGCGGTATTCGTTCGACTGGGTGAAGATGGTCGAGATGATGCGCTGGCCGAAGGCATCGTAGAGCGCGTTGTCGACGGTCGCTGGCGTAATCCCGAAGCGTGCCGCCGTCGCTCGGTCGATGGTGATGTCGACCGCAAGCCCGCTCTGCTGGCTGTCGCTGGCCACGTCGGCGAGTTCGGGAAGTGCCGCCAGCCTATCGGTGAGCTTTGATGTCCAGGTCGCCAGCTCGGCCGGATCCGAATCCTGCAGAACGTATTGGTACTGCGACGCGCTGGAGGTGGAGTCCACGCTCAGGTCCTGCACCGGCTGCATGTGCAGCGCGATGCCGGTCACGACGTCGGTCTCCCGAGCCAGCCGCCGGATGATCGCGCTGGCATCGGCCGCGCGCTCGTCGCGCGGCTTGAGATTGATCAGCATGTGGCCGCTGTTGGCGGTCATGTTCTGGCCGTCGACGCCGATGAAGGACGACAGGCTCGCGACATCCGGGTCCTTGAGGATGACATCGGCGAGCGCCTGCTGGTGCGCTGCCATGTCGGCGTAGGAGGCCGAGCCCGCGGCCTCGGTGACCGCCGAAATCGCGCCGGTGTCCTGAACCGGGAAGAAGCCTTTCGGGATGACAACATAGAGATAAACGGTGAGCGCAAGCGTGGCTGCGGCGACCAGCAGCGTCAGCGCCTGACGGTCGAGCACCCACCGCAAGGCGGCGGCATAGCCATTCGCGACAGCGTCGAAGCCGGCCTCGGCGCCGCGCGCCAGCGCGCCCTGCCTGCGTTCGGACGGCGGCTTGAGCAGCCTGGCGCACATCATCGGCACCAGCGTCAACGAGACGATGGCCGAAATGACGATGGCGATCGCAAGCGTGATGGCGAATTCGTGGAACAGGCGGCCGACGACGTCCCCCATGAACAGAAGCGGGATCAGCACCGCGATCAGCGAGACGGTGAGCGAGATGATGGTGAAGCCGATCTGGGCCGAGCCTTCGAGCGCGGCGGTGACCGGATCGTCGCCATGCTCGATGAAACGCGAGATGTTTTCGATCATGACGATGGCGTCGTCGATGACGAAGCCGGAGGCGATGGTCAGCGCCATCAGCGACAGATTGTCGAGGCTGAAGCCCCAAAGATACATGACCGCGAACGTGCCGATCAGCGACAGCGGCACCGACAGGCTCGGAATGATCGTCGCCGGAATGTTGCGCAGGAACAGGAAGGTGACGAGCACGACCAGAAGCGCCGCCGTCGCCAGCTCGAACTCGACGTCATGGACTGAGGCACGGATGGTGGTCGTGCGGTCGGTCAGCGGCTCGACGGTGACCGCCGCCGGCAGGCCGGCGCGAAGCTGCGGCAGCAGCGCCTTCACCGAGTCGACGACGCGGATGACATTGGCTCCGGGCTGGCGCTGGATGTTGAGCAGGATCGCCGGCGAGCGGTTTTTCCAAGCGCCCAGCTTCGAGTTCTCCGGCCCCTCTATGATATCGGAGACCTCGCCCAGCCTGACCGGCGCGCCGTTGCGGTAAGCGACGACCATATCCGCATAGGTCTTGGGGTCGCTGATCTGGTCGTTGGCGTTGATGGTGTAGGAACGCGCCGGCCCGTCGAAGCTGCCTTTCGGCGTGTTGACGTTGAGCGCGCCGATGGTGGTGCGCAGATCGTCGATGTTGAGCCCCATGGCGGCCAGCGCCTTGAGCTTTACGCGGATTCGCACGGCCGGCCGCTCGCCGCCGGAGATGCTGACCAGCCCGACGCCCGGGAGCTGCGAGATCTTTTGCGCCAGCCGCGTCTCGGCATAGTTCTCGACTTCGGTCAGCGGCAGCGTCTTCGAGGTGATCGCCAGCGTCAGGATCGGCGCATCGGCCGGATTCACCTTGGCGTAGATCGGCGGCGCCGGCAGGTCGGCGGGCAGAAGGTTGCCGGCCGCGTTGATCGCCGCCTGAACCTCCTGCTCGGCAATATCCAGGCTGAGGTCGAGGCTGAAGCGCAGCGTGATGACCGAGGCGCCGGCCGAACTCCCCGACGACATCTGCTCCAGCCCCGGCATCTGGCCGAACTGGCGCTCCAAGGGTGCCGTGACCGAAGTCGTCATCACCTCCGGGCTGGCGCCGGGATAGAAGGTCTGCACCTGGATCGTCGGGTAGTCGACCTCAGGCAAGGCCGAGAGCGGCAGGAAGAGATAGGCGATCATGCCGACCACCAGGATGGTGGCCATGATCAGCGTGGTGGCCACCGGCCGCAGGATGAACGGCCGCGACGGGTTCAGCCAGCCGGAGACGAGACCGCTCGGCGTGCTCATTGGGCTTCGCCGGTGTCGCCACCATTTCCGCTGCTACCGCTATTGCCGCTGCCGTCGCGACGATGGTGGCGGTGGTGCTTGCGGTTGGCATCGCCCGATGCGTCCGCGCCGTCGCCTGCCGAACCTTGGCGCTGGCTGCTCGAGATCGCGGGCGCGTTGCCGGGGTTGACGGCAGACGTATTGCTGGTCGCGGCGGCCCCGCTGCCCCTACCCTCCGCTTGCGGCTGCGCGGGAGATCCAGCGCCGGCGGTCGGCGCGGCGCTGTTGTCAGGCACGGTCACCTTGGCGCCGTCCTTCAGCCGGTCGACGCCATCGACGACCACCTTGGCGCCCGGCGGAAGGCCCGACAGCAATTGCGTGACCGAGGCGTCGCCGGGGCCAAGGGAAACGGTCTTCACCGAGACAGTGCTGTCGTCGTTGAGCTGATAGACGAAAGTGCCTGGAGCGCCGTGCTGGATGGCGGCGTTGGGCAGCACCGTCACGCCGGTCAGCGTGCGCACCAGGAGATGCACGTTGACGAACTGGTTGGGATAAAGCCCGCCGTCGGCGTTAGCAAACACGGCGCGCAGCTTCACGGTGCCGGTGGTCGGATCGATCTGGTTGTCGATCGTCTGCAGCGTGCCTTCGGCGATCTGCTTGGTGTCGTTGCGGTCGAACAAGGTGGCCTTGAGCCCGGCATTACCATGCGACTGTTCCAGCACTTCGGCGAGGGTGTCTTCGGGCAGCGAGAACAGCACCGAAATCGGCTGCATCTCGGTGATCACCGCAATGCCGGTGCTGTCGGAAGGCGTGACGTAATTGCCCTGATCGACCAGCCTGAGGCCGATGCGGCCGTCGGCAGGTGCAACGATATGGCTGTTGGCGATATTGACCTCGACGGCCTCGATCTGCGCCTGGTCGGACATGACCGTGCCCTCGTCGGATTGCACGGTCGCGCGCTGCAGGTCGACCGCCTGCTGCGTGATGGCGTTGGAGGTCAGCTTCAGATCGCGGTCGAGGTCGAGCCTGGCATCGCTCAGCAGCGCCTGATCGTGCTTCAATTGGCCCTGCAGCTGATGCAGCGAGGCTTGGAGAGTGCGGTCGTCGACCTGGGCAAGAAAATCGCCCTTCTTCACCATCTCCCCTTCGGTGAAGGCGATCGCGGTGATCTGCCCGCTGACCTGCGGGCGCACCGTCACCGTCGACAGTGAGGTGACCGTGCCCAGCGCCTCCAGCGTGATCGGGATGTCGGCCTGCGTCACCGAGGCGACGGCGACCGGCTGCGCGCCGAGATCGCCGCCCCGGAAGCGTCCGCCCCCGCGCGCGCCTTGCTGCTGCACCGGCGCTGGATGAAGCCAGAAGGCGACGCCCGCTCCAGCCGCCACCAGCAGCAGCGCGACCATCCAGCCGCGGCGCCGGCGACGCACGACCACCGGCTTGATGTCTGCCATCGGCTCACGGAGCGGCTGTAGCCGGCTGGCGACTTCGTCGTCCACTTTGTCACCTATCCATCGAACCGCAAGCGGCCAGGTCGACCACGTCCTTGGCCAGCGTCACTGGCCCAAGACGCAATCCGGCCGGGAACATAACGCCGGAACCCGGCCATGCAATTGCGCCCGACATTAAATTCCCGTAAGAATTGAATGGGTTAGGTTGAAGACCACACTCAAAAATGCACGCCCGGGGCGGGCTGTTCGGGACGTGCCCCCATCGCGTGGGAGTGACCGACCGCGCCGCCCCGGCCAATGATGACAAGGCTTTAAGGGGTGAACCCGGCCCGTGCGGCGGACCGCCTTTTGACGGTCAGGCCCCGTTCCGGTCCCGGCGCAACCGCAGCCTCCGAGCGGGACCCCACTCCATCCCGCTCGCAAAGATGTGAACGCGGCGACGTGCGAAGCTGCCCTATTCCTCAGCTTTATCGGCAGCGGGCCGGATCGCGATCGAGAGGGAAGCCATGACCTTTGCCCGGCTGCTCGCCTTGCCCCTGCTCAGCCTGTTGGCGCTCGGCCACGCGACCGCGCAAAGTCCGGACGGGGTCACCTCGCATGACGCACAGGTCGAGGATCTGAAAGTCTTCCGCCATGACTTTCTCGAGGTCGACCGATCCTACTCGCAAGCCGCCCGCGCGGAAGCGGAACTTCGCCTGCAGGCCCTGGACGCAGCTGCGGGCTCGATCGATGCGGCGATGTTCACCGTTCATCTCTGCCAGATCGCGGCGCTGGCCGACAATGGTCACACGACCTGCAAGCTGCCGCGCGCCAATGGTGTGGCGATGTCTTTGCTGCCCATCGGCGGCGCCTTCTACGTCGTAGCGGCCAGCCCCCAAAACAGCGATCTGCTGGGCAGCCGACTCGCCGGCATCGACGGCCATCCGGCTGCTGAAGTGTCCTCGGCGCTGCGCAGCCTGCATGGCGGCGTGGCGGCATGGCGCGACATCGAGGCGACCGACGCGATCGTCCGGCCCGACCTGCTGCATGCGCTCGGGCTCGCCAATGCCGCCGGCGACGCGACCTTTCGCTTCCAGACGCCCGACGGCCGCATCATCGACCGCAAGCTCGCCCCGGAGCCGCAGCGCCGCGACTGGGTGAAGATTTTTCCCAAGGGCCGCGCGCCCTGGCCGCTGCAGGATCAGGAACAGCCGTTCCGCTGGCGCGATGCGCCCGAACTCGATGGCGTCGTCGCCGAGATCAGACGCAACGTCGACGGCAAGACCGGGAAGATCGCCGATTTCCTGGCTGAGGTCGAAGCCGCCCGGGTCCGCCTCGGCCGCAAGAACCTCGTCCTCGACATGCGCTTCAACACCGGCGGCAACTTGATGCTGACCCGCGATGCGCTCAGTTCCTGGCCGTCCCGCGTCAAACCGCCGGGACGGCTGTTCGTGCTGGAAAGCCCGATTACCTTTTCGGCGGGAATTGTCGACGTCGCCTATCTCAAGCAGGCTGGCGGGGACAGGGTCACACTGGTCGGCGAAGCGCCCGGCGACCGCATGATGTTCTTCGCCGATCAGCAGCAGGTGACGCTGCCGCATTCGGGCGTCGTGCTGCAGTCCGCGACGCAGCGCTATGACCTTCAAAACGGCTGCAAGGCCTACGCCGATTGTTTCGTCGGCATGGCGCAACCGAGTTCCGCCACGGGCACCGACGCCCGTGCTTGTCGCCACCATCGACAAAGGCAAGGGCCGCAAGCCGGTTGCGCTCAAGACGCTCGAGCCCGACATTGCCGCGCCATGGTCGATCGACGATCTGCTCAAGGGTCGCGATCCCGGAATGGCGGCCGTTCAGGCGGCGTTGGCGGGACAGCAGGAGTAGGACTGTTCAGTCTCGATGCTTTTATCACTGGCGCCAGCCGCGGGCTGGACTTGCCTTCGCGCAGGCGCCTGCCGGCGCTCGGGTCACGCTCGGCCTCGTCCGGTAGAGCACCGGCTCCTTCCTGGTCACCACCGGCTACAGCCAAGGGAACCGCCGCTTCCTTTCGATGTTTCATAACAGAAGGGACATTGCCGCTTCCAGGAGATGATGAATGAAACGGGTTCTTCTCGCTTCAGCCATTGTGGCCATGTCCGCCGGCCTTGCGATGGCGCAATCCAGCAGCACCACCAGCGGATCGTCCACGACGACGACCACCACGACAACGACACCCAGCACACAGGACACCGACTCGACCACCACGGGCGCGACCAATTCGGCAAAGGACTGCGCGCCTGGCCAGCAGACCGGCAGCGCGAAGCAGGCAGCTCCCGGACAGCAGGATACCGATGCGAAAACGGCCGCGCCTGGCCAGATGAAAAAGACCACCGAAGGGTGCTAGCGAAGGCCAGCCCGTCCCAGATTGCCAGGGGCGGGCATTCCCTTTCATTGGGGCCCAACTTGTCTGGTCTGAGCGCCAGCGGCTCGTTCGGCGTGGAGGCTTGTCCTAACGGAAGCGACCGGCGACATGGCGGCAAGGCTCTCGCACCGCGCGCATACGACGACGACCGAAATCGCCGTCACCACCCAGAAGCCGAGCGCCGTATCGACTAGCGGCAGCCCGCCGACATTCATGCCGAACAGGCCGGAGATGATGGTCATCGGCAGCAGCACCGCCGTCATGATGGAGAGGATGTAGAGCAGACCGACCGCTCCGTAAGCTTCGCCATCAGTTCGTCCTGCAAAAGCCGGGTTCGCGCCTGCAACTGCTCGCCGTCGTGATGCAGCGCCGGCATCGTCTACATGGTCGTGCGACGGCTGGGCCGGGTTTAACGTCTATGCGCTTGCGCGCAGATCCTCGACGACAGTACCGGCCGCGCGGACTTCCGCCTCATGGTCCGGCTCGCGCCATGTCTCGGCGAGGCCGGCCGCATACCATTCGCGCAGGGCAGGCAGATCGAGCAACCGCTTGGGATAAGCAGCGGCGGCGCCCTCGAATGCCAGTCCATAGGACTGTGCCCGGAAAACGACCGGAGCGAAGAAAGCATCGACCGCGGTGAAGTGGTCTCCGGCTAGGAACGGTCCGCCGAATCGCGCAAGGCCGTCGTTCCACAAGTCGCCCAGGCGGAAGAGATCGTGCTTCAGCGCATCGGACATCGATGCCAGCTTGACGCGCACGCCACAGCTCATCGGGCAGTCATTGCGCAGCGTGGCAAAGCTCGAATGCATTTCGGCGGTGGCGGAGCGCGCCCAGGCGCGCGCTTTCGCATCGGCCGGCCAAACGCCCTGATGCCGCTCTGCCAGATATTCGACGATCGAGAGCGAGTCCCACACCGCCCAGCCATCGTCGACCAGGCAGGGCACGCGGCCATTCGGCGAGAATGACCGGAAGAGGCCAAAACTCGATCCGGTCGGGAACGGCGTCAGCCGCTCTTCGAAGCGAATGTCGAGAGTCCGCATCAGCACCCACGGCCGTAGCGACCAGGACGAATAGTTCTTGTTGCCGATATAAAGCAGGTACATTTTACCGCCCTCACCTCGTCGCGGGACCCGCCTGGCGGACCTCGCGCCCTCTGAACATTGACCAGCTGTACATGGCCAGCGCAGTCCAGATAAGGGCGAAAGCTATGGCCTGCGTGGTGCCGAACGGCTCATCGAAGATCAAGACGGCGATCAGGAACACCATGGTCGGCGCGATATATTGCATGATGCCGATGGTAGAGAGGCGCAAAAGCCTGGCGCCGAAGGCAAAGAGCAGAAGCGGCACCGCGGTCACCGGGCCGCAGCCGATCAGCAGTGCAGTGTCGCCGCCGGTGCTGGAGATGAAATGGTCCTCGCCCGTGGCGATCAGGTAGGCAATGTAGCAAAGCGCCGGCACCGACAGCAAAAGAACTTCGAGCAGAAAGCCCTGGCTCGGCCCGATCGGCAGCGTCTTGCGGAAGAAGCCGTAGGCGGCGAAGGAGAAGGCCAATGCCAGCGATACCCAGGGTAATTTGCCGGCCTCGACGGTGAGCACGGTCACCGCGATCGCGGCGAGCGCCACCGCCGCGATCTGCAGCCGGTCGAGCCGTTCGCCGAGCAGAACGGCGCCGACCACCACGCTGACCAGCGGGTTGATATAGTAGCCGAGCGCCGTCTCGACCGTGCGGTCGACTGCGATCGCCCAGACATAGATGCCCCAGTTGACCGAGATGAGCGTCGCCGTCAGCGCCGCCATGGCGAGGCTTTTCGGCGAGCGGATCGCGGCCTTGAAGTCGGCGGTGCGGCCGGCCCAAACCAGCACGGCAGCGGCGATCGGCACCGACCAAACGATCCGGTGCGAGATCACCTCGATCAGAGGCAGGTGCGCCACCGCTTTCATGTAGAAGGGCAACAGCCCCCAGAGGAAATAGGCGCCGAGCGCCAAAAGGAAGCCGCGGCGGGCCTTGGCATCTTGATCGAGATCGGCTGTTGCGGTGACCATGGCCCAACGCTATGGCCCAGGGGACCGTCCAAGACCATCGCAAAATTCTGATGGATCAATGGACTTTTGATGATGGTTCAACCTACTCCGCCGCGACTAAGCCAGCCATATCACGGTTCTTCATCAGCTTGTAGATGATCGAATCCATCAGCGCCTGGAAGGAGGCGTCGATGATGTTTTCCGATACGCCGACCGTCCACCAGCGGGCGCCGGTGGAATCGTGCGATTCGATCAGCACTCGGGTGATGGCTTCGGTGCCGCCGTTGAGAATGCGCACCTTGAAGTCGGCGAGCTCGAGGTCGACGATCTCGTTCTGATACTTGCCGAGATCCTTGCGCAGCGCGATGTCGAGCGCGTTGACCGGGCCGTGGCCTTCGGCCACCGACATCTTCTCCTCGCCGTCGACCATCACCTTCACGATCGCTTCGGACACGGTCTTCACGTTGCCGTTGGCATCGAAGCGGCGCTCGACCATGCAGCGGAACGAGGTGACGTTGAAGAACTCCGGCAGGCCGTGCAGCGTCTTGCGGGCCAAGAGCTCGAAGGAGGCGTCGGCGCCCTCATAGGCGTAGCCTTCGGCCTCGCGCTCCTTGACGATGGCGATGAGCGCGTCGAGCCGGCTGTCGTCCTTCGGCACGTCGATGCCGCGCCGCTTCAATTCGGCGAGGAAATTGGCCTTGCCGCCCTGGTCGGAGACCATGACACGGCGGCGGTTGCCCACGGCTTCCGGCGGCACATGCTCGTAAGTCGCCGGCTCTTTGGCCAGCGCCGAGGCATGGATACCCGCCTTGGTGGCGAAGGCGGATGAGCCGACATAGGGCGCCTGAGCTTCCGGCGCGCGGTTGAGCAATTCGTCGAAAGCGCGGGAGAGCCGCGAAATGCCGGTCAGTGCTTCGGCCGAAATGCCTGTCTCGAAGCGATCGGCGAAGGCCGGCTTGAGCGCGAGCGTCGGGATGATTGTGACCAGATTGGCGTTGCCGCAGCGCTCGCCGATGCCGTTCAGCGTGCCCTGGATCTGGCGCACACCGGCCTCGACGGCGGCAAGGGAATTCGCCACCGCCTGGCCGGTGTCATCATGGGCATGAATGCCGAGATGGTCGCCAGGGATGCCGCCCGCGATCACCTTCTCGACGATGGCCCGCACTTCCGAAGGCTGCGTGCCGCCATTGGTGTCGCATAGCACCACCCAGCGCGCCCCGGCATCATAGGCGGTCTTGGCACAGGCCAGCGCGTAAGCCGGATTGGCCTTGAAGCCGTCGAAGAAATGTTCGCAGTCGACCATCGCGTCCTTGCCGGCGGCGGCGGCCGTCTGGACCGAGACTTTTATCGAGTCAAGGTTCTCCTCGTTGGTGCAGCCAAGCGCCACGCGTACGTGATAGTCCCAGCTCTTGGCGACGAAGCAGATCGCGTCCGACTTCGACTGCAGCAGCGCCGCCAGCCCCGGATCGTTGGAGGCCGAAACCCCCGCCCGCTTGGTCATGCCGAAGGCGACGAATTTCGCGCTTTCCGTGCGCTTCTGATGGAAGAAGGCGGTGTCGGTCGGGTTGGCGCCGGGATAGCCGCCCTCGACATAGTCGATGCCGAACTCATCGAGCAGCTTGGCGATCGCGATCTTGTCCTCGACGGAAAAGTCGATGCCCGGCGTCTGCTGGCCGTCGCGCAGCGTGGTGTCGAAGAGGTAGAGGCGTTGCTTTGTCATGGCTGTAGCTCGAAAAGTCGCGATCCTTCGCGCCGGGGGCGCCGTAGAGCACAAACCTGCACGGTTATTTGCCGGCGTATTTATCCGTCGCCCGGATCAGCCGGTCCAGAATCCCCGGCTCCGAATACGAGTGGCCGGCGCCTTCGATGAGGTGGAAATCCGCCTTCGGCCAGGCCTTGTGCAGCGCCCAGGCATAGCGCGCCGGGCACGGCATGTCGTAGCGGCCGTGGACGATGGTGCCGGGGATATCCTTCAGCTTCCAGGCATCGCGCAGCAGCTGTCCTTCTTCCAGCCAGCCGGCATGGACGAAATAGTGGTTCTCGATGCGGGCGAAGGCGATGGCATAGTCGTCCTGGCCGAAAGGCGTGCTGGTTTCCGGCTCCGGCAAAAGCGTGATCGTCTCGCCTTCCCACAGACTCCAGGCAAGCGCCGCCTCGACCTTCGCCTTGCGGTCGGTGCCCACCAGCCGCTTGCGGTAGGCGGCCATCATGTCGCCGCGCTCGGCCTCGGGGATCGGCGCGAGAAAACGCTCCCACTTGTCGGGAAACATCTCGGAGACGCCGAACTGATAGTACCATTCGAGCTCGGCGCGGGTGAGCGTATAGATGCCGCGCACGACGAGCTCGCTGACGCGCTCGGGATGCGTTTCGGCATAGGCGAGCGCCAGCGTCGAGCCCCACGAGCCGCCGAACACCAGCCATTTGTCGAAGCCCGCCATCTCGCGCAGGCGTTCGATGTCGGTGACGAGATGCCAGGTGGTGTTGGCTTCCAGCGAGGCGTTGGGCGTCGACTTGCCGCAGCCGCGCTGGTCGAACAGGATGACGTCGTAGAGTTTCGGGTCGAACAGCCGCCGGTGTTTGGGCGAGATCGTGCCTCCAGGGCCGCCATGCAGGAACACGGCTGGCTTGGCGCCTTTGGTGCCGCAGCGCTCCCAATAGATGGTGTGGCCATCACCGACATCGAGCATGCCTGTTTCGAACGGCTCGATCTCGGGATAGAGCGTGCGCAAGGAGCTGCTGTGGATCGTCATAGTTTCAGTCCCTGCTGCGGCCAGTTGGCCGTCTCGTGATCGGGATGCTGGAAGGAGATGATCTGCTCCTGCCGTCGATAGTAGTCGGGGTCGTCGTGGACCGGCGCCTCGAAGATCTTCTCCACCCAGGGCAGCCGCACCGCGTAGTTGACCTGGATCTGCGGCGCGAGGTCCGAACGCTCGTCGAAGGCACCGATGGCGATCTCCAGCCCGCCCGGCTGGCGGTAGGTGAGCGGCGTGCCGCAGCGGCGGCAGAAGCCGCGATCGATGTTGACCGAGGACTGGAAATAGCTCGGCTCCTCATGGGTCCATTCGACGCCATCCTTCGGCACCGTCACCAGGGCGCCAAAGAAATTGCCGAACTGTTTCTGGCACATGCGGCAATGGCAGATGGACGGGCGCCCGAGCTTGCCGTGGACGCGGAAGCGCACGGCGCCGCACTGGCAGCCGCCGGTTCGAATTTCATCGGTCATGGTTTTTCCTCCGGCGGCCATTGGTCCGTGTCGTGATCGGGATGTTGATAGGAGACGAGCTCGGCGAGATAAGGCGCCGACGAAATATCGCCCATCGTCTCCTCGGAGGGCAGTTTCGAAACGCCGTCGACATAGGGAAGCTTCGCTTCGACGCCCCACTGGATGGTTGGCGCGATGCCGGCCGGGTCGTCGAAGGCGGCGATCGCCAGCGCCACGCCGTCCGGCGCCTCGAAGGTCAGCGGCGTGCCGCATTCGGCGCAGAAGCCGCGCCATGCCGCGCTGGACGAGCGGAAGCGCTTCGGCCCGCCGCGCGTCCAGTCCAGCCTGGCGCCGCGCACCGAGACCAGCGGCAGATAGAAATTGCCGCTCGCCTTCTGGCACATGCGGCAATGGCAGACCGAGGCATCGCCCAGAGCGCCCTCAACGCGGAAACGCACGGCGCCGCACTGGCACCCGCCCGTATAGACCGGCCGGTTATCAAGGCTCATCGATCCCTCCCATCGAGCTCACTCCGGATCATGGCAGACCGCCTCGACATTGTTGCCGTCGGGATCGAAGACGAAGGCGCCGTAATAATTGGGGTGGTAATGCGGACGCAGCCCCGGCCCGCCATTGTCCTTGCCGCCGGCCGCAAGGGCCGCGGCATGGAAGGCGTCGACCTCGGCGCGGCTGCGCGCGGTGAAGGCGACATGCTGATGGTCCTTCGGCTTCTCCTTGCCCGCGCTCAGCCAGAACACCGGCCGGTCGCGGCCATAGCCGCCGACCTTGGCGCCGCTGGTATATTCCTCCGGCACCATGTAGAGCAGCGAAGCGCCAAGCGGCGCCATCGCCTTGTCGTAGAACGCCTTGGACTTTTCGAAATCGGAAACGCTGATGCCGAGATGATCGATCATGGAACGAGCTCCTGCGTTGCGGTCTCAGGCACTTCGGCGCCGGCCAGGCCGGCCGCAATGACGATGTGCTGGCAGACATTGTCGATATCGCGGATCACGTCGTCGTTCCAGAAGCGCAGGATGGTCCAGCCGCTTGCAGCTAGATAGCCACTTCTTGCCTCGTCACGGTTTAAGTGTTCCGCATCGCCATGCTGGCTGCCATCGACCTCGACTATGAGGCGATGGGCCGAGCACGCGAAATCAACGATATAAGGTCCGATCGGCACCTGCCGCCGGAAGCTCATGCCCATCAAGCGGTGGGCACGCAACTCGTTCCAAAGTTTCAGCTCGGCATCCGTCATGGCACGCCGCATGGACTTGGCGTTATTGCGCTGACGGGATGGAACGAGGTCGTGGCCCATAGCTACACGCCCTCACGTTTGCGATTAACGAAATCGCACGCCCGAGCTAATCTCCCCCCTTGCGGGGGAGATGTCCGGCAGGACAGAGGGGGGTGCTGTCCCGCCGACGTAGCAACGAGAGAGTGCTGCCCTCCTAGGAAATAGCGGGTGTGTGAGTGGGAAAACTCAAACCCTGGAGTTCCTTCGCACCCCCCTCTGTCCTGCCGGACATCTCCCCCGCAAGGGGGGAGATTGGACGTCACCGGCGCCTCCGCCAGTCCTGAAACGATCCCCTGCGCCACCCTCACCGCTTGATCTCCCAGGTCGTCACCCGCTGGCCGGTGACCGGATCCTTGCCGTCCTTGAGCTGAACGCCTCGCGCCAGAAGCTCGTCGCGGATGCGGTCGGCCTCAGCCCAATTCTTGTCGGCGATGAACTTCAGGCGCCTGGCGATCGCCTCAGCGATCACGGTTTCGTCCACCTTCGCTGCGCCGACATCGAAACCCAGAAAGGCAAGCGCCGCTTTCAGCGAAGCCGCGGCGGCGTTCTCGCCGGCGCCAGTGAACTCCACCGCCTCGCCGGCAAGCTGTGTCAATCGCTGGAAGGCAGCGTAGGTGGCGAGGTCGTCGGACAGCGCTTCCAGCACGTCTGCCGGCTGGTCCCTCGCCGCCGCGGGCGCAAGGTCGGCCGCACGCTTCCATTTGCGCAGCGTGTTTTCCGCCTCCTCCAGCTTGCGCACGGAAAAGTCGATCGGCTCGCGGTAATGCGTCATCAGCATCGCCAGCCGCAGCACCTCGCCCGGCCACTTCCTGCCGCCGAAAGTCTCGGTCTCCAAGAGCTCATGGATCGAATAGAAATTGCCGAGGCTCTTCGACATTTTCTGGCCCTCGACCTGAAGGAAGCCGTTGTGCATCCAGACATTGGCCATGACTTTGGTGCCGTGGGCGCAGCGCGACTGGGCGATCTCGTTCTCGTGATGCGGGAAGATCAGGTCGAGGCCGCCGCCATGGATGTCGAAGATCTCGCCGAGATAGGCGGCCGACATGGCCGAGCATTCGATGTGCCAGCCCGGACGGCCCCTGCCCCACGGGCTTTCCCAGCCGGGCTCTTCCGGCGTCGAGAGTTTCCATAAAACGAAATCGCCGGGGTTCTTCTTGTGGGCGTCGACCGCGATGCGGGCGCCGGCCTGCTGCTCGTCGAGATTGCGCTTCGAAAGCTCGCCATAATCGGGCATCGAGGCGGTGTCGAAGAGCACCTCGCCCCCGGCGACATAGGCGTGGCCGCGCTCGATCAGTTGCGCAATCAGCGACAGCATGTCGGCCTTGCCGTCGGCGCGGGGCGCGACGAATTCGGTCGCCCGCGGCTCGTGGGTCGGCTCCAAACAGCCGAGTGCCGCGACATCTTTGTGGTACTGGTCGGCGGTCTTTTCGGTGACGCGCCGGATCGCGTCGTTCAGCGAAAGCGTCCCGACTTCGATCTCGGCGCCGAAATCGCGCAGGGCGCGCGCATTTATCTTGTCATCGACATCCGTGATGTTGCGCACATACGTGACGTGCTTTTCGCCATAGAGTTGGCGCAGCAAACGGAACAGCACGTCGAAGACGATCGCCGGCCGCGCGTTGCCGATATGGGCAAAGTCGTAGACCGTCGGGCCGCAAACATACATGCGCACGTTTTGCGGATCGATCGGAACGAAACGCTCCTTCGCCCGCGTCAGCGTGTTGTAAAGGCTGAGGCCCTTCGATGCGTCAGACATTCGTGCTCTTCCGATCCCTTATGTTGGACGGAGCCTCCCCGCGCGCGGGCGCAAATCGGGCTCCAGCCTGCTGGCCGGGGCGTTTGTCCAATCTAGGGGAAGATAAGGCGAAAACGTCCGGACCAGCGCGAGGCTAGCCAATAATGCAAATGCCACAAATGGCGAAAGACGTTTTCATGCCCGGCTTTATCGCGTCCGCAGGTGTTGCCGTCAAGTCGCTCAACTCGGGAAAGCTGTCGTTCCATCACAGGTAAAAACGGGCCGAAACATTTTATTAAGCATCTCGGCACAGTGATGAAACATTATCGGACTAGACCGCCAAACGTCACGATTTGGTCCGAATCGACCACCAAACCCAGACACGAAAACGTTACCAGGGAAGAGAACAATGCCTCGAAGTAAGCAAGAACAAAGCCGACCGGCGCAGCAGCCGCTCGCCAGCCACTACCGCGCGATCGGCCCTGCGGCCATCGTCGCAGCCCTTCTTCACACCGCGAAGAAGAAGAAGCCGGCGCAGAAGATCATCTCGCCGCGCGCCGCTTGAAACGGCAGGACCGGCGCAGTCTCCGATGATCGGGGTGCCGGCAATGAGGGCGACGCCAATGCTCGCCGTGGAGCCTCCGCTAGCAGCCTTCGCTAAAACAGGGTCATCTGGTTTTCGTCCGCGCCGGGTTTCTGGCGCCTGACCTTGTCGGGCTGAGGCCCGACCATGCCCCGCTCCTGAATCTCCGGCCCGGTGTTGGCGACCTTGTTGACGAGGTCGGAAACCGGAATCGCCTCGAAGAAATCGGGCTCGGCGGGCTTGAGGAGGTCGAGCACGTCGCGCGGCTCCTGCGTGCGGCAATCCAACCAGCGGGCGAAATCGCGTTCCTCGATCACCACCGGCATGCGGTCGTGGATATGGGCGGTGCCGGCGTTGGCCCGCGTGGTGAGGATCGCGCCGGTGTCCATCTCGGAACCGCCCGGCTCGGCATAGGTCTCGATCAGACCGGCGAAGGCGATCACCCCGCCCCGCCGCGGCTGGATCCAGTAGGGCTGGCCCTTGGCGCTACCCGACTGCTGCCATTCATAAAAGCCGGAGGCCGGCACAAGGGCCCGGCGATGGCGCATGGCGGTCTTGAACGAGGCCTTCTGCAGCACGCCTTCCGAGCGCGCGTTGAAGAGCAGCGGAAATTCCTTCGTATCCTTGACCCAAGTCGGGATCAGGCCCCAGCGCACCAGCATCGCCTGGCGGTCTGGCAGGTTGGAGCCTGGCGCTCTTGGCGGACTGGCGAACGCCATCAGCACCGGCTGCGTCGGAGCGATATTGTAGCGGGCCGGAAACGCCTCCAGCTCCGCCAGGCCAAGAATGGCGGCGGTCTGGTCCGGCGAGGCGGTCAGGGCAAAGCGTCCGCACATGGATTGGCTCTTCGGTCGGGATCGCCATGAAAGTGGCGATGGAACCGCCGCGCCGCAACCGCTAAAGCTGTCCGGTCCACAACCAAGCCGGCAGCCGGCGCGATTCGCAACGCATGAACAAGGTTCGCAAGATTATCCCGGCAGTCTCCGTCGCCGTCGCGCGCGGCAAGACGGTGCTGCTTGTCAAGCGGGCGCGGCCGCCTTCGCAAGGGCTCTACGCGTATCCCGGCGGCAAGGTCGAGCCGGGCGAGACGCTGGCGCAAGCCGCGGCGCGCGAACTCAAGGAGGAAACGGGGCTCCAGGCGAAGGATTACCGCCCGCTGCGCGACATCCATATCGACGGCCGCGCTGAGCACCACGCGGTCGACTATTTGCTGACGGTGTTCGGCGCGGCCTATGTCGGCGGCGAGCCGGCAGCGAGCGATGACGCCGAGACGGCGGCGTTCTACACGCTGGCGGAAATGGCGGCGATGCCGCTGGCGGGCGATGTGTTTGAAGTTGCCGAGGAGTTGCTTGGTCCTGCGCAAGCCGCCGAGCGGTGACCCCAGAATGGCCTTGCGGGCGACAAAATGTTTCGCCACAAAGCCTTGCTCTTCCATCGCAAGGCCCTGATGACCCGCGCCTCCCCCTTTCTCGCCGCAAGCCTCGCTATCAGCATGGCCGTCACGGTGCAGCTGGCATCGGCGGCCGAGGCGCCGTTCGAGCCCGGGCTGATGCGCCTCGCCGAGGTGCTGGGTTCGCTGCATTTCCTGCGCAACCTCTGCGGCGAGAAAGGCGACCAGTGGCGGCTGGAGATGGAAAAGCTGCTCGAGTCGGAAAATCCCGATCCCAACCGGCGCGCCCGCTTCATCGCCTCCTTCAATCGCGGCTACCGCTCCTTCAGCGGCACCTACACGCAGTGCACGCCTTCGGCCACCGAGGCCATTGCCCGCTACATGAAGGAAGGCGAGACGCTGTCGCGCGATATCGCTTCCCGCTACGGGAATTGAGGACCGGCATCGATCGCGACTATCCACCGACAAATCGCTCCAATGTGGCCGGCCTTATTGTATCAGGCTGCGCCTTGGTGCAATCATCTGTTGCGCTTGTGCAACAATGTTAATGAAACGTTAGTGGACAAATGCGGAATTAACTCAAACTGAAGGTTTTAATGCCGCAAGCTGGTCTAATCGGCTAAGCTCGGTCGGAATTGATCGCAGCCTTGCTCGATATGTAGATTGCGACTGCAGAAATGTCGTATTTACAAGCACTTGTACGAGCAGCGCATGAACTGGCAAGTCAAGCCCGGTGCCTTGCCGGACCGACGCTTGAAAAGGTGGACATCGCAATGGAACATGGCGTCAGCGACATCGACGCGTTGGTCAGGGAAGAAAAGCGCCTGACCGCCGTGGAGAGCCACAGTGAAGCCTGGGCGGAAGGATTGTCGGCCGGCATCGAGCCCGAAATCATCGCCGAGGCTGCGCTGGAAACCGCCTTCGGCGAGATGCTGCGCGCCAATGGTGAGACCTCAGCGCTGGCCCTGCTCGACCGCATGCGCGAAAAGGTGATCTCCGGCGCGTTCGAGCCGGAACGGCTCAGGCACTAGCCCGCCCGCTTTGGCTGCTTTTGACGGCGACGCGCCGTTTGGGCATCATACCCGCCGCCTAGCCATTAGTTTTTCGCAATTCCGGACGGAAACCATTGCACAGTTTTCTGGAATTGCCCTAGCGAGCCCGGAACCATGGAGAGGCAAGGGGTGAGATTTTCGTTGGCAGGCAGGCCGCGCGGGCTGGCCCTCGGCATCTGGATCACTGCTTCCTGCGCCGGGCCATTGGCAATCTGCCTCGCCAGCACGCCTTGCTATGCGCTAAGCGAGATCCAACGCGAGGAGTTGCCTTCGCCGGTCACTCCGTCCACCAGTGACGAAACGACCGCTCCGGGGACCACCGTGCCAATGCCGGCCGCGCCCGGCACCAAACCCTCCGACAACAGCCAGCCGGCCGACGAGACGGACAAGAGCGCGCCCGAAGCGCCAACCGGCAGCGGCGGCATCACCAGCCCGCGCTCCGACCCGGATTCGCCGCCGCCGCCCGTCGTCTACGACCTCGACAAGCTTCCCGAGCCGGTCAAACGCATGCACGGCCTGATCATCGAGGCCTGCAAGAGCGGCGATATCGAGAAACTTCGGCCGCTGATCGGCTCGGGCGAATCCATGACGCAGCTATCGCTCGGCGACATCGAGGGCGACCCGGTCGCTTTCCTCAAGGGACTCTCCGGCGACGGCGACGGCCAAGAGATTCTCGCCATTTTGGAAGAGGTGCTCAGCGCCGGCTATGTCCATGTCGACACCGGCACGCCGCAGGAGCTCTATGTCTGGCCGTATTTCTTCGCGCTGCCGCTCGACAAGCTGGATCCCAGGCAGCGCGTCGAGCTGTTCAAACTCGTCACCGCAAGCGACTATGACGACATGAAGCAGTTCGGCGCCTATATCTTCTATCGCGTCGGCATCACGCCCGCCGGCCAGTGGCTGTTCTTCGTCGCCGGGGATTGAGCCAGAAGCTCATCCCTTGCCAATTTTGGTCTGCGGCCATATGCGGTTTGCCTCCTCTCGCAGAGCCGGAATCGCATCGGCTCCCACCGTCGGCATTTTGCAAGAAAGAAAATCGACCAGGGCAAGTTCCCGCAGCTGCAGGCACTCATAATGCAGGGCGCGCTTAAGAAATCCAACGTGGCCTAAGCCGCCAGCGCCTCGGAAAACTCCACCGCCCTGCCCTGGCCGGGCGTGACGATCTCGCCGTCCCACATTACCCGGTTGCCGCGCACGATGGTGCCGACCGGCCAGCCGGTGACCTCTTTGCCGTCATAGGGCGTCCAGCCCGCCTTGGAGCCAGCCTGCGCGTTGGTGATGGTCTCGCGGCGCTTCAGGTCTACGACGGTGAAATCGGCGTCGTAGCCGGCGGCGATGCGGCCCTTTCCCGCCATGCCGAAGATGCGCTGCGGACCATGACTGGAGAGATCGACGAAACGCTGCAAAGTGAGCCGGCCGGCGTTGACATGGTCGAGCATGATCGGCACCAGCGTCTGCACGCCCGTCATGCCCGAAGGCGAGGCAGGATAAGGCTTGGCCTTCTCGGCCAGCGTGTGCGGCGCGTGGTCGGACCCCAGCACATCGACGATCCCTTGCGCAATGCCGTGCCAGACGCCGTCGCGGTGGCGCGCCGCGCGCACCGGCGGGTTCATCTGGATCAGCGTGCCGAGCCGCGCATAGTCGTCAGCTGAGAGCGTCAGGTGATGCGGCGTCGCCTCGCATGTAGCGACGTCTTTATGCTGCTCGAGGAAAACGATCTCCTCGGCCGTCGAGATGTGCAGCACATGGATGCGCGCGCGCGTCTGTCTCGCGATGCGCACCAGGCGCTCGGTGCAGCGCAGCGCCGCGATCTCGTCGCGCCAGACAGGATGCGACGAGGGATCGCCCTCGACGCGCAGACCGAGCCGCTCGCGCAGACGGAACTCGTCCTCGGAGTGGAAAGCGGCGCGGCGGCGGGTGTTGCGCAGGATGGAGGCGACGCCTTCGTCGTCCTCGACCAGCAGGTCGCCGGTGGACGAGCCCATGAAGACTTTTATGCCGGCAGCTCCTGGCAGCCGCTCGAGCTCGCTGACATCGCCGGCATTGTCGCGCGTGCCGCCAACCCAGAAAGCGAAGTCGCAATGCATGCGGCCGGTGGCGCGCCGCACCTTGTCGGCAAGGGCCGCCTCGCTGGTGGTCAGCGGATTGGTGTTGGGCATCTCGAAGACCGCGGTGACGCCGCCCAAAACCGCGGCGCGAGACCCGGTTTCCAGATCTTCCTTGTGCTCCAGTCCCGGCTCGCGGAAATGCACCTGGCTGTCGACGACGCCGGGCAGGATGTGCAGGCCCGTGCAATCGATCGTCTCGCCGGCCGACGCTTGGCCGAGATCCCCTATCGCGGCAATACGCCCGGCCTTCACGCCGACATCGCGCCGGCCTTCACCGTCATGGTTGACTACCGTGCCGCCTGTCAGGATGAGGTCGAAGGTGGTTGCCATGGACTGGTCCAATCTCTTGCGGGGGGAGTGTGGCCGGCTTACGTAATGACCATCATTTTTGCAAGATCAGGCCGACTTCACGCCCATGCCCTTTGCCCTGCTGAAAGACCGCGCGCTCATTTCCGTGTCAGGCCAGGATGCCGAACATTTTTTGCAAAACATCCTCACCACCGATCTCGATGCGCTCGGCGCCGGCGAGGCAAAGCCTGGCGCGCTGCTTTCGCCGCAAGGCAAGATCCTGTTCGATTTTCTCATCTCTCGCGCCGGCGAGAACGGCTTCCGGCTGGAATGCCGGACCGACATAGCCGATGACTTCGTGCGCCGGCTGATGCTTTACCGGCTGAGGGCAAAGGCCGAGATTGCCAAGCAGGATCAGGCGCTTGTCACGGTTGCGTGGGATGATGATTCAACCGCCTCATTTGCCGATTCAACTTCGCTCGCCGACACGCGCTTCCGCGAGGTGGAGGTCAGGCGCACATATGACGGCGCAGTTCAGGACAGCGGCGATGCCGGCGCATGGCGGGCCCTGCGTATCGCCAACGGCATCGCCGAAAGCGGCAGCGATTATCAGCTCGGTGACGCTTTCCCACATGACGTTCTCCTCGACGAGACCGGCGGCGTCGGCTTCAAGAAAGGCTGCTATGTCGGCCAGGAAGTCGTCTCGCGCATGCAGCATCGCGGCACCGCGCGACGCCGCGTGCTGATCGCCACAGCCGGGGGTTCCCTTCCTGCGTCCGGTACCGAGCTCACCGTCGCAGGCCGCCCGGTCGGAACGCTGGGTTCGGTAAGCGGCGGACGCGGCCTCGTCATTGCCCGCATCGACCGCGTCAAGGCAGCGCTCGATGCCCGTGACCCGATCATGGCCGGCGACGTCCCGGTGACGCTCGCCATCCCGGGCTGGGCGAAATTCTCCTTCCCGCAAGACACCGTCAGCGCGGAGGAGGCCTGATGGCGGCCGACAGGGCGGGAGCGCCGCCGCGCGCCTGGCAGCGCATGCTGTCCGGCCGGCGGCTCGACCTGCTCGACCCCTCGCCGCTCGACATCGAGATCGCCGACATCGCGCATGGCCTCGCCCGCGTCGCCCGCTGGAACGGCCAGACCAGCGGCGAGCACGCCTTTTCGGTGGCTCAGCATTCGCTGCTGGTCGAGGCACTCTATGGTGAGCTGGTGCCGGCCGCCTCCGCCGAGGCGCGGCTCGCGGCGCTGCTGCACGACGCGCCCGAATATGTCATCGGCGACATGATCTCCCCCTTCAAATCGGTGATGGGCGGCTCCTACAAGGACTGCGAGCTCAGGCTGCAGCGCGCCATCCATCAACGTTTCTCGCTGCCGGCCGAGCTCGGTTCCACCTTGCGCAAGGACATCAAGCGCGCCGACCAGATCGCCGCCTATTACGAAGCGACGCTGCTTGCCGGCTTCTCGACCGCGGAGGCGACGGAGTATTTCGGCCGGCCGCGCAGCTTTTCCGCCGACCATTTCGACTTCACTCCACGCTCGGTGACCTGGGCGCAGGCGGCATTTCTGAAACGATTCGCGGCGCTGGAAGCTAAACGCCAGCCTTTTCTTGCTGCCAATTCCGTCAAATAAAAGAACGCTAAATTAACCGGCGGCCACGACAGTAAACTGTTCAGTCACGGTCGGCAGGCGCGCTCATGCCCGTTGCTCATGTCAAGGCTGGTTCGGCCGCAGTCAGGCGGAAGGCAACCGGTATTGGCCCGGTTCGACGAATAGCGGAGGAACTTCGCGCACAAAACGAGCGCTTTTCGGCCGCCGTCGAGAACATGTCGCATGGCCTGTGCATGTTCGACGCCGACGAGCGCATGATCATCTGCAACCGAAACTACATCGACCTCTTCCGCCTCGACGCCAAAGTCACGAAGCCCGGCATTCGCTTCTTCGACATCTTGCAACACAGCGTCGAAATCGGCATCGCCTCGCAAACCGCCGAGCAGCTCTACGCCGTCCGCAAACCCTATATCGACGGCGCCAAGCCCTCGACTTATGAGGAGACGCTGGCGGACGGGCGCATCATCGTCATCTCGCATCGGCCGCTGGCCTCCGGCGGCTGGGTGTCGATCTACGAGGACGTGACCGTGCAGCGGCGCTCCGAAGAGGAACTGAAGGAGCAGCATCGCCGCTTCGACGCCGCTTTGGCCAACATGTCGCAAGGCCTGCTGATGTATGACGCCGACGGCAAGATGATCGTGCGCAATCAGCGCTTTCTCGAGCTCTACAACGTCGCCGCGACAGATTTCCCTTTTGGAACGACACACCGCGACGCGCTCAAACGACTGCTGGAACTCGGCATCTACACCAAGATCGACGTCGACAGCGAAGTCACCAGGACCGAAGCCTGCCTGCGAGCAGGGAAAATGCAGTCGGCTTACCGCTATCTTGCCGACGGCAGGACTTTTCTGGTGGTTCGGCAGCCGATGAGCGGCGGCGGCTGGGTCGTGACCTTCGACGATGTTACCGAGCGTCGCCGCGCCGAAGAGCGCATGACGCATCTTGCGCATCACGACACGCTGACCAACCTGCCCAACCGCTCGATGTTCCGCGAGCGCCTGGACCAGGCATTGAGCGAGGCCAAGGCCGCGCCGGTGGCGATCTTCTCGCTCGACCTCGACCGCTTCAAGGCCGTCAACGATACGTTCGGGCATCCGGCCGGCGACTGGCTGCTGAAAAGGGTGGCCGAGCGCCTGCAGCGCTGCCTGCGCAGCGACAAGGACGTGGTGGCGCGTTTCGGCGGCGACGAATTCGCCATCATTCAATCCAATATCAGAAACGCGGTCGACGCCGAAAAGCTGGCCAAGCGCATTATCGAGGTGATCGGCAAGCCTTATCGCGACAAGGGCCGCGAAATGCATGTCGGGGTGAGCCTCGGCATCGCGCTTTATCCCAGCGACGGGCAGGATGCGGATACGCTGCTCACCAATGCCGACATGGCGCTCTACCGGGGCAAGAGCGAGGGGCGCAACATCTACCGTTTCTTCGAGCCGGGCATGGATGCCATGGTGCGGGAGCGCCTGGCGCTCGAGGCCGACCTCGAAGCTGCACTCCCGAGGCGCGAGTTCGAACTGGATTTCCAGCCGATTCTCGACATCGCCTCCGGTGAGATCGTCGGCGCCGAAGCGCTGATGCGCTGGCGCTCGCCGTCGCGCGGGCTGGTGCCGCCGCAAGACTTCATCGCCGCGGCCGAAGAAACCGGGCTGATCGTGCAGCTCGGCGACTGGGCGCTGCGCAAGGCCTGCGGCGTGGCGGCAGGCTGGCCGCAGGACGTGCGCATGGCGGTCAACGTCTCGGCGGCCCAGATCAAGAGCGGCGGCTTCGCCCGCAGCGTGATTGCGGCGCTCGCCTTTTCCGGCCTGCCAGCAAGCCGGCTGGAACTCGAAATCACCGAAACGGTGATGATGGACGAGAGCGACAGCGTGCTGAGGACGCTCGGGCAATTGCGCGGGCTCGGCGTGCGCATCGCGCTCGACGATTTCGGCACCGGCTATTCTTCGCTCGGTTATCTGCGGCGCTTCCCGGTCGACAAGATCAAGATCGACCGCTCCTTCATCCACGATCTCGACAAGCGCGACACGGCGGCGATCGTGCGCACGGTTATCGGGCTCGGCGCCGAGCTCGGCATCACCGTCACCGCCGAAGGCGTCGAGGCCGAAGCGCAGCTCGACATGCTGCGCAAGGCCGGCTGCGGCGAGGCGCAAGGTTTTCTGATCGGCGCGCCGGCCAGGGCCTCGGAGATGAGCCGCCTGCTGCGCTCGCAGGAAAAGCTTCGCCGATCCGGTTGATGCCAGGCACCGGTCAGCGCAGCGTCTCGAAATATTTCTCGTGGAAGCTCACATAGCCGGGTTCTACCACTTTGAGATGCCGCGCGATCAGCCGATGAAAAGCCGGCAATTGATGGAACGGCACACCCGGATAGGCGTGGTGCTCGGCATGGTAGGGCATGTTCCAGGCGAGCTTGCGCACGAGCCAGTTGGTCAGCGTCGTCCTGGTGTTTTCCAGCATATTGGCGACGAAGGGGCAGCGGCCATGCTCGGCCAACAGATAAAGCCTGAGAAAGGGCTGCCCGAGCAGCGCCGGTACGAGCCAGATGTAGAGGAGCACTGTCGCCTTGAGCGAGATCGCAAGCGTCAGCACGACGAGGTAGAAGGCGATCATCGCCCGCGCTTCGGCCTGGACTTTCGGCAAGCCTTTCGACGGCACATAGCTGTCCCGGCAGCGGCCGCTGGCATTTCTGTAGAGCGTCTTGAAATGACCCCACCACACCGGCAGGCCAGACACATGGACGATGTACTGTCGCAAGGTCTCGGGCTTCGGGAAAGCCAGCTCCGGATCGTTCTGCGGGTCCTGAGTGAAGCGATGATGGGCGAAATGGAAATAGCGGAACCAGTCGGCCGGCAGCGCGATCGCCAGGCTGCAGAGCCGCGCGACGGCATCGTTCAGCCACTGCGTTTCGAAGGCCGTCCTGTGCACGGTCTCATGCAGCAGCGTGAACAGGAACACGATCAGGATGCCCTGCGGCAGCATCAGAACCGGCCAGTACGGCACCTTGGCCGCGATCAGCGCGCCGAGAGCGACGATGGCGCCGAGATGGACGGCGAATTGGATGATGCCCGGCAGATCGGACTTGCCGGTCAGCCGGCTGCGCTCCTCATTGGTCAGCGAGGCGATGACGTCGCGGTGGTCGATGGTGTGGTCGATGGCGCTCATGAGGCTACCGTACTGCAGAAAGAAAGCTTTCGAAAAACGAGGAATTCTGCAAAATAGATAAGCTTAGCTTATCTTTTCGGGTCGCCATGGTCGCACTTCCCTCCCTGCGCGGACTTCAAGCCTTCGAGGCGGCGGCGCGCAGCGGCAGCTTTGCCGCAGCGGCGGAAGAGCTGTCGATTTCGGCGGCGGCGGTCAGCCAGCTCATCCGCACCGTGGAAGAACAGATGGGCCGCAAGTTGTTCCACCGCGTCAACCGGCGCGTCCTGCTCACCGAAGCCGGCGTCGAGATGTTGCCGAGGCTTACCATGGCCTTCCAGGAAATCGGCAGCGTCGCGCGGGATGTAGGCGGCGATGCGTTCCGGCCGAGGCTCGTCATCTCGGTGCCGCCTTCGATGGCGATGGGCTGGCTTTCCGAACGCCTCGCCGGCTTTGTCGCCAGCCACGGCGCCGCGGATATTTCGCTGAGAGGCGAGGACGACCCTGTGCCGTTCGACCATGAGATGGTCGACATTCGGCTATCCTACGGCCCGCACTATCGCGAGCATGCGACCGAGGAGATCGCGCGGGATGCGGTCTATCCGGTCTGCGCGCCCAGCCTTGCCGGTGCAGCCAAGCCGGAAACTCTCGCCGGCCTGCCGTTGATCCACACCGACTGGGGCCCGACCGGTGCCGCCTTTCCGTCCTGGCGCAACTGGCTCGAGGCGGGGGGCATCGCGCCGGGCCGGTCGGCCCAGCGCGGCCTTTCGGCCAACTCGTCGCGGGCCGCACTCGATCTCGCCATGTCGGGATTGGGCGTGGCGCTGGCGCAAGGCATCTACTGCGCCCGGGCGCTGGAAGACGGCAGGCTGGTCCGGCCGGTTGCCCGAGCGCTGGAATTGCGCCAGCCTTATTGCCTGACGATCCCTGAACGCAGCGCAAGGCGCGATGTGGTGGCGGCGTTTCGCGAGTGGCTGATCGCGGAATGCGTGCGCGCGGTCAGGTCGCCGGCGCTCGGTGCCTAGCAGTCAGAGATGCCCGGCCAGGGCCGCGACCATGTCCTTGCTGGTGGCTACCGGAACGATCTCGAACTCCACCAGATCGGCCCATTCGATGACCCAACGCTGCAGCAGCGTGACGTCATCGGCCTCGACAAGCAGGAAGCAGCGGCTCATGTCGCCTGCGATCCAGCTATGGTGAACGACAAGCGCGTCCGGTTTCAGCCGGCCCCGATCGCGGAAACGCCGGTATATTTCCTTGCGGTCGCAGCCGCGAAAATCCTCGAACACCAAAAACAGCATCTTGCCCCCATTCAGTTGATTGTCTTGGCCGTATTCAGCGACGCCAGGCGATCCCGTCCGGATGCAAAATGCTCTAGCGGCCAGTGCGCTCCAGCCGCTCCAGGAACCATTGCGTAAGCCGCACCCAGAGCTCGTCCTTCTCGCCGGAATCCTCCCAGCCATGGTCGAGATTGGGGTTATCGTTGACCTCGATGACGAAGACGCCGTCCTTGGTTTCCTTGAGGTCGACGCCGTAGAGCCCGTCGCCGATGCAGCGCGCCGCCTTGACCGCCGTCTCGACCACGTGCGGCGGCGTCTGCTTCAGCGTGAAGGTCTTGATGCCGCCCTGATCGGGCTTGCCGTTGGCCTTGTGGTTGACGATCTGCCAGTGTTTTTTGGCCATCAGGTAATGCACGGCAAACAGCGGTTGGCCGCCGAGCACGCCGACGCGCCAATCATATTCGGTGGGGATGAATTTCTGTGCGATGAGGAGGTCGGAATCCTCCAGCCACTCGGTCGCCAGCTTTGTCAGATCGGCAAGGTTCTCGCATTTCTTGACCCCGCGCGAGAAGGATGAGTCCGGGATTTTCAGCACCAGCGGAAAGCCCAGCGTCTGGGCGGCGAGCTCCAGATCGGAGGTGCCGGCAATCATCACCGTCGGCGGTACCGGCACCTTGTTGTAGGTCATCAGCTCGTTGAGATAGACCTTGTTGGTGCAGCGGATCATCGACAGCGGGTCGTCGATCACCGGCATGCCCTCCTGCTGGGCGCGGCGCGCGAAGCGGTAGGTGTGGTTGGAGATGGATGTCGTCTCGCGGATGAACAGCGCGTCGTAATTGGCGAGCTTGGCCAAATCCTTCCTGGTGATCGGCTCGACTTCGACGCCCATCTTCTCCGCGATCCTCGCCCAGTAGCGCAGGGACGAAATCTCCGAAGGCGGCAATTCCTCATGCGGATCGACGAGCGTCGCGAACGTGTAGCGCGCCGGCGTGCGCCCCTTGGTGTCGCGCCACTCGCGGTTGGTGTAGGTCTCCAGGCATTGCAGGAAGACTTCTTCTTGCTCCTCGCTCATGCGCGCGAGCGGCAGGAAGCCGATCTTGCGGATCGAAGCCCATTCGGCGCTGTCCTTGATGTGGACCTCGAGCGCCGGCGCGCGAAACCAGTCGAACAAGAGCTTGGTGAACCGGTCCCAAACTTTCGAGGGCCCGATGCCGAAAAAGACGGCGACCTTCGTCGGAAAGGTTCCGTCGAGATCCTTGCGGCATTTGTTGAGCGCGAGCTCGAGTTCCGGCAGCGCATGCTCATAGAGCTTGCGCTCCGACAGATCAATCATGGTCTCGACGGTCGGGATCACTTTGTGGCCGCGCGATCCGGCGAGCAGCGAGGCATAATAGCCGCGGCTCTGATAGCCGTAGTTGTTCGACAGGTTGATCACCTTAGGGCGCTGGCCGCGAAACAGCGCCGGATGCGCGAGATAGTCGCGGTTGGTGATGATCTTGTGCGGCGTCGCCACCTGGTCGAGATCGTTCTGCCTGCCTGTAAGGATGACCCAGGTCATTGTGTCAGCGTTTTCCCAGGTTGATGGCGGCGCGCAACCCGTCGCGGCCGAACTGAGCCATGTTCATGAAGATGCCATAGGGCACGGGAATGTTGGCGGCGTCGAGGATGGTTTCCTGCCTTTCGTCTTCGACCCAAGGATCGTGGATGAGGATATGGTCGCCGTCGTCGCCGATGGCCAGCACCCAATGCGGCACCTTCTTGCCGAACATCAGGAAGCCGCTGATCAACACCAGCACCAGCTTGCCCTCGGCAAGGGCGGCGCGGATGTCGTCGATGCCGAACGGACGGTAATTCACCGGGATGCCGTAAAGTTCCGCTCGCCGGCGGAAGTCGACCTGGGCGAGCTCCATCACCCGGCGCTTTTCCTCGCTGCGCACCGACTGCAGGAACAGCGCGCCGTGAAAGGATACGAAGATCTCGGCGGCAAGCCCGCTTTCATAGCCGGCAACCGCCAGGCCGAAAGGCTCGCAGCCGCCCGGCCCCGACATCATGAATACCGTGGTCGCCTCGCGCCACAGGCGTATTTCCATGACCGGATCGGGCACGAAGCCGGAATCGAAATTGGCCATTGCCATCATCAGGCAGCACGGACCGCAGGTGAACTCGCAGGTCTGCTGGTAAAACGGCACCCCGGTGCTGGTCGGGACATCGCCGCGCAGCGTCTTTTCGTAACGGAGCGCAGTGGCGCCGTCCTCGTAATAGTCGGGCTCGCGGCCGATCTTTCGGTAGCCTGCCTGCTCGTAGATGCCGATGGCGCGCTGATTGTCCTCGCGAACCTCGAGCCGCAGCATCATGCGATCGTGTTCATAAGCCGCCTCTTCGGCCGCGGCCAGCAATTGGCGGCCGATGCCGAGATTGCCGAAGAAGGGACCGACGGCGATGGAATAGAGCCGGGCCACGCCGCTGCCCTTGCGAAACAAGACCACCGCGTAGCCGGCGACATGGCCGTCATTCTCAGCCACCAGCATCTCGGCGGTCTCACGCTCTATCAACTGGCGAAAGGAGCGGCGCGACAGGCGATCGCTTGAGAAGACAGCCTTCTCGATGGCGGCGAGGTCATCGACGTCCGACGCGCGGGCCTTGCGGATCTCGGCAGGCATGCGGGGTTTGGGAGAACCTCGATTGGATTAAAGGAAACGGCCCCGGTCAAAAGCAGCACCCCGGCCGAAGCGCCGGTCTTCATCAAGCGCTATCGCTCCTTGATTAGGGCCGAATTGTGACAGGTTCCGCGGCGGCAGAAAAGCACCACGGCTTTGAACTGAACCACTAATTCGAAACAGCGTAGGCCGTTGAAAACAGCCGCCTCCTCAGCTCGAAATACCGGCCAGAAGCTGGCCATAGGCGCTCTTGGCGACCTCCGACAGACGCTCCGGCGGCAATGTGCCGACGACGGCGCAGCCATAGCCCTTGTCCAGCCAATACACCGCTTCCGGACCGTCAGCCTCGGCCGTATAGGTTCCCTTGGTGGTCTGCGATGATTCGGCGGTGACGAAGAGCGAGATGCGCTCGCCCTTGGCGTCCTCGTAAAGCAACATCGCGGCCTTGCCACGCTCGCCCGCCGGCAACAGCCGGCCGCCGACGAGTGCGAAGCCCTCGGCCGCGAGATCGGGCGCCACCAGCTTCAGCCCTACCCGGTTGGACAGCCAGGTCTGCAGATGGTCCTTGTCGCTTGCCGGCACCTCGACCGCGTGACGCTTCTCGGCGGCGTAGATGAGATGGGCGGAAATCGCCTGCTCCGCGAGTTGGTCGTCGCTCTCACCGCTGCGGCCAATGCCGTCGATGCCGGCGAGATAGCCACCGAACCCGCCGACCATCAGCACGGCTGCCGCCGCCGCCGAAAGCCACCAGCGCGAGCGCCAGGCAGGCATCCGCGCCGGCGCTTCGCCAAGCACGGCGTGCCGTAGCCTTGCCGGCACCGGTTCGTCCATCACGCCGGCCAGGGCGGCGCGGAGCGCCGCACGGTCGGCTATGTAACGGGCGCTCTTCGCCTTCATTTCGGGATTGGCTTCGAGCCAGGCGTCATAGGCCATGCGCTCCTCGCCCGGCAGCTCGCCATCGAGGGCCATGTGGATATCGCGTTCGGTGAAATCGCGCCGGGTCATCGCTCGACGATCCTTATCGAGCGGCGGCGCGAGGAGTCGTCCAGCAGGCCGCGCAGTTCCTCGCGGCCGCGCGCGATGCGCGACATCAGCGTGCCGGCCGGCACGCCCAGGATGTTGGCGGCCTCGGCATAGGAAAAGCCTTCGATAGCGACCATGACCAATGCCGCGCGCCGATCGGGGCCGATCGCCTGCAGGGCATCCATGATCTCGCGCGAGGCTATGCTTTCGACCTGATCGGCGGGCGCGGCCTGGGCCTCGCCGGCTTCCAGAGGCAACATTGCCGCCTCGCCTCGCCGGTTAACCTTGCGCATCTGGTCGATGAACAGATGATGCATGATCGTAAACAGCCACCTCCTGGGGCTTTCTCCAGTTTGCCAGTTGTCGAGCCGCACAAGCGCCCGCTCGAGGCAGTCCTGGACGAGATCGTCGGCGGAATCGCGGTCGCGCAGCAACGAGCGCGCGTAGCGGCGCAGACGCGGTATCTCGCTCAGGATCGCTGCCTTCTTGTCGTCCATGACCGCTTGTTTCGTGGTCGTCTTCCATTCGATTGAACGCGCCTTCCCGGCGCGGCGCAAGCAGCCAGCACGAAGCGGACCACCCGCTCCGGTACCCAAGCACCTGGATAACGCCGGCGGATGCCGGTTTATTCCCGGCGCGAGCGGAAGCGGAACCAAGGTTGAATACCGGTTCCGGCCATCGTATATTCATCATTGAATATCTTGCATATTCATCTTAGAATATACGCCGGAGGAATTCGACAATGTCTTTGTATATCCGCGATGACGAGGTTGACGCGCTGGCTCGTCAGCTGCAGTCCGCGATCAAGGCGCCCACGAAGACTGAAGCCGTGCGGATCGCGCTCAAGCGTGAGCTCGAACGGGCACATGCCGTCCTCCCACTAAGCGAGCGCATTAGAAAGTATCAGGACGCAGCGAGGGCGCTCGGTCCGGACGACCTGGACTTCGACATGAAGAAATTCATGGACGAAGGATGGGATGACCTCTGATGTTTCTCGATGCTTCCGCTATCATCGCTATCATATCGGAAGAGCCGGATGCGAACCGCCTTCTTAGGAAAATGGAAGCCGCCGAGAAGCTTTATTTCTCGCCGAGTTCCGCATTCGAGGCGATTGTTGGGATAGCTCGCAGGAAGTCCGTAGCGGAAAACGGCGACCAGCTTCCGACACCACCCGCCCTGATCGAACGATGTCAAATCATCGTCTTGGGTTTCCTGGCCGAACTCAAGGCCGTTGAGGTCCCGCTGGACACGCGGATCCGAGAACTCGCTGTAAGGGCCGCGCAAGATTATGGTCGATATGTGGGCCACCCAGCCAAACTGAATTTCGGCGACTGCTTCAGTTACGCATGCGCCAAAGCCTATCGCGTACCTCTGCTCTACAAAGGCAACGACTTCTCGCAGACCGATCTGGCCTGACCTTTAGTCGGCTCCTAACCTCGCCGCCCTTGTCAGCAGACGCTGATAGAAAAGTCCGATACCGATCAGCACGGCGCCCAGACCGATGAAGGAGAGCGCGCGCAGCACGCCTTCCAGCTCCGACATGTCGAAGAGGAAGACCTTCAGCACGGCGACTGCGATCAGCACGGCCGAGGCAATGCGCAGCACCTGCGACCTCAGCCAGACGCCGGCTGTCAGCAGCGCCACGCCGATGATCAGCCAGAGCGCCGAATAGGTATAGGTCTCGAGCTGGCCGAGGCCGCTCCACAGGCCGATGAACTCGCCCTTGAACAGGCGCCGGACCGACAGCGTGGCGTAGGCGAAGCCAAGCAGCGAAGCGACCAGCGCCAGCATCGCGGCATACCATCTCGGGCGGCTGTCGCGGACGTAAAGCGCCAATGCTCCTGCTGCGACCGCCGGCAGCAGATAGGCGAGCAACAACAGGTTGAAGAACGGGACGGCGCCGGTCGATTCATCCGTCAGCAGCGGGTTCAGCACCACGAAGTGCCGGATGAGGATGAAGGCGACCGAGAGCACGCCGGCGGCCATCGAGCCATGGCGCAACACCGGGCTCGGCGAGCGCAGGTCGATAGCGACCAGTATGGCGCCGGCGCCTAGCGCGATCAGCGTGTAGATCGCCTGCTCGGCAAGGGTGACGGGGCCGGTGTCGATGACGCCGCCATGCATGGCATGGCGCACCAGCATCGCAATGGTGAGCAGACCGAACAGCGCCGAGGCCGCTTCCATGGCAAGACGCGGCCGTCCGTTGGTGGTGCGCGCGAGTTGCCAGGCGGCGAAGCCGAAGGCGAGCGCCGGAACGCCATAGCCCGGCAAGAGCCAATTGAAGACCGGCGTCCTCGACAGTGCCGCCGCGCCCACGATGGTTGGATCGAAGGCGACGCGGCCGAGCACGGCGACCGCCGCGCCGACCGCGATCCAGCCCAGCACCGGGAAGCTGCGCCAGCGCGTCGCGAGCGCCGGCACGACGGCGGCGGCGCCGAGCAGCACCGTGGTCCAGCCGGAGCCGAAGGCCATGTGCAGCATCAACAAGCCTGCGACGCCGCCGCCGCCGAGCGCGAAGGAGACGGCGGGGTCGCCGCGGAGCGGCGGTTCCTCGGCACGCGCGATCCACTCGCCGCCGGCGGCAAAGACGAGCACCAGAAGCAGGGCCGGCAGCGCGTAGCCAAAATCGCGGTCGATGCCGCCGAAGGTGAGCCAGAGCGCGGTGAGCACGACCAGCGGCACAATGACACCCCATGCCGCCCAGGACGCGGCGCGGATAGGCGCAGCAGCCGCAAAGCGGCGCGCGGCCCAGAACCCGGCTGCGACGAAGATCAGGGCAAGCGCGATGCCGAGGCGGAAGGTCAGCGTGTCGGATGCGGCCAGCGGCTCGGCGCCCAGGCCGACATCCAGCGCATCGGCGCCGATGGTGGCGGGCGGGATGATGCCGAGATAGATCAGCGCGGTCGCCAGGGCGGCGGCGAAGAGGAGCGGCAAGGCGCGCGGCCGGTAGAGCGCCACTGCCAGCAGCGCGGCGAGCAGCACCGCGCCGTGCGAGGCATAACCCGCCTTGGCAAACACCGGATCGACCGACAGCCCGAGCGCGGTCAGCGCAACGAAGAAGCTGGGCGCGATTGATGGCCAGTCGAAGCCGGGCTCCGCGTCGTCGCGGCCAGCAGTCAAGAAATCGGCTAGCCAGACGAAGGCGAGCACGGCAAGCGAGGCCAGGCTGATGAACAGCACCGTCGAGAGATTCACCTCCGGTGCATTGGTCATGTAGACGATGGTCCAGATGCCGGTGCCGGCGAAGGCTGCCGCGACAAGCGCCTTCCAATCGCGGATGCGGGCGATAGCCGCCGTGGCGGCAAGCACGATCGCCAGGTAGACGAACAGCGCCCACGGGTTCGGCGCCTCCGAGGCGACGAGGGCCGGCGTCACCATGGCACCGACGAGGCCGATGCCGGCCAGCGCTAGGCCGTGGACCAGCGAGACGGCAATGGTGGCGACGCCGATCGCGCCGAGCAGCGTGAAGGCGAGCGCGGGGCCGATAAAGCCGTAGATGCCATAGGCTGCATAGACGGTGCCGAACAGGATGAAGGCGCCGGCGCCCGTCAGAATCGCCGGGATGTAGGCGCCGGCAGCTCCCTGCACCGGCACCCGGAAGCCGGTGCGGCGGATGAACTCGGCGCCGGCAAGCAGCACAAGACCGAGAACGCCGGCCATGGTCAGTCGCACGCCGGGGCCGAAAATGCCGGCCTCGATCGTGTAGCGGATCAGGAACAGGCCACCCAGCGCCAGCGCGATGCCGCCGACCCAGACCGCCCAACGCGTGCCGAGGGCCGTCTCGACATCGCGGGCGGCCCTTGCAGGTACTGCCGCTTCGGCCGGCGCGGCAGGTTGCGTCAATTGTCCCTCTCCGGCGGGTTTGGACGGAGTCCCCTCGCCCGCTTGGGCTGGCGCTTCGGCTTTTGGTTCGTCGGGCGTCGCGGCGGCTGTGGCCTGCGGGGCTGCTTCACCTGCCGGCGACGTGACCGCTGCGGCAATCACGGCGGGACCTTCGCCTGCAGCAGCTTCCGCGGCCTCGCCAGTTCGGGGCGCGGGCTGCGGGACACCCGAAAGCACCAGGCTGCGCAGCGCGCCAAGCTCGCGCTCGATCAGGCCGATGCGCGTCTGCTGGCGTGAAATGATAACGAATAGAGCGATGACGGCGGCAATGGCGATCAGGCCGAAAAACATGGCGGTTTCCCCTCAAAACCGTGCCAGTCGTGGCCGACAAATGCGGCGATGAGACGGCTACCCAATCAGCGCCCGGCCGGCCTGCAAGATCGAGCATGTTTCGGCGCCGATTGCCAGCGACCGCAGGCTTTATCCAACGGCGATACGTCGAAGCGGCTGGGCTCGGGCCGCAAATTGCCGGCCGCTCGCCGCGGAACACTCGTGCTATCCTCGAACGCTAGCGGGAATTAACAAGAGGATGACCGATGCCGCAACGAAGCGCGGGCCTCCTGATCTTCAAGCAAACCGCCGGTGTGTTCGAGTTCCTGCTGGTCCATCCCGGCGGACCGTTCTGGGCAAGGAAAGATGAAGGGGCCTGGTCGATCCCGAAGGGGCTGATCGACGATGGCGAGGACGATCTCGTGGCCGCTCGGCGTGAGGCCGAGGAGGAGCTAGGCGTCGCGATCGACGGCGATTTCCAGCCAGTCGGCAGCTACAAGCAGCCGGGCGGTAAAATCGTGATCGCCTGGAGCGTCGAAGCGAACATCGATGTGAATGCCGTCAGGAGCAACATGTTCACCATGGAATGGCCGCCAAGGTCGGGCGCCATGAAGGAATTTCCCGAAGTGGACAAAGCCGGCTGGTTCTCACTCCCAGACGCCGGTCTCAAGATCCTGAAAGGCCAGCGTCCCATCCTCGACGATTTTCTGGAACGACGGCGAGCCGATTAGATCCTCGCCTCATTCGCCGGCAATCACCTTCACCGCCGCCTGATGCCGGCGCAGAGCCGCGAGGAAGCCGGCGCGGGCGTCGGGCGGCTCGATGCCGCGCGGCTCATAGACGTGGCGGGTGAAGAAGAAGCCGGTCAGCTGGAAGGCGTCCTCCAGCGCCGCGGCATCGGCGCGAACGCCGGAGCCGCGCTGCAGGAAGGCGGGCAGCGCCAGCATCTTGTCGTGCCATGCCGCGCCCGCGCCGCGCGAGACGGCGCGCCCGGATTTCGGCGACACATAGGCGAGATCCTGCCGCGATCCGGTCGCCGCGCACTGGCTGAGGTCGAGGCCGAAGCCGAGCTCATCCAGGATCAGCAATTCGAAGCGCGCCACCAGCTCGCCCGCGGCATCGGCATCGCCCAGATGGGAGATCATCACCGCAAGAGCCTCGTAAAGGCCGCCATGGGCATCGCGTTCGGGCAGAAGCCTGAGATGCGCGGCCATGGTCTGCAGGCCGTAGACGGCGACTGCGCTGTCCATCAGCCGGGCGGCGTTCATCTCGATCGCCTCGGCCTGGAAGATGCCGAGATGCTCGTCGAGACGTGCCCGCCACAAAAGGTCGACTCGATTGCCGGGCTGCAGCACCGGCTGCTGCTTGCGCGAGCGGCCGCCCCGCACCAGGCCGAGATGCCGGCCATGGGCGCGCGTCATCACCTCGAGGATGGCGCTGGTTTCGCCATGCCTGCGGGTGCCGAGAATGATTCCCTCGTCGCGCCATTCCATACGTCGAGCTTTTCACCTGTTGGGCGGCGAAATCAAGATTGCCGCCCGTGACCCATAATCTGTCCTGACAGTGATGGCAGGCAACATCCGCCGCTGCCGCCGCGGCGGCAATATCGGAAAATTCTCAGAAACCGTTCGGGATTTTTCGGCCGCGCCAGCGCCAAATATCGGCGCGTTGACTGGGTGAACCGGCGCAGACCGCCGAGCGGCTCGGCTGGCTATTTCCCGAAGCGTCGACCTCTCGGGCAGGCGACCTCTCGCTACAATGGCCCGATGAGAGGATCGATATGAGCTCCTTCCTGGGCGTGGTGCGCGGGCACCAGTTGACCATCTTCTTTTCGCTGGCGCTCGGCCTGACATGGCTGGCGTTCATTCCCTTCTATCTGTCGCATGGCGAGAGCATTCCCTGGTTCACCTTCGGACCGGCAATCTCGGGCTTCACCGTCGCGGCACTCGCCGGCGGCTGGGGCGCGGTGAAGACCATCCTCGCCTCGATGGTGAAATGGCGCGTTCGCCCGATCTGGTATCTGGTGGCGGTCGGCCTGCCGCTCGGGACACAGCTCGCCTCGATCCTGATCAATCCGTTCCTCGCTTCGGCGGAGCCGTCGTGGGGGAACATTCCTACCTTCTCCGAGGTGGCGCCCATGATCGCGCTCTATGCGGTGTTCAGCGGTCCGCTGGGCGAGGAACCCGGCTGGCGCGGCTTCGCGACCCCGCATCTTCTTGGCCGTCGCCCCGCGCTCGCCGGCAGCCTGATCCTCGGCGTGATATGGGCAATCTGGCACTTGCCGCTCGGCCTGCTTGGCGATCTCAGCCTCTACAGCACGATCAACGTCGTGCTGGCCGGGATCGTCTTCACCTGGCTTTACCAGAACACGGGCAGCGTATTGCTGGCCATCCTGATGCATGTCTCACACCAGAACAGCGTACGCTTCCTCGCCAAGGTGTTCGTCGACGGCGACTATATCCAGCAGCAATGGCTCGGCGTCGCGATCTGGGCGGTCATCGCGATCGCGATCGTTGCCTATTACGGCACGGAAAGCTTTATGCGACGGCCGGCGAAGCGACTTGCCACTGCATGAATACTCGACCGGTGATGGCGCCTCCTTGGCGCCGTCATCCCAATTTGCGATGATCGGCGAGCACTTCGTCGATCACCCGGCGCTGCCTCCCGACCTCGGCCTGGTTGGCGTCGTGACCGGCAACGGTGATGAGCGCCTTCCACAGCGTCCAGCCGCGTCCGCACGCCCAGGTCCCGTCATCGACGGCGATGCGCGCGCGGAATGCCTCGCGGCTCTCGCCCTCGAACAGCGTCCAGGCAATCGCCAGATCGCAGGAAGGATCGCCGACGCCCGACGTGCCGAAGTCAATGACAGCGCTCAGACGGCCGTCCTCGACCAGCAGATTGCCTGAGGCGACATCGCCGTGGAACCAGACGGGCGAGCCGTGCCAGCCGGCAGCAAGCGCCGCCTTCCAGACGGCAGTGGCGGCTTGCGTATCGATCCGGCCTTCAAGCGCAGCGATGGCCTGTCTCGCCTCGTCGTCATAGACGGCCAGCGGGCCGCCGCGATAAAAATTGTGCTGGCCAGGTGCCGGCCCCGCGGTCGGATCAATCCGTTTCAGGGCTACGAGGAACTCAGCCAGCGAGACCGCGAACGCGCGAAGGTCGGCGATGTGCCCGGTTTTCGCCGTCTCGCCTTCGATCCAGCGGTAGACGGACCAGTGCCAGGGATAGCCCGCCGCCGGCTCGCCCATGGCGAGCGGCTCGGGAATCGGCAGCGGCAGAAGCAGCGCAAGCTTGCGTAGCCAGCGATGCTCCTTCTCGACCTGCAGCGCATAGGGAGCAGCACTTGGCAGCCTGACCGCCATCGTGTCGCCGAGATGGAAGGTGCGGTTGTCCCAGCCGCCGAACGCGACCGGCTTCACAGGCAGATGCCGCCATTCGGGAAACTGCGCGTCGACGAGCCGCCGCACGAGAGCGGTGTCGATATCTATCTTCGGGCTGTGCATGTCGTTATCCCAAAACCGCGTCGCTTTTGGTCGACATGGATCAGTTGGGAAACTCCAATCCCATCTCCCGATAGCGCTCCGGGTCGTCGCCCCAGTTCTCGCGCACCTTGACGAACAGGAAGAGATGCACCTTCTGCTCGAGGATCTCGGCGATCTCGGCGCGCGCGGCCTGGCCGATGGCGCGGATCGTCTCGCCCTTGTGGCCAAGCACGATCTTCTTCTGGCTCTCGCGCTCGACATAGATGACCTGCTCGATGCGCACCGAGCCGTCCTTCTTCTCCTCCCACTTCTCGGTCTCGACATGCGAGGAATAGGGAAGCTCCTGATGGAGTCTCAGATAAAGCTTTTCACGCGTGATCTCGGCCGCGAGCTGGCGCATCGGCAGGTCGGATATCTGGTCTTCCGGATAGTACCAGGGACCGGCTGGAAGCGTCTCGGCAAGATAATCGAGCAGGTCCTTGCAGCCGGAGCCGGTGAGCGCCGAGACCATGAAGGTGCGCTTGAACGGCACTCTTTCGTTCGCTGCCGCGGCCAAAGCAAGAAGCGTATCCGGCTTGACCCGGTCGACCTTGTTGAGGACGAGCAGCATCGGCTGCTTGACGTCCTTCAGCCGGTCGAGGATGGCGTCGGCATCGCCTTTGATGCCGCGTTCGGCATCGATCAGCAGCACCACGACATCGGCATCCTTGGCGCCGCCCCAGGCGGTGGTGACCATTGCCGTGTCCAGCCGCCGCCTCGGCTTGAAGATGCCGGGCGTGTCGACGAAGACGATCTGCGCGTTGTGATGCGTGGCGATGCCGCGCACGATGGCTCGGGTGGTCTGCACCTTGTGGGTGACGATCGACACTTTCGCGCCGACCAGCTGATTGACCAGCGTCGACTTGCCGGCATTGGGCGCGCCAATCAGGGCGACGAAGCCTGAGCGCGTAGGAGGCGTTTCGGAGGTTTCGGTGGCGGTCATGCAGCGCTCCATACGCCTTCGCGCAGCAGCAACGCGGCCGCCGCCGCCTGCTCCGCTTCGCGCTTGGAACGGCCGCTGCCGATCGCCGGCGCGAAAGAGCCGACCTTGACGCTGACGGTGAA
This sequence comes from Mesorhizobium sp. WSM4887, assembly GCF_029625865.1. Taxonomy (NCBI): domain Bacteria; kingdom Pseudomonadati; phylum Pseudomonadota; class Alphaproteobacteria; order Hyphomicrobiales; family Phyllobacteriaceae; genus Mesorhizobium; species Mesorhizobium sp. WSM4887. The sequence continues at coordinate 1,046,720 of NZ_JARTVP010000002.1, forward strand.
CAGCGGGTCGTGGTCGGGCCCTTCGCGAGCATCCACCCGGTAGGCCGGCACCGCTCCCGACGCCGCCTGGTGCGCCCACTCCTGCAGCTCGGTCTTGGCGTCGCGGCGGGCAGCACCGATCGCCTGCGAGCGCGGCTGCCAGTAGCGATGGATAAACGCGCGGGCAGTCTCAAGGCCACCATCCAGATAAAGCACGGCGATCAGCGACTCCAGCGCGTCGGCACGCAGATTGGTTCGCTTGCGGCCTTCGAGATTGCGCACGTCGGAGCCGGCGCGGATCAGCTCCGGCAGGCCGATCTCCTCGGCGATCTCGGAGAGCGCCTCGGCATTGACCAGCGCGTTGAGGCGAAGCGACAGCTCGCCCTCGGCGGCATCCGGAAAGGCAGCGAGCAGCATGTCGGCCACGACCAGGCCGAGAACGCGGTCGCCCAAAAATTCGAAGCGTTCGTAGTCGACGCCGGCATGCGTCGAACGCGCGCTGGCATGGGTCAGCGCGCGCTGCAGACGCTGGCGGTCGGCGAAGGCGTGGCCGGTGCGCTCGACAAGCGCTTCGGCAAGGGCATCGGCGGTCAAACGCTTGGTCGCCGCCATGACCTTAGTGGACGAGATGGAACAGGCGGCCGGCACGCATCAGCGACGGCCACTTCCAGATTTCCAACGGGCTTGCGCCGTCGGCGATCGAGAAGAAGATGACGTTGGCGCGGCCGACGAGGTTCTCGGCCGGCACGAAACCGACGGTGAAGCGGCTGTCGGAGGAATTGTCGCGATTGTCGCCCATCATGAAATAGTGGCCGGGCGGCACGTCGAACTCGCGCGTGTTGTCGCCGATCGAATTGGGCGTCAGATCGAGCGTGTCATAAGTGACGCCGTTGGGCAGCGTCTCGCGATAGACGTCGACGGGACGGTCGACCTCGGTGATGTCGGGATTGTCGATCTGGCCGACCTTTTCGCGCGGCACGGCGGTGCCGTTGATGAAGAGCTGGCCGTCCTTGACCTGGATCTTGTCGCCGGGCAGGCCGACGACGCGCTTGATGTAGTCGACGGACGGATCCGGCGGGAACTTGAACACCACCACGTCGCCGCGCTTGGGCTCAGAGCCCCAGATGCGGCCGGAGAAAATATTGGGGCCGAAGGGCAGCGAGTAGCGCGAATAGCCATAGGCCCATTTGGTGACGAACAGATAGTCGCCTTCGAGCAGCGTCGGCCGCATCGAGCCGGAGGGGATGGAGAAGGGCTGGAACAGCAGCGTGCGGATGACAAGCGCGAGCAGCAGAGCCTGGATGATGACGGAAAAGGTTTCCCCAAGCCCGCCGGATTTCTTCTGCGATTTTTCAGCCACGCTCATGTCGTCCTCGATTGTGCGTTGGTTGGTATAGAGTCTCGGCGCGCGCTGGGCAACGTCATGCCGCCCGTGGTCAGATGGAATCAATGTGGCGCTTGTTCGGCGGGCACTGCCTCGATGATCACAAAGGCTTGAGCAAGTGGAAAATCGTCGGTGATAGTGAGGTGGATCAGCGCATGGTGGCCCTTGGGCAGGATTTTTTCCAGCCTGGCGGCAGCGCCGCCGGTGAGCGCCATGGTGGGCGCTCCGCTGGGCAGGTTGACCACGCCCATGTCGCGCCAGAAGACGCCCTCGGCCATGCCGGTGCCAAGCGCCTTGGCGCAGGCCTCCTTGGCGGCGAAGCGCTTGGCGTAGGAAGCGGCACGGGCCGCGCGCTTCTCCGACTTGGCCTGCTCGACCTCGGTGTAGATACGCTGGATAAAGCGCTGGCCGTGCCGTTCCAGGGACTTCTCGATACGTCTGATGTCGATCAGGTCACTGCCGATGCCGATGATCATTCCGCGGGAACTTCCCGTCCGCCCTGCCGGGCCTTCCTGGCTCGCTCGGTCATTCGCCGCTGCCGTTGCGCGCGAAAAGCGGTCATGCCCCACCGCGTGACACCATAGAAGACGAGCCCAAAGACCAAGCCGAGGGGCACCGCGCCGAGAAGCATCGGCTCCAGGATCGGGTGCCACAGCTTGGCGAAGGAAAGCGTGTGCATCATTTCCCCGAGATGCTCCGGCGGCCCATGCCTGGGCAGATGTTCATGCAGGATGAGCTTGCCAGTCTCCCAGGACGCGCCCCAGAGCAGCGGGAAGGACAGCGGATTGCCGAAGAACACCGCACCGAGGGCTGCCGCCACCAGATTGCCGGCGATCACCCAGCAGAGCACGGCGGCGATGATGAAGTGGAAGCCCAGCGGGAAGAAGGAGGCGAAAACGCCTGCCGCGACTCCGGCGGCCACCGAATGGGGCGTCGCTTTCAGCCGCAGAATGCGCTTGGAGAAATACTGAACGGAGCGCGAGAACGAGCGGCGCGGCCATAGGTAAGTACGCACCCGCTCCAGGAGGCCATCAGGCTCTCGGCGTCGAAAAAGCACTCTGTTTCGGTTCCTGGTCCAACACACGCTTCCCTGCCAGCCGGGTCGCGCCAACATTATCTTGCGCTTCACCGGCGCAGGAAGGCAACAAAACTTTGCTATAGCGGCGATTGCCAGACCACGGAACAGCGAAACGTCGCCGCGATGGTCTGCCGCAGGCTCTTACATGAGCGCCATTCTGGCGAAACTGAGGAAGACTGGGCAAAGCATGTTTGGCCATTCGTCCTTGCGCGACCGCGGCGCCGAGGTATCGGACGCGGTCAGCCTGGGCTTTTCAGCTAAGTTCGATATTCGCTGACCTCGACCAGGTTGTCGTCGGGATCCCGGAAATAGACCGACATCATCCTGCCGCGAGCACCGGTGCGCTCGACAGGTCCGACTTCGACCGCCACACCGTTGGCTTCGAGGCTGGCGCGGATGTCGGCAAGAGGCACCGCAGCAATGAGGCAGAAATCGCCGGAGCCCGGCGTCGGCGCCTTCGCCTTCGGCTCAAAGGTGCGAGCGACCTCGTGCAGATTGATCTTCTGCGATCCGAACAGAAGCGCGGTCGGCCGGCTCGGCTCGTCCAGCCGCCCCATGCCCAGCACGCGCTGATAGAAGTCGCAAGTCGCTTCGACAGACCGGACCGTCAGGACGAAATGATCGATGCCGGCTATCATGGGGCCTCTGCGCGCTTCGCTGGCAAAGAGATTCAACCGGCACCCTCAGGTGCTTGTTTTCATTCATCGCCAGGTCAGATATTTCGGCTTCCCGGCTTAACGGCAGGGATGGCGGCAAGTTCCGGCGGCAGGCGGTCGGGCGGGTAGGCCGGCACCTCATATTCGGCGAGCGCAATCAGCGGCACGCCGACATCGGTCTTGCCGGCCGAGCGGTCGATGATGCAGGCGGCCGCCACCACCTCGGCGCCGAGCTGGCGCAGGCAGTCGATGGTCTCGCGAATCGAGAGACCCGTGGTGACGATGTCCTCGACAATGACGACGCGCGATCCCTTTGCGATCTCGAAGCGACGCAGTCGGAACTCGCCCCCTTCCCGCTCGACCCAGACCGCCGGCGCGCCGAGATGGCGCGAGGTCTCGTAGGCCGGGATCAGGCCGCCGATCGCCGGGCCGACGACATAGTCGATCCTGCCCGGCACCGCCTCACGAATCTTCTCGGCCAGCGCCTTGCACAGGCGCTCGGTCTTGTCGGCATGCATGAAGACGCGCGCCTTCTGCAGGAAGATCGGGCTGCGCAGTCCGGACGTCAGGATGAAGTGCCCCTCGAGAACCGCGCCGGCCTCGCGGAAAATGCCCAGCACTTCATCGGTGTTCATTGTTCGCTCCATGCTCTTGGCGAGTGGTGAGTAATGAGTAGTGAATAGAATAGCGATGAGTGAATGGTGAATGGTAGTGATAGGCAACCTAATTCACTATTCACTATTTACTATTCACCCATTCACACGCCGTGCGTCGCTGACGCTCGAATTATCCTTGAGCTGCGACAGCAGCCGGTTGAGGTGCTTCAGGTCCCAAACCTCGAGGTCGATCAGCATCTCGGTGAAATCGGGCGCGGTGCGCACCATCGACAGCGTGTGGATGTTGGCATCGTTAGACGCGACGACCTGCGCGATGTCGGCGAGCGAGCCCGGCGCATTGATGGCTGTGACCGAGATGCGGGCCGGGAAGCGCTCCTTGGTACGCTCGTCGATGTCCCAGCGCACATCGATCCAGCGCTCGGGCTGGTCGTCGAAAGCCTGCAGGGCCGGCGACTGGATAGGATAAATGGTGATACCGGTTCCTGGCTGAATGATGCCGACGATGCGGTCGCCGGGCACCGCCCCTTCCGGCGCGAAGCGCACCGGCAGGTCGCCGCGCACGCCGCGGATGGGCACCGCACCGTCGCGCTGCTGGTCCTTGCCCTTGCGCGCGGCGCGGCCGGGCATCTGGAACAGCATGCCCGCGGCGTTGCGGATCTTGGACCAGCCTTCCTCGCGCTGCTTGGGCGCCGCGACCGTGACGCGCTCGTCCTTGTAGTCGGGGAAGACTGCTTTCATGACATCGGTCGAGGCAAGCTCGCCGCGGCCGACAGAGGCCAGCACGTCCTCTATATCCTTGCGCGCCAGGCGATGCAGAACCGGCTTCAGGCTTTCCTTGGTGAAGTTCTTGCCGGCGCGCTCGAAGGCGCGTTCGAGGATGCGGGCGCCGAGCCCGGAATATTGCTTGCGGATGGCATTCTTGGTGGCGCGGCGGATGGCGGCGCGCGCCTTGCCGGTGACGACGACCGATTCCCAGGCTGCCGGCGGCACCTGCGCCTTGGAGCGGATGATCTCGACCTCGTCGCCGTTCTTCAACTCCGTCATCAGCGGCATGATGCGGCCGTTGACCTTGGCGCCGACACAGGTGTCGCCGACATCGGTGTGGACGGCATAGGCGAAGTCGATGGGGGTGGCGCCGCGCGGCAGGGCGATCAGCATGCCCTTGGGCGTGAAGCAGAACACCTGGTCCTGGAACAGCTCGAGCTTGGTGTTTTCCAGGAAATCCTCGGGATTGTCGCCCTCGGCCAGTTGCTCGATGGTGCGGCGCAGCCAGGCATAGGCGTTGGTCTCCTTGGAGATCGCGTGCGCTGCGCCGTTCGGCTTGCCGCCGCTGTCCTTGTAGATCGAATGCGCGGCAACGCCGTATTCGGCGATCTTGTTCATCTCGCGGGTGCGGATCTGCAGTTCGACGCGCTGGCGCGAGGGGCCGACAATGGTGGTGTGGATCGAGCGGTAGTCATTCTGCTTCGGCGTCGAGATGTAATCCTTGAAGCGCCCGGGCACCATCGACCAGGTGGTGTGGATGGCACCAAGCGCGCGGTAGCAGTCCTCGACGGTGTCGACGACCACACGGAAGCCGAAGATGTCGGAGAGCTGCTCGAAGGAGAGCGCCTTGGCCTCCATCTTGCGGAACACTGACCACGGCTTTTTCTGCCGGCTCTTGACGCCGGCTTTGATCGCGTGTTTTTCGAACAGGCCGGACAGCGCCTTCTCGATCTCGTCCAGCACCCCCTTGTTGCGCTCGAAGATCTCGGCGAGCCGCGCGGTGACGGCGCGATAGGCTTCCGGATTGATGTAGCGGAAGGCGATCTCCTCAAGTTCCTCGCGCATGCCTTGCATGCCCATGCGGCCGGCGAGCGGCGCATAGATGTCCATCGTCTCCTCGGCGATGCGCAGGCGCTTGGACTCGGGCATATGGTCGAGCGTGCGCATGTTGTGCAGGCGATCGGCGAGCTTGACCAGCAGAACGCGAATATCCTCGGAGATCGCCAGCAGCAGCTTGCGCAGGTTCTCCGCCTGCTCGGCCTTCTTGGAGACGAGGTCGAGCTTCTTCAGCTTGGTCAGTCCCTCGACCAGCTTGCCCATCTCGGGGCCGAACAATTCATCGATCTCGGCCCTAGTGGCGGTCGTGTCCTCGATCGTGTCGTGCAGCAGGGCAACGGCGATGGTCGCCTCATCCATATGCATCTCGGTGAGGATGGCCGCCACTTCCAGCGGATGCGAGAAATAGGGATCGCCCGAGGCGCGCTTCTGGTGGCCATGCTTTTGCATGGCGTAGACATAGGCCTTGTTGAGCAGCGCCTCGTTGACGTCAGGCTTGTAGCGCTGCACGCGCTCGACAAGCTCATACTGACGCATCATGGGCGAAATCTCGCGGTGATGAAATGATTGATGCGCCGCACCGGCGTGCGACGCATCCCATAGATAGCCACGAAACTGACGATACGGAAGTCCCGGATGCTTGATCCAGGCCCGTGTCCAAGAGCTTAGTAGTCGTCGCTCTTTTCCGGCGGCACCAGACCCTCGATGCCGGCGAGCAGGTCTTCCTCGCTCATGCGGTCGAAGGCGATGTTCTCTTCGGCATCGTCGGTGTCGGCACCAGCGGTGGCAGCGCCGGTCTGGTCGGCGATGGCCTCGCCCTCGGCCTCCGGCTCGTCGACCTCCACATGCTTCTGCAGCGAGTGGATCAGGTCTTCCTTGAGGTCGTCCGGCGACAGCGTCTCGTCGGCGATCTCGCGCAGCGCAATGACCGGATTCTTGTCATTGTCGCGAGGAACGGTGATCTGCGCGCCCTGGCTGATCTGGCGGGCACGGTGGCCGGCGAGCAGCACGAGCTCGAAACGGTTGTCGACCTTGTCGATGCAATCTTCAACGGTTACGCGGGCCATGGACTGCCCCTTTCATGCGTGGATTTGATGGAAAACTGGCGGGCTCCATAACAAGGACGCCGCCGAAATACAAGCTTTATGGCGGGCACCGCCGAAGCACGAGCCCCTGCCCGGCTCAATATCGGACTTCGCCTTGCTTACCTGGTGCCGATCACAATTGCTTGCAATGCGCGCCCTGCCCTTGGATATCCATAAATCTGGCGTTATCTCGAAAGGGGCGGGAAGAGGGACCATTATCGGGCCTACCCGTCACGTCCTTTTAGACGACAGAAATTTTTGAAAAGGGATATTTTTCAATGTTCGATCCCCGTGAAAAGATCGCTCTTTTCATCGACGGCGCCAACCTCTACGCCACCTCGCGGGCGCTGGGCTTCGACATAGACTACCGCAAGCTTCTGTCGAGCTTTCAGAAACGCGGCTACCTGCTCAGGGCCTATTACTACACCGCGCTGGTCGAGGATCAGGAATATTCCTCGATCCGGCCGCTGATCGACTGGCTGGACTATAACGGCTTCAAGGTGGTGACCAAGCCAGCCAAGGAGTTCACCGACTCGACCGGCCGGCGCAAGATCAAGGGCAACATGGACATCGAGCTCACCGTCGATGCGCTGGAGCTTGCCGATGTCGTCGACCACTATGTCATCTTCTCCGGCGACGGCGACTTCCGCACGTTGGTCGAGGCGCTGCAGCGGCGTGGCCGCAAGGTTTCGATCATCTCGACCATGGCCTCGCAGCCGCCGATGATCTCCGACGACTTGCGCCGCCAGGCCGACCACTTCATCGACCTCATGACGCTGAAGAACGAAGTCGGCCGCGATCCATCGGAACGGCCGGTCCGCCGGCCTGAGCCTGCTGAAGCCGACGAGGACGATTATTGAGCGCGGCAGCCTTGAGCGCCGCGCCCTCCCCCGAGCCTGACCGCGATTGTCCGCTTTGCCCGCGGCTGCACGACTTCATCGCCGCCTGGCGCCAGCGCGAGCCGGGCTGGTTCAATGCACCGGTGCCGACCTTCCTGCCGCCGGAGGGCGAGGACTCGGTCAGGCTCCTCATCGTCGGGCTGGCGCCCGGCCTGCGCGGCGCCAACCGCACCGGGCGTCCCTTCACCGGCGACTATGCCGGCGACCTGCTCTACGCAACTTTGATCGCCCAAGGGTTGGCGCGCGGGGAATTCAAGGCCAGGCCCGATGACGGGCTGGAGCTCGTCGGCACCGCGATCACCAATGCGGTGCGATGCGTGCCGCCGGAAAACAAGCCGGTGGGCGCCGAGATCGCCACCTGCCGCACCTTCCTCAAACCGACGATCGCGCGCTTTGCCAACCTGCGGGCCATCCTGACGCTGGGCTCGATCGCGCATCAATCGACGGTGCGGGCGCTGGGCGGGCGAGTCGCCACCCTTCCGTTCCGCCACGGCGGACGCCAGCAGGCCGGCGGCATCACGCTGTTCTCCAGCTATCACTGCTCGCGCTACAACACCAACACCGGTGTCCTGACGGAAGCGATGTTCGTCGATGTCTTCAAGGAGATAGCAGCCTTCCTGAAGAGCTAGGGTCCGGCGCCGCGGCAAACAACTCCGACAGCCTCGCCGGCCCGCCCTTCAGCACATTCAGGTCCACGTCGCCGTCGATGCCGTCGACACGGCCTGTGTCGAGATATTGCCAATAGACCCAGTCGTCGTCGTTCAGCGGCCCCCGCACAGAGCGCAGCCAGCGCTGGCGAACCGCGATATGAGCGGCATAGGTCGGTGCCGTCTCATCGGTAATATAGAGAATGGCCGGCTTGCCGTAAGCCGCCTCGACCGGGCCAAGGAATGCCAGCAGTTCGGCGTTCAGCTCGGCGGGCGAAGGGCGTCGCGGACAATTGCCGTGGAACTCGATGTCGACTACCGGCGGCAAGAGCTGCTCGCCGCGCGGCACGACCGAGATGAAATTCCTGGCCTGGTCGGCACCCGGGCGGCAGAAGGTGAAGAAATGATAGGCGCCCACAGCGAGGCCCGCCGCGCGGGCCTGGCGTAAATTCTCAGCAAAGGCATCATCGACATAATCACCACCTTCCGTCGCCTTAATGATGGCGAAAACGACATCGTCGGCCGCGACGCGCGGCCAGTCGATCCTGCCCTGGTGATGCGAAACATCGATGCCCCTTAAGGGGAATTTGCCGCGATCCGGCGGGAAAGCACGGTGCCGGAAGAAGCCCTCTGCCCATGTGGCAAGCGCCAGAAAGACGAAAGCCAGGGCCAGGGCAATCAAGCCGTTCCTCAAGCCTTGGCTCCCTGCTCGCCTTGCCCGCATATCGAAGGTGGCTTTATCCGCGCTCCTTAAGGAGCCGTCCCTTCTCGCGCGACCAGTCGCGCTGCTTTTCGGTCTCGCGCTTGTCGTGCAGCTTCTTGCCGCGGGCGATGGCGAGCAGGAGCTTGGCGCGGCCGCGATCGTTGAAATAGATTTTCAGCGGCACCAGCGTCATGCCTTCGCGCTCCACGCTCTGGGCAAGTTTGGCCATCTCGCGCTTGCTGACGAGCAGCTTACGGCGCCGGCGCGGCTCATGGTTGAAGCGGTTGGCCTGCAGATATTCCGGCAGATAGGAATTGATCAGCCAGATCTCGCCGCCTTCGGCGGAGGCATAGCTTTCCTGGATGTTCGCCTGGCCCTGGCGCAGCGACTTGACCTCGGTGCCGGTCAGCACCAAGCCGGTCTCGATCGTGTCGAGCACCTCGTAGGAAAAGCGCGCCTTGCGGTTTTCGGCGACCGTCCTGTTGTTGGGGTCGGCTTTCTTGACTTGATTCATAATGCGGAGAGGTGGCGCCTCATCCCTAATTAATCAAGCCGGCGTGCTTCAGCGCCGCGTCGAGCTTCTCGGCGGTCGAAGCTTCGACCGTCACCAGCGGCGAGCGGACCACGTTCTCGACCTTGCCCAGCTTCGACAGGGCGTATTTGGCGCCGGATACGCCGGGCTCCACGAAAATTGCTTTATGCAGCGGCAGGAGACGATCCTGCAGTTCTAGCGCCTTGGCGCTGTCGCCGGAGAGCGTGGCTTCCTGGAACTCGGCGCAAAGGCGCGGCGCGACATTCGACGTCACCGAGATGCAGCCGACGCCGCCATGCGCGTTGAAGCCGAGCGCGGACGCATCCTCACCGGAAAGCTGGATGAAATCCTTGCCGCAGGTCATGCGCTGTTCCGAGACACGCTCGACCTTGCCGGTCGCATCCTTGACGCCGGCGATGTTCTTGAAGTCGTGGCGCAGCCTGCCCATCGTCTCCGGCGTTATGTCGATCACCGAGCGCGGCGGGATGTTGTAGATGATGATCGGCAGCTTGGTTGCCCTGGCAACGGCTGCGAAATGCTCGTAGAGGCCGCGCTGGGTCGGCTTGTTGTAGTAAGGCGTGACGACCAGGGCTGCATCGGCGCCGGCCTTTTCGGCATACTGCACCAGGCCGACGGCTTCTTCGGTGTTGTTGGAGCCGGCACCGGCCACAACTGGAACCCTGCCCCTGGCGACCTCGATGCAGACCTTGACGACATTGCGGTGCTCGTCATGCGACAGCGTCGGCGACTCGCCGGTGGTGCCGACGGGCACGAGGCCCTTGGTGCCCTCGGCGATCTGCCATTCGACAAACGCGCGAAAGGCTTTCTCGTCGAAACGCCCGCTCTTTTCGAACGGTGTCACGAGCGCAGTCAGCGAGCCTCTCAGCATATTGTCCAAACTCCTTGGGACTTTGTTGGTCTAAGCATGTCGCTCTCCCAAAGCCGGGTGCCCACTTTGGGCGACATGCATCAGCGTTTTGTCGATGCGTTAATTTCGACGCCTTCTAATCGAAAGCGAAGCCGCGCACCATAGTCTCGACACGGTTCAGCGGCAAGCATTGCTGTAGTGCCAGCAAGCGTAATTCGAACGGCCTCGATAACCTTTTGTTTACGAGCCTTTCACGACCTAAGTTTAGGCTCCGGGTCGGCCTCGAAGGCCCTGCCTGCTGACAATGTGCCGGGGTGGAACATGCCGACAAATCGGCCTCATCTGTTCGCGCTTTTGAGCGCGGCCGTCGCGCTGATACCGGGTATGGCGATCGGCGGCAGCGTCGACGTGCGTGTGACGGCGGCGATTGCCGCGCCGGGCTCGCCGTCGGCCGCGGACCAGGCGCAGCAGCCTCAGCCCCCGGCCAGCATCGCGCAATTGAAGAGCGGTCTCGACGCGCTCGCGGTGAACAACATCGCCGCGGCGCGCAATGCTCGCGACACGCTGCCCGCCACCTCGCTCGACCGGCACATTCTGGCCTGGGCGATCGCGCTCTATGGCGGCGACCAGGTGCCGAGCGGCGAAATCGCCGATGCCGCCAAGATGCTGCCTGGATGGCCGGGCACGATCGCGCTGCGCAGGAACAGCGAGCGCGCGCTCTATCGCGAGAACCCGCCGCCGCAAGTGGTGGTGCGGGCCTTCGGCCGCAGCCAGCCGCTGACGCCGGAAGGCGTGATCATCCTTGCCCGCTCGCAGGTGGCGCTGGGCGATCAAGCGGCGGCGCGCGCGGTGCTGGTGCCCTTCTGGCGCACGGAGAAGCTGGATGCCCAGGACGAAACTTCCATCATCAAGGAATTCGGCACGCTGATCCCTGCGGCCGATCATCGCTATCGCATGGAGCGCATGTTCTATGCCGACCGGCCGTCCTCGGCGCTGCGCGTCGCCGGCATTGCCGGCGCCCAGCAACTGGCGGATGCCTGGGTGGCGGTCGATAAAGGCGAAAAAAACGCGGCGAAACTGTTGAAGGCGGTGCCGGCGGCGCAGCGTTCGGCCGGCTATTTCTTCGCCGAGGCAGAATATCTGCGCAAGCAGCAAAAACTTGCCGATGCCGCGGCAGTCGTGATGAAGGCGCCGACCAATCGCGACGCGCTGGTCGATCCCGATGCCTGGTGGGTGGAGCGGCGCGTTCTTTCGCGCGAGCTGGTCGATCAGGGCGACATAAAGACCGCCTACAAGATTGCCTCCATGCATGCGGCCGAAAGCGCGGCCAGCGCCGCGGAAGCCGAGTTCCATGCCGGCTGGTATGCATTGCGCGGTCTCAACGACCCGGCAGCAGCCGCCTCGCATTTTTCACGCATCGCCGAGCTCGCCCAGGGACCGGTGTCGCTGTCGCGCGCCTATTACTGGCTTGGCCGCGCCGCGGAAGTCGGCGGCCCGGGCAGCGCCAAGGACTATTTCACCCGGGCAGCCAGCTACGGCACCACCTTCTACGGCCAGCTTGCCGGCGAGCGTGTGGGCCTCAGAACCTTGAGCATCGTCCATCCCACTCCCAGCGCGGCCGACCGCCAAAGCTTCGAGGGCCGCGAGGCGGTGAAAGCGATCAAGCGGCTGCAGGAGGCAGGGTATGACCGCTATGCCGAGACGCTCTACCGCGACCTCGCGGGGCAGCTGACCAGCCCCGGCGAGCTTGCGCTGCTGGCGGGGCTTGCCGAAAAACAGGGCAACCATTTCATGGCGCTGAAGGTCGGCAAGATCGCCGCCCAGCGCGGCATCGATGTGGGTGCGCTTTCGCATCCGTTGGGTGTCATTCCCGATTCGGCCGATATCTCCGGCTCCGGCAAGGCGCTGGCCTATGCCATCGCCCGCCAGGAGAGCGAGTTCAATGTCGCGGCGATTTCCAGCGCGGGCGCGCGCGGCCTCTTGCAGTTGATGCCGGGTACCGCCAAGCAACTGGCGAAGAAGGCCGGCATGACCTTCTCGCAAACGCGGCTGACGACCGATGCCGGTTACAACGCGACGCTGGGGTCAGCTTTTCTCGGCGAGCAGCTCGACCGCTTCAACGGCTCCTATGTGCTGACCTTCGCGGGGTACAATGCCGGCCCAAACCGCGCCGCCCAGTGGGTGGCGAAATACGGTGATCCGCGCGGCAAGGACGTGGACGCCGTCGTCGACTGGGTCGAGCGGATCCCCTACACGGAAACAAGAAGTTACGTGCAACGCGTGATGGAGAATTATGAAGTCTACAAGATGCGTATTTCCGGCAAATACGACATCGTCGGGGATCTGGTGAACGGGCGGAGTTGATCGCCGTGGGGCGTATACAAGCCTCAGGTTGGTGATCCTTCGCGCCCCTCTGTCCTGCCGGACACCTCCCGCACTTGGAGATTGGCAGTTTCGCTGCCGGCTCGTTCATGCCGCTTTGGCGATGGGTAAAAGCTTAGATGACAGTCAATCACCTTGCGGGGAGATGTCCGACAGAACAGAGGAGATGCTGTCCCGCCAGCGTGGCAAGGTTGTGTAACGTGCCTTCCCATCATTTGACCGCGGCCGCCCTCGCCTGTAGCTGTCGGTCACCTCAGCGAGGAGCAGCATCCCGATGGCGAGCGACGGTTTCTCCGACTTCTTCTATGCCGCACCCGATGGGCTGAAACTGCATGCCCGCATTTATGGCGAGGCGAACGGTGGCTGGCCGATCGTTTGCCTGCCCGGCCTCACCCGCAATGCGCGCGACTTCCATGAGCTCGCGCTTTACCTCTCCGGCAAGGCGAAGACGCCGCGCAAGATCGTCGCTTTCGACTATCGCGGCCGTGGCCGATCCGACTACGATCCCGACATCAGCCACTACACTGTCGGCGTCGAAGCCGGCGACGTGCTCGCTGGCTTGTCGGCGCTGGGTATCGAAGAGGCTGGCTTCATCGGCACCTCGCGCGGCGGACTGATCATCCATGTGCTCGGCGCGCTGAAGCCGGCCGCCTTGAAAGCCATTGTCCTCAACGATATTGGCCCGGTGATCGAGGCGGAAGGTCTGGCCCATATCCGCTCATATCTCGATCGCGCGCCGAGGCCGAAGACATTCGCCGAGGCGGTCGACACGCAGCGGCGCGTGCATGGTGCCGGCTTCCCTGCGCTCACCGATGCCGACTGGGCGCGTATGGTTGGCGCCATCTGCCGCGACACGGATGCCGGGCTGGTGCCCGATTTCGATCCTGCCCTGGTCGAGACCCTGGCCAATGTCGACTTCAGCAAGCCACTGCCGGATCTTTGGCCACAGTTCAACGCGCTTGCCGCCGTGCCGTTGCTCGCCATACGCGGCGGCAATTCGACGCTTCTCTCCACCGCGACGATCGAGGAGATGGCAAAGCGTCATCCCGGCATGGAGACGATCACGGTGGAAGGCCAGGGACACGCGCCCTTGCTGGAAACCGGCAACCTGCCGAAGAAGATTGCGGATTTCCTCGATCGCGCCGAAGTCAAGTCCACGTAAAGTAAAGCCCGAGACTAACTCCGCCCCGGGCCTGTTTTTGAAATATAGATTCCCGGCGCGTGTCGTGCCGCCTATTTGCCCTTCGAGCTCTTGCGGCCTGCCTTCGCCGGCTCCGAGCCGCTCTCCTTGCGGGCGGCTTTGGTCGGTGACGGCGTGGTCAACGGAGACGCAAACACCGAGTTCTCTGCGGGCCGCGGCGCCTCTTCGGCACGCGGCTTCTCCAGCACCACGACGCAGCCATCGAGGTCGTTGGTGGCGAGGTGTGCATACCGCATGGTCATCGAAAGCGTCTGGTGACCGAGCCACATTTGCACGCGCCGGATATCGATGCCGCCCTGGACGAGTCGCGAAGCGCAGGTGTGGCGCAGGATATGCGGCACCACCTGCTCATCGGCACCAAGACCGACTTCGGCCTTCGCCTCGTTCCAGATGGCGCGGTACTGTGCCTGGGTAAGCTTGGTGAACGGCCCCTTCGGCCGGCGGCCTTCGGTGGTCGGCGGCAGCTTGATCACCTCCTTGACCCGTTCGGTCATCGGGATGGTGCGGCTGCGGCCCGACTTTGTAATCCAGAAGCTGACGCGGTGTTCCTGGATGTCGTTCCAGATCAGGCCGAGCGCCTCGCCGAGACGGCAGCCGGTGTCGACCAGGAAGACGGAAAGTCTGTAAGCATCCTCGCTGCGGCTCTTGATGGCGGCGAACAGCCTTGTCTCTTCGTCCCTTTCGAGGAAACGAATCCGTCCCGCCCGCTCCTTCTGGCGGCGGAACTCGGGCAGGCTGTGGATATCTCCCATCTTATGAGCCTTGCGCAGCAGCTTGCTGAGTGCAGCCATCTTGCGATTGATGGTTGCGTTGCTGTTCCCGCGCTGGCGCAAGGTACCGATAAGATTGTCCAGGGTGTTCTGGTCAAAGGTGCTGAAACGCTCTCCCAGAAGGATCTCGTCTATTTCACCAATGAATGAGCTGACATTGTATTTATGCCGCCCATCATCCCAGAGTATATCCCGGTATGCTGTAAAGAGCTCACTGACCCTGTACGATTTTACTTCCCGGATCTTGTTATAGGTGTACCTAAACTTCGAATTCTGAGAAGAAAATACCGCAAAATGACCAGAGGGCTCCCCCTCTTGAATCGCTTCGTTCGACATTTTTAGCCACACCCCCTGTGGTTAAGGGACCAGCCCTAACCGCTCGGGAGCATCCTTTCAAGAGTTTTCGAGTCTGGCCTCCGACCCCATCCGCCACGGCGGATCCCACAAAGTCGCTCTACAGACCCGATCAGCTTACCGTATCACCCCCATCCTTTCGTTGCGTTGATCCATCGCGAAAAGCAAGACGGCCCGGGCATAGAGATGCCCGGGCCGGATTTCATGTTGTTGCAGTCCAGCCCTTAGAAGGAGCGCTGGAAGCGGAGGATACCGCCGACGCTGTTCTTCTTGTCAGCGTTGGTCCAGTTACCATAAATGGTCGGGGTATCGAAGTTCCCATAATGGTTCCAGTCAACTTCGGCCGTGACCGTGAAGCCGGGGACAACGTCGTAGGCAACGTTTGCCGCAACGCCGTAATTCTTGTCGTCGTCACCCGACACCTGGAGGTTGAACGAGGTCTTCTCGTTGAACTTATAGGTGCCGCCAGCCCACCAAGCCCAGTTACCGCCCCAGATCTTGTAGAAACCGCGACCATTAGCGTCGATGAAATTATCATCGTTGAGCTTGCCGTCGTTGCCATAGCCAAACATGCCGAACAGCGAGATCTGGTCATTGACGTTGACGTCCAAGCGAACCTTGCCGGTCACCTGTTCGTAATTGCTGTCATAAGCCAAAACACCGGTGACGGCGCCCCAGCCCTGCGTCCACTTCACACCGCCGACGACATGCGGAACATAGCTGTCGATGGTGTAAACGTCGCCGTAGCCCTCTTCGAGAGAGACCACAGCCGAGAAGCCGTTGCCGGCGTCGAAATAGTACTGCACGACGTTGGTGTCGAAGCCACCGTAAGGAACGATCGTGTCCTGGATGACGTTGCCGGCATAGCCGATGAACGTATCGAAGGCCGATTCGTCCTTACCGACGCGGAGACCGCCGAGCTGGATCCAGGCGAAGTTCAGCGACACGTCTTTGTTGCCAGCCGGATTGGTGGTGGTGACGAGGCCATCCCTGCCGCTACCATTGCCGAAGTTGAAGCGGGTCTCGGTGTAGGTCTTCAGGGTACCGAGCTCGGTTTCCTGGCCGGTCCAGGTCTTCAGCGTAAAGCGAGCATTTTTCTTCCACGTGCCGTTCTCGTCGCCATCGATCTTGTCGAGAGCCTTGGCACCATCGAACGAGCCAACATCGCCGAAGCCAATGTCGTATCGAACATAGCCGCCGATGCGCAGGCAGGTTTCGGTGCCGGGGATATAGAAGTAGCCCGAACCGTACACGTCGCAGATCTTGACGTATTCAGCCGGTTCCGGCTCGGCGACGGTCACCGCGTCGGCGGCGCGAGCACCGGAAACTGCGATCAGGGCCGCAGCTGAGCCGAGAAGAAGGCTCTTGATGTTCATTTTCTGACCTCCAGTCAAAAGTTAAAAAACGGGTCTGGGTATTTTTTGCTGAAGGACAGCGTTCCCTGCCCCATCCCCACTTACCGAAAAAGATGCGCACCGCGCCGCTCCTTCGAACGTGACCTTTACCCAGGCGGCGGCGGCGTTCAACCATGATCGTATCGGCAGAAGCCCAGTCCGGACGCTATCCCCGAACGTTGTTGCACAAATGACACGATTTGGCCTCACTCCGAAAGTTCTCATTAACCATTAAGGCCTTGCGGCCGGTCGAATCCGGCGATGAGCGGCCGAAATTGCGGCGCCAGCGTGCGAGTCGCCGGGCAGGGAATCGCCATGGAATCGCCGCATGGGAACACTCATCCTGCTGCCCCGCGCGGAATTTTCAGTGATTACGGCGCGGGAATGTTGATTGTGCCGATGCTTTTCTTTATCCAGCGGCGCGACGGAGAGGTGGCCGAGTGGTCGAAGGCGCTCCCCTGCTAAGGGAGTAGAGGTCAAAAGCTTCTCGTGGGTTCGAATCCCATCCTCTCCGCCATCCTGCTTCGCGCTGCGCGCTTCGCAGGACAAGCCCTACAGTCTCGTGCGAAGCAGGATGGCGGAGAGGATGCCCTCCGAAGCCTTGGCGAAGGAGGGCCGGTCCGTGTGGTGCGTATACCTGATTGAGAGCGAGGCTTTCGTAGGCGAGCGTTATTTCGGCATAACATCGGCGACGAATTGCTGAGCATAACGCCGGAAAGTCCAGTCACACTTCCAAATTTCTCCCGTGGCGAATCGTGACCTACATGGCCTTTTCAAGCCGAGCGAAGGCGACTTCGTTCGAGCGCTATCTCAAATCGGGATCCGGGCACGCGTTCGCCAGCAAACGTCTGTGGTAGCGGCCACTCGGAAAAAAATACAACAATAACAAAGCACTGACACCGGTGACAGTCGAGTGAAATCGACGCTGTCCGTTCGATTCTGACTGGAGGTCAGAAAATGAACATCAAGAGCCTTCTTCTCGGCTCAGCTGCGGCCCTGATCGCAGTTTCCGGTGCTCGCGCCGCCGACGCGGTGACCGTCGCCGAGCCGGAACCGGCTGAATACGTCAAGATCTGCGACGTGTACGGCGCCGGCTACTTCTATATCCCCGGCACCGAGACCTGCCTGCGCATCGGCGGCTATGTCCGCTACGACGCCGCTGGTGGCGACATCGGCTCGTTCGACGGCGCCCGCACGAGCGATGTCGTAACCGGCAAGGACCAGGGCACATGGTTCAAAAACACCCGCTTCACGCTCAAGACCTGGACCGGCCAGGAAACCGAGCTCGGCACGTTGAAGACCTACACCGAAATGCGCATGAATTTCGGCAACCGCAACGGGGACTTTGAGTACAATGAAGCCGGCAACAAGACCTTCGACCTGCACTTCGCCTGGGTTCAGCTCGGTGGACTGCGCGTCGGTCTCGACGAATCGGCTTTCGACACCTTCGTCGGTTACGCCGGCAACGTCATCAACGACACGCTGGTCCCCTACGGCGGCTTCCAGACCAATGAAATCCAGTACTACTTCGATGCCGGCAACGGCTTCTCGGCAGTGGTCTCGCTGGAAGAGGGTTCGGGTCGATATGACGGGGCAATTGGCACGATCGACAGCTATGTTCCGCATGTCGTCGGCGGCGTGAAGTACACGCAGGGCTGGGGCGACATCGTCGGTGTCGTTGCCTACGACAGCAACTACGAAAACGTATCCGGCAAGGTTCGCCTGGATGTGAACGTGACCAACGAACTGTCGCTGTTCGGCATGTTCGGTTACGGCAGCGACGGCAAGCTTGGCGATGTTGGACTAGCTCGCTCCTTCTACAAGCCATGGGGCGGCCATTGGGCCTTCTGGGCCGGCGGCACTTACAAGTTCAGCGACAAGGCCTCCTTCAACCTTCAGGTGTCGGGCGATCAGTTCAAGAACTACGGCATTGCAGCTAACGTTGCCTACACCGTCGTTCCCGGCCTCACCATCACGCCCGAAGTTGACTTCCTCCACAATGGCAGGTTCGGCGATCTGGACAATTCCAACTGGACCGGTGCCACCAAGAAGAACAGCGTCGGCGGTATCATCCGTTTCCAGCGCGACTTCTAGAACCAGATATTTTCTGGGGAGACAGGAAAACCCGGCGGGCAACCGCCGGGCTTTTTTTTGTTTTAAGTGCATGTCGAGGTCCCCAATCGCTGCGCAGTTTGGGTGTTGCAGCAAATGTCCGAGCCGCCTTTGGCGTTCGACACGATATCGGCGTAGCGGCTGTGGAGAGCTCCTAAAATCCGGGGGACAGCCGCTCCTGGTCGCAGCATGGAACGGGATGCCGAAGCTGCCAATCTCGCGACTTGTGGGGAGATATTCAGTCCGGCCCGCAGTTGCTGCCGAACGTCCGGCAGGACAAAGGCGGCGCGAACGGTCATAACCGATCTGGCTTTGCGTCGCCGCAATTCCTCGACCCAACTCCAAGCCGTCAGAATCTCCGGATCGAGCAACTGGCTCGCCGGAGCGGCTGCGCCCGGCGATCGAATTCAAACCTCGGCCAGGTCACCCAGGGCTTCAATCAGGGGGGTGATCTCGGCTTCGAAATTCTTCCAGCGCCTCACGGAGGATTTGTAGATCGGCTGACGAACCTGCCAACGGCTGGGGGTGGTAACCGCCCCTTCCCTATCGAAGAAGCGCAAGCAGGCATCATCCCACGGGAGCCCGAGATAATCGATGAGCCGGCGCGACTGCGCCTCTTGGTTCTCCACAAGTGTCTCATATCGATTCTCGAAGATGCGGCCTGGGAACACCTCGTTCCAGTGCCGCATCAAGCGGTCGTACTCGCGATAGTAGAGGCCGAGCGCCTGCAGGTCCGCATTGTAGCCGTGCGTCGAGTTGAACGGCAGGACGTAGCACGATACGCAGTTGTCGATAGCATCGCGGCGACAGTGAATGATGCGCGCCTTGGGAAAGAGAAGGCTGAGAAGGCCGATCAATTCGAAGTTGTGCGGCATCTTATCTATGATGCGCTGCGCCGTCGGAGCGCGCTCGCGCAGATAGGAGTGGTGTTCATGGGCCAACGTCTTCGACAAGCCTTCGGTGATTGTCGAGATCGGTTTGCTGAAATCGGAGGCCGAGGCTTGCAGACCGATTGCATTCGCCACCCGCCTTAGCTTGCTCAACTCTCCCGCCCCGTGAGCCTCGGGATGACTGGCGCATATTTGTTCGGTAAGCGTGGTGCCCGAGCGCGGCATGCCCACCACGAACACAGGCGCTTCGGAAGAATTGCCATAACCGGACCTTGCCGCAAAGAAATCCGGCGTGAAGGTTTCAATCGTCAGGTCTATGAAACGACGGTACTGATCGATGTCGAATTTGTGACCTTCCGCTTGCTTCGCCTTCCTGAAGTGGTCGAAGGCTTGCGCATAGCGCTTGAGGTCGTTCCCCACCTTACCGGCGGCGTAGTTGAGACTCGCTTTAGCCTCCGGCTTAAGCCCCGGCCTGTTCAACTCGCGAAGGATCGACTGGAATTCGGCGGGCTCCTCAGTGAATTTTCGGGTTTGCATAAGGTCGTAGTAGGCGGCCGCCACGTCGATGCGGCGTTCGATCGCCTCCTTGAGATAGGAAGCGGCCTCATCCATGCGCCCAAGGCCTGTGAGCGCGGCTGCTATTCCGATCCGCGCCTTGGGATGGTCGCGCTTGATCCTCAGCGCCTGCTCATACAGCGGCAAGGCCAGATCAGGTTTATCGAACTGGGTGTAGACGCCCCCCAAGGCACAAAGCGCCTCTACCAGATCGGGCTGCACTTCCAAGGCGTATTGGATGTGTTTGACGGCCGCTGAGAATTCACTCAGCTTCCCATAGGCCTCGCCGAGGCTAAGATGGTAGTAGGGGTTTCTAGGCTCCTCGCCGACTGCACGCGCGAAATAGCGCAAGGCCGCCTCATGATCGTAACCCAGACAGACGGTGCCCATGATGTACAGGGCCAGCGGATGATTTGGCGTTCGAGCCAGCACCTGGAAGCATAAATCCTGTGCTTCATCCAGGCGTTTGGCCTGTTGACACTCATAAGCTTTCTTCAGCAAAGCGTCGTCGGCCTGTGCGCGGGCAAGCGAATTCTGGAGGCTCGGCTGTGGCGGACTTGCCTGGGGCCATCTGGGCTTCGGCATAACGCCGGATTTGAGGTGTTTGGACCAGGCAGGTGGCAGTCGGTTATTCATGCCTTTGGCTAGCAAAGGGGGCGGGCGAAATCCAGTAAACACAATGCGATGCGGGTCCGCGGAATAGATATTCAGCGCCCCAACCCATCCCCGTCTGATCGGCCCACAGTACTGCCAGCCTTGGCACGCATCTGCACCTTGCCTCTACACCGATCGGATGTCCCCTTTCCGCAAGCGGCATCGTTTCAGAGGAGATTATTTGCGCTGACACATCAATTTCGGCGCGCATTACAGCTCGCCAGGTCGCCCAAGGTGTTTTGGTCGTACTCTGTCAACCCAGGTGCGCCAGAGGCCAAATTGAGATATGGGGCAGCCTAGCCAGTGGCAGTCAAATCTCCGCCAAGTCACCCAACGCTTCGATCAGGGGCTGGATTTCGCGCTCATAGTTCTTCCAGCGCTTCACCGAAGATTTGTAGATCGGCTGGCGAACCTGCCAGCGACTGTACGTGTTTACCGCACCATCCCTCTCGAAGAAGCGAAGGCATGCATCGTCCCATGATAGCCCAAGATAGTTTATCAGACGGCGCGACTGCTCCTCCTGGTTTTCAATCAGCGTCTCATAACGATTTTCGAGAATACGACCCGGGAAAACTCTGTTCCAATGGCGCATCAAGCGATCATACTCGCGATAGTAAAGTCCAAGTGTGCGCAAATCGCAATTGTAGCTATGACCTTCGCTAAAGGCCAGCATGAAGCAAGAAACACAATTATCGATGGCGTCGCGACGGCAATGAATGACCCGCGCGTTGGGGAAGAGAAGCCAGATGAGGCCTACCACTTCGAAATTGTGCGGCATCTTATCGATGACGCGCGCCGCATGGGGTGCCCTCTCCCGTAGATAAGCCAAGTGTTCATCCGCCAGCATTTTTGAAAGATCGGGTGTGATTGACATGATCGATTGGGCCATGTCGCCCGAAGAGCGATCTAGTAGGCCGGTTGCGTTCGCAACTCGCCTCAGCTTGCTAAGTTCGCCCGCGCCGTGCGCATACGGATGGCTGGCGCAAATTTGTTCAGTAAGCGTGGTCCCCGAACGTGGCATGCCAACAACAAAAACAGGCACTTCAGACGAATTTCCATAGCCCGCTCTTTCGGCTAGCAGGTCTGGGGTGAATATCTCGATCATCGAATCGACCCAGCGCCGGTACTGGTCGACATCGAACCTGTAACCCAAGGCCTCTTTCGCCTTGTTAAAGTGAAAAAAAGCCTGTTCGTAGCGTTTGAGGTCGTTCAGAACCTTGCCGGCCGCGTGATGGAGTTGCCCCGCGCACTGGCCGCCCAGCTTTGAATTGTCGAGTTCGCGCAGAATGGATTGGAGTTCCGCGGGCTCCTCCGCGAATTTGCGGGTGTGTACAAGATCGTTATAGGCAGTTGGCACTTCAATCCGCCGATCGATCGCTTCCTTCAGGTAGGTAGCGGCTTCATCCATCCGCCCGAGGCTGCTGAGCGCGTTAGCAAGCCCTATGCGTACCTTCGGATGGTCGCGATTGATTCTCAACGCCTTCTCGAAGAGCGGCAATGCCATCTCTGGTTTATCAAACGCCAAATAAACACGGCCAAGAGAACAAAGCGCTTCTACAAGATCAGGCTGCAAGTCCAGTGCATACTCTATGTGCTTGATCGCTGACGAAAACTCGCTGAGTTTTACATAGACGTCGCCGAGACTTAGATGGTAGTAAGGATTTTTAGGCTCCTCGCCGACGGCTCGCGCGAAATATCGCAAAGCCTTTTCATCGTCGTAGCCCACATACACCGTCCCCAGGATGTACATAGCAAGAGGATGATTTGGCGTGCGCGCAAGGACTTGGAGGCATATGTCCTGAGCCTCCTCCAGCCGTTTGGCTTGCTGGTGTTCATAGGCTTGCTTCAGGAGCTCGTCGTCGGCTCTCTCTCGCGCGCGCAAATTTGTTTTCAGCAAACTGGCTTGCGGCAACTTGGTTTGCGGCGCAGGGCCGGATCTAAGGTGCTTTGACCAAGCAGGCGGCAGTCGATTGTTCATGGTGCCTCGCTACCAAAAACAAGCGGCGGAATCCAGCCTGAGCCGCGCAATCGATATGGTTCTGGCGCAGCTTGCGTCCTTCCATCGCTCACGTTAGCAAGAAGCCACCTTTCTCAACCGAGCCTTTGCCATGCGCCAGCGCCCTTCCCTTACGCCGATCGTCGGCGCGCTTCCCACCACGGTGCCGTTCGTCGGGCCGGAGGCGCAGGAGCGCGAGCGCGGCCGGCCTTTCCGCGCCCGCATCGGCGCCAATGAAAGCAGCTTTGGGCCCTCGCCGCGCGTGATTGCCCGCATGGAGAGCGTTGCGCGCGACCAGTGGATGTATTGCGACCCCGACAATTTCGAGCTGAAGGTCGCGGCGGCCGCGCATCACAATGTCGGCGTCGAGAACGTGGTGGTCGGCGAAGGCATTGACGGACTGCTCGGCCTTGTGGCGCGCATGTATGTCGCGCCGGGCGACGCGGTGGTGACCTCGCTTGGCGCCTATCCCACCTTCAACTTCCACATCGCCGGCGTCGGCGGCCGGCTGGTGACGGTTCCCTACGCCGACGACAAGGAGGACCTCGACGGACTGCTTGCCGCTGTCGCCCGGGAACGAGCGCCGCTCGTCTATCTCTCCAATCCGGACAATCCGATGGGAAGCTGGTGGGAGGCGCCGGACGTCGTCGGCTTCATCGAGGCCCTGCCGGAAACCACCATGCTGGTGCTGGACGAGGCCTATGGCGAGCTCGGACCGGCATCGGCGCTGCCGCCGATCGACGTCGCGCGGCCGAACGTCGTGCGCATGCGCACCTTCTCCAAGGCGTATGGGCTTGCCGGCATCCGCTGCGGCTATGCGGTGGCCGAACGGGAAGTGATCCGCGACTTCGAAAAGATCCGCAACCATTACGGCGTCAGCCGCATGGCGCAGATCGCCGGGCTCGAGGCGCTGGCCGATCAGGACTATCTGAATTCGGTGGTGGCGCGCGTGGCCGCGGGGCGCCGGCGCATTGCGGCCATCGCCGAGGAAAACGGGCTGAAGCCGCTGCCCTCGGCGACCAATTTCGTCACCATAGACTGCGGCCGCGACGGCGCCTTCGCGCTGAAGGTGATGCAGGCGCTGCTCTCGCGCGACGTCTTCATCCGCAAGCCGATGGCGCCGCGGCTCGACCGCTGCATCCGGGTCAGCGTCGGCCTCGACCATGAGCTCGACATCTTCGCCGAGGAATTGCCTGGCGCGCTGGCGACGGCGCGGGGGAACTAACGGCGATCCACAGCCGTTGCGTTTGCGCGGCGCCGAGCCGGATTCCGTAAGGCTTCGAAGGCGGAGACGAGCATGGTCGAGCAGAAGAGAACCGTTCGGGCGCGCATCTCCGGCAAGGTGCAAGGGGTCAGCTACCGGGTTTGGGCGCGGGACGAAGCCGTGCGCCTCGGACTGACGGGCTGGGTGCGAAACGAGCACGACGGTTCGGTCACGGCGCTCATCGCCGGCGCCGACGCAGCGATCGACTCGATGGTCGATCGGCTGTGGCGGGGGCCTAGGGGCGCGACGGTCATCAGGGTCGAGGTCGAAGAACGCACGGACGACAGTGCACCTATCGACTTCAGGATCATCGCCTAGGCAAGTCCGCCGAAATCAGCTTCCATCCACCGATCGGCAAACCGTCCGACATTGCTTCTGGTGCGATACGCACACGATATATGTGTGTATATTCCGATTTGTTACTTTAGCGCCGCATGATGAACATATTTGCTCCATAGCCGGAAAGGCGGGTGAGGGAGATCAGGGGGCTCACCAAACAGTATCAACGGGGATATCCGATGCCGCAGCACAGTGCCAACGAGCAGTATCTGCTCGAGCTCATCAATGCTGAGCGCGCCAAGGCCGGCGCCCAGCCCCTGGCCTTCGACAACGATCTCAGCGAAGCCGCCGAGGGCCACGACAAGTGGATGCTGGCCACCGACACATTCTCCCACACCGGTTCCGGAGGTTCGTCGCCGACGACGCGCATGACGAATGCCGGCTATACGCTGAGCGGCTCATGGGCCACGGGCGAGAACATCGCCTGGGCAACGACCCGCGCGCCGACCGGCTATGTCGACGAGGTCAAGCTTCTCCACACCAATCTGATGAATTCTCCCGGGCACCGGGCCAACACCCTCAATTCCAACTTCCGTGAAGTTGGGCTCGCCTTCGAGGTCGGCGACTACAAGGGCCGCAGCAGCGCCTTCGTCACCGAGGATTTCGCCAAGAGCGGCACGGATCTCTTCCTCACCGGCGTCGCTTTCGACGACAAGGACGGCGACCGTTTCTACGATCCGGGCGAAGGGCTGGGCACCATCACGGTGACCGCCAGAAACTCAGCCGGCCAGACCTTCAAGACCACGACCTCGGCCGCCGGCGGCTATGATCTAGCGCTGAAGCCCGGCACCTATAGCGTCACTTTTTCGGGTGCCAATATCGCCACTTCGACGCAGACGGCGACAATCGGCACCAAGAACGTCAAGCGCGACCTGATCGACCCGGCAATGAAATCGGGCACGCTCGCGGCGACGGCATCGGCAGAAGATTCAGGATCCGATTCAAGCCACACCCCGGCCGCGCAGACCAGCGGATCGAACACGGGCAACGGCACCAAAAATTGGCTCGCCGACTTCTTCGGTAAGCATCCTATTGGCGACCGGGGCACGCCTGGTCTCACCGACTCCACCGACGCGCCCAAGCATGATGCGGTGGCCTTGGACGGCGACCAATTCTTGTTCCGTCACGCCTCGCACGCCGATCCGGACAACGCGCCGGATCCGTCGGACCATGTCCAGCAGGCTGTGGAACGGGCGGCAGCGGGGCTGCACGACCACCTGCCGGCCGACAATCCGGTCTTTGCCAACGCGGCCGATGCGGCGCAGTCCGCGATCACCAAGATCCTGGCGCAGATTGCCGGCCATTCCGACCATCAAACGACGGCACTCGTCGGCTGATCTTGACCGCGGGCCGCGCCTCGATCGCGGCCCGCCAACCCGCCTCAAGCCGGGCGCGGTTTTTTCGGGGGTAACCATCTGACACGCTCGCCTTTAGCTGACCTGAAACCTTCCGAGCTTCGCAAGGCGCTCGCCTCCTTCCGCGGCCCGTATGCGGCCGTCGCCGGCCTCAGCGGCCTCATCAACGTGCTGATGCTGTCCGGTTCGCTGTTCATGCTGCAGGTCTATGACCGCGTTCTGCCTAGCCGCAGCGTGCCGACGCTGGTGGCGCTGATCATTCTGGTCGCCGTGCTTTATGCCTTCCAGGGCGTCCTCGAAGCGATCCGTGCGCGCGTGCTGACACGCATCGGCGCCGGCATCGACGAGCTCATCGCCGGCCGCGTCTTCAACTGCCTCGTGCGGCTGCCGCTCAGAACGCCTGATCGCGGCGAAGGCCTGCAGGCGCTGCGCGACCTCGACCAGGTCAGCGGCTTCCTTTCCAGCCCCGGCCCGGGTGCGCTGTTCGATCTGCCATGGATGCCGCTCTATGTTGTGATCTGCTTTCTTTTCCATCCGTGGATCGGCGTCGCGGCGCTCATCGGCGCGCTGCTGCTGATCGCGCTGACGGGGCTCACCGATCGCCTGGTCCGCGCCCCGACCAAGGCAATGTCGGGCTTCGGCACAAGGCGCGGCGCGATCGCGCAGGCGAGCGCCCGCAACGCCGAAGTGCTGGCCGCCATGGGCATGGGCGAGAGGCTGGCCGGGCGCTGGAGCCAAGCAAACAACGCCTTCCGCGAGGCGCAGGCGCAGGCGAGCGACCTGACGAACGGATTGGGTGCGGCTTCGCGCATCATGCGCATGATGCTGCAGTCGATGGTCCTGGCGCTCGGCGCCTATCTGGTCATTTACCAGCAGGCCACGCCCGGCATCATCATCGCCAGTTCCATCCTGACATCGCGGGCGCTGGCGCCGATCGAGCTCGCCACCGCGTATTGGAAGCACTTCCTCAGCGCGCGCCAGAGCTGGCAGAGGCTGGTCGATCTGTTTGCCGCCTTTCCGGTCGACGATGGCGGCATGGAGCTTCCGGCGCCAAACGCGACACTCGCTGTGGAAACCGTCGGGGTGACGGCGCCTGGTGGACGGCGCATCCTGCTGGAGGATATCGACTTTTCGCTCGACGCCGGCTCCGGCATGGGCCTGATCGGCCCGAGCGGCTCCGGAAAATCCTCGCTCGTGCGCGCGCTCGTCGGCGTATGGCCCACGATGCGCGGCAAGATCCGTCTCGACGGCGCTGCAATCGAGCAGTGGCCGGCGCAGGCGCTTGGCCGCCATATCGGCTATCTGCCGCAGGATGTCGAATTGTTCGCCGGTACGGTCGCCCAGAACATCAGCCGCTTCGACGAGAACGCCATGCCGGAGGCGATCATCGAGGCCTCCCAGGCTGCCGGCGTGCACGACATGATCCTGCGCCTGCCCGAAGGCTATCAAACCGAGGTCGGCGAGAGCGGCGCGGCACTTTCCGCCGGACAGCGTCAGCGTGTAGGCCTGGCGCGCGCGCTGTTCGGCAATCCGTTCCTCGTCGTGCTCGACGAGCCGAATTCCAACCTCGATGCCGCGGGCGACCAAGCGCTGACGCGTGCCATCGAAGGCATCAAAGCGCGCGGCGGCATCGTCATCGTGGTCGCGCATCGTCCCAGCGCCCTCGCCGCGCTCGACCACTTGCTGGTGCTGAATGGCGGCAGGCAGCAGGCATTCGGGCTGAAGAGCGAGATCGCACGGCAGGCTTTGCAGCCGGTGACGAAACCGCTGCATGCGGTCGGATCGGCGGGCTGAGATGAGGTCGGCAACTCCCTATTTCAAAGCCGATGCGTTGCGCGTGGTGCGCGACTTCGCATTGTCCGCCAGGGCGCGCGCGATCGCGTTGCTCGACCGCGGTTCGAAGCCGATCGAAGGTGCTTCGCCCCAGCAGCAGCGCTTGCGTCAGGCCATTCGCAGGAACGTCCGGGCGGGAGCGATCGCAGCGGCGCTGCTTGTCGGCGGGCTCGGCCTTTGGGCGGCATCAAGCAGTCTTGCCGGAGCCGTGGTCGCAGGCGGCCATCTGGTCGTTGGCTCGAACGTGAAGTCCGTCCAGCATCCGCAAGGCGGCGTCGTCGGCGCTCTCAACGTGCAGAACGGCAGCACGGTCGAGGCGGGCGACGTCCTGGTGCGGCTGGACGACACGGTGGCGCGTGCCAATCTCGCCATCGTCGACAACGGTCTCGACGAGCTCTCTGCCCGCCGCGCCCGGCTGATTGCCGAACGCGACGGCGCCCAGGCGGTGCTCTATCCCGAGCAGCTGTCGGGAAACGCGCATGCCCCTCAGATCGGTCATCTCATCGACGGCGAGAACAGGCTGTTCGCGCTGCGGCGGCAGGCGCGCGAGGGCAAGATTTCACAGCTACGCGAGCGCATCGTGCAGTTCCGTCAGGAGATCGCGGGTATCGAGGCCCAGCTCAGGAGCAAGCAGCAGGAGATATCCCTCACCAAGATCGAGCTCGAGGGCATGCGGGACCTCTGGAAAAAGAAGCTGGTGCCGATCTCGCGTCTGGCCGATCGCGAACGCGCCGAGGCAAGGCTCGACGGCGAAAACGGGCAGTTGATCGCCGCCGCCGCGCAGACGCGCGGGCGCATCAGCGAGATGGAACTGGCGATCATCCAGATCGATCAGGACCTGCGCAGCGAAGTGGCGGGCGAACTGAGGGAGATCGACGGCAAGATGAGCGAACTGCGCGAGCGTCAGATCGCGGCCGAGCAAACGCTGAAGCAGATCGATATCCGCGCCCCGCAATCAGGCCGGGTGCATCAGCTGGCCGTGCACACGATCGGCGGCGTGATCGCGCCCGGCGAGGCGATCATGCAGATCGTGCCGAGCGCCGACGCGCTGGTGGTCGAAGCGCGCGTCGCGCCGCAGGACATCGACCAGGTGCGCATCGGACAGAACGCCACGCTTCGCCTTTCGGCCTTCAGCCAGCAGATCACGCCGGAAGTCGAGGGCCAGGTTGACCGTATCTCGCCCGACCTCATCGAGGACCAGAAAGCCGGGGTCGCCTATTACGCGGTGCGCATCGTGCTGACGCAAAGCAGCCTCAAACAGGCGGGATCGCTGGAACTGAAGCCGGGAATGCCGGCGGAGGTGTTCCTGAGAACCGGCGACCGCACGGTGCTTTCCTATCTGCTTAAGCCCCTGACCGATCAGGCGAGCCGCGCTTTCCGCGGCGACTAAGTCGCTCCGCTCTACAGATCCAGCCGAGGCTTGCGTCAGACCGATTGCAGGCCATTGCCCTTCGGCCTGAACACCTTCGCTTGCCCGCTTGAATTAATTGAACGTTCGTTTTATTATCTGCTTCGCAGAGGCAAACATGGCACGCACCACGGGTTCAGATGGCGAAAAAACCGAGGCGGCCGTTCGCGAGGCGGCGGTCGGGCTGATTGCGCGGCTCGGCTATGAGGCGATGTCGATGCGCCAGCTGGCGACCGAAGTCGGCGTGCAGGCCGCCGCGCTCTATCGCTATTTTCCCACCAAGGAGGATCTGCTGTTCACGCTGATGCGCGAGCATATGGAAGGCCTGCTCAAGGCCTGGGATGACGCGCGTCCGGCAGCGGTCGATCCGACGGCGCGGCTCGCCGCCTATGTCGAGAACCACATTGCCTTCCATATCGAGCGGCGCCGCGCCACCCATGTCTCCAACATGGAATTGCGCAGCCTCTCGCATGAGCGGCTGACGCAGATCCTTAAGATGCGCACGGCCTATGAGAAGGAATTGCGCGCGATCCTGCGCGACGGCGCCGACGCCGGCATCTTCGAGATCGATGATGTCGGCCTGACCGCCATGGCGCTGATCCAGATGATGACCGGCGTCATCGTCTGGTTCCGTCCGGGCGAGCGGCTGTCGATCTCTGAAGTCACGGAGACATATCTTTCGATGACAAGGCGGCTCGTCGGCGCGAAGATCGGCTCCGGCAGCGCAACGCGTCCCGTCCGACGCGCAAAGGAGGCCGCGGCACTTTGATTTCGCGCATTATCCTTATCGAAGTCGATTTCGGGGTCATGCGCCGGGAGGAACGCCATGTACACGAATACGCTGAACTTCGGGCTTGATGCCGACATCGAGGCGTTGCGCGATACCGTAAGGCGCTTCGCAAAAGACAGGATCGCGCCGATCGCGGCCGATATCGACCGCTTCAACGAATTCCCGGCACATCTGTGGGGGGAGCTCGGCGCGCTCGGCCTGCTCGGCATCACCGCCGATGCCGAGTTCGGCGGCAGCGGTATGGGCTATCTCGCGCATGTCGTGGCGATGGAGGAGATTTCCCGCGCATCCGCCTCGGTCGGCCTCTCCTACGGCGCGCATTCCAATCTCTGCGTCAACCAGATCAACCGCTGGGCAACGCCGGCACAGAAGGAGAAATACCTCCCTGCGCTCTGCTCGGGCGAAAAGGTTGGTGCGCTGGCAATGTCGGAATCCGGATCAGGCTCGGACGTCGTGTCGCTGCGGCTGCGCGCCGAAAAGCGCAACGACCGCTATGTGCTCAACGGTTCGAAAATGTGGATCACCAACGGACCCGATGCCGAGACCTTGGTGGTCTATGCCAAGACCGATCCGGAGCGCAATTCGCGCGGCATCACCGCCTTCATCATCGAAAAAACCTTTGCCGGGTTTTCGGTGGCCCAAAAACTCGACAAGCTCGGCATGCGCGGCTCGAACACCGGCGAGCTCGTCTTCGAGAATGTCGAGGTGCCGTTCGAGAATGTGCTGCATGAGGAAGGGCGCGGCGTCGAGGTGCTGATGTCGGGCCTCGACTATGAGCGCGCCGTGCTCTCCGGCGGGCCGATCGGGCTGATGGCGGCCTGCCTCGACGTGGCGGTGCCTTACGTGCATGAGCGCAAGCAGTTCGGCCAGCCGATCGGCAGTTTTCAGCTGGTGCAGGGCAAGCTTGCCGACATGTATTCGACGATGAACGCGGCGCGCGCCTATGTCTACGCCGTGGCCGGTGCCTGCGACCGCGGCGAGACCACGCGCAAGGACGCCGCCGGCTGCGTGCTCTTCGCGGCCGAAAAGGCGACGCAGATGGCGCTCGATGCCATCCAGCTGCTCGGCGGCAACGGCTATATCAACGATTATCCGACCGGGCGGCTTCTGCGCGACGCCAAGCTCTACGAGATCGGCGCCGGCACCAGCGAGATCCGCCGCTGGCTGATCGGCCGCGAGATCATGGCGGAGGGAGTGTGATGTCTCCCTCCGTCACCTCAGCCGAACCCCTTGGGCAGGTCGTCGGTCGGCTTGGCGACGATCTGATGCTCATCGCGCCACAGAACCTCACGCTGGCGCCGGGACGTGATCGAGCGCACAGGCAAGCCGCCCTCCTCGATCAGCCAGGCGCAATAGCGCGCACGGCTGATGGCTTCCTTGGCGTTCGGGTGGAACCAGCAGACGCCCCAAATCGGCTCACGGCGCTTGAAATGCCGCCCAACCTGGCCAGGAATGGGCAAATGCCGATTGAACCAGTCGAACTGATCCTCCAGTTCGCCATGGATCCAGTCCGGGCAGCCATTCCGGTACAAGTACCAGGACGCATGGAAAAAGCCGCTCTCTACCCGGCTCTTCGGATGGATCAGCGGCGTTACAAACCGCACATACATAGTGACACCCACAGCGCTTGCAGGCGCCGTGTTCCTTTTGCTCAAATCCGGGACGTGGAAAGCCGCCCTTCGGCGGCGTCAGGCCATGGCCGAGGGGAGACATTTGGTGAAACGCATATCGATGCCTTTCATCGTCGCCTCCTGAGGTGTCATTCGTACAAAAGATGCCGCGCTGCGCACGCAGCATCCGGGTGCGGGCTGTTACACTGGTTGCGTTGCGGCATCAAGAGGTGTGAGGAATAACGTGGCCACACTCCAAACCCAAATCTCCCCCTCCTCGGAAAGCTTCCGCGCTAATGCCGAGCGCATGCGGGCGCTGGTCGACGATATCGCCGAGAAGGCGGCGGGCATCGAGCGCGGCGGCTCGGACGAGGCGCGCGAGCGCCACCAAAGCCGCGGCAAGCTGCTGCCGCGCGAAAGATTGGCGCAACTGCTCGACACCGGCTCGCCTTTTCTCGAGGTCGGCCAGTTCGCGGCATGGTCGATGTATGGCGAGGATATTCCGTCGGCCGGCATCATCACCGGCATCGGCCGTGTCGAAGGCCGGGAGGTGATGGTAGTCGTCAACGACGCGACGGTAAAAGGCGGCACCTATTATCCGGTGACGGTGAAGAAGCATCTGCGCGCGCAGGAGATCGCGCTGCAGAACAAGCTGCCTTGCGTCTACCTGGTCGACAGCGGCGGCGCCAACCTGCCCAACCAGGACGAGGTCTTCCCCGACCGTGAGCATTTCGGCCGCATCTTCTACAACCAGGCCAACATGTCGGCAGCCGGCATCCCGCAGATCGCTTGCGTCATGGGCTCCTGCACGGCGGGCGGGGCCTATGTGCCGGCGATGTCGGACGAAACGATCATGGTGCGCAACCAGGCGACCATTTTTCTTGGCGGCCCGCCGCTGGTGAAGGCTGCCACCGGCGAGGATGTCAGCGCCGAGGAGCTCGGCGGCGCCGAGGTCCACACCAGGCTTTCCGGCGTCGCCGACCACTATGCCATGGATGACGAGCACGCGCTGGCCATTTGCCGACGCATCGTCAAGAACCTGAATCGGAACAAGGCCGTAAGCCTGAACTTACAGAAACCAGTATCACCGCTTCACGATCCGCATGAACTCTACGGCATCGTGCCGACTGATTTGCGCCAGCCCTATGACGTTCGCGAGGTGATCGCGCGTCTGGTCGACGGTTCCGAGTTCGACGAGTTCAAGCAGAATTACGGCACCACCTTGGTCACCGGTTTTGCGCATCTGCACGGCATGCCGGTCGGCATCCTCGGCAACAATGGGGTGCTGTTCTCGGAAAGCGCGCTGAAGGGCGCGCATTTCATCGAGCTCTGCTGCCAGCGCGGCATTCCGCTGATCTTCCTGCAGAACATCACCGGCTTCATGGTCGGGCGCAAGTATGAGGCCGGCGGCATCGCCAAGGACGGCGCCAAGCTGGTCACAGCGGTCGCCACGGCACGCGTGCCGAAGCTTACGGTGATCATCGGCGGTTCGTTCGGCGCCGGCAATTACGGCATGTGCGGCCGCGCCTATTCGCCCCGCTTCCTGTGGATGTGGCCGAATGCGCGCATTTCGGTGATGGGCGGCGAGCAGGCGGCGACGGTGCTCGCCATGGTCAAGCGCGAGGGCATCGAGCGCAAGGGCGGTGAGTGGAGCGCCGAAGAGGAAGCGAAATTCAGGAAGCCGATCCTGATGAAATACGACCATGAGGGTCACCCGCTCTATTCTTCGGCAAGGCTTTGGGACGACGGCATCATCGATCCGGCCAGGACGCGCGAGGTGCTGGCGCTCAGCCTCTCGGCGGCGCTCAATAGCGGGGTCGAGGAAACGAAGTTCGGCGTGTTCAGGATGTGACGATGTGCGGCGTCAGCGATAGGATCCGCGTGCATACCGGCGACATCACCAGGCTTAAGGTCGATGCCATCGTCAATGCCGCCAATTCCTCGCTGCTCGGCGGCGGTGGTGTCGACGGCGCTATCCACCGCGCCGCCGGGCCGGAGCTGGTCGCCGAATGCCGCACGCTGAACGGCTGCAGGACCGGGGATGCCAAACTGACGAAAGGCTACCGGCTGCCGGCGCGCTATGTCATTCACACTGTCGGCCCGGTCTGGCACGGCGGGGGCGAGAGCGAGGCGGAGTTGCTCGCCTCCTGCTATCGGCGCTCGCTGGAGATTGCCACCGGTAAGGACTGTCGAACGATAGCATTTCCGGCGATCTCGACCGGCATCTACGGCTATCCGAAAGATCAGGCTACCGAAGTAGCCGTCGGCACGGTTGCTGTTTTTCTAGGCGAAAACGCCATCCCCGAGACCGTCACTTTCTGCTGCTTCGACGATCTGACTGCCAGACTATACAGCTCAGCCGTTGCTGCGATTGGGGGAGCCTGAACTTTATGACAAAGACGTTCCACCCGTTCACGAGATCGAGATTCTTGAGTGACCATCTAGCGACGCCGGCAAATATTCGATATTGCTCATCCTGCATTGTCTCATGGGGATGGGGTAAAAATGACACGAGAATATCTGCGGAAAGCATCCGCGTCGATACTTGCAGGAATGCTTATATGCGCCTCGTGCGGCGCTGTCGTCGCCGGGTCGCTGGCTGGAAGCGAGGGGGACAAGCGCTTTCCACCCTACATCCCACGCAATCCCAAGGATCCGTGCAACAGGGCGTACAAGGCCTATCTGGCGGCGAGCGGCCATTCAGCCTACGCGACCACGCCTTATGCCCGGATCATGTCGTCTTATATCATCTGTGGTGGACACCTGAATGCGCCGTCCCAAAAGGTTGCGGAAGAGCTGGCGATGAAATCCTGCCTGGCCACGCGCGCGCACTACAAGGTGACTACGGGCGGCGCCTGCGAGATCGCCGCATCGAAGTAGGCCCGCGCCTGCCGAATTGGCGCTGCCCGTCGCAAACTCGGGAGGCTCCATGTTCGGCAAGATCCTGATCGCCAATCGCGGCGAGATCGCTTGCCGCGTCATCCGCACCGCGCGCAAGCTCGGCGTGCGAACAGTCGCCGTCTATTCGGATGCCGACCCGCGAGCGCTGCATGTCGAGATGGCCGACGAGGCGGTGCATATCGGCCCCTCGCCGGTCGGTGACAGCTATCTGCGCGGCGACAGGATCATTGCCGCGGCGCTTGCCACAGGCGCCGAGGCAATCCACCCCGGCTACGGCTTCCTGTCGGAGAACCCCGACTTCGTCGACCAGGTGACGGCGGCGGGCCTCATGTTCATCGGCCCGTCCGCCGCCTCGATCCGCGCGATGGGGCTGAAGGATGCCGCCAAGCGGTTGATGGAAAAGGCCGGCGTTCCGGTGGTGCCCGGCTATCACGGCGAAGCGCAGGAGATTGTGCTGCTTGCCACAAAAGCGCGCGAGATCGGCTACCCGGTGCTGATCAAGGCGCGCGCCGGCGGCGGCGGCAAGGGCATGCGGCGCGTCGACCATCCGGACGACTTCTCCGAGGCGCTGTCCGGAGCGCGGCGCGAGGCCAAGGCTGCCTTCGGCGACGACCGCGTTCTGGTCGAAAAATATGTCGACAAGCCGCGACACATCGAAGTCCAGGTGTTCGGCGACAATTTCGGCAATGTCGTGCATCTTTTCGAGCGCGACTGCTCGGCGCAGCGCCGCCACCAGAAGGTGATCGAGGAGGCGCCCGCCCCCGGCATGACGCCGGCGCTGCGCAAGGCGATGACGGAAGCGGCGGTGAAGGCCGCCAAGGCAATCAGCTATTCGGGCGCCGGCACGATCGAGTTCATCGTCGATGCTTCCGAGGCCCTCAAAGCCGACCGCTTCTGGTTCATGGAGATGAACACACGGCTGCAGGTCGAGCATCCCGTCACCGAGATGGTCACCGGCGTCGATCTGGTCGAATGGCAGCTTCGTGTCGCCGCCGGCGAAAAACTGCCGAAGGCGCAGAACGAGATCGCCCTTGCCGGACATGCCTTCGAGGCGCGCATCTACGCCGAGGACGCGGCCAAGGGATTCCTGCCGGCGACGGGCACGCTTTATCATCTCAAATTCCCCGACACACCGCCGGAGGATACCGCCATGCGCATCGAGACCGGCGTGCGGTCCGGCGATGCGATCTCGCCCTTCTATGATCCGATGATCGCCAAGCTGGTGGTGCAGGCTAGGGACAGAACCACCGCGCTTGGCGCGCTGCGCAAGGCGCTGGCCCGAACCGAAGTTGCCGGCTCGACGGTCAACACAGCCTTCCTTGCAGCACTCGCCGCCGACGCCGATTTCGCGGTGGGCGATATCGACACCGGCCTGATCGGCCGGCATCAGAACGCTCTCGTCGCTGTTCCCGCGCCAAGCGATGAAGCGATCGCCGCGGCGGCGCTGGCAGCGACCGACGCAAGCACGGCGGGTCCGGCCGCCGATCCGTGGTCCTCGCTCGCCGGCTATGCGCATTTCCATACGCTGGCGCGCCGCACCCGGTTGCGTTACGGCGAGGAGAACATCCTGGCCCGAGTATCGGCGCGGCCTGACGGCCGCTTCCAGGTGGCGCTGGAGGCGCCGCATGACGCGCTCAACGCGCACGACCTCAGGAGCATGCCGCGCAGCGCGCGCTGGCCGGGCCATGTCACGGTGTTCGAAGGAGCGGTCGGATATACATTCACGGTGCCGGATCCGCTGGCCAAGGCGGATGAGGCCGCGGCCGCGTCGGACAGCCTGCGCGCGCCGATGCCGGGATTGGTCAAGCTGGTGCGCGCGGCAGCGGGCGATACCGTTATCAAGGGCCAGCCGCTCCTAATCCTCGAAGCGATGAAGATGGAGCACACGATCGCCGCACCCCATGATGGGGTGATTGCCGAGATCGCGGCCGAAGGCGCGCAAGTGAGCGACGGCACGGTGCTGGTGCGGTTCGAGGACGCACGGGGCTGAGCTGCCGGTCGCCTTGGATCGGCAACGGGACAAACTGGCTGGGGCGGCAGGACTCCAGGGGGGCGCCGTAGAGCGCCGAACTGGTCTCCAAATCAGTGCCAAGGCACATACGAAAACGGCCGGGACAAATCCCGGCCATTTCCAATCGATCTGCAGAACGAATTACGGCTTGATCGGCGCGTATTTGCCGTCGTGCCACTGGTTGATGTCGTAGCTGGCGTTCTTCAGGTCGCCCTTCTCGTCGAAGATCACGTCGCCGACCACGGTGCTGATCGGCTTGCCGTCCTTCAGCGCCTCGGCGACCTTGGCCGGGTCGTCGGTGCCGGCGCGCTTGACGCCTTCGGCCACCGCCTGGATCACTGCATAGGAGAACAGCGTGAAACCTTCCGGTGTGAAGCCGCCTTGCTTGATCTTGGCCACGGCCTCCTTCGCTTCCGGCTTCGACTGCGGATCCGAGGGGAAGACGAACATTGTGCCTTCACCGGCCGGGCCGGCGATCTGCCAGAATTCCGGCGAGGCGATCGAGTCCGGCATGATCAGCTGGAACTTGACGTTCTGCTCCGCTGCCTGGCGCAGGATCAAGCCGGCCTCCGGATGGTAGCCGCCGAAATAGACGACGTCGGCCTTGAGCTCTTTCAGCTTGGTGACCAAAGCCGAATAGTCCTTCTCGCCGGCATTGATGCCTTCATAGTCGACCTCCTTGAGGCCGCCGGCATTCATGGTCGCCTTGACAGCATCGGCAACGCCCTGACCGTAGGCGCTCTTGTCGTGCAGGACGACGACGTTCTTGCCGGCATATTTCTTGGCGATCCATGGACCGATGAAAGCGCCCTGCGCATCGTCACGCGTGTAGAGGCGCATGATCGTCGGCCAGCCGGCCTTGGCCGCGGCGTCGGTCAGTTCCGGATTCGACGAGGCCGGGCTCATCATCAGGGTGCCGGCTTCGGCGTAGACGGCGGAAGCGGGAATGCTCGAGCCCGAGCAGGCATGGCCGTCGACGAACTTGACGCCGTTGGCAACGATACGGTTGGCGACCGACACGGCCTGCTTCGGATCGCATTGGTCGTCCTGGATGTCGATCTTGATCTTGTTGCCGTTGACACCTCCGGCGGCATTGATGGCATCCGCCGCGGCCTGCGCGCCCTGCTTGAACTGGTCGCCGATGTTGGCGAGCTGCCCGGTCATCGGGCCGACCACCGAAATCGTGATGTCGTCGGCGAAGGCAACCGATGCGCTCATCGTCAGGCCCAATGCGGCCGCGCTCAAAATACCCAATCTTTTCATGACAATAGAACTCCTCCACTTGCGCGCGGCCGTTCCGGCCACGCTTCTTCCAGAGAGCCGGGACAATTTCACCCTTCGCCGGAACTGTCGAGAGCACAATGTATCGGGATTTGGTTCATTCCGACGGGGAGTTCTTGGGCCAAGCCGCCGTTCCCATACAGGCGGAGACTGCGCAAATGCAAAAGCCGCGCCGGCCTTGTCCCGGCCGGTCGCGGCTTTTGCAGTCGAGCTTCCCGGCGCCCCGCGCGCCTGAACCCCGCTTCCCTGTGTTGTCGCACGGCTTGAGTTCGTTGACCTGCCGCGTTCTTGGTCTGGTTAACCGGCCGTCTTTTTGCGGCCTTGTCCCTTAAGAGCTTCCGGCCCTTACCCCGCAAAATCAGTGCATCGTCATCCATTCGCGCGCTTCGCGCAGCGCCTTGGCGATCTCGGCCTTCGACATCGATGCCGACAATTCCGAGCGCAGCTCGGCGGCGCGGAGCGATCCCTTGATCGCGGCGATGTTGAACCATTTGTGGGCGGCAATGACGTCGGTCTCGCAATCGCGGCCGGTCGCATACATCATGCCCAGTTCGAAAAGAATGTCGGCCTGGGCAGTTGCCCCCATGGCGCCGAAGCCGGCTTCAAGCATTTCAAAGCGTGCCATTTCAATCCCCTGTCTGCTCCCGAGAGCTGCCTCCTTCTGTCCCTGGAATTCCCCTGGGCGGGCCGCTCTTTCGATGCTTTCGAGGATGACGGCTCGCCTTGAATCCGTCGTTAAATGGCTTGCTTAATTTGAAGAAAACAAAGCTAAAACAAGAGGTAAACGCGAAGAACCGTTAAGCATAGGAATCCAGCAATTCAGCCGATCTGCGCCAAATTCGTCGAAAATTTGAGGCGCGGGAATCAAGACTTCGCTAACCACGGAAACCGAAGCCTTTTTCGCCATCCGTTCATTTCCAGCGACCGACGCGGCCGAAATCCTTACAAGCTTCCGTCGCGGCACGGCTTTCGTTTTGGCGATGGCTGGATTAGCTTTACGTTTGCGTAAGGGACAGAGAGGCGGGACGAGGCCCGCCGGAACCCTAAAGGGAGGACAAGCATGTTTCGAAAAGTCAGCCTGGCCCTGGCGGCCACCTTGATGATGGCAGGCGCCGCGTCGGCCGACCCGATCGAGGGCAATTGGAAGACGCAGGCCGGATCGACGGCGGCGATCGCCGGCGGCGGGGCGTTTTCCATCACGCTCAAGTCCGGCAAATATGCCGGCAAGACGATCGGCTCCTTCAAGGCGGCCGGCGACAACAAGTACACCGGCACCATAACGGACCCCGAAACCGACAAGACCTATTCCGGCAAGGCGACGCTTTCCGGCACCTCGCTAAAGATGAGCGGCTGCGTTCTGGGCGGACTGATCTGCAAGACCCAGACCTGGCACAAGCTCTGACAGTCGAACGGATGACGATACAAAAACGGGGCCCGGCGCCCCGTTTTCTTTTTGAGCGCCGTTTCTGAGCGCAACGCTGGACAAGGCACTTCGCAGGCCTTCGGCCGGTCATGACCCCATCAGCCAATTTGAACGGCAGATGAATATCGGTCTCAGAACCGGTTCAGAGGCGTTCGGGCATTCTCCTCGCCATTGAAGGAGAGACCAATGCTTGTCCGCCGCTTCACCATCGTCTGCCTGCTGATGAGCCTGTTCGGCATGTTCTTCGCCATCCTCGTGGCCAAAGCCGGCCGTCCGGCGCGCTCACCGCGAATGGCCGATACCTGCCGGCTGGACTGCATGAACCATTTCGGCCGCTGAAACGACCAATACTCGAAACCGGAACGACCACCATGAACCGCATCGCTGCCTCCACCCTCAAAGCTCTTCGGCTCCTGCCGCGGGCGATGCTCATCCTGATGGTGCTTGCCGCTCCTGTGCTGGCGGTGCCGATGATGCGCGCCGACGCCGGTTCGGTCATCGAGGCGCCAACGCCGAAGAAGGCAGGCATCGGCTTCGTGCTGCTGGTCAGCCTGCAGCGTGGCTGACACGGCCAGAGAAAAATACTCCGCAAGGCGGGCTTCGCGCCCGCCTCCCCCTCCCAAGCGCTCTTCCAAATCCCTATATTGGGCCATGGAAAAGCGAATCTACCCCCAAGCCATCGAATCGGTCGTCATGCCGGAGCCTTTCGGCAGGCAGAGTTTTGACGACGCCAAGAAGGCGGTCGCGGCGCTGGAGGCGCTCTACGACCGCAACACCAAATTCCTGCGCGATTCCTTCGCCAAGCTCGCCGCCGGCGGCGACGAGAGCAGGCGCTACCGGGCCTTCTATCCGCAGATCGGCGTCACCACCACCTCGTTCACGCAGATCGACTCGCGCCAGGCCTACGGCCATATGCCGACGCCCGGGCATTTTGCCACCACCATCACCCAGCCAAAGCTGTTCGAGAACTATCTCGTCGAGCAGCTTCGGCTCATCATGCGCAATCACGGCGTCCAGGTCACGGTGTCGGAATCGACGACGCCGATCCCGCTGCATTTCGCCTTTCTGGAGGGCACCTATGTCGATGGCACGGCTGCCGAGCGGATCAGGCGGCCGATCCGCGACCTGTTCGACGTGCCGGATCTCGACGGCACGGACGACCAGATCGCCAACGGCACTTTCGAGGTGGCGTTCGGCGAGCCGAGGCCGCTGGCGCCGTTCACGGCCCAGCGCATCGACTATTCGCTGCACCGCATGACGCACTACACGGCGACCAGCCCGCAGCATTTCCAGAATTTCGTGCTGTTCACCAATTACCAGTTTTACATCGACGAGTTCGTGGCGCGGGCCCGCGAGCTGATGGAGAGCGGCGGCGGCGGTTACAGCGAATTCGTCGAGCCGGGCAACCTCGTGACTAAGGCCGGGGCCGGCGCGGCGAGCGAAGGCACCCCGCCACAGCGCCTGCCGCAAATGCCGGCCTACCACCTGAAGAAGTCGGGCCATGGCGGCATCACCATGGTCAATATCGGCGTCGGCCCGTCCAACGCCAAGACCATCACCGACCATATCGCGGTGCTTCGGCCACATGCCTGGGTGATGCTCGGCCACTGCGCCGGCCTGCGCAATACGCAGGCACTGGGCGACTATGTGCTGGCCCATGCTTATGTGCGCGAGGATCATGTGCTCGACGACGACCTGCCGGTCTGGGTGCCGATCCCGCCGCTGGCCGAGATCCAGGTGGCGCTGCAGGAAGCGGTCGCCGAGGTAACGGGACTTTCCGGCTACGATCTCAAGCGCATTATGCGCACCGGCACCGTCGCCACCATCGACAACCGCAACTGGGAACTGCGTGACCAGCGCGGACCGGTGCAGCGCCTTTCGCAGTCGCGCGCCATTGCGCTCGACATGGAATCGGCGACGATCGCCGCCAACGGCTTCCGCTTCCGCGTGCCCTACGGCACGCTGCTGTGCGTCTCCGACAAGCCTTTGCATGGCGAACTGAAACTGCCCGGCATGGCGACGGAATTCTACAAGCGGCAGGTGGCGCAGCACCTCACCATCGGCATCAGGGCGATGGAGAAGCTGGCCGAAATGCCGATGGAGCGGCTGCATTCGCGCAAGTTGAGAAGCTTCTCCGAGACTGCTTTCCAGTAGCCGAGGCAACTCATCGTCTTGCCCGGGCCGCAATTTTGCCGATAAGCAGGCCTGAGCGAGAGTATGTCGCTGCAAAAAGATGCCGGCGACATTCGGCAGAACACGACTGACCATGACAACAGGCGGCGCGCGCTCAAACATGACGGCTGGGGTGGCATTCCTGGCGATGACGGCACTCACGGCCGCGCTGCTGGCCGGATTCCTCGGCGCGCTGCATCCGGCCCTCGATTCGTTCTCGCATTTTCGTATTCACCTGAGCGTGCTCACGGCGCTCCTGGCGGTGGCGCTGCTTGCCAGTTCCTACCGGCTGCAGGCGGCAGCAGCGCTGCTCTTCGCCCTCGCCTGCCTCGCCACGACGGCCAGCGCGCTGCCCAGGTTGTGGCCGCAGCAGGCGGTCGCCAAACCTGCCGACCGTATCGTCTATAGCCTGCTGCAGATCAATCTTCGCTTCGACAATCCGACGCCCAAGAAGGTGCTGTCGCTGATCGGCCGCACCAACCCTGATGTGATCACCCTCGACGAGGTGTCGGGAATGTGGACGAGAGAGCTCGGCTATATCACCGGCGCCTATCCGTACCGCATCCTCTGCCCCTACCCCAACGGCGTGTTCGGCGTCGCGCTGCTCTCGCGACGGCCTTTTGCCGCCGGCACGGCGCCGCATTGCGAGCCGCGCGGCGCGATGGCTACCGCCACGATCGATTTCGGCGGCACCGGCGTCGATGTCGCGGCAATCCATTTGAGCTGGCCGTGGCCGCGCGAGCAGTACTGGCAGATCGGCGAGCTGGCGGGGCCGCTTGCCGCGCTCGGCGAAACCGCCATCATGGCCGGCGACTGCAACGCCGTGCCGTGGAGCGCTGCAGTGCGTCGTGTCGCCTCGCTCGGCGGACTGAGCGTTATGCCGTCGGCCGGGCCGACCTGGATCCATCGGAAGCTACCGGATTTCATCCGGCGCTTCGCCGGCCTGCCGATCGACCAGGTGTTCAGCAAGGGCGCCGTGACCATCCACTCGGCGACGCGGCTGGAAGACGCCGGTTCCGACCACTTGCCGGTGCTGATCGAGTTCTCGTTGCAGTCCGACGGCCGACAGCCCGAGGACGAGCATCAGTCGGCGCTGGCGGCAAACGCACAACTTGGCAACACGGGCGGTTAGCGTCGCATTGCTTCCCGCCGCATCGCCGGTTTCTGCTTGTGCCGCTAAGGCCTGATCAAAGCAGCGACGAGGTGCTCGACATGACCGCCTTCGCGGTGCTCGCGGGCATCGAAGGCATTTTGCCTGGCCTCGTATTCGGCATAGACGGCCTGGATGCGCCGGCGCGCCTCGCTGCGCGCCTTGTAGCAATAAGGGTCGTTAGCGACCCTAAGACCGGTGATCGAGCGATCGGTGACGCGCATCATTTCCC
Source organism: Mesorhizobium sp. WSM4887 (assembly GCF_029625865.1). NCBI lineage: Bacteria > Pseudomonadati > Pseudomonadota > Alphaproteobacteria > Hyphomicrobiales > Phyllobacteriaceae > Mesorhizobium > Mesorhizobium sp. WSM4887. The sequence continues at coordinate 1,089,066 of NZ_JARTVP010000002.1, forward strand.
GGGCAATGCGGCCATGGGTTCCCTCGTGGGCGCGCACGCCGGCGAAGAACCGGTTCCAGCGCTTCTTCAATGCAGGCGTGGCTGGCGACGCCAAGCGGGGGAAAGTGTAGAAGAGAGTGAGCGTTCCGTTTGCCTGCCGTATCCGGCACGAGCCCTTGTCCTGGATAACGCCAAGCTCCCAGTCGGCCGTATAGGCGGTCTGGGCGATGGCATGCGTCATGAAGCCGTGCTTGGGACCTTTGCTGCCCATCGCCTCGATGAGCGCCGCGCCTGAATTGCCGGCAATGTCATAGGTGCGCGTCTGGACCAGCACCCTGGTGCCGGCCGAAGCCTGCGGCGCGCAGAGCGCGCCGAGAGCGACAAGGCATGTCAGAACCGCCATGCGCATAACCGTCTCCTCCCTATCCTTAGGGAAAGGGAACACAAGCAGGCAGCGGATTCAACAGCCTTGAGGTTGCGCCGTCGCAACCGGTATTGCTCGTAGGTGCCGCCTGTTACCCGGCTCTCGCCCCCCCCCCGGTGGGGGGGGGGGGGCCGGGGGGGGCGCGCGGGGGGGCGGGGGGGGGCCGGCCCCCCGCCCCCCGCCCCCCTGGGGGGGGCCCCCAATTGTGTTGGGGGTGGGGGGCGTGTTT
>NZ_JARTVP010000020.1:0-42149 GCF_029625865.1 Mesorhizobium sp. WSM4887
CCCCCCCCCCCCCCCCCCCCCCCCCCCCCCCCCCCCCCCCCCCCCCCCCCCCCCCCCCCCCCCCCCCCCCCCCGCGGGCGGGCCCCCCCCCCCCCCCCCCCCCCCCGACCCTCCCCATCGAGGGGAGGGTAGTGGCACTCAATGCCTGAAATGCCGCACGCCGGTGAACACCATGGCGATGCCGTGCTCGTCGGCGGCGGCGATCACGTCCTCGTCGCGCATCGAACCGCCGGGCTGGATCACGGCCGTGGCGCCGGCCTCGATGGCCGACAGCAGGCCGTCGGCGAAGGGGAAGAAGGCGTCGGAAGCGACGACCGAACCCCTGGTCAGCGGCTCGGCCAGGCCAGCCGCCTCGGCAGCGTCGAGCGCCTTGCGGGCGGCGATGCGCGAGGAATCGACGCGGCTCATCTGGCCGGCGCCGATGCCGACGGTCGAGCCCTCCTTGACGTAGACGATGGCGTTCGACTTGACGTGCTTGGCGACGCGGAAGGCAAATTTAAGGTCGGCCATCTCGGCCGGAGTCGGCGCGCGTTTCGTCACCACCTTGAGCTCGAGGTCGTCGACCACCGCATTGTCCCGGCTTTGCACCAACAGCCCGCCGGCGACCGATTTGGCGACCGTGCCGGCGGCGCGCGGGTCGGGCAGACCGCCGGTGACCAGAAGGCGCAAGTTCTTCTTCGCCGCTATGATCGCCGCGGCCTCATCGGTGGCATCGGGCGCGATGATGACCTCGGTGAAGGTCTTCACGATCTCTTCCGCTGCCTCGGCGTCGAGCATGCGGTTCATGGCGACGATGCCGCCATAGGCCGAGACCGGATCGCAGGCCAGCGCCTTGGCGTAAGCCGCCTTCAGCGTCGCGCCCTCGGCCACACCACACGGGTTGGCGTGCTTGATGATGGCTATCGCCGCTGACCGGGTCGGATCGAATTCACCGACCAGCTCGAAGGCGGCGTCGGTATCGTTGATGTTGTTGTAGGAAAGCTGCTTGCCCTGCAGCTGCCTGGCGGTCGCGACGCCCGGGCGCTTGTCGCCGGAGAGATAGAAGCCGGCGCCCTGATGCGGGTTCTCGCCATAGCGCATCACCTGGTCGAGACTGCCGCCAAAGGCGCGCCAGGTCGGATGCTCGATTTCGAGCGTGTCGGCAAACCAGCCGGAGATCGCCGCATCGTAGGTCGCGGTGCGGGCAAAGGCCTTCGCCGCCAGCTTCTTGCGGAAATCGAGCGACAGCGAGCCGAGATTCATCTCGAGCGCGTTGAGCACCGAGGCATAGTCGGCAGGGTCGGTGACGATGGCGACATAGGCGTGGTTCTTGGCCGAGGCGCGGATCATCGCCGGGCCGCCGATGTCGATGTTTTCCACGATCGAGGCGTAGCCGGCGCCGGAGCGGCGGACCTCCTCGAACGGGTAGAGGTTGGACACGACGAGGTCGATCGGCTGGATGTGGTGGTCGTGCATCGCTTTCGCGTGCTCTGGGTCGTCGCGCACGCCGAGCAGGGCGCCATGCACTGAGGGATGCAAGGTCTTGACGCGGCCGTCCATGATCTCGGGAAAGCCGGTCAGCTCCGAAACATCGCGCACGGCAAGGCCGGCCGCGGCGATCTCCTTCGCGGTGCCGCCGGTGGAGACCAGCTCGACGCCGGCGGCGGCAAGGGCTTTGGCAAAGTCGATCAAACCGGTCTTGTCGAAAACGGAAAGCAGCGCGCGGCGAATCGGAACGAGGTCGGGCGCCGGAATGTTCTTGGCGGGGACGGCCATGGCTGGCGGCCTTTCAAGGCTGGTTGGGAACGTTCGCGGGCCGTAGCATATGAGGCTCGGAAATCAAGCGCGCAACTCGGGTTCCTTGGCCGCGAATCAGTTGTTCTCGGGATAGCCGGCGACGGCGGCGCGCGTCAGCTGCCAGTGCACCTCGGCGATCTCCGAGGCCTTGAAGGCAAGCACGATCTGCCGGCTGCGGCGCGGTCCGCCGAGCCCGGCGAAATAGATCGATTCCTCGATTTCCGGCGCCACTTCGGCACAAGTGAACACCCAGGTGTCGCCCTGGGAGGCCGCCAGGGTCAGGCGGCCCTGCTCGTCGTGCAGCAGGCCGATGTCGGGATGGATATGGAAGCGCACGGTGACGAAGTCGCGGCCATTGTTGCGGATCGCCGCACCTCCGGGGCGAAGGAAGCGGTCGCGGCCGGTCAGCACATTGCCGTTCTCCGCCAGCTTCAGCTCCCGCTCGTGCAGCAAGCCGAAGCGCGCGGCATAGCCGTCGTGGCGCGCGACAAAGCCCTGCACACCCTTCTGGTCGATGCGCTTGCAGGGCACATGCTGCGGGCCGCCGATCAGCGGCGAGCCGAGCAGGTCGCTGACCCGCAACGAGTGACTGAAGCGCGCCGAGGACGTGTCGTTGACGGTGGCTGTCGAATGCGCGGCGGTGGCGCGGGCGAGCGGCCGGAATTCGGCCGCGCCATAGGTATCGATGCCTGCGTTGACGATGAAATGCTGGCGCCCGGAAGAAAGCTCGAAAGCGAGGCAGCCGGCATGCGCCGCGTTGGAGATGTCGACAGGCGGCGGCAGGCCGGTGTCGGCGATCACCGTGACGCCGCCCATCGACAGGCGCTCATAGCCGGAATGGGGCGCGTGCAGCAGCGGCGCGCCGACCGTGTCGTCATGACGCAGGATGGTGGCGATGCGATCGTGGATGGTGGCGCCCATGCCGTTGAAGCGGGCAAGGCTGCCGTCCTGGTGGCGGAAGAAGCGCAGCGCCGGCAGCATGCGGTCGATGGCGTTGATCAGCGCCGGCGGCGGCGCCTCCGCCTGGTTGGCATAGGTCTGGCGCAACGGCAGAAGGTCGGCGAGCAATTCCAGCACCGTCATCGGGTTGCGCGAGATGTGACCGCCGTCCGGCAGGATCTGGTGGTCGAGCTCCTCGGCCAGGTTGCGCGTGGCGGCGCGCAGCGCCGAGGCCGGCGCGGGCAGCGACAGGGTGGAGAAGGCGAGCGCGATGCGAGCGCGCAGCCTGTCCTTGCCGTCCGGCATCTCGCGCGCCATCGATCTGAGATAGCGGATCTGCATGGCGAGCGATTTGAGGAAGGCGCGGTAGAACGGGAATTCGGCGCCTTGCAGCACGACCGAGGAATGCTGGAGCCAGGCAATCACCCGCTTGGCTGTCGTGCCAGGCTCCCAGGCAACGCCCGATATCTGGTTGCCGTGCATGACGATCCAGTCCGAGACCAGGGCGCGAGCGTTGGCGGCGGCGAGCTCGGTGCCTGCGGCGCGCATATGGCGCAGCCAGCGGAAGCCGTGCAGCGACTTTTGCCAGCCGCGGTTGGGCACATTGATCTGGAAAGGCGATTTGCCGCCGGTCTCGACCATGTGGCCGGACAGCGGATAGCGGCCATAGTAGATTTCGAGCGCGATCTGCGGGTCGGCAAGCCTCAGATCTGGCGGCGCGATGAGGACGCGCTCGGGCGTGCGGCCGGAATAACGCCAGCGATAGATAGGACCGGCACGAAGGCGGCGGCGCGTTTTGCGCCAGAACTCCCTCGCGACAAGCGTCCAAAGACGCGTCGTGCTGCCGGCAGCAAGTGCCAAAACCCCTCCTGATAGTCGTCAGCCCCTAAGCACAAGCTTATATGATTCAAGAACTTATGCGAAGGCGGATTTCCACGAAGTGAACCCCTTCACGCGGCCATGACCTGGGCATCGCTAAAAAAGTCGGCAAGATTTATGCAATAACGTCCTAAATCGTCCTTCTCATCCGGGCGGCAAAGAAGCCGTCGAGCCCCGAAACCCCCGGTGAATTCAGCACCAAATCGGCGGGGGTGGTGCGCAGCGTGCCATCGGGCGTGAGGAAGGGATCGAGGCCGGCGAATTCACCCGCTTGGATCGGATCGGCGATCACGCCGCGAGTTCCGGCAAGGAAGACGCGATAAAGCTCCTCGCCCTCGATCGGGTCGAGCGAACAATTGGAAAAGACGAGCCGTCCGCCCGGTTTGACGAGAGTGACGGCGTGAGCGAGCAGGCGCCGCTGCAGCGTGGCGAGCTTCTCGACATCGGCTATGTTTTTTGTCCACGGCACGTCGGGATGCCGGCGCACGGTGCCGGTCGAGGAGCAGGGCGCGTCGAGCAGCACGGCGTCGAACGGCTCCGCCGGCCGGTAGTCGAGCAGGTCGGTGTGCGCCAGTTCGGCCGAAAGGCCGAGGCGTTTTAGGTTCTCACCCAGCCTGGCCAGCCGGTTCTTTGAACTGTCGACGGCGGTGACGTTCGCGCCGGCGAGGATCAGCTGGGCCGTCTTGCCGCCGGGCGCGGCGCAAAGATCGGCGATGCGTTGTCCCTTGATGTCGCGGAAAAGGCGCGCGGGCAGGGCTGCCGCCGCATCCTGCACCCACCAGGCGCCGTCGGCGAAGCCGGGCAGATCGGTGACGCCGGTCTGCAGCTTCTCGACGCGCACCGTGCCGGTCGGCAGCACGATGCCGCCCAGCTTCTCCGCCCAGAGCGAAGGGTCGGTTTTAACGGTGAAATCGACCGGAGCCTCATGGCGATGGGCGGCAAGAATGGCCTCCGCCCTGGCGGCGCCATAGGCTGTGGCCAGTCGGTCTGCGAACCACTGGGGCGCCTCGGTCGTCGCGGCGAGCGTCGGCGCCAGCTCGGCGCCCTTGGCACGCGCCAGCGAGCGCAGCACGCCGTTGACGAGACCGGAGAAACGCAGCGTGCGTGGGTCGGACTTGGCGTGGGTGACGGCGAGGTCGACGGCGGCGCTGTCGGGAATGTCGAGAAACAGGATCTGCGCGGCGGCCACGTGCAGGATGTGCGAGAGCACGGTGGCGTTGGCCGGCAACGGCCTTTCCAGACGCCTTGCAAGCAGTCCGGCAATGGTCATGCGGTGGCGCAGCGCCGTGACCAGAATGGCGCGCACCAATGCGCGGTCGCGCTGGTCGAGCGCCTTGTATTGCGGGTGGCCGTGCTCGTTGTCGGTCAGGCCGTCGAGCGGGGTATGGGCATCGATGACGGCGGCAAGCAGGCGGGCGGCCGCCTTGCGCGCCGCGAGGCCGGCGACCGTTTCGCTCGCACTTGCGTCACCTCTGCCTTGGGTTTGCGGTCGGCGCTTCGCTCCGTTCACGACCACGGACCTTTGGATCCTGTGCCGCGGGGGCCGGTCGGGTTGCGACCCCAGGGATTGGGCTTCGGCCGCTCCGGCTCGGCCGGCTGGCTCCATGGTCCTGCCTGCGGCTCGTCCGGCTGGCCTGGCGCAGGGGCTTCGCGCCGCGCGGCTTGGGCGGCACCGCTCATCTCGCGCGCCATCTGCTGCAGGGCGGCGATGCGGTTCTCTGTGCTCGGGTGGGTCGAGAACAGATTGTCCATGCGCTCACCGTGCAACGGATTGATGATGAACAGATGTGCCATCGCCGGATTTCGCTCGGCATCCGGATTGGGAATGCGCTCGGCGCCGCGCGCGATCTTGTCGAGCGCCGAGGCGAGCCACAACGGATTTCCGCAAATTTCGGCGCCGCGCCGGTCGGCCTCGTATTCGCGGGTGCGGCTCACCGCCATTTGCACGATCATGGCGGCAAAGGGCGCAACGAGCATGGCGACAAGCACGCCGACGAAGCCCAGCGGATTGTTGTTTTCGCGGCTGCCGCCGAAGAAGAAGGCGAAATTGCCGAGCATCGAGATCGCGCCGGCAAGCGTCGCGACAATCGTCATGGTAAGCGTGTCGCGATGCTGCACATGGGCGAGTTCATGCGCCATCACCGCCGCGACCTCTTCGTGGCTGAGCCGCTCCAGCAGGCCGGTCGATGCGGCTACAGCGGCGTTTTCGGGATTGCGGCCAGTGGCGAAGGCGTTCGGCTGCGGACTGTCGATCAGATAGGTCTTCGGCATCGGCAGGCCGGCCTGCTTGGCCAGCGCCTCAACGATCGCATAATATTCGGGAGCGTTCCTCTCGTCGACCTCGATGGCGCGGTTCATCGACAGCACCATCTTGTCGGCATTCCAGTAGCTGAACAGGTTCATGCCGGCGGCCAACAGCAAGGCGATCACCATGCCGCCGGTGCCGCCGATCAGAAAGCCGACGCCCATGAACAGCGCGGTCATCGCAGCAAGGAGCATGGCGGTGCGAAGCGTATTCATCGTCTCTTCCGTCTGGCGTGGTGGCGAATAGGGGTCGATCCTGCCATTGTCATGGCTATATGATGGGAAAGGCCGGTCCCCGTTTCAATCGGCAGGAAGCATCGCATGACCGATCAACCCAACAAAACCGAAGGCGCCAAGCCGCAAAGGACGCTGTCGCCTGAGGCGCAACGCGCATTGGCGGAAGCGGAAGCCAGGCGGAAGGCATACCGCGAGGCGGAAGCCCGCCTGCCGAAAGAGTTCGGCGGACGCGGCGGCAAGGAACCCGGGCGCTACGGCGACTGGGAGGTGAAGGGTCTGGCCACTGATTTTTAATGACACTCAAGGCGCGTCGCGCTGAAGCGGATTCAGGCGACGCGCTTTAAGTCATTGTTCGTGCTGTCGTCTTCGCAAAACCGCTGCACACCGCGACATGCATCAGGCCGCGTCGCGCTGCGGCTCGATGATCATCCAGCCATCGTCGTCGGTGGCGACGCCGAGCGCATCGTAGGTGGCGATGCTGGCGTGCTGCGTCACGACCGGATGGACATGCGTGGCGCTGATCACCATGACCGAGGCGCCGGAGGCTTCGCCCGCGGCGATGCCGGCCGGGGCATCCTCGAAGACGAGGCAATCGCGCGCCTCGACGCCGAGACGCTTTGCCGCCAAAAGAAAACAGTCGGGCGCCGGCTTGCCGCGGGTGACGTCCTCGGCCGAGACCATGATGGCGGGCACCGGAATGCCGGCCGCCGCCATACGCAGCAGCGCGAGTTCCCGCGGCGCCGAGGTGACGACCGCCCAGCGCTCCGGCGGCAGCGACTTGAGAAACGCCACAGCACCCGGAATCGGAACGATGCCCTCGAGGTCGGCCGCCTCGGCCTCGAGCAGCGCATCGGCTTCCACGACGGGATCGACGCCGGGAAGCTTCAGCGCGGCTATGGTCTCGATCGCGCGCTTGCCGTGGATAGTCGGCAGGAAGCTCGCGACGTCGAGGCCGTGACGGCGAGCCCACTTGGTCCACACGCGTTCCGCCGCGGCGATCGAATTGAGGACCGTGCCGTCCATGTCGAAAAGGAAAGCGGCGAACTTTCTGCCTGGGAACATCGGATATCCTGGGGGAATCGTTTTCGGGGAGCGCGAAACGCACCGCTATCCTAACCTCCGAAGCGGAGCCTGCAAAGGCGCATGCCGGCATTTCGACTCGCCGCCGGAACAACGCTCCTCATTGCGGCGTTCTCCAACCAGTCTTGCAAGACCACCAACAAGGGCAAGACCACCAACAAGGGCAAGACCACCAACAAGGGGAAGTGATGCTGATCAGGCTCGGCTACGAAATCGCCATCGAATGCGATGCCGCGACGCCGATCATCGCGCTTCTCGACATCCACCCGGATCGCCATCCCGACATCAAGCGGCAGACTCGCTTTCTCACCTCGCCTTCGGTGCCGACGACCACCTATCGCGACTGCCATGGCAATATCTGCCGCCGCTTCACGGCGCCGGCCGGCGGTTTTCGCATCCTCTTTGATGGGGTGGTCGAGGACAGCGGCGAGGCCGACGAGATCAACACGCTGGCGCGCGAAATGCCGGTGGCGGAGCTGCCCGACGAGGTGCTCGTCTACCTGCTCGGCAGCCGCTATTGCGAAACCGATCACCTCAGCAACCTCGCCTGGGAGCTGTTCGGCCACCTGCCGCCCGGCTGGGCGCGCGCGCAGGCGATCGTCGACTATGTCCATAGCCGGCTTTCGTTCGGCTACGGCTATGCCCGCGCCACCCGCACGGCGGCGCAGGCGCATGAGGAGCGCGTCGGCGTTTGCCGCGACTTCGCGCATCTCGCGATCGCGCTCTGCCGCGCGATGAACATTCCAGCGCGCTATGTGAACGGCTATCTCGGCGACATCGGCGTGCCGGCCGATCCGGCGCCGATGGATTTCTCAGCCTGGATGGAAGTGTTCCTCGACGGGAAATGGTACGCGTTCGATCCGCGCCACAATCGTCCAAGGATCGGCCGCGTCGTGATCGCGCGCGGCCGCGACGCCACCGACGTGCCGCTGCTGCACAGCTTCGGCCCGCATCGGCTTACCCTGTTCAAGGTGTGGACCTATGAGCAGCAAGGCAATCTGTTCAAGCCGCCGCATCACGGCATCGACAGGACCGCGAGCGCCCAGATGCTCGCGTAAGCCAGGCGGCTGTTTCACTGCGGCGCCAGCACCAGCGCTGACCCGCTCTGGCACAGGGCGCACTGTGCCGAAGCGGGAAGGGCCGCAATGGCTGCGCCACTCATGGTAAGCGCTTTATGAACGGCATTTCCCTATTGTGTTTCCATCTACCCGCCATTCACCTTCCTGTCTGCCGTGTTCCAGCAGAAACAATGAGTTAGCTGTCGCTCCGCGCTTTCGAACAGAAGGGTGGCCGTGTCTGGCCGAAATCCTGCAGCGCTTCCGTTGAGCGGCACCGAAGCCGCAGCAGGCGAGGGTGACGATGCGGCAGTTGAAAGGTCTCGCTCGTGGGGTGGACGGCTTTGCGCGGGATCGCGGAGGCAATTTCGCGGTTCTGTTTGGGGCTGCCGCATCGGTGCTGGCGCTGGGGGTGGGATTCGCAGTCAATATCGCGCAGGTCTACAATGCGAGATCGAGTCTGCAGAGCGTCGTCGATGCCGCTGTGACCTCGACGGCACGCGATCTCACCCTTGGTGTCATCAAGGAAGCCGATGCCGACGCGTCGGTACAGGCATTTCTCGACGCCAACAGCGCGGCCGGTATCTTGCAGGCCGACCAGATCGTGCTCGACAAGCTCACCATCGACAGGACATCGAAGACCGTGCAGGTGAATGCGCATGCCGATGTCGGCCTCTATTTTCCGCTGTTCAGCGTTGGCGATATGCAGCGTGTCGGCGCCTCGACCACCGCGCTCTATTCAGACAAGAAGATCGAGGTGGCGCTGATGCTCGACATCACCGGCTCCATGGCGGCCAACAAGCGCGCCAAGACCAATAAGATCGGCGACCTGCAGGCGGCCGCGTCGCAGACGGTCAAGGATCTCCTGGGACAGAACCGGGATCCCAGCGAGCCTCGGGTCCGGGTGGCGATCGTCCCCTATGCCGAGGCCGTCAACACTGGCGGCCTCGCCGACACCGTCTTCGTCGAGACGTCGGCCGGACCGAAGCTGCCGCCGCCGATCGATGCGCCGCTTTCCGTTTCCGTGACGACCGCGCCTGACGAATGCGCCACCGAGCGCAAGGACAAGGACGGCTATGCCGATTATTCGTCCGACGGCCCGTATACGCTGCGGCAGGACAACAATGGCAGGACCTATCAGGCCAAGGTCAACCGCGACCACCGCATGAAAGTGTGTCCATCCGCGGCTTTGGTTCCGCTGACGGCCGATCAGAACACGCTGCTCACGGCCATCGGTCATTTCCAAGCTGCGGGCGTGACGGCAGGTGGCATTGCCGCGCAATGGGGCTATTACATGCTTTCGCCGTCCTGGCGTTCAGCCATCGCCGATGCCCGCCTGGGCGCGGGTCCGGCGAATTTCGATCCGAAGAAAGTGGCAAAGATCGCCATCCTGATGACGGATGGCCAGTTCAACACCGCCTTTGCCCGCGGGCGGGGCACGTCCGCGTCCGACGACGAGGGCCGGAGGTCGCGCGCCAATGCCGAAGCCATTTGCGAGAATATGAAGCACGACGGCATAGAGGTTTTCACCATCGGCTTCGATCTCAACGACAAGGAAGCGATCCAGCATCACTACGACATCTCGAATGCCTTCTACCGGCTCTTCCTTGACGAGCGCATGGTCTATAGCTGTGGGTATTTCAAGGATTTCGCCAACGGCATCGACCAGGCGCAAGTCGACAAGCTCGACCATATCTGCCGCAAGCTCAGGCTGAAGCCCGGCGAAAGGCTGCTCGATATCGGCTGCGGCTGGGGCGCGATGCTGATCCATGCAGCGAAGCATTACGGCGTCGTCGGCCATGGCGTCTCGTTGTCGCGGGCCCAGACGCAGCTTGCCCGCGAGCGCATCCGCGCCGAGGGTCTCGAGGACCGCATCACCATCGAGATCAAATCCTACGCCGAGCTCTCCGGCGCGTTCGACAAGATATCGTCCATCGGCATGTTCGAGCATCTGGGTATCGCCAATCACGACGCCTACTTTTCGGCCGTCCATCGTCTGCTCAAGCCCGGCGGCGTCTATCTGCACCACGCCATCACCAGGCGCAGCAAGGGCGACATCCGCAAGACGTTGCGCAAGGGCCCGGAATACAAGGCGCTGATCAAATACATCTTCCCAGGCGGAGAGCTCGACACGATCGGCATGACGCTCGACAATCTCGAGGCGCGTGGCTTCCTCGTCCATGATGTCGAGAACCTTCGCGAGCATTATCAGCGCACCTGCCGGCTGTGGGCCGAGCGTCTCCATGCGCGCTTCGACGAGGCGATCGCCGAGGTCGGCGAGGCGAAAGCGCGGCTATGGCTGCTCTATCTCACCGGCTGCTCGATCGCCTTCGAACGCGCCTCGGCGCAGATTTTCCAGACCGTCGCCACCAAGCGCGCGCGGGGACCAAGCGGCCTGCCGCCGACGCGTGAAGATTTGTACCGGTAGGGACAAGGCAGGTCAGGCGAACCGCACTTCCGCGCCGATCTCGACGCGTGCCGGCCGGTCGACGGTGCAATAAACGCCGATATTGTGGGCGTTGTAGCGGACCAGGTTGCGCAGGATGCCGGGGTCGTTGTCGAAGCCGTCCTGGGCGATGATGGTGAAGCCGCAGCGGCGGCAGGGCTCGGAGATCGTGAGCAGCAGATCGCCGATCGCGAGCTTGCGGCCGAGCCATTCCGTCTCCGGGAAGGAGCCTTCCACCGGCTCCATGTCGACGACGATGTTGGGGCGAAAGCGGCGCGAATCTGGCACGCCTTGCGGATGCAGCGCCTTCAGCCGCGCCAGCGAGGCGGTGGTGAGCAGATGGATCGGCGTCCTGCTGTATCGCTCGGCCGTCAGCGGGCCGGCATAGCCCGGCGCGTGCTCGCGGAAGTAAGGCCGGATCGAGGCGTCGAAGCCGAGAAATCCGGAAAGAACCCGGTCGCTTTCCGGGTCGGGCGCCGGCAGCCAGTCGCCGCCGGGCACGGCCACTTCGAGCCGGCGGTCTTCGGTCAGCCGGGTGCGGATCAGCGGCACCTTGTGCCATTTCGGTCCGCGGTCCGGCCTGGCGATCTCGCCATCCGAGGCATCGACCAGGCCGAACAGCCGGTCGCCGTCGACAGTCGACGTGCCGACGGAGATGGTGTCCAGCCGCTCGCCGGCGAGCGAGCTCGCCGGATAGCGCCATAGCTGGCTGACGGTGCCGAGTGCGGCCTGCGCGTTCATCAGGCCCTTTTATTCTGCCGGTTGGCAACGAGGTCGTCGACCACGGCCGGATCGGCGAGCGTCGAGGTGTCGCCGAGCGCGCCGTAATCGTCCTCGGCGATCTTGCGCAGGATGCGCCGCATGATCTTGCCTGAACGGGTCTTGGGCAGGCCCGGCGCGAACTGGATCTTGTCGGGCGTTGCGATGGCGCCGATCTCCTTGCGGACATGGGCGACAAGCTCCTTGCGCAGATCCTCGCTCGACGTCGTGCCGGACATCAGCGTGACGTAGCAGTAGATTCCCTGACCCTTGATATCGTGCGGATAGCCGACGACGGCGGCTTCCGAGACCTTGTCGTGGCTGACCAGCGCCGATTCAACTTCCGCCGTGCCCATGCGGTGGCCTGAAACGTTGATGACGTCGTCGACGCGGCCGGTGATCCAGTAGTAGCCGTCGGCGTCACGGCGGCAGCCGTCGCCGGTGAAGTATTTGCCCTTGTAAGTCGAGAAATAGGTCTGCACGAAACGGTCGTGATCGCCATAGACGGTGCGCATCTGGCCGGGCCAGGAATCGGTGATGCAGAGATTGCCGTCGGCCGCGCCTTCCAGCACCTTGCCTTCGCCATCGACCAGCTGCGGCTTGACGCCGAAGAAGGGCCGTGTCGCCGAGCCGGCCTTAAGGTCGGTGGCGCCCGGCAGCGGCGTGATCAGGATGCCGCCGGTCTCGGTCTGCCACCATGTGTCGACGATCGGCACCTTGGCGTTGCCGACGACGTTGAAATACCACTCCCAGGCTTCCGGATTGATCGGCTCGCCGACCGTGCCCAGCACGCGCAGCGACTTGCGCGAGGTCTTCTTCACATGGGAATCGCCGGCGCCCATCAGGGCGCGCAGCGCCGTCGGCGCGGTGTAGAAGATGTTGACCTGGTGCTTGTCGACGACTTCCCAGAAGCGCGACTGCGACGGATAGTTCGGCACGCCCTCGAACATCAGCGTCGTGGCGCCGTTGGCCAAAGGGCCATAGACGATGTAGCTGTGGCCGGTGACCCAGCCGACATCGGCGGTGCACCAGTAGATGTCGCCGTCATGGTAATCGAAGACATACTGGTGCGTCATCGAAACATAGACGAGATAGCCGGCGGTGGTGTGCAGCACGCCTTTCGGCTTGCCGGTCGAGCCCGAGGTGTAGAGGATAAACAACGGGTCCTCCGCCTTCATCTTCTCGGGTTTGCAGTCGGCCTTAACGGTCGCGGCCTCGTCATGGTACCAGACGTCGCGGCCCGGCACCCAGCCGGTCTTGCCGCCGGTGCGTCGCACCACCACCACTTTTTCCACCTTGGTGCCGGCCTTGGCGGCGATGTCGATGGCCTTGTCGGTGTTGTCCTTCAGCGCAATCGGCTTGCCGCCGCGCAGGCCCTCGTCGGCGGTGATGACGATGGTCGACTTGCAGTCGTCGATGCGGCCGGCCAGCGCATCGGGCGAGAAGCCGCCGAAGACGACCGAATGGATGGCGCCGATACGCGTGCAGGCAAGCATCGCGTAAGCCGTTTCCGGGATCATCGGCATGTAGATGGTGACGCGGTCGCCCTTCTTGACGCCGTGCTTCTTCAGGACATTGGCGAAGCGGCAGACATGCGCATAGAGCTCGTTGTAGGTAATCTTCCTGTCATCGTAAGGGTTGTCGCCTTCCCAGATGATGGCGGTCTGGTTGCCGCGCTTCTTCAGATGCCGGTCGATGCAGTTGTAGGAAACATTGGTCTGGCCGTCCTCGAACCACTTGATCGAGACCTTGCCGTCGAAGGAAGTGTTCTTGACCTTGGTGAAGGGCTTGAACCAGTCGATGCGCTTGCCGTGCTTGCCCCAAAACTTGTCCGGGTTCTTCACGCTGTCGGCATACCATTTGAGATAGGTGTCGTTGTCGATCAGCGCGTTTTTCTTCCACGCCGGCTGGACGCGGTGGACATGGACATCGGACATTTTCTAGCTTTCCTCCGAAACCGTTCCGCCGGCTTGATGTGCCGACGGCATCACGGCGAAGCAGCCGTGAATTCGCGGCATTATTAACAGTTCCGCCGTGACGGCAATATTAGACGTTGGATTCGCGCGGCGGGATGACGCAGGGGCAAGTGCAAACGCCTGTCAGCACTCTCGCCCTAGGGCTGCTAACCGTCTGTTTTTCCGATGGAAAACTTGGGTCTGATATGCGAAAATCAATAGACGGTTAAGCAACGAGGCGCAGAGTTTCGCGTTGGGAGGAAAGGAGAATCAACTGAGGACGGCAATGCGCCATCATCTCGAAATGGACTTGATGCTCAGCGGCTATGGGCTGACCACGGCCAAGATCCTTTATCACTTCCCAGACCATCCACATCTGCTGCAAAGCTATATCTGGCAGGATTACGACATCGCGCCGGAGTTTCCGGTGCTGATCCGCTTCATCGAATTCTGGAAGACCAAGCTCGACGGCCCGCTGCATTCGGTGACGTACACGCACCAGAAGCTGATCGCGCCGAACGAGTGGCGGAAAGTGGACGGGGAGTTCGTGCTGCACTGAGCGGCGCAGAGGTTCTCTGTACGTCGAATGTTGGCGGAAACGCCCATCACTCGTCATCCGCGGGCTTGGTAGGAACGGCCCGGTTCGTTTCAAGCGCCGGCGGAAGCGTTATCGTTCGATTGTCGGGTCGGTAACAAGATCGCTGCCAGCGTGTCGAGGCGCTTAGCGACTGCCGAAGATTGCCGAGCCCAGCCTGACACTGGTCGCGCCGAAGGCGATCGCGGTCTCGTAATCGCCGGACATGCCCATCGAGAGCATTGCGACGCCGGCCTCGCGGGCGATCTTTTCCAAAAGCGCGAAATGCGGGCCGGGATTCTCGTCCGCCGGCGGGATGCACATGAGACCCTCAATGGCGAGGCCGTGCACCTCGCGGCAGCGTTTGACGAAAGCGACGGCGTCGCGCGGCTCGATGCCGGCCTTCTGCGGCTCGGAACCGGTGTTGACCTGGACATAGAGTTTCGGCGCCCGGCCTTGCCTGGCGGTCTCCTTGGCAAGCTCGGCGGCGATCTTCTCGCGATCGACGGTCTCGATGACATCGAAAAGCGCCACCGCTTCCTTCGTCTTGTTGGATTGCAGCGGCCCGATCAGGTGCAGCTCGATGTCGGGAAACGCCGCTTTCAGCGCCGGCCATTTACCTTGAGCTTCCTGCACGCGGTTCTCGCCGAAAACACGCTGGCCCGCCTCGATGACCGGGCGGATATCTTCGGCCGCGAAGGTCTTCGAGACCGCAACCAGCATGACGGCGCCGGGCTCACGCTTTGCCTCGCGTTCGGCGCTTGCGATCTTCGCCTTGACCGCGCGAAGCTGTTCGACGGGGCTCGTCATGTCCATATCCTGCCCATAGTTTTAGCACCAACGCCGGATCGCCACAGTTGACGGGTCTGGCAATCCATGGTGAACACCGCGACGACATTGTCTCGGCTGCCGGCCTTGCCCAGCGCCGCGCACCCGCTTTTAAGTGAAAAACATCCGATGGCAACCGAACGATACAATCCGCGCACGTCAGAGCCCAAATGGCAGAAGGCCTGGGCCGAAAAGAAGCTGTTCGAGGCCAGGAACGAGGACCCGAAGCCGAAATACTACGTGCTCGAGATGTTCCCTTATCCCTCGGGGAAGATCCATATCGGCCACACCCGCAACTATACGATGGGCGACGTCGTCGCGCGCTACAAGCGGGCCAAGGGCTTCAACGTGCTGCACCCGATGGGTTGGGACGCCTTCGGCATGCCGGCCGAGAATGCCGCGATGCAGAACAAGGTCCATCCCAAGGACTGGACCTACGAAAACATCGCCGTCATGCGCGAGCAGCTCAAGATGATGGGCCTGTCGCTCGACTGGGCGCGGGAGTTCGCCACATGCGACGTCGACTACTATCACCGCCAGCAGATGCTGTTCCTCGACTTCGTCGAGAAGGGGCTGGTGACGCGCAAATCCTCCAAGGTCAACTGGGACCCGGCAGACATGACGGTGCTCGCCAACGAGCAGGTCATCGACGGCCGCGGCTGGCGCTCGGGCGCGCTGGTCGAGCAGCGCGAGTTGACGCAGTGGTTCTTCAAGATCACCGATTTCGCGCAGGACCTGCTGGATTCGCTCGGCCGTCTCGACGAATGGCCGGAGAAGGTCAAGCTGATGCAGCATAACTGGATCGGCCGCTCGGAAGGGCTGCTGATCCGCTGGCCGCTGGCGGCTGCAAGCTCTGCCAAGATCGGCGGCGACATGCACGAGCTGGAAGTCTACACGACCAGGCCGGACACCATCTTCGGCGCCTCCTTCATGGCGGTCGCGGCGGATCATCCGCTGGCCAAACAAGCCGCCGAGAACAATCCGGCGCTGGCCAAGTTCATCGACGAGGTCCGCCATATGGGCACCTCGGTGGCGGCGCTTGAGACGGCCGAAAAGAAGGGTTTCGATACCGGCATCCGCGTCGTCCATCCTTTCGACGACAGTTGGACGCTGCCTGTCTATGTCGCGAATTTCGTGCTGATGGAGTATGGCACGGGCGCCATCTTCGGCTGCCCGTCGGGCGATCAGCGCGACCTCGACTTCGCCAACAAATACGGCCTGCCCGTAGTCCCGGTAGTGATGCCGGAAGACGGCGACGCCAAGACCTTCCAGATCATCGAGGAGGCCTATGTCGACGACGGCGTGATGATCAATTCGCGCTTCCTCGACGGCATGAAGCCGCAGCGCGCGTTCGACGAGGTGGCGAAGCTGCTCGAACAGAAGACGATCGGCGGCCGGCCGATGGCGGAGCGCAAGGTGAATTTCCGCCTGCGCGATTGGGGCATCTCGCGCCAGCGCTACTGGGGCTGCCCGATCCCGATGATCCACTGCGAGGCCTGCGGCGTGGTGCCGGTGCCGAAGGCCGATCTGCCGGTGAAACTGCCTGACGACATCGAGTTCGACCGTCCGGGCAATCCGCTCGATCGGCATCCGACATGGCGTCACGTGAAATGCCCGCAATGCGGGCGCGACGCGCGGCGCGAGACCGACACGATGGATACATTCGTCGATTCGTCGTGGTATTTCGCGCGCTTCACCGCCCCCTGGGCGAACGAGCCGACCGAGCCGAAGGCGGCGGACGAGTGGCTGGCGGTGGACCAGTATATCGGCGGCATCGAGCACGCGATCCTGCATCTGCTCTATTCGCGCTTCTTCACGCGTGCCATGCGCGAGACCGGCCATTTGAACCTCGCCGAGCCGTTCAAGGGCCTGTTCACGCAAGGCATGGTGGTACACGAGACCTATCGCGTCGGCGGTCCGTCGACAAATGGGCGCTGGCTGTCGCCGAGCGAGGTCAGGATCGAGGATGCCGGCGGCAAGCGCCGCGCCATCGAGATCGCGACCGGCGAGGAAGCGTCGATCGGCGCGCTCGAGAAGATGTCGAAATCGAAGAAGAACACGGTGAGTCCGGAGGAGATCACCGACGGCTACGGAGCCGATACCGCGCGCTGGTTCATGCTGTCGGATTCGCCGCCCGAGCGCGACGTCGAATGGACCGACGAAGGTGCCGCCGGCGCGCATCGCTTCGTGCAGCGCGTCTGGCGCCTGTTGCAGATCGCGGCCGAACAGCTTGCCGACGTGAAGCCGGCCGCGGCGAGCGAAGGCGAGGCAGGTGCCGTTTCCAAGGCCGCGCACAAGATCCTTAAGGCGATCGGCGAGGACATCGAGAAGCTCGGCTTCAACCGGGCTATCGCCCGCATCTACGAGCTTGCCAATGCGCTGGCCGTGCCGCTCAACGACGTCGCCGAAGGCAAGGCTGAAGCGGCGCTGAAGGGCGCCTGCCGCGAGGCCGTCGAGATCCTGGTGCATGTGATCGCGCCGGTGATGCCGCATCTGGCCGAGGAATGCTGGGAGGCGTTGGGCGGCACCGAGATGGTCGCCGAACGGCCGTGGCCTGCCTGCGATCCGGCGCTGGTCGTCGACAACGAGATCATGTTGCCGGTGCAGGTCAACGGCAAGAAGCGCGGGGATTTGACAATTTCCCGCGACGCGGATCAAGGTGCCGTCGAAAAAGCGGTGCTGGCTCTCGACTTCGTGCAGAAAGCGCTCGATGGTAAAGCCCCGCGCAAGGTGATCATCGTCCCGCAGAGGATCGTCAATGTCGTTGCCTGATCCGGAAAAGTCACAGGCGGCGCGTTTGCTGCGCCGCGCTGCTCTCAGCGGCCTGGTCGCCTCGCTGGCACTGGTCTCCGCCTGCACGGTGCGGCCGCTCTATTCCAGCGCGCCGCTCACCGCCGGCTCGCAGGTCGGGGCCGCCGCCGAGTTGGCCTCGATCTCGATCAAGCCGGTCAGCACCCGCCCTGCACAGCAGGTGCGCAACAACCTGATCTTCGCTTTCGGCCAGGGCTCGGGCGAGCCGGCATCGCCTGCCTATACGCTCGACCTCGGCGTCACCGAGCTTGTCGAGTCGGCGGCCATCGTTCAGGTGCAGACCGAAGAGGACGAGCCGACGGCGGGCACCGTGACCCTCACCGCCAATTATGTGCTCAGAGACGCCGCGACCGGCACTGTGGTCGCGCTCGGCAAGCGCTCGATTCCTTCCTCCTTCGACCGGCCGCGCCAGGAGTTTGCGGCCTACCGGGCGCAGATCGACGCCGAGAACCGCGCTGCCCGCGAGCTCGCCGATCTGCTCAGGCTGGCGATCGCCCAGGACCTGGCCAAGAATGGCAAGAAGGCCTGAGCTGGTCTCTGGGCGCCGCCGCGCTATTCCCCTATTCGAGGCAATAAAAAAGGCCAGGTTACCCCCGGCCTTTTGTTGTCTGCTCTCCGGCCTCAGCCAATCTTCTGGCCGGTCTTGGCCCAGTCGGCGAGGAAGGCGGCGAGGCCCTTGTCGGTGAGCGGATGGTTGACCAGCGCCTTCAACGTCGCCGGCGGCGCGGTCACGATATCGGCGCCGATCAAAGCCGCCTGCTTGACGTGGTTCACCGTACGCACGGAAGCGGTCAGGATCTCGGTCTTGAAATCGTAATTGTCGTAGATGGTGCGGATTTCCGAGATCAGCTCCATGCCGTCCGAGCCGGTGTCGTCGATGCGGCCGACGAAGGGCGAGATGAAGGAGGCGCCGGCCTTGGCGGCAAGCAGCGCCTGGTTGGCCGAGAAGCAGAGCGTGACGTTGACCATGCGGTTCATCTCGGTGCGGATCGTCTTGCAGGCCCTTAGCCCATCCAGCGTCAGCGGCACCTTGATGGCCACATTCGGCGCGATCTTGGCCAGCACCTCGGCCTCGGCCATCATGTCCTTGTACTCGGTCGCCACGACCTCGGCCGAGACCGGGCCTTCGACAATGTCGCAGATCTGCTTGGTGACCTCGGCGATCTTGCCGCCCGATTTCAGGATCAGCGACGGGTTGGTGGTGACGCCATCGAGCAGCCCCAGATCGTGCAGCTCCTTAATTTCCTTGATGTCAGCGGTGTCGACAAAAAACTTCATGGCTGTCTCCTTGGGGATTGCCTGACGCCGGCCAGGCAGATGCGGGGGTCCCCTTTGATCTAGAGCAAAGTCGGGGCAAGGTCACGCCCGATGATCGAAGATTCGCCCTTTGTCGCGGCCGCGCCGGTGCTGGTGCCGATGCCGGCCGAACGGCCCTACACTTATGCCGTGCCGCCAGGCATGCGCGTGGTGCCGGGCTCGATCGTGCGCGTGCCGCTAGGGCCGCGGCAGGTCGCCGGCATCGTCTGGGACGCCGTCGTCGAATCCGTCGATCCGAAAAAGCTGCGGCCGATCGAGGAGGTCTTCGACTGCCCGCCGATCGACAAGGCCATGCGCCGTTTCGTCGACTGGATCGCCCAATACACGCTGTCGGCGCCCGGCATGGTGGCGCGGATGTTGTTGAGGGCGCCGGAAGCTTTCGACCCGGAGCCGTGGATCGAAGGCCTGCAGCGCACGCTTGCCGAGCCCGACCGATTGACCGACGCGCGACGCCGCGTGCTGGAGACGGCCGAAGGCGGGCTTGCCTGGACGCGCTCCGGTCTCGCCCATGCGGCGGGTGTCTCCTCGACCGTCATCGATGGCTTGAGGGCACAAGGCGTGTTCGAGACGGTGATGATCCCGCCAAGGCCGGTGGTCGCCGCACCCGATCCCGGCCATGCTGTGCCGGAATTGATGCCGGACCAGAAGGCGGCGGCCGAGAAGCTGCGCGCGGCGATCGCCGCCGACGCCTTCAACGTCACCCTGCTCGACGGCGTCACCGGATCGGGCAAGACGGAAGTCTATTTCGAGGCGGTGGCGGCGGCGCTCGACAAGGGCAAGCAGGTGCTGATCCTGCTGCCGGAGATCGCGCTGACGCACGCTTTCCTCGAACGCTTCCAGGACCGCTTCGGCGCCAAGCCGGCGGAGTGGCATTCGGACCTGCCGCCCCGGATGCGCGAACGCGTCTGGCGGCAGGCGGCGGAGGGCGGCGTGCGCGTCGTCGCCGGGGCGCGCTCGGCGCTGCTCTTGCCGTTCAAGGAGCTAGGCCTGATCGTCGTCGACGAGGAGCATGACCCGGCCTACAAGCAGGAAGACCGCGTCTTCTATAATGCGCGCGACATGGCGGTGGTGCGCGGCCATATCGGCGCTTTCCCGGTCGTGCTCGCCTCGGCGACGCCGTCGGTCGAGAGCCGCGTCAACGCCAGCCAGGGCCGCTATCAGCGCGCGGTGCTGTCGGCGCGTTTTGCCGAGGCGGCGCTCCCCGACCTGAAATCGATCGACATGCGGCGATCGCCGCCGGCGCGCGGCGGTTTTCTGTCGCCTCTCCTTCTGGAGCAGATGGAGCGCACGCTGGAGAGACAAGAGCAGTCGCTGCTCTTCCTCAACCGGCGCGGCTATGCGCCGCTGACGCTCTGCCGCGTCTGCGGCCATCGCTTCGGCTGCCCGGTCTGCTCGGCCTGGCTGGTCGAGCATCGCTTTCGCGGCCAGCTCGTTTGCCACCATTGCGGCCACAATGAGCGGCGGCCGGAAGCTTGCCCGGAATGCGGCACGCTCGATCATCTGGTCGCCTGCGGGCCGGGCGTCGAGCGCATCGCCGAGGAAGTGGTGGCGCATTTCCCGGAAGCCCGCACGATCGTGTTGTCGTCCGATCTCTTGGGCGGCGTGCGCCGGCTGCGGCTCGAGCTTGAGGCCGTCGCCAATGGCGAGGCCGCTATCGTCATCGGCACGCAGCTCGTCGCCAAGGGTCACAACTTCCCCGGCATGACGCTGGTCGGCGTGGTCGACGCCGATCTCGGCCTCGCCAATGGCGATCCGCGCGCCGCCGAGCGCACCTTCCAGCTGCTCAGCCAGGTGACCGGGCGCGCGGGCCGCACCGGCAAGAAGAGCCTCGGCCTGCTGCAGACCTACCAGCCCGACCATCCGGTGATGCGGGCGATCGTCTCCGGCGATTCGGAAGCCTTTTACGAGCGCGAAATCGCCGAGCGGGAGCGGGCCGTACTGCCACCGTTCGGCCGGCTCGCCGGCATCATCGTCAGTGCGGCGACACGCGCCGAGGCCGAAACCCATGCGCGGGGCTTGCGGCGCGCGGCACCTACAGCCTCCGATCTCTTCGTGCTCGGACCGGCCGAGGCGCCGCTGTCGCTGATCGGCGGCCGCCACCGCTTTCGGTTGCTGGTGCAAGGCGAGCGGCGCGCCGACATGCAGGGCTTTATTCGAGCCATGCTGGCGGATGGGCCGAAGCTGCGCGGCTCCGCCAGGGTGCAGGTCGACATCGACCCGCAGAGCTTCCTATAAGCGAGAAAGACAGCCCCAACGGAGTGCTCGCTTTATGAAAACCCTCGGCCTTATCGGCGGCATGAGCTGGGAATCGACGGCAATCTACTACCGACTGCTCAACGAGATCGTGCGCGAGCGGCTGGGCGGGCTGCATTCGGCGAAGCTGTTGCTCTGGTCGTTCGACTTCGCCGAGATCGCCGAACGCCAGCATGCCGGCGACTGGGACGGCGCCGGTCTCCTTCTGGTAAAAGCAGCGCGCAAGCTGGAGGCCGGCGGCGCCGAGGGCCTGATGATTTGCACCAACACGATGCACAAACTCGCCGACACGGTGCAGGCGGCCATCTCGATTCCGCTTCTCCATATCGCCGACGCAACTGGACACGCTGTTGTCGCTGCAGGCGTGAAGCGCCCGGCGCTGCTCGCGACGCGCTTCACCATGGAACAGGATTTCTATAAAGGGCGGCTCGCCGACAAATACGGCCTGCAGCCGGTCGTGCCCGGCCGGGCCGGCCGCGACATGGTGCACCGGCTTATCTATGATGAGCTCTGCCAGGGAGTCGTCAAAGCCGACTCGAAGTCCGCCTATGTCGAGGAAGTCGGCCGTCTGCGGCGCGACGAAAAGATCGACGGCCTCATCATGGGCTGCACCGAGATCACCATGCTGATCGGCCAGGGCGATTTCGACATGCCGGTGTTCGACACCACGCGCATCCATGCCGAGGCAGCGATCGAGTTCGCATTGTCCTGAAAGGGCGCTCTTCTGACGCTTCTTCTCTTGCGTCTTCTCAAATGTGCCGGCCGCCATCTGGCGCGCGGATTTTCCTCGGCTAGAATGCCGGCAATTTCAGAACAAGACTTTACGAGGGGGATCAGATGGAGTTCGCGTTTCCGTGGCCGGCGAGCCAGGGCGAGTGGCTGGCATGGTCGAGCGCCGTCGTGACGCTGCTCATCGGTCTCGTGCTCTTCCTGGCGCCGAATCTCGCCTTCCGCATCCTGCGCCTGCAGGCAAAGCCGGAGAAAGCGGCGGCGATCGCCGAAGGGCGCGGCCGCATGTCGGGCTTCTATCTCGGCGTCAGCCTGTGCTGCATCCTGCTCGCACAGCCGCTGCTCTATATGGCGCTCGGCTTCTCATGGCTGTTCACCGCTTTCGGTCGGCTTTTGTCGATGATGTCGGACGGCGCCAATACACCTTTCAACTGGGCTTCCATCGTGATTGAATTGGCCCTGGCGGCGCTGCCGCTTGCCTTCGCCTTCGGCTTCGTACCGTGAATTCGTGGCTAATCCGCCGCTCAGGCTCGGCCTTCGCCGCCTGATGCGACAAAAGTGCCTGAAACCATGCCGGACGATGCATTGCGGTCTCAAAAGGCCTGTGCTAGACGGCAATCGACTTTCGGCCGGGGATAGCGGAAGCCATCCCTCCGTGCTTGGAAAAATCGCAGTAAGGTCAAAGATTTAGCCAGAGTTTTCGCTCGCGCCAACAATCTGCGGCCTGTCAGACAAGAGAAAAGACGGTCCGTGGCCCAATCGTCATCGCCAATCTCAACTGTCGCAGAGCGCTATGCAAGCTCGCTGTTCGAGCTCGCGCTGCAGGAAAATTCGGTCGCCCAGGTCGAGGCTGACCTCAACGATTTCGAGGCGATGCTCAATGGCAGCGCCGACCTTGCCCGGCTCATCAACAGCCCGGTGTTCTCCAGCGACGATCAGGCCAAGGCGATCGGCGCGATCATCTCTAGAGCCAACATCACCGGCCTCGTCGGCAATTTCCTGCGCGTCGTCGCCCGCAACCGCCGCCTGTTCGCCGTGCCCGGCATGATCAAGGCGTTCCGCCAGATTGCCGCCGACCACCGTGGCGAGGCGTCCGCCGAAGTCACCTCCGCGCATGCGCTGACGGATGCGCAGCAGGCCGAACTCAAGGCGACGCTGACCGGCATCGCCGGCAAGGATGTGGCCATCGCCATGACCGTCGACCCGTCGCTGCTCGGCGGCTTGATCGTCAAGATGGGCTCGCGCCAGATCGATACGTCGCTCAAAACCAAACTCAATTCGCTCAAGCTTGCACTGAAAGAGGTCGGCTGATGGACATCCGCGCCGCGGAAATTTCCGCAATTCTGAAAGACCAGATCAAGAATTTCGGCAAGGAGGCCGAGGTCTCCGAAGTCGGCCAGGTTCTGTCCGTCGGTGACGGCATTGCCCGCGTCTACGGGCTCGACAACGTCCAGGCCGGCGAGATGGTCGAATTCCCGGGCGGCATCCGCGGCATGGCGCTGAACCTCGAAGCCGACAATGTCGGCGTCGTCATCTTCGGCAACGACCGCGACATCAAGGAAGGCGACACCGTCAAGCGCACCGGCGCCATCGTCGACGTTCCGGTCGGTCCCGGCCTGCTCGGCCGCGTGGTCGACGCGCTCGGCAATCCGATCGACGGCAAGGGCCCGATCCAGGCGACCGAACGCCGCCGCGTCGACGTCAAGGCGCCCGGCATCATTCCGCGCAAGTCGGTGCATGAGCCGATGTCGACCGGCCTCAAGGCCATCGACGCGCTGATCCCGGTCGGCCGCGGCCAGCGCGAACTGGTCATCGGCGACCGTCAGACCGGCAAGACCGCCATCATCCTCGACACGATGCTGAACCAGAAGTCGGTGCACGACAACGGCCCGGAGAAGGAGAAGCTCTACTGCGTCTACGTCGCCGTCGGCCAGAAGCGCTCGACCGTCGCGCAGTTCGTCAAGGTGCTGGAGGAGCGCGGCGCGCTCGACTACTCCATCATCATCGCCGCGACCGCGTCGGATCCGGCGCCGATGCAGTTCCTGGCGCCGTTCGCTGGCTGCACCATGGGCGAATATTTCCGCGACAACGGCATGCATGCCCTCATTAGCTATGACGACCTGTCGAAGCAGGCCGTCGCCTACCGCCAGATGTCGCTGCTGTTGCGCCGCCCGCCGGGCCGCGAAGCCTATCCGGGCGACGTGTTCTACCTGCATTCGCGCCTGCTGGAGCGCGCCGCGAAGCTCAATGACGATAATGGCAACGGCTCGCTGACCGCGCTGCCCATCATCGAGACGCAGGCCAACGACGTGTCGGCCTACATCCCGACCAACGTGATCTCGATCACCGACGGCCAGATCTTCCTCGAGACCAACCTCTTCTTCCAGGGCATCCGCCCGGCGGTGAACGTCGGTCTGTCGGTGTCGCGCGTCGGCTCCTCGGCGCAGGTCAAGGCGATGAAGCAGGTCGCCGGCTCGATCAAGGGCGAGCTCGCGCAGTACCGCGAAATGGCGGCCTTCGCGCAGTTCGGCTCCGACCTCGACGCCGCCACCCAGCGTCTGCTCAATCGCGGTTCGCGCCTGACGGAGCTCCTGAAGCAGCCACAGTTCTCGCCGCTCAAGACCGAAGAGCAGGTCGCGGTGATCTTCGCCGGCGTCAATGGCTATCTCGACAAACTGGCGCTGAACCAGGTCGGCAAGTTCGAGCATGGCCTGCTCAGCCACATGCGCTCGGCCGGCAAGGACGTGCTCGACGGCATCCGCAAGGAGAAGGCGCTGTCGGACGACTTGCGCGGCAAGCTCAAGGCCGAGATCGACGCCTTCGCCAAGACCTTCGCTTAACGACCAGCCGGACGCACGGGATCAGGTTTGAAGCATGCCTTCATTAAAAGACCTTCGTAACCGTATCGCCTCGGTCAAGGCGACGCAGAAGATCACCAAGGCGATGCAGATGGTCGCCGCGGCGAAGCTGCGTCGCGCGCAGGAAGCGGCGGAAGCGGCGCGTCCCTATTCCGAGCGGATGGGGGCTGTGCTGGCCAACATCACCCAGGCGATCGGCGGCGGCGGCGATGCCCCGGCGCTGATGACGGGCACCGGCAGGGACGACGTGCATCTGCTCGTCGTCTGCACCGCCGAGCGCGGCCTGTGCGGCGGCTTCAATTCCCAGATCGCGCGCCTGGCCCGCGAGCATATTCGTAAGCTTCTCGCCGACGGCAAGCAGGTCAAGATCATCTGCGTCGGCAAGAAGGGTTTTGACATCCTGCGCCGCGAGTACGGCTCGCTGATCCTCGAGCGCGTCGACCTGCGCGAGGTCAAGACGCTCGGCTTCGTCAATGCCGATGCGATTGCGCGCAAGGTGATCAACCTGTTCAATCAGGGCGGCTTCGACGTCTGCACCTTGTTCTACTCGCAATTCAAGTCGGTGATCAGCCAGATTCCGACGGCGCAGCAGATCATCCCGGCGGCCCCGGCTTCCGCCGCTGCCGAGACGAGCAACGGCGCCACGGCCGTCTACGAATACGAGCCGGAGCCGGGCGAGATCCTCTCCGACCTCATCCCGCGCAACATCGCGGTGCAGATCTTCCGCGCGCTGCTGGAAAACGCGGCTGGCGAGATGGGCGCCAAGATGAGCGCGATGGACAATGCGACGCGCAACGCCGGCGACATGATCAACAGGCTGTCGATCACCTACAATCGCCAGCGGCAGGCGCAGATCACCAAGGAACTCATCGAAATCATTTCGGGCGCCGAGGCGCTCTAGGCGCGCCCCGCCGCCGAGGCAATCGACCTCGCGGCAGAAGGCGTGAGCAACAGACAGACGAAAAGGGCAAAGACGATGGCGAAAGCAGCTACCCCGAAGACCGCCGCCAAGGCGGCACCGGCCCCCAAGGCGGCAAAGGCTCCGGCAGCAGCCGCGAATGCCGCTCCGGCCAAGAAGGCGGCCGCTCCGGCCAAGGCAGCGGCTCCGGCGAAGGCGGCCAGCGTTGCGGCGAAGCGGGTCGGCGCCGCCGGCAAGGTGCGCCAGGTCATCGGCGCCGTCGTCGACGTCCAGTTCGAAGATCATCTCCCGGCCATTCTGAATGCGCTGGAAACCGACAATGTCGGCAACCGCCTCGTCCTCGAAGTCGCCCAGCATCTCGGCGAGAACACCGTGCGCTGCATCGCCATGGACTCGACCGAAGGTCTCGTGCGCGGCCAGGATGTCTATGACACCGGCGGACCGATTTCGGTGCCGGTCGGCCCGGGCATGCTCGGCCGCATCATCAACGTCATCGGCGAACCGGTCGACGAGGCCGGCCCGGTCGACGCCGTCGAAATGCGCGCCATCCACCAGCCGGCCCCGGCCTATGTCGACCAGTCGACGGAAGCGCAGATCCTGGTCACCGGCATCAAGGTCCTCGACCTGCTGGCGCCTTACGCCCGAGGCGGCAAGATCGGCCTGTTCGGCGGCGCCGGCGTCGGCAAGACCGTTCTGATCCAGGAACTGATCAACAACGTCGCCAAGGCTCACGGTGGTTTCTCGGTGTTCGCCGGCGTCGGCGAACGCACCCGCGAAGGCAACGACCTCTATCACGAGTTTATCGAATCGGGCGTCAACAAGAAGGGCGGCGGCCAGGGTTCCAAGGCCGCGCTGGTGTACGGCCAGATGAACGAGCCGCCGGGCGCGCGCGCCCGCGTCGGCCTGACCGGCCTCACCGTCGCCGAGTATTTCCGCGACCAGGGCCAGGACGTGCTGTTCTTCGTCGACAACATCTTCCGCTTCACCCAGGCGGGCTCGGAAGTGTCCGCGCTGCTCGGCCGCATCCCCTCGGCCGTGGGCTATCAGCCGACGCTTGCCACCGACATGGGCGCGCTGCAGGAACGCATCACGACCACGACCAAGGGTTCGATCACCTCGGTGCAGGCCATCTACGTTCCGGCCGACGACTTGACCGACCCGGCGCCGGCCACCTCCTTCGCCCACCTCGACGCCACGACCGTGCTCAACCGCGCGATCTCGGAAAAGGGCATCTACCCGGCCGTTGATCCGCTCGACTCGACCTCGCGCATGCTCGACCCGATGGTCGTCGGCGAGGAGCACTACCAGGTCGCCCGCCAGGTGCAGTCGATCCTGCAGCGCTACAAGTCGCTGCAGGACATCATCGCCATCCTTGGCATGGACGAGCTGTCGGAAGAGGACAAGCAGACCGTTGCCCGCGCCCGCAAGATCGAGCGCTTCCTGTCGCAGCCGTTCTTCGTCGCCGAAGTGTTCACCGGCTCGCCCGGCAAGCTGGTCGACCTCGCCGACACCATCAAGGGCTTCAAGGGCCTTTGCGCCGGCGACTACGACCACCTGCCGGAAGCGGCCTTCTACATGGTTGGCGGCATCGAGGAAGCGGTCGAGAAGGCGCAGCGCCTGGCGGCTGAAGCGGCGTAAAGAAGCGAATAGCGAATAGGGAGTAGCGAATAGGGATCAGTGGGCCGGCCGAGTTTTTCACTACTCGCTACTCGCTATTCCCTACTCGTTAGATTGGCATGGCTGAAGCTTTCAAGTTCGAACTGGTCTCGCCGGAGCGGCTGCTCGTTTCCGAGCAGGTCGAGTCCGTCGTCATCCCGGGCGCCGAAGGCGAAATGACCGTGATGGCGCAGCACGCTCCGGTCATGACCACGATCAAGCCCGGCGTCGTCACGGTGAAAACAGCGGCAGGCAAGGAAGAGCGCTACGTCGTGTTCGGCGGCTTCGCCGACATCCTGCCCTCCGGCTGCACGCTGCTGGCCGAATCGGCGGTCGCCGTCGGCGACATCGATCGCGCTGATCTCGCCCGCCGTATCCAGGAAGCCAGGGAAGACGCTGCCGACGCCAAGGACGACGAGGCCCGCAGCAAGGCAGAGCAGTTTCTCAGCCAGCTCACCACGTTGGAAGGCGCGCTGCTGCCGGCCTGACGGCGGCATCTTAGGATGGACTGAAAGAGAGCGGGCTTGCCCCCGCGGGCTTGCCCCGCTTTTTTGTTTGCCTCGTTTGCCCGTTTTCTCGTTTGGGAGACAGTTCGCCTGCTTGTCAGGGTGTCTTGCGGTTTCATGCAAACGGCGAGCCGCTCTATCTTCTTGTTTGGGTGATCGACCCCGACACGAGTTCGGCAGGCGACGACACGCCGGAAATCGTCGTGCCGCCTGATGAATATTTCATGCTCGGCGACAATCGCGACAATTTGGCCGACAGCCGCTTCACCGGGCACGGTGCCGTACGGCAATCTCGTTGGCAAGGCAGTGCGCCTGTTCTGGACGGGGCCTACTCTGCCGCACGGCAGGTCGTGAACGAGTCGGGCGAGTAGTCTCGGTTCAGAGACGCGCTACTCGGCCAGCCGGGGCGGTTCCTTGCCGATGCCGAGCGCCGCGAGAGCCAGCTTCGGACCGCCCTGCTTGAAATGGACGAGATGCGTCGCGACAAACTCGATCAATTTCTGTCGCTCCGGATGATCTTTGGCAAAGCCGGCGAGGTCGAACACGGCCTCGGCCATTGTTGCCGCCGGCAGATTGCGGCCGAACAGGTTGCTGAGGGCGTCGTCGAGCGGGTCGGTGAAATGACCCTCGGGCAAGCTGCCACCGCGCGCGGAGCATGCGGCGATCCAGGCGGCGACAACCAGCGACAGATGTTCCGGCAGCAGGCCCGCCTCCAGCCGGGCAAGCGCGGAAGCGACGATGCGCTGCGGCAGCTTCTGGCTGCCATCATTAGCGATTTGCGCGGTGCGATGAGCAAGCGCGGTGTTGGAGAAGCGCTGGGCGAGCTCGGCGGTGTAGGCGGCGGTATCAAGGCCTGCATCCTGGGGCAGCGTCGGCACGGCTTCGGCCCACAATGCGTCGACAAACCGTCGGATCGACGGGTCGGCGAAGGCGCGGTCGACGGTCGCGTGGCCGCTGAGCAGCCCTAGATAGGCGATGCCGGAATGCGCGCCGTTGAGCAGTCTCAGCTTCATGTCCTCGAAGGGACCGACATGCTCGACCATGGTGACGCCGAATTTCTCCCAGGCCGGCCGCCCGGTTGGGAAACGATCCTCAATCACCCATTGGCAGAACGGCTCGGTCATCACCGGCCAGGCATCCTCGAGACCAAGCTCGCCGGCGATGCGCGCCCGGTCGGCGTCGGTGGTCGCAGGCACGATGCGGTCGACCATGGAAGACGGGAAGGCCACTTCGTTGGCGACATGGCTGGCGAGTTCGGCATCGCCCTGTCGAGCGAGCCCGGCATCGCCCTGTCGAGCGAGCCGTAAGTCGCGCAGTTTCGCGAACTCGATCAGCAGGCGGTGCAGCGTGGCGCCGTTGGCCGGAAGGTTGTCGCAGCACAGCACCGTGAAGGGCGGCGTGCCGGCGGCGCAGCGGCGCGCAAGCGCCTCGGCCAGGAAACCATGCGCCGTCTTCGGCGATCCAGGGTTTCCCAGATCGTGGACGATGTCGGGATGAGTTTCGTCGAGCCTGCCGTCGGCGGCCCTTAGATAGGCCTTTTCGGTGATGGTCAGCGTGACGATGCGGGTGCGCGGATCGGTGAGCGCGGTAAGCACAGCGTCCGGATCTTCGGGCGCCACCAGCAACGACAGGATCGAGCCGATGATCTGCAACTGCTCGCCGGCGCTTTCCCTCACCGCCAGCGTGTAGAGACCGTCCTGCGGCGACAGCGCATCGCGTGTGTCGGGACTGCGCAGCGAGAGGCCAATGATGCCCCAACCCGTATCGCCATCGGCCAGGCAGGCGTCGACATAGGCCGCCTGATGAGCGCGATGGAAGGCGCCGACGCCGAGATGGACGATGCCGGGCGTCACGGCGCCGCGATCGTAGCGGGGTATGGCGAATGTGCCCGGCAGCTGCGCGATCGTGGCGTTCGACAGTCGGCTGTTCATTGGTTTGAAGTCTCCGATCGGCGCGTCGAGCCTGGCAGGAATGGCGGCAGCGGCGTAGCACCCGCCGCTGCCCCGTACAATGGCCGGGCTTTATGCAAAAGTCATCATACAACCAGCTGGTTTTTGTATGTTGACATTACTCTTTGTCAATCTACCAATGGGTTAGCCTGGGAGGAGCGAAGTGGCTGCATTGACTGATCCGGACCTGCTGTTCGCGCCGGAAACGCGAACGCTGGCTCGTGCCCTTCATGCAGGGGTCAAGGACCTGCCGATCGTCAGCCCGCATCGCCACACGGACCCGCGCTGGTATGCGCTCAACAAACCCTTTCCCGACCCGGCGCAGCTCCTGATCGTGCCGGACCACTACATCTTCCGCATGCTGTTCAGCCAGGGCGTTCGGTTGGAAGAACTCGGCGTGCCGACGCTCGACGGTGCACCGGTCGAGACCGACGGCCGAACGATCTGGCGGCGCTTTGCCGAGCATTACTATCTCTTCCGCGGCACGCCGACCCGGCTCTGGCTCGACCATGTGTTCGAGCATCTGTTCGGCATCGACGAGCCGCTCAACGCCAGCACCGCCGATCGGTGCTACGACACGATCGCGGCGATGCTTCAGCGCGCCGACTATCGGCCGCGGGCGCTGTTCGAGCGCTTCAACATCGAGGTGATCGCCACCACCGAAGGCGCGCTCGACGATCTCAAATGGCATCGCATGATCCGTGACAGCGGTTGGCAGGGCCGTGTCGTTACCGCCTATCGGCCGGACGCCGTGGTCGATCCCGACTTCGAAGGTTTCCTGGCCAATCTCGATCGCCTGGGCGAAATCACCGGATGCGACACCGGCACATGGGCCGGCTATCTCGAGGCGCACCGAAAACGCCGCGCCTATTTCAAGGAATTCGGCGCCACCTCGTCCGATCACGGCCATCCGACCGCCGACACCGCCAATCTTTCCGACACCGCGGCGCAGGAGCTGTTCGACAGCATCCGCCGCGGCTCGGAGGACGAGCGCGAGCGAAAACTGTTTCGTGCCCAGATGCTGACCGAGATGGCCAAGATGAGCCGCGACGACGGGCTGGTGATGCAGATCCATCCCGGGTCGTGGCGCAATCATTCGCCGGCTGTTTTCCAGAAATTCGGCCGAGACAAGGGCTTCGATATCCCGACCCGGACCGATTATGTGACGGCGCTGAAGCCGCTGCTCGACTGCGTCGGGCTGGAGCGAGACCTGACGATCATCCTGTTCACGCTCGACGAGACGAGCTATGGGCGCGAGTTGGCGCCGCTCGCCGGCGTCTATCCGGCGCTGAAGCTTGGGCTGGCCTGGTGGTTCCACGACAGCCCGGAAGGCATGCGCCGCTTCCGCGAGATGACCACCGAGACGGCGGGCTTCTACAATACGGTCGGCTTCAACGACGACACGCGCGCCTTTCCATCGATCCCGGCGCGCCACGACGTCGCGCGGCGTGTCGACTGCGCCTTCCTGGCGCGGCTCGTCGCCGAACATCGGCTTCGCGAGGAGGAAGCGTATGAGCTGGCGCGCGAGCTTGCCTACACGCTTGCCAAGAAGGCGTACCGGCTCTGAGCCGGTCGCCAGGATTTGAGAGGCATGAAGTTCCGCATCATCCAATCGGACGTCTTCGTCGAACATGGTCGGCAAGATCACGGTCTGGGAAGCGATGCGCTCGATCTGGTCATTCTACGGCGCGGGTATCGTGGTTCTGGCGCTGGTGACGTATATTCCCGCGATCTCGCTGTGGTTGCCAAGTGTCTTCAAGTAGGCGTCCTCAAATAGGGCGTTCAGATAGGGGAGTGCGACGGTGGCCGGGCCCACGACGGATCTCAGGGTCGAACGGAAGCCGAAGCTGTCGGAAACGGTGGTCGCGGCGATCCGCAAGCAGCTGTTGGCGGGCGAGATCCCGCCCGGGCACAAGCTGCCGACCGAGGGGCAGCTCACGGAAACCTTCGGCGTCAGCCGCACCGTCATTCGCGAGGCGCTGGCAAAGCTTGCCGCCGACGGTCTCGTCGAGGCGCGGCAGGGCGCCGGC
The DNA here is from genome assembly GCF_029625865.1 of Mesorhizobium sp. WSM4887. Classification (NCBI taxonomy): domain Bacteria; kingdom Pseudomonadati; phylum Pseudomonadota; class Alphaproteobacteria; order Hyphomicrobiales; family Phyllobacteriaceae; genus Mesorhizobium; species Mesorhizobium sp. WSM4887. The sequence continues at coordinate 31,861 of NZ_JARTVP010000020.1, forward strand.
GTCTTCGTAACCGAACACATCTCCACCACGCTCGGCGTTTTAGCCGCCGATATGGGCGCCAAGGATTCGATCGCGCTCAACGTGCTCGAGGTCCGGCTGGCGATCGAGATCGAATCGGCCGGCCTTGCCGCCATCCGCCGCAACGCGGCGCAAGAGGCGGCGATCCAGGAGGCTTTCTTCGAGTTCGAGCGGCTCCTGCTCGCCAGTCAGCCGACCGGTCCGGCGGATCTCGCCTTCCATAGGGCAATCGCCAGCGCCACCAATAACCCGTTCTATGTCGAGATGCTCGACGTGCTCGGCCGCCGCGCCATTCCCTGCGACGTAACCTCGCCCTGGTCGGCCGAGCTCGTCCAGTCCGACGAGTACCAGCGTGGCCTGCAACGGGAGCATCTGGTGATCCTCAATGCGATTTCGGCGGGCGACGCCGAAGCCGCGCGCGAGGCGATGCGGGCACATCTCACCTCAAGCCAGCAGCGCTACCGCGAGCGCCTGCAGGCGCGGCAGGCCTATTACGCAAAGTCCGTGGCGGCTGCGTCGACCGGATAATCATTCGAGCAAGGTAGAGATGGACCAGACACACACCGGCGCTTTCATCTGGGCCATGGCTGGCGACAATGTCGACTATATCGACGTCGACAAGGTGGCGATGGACCAGCTCAAGTGAGCGATCTTTTCGCCTTCAGCCTTGCGGGAAAACGCATCCTCGTCACCGGCGCCAACACCGGCATCGGCCAAGGCATTGCAGTGTCGGTCGCGCGCGCCGGCGGCGCCGTCATCGGCGTCGGGCGCTCGGCGATGGATGAAACCGCGGAGGGGATCGCGGCCATTGGTGGCCAGTTCGAAACCGTGGCCGCCGATCTCGGCGATCCTGCCGCGGCTGCCGTCATGCTCGACCGGATATGGGACGAGAAGGGACCGCTCGACGGCTTGGTCAACAATGCCGGCATCATACGACGCGCCGACGCGGTCGATCTGACCGAAGCCGACTGGGACGAGGTGATGGACATCAATTTGAAGGCGGTCTTCCGGCTTTGCCAGAGTTTTGCCAGACGCGTGCTGGCCGAGCCCGGGCGGCGCGGCAAGATCGTCAACATAGGCTCGGTGCTGAGCTTCCAGGGCGGCATCCGCGTCGCCTCCTACACCGCTTCGAAACATGGTGTGCTTGGCCTCACGAGGCTGCTCGCCTGCGAATGGGCGGCGAAAGGCATAAACGTCAACGGCATCGCGCCGGGCTATATCGAAACCAACAACACCGAAGCCTTGCGCGCCGACCCCGACCGCAGCGCCGCCATCCTCGGACGCATTCCCGCGGGGCGCTGGGGCCGGCCGGGCGACATCGGCGACGCGGCCGTTTTCCTGCTCGCGCCCGCGTCGGACTACATGCATGGCGCGGTGATGCCGGTGGACGGCGGCTGGCTGGCGCGGTGACCATTCTGCCAATTTCGAACGGAAGCTAAGCGATGACGCCTCTCTTTTCACATGCCGGCGAAAAAGCCTGGGAGCCGACGCCCGACGGCAACAGACGGCGCGTGCTGGTGCACACGGCCGAACTGATGATGGTCGAATTCGCCTTCGACAAGGGCGGCCTCGGCGCGCTGCATTCGCATCCGCACGTCCAGGCAAGCTATGTCGCCGAAGGCCGCTTCGAAGTCACCATCGACGACAAGTCAGAGATCCTGGCAGCGGGAAGCAGCTTCATCGTGCCGTCCAACCTGGTGCACGGCGTCAGGGCGCTGGATGCGGGGCGGCTGGTCGACAGTTTTGCGCCTTATCGGGCCGACTTCCTATAGCGATATTCCTGTTGCCAAAGAAAAACCCGCGCCGTGAGGCGCGGGTTTGTTGCCTGGGCGCAGGTGGCGCCGCCGCGGTACTCAAACATTGCCGCAGGACGACAACGGTGCCGCAACATGGTGAAGATAGGTTTAACGAAGAGGACTGGCACTCTGCCGGCATATCGGCCAAAGAGACGGCGCGCCGCAGCTTTGGCATCGGATGAACTAAGCCGGCGGGAGCGGAAGTCGGAAATGGACGTCGCACGAAAATCAGAGGCCTTTTTGCGCAAGGCCATCAGGCGGCCGATAAGAGAGGTTCGGCGCTTGGCACTGGACGTGAAGCGGCTGTGGCGGCTTTGGTTTGCTGGACGCTCGGCGCCTTACAAGAAGATATTCATTGCCGGCTGCGCGCGCAGCGGAACGACGCTGACTCAGCGCCTGATGGGGTGTTTCGAGGACACCTTCGTCCATCGAGCCGAAGCGAAATACACCCAGCTGGATATGTTGGACCGCTCCGAAACCAACCTTGTCGTCAAGCGCACGGATCGGGGTTATGCGCATCTGGCGAAATTGCCCGCCGCCATTGGCCTGATCTATTGCGTTCGCCATCCTTTCGACGTGCTCACCAGCTCGCATCCGGAAAGCAGTGCGGAGCGCCGGTTCCATGTCACCTCCGAACGCTGGCTGGCCGAGTACGAGGCCTTGCTGCGGCTGAGAAAGGCGCAGCCGGAGCGCGCGATCGTCTATGTCCGCTACGAGGACATGATCGCTCGGCCGGACGAGGTCCAGGAGAGGATCGCGCGAGCATTCGACCTCAGGCCACGTATCCGCTTCAGCGAGGATGCCGGCAACCCGATACGGGCAACATCGCTCAAGAAGTGGGAACGGAACGAGGAATACCTTGCCTATCTCAAAGCCCTGCCCCCGGCCTTCCTCGCCCGGCTGAGAGGGTTCTGTGACGAGTTCGGCTATGACATGCCGGAGTGGGCAAACGCATGACGTCGATGCTCGGCCTTTCAGCCGAACGGCGAGGACCGTTGATTACGCCCGATATGCTGCCGGGCGATGAGGGAGCCAGCATAAACGGCCCATCGCTGGTGAGGATGCCGGCGTGGGCGACCGGCCGGCTCGCAACGTATCACCTCTATTTCGCGCATCACAACGGCACCCACATCCGCCTAGCCTATTCAGATACGCTGCAGGGTCCTTGGAGCGTTCACCCGGGCGGCGCGCTTTCGCTTGGCGAATGTCCTTTTCTGAGGGATCACATCGCCTCTCCCGACGTGCATGTCGACGAGCAGACCCGACGCATCGTCATGTATTTTCACGGCCCCGAGCGACATGGCCGCGAGCAGACGACCTTTGCGGCGACATCGGTCGACGGCCTTTGCTTCAACCCCAGCCCCCAGGCGCTAGGGCCGTTCTATGCGCGGATCTTTCGGCATGACGGCTGGTGGTATGGGCTTTTCGGCACCGGCAGTATCAGGCTTCGCCGATCTATCGATGGTCTTTCCGGATTCGAGGAAGGGCCGGTCGTGCTGCCGGGCTCGAGCCGGGTTCGGCCGCGGCATGTGGCGGTGCAGAAGAACGGGGATTCGCTGATTGTCTATTATACGCGCAAGGGCGACGCGCCGGAGCGCGTGATTTACGGCAGCATCGACCTTTCCAAGGAGTGGCGGCGCTGGGTCGTGCGCGGCAGGACCGAATTGCTGAGACCCGGCACCGACTACGAGGGCGCCGGCCTGCCGGTTCGCCGCAGCAAGGCGGGCGTGGCAAGAAGCAAGGAGAACGGGCTGCGCGATCCGGCCATTTTCGAGGAGGATGGCCGGACCTGGCTGCTCTATGCCATTGCGGGCGAGAGCGGCATCGCGCTGGCCGAAATCCGACCGGGAGAACTCCGGGCTGTCGGGCTGCGAAAATTGATTGCGGATCTATGGAGCCGGCTTGGAGTCTAACGCGCCCTGCCTTTGCTAACCTCGGCTCAGTGGACACTGCCGACCGCCTTGCCCTGCCATCTCGGTATCGCCGGGTTGCGGCGCAGGGAGGAGCCGACACCTCCGGCAGAGACGGCGGCGCCGGCAGGCAAAAACGGCGGACAGCACGGGTTGCGATGGCGTTCGGGCGATCCGCGCCTTAAGAACGTGACCTCAGCCGAAACCGGGAATCACTCTCAAATGCAAAACGCGATGGCGGGGCGGGCATCGGTGGCGGGCATTGCGGCGGAGGGGCGCGATCCGAAGCGGCGCGTGCTGAAGGACGTGTTCGGCTTCGACGATTTTCGACCCGGTCAGGCCGAGGTGATAGAGGCGCTGCTGTGCGGCCGCCACGTGCTGGCGGTCATGCCGACCGGCGCCGGCAAGTCGCTCTGCTACCAGGTTCCGGCGCTGGTCCTTGGCGGGCTCACCATCGTCGTCTCGCCGCTGGTGGCGCTGATGCAGGACCAGGTCGCGGCGCTGCGGCTCGCCGGCGTCGCCGCCGATACGATCAACTCCTCGCTCGATCGCGATGCCAATGTCGCGGCGTGGCGCCGCGTCGCCTCGGGCCAGACGCGTCTGCTCTATCTGGCGCCGGAGCGGCTGATGACCGAGCGGATGCTCGACGCGTTGGCCAGGCTCGACATCCGGCTGATCGCCGTCGACGAGGCGCATTGCATCTCGCAATGGGGGCCAGCCTTTCGGCGCGAATATGAGGACCTTGCGCGGCTGCGGGACCTCTTTCCGAAAGTGCCGATGATCGCGCTGACCGCGACCGCGGACGAAACGACGCGCACCGACATTTCGGCGCGGCTGTTTGCCGAGCGTGTCGACACGCTGGTGCTGGGCTTCGACCGGCCGAACATCAAGCTTGCCATCGAGCCGAAGCAGGACAGCAAGCGCCAGCTGCTGCGTTTCGTCGAACGCCATGCGGGACAGAGCGGCATCGTTTATTGCCTGTCGCGCAGGAAGACAGAGGAGATGGCGGCCTTCCTCGAAAAGAACGGCGTCACCGCGCTCGCTTACCATGCCGGCATGAGCAAGGAGGCGCGGGACGCGAACCAAAACGCTTTCATGACGCTGTCCGGCGTGGTCATGGTGGCGACCATCGCCTTCGGCATGGGCATCGACAAGCCGGACGTCGCCTATGTCTTCCACACCGACCTGCCGGCGAGCCTCGAGGCCTATTACCAGGAGATCGGCCGTGCCGGCCGCGACGGGCGGCCGGCCGAGGCGCATATGCTCTACGGCCTCGGCGACATCCGCACGCGGCGCCTGTTCATCGACGACGAGGATGCCTCGCCGGAGCACAGGCGGCGCTCGCATGGCCGGCTGGACACGCTGATCGGCTATTGTGAGACGGCGCAATGCCGGCGCCAGGTCCTGCTTGGCTATTTCGGCGAAGGCGCCTCGCCTTGCGGCAATTGTAACAACTGCCTCAGCCAGGCGCCGCGCGCGGACGGAAGCATCGAGGCGCGCATCATCCTTTCGGCCGTCGCGCAAACCGGCGAGCGGTTCGGGGCCTCGCACATCGTCGACATCCTGCTCGGCCACGAGACCGAGAAAGTGCTGGCCCGAGGTCATCAAAGGCTTGCCAGCTTCGGCACCGGCGCGGCGCACAAGCGACCCGCGTGGCTGTCGCTGATCCGCCAGCTTGTGGCGGGCGGGTACCTGGTGCCGGACCCGGACGGCTATGGCGGCCTTGCCATTTCCGAGAGCGGCCGCGCGCTCGGGCGCGGCGAGATCGCCTTCGAGGGTCGCGTCGAGACGCGGCACCGTTCCCTGCGCGACAAGCGCGTTCGGCCCAGGCAGCGGCGGACGCCGAAGACCTGGACGCCGCGCTGCTCGCCACGCTCAAGGCGCTGCGGCTGCGCCTGGCGAAGGAACGCCAAGTCCCGGCCTATGTCGTTTTCTCCGATCGCACGCTGATCGCCATGGCCGAGCGCTGCCCGCGCGACCTCGCAGCCTTCGCCGAGGTGAACGGTGTCGGCGAAGCCAAGCTCAAGGAATTCGGCGAGGTCTTCTTGAGCGCGATTGCGGAGCATCAATCCGGCGGATCAGGTTGAGGCAAAATCGGCCGGCGCATCACGCTCGTCCGGCCCAACCTACAAACCGGATCACGCATTCAAACGATGATTGCCCGCAGCCGACGCGCAACGCCCGCTCTCAAGTTGCGCCCTGGATGGCCCCCGACCATGGTTCTCACAGCGTCCAAGGGCTGCAAGCCGGCCTCGCGCACCAGCGTGCACGCTGGCGCTCATGCTCGGCCGGTCATTTTCGGGCGATGGTGCCGCGGCCCTGCGGGCGCTCGTTGCGCATCGCCGAAGGTGAGCCGTTGAAATGTGAACGGCGCCGATCGGTGGTTCCGCGCCGTTCCTGTGGAAACATTCCTGTTGCAATCTTCGAGGCAAACAGCTCGAATAAAGTCTTTCCGGGGGAACAAGAATTGTGAACAAGGGTGTGGTACGGCTTATTCCAAAGCCGAGGGCCTCAATATTCATCTGTGGTTGCGGTCATACCGGGTCGACCTTGCTCGCCCGGATATTGGCAGCGCATCCGGATGTCTTCAGTGTTCCGCGGGAGACAAGCGCTTTCGTCTCGGACAAAGGCGCCAGATGGACTAAGCTAAGCTTGCTTTTGCTTGAGGCGGCGATTTCGCGCCGGAGCGTCTGGGTCGAGAAAACCCCCGGGCATATTCATTACACCCGTCAGATACGCGAGACGATCCCGGACGCTCGTTTCATTGTGGTGACGCGCGATGGCCGTGATGTCGTGGCATCGCTCGGGCAGCGCTACGAGGGCGATTTCGACAGAGCTTTCCAAAGGTGGGTCGCCGACAGCAGGGCCTCGATGCTCTGCATCGAGAGGGGCGGGGCCATGTTGTGGCGCTACGAGGACTTTATCGAGTCGCCTGCGCTCTCCATCGAACGGCTATGCCGCTTCATGGATGTGGCCTTCGATGCTGCCATCCTGGACTATCACCGGCATCCGGTCGTCTGGGGAAGGGCAAGAAGAGTTCGCACGGCGCATTCGGCTCGCCGTTCGACGCAGGTCAACCAACCGATCACCGACTACAGGGGCGGCTGGCGATCGAAGCTGCCTGCGGAATTCGCCTCGCGTTTCGAGGCAGGTGAGGCCCAGGAGCTGATGACCTATTTCGGATATCGCTGAGGGCGACTGTCGCGCTCCTTCGCCAAGGCTTCGGAGGCTATCTCGCTCGCTCTTAAGGGATTTGAGGCTTGTCCTGCGAAAGCGCGCAGCTCGAAGCAGGATGGCGGAGAGGGAGGGATTCCCTTTCACCTCTATGATACTGAAAATACTAGTCTTTTCGCGCTTTTTGTTACACAGTTTGTTACACAGCTACAACTACGATTTATAACCGCTCTAAGCTCGCAGCTTTTGGGCTCGCCTGCCCAATCCATCCGATCTGTCGAAACCGATGGCTTGTAGGACACTCCCGCGTGTGTACGTTGGGGCTTGGGTCAGAAGGTGACCCACAGCAAAGACGGGAGCGCCGCAGCGCAAAAGATCTCATCGGTCAAGGAACAGATAGTGAAGTAGCCTGTGACAATCGGCGCCAGCATCACCTCCAAAGCCGACCAGGAAAAACCCGCAAAAAACGTCGCCCTCAGATACCCCGTCGGCAATGAATATGGGACCGAAGTTGCGCGGCAGATCGGGCGTTAGATGCCTTCATGACATCTGAACCTGAGCAGGCTCCTACGCCGCGAGCCGGCACATTTCCGAACGGAGTTTCGTCCGGCTGCGCAAAAAGGTGCCCTGTCGAGACTTACTTGTTGGCCAAATGGCTTAGCAGGGACGAACTCGTGAAGAGATTGATAATGCAACACTATCAGTCGTTGTGCTGATCCGACAGGCTGTGCGTTTTGGCACGAAAATCATGGCGAAAAGCGCACCGGCACTTTACTCTCCAAATTATGATTCGCCTCGATCCCGCGACCGCCAGCTCCTCTGCGCCGCCCTCCGTTCCCGCGTGGGCGATCACAAGCGCCGGCGCGCCGAGTGACGGCGACGCCGCCTTCCGGGCCGGCGCCGCCCTGGGTGCCCTCGACACGCTCGCCCGCGCGCAGGCAGCCTGGGCCGGCGCTTGGCGGCAGCGGCTGGCGGTTCGCTGCGCCGCCTCCAGCATGCGGCTCGCCGGCCGCGCCGAGGATGCGGCCGCCTTGCGCGATGCCTGGCATTTGCGTCCCCTACGTGCTGACCCCGGTCCCGCAGGCGCCGTCTTTGGCGCCTGGCGGCAGTTGGCCAGGCAGCCGCCCGCCGCTACGCCCGGCCGGCTCGGGAAGATACTCGACCAGCTTGGCCTCCATTGGGACGGCGCCGCGCTCGCCGACCTTTGCACGCAGATCGAAAAACTCGGGGTATCCCAGCGGTCGGCGCCATTCGACGCCGCGGCGATCGCCGCTGAGGTCGTCGCCATGCGTCCCGATGCCGAAGTCTTTGGCTGGTGGCTCGCCGACCTGGTACTGGCGCAACGCCTGGGCTGGCCGCAGCCCCTGCCGCTCCTAATGGCGCAGGGTTTTGGACCATCTTTCCGCACCGAGGCCGGCGGTGGCCGGCGCATCCGGCCCGGGGACAAGAATTTTGAGCGGGCGGTTTGCATCGCGCTCGTCGCGGCCGCCGCGGACGCTTGTCGGTTGGCCGCCGAGCTGTCGCGCCGGGCCGAAAAACTCCTGGCGGTGGCGCCGAAACTGCGCGCCAAAGGCGCCGGCGACGTAATCTTTCTGCTGCTCAGTGAAGACGCCGTGTCCGGATCGCTGACGACGGACAATCTGTCGCGCTTTGCATCGCGACGGCTGTTCGAACGGCTGCAGCAACTGGAGGTCGTGCGCGAGCTCTCCGGCCGCCCCACATTCCGGCTGTTCGGGCTGTAGCGATGAGCGAAGCGTCCGCCCGCCGCAAGCCAAACGATCAGCCGGCGCTGCTCGACACCGAACTGGAACATCTGCCGCCGGAGCTGCGCTGGTGCGAATGGATGGCCCGCGTCGAAGCGGTGATCTTTGCGGCAAATGAACCGGTGACACGTAGTGTCCTCGCGCGGGTGGTGGGAAAAAACTGCAATATCGAGCTGATCATCGACGACATTCGCGCCGAACTCGCCGGCCGCCCTTACGAGCTGGTCGCGGTCGCCGGCGGCTGGCAGCACCGGACCAAAAAGGTTTTTGGCGACGCCATTCACGCAGCCTTCGGCACGGCAGCGGGCGAGGGAGCAAAAGAACTGTCGCAGGCGGAGGCGCTTGTCTTGATGTGCATTGCCTATTTCCAGCCGATCACCCGTGGCGAGCTGTCGAGCTTTTTCGGCAAGGAGGTGTCACGTGACCTGATCGGCGTGCTGCGCGCTGAGCAGCTGGTCGCCTCGGGGCCGCGCAGCCCGCAGCCGGGCGCGCCCTACACCTATGTGACGACCAAAACTTTTCTGTCGCAGTTCGGGCTCGACACGCTGCGCCAGCTGCCGGATTTCGAGGCGCTCGAGGACGCCGGGCTGCTGTCGAAGGAGAAGCTGCTGGATCATCCCAGGGTTTGCAGATATCGACGATGATGGCGCCAGCGCCGCGCTCGACGAATAGATGATCCCATCACGGCGGGACACACGCGATCTCGCCGCTCGTCACATAGAAGATTGCGCCACGCACGCCGTCTGGTCTCGCCGGCTGGGTCCTTCGCGTGACGGAAGGGAGGTGGCGGCACGCGTCCGCTTGTCGATGAAGGATAAGCGAACAGGCAATTGATCGAGCCTGGTCGCACATGTCGATCACCATTGAGAGCTCTCGAAGGGAGAAAGTTCAATTGAACCACGTCTACCTTGAGCTTCTCGCGACGATTGAGGCGTTAAGATCCAGCCCATCGGGGCGACCATTCAGACGCTGATGGACAAGGTTCGCGACCTTTCACAGACGATCAAAGCCCTGAAAGACGATCTCCACCAGACAGCCGGCTATGGCCTGCTAAGAACCTAGCCAGCCGGCGAGTGCCCATCCCGGCCATTGTCAGCGAGGCGGCCATCCCAACAAGATCGCCTTGCCGCCACCGCCAATGGCGGATGCTGACAGCAGCGCCATAAGAACGCCAACGTAGATGGGGAAGATCATCCTCGGGCTATTCGTCCTTCCAAATGACAGTCTTCCCCCGAAAATCCCAATGAAATTTGAGGTTGGCTTTCAGTACCTCGGTGGGGATCCTCGGCTCGATCGCTGTGTGGAGAGCGTTATACGTTTCTCGGCAGAAGCTCGGCGGCGGGACATTCAGCTTGTACCCCGACGGGTACCTAAAATCTTGCTGAGAATTCATCAGGTCAAGGTTGTTGGCAATCATCTTCACGTTCCCAATCGGCGGCATTCCTAGGGCCACTGCGGCTTCGTAAATGTCCTCGATCTTGTGACCGAAGCCGAGCCGGAGACCGCGTTTCGACACGCCCTTTGAAGCTAGATACGCTTTCAAGAGGAGTTCTAGGTGTGAGCTTTCGAGAGGTTGTCCATTCGGACCGGACCGAGGAGACTGGAGTTACCACGCTTCAGCATCCATC
>NZ_JARTVP010000021.1:0-36615 GCF_029625865.1 Mesorhizobium sp. WSM4887
AATCCTGCAATTCCAAAGCCGCTATCCGCCTCAATCAACAGGCCAGATCAATGGCTTGCGGATAGTTCACGGCCGACTCACTATTTCTATGCTGAACAGTCTCGCCTGAGTATATGTTTTAGCTAGTCGCTAATTAGACGGAATTCTGCCAGTCTGCATTCCCCCCTGATCTGATGTAGAGCAGCTTCCAAGTGGGAATTAGCCCCCCATCGACCGGATCGGGCGACACGAACATGCGCTGAAGGCTTGGCGGAACGGCTACTGGGACCATGATGCTACTCGAATGCAAGATAGTGTCAGAACGTCCCGGGAAGGCTGCAGGCAGGGGATGTCAGGTCAATCAGCCTATAGATATGATACCGCCCATTCGCTGAGACTTCACGATGGGCATAGGAGGTGGGAATTCTTGCCTTGAGATGGACGCGGCTGTCGGAGCAGGCGAGCACGGCAGCAGCGATGGCCTGAACCTTCGGGCCGCTGACAAAAACGTTCACCACCGCACGCGAGCCGAACCCGTCGAGATACGTCTCGAAAGCATCGAGGTGGGCCATCAGCCCGAAAGCCTGGATGTCGCGAACTTCGCCATCTTCGAGCCGGTGGGTTTCACGTACCTTGGCCACCTGTTGATCGAGCAAAGCATCGATATGCGCATTCTTGTCGCTTCTTGGGACGAGGAGCGAGATCCGTTCCGGACTGACGATATCGATCAATCCGTAGAATACGTCGGCATCTCCTCCGATCCCCACGAGCAGGACTTTCTCTTCGCCCATTCCTCCGCTGCCTTGAAGATGAGGGACGGTGACGTATCGGTCCAAGCCGCTGGAAAAATCCTCTTTGCCGATCGCGTTCCCGTAGATACCTTCGGCGTACCCGAATTCGAGAGACTGAATCGACATTTTCTTGAATGCCACCGCAATCAGCCATTGGATGTAGATTCGCGGCATCGTCGAGCACTCGACGAAAACCTTCCGCAGGCTTCCTTCGTATGAGCCACATGAAGCGGCCATCTGAGTGAGCAGGTGATCGAGGAGATTGATGTTCTTCTGATACTCGATGGAAGGCTCGAGGGTGATCACAGTCACTTCGACGCCCCATCGGGTACCCATAGCGATGAGCTTTCGCCGGTTTTCTTCGACGGCTGGGACGTTCGCTTCCTTCAGAGCAAAGTCCAGAACCACGATCTTGCCGACCTTCAGGTCAAGATGGTTTTCGAACGCGGCGAAACGCGTTTCCCATCCAAGCGCGACGATCGCGATATCTGCCTCCATCGTTTCGCAGGTACCTGCATCTCTCGCCTTCTCGGTGACGGCCAGATGGCCGAAGACTCGATACTCGACAGTTGAAGCGGTCATTCGAGATCGCTCTCGAAAAGCGAGTGCTGGAATTCGGTCTTGAGTGCGGGCCGCGCGACGAGCTCCTTAAACACCGAGTCGGCCCAGTCTTCTGGGAGCCGATGCCTGGTAAAAAGCAGGTCGACCATCCGCGCCGCAGGGATTGTGTTGATTTCGTACGGGCCGCGATAGGAGAACCCGAAGTAAGGTGCAAATCGCCGATGCAATCTGATCATCATCTCCTTCGATGCGGGGTCGGCGCGGTCCACCTCAAAGTTGCCGGCGGCGGAGACCTCCCGGATAAACCCATCCCTTTCCGCCCGACGCAGGACCTCGTCCAGTTTTCCGCTGGGTTGCTCCAGTCGGTTCACCAGCGAGCGCATTTCCTTTAGATCAACCCTGAAAATGCCTCTCTCTGTCGTTCCTAGAGCATTTTCTTCGGCAAACTCTGTCTGGAGGCGAGCGGTCAGGTAACCCAACGCCCGCACCATGCGCACGCTCTCTTCTTCGTACGGATGTGAAAGCGCCTGAAGTCCATCAAGCTTCCGTTGAGAGGCGGCGTTCACAGCCTGTCTCTGCTGTTCGAGATGAATCTGTAAATCCGAGTTGATGAATTCCACCAGTTTTCGTGGATCACTGGAACTCGGAACACTGCGGCGGAAGATCTCTCCCATTATATCAAGGAAATCGCGTATACAGACGTCGCTCAATGATGTGATGATCTGGTGCCCTACGTACGGGTAGTCATGCAGACGCAGCATCTGGCACGCTTTCAGAAAAGCCCATCCCTGTTTCCGGGCGATCGACCTCTTCAGATTTGAAGCATCCGCCTTGCTCATGGGCCGGCGCTTAATTTCCGGGTTCATGAGCGCGAGCGCCAGCCCTTCGGCATAAGGGCGCGCTTTTCGATCAAGAAGGAATTGCTGCTGATCCGCCGTCCTCAAATTCACGGAGAGGAATTCACGTGCTGCATCAGCAAGTGCCACAAGCTCTTCTCTGCCCTCGGAATGACCCGATATGATAACCCGCTCGATGATGTCATTGACGGAAAGCCGCCCCAGCCGGTTTTTGAGCGAAAACGCGCTGAGCGCATCGTTGCGCTCGAGATCACTCCGCAGATGGTCAGGAAGCGCATAGTACAGCCGAAGCGACGACACGTTCTCGCACAGCGTGGCGAACTCCCTCGGATCGACTGAATCAAGATTCTCGACGTCCCGGTCAGCATTCGAGAGCGACTGGCCGGGTATGATCGTCCGGATCGTGTCGTAGAGGCCGCCGATGTAGGCGAGGACCCATTTCACGTTGCCGCGCGTCTTTCTCACCAAGGTGTTCAGGAACTGCTGTTGGAGCGGTGTCAGTGCTTCACAGTCGTCAATCAGTATCTTGAAGAAGGGCGCCCTGTCACCGGCGAAAGATGGGCCATTTAAAAGTGGAGTGATCGCGGTCGCGACCTTGTTAATGATCGCGCCAGGGTCTGTTGCTCTGAAGCCGGTCGCTCCGGCATCGGCGGCAAAGAAGAACGCGTTGAAGCATTCGTCGACGTACCGGGTTATCCCACCCCGCAGCTCATCGATGCTGAAGAAGTCGAGACGGGCAGGTTGGGGTATGAAGTGCAGCACTTCGCGATGCAGTGCCAGGGCGACGTCCCTATCTTCGGAGGCCCGGTATTTCAAGTGGCCGTCGCGTCTGAGCTGGCCGATGCTCTCGAGCAGGCGTTCGACTATCTTCAGCTCCAGATAGTGAGAGAAGATTACGAATTGCCGCGGGATCACGGCGGCCGTGTCGAAGCGTATCCGCTCCGGAATGAGGTTCAGAACGGCGTTGTCGATTAGGGGCGAGAATGTCTCATTGAGCTGGAAGAAGACGCCATACCAAGCGAGCTTGCCGACTTGGTCCGAGAGACTTTTGTCTTCAAGAATATGGACTGTGGAAAGCGAGCGAAGAATGCTGGTCTTGCCGCTGCCTCTCGTCCCTGCGACGAAGACCGGCTTGGCGGCGGCAGAAATCAACGCCGACTTCTGACTGAACCACAGTATCGGGCGGCTTTCGTACTCGATCCTGTTGGGGCCGAACGGATTCTCCATCGCTATTCGTCCCTTACCTTAATGCGCCAAGCCGAGTTTGCCTTGGTGAGGCCGTCTATCTCGATGAAGCGCGCCGCTTGGAGCATCAGAAGAGAGTCTTCCAGATCTAGCCCGAGCTCGGCGGAGGCAGCAATCTCAGTGATCTCGTCCCAGAAGAGTAACCCATTCCCGCGCCTGGTGGCATGGTCGCGCAGTCGGCGCAGCAGGTCAAACGTGTCGTTGTTCAGAAAGGCCTTGCCGTTGGACATGGTCGAAATAAAGCAATGTTCGCCTTCCATGACCGTCCCGTCGGCGACATTGGTGCGGTAGGGTATAAGTCGGATGCCGACGAGCTCTCCCTGATCGGTCGTGAAGAAGACGAGCTCATTGAAACCTGACTGTATCTCTGGTGCTGAGATGCAGATCAATTTGCCGTCCGGAAACCTTGGATCGTTGACGATCTCGACCGGATCAGCATGTATGTGTCCATGCAGGTAGACGATAGGCTTGTTGCCCTGCAGCAGCTGAGTTCTGACAAATCCGCTGTTGAGCATCTCCGCGTATGGCGTAATGCGCGGAGTCTTTTGTGGCAGCAGATTGTGATGGCCGATTATGATGCCGTAACGCATGTCGGGCTGCTGGAGCAATTCCTGTAGGCCTGCAAGCATCTCACGCGAGATGTATGGCGTGTCCATCTGACCGTAATACTCGTCGTCGGACGCCTCCTTGTCTGGATCGCTGGGAGGTGTCGCGGGCGAATGTCCCGAGATGTCCGGCGAGCCGAGATCTAGAGGCTCTGTAGAAGGACTGAGTGCCTCGAGACGATCACGAAGGAACGCGGGAAGGTTTTGAAGCTCCCAACTGCCTATCGCTGTGTTGACGAGGATGAAGTTTGCGCCTGCGGATCCTGTCGGAAGTCTGAAGTGCACGGGTTGGTCCACGGGAACGGTCTGCCAACCCAAGCGGGCGGCTAAACTCGCCATTTCGCTGAATTTCTCAGTCGGTCCAAGTTCGCGCGCGTCATCACGGTTCACATCGTGATTTCCCGGTACGAATATCAACGGAAGCGCCTTTGAACTGCGTCCCTGTGCGCGGCAGAGCAACGTGAAATGCTGGAATGCCGAAGCAATGAAGGTCTTGTCGCCACGGCTCGTGAAATCCCCCATGAAGGCGATCGAATCCAAGGGCTTCGAAGTCGTCAGCCGCCGAAGTTTCGTCAAGACGGCACGCAGCGAAGACGCGCGTAGCTTCTGCGTTATTTTCGGAGCGAACTTGCTATCCTTGGCATCGATGTTGCTAGAGGAAGGATGCCAGTCCGGATAGTGAATATCGCCTACTTGAAGGATTCGCACCCGCCGCATAACTCGCCCCCCTGCCGAGAGCCATAGACTAATCCGTTCGCTTTTGCCAAGCGCGAACGATCATCCGCAGTGTCCTTAACGAGGTAGCCTGCACTTTTCGAGAATTGCCACGGCGGCTATTTTTCGGCTGTGAAGCACACGAGACCCGTGACGTGAGACCCAGTTGCTCAATGCCCAGTTGCTCAATGAGCTTTCTTACGAATAAGGGAGAATTTCCGCGGCCGGACTATCTCTGAGCGAGCGTGCATGACTGCCAACGGAAGGTCTTGCACGCACCCTTGCGATCTTGAGCAATGGTCGCCATGACTTTCTTCTTGCAGGCTTTTGAGTGGCCCAGCCTGCGATCACCAGACCCCACCGATTCTAAAGAGCGTGGCAGATGGGATAGTCGAGGTTGCCCGTGCACAGTCACGCTCAGGGCTTGCGCCGCCCAGAGGACACGCTGAAAAGGCAGATTGGGGCGCAAGCACGCCATTCACGAGAGGTTCGACATGAAGACCATGCAAGAAAAAGACATTCCGGCATTCGTACAAGCAGTTGTGGACGCCGGCTGCAAAATTTGCGCGATTGGCAACTTGGGATACGTCTTTGGCGATGCTGATTTCACGCCAGCGCAACGGAGGGCCGTCGAGCCACAGCTGCGTAGGATTGCTGAAATCTACGGCGAACGCGATCATCTCATGAACGAGATAGCTGTATATCTGCGGTCGATCGGACGCCATGTCGAGGTTGAGCCGAAGACAGGTATTTCCTGATGGCCGTGATCGCGAGAAGCCGTCTTCCAACCTCTGAATCCTAAAGGAGGTGACCCCCAAGGCCGTTCGTCACCTTCGACCAGAATAACCACATCCGTGACCGCCTGAGCTACTTGGTCGATACGCGCACATGGCCAATACAGTTTCTCCATCCTTCACGAAGCGAATGAGGCTTTGGCCATTCAGCCCCGGTCTACGGGGCGTGACTTGTCCCCGATGCATGCGCGAGCTCTCCGCCCGGCTGGCCGCCGGTCGTCGCCACCGGCCGAAGGCGCCCGAATGCGCTTGACAAGATAGCGTCAGCCCGTTCAACCTAAGGCATTCACCAGGGGAGTCCCGGCAAGGGGCTGAGATACTGCTGGCTTTCGCGGCGCAGTGACCCGTTGAACCTGATCCAGTTCATACTGGCGTAGGGACGGTGCAAGCGCTTTGCGGGAGTTTACGCCCGAGGTCCTGTTGCAGCAGGTCTACAGAAGCGTCTTTTCATCCTTCCGGCACAGAACTGGGTCTCCAATGCATGAGCAAAGGAGCCTCACGATGAATGCCCTCACCCCCGCCGTATCGACGGGACCACTGCCCGCCTCGCGGAAAATCCACAAGCCCGGCGTCCTCTACCCGCAGATCAGGGTGCCGATGCGCGAGATTTCCGTCCATCCGACGGCCGGCGAACCGCCCGTCACCGTCTACGATCCGTCCGGCCCCTACACCGATCCATCAGTCGAAACCAGCATCGAAAAAGGCCTTGCCCGGCTTCGCCACGAATGGGTCACGGCGCGTGGCGATGTCGAAGCCTATGACGGCCGCCACGTCCGGCCGGAAGACAATGGATTCGCCACCGGCGAGCGCCTGACACCGGAATTTCCGATACGCAATCGGCCGCTCAAGGCCAAGCAGGGCAAGGCGGTGACCCAACTTGCCTATGCGCGCGCCGGCATCATCACGCCAGAAATGGAGTTCGTAGCCATCCGCGAGAATCTCGGCCGCGAGGTGATGCGCGGCAAGCTGCAACGCGACGGCGAAGCCTTCGGCGCGGCGATCCCAGATTTCGTCACACCCGAATTCGTGCGCGACGAGGTGGCGCGCGGGCGCGCAATCATTCCCGCCAACATCAATCATCCCGAGAGCGAGCCGATGATCATCGGTCGCAATTTTCTGGTCAAGATCAACGCCAACATCGGTAACTCGGCTGTCACATCGTCGATGGCCGAAGAGGTCGAAAAAATGGTCTGGGCTATCCGCTGGGGCGCGGACACGGTGATGGACCTGTCGACCGGCCGCAACATCCACAACATCCGCGACTGGATCGTGCGCAATGCGCCGGTGCCGATCGGTACGGTGCCGCTCTATCAGGCGCTGGAAAAGGTCAACGGCATCGCCGAGGATCTGAACTGGGAGGTCTACCGCGACACGCTGATCGAGCAGGCCGAGCAAGGCGTCGACTATTTCACCATCCACGCCGGCGTGCGGCTGCACTACATCCCGCTGACCGTCGACCGGGTCACGGGCATCGTCTCGCGCGGCGGCTCGATCATGGCCAAATGGTGCCTGCACCATCACCGGGAGAGCTTCCTCTACGAGCATTTCGAGGAGATCTGCGACATCGCCAGAGCCTATGACGTCTCCTTCTCGCTCGGCGACGGCCTTCGTCCCGGTTCAATCGCCGATGCGAACGACGCGGCGCAATTCGCCGAACTGGAAACACTTGGAGAACTCACCAAGATTGCCTGGGCAAAGGACTGCCAGGTGATGATCGAAGGCCCGGGCCATGTCCCCATGCACAAGATCAAGCAGAACATGGACAAGCAGCTCGCAGTGTGCGGTGAGGCGCCGTTCTACACGTTGGGGCCGCTGACGACCGACATCGCGCCGGGCTATGACCACATCACCTCAGGGATAGGTGCCGCCATGATAGGCTGGTTCGGCACCGCAATGCTTTGCTACGTCACGCCGAAAGAGCATCTCGGCCTTCCCGACCGCAACGACGTCAAGATTGGCGTGATCACCTACAAGATAGCCGCCCATGCAGCCGATCTGGCGAAGGGCCATCCGGCAGCGAAAACCAGGGATGATGCCCTTTCGCGCGCGCGCTTCGAGTTCCGCTGGGAGGACCAGTTCAACCTGTCGCTCGACCCCGAAACCGCACGGTCCTTCCACGACCAGACCTTGCCCAAGGAGGCGCACAAGCTGGCACATTTTTGTTCGATGTGCGGGCCGAAATTCTGCTCCATGCGCATTTCCCACGACATCCGTGCCGAGGCCCAGAAGGAAGGCATGGCGGCAATGGCGGCAAAATACCGGGAGGGCGGCGATCTCTACATGCAGGCGGACGAGACTGGCGTACCGGTCGTGCCAGAGGCTCCCAAACCATCATGAGGGTGCTCGTCAAAGGGGCCGGCGTTGCCGGCCTCACCGTCGCTTTCGAACTCGCCGCCCGCGGCGCGACGGTCACCGTCGCCGAGATGCGGCATGGCCTTGGTGGCAACGCGTCGTGGTTCGCCGGCGGCATGCTGGCGCCATGGTGCGAGCGCGAAAGCGCGGAGCAGCCGGTGCTGGATCTCGGACGCGATGCTGCCGACTGGTGGGATGCGGTGCTGTCGGGTCAGGTGACACGGGCCGGGACATTGGTCGTGGCCGCGCCGCGTGATGCCGGTGAGCTTGACCGGTTCGCCAGTCGCACGTCAGGGCATCGGCGCGTCGATGAAAACGAAATTGCGCTCCTGGAACCCGACCTCGCCGGCCGCTTCCGGCGTGGATTGCTCTTCCCCGACGAGGCTCACCTCGACCCACGCCCGGCGATGGCGGCACTTCATGACAAGCTTGCGACCATGGGTGTCAAATTCCACTTCGGCTGCGACGCCCGGCCTGTTTCGGGATTCGCCCGTCAGATAGACTGCATGGGAATGGCAGCGGCCGATGACAGGCTGCGCGGTGTTCGCGGCGAAATGCTGATCCTTCGCACGCCTGATGTCTCGCTGTCGCGGCCGGTCCGTTTGCTTCATCCACGCTTTCCGCTTTATGCCGTGCCGCGCACCGATCACCGTTTCATGATCGGAGCGACGATGATTGAAAGCCAGAGCGCCGGACCGGTGACGGCGCGTTCCATGATGGAGCTGCTGGGCGCCGCCCATGCCCTCCATCCGGCCTTTGGTGAGGCCGAGATCGTTGAAACCGGTGTGGGTGTCCGTCCGGCATTTCCCGACAATTTGCCACGCGTCGAAACAGACGGTGAGATCATCGCGATCAACGGTCTTTATCGTCACGGTTTTCTCCTCGCCCCCGCCATGGCGCGCCAGGCTGCCGACCTGGTTTTCAGTCAAGACAGAACCAAGGAGCATGCTCATGAAACTGATGGTCAACGGCGAGGCGCGTGAGATTGCCGCCACCACGCTGGCCGAGTTGCTTGCCGCGCTCGACTATGAGGGCGATTGGCTCGCCACCGCCGTCAACAGCGACCTCGTGCACAAAGCCAACCGCGCGGAGTTCCAGTTGAGCGACGGCGACCGGATCGAAATCCTCTCGCCCATGCAGGGCGGCTAGCATGTTGGAGCTTTATGGAACCGAGCTTTCGTCGCGCCTGCTTCTCGGCACGGCTCAGTATCCTTCGCCGGCCATCCTTGCCGATGCAGTCAAGGCATCGGGCACGTCGGTGGTGACCGTCTCGTTGCGGCGTGAGATGGCGGGCGGTAGGGCCGGCGAACAATTCTGGTCGTTGATCCGCTCGCTGGGCGCCAGAACCCTGCCCAATACCGCCGGCTGCCTCTCCGTCAAGGAAGCCGTCACCACCGCGAAAATGGCGCGCGAGGTCTTCGGCACCAACTGGATCAAGCTCGAAGTGATCGGCAATCACGACACGCTACAGCCGGATGTGTTCGGTCTGGTTGAAGCCGCCCGCATCCTGTGCGAGGACGGCTTTGCGGTATTCCCCTATACCACCGACGATCTCGTTGTCGCCGAGCGGCTGCTGGAAGCGGGCTGCAAGGTCCTGATGCCGTGGTGCGCACCGATCGGTTCCGCCTTGGGACCGGTCAACATGACGGCGCTGCGCTCGATGCGCGGATATTTCCCTGGCGTCCCGCTGATTGTGGATGCGGGGCTCGGACGGCCGTCGCACGCGGCCACCGTCATGGAACTCGGCTTTGACGCCGTGCTCCTGAACACAGCGGTCGCCAAGGCGGCAGATCCGGTCGGCATGGCGCGTGCTTTCGGTAAGGCGGTCGACGCCGGTCGTGAGGCGTTCAGTTCGGGAATGCTCGAACCGCGCGACGTCGCCGTGCCATCGACACCGATGGTCGGCAGGGCCGTTTTTTCATGAAGCTCGATCCCTTCTACCTGATCGTCGACAGCGCCGCCTGGATCGAAAGGTTGGCGCCGCTCGGCGTCAAGCTGATTCAGCTTCGCATCAAAACCATGGATGAAACCGGGCTGCGCGCGGAGATCCGCAAGTCGAAGGCCTGGTGTGTCCAACACAAAAGCCAGCTCATCATCAATGATTATTGGCGCCTGGCAATCGAGGAAGGCTGCGATTTCGTGCATCTGGGCCAGGAGGATTTGCAAACGGCCGACCTCTCGAGGATACGGGCAGCGGGCGTCAGGCTCGGATTGAGCACGCATGATCATGTCGAGCTGGAAACGGCCATGTTTGCCGAGCCCGACTATGTCGCGCTCGGTCCGATCTATCCCACCACTTTGAAGAAAATGAAGTGGGCACCGCAAGGGCTAGAGCGGATCAGCGAGTGGAAGCGGCGGGTGGCGCCGATCCCATTGGTCGCCATCGGCGGCCTCAACCCCGACCGCCTCGACGGCGTCTTTGAGGCCGGCGCCAACAGCGCCGCAGTGGTCACGGACATCACGTTGAGCTTCGACCCCGAAGCGCGCACGCGAGAATGGATCGAAAAGACGGACCGATGGCGATGAGACGAGAACCGCATGTGCTTGTCGTTGGCGGATCAGATTCCAGCGGGGGTGCTGGAATAGCACGCGACATCGAGACGATCTCTGCCGTTGGCGTGCGCACCTGTCTCGCCGTCACAGCGCTAACGGTGCAAACGCACGACGCCGTGATCGAAATCCATCATTCGCCACCCAGCATGGTGGCCAATCAGATGTGTGCCGCGCTACAGGCCAACGACGTAGCCACAATCAAGATCGGCATGCTGGCGACTGCCAAGATCATTGTTGCCGTTGCCGCAGTGCTGCGCAAATTTCCGCAAGTGCCGGCAGTACTCGACCCTGTGCTGGCCTCCACCTCAGGCCGCGCACTTCTGGAAGCAGGCGCTATCGCTGCCATGAAGCGCGATTTGATGCCGCTTTGCTGCATTGTCACGCCCAACCTTCCTGAACTGGCGCTCCTTACTGGTTCCGAACCGGCTTCGGATGAGGACGGTGCGCTCCAACAAGGACAAAGACTGCAGGCCGTCGGCCCTCAGGCCCTGCTGATCAAGGGTGGGCACGCGTCGGGTCCCCGATCGGCCGATATTCTGTTACGCTCCGATCATGAACCCATCCACTTCGACACGCCGCGCCTTGCTATATCGATGCGCGGAACAGGTTGCATGCTGGCCAGCGCGATTGCGGCGCATCTGGCGAAGGCGAAGTCGCTCGAAGATAGCGTGCGCGAAGGCAAGCTGTTTGTGTTCGAGAAGCTTCAGAAATGCCGGCTGAATAATCACAACGTTCTGCGTCCAGCCAAGCAGACCCATTTTCCAGAATTTTTCCAGTAGCGAGACTGGAGGGCTACTGCTTCTCTATGCCATCCTTACAACGCGTTGAGTTCCACTGTGCCGTCCAGAATTATCTGTCGTTGTCCAGAATTAAGCCGGGCTTAGAACTGAAACGAACCCGCCGAAAGGTACGAGCGGCCCTCACTCGATAAGGGTTACCAAACCTATTCCTGTGGGCTACCAATCCGCGTGGTGGGTGGCCTTAGGTTACCAATCAGTGTGGCGTCCGGAATTATCTGCCTCTCTCCGGAATTAAGCCGAGATTAGAAGATCGGTGCGGTATTGCGCCCGGTCAAACCGTGTCGATTTGCGGCGTAGCCGACGTGTCTCACGCTTGGCGGCGTCGCACGCTGGTCCCGATTGTCGCCCGAATATCTGCCTACCGGCGACAGTGAATGCGCCAAGCTAGACCTTCGTCGATAGGGCGGCTCCGGTTTACCAATCCTGTCGTCCTAGGTTGACCAATCCGTTGTCGACCGTGAGCGGGTTTACCAATAAGGGCGGCTATATTCTGCGCAAACCCAATCACCTGATGCCAATCCAGAATTAATCGTCATTAAGGGCATTGGTAAACTCAGTCTGAAACCCCACCCTTAGCCAGAAAACTCTCCTGTTTTCAATCGCATAGCCCGCCCGCCAGCAACCGATAATTCGGGACCGGTAAACCCGTGAAAGGCCCAATAATTCCGGACGTCACACCAGTCTGCCCTTTTATGCGACTTTTCGAGCACAGACCGGGAACATCTGACCGTTTCCATTCATCGCCCAAGGCCGGTTTAGCGCTGGAAAAGCCAAAGTGCGGGAGTAAGAATGGCCGCAACGGGGCCGGAAGCCGTCGGTCAGCTTTCGGGGAGTGATCCCGGTAAGTTCGCAACTCATTCGCTTCTTTTCTGCAGTCCCCGCCATTACGAGTTGGCGGTGTCGGTCGCCGAGGGGATCAACGCCATTACTGCGGCTAGTTCGGCCCTCCGGACGAGGAATGGCATGCGCGTCGTCCCATAGTGCTTGGCAAGATGGAAGCGGTGCATGCCTCCTACGATGTGAACTTGGCCTTGGTACTCGCCGAGCAAAGGCGGTGTGACACCGCGGCCATGCAGCCATCGGTAGGCGATCCCACAGCTCTTGCTCTTGTAACGTTGATGCCAAGGACCCTTGTCCCTGCTGGCGGCGTAGGTAAGCCTGCCGCCAACGTCAGTGACATCAGCGTCGATAAGAATGAAATCCGTCGAAGCGTGGTCGCTGGGATCATCGCCGTCGAACGCGAGATAGAAGTTTGCAGGATCGCAGTCCCATATCGCAGTCAGTGCAACCGGAATGTTCTTTCTTCCTTTGCACCAGATGTCGACCTTGCGTTTCTCCTGAGCGCGGGCGACCTCGAAGGCTTCGTCTAGTTTTCCTTCCGCGACATCCATGGCTGTGATGACGTTCAAGCCAAGGGCCGTCAGACGGTTGATCTCGTCCACGTTCGCCATGCCTTCTCCTCTGGCAGCAGATTATTATCCACCGTTGGAAGATGCGGCGGCAATCCAAGCCTGAGGCACGAGGGCCTGTCCACGCCATTCCTCAATCAACTTGACTCCGGGAAGCTTGCCCCAGACGTCCTCATCTGCATGATCCAGCACGATGATCTGGAGGCGACCTTTCGCGGCCATGACCTCAGCGCCTAGGAGCGCAAAGACCTTCCTGACGGCGACCACGTCCTGATCCCTCCACGCGATGAGGTCGGGGCCCTCGTCGCCCGCCGCCCGCTTAGGAAAATAGACTTGGCTAGGTTGGTCGAAGATCAGCTGACCAGGGACTGGGTGATGAGGTTCGGCCAGGAAGTAGTGCTGCAGCGCAAGCATTAGTGCGACGTGATACGCGAGCCAATTGGCGCCGCTGCCAATCTCCCACAGGTAGTCCTCACGCGTTCCCCTAGTCACCTTGACGGTCAGGTCTTCAATCAACAGCCTAATCGGGGCCTCGGGCCACTCCGCGTCAAGCTGCGGAATCAGCCGATTGGCATGATGGGAGACTTGGTGCAACGCGTTGAATAGCTTGCGCTGGATGTCGGCCTCGGAGATCGTCTTTTGCAGCGTTGCAATATCGGCCTGCAGCGAGGTGAGTTCCTGCCGCAAATCCGACGACTGGTCGGCGCGGTCGTAGACGTGCAACGCCTGCTCCAATCGACCGAGGAAGCGCTCAAGCCTATCGAAGCGATTGGCCTCGTCTCGGGCGACGTCAGAGTCCCGTTCCAGCACCGCTATCTCGCTACGGACATCGTTCAACTCAGATAGGACCGCTTCAGCGGCGCCGCGCTGGCGCAGGATTTCCTTGTCAAGCGTGTTAGACATCGCAGGGTGGGTCCGCAGTCGGATCTCCAGACCGCCGAGGTTGTCGCAAAGGGCCAAGACCTTCTCGCGGCCGCCGTCCCCGAGTGCGACCAACGGATCGGCGAACTCGTCGGCCAAGTCCCTCAGCCACGTGGAAAGGTCCAAGCGGTCACGTTGGATGCGCATGGCGTCGCCGTACGCCTCGCTGCTCTCCACCAGACGGCGCAGTTCGTTCAGGCGCTGACGATGCTCGGTAAGTCGCGCGGCGATTTCAGTTTCCGACGCACGAAGGGTTTCCAGACGCGTCAGCACCACATCGATGCCGGCCAGGCTTGGTCGAGCAAGACTTGAGTTGCTGTTCGACACGCGCCGAAGCAGGTCAACAACGTCACTCCAGTCCTTCGGCACTTCAGTGGAGGAATCGACTAGGCCAAGTTCGACTGCCTGACGCAGCCACGCCTCCGCCTCCGCCCGCCAAGCGCCAGTTGCCGACACGATCGCGCGTAGCTCAGCCTCCTTCCGGCGGAGGTTGCGCTGGAGCCGATCGATCTCAAACCGCGCCTGGAGAATCTTTGCCGTGACCGCGCCCAGAACGTACGGGAAGATGGTCTTTAGCTTCTCCCGGTGTTCCGTCGTATCGGCCTTGAAAAACATCACGTCGGGATTGGCGATCACGTTCTGAGGTTGGAACGTGAAGGCCATGAGGTCGCGGAAGCTTGGCCTTTGCTTGAATCCATTCTCTGTACCTGGTTCGAAGTCGAGGTCAGTCAGTCCTGCCAGGCGGTTCATCGCGCGCTTGACCGTGTCGACATTGGTGGTCTTGTCGGTGATCGTCTCCGGAATTTCGACCTGTGCGCCCTCCAGCAGCACCATGTCGCCTGTGCTCTGTTGGTCCCCCGGTTCGCGTCGCGCCAAGAGCTTTTCGCCCTCCAGCGTCTCGATCAGAATGCCGAACCAGCTGCAGTTCTCGCGGATTACGCCCACCGGAATCGCGCATTTCTCCGAGCCCAGACAGTAATCAACAATAGGGATAACGGCGGACTTCCCGGTCTTCGACGCGCCGCTGATGACGTTGACGACACCGGGCTCGAACTTGACGACCCGCGGCGCTGCACCATTGCGGGGCCAAAGGATCAGTTTTCGAAGCTGGAAATACATCTAGAACTCCACCCGTAACAGGTTGGCCACCTGCGCGGTCCCCAGGTTCGAAAACCAGAAACCCAATTTCTCCGAGGCAGGTCCGAGGTGCTTGACGCGCTCTGGAAGGACGAGCCTCCTCGGTTTCGGTTCTGGTACGTTTGCTCTTAAAGTAGCATCCTTGTAATCCACGGACAGCAGCCGCCCGCTCACACCGACAGCGGCCGATTGCAATGTCAGAGTACGCAGCAGCAGCGCTCGCTCGTGGACGGCGAGGAGTTGTTCCCGTTCCTTCCCGAGCTTGGCCGCGAAGAGCGCCAGTCCAGAGGGTCGGTTTGTCGAAGTCACGATTTCGAGCGTTGCGCGATGCAGGACGATTGGCAGCACGAGAAACGCCAAGGCGAACGGCGCTGGACGTTCGTCCTCAGCCTGGAAACCTTGGCCAAATTGCCACAATGCGAAAGCCCCAAGTCCTGGATTCTGGACAAGGGCGAGGTCGCTGAGCGGTAGGTGCGATCGGCCAGCCTCAATCAAGTCGCTGGCTCCAAAAGAGTCTGGTAGTCGGGATGCCAGCCGAGGCGCAGGCCGTGGGCAAGGGCGTTGAATGATCCGTGGACGAAATGACCGGGGACGACTCGACCATCGAGTGGAGGCTGCAACTGCGCGCAGCGCCTGTAAACTATTCTACCACGAACCGTTGCGGGGTGTCCGGCCTGTATGTCGTGCACCTCTGCACTGACGTGCTCATAGCGACCGACAAGATCATCGTCCCAGTCACTTAGGTTCTTCTCAAAGATTAGCCCGCTTTCGCCCCAGATCGAGATGTCGGCGAGCGTCCTAAGGTAATCGCTAACAGCCCGGACGCACGCTTCGTCTCCCACCTCGATCAGCTCGAGTTGGCGGACGAAGGCGGGACGGTCGGCGATCAATTGTTCGATGGCCTCGACAGGCGGTTGCTTGGTGAAAGACGACAGCAGCCCTGGAAGGTTGTTCTTCTGAACAAATGCTCTTTGCTCGGCCTGAAACGCGTCCACGTCCAAGATGGCGGGCTTGCCAGCTCTAATCAGCCTGTCCGCCGCCTCCTTCGCAGCGCCGATCGCGCGTTCGCACACTAGGTCGATGATGAGCGGAGAGACCGTCGGCTTGAAGATCGCGCGTATCGGATCGACGGGATCTGCATCGACGCTGATAACGGCGAGATTCTTGACCAAGGCGGCGCAATGAGCCGCATCAGCGTTCAGGAAAGCTTGGACGTCGGCGTCGCATGCCGGTGCAGCTTTCAGCTTGCTGTGGGCTTTGGCGAGGTTAGCGACCAGCGCCTCCACGTCGGCATCTGTTTTCGCGTCGTTCAGCGCGATCGCGAAGGCACCCGCCTTCACCGGTGTGACATATAGCCGGAAATGGCTGGTCGCCGGGTCGATCTCTCCCGCCGCCATGAAGCTGAGCCAGTTGGCCAGAGACTTCCACAGGTCCGCAGCCCAGTCGGATATCGGATTTTGCTTCAGTGCGCTCTTGCTTTGCTCAAGAACGACTTCGCCGCCGACCAGGTGAACCGCCACATCGTCTAAATGTTCAAGAGAGACCAAGGCGCCGCTAGGCGCGTTGAGCAGGTGAAAGCAAAGGCGTACAGGTTGAAGCGCATAGCCGAGGTATTGGCCAGCGGCGCTGTGTTTTCCCGTTTGCGTCTTCGCGTTCATTGCCCATCCCGTTCTCCCGAGTCGCACCGGAAGAAGCCAGTAACGATATTGGTATAGTTCGCCGTTGTTTACAATTGGCGCCCCGGCGATAGGACGGCTAGGCGCGATACAATTGCTGTTTAGGGCCAGCTCTCGAAGTCCAGATTCGGCAGGACAATGAATTTGCAGGACGTCCATTATGGGCACATCGGGGCCGTCTATGGCTCGGGCGATATGTCCGCTTTTGGACGAACGCGAAGTTTGCCGGAACGTCTGACTTTGGGCGCATACTTGCCGTCAAATTCGGCGTCCTTCACTGGTTCGTTCACGTATTCCGGAGAAAATTACTGTGCGAGTTGATGGATCCTCGTTCCCGGTACGACAGCCTCAGCTATTTCACATAGATGCTTATGGTGCGTCAGGTAGATGACCTGACCTGTGTTTGCCATCGCTCCGAACAGCCTGAAAACCTCCTCCGAGCGAATATGGTCGAACGTCTCCATGATGTCGTCGGCGACGAATGGGACCGAGGGCCGAAATTGCGCGAACTCGTAATAACCGGCGAGTCTTAGGGCAAGGTACAGCTGAAATCGTGCACCCTTTGAAAGCGCTTCGGTGACCTTGGATTGCCCGTCACCCTGCACAGCAATGAGAACCTCACCACCTCTTACAGGCTGGGTTGTCAGCCCCGAATACTGGCCACGCGTCATTAGCTTGAACGCGTCTGATGCGCGCGCCATCATGCCGGAGCGATGGCTCTCACGGTAGATCCGCAAAGCATTGCCAGCCGACATGATGCCAAGCTTCAGCTCTATGTAGCGAACGGCCTTCTCCTCGATTTCCAGCAGGGTTGTGCGCCGTTCAGCATCCAGGCGTGCAACCGCACTATCACCGCCGATGGCGTCCAGCTTGTCGGCCGCGCGCGTCTGCCGGATCAGCTGTTGCTGGATGGTTTCATCGAACAGGCGAAGCCGCTGCTCACCCTCAGCCTTCTCGACCGCGAGGCCGTCGAAATCGATCGCGTCCAGGATCGAGCGGGCCTGCTCGAATCCGTCGACCGCGAGCTCCGCCACTATCCGTTCCTCAAGTTCGGCGACGGTGGTGCGCAAGCCATCGCGCTCACGCAACAGCTCATCGCGTTCGACTACCTCGGGCAGAGTGGCGACACCAAAGACGCCCAGCACCTCGTTCTTGCGGCGTTCGTGTGCCAAAATCTCAGTGTCGAGGATGTCGCGCGCCTCCTTGAGGCGCTTCAGGTCGTTGCCGAGGCTTGCCTTCGTTTCACGTGTCCGCTCGGCACGCTCTAGGCGCTCGGCAAGGCGGATGGCCAACTGCTCCGGGTCGGTATCCTTCGTCGGCTCGTCGGCTTCAACCGCAACGGCGATGACCTCGACCAGAAAATTGGCCCTGTCGGCCTCCATCTTGTCGATACGCAGCTGCAGGTCGTCCCGTTCCTGCAGGCTTCTTGAAAGTTCGGCCAATTGATCGAGCACAGTGCCGACGCCGGATGCGGAGAGCCCGCTTTCGAGCCAAGTTCCCTTGAGTGCTTCGGTAATGCCGGCCAGCCATTCCTCCTCGCGACGCTCCGCCACACCTACTGCAACCCGTCGTGCCGCTAGATCCTCTTCTTTGGAGCTCACCATTCTGAGCGCCTCGGCATACTCGGCGTCCACCTTGCGCTGCCGATCCAGAAACGGCTCCGCGATGGCCATGATTGCTTCGAGGGTGTCGTTGGACTCTGATACAATGCCGACGCTTCCCAGCACTGCTCTCATTTCCAAGCGTATCTGCTCGCCGGCGTCAGCGGCTCGCTCGGCCTTCAAGCGAGCAAGTTCGATCTGCTCCCAGGCAGCGAGCGCATCGCTGCGCGCCTCGATCTGATCCTCGATCCTTTCGATCAGGCGCTCAGACGAAGGTTCCACGGCGTCTCCGAGCAGGTCCCTGGCGGCCGCGCGGATTTCCAACAATTGGGTATCCACATCCTTGCCGAGCTGTGTGCGTTGGATGCCGTTGCGTGACAGGTTGGCCGCGGCCTCGGCCAGCTCGCGCGTAGTTGCCCGGATCTCAGCCAGATCCGCCGCGCCGGCCAGCCGGCCTGCGCTGGCAATGTCATCGCGCGCCAATGCCACGGCGAAGTCGTCAGCGGTGTCACCGGTCAGCGCTGCGCGGTGCGTTGCCCACGCATCATCGCGAACTCGGCGGATGGCGGTAGCCGCTTCATCGTCGACAATGTCGCCCGAGGCACGAAGGGCATCCAATCGTGCGGCGAGCATGGCATGGTTGCCCTCGTATTCAGCAAGGCGTTCGGCAAGTACGGCGGTGTTCCTTGCCAGTTCTGACGCTACCGTCTTCCAGGCGGCAATCTGCCCGGCGCTCGGAACCGCGACGTTGGCGAGAGCGAGGGCATCTCCGTTCCATGGACGCAAGCGCGCGAGCGCCGCCTTCCATCGGATTGTTCCCGCATCTTCCGCCTCGCGAGCCGTCCTAATCTCTGCCTGGTGTCCGCTTGCTCGCGCTTTCGACAAAGCCGAGCCCAGCCTTGCCCTGGCAGGTTCGGGCACCGCCCTTTCCTCGCCGACCCGCTGCCTTGCCACCTGCAGCGCATCGAGTGCCGCCGCGGCTTCGTCGCGAGCGGCACGCATCCCGGTAGCAATCCCGGACCTCTGCTCGACCATGGCGCGAACGACGCCAACGGTGACGGCAGGCAGAAGCAGCGCGCCAGGATCCGCCTCGGAAGATCGGCCCAAGGCGGCAAGGCAGCTCGCCACGCTGTTGTTGAGGATTTGCAGCTCCATCCTGCGAGTGGGCAAGTCAAAGCCAGCCGCGGTATGGCGCACCTTGCTCTCCGCCAGCCCGCGAATGCGTTCGGAAATCGACAGGATCGGTTCGTCCTCGTCGACCGCAGTGACTTTTTCCGCCAGGCGCTCGGTCTCGTCGATGTTTGCGGACAGCCGCGTTCTGAGGCTGGCATCGTCATCGATCAGTTCGGTGACACTTCCCGTCGATGTCCGGGCTGGGGAGGCGATGTCCGGCAGCTGATCCAGCCGGGCAATCTTGCGCCGGATATCCGCCAGCATCGGCGCAGCACGCACGTAACGAGCAAAGGTATCCAGCCTGGCCACCAGCACCGCCCGATCGCTGATGGTTCGGCCGTACTGCTGCGCTGCATCGAGACGTTCGGCCTCCAGGCCCTCGTAGGTTGATGCAAGGGTGTCGATCGCATCCCTGCGCGACTTTACGTCAACAAGGCGCTTCTTCAACAGCGCCAGTTCGGTTCCATGCGCCTGCTTCCGATACAGAGCGTCTGCTTCGGCCTCGAGGGCGTTCAACGTATCACTTGCGTTCCCAAGACCGGCGCTGGCCGTGAACAGAAGCTTGCCGAGGTCGCCCCGCGACTCCAGGATAGATTTTCCGCCGGCTTCCAACGTCTCGTCATCGAGTGAGAACATCGTCGTGTAGGCGTCGCGCGACAGACCGGCGAGATGCGCCGTGATCGCCACCTCGCTTACCGGTTGGCCCGTCGCATTCAATAGCGAATTACTGCGCTGTTTCGTACGCGTGAACGTGTGTTCGGAGCCGGCCAGTTCCAGCACCCCGCCGATGCGCATGGCACTGTACTCGTGCAGGAAGTTGTAGCGGCTCCGTTCCTCGATGCCGAACAGCAAGTCTAGATAGGCCGAAAGCGCAGTCGATTTGCCGGCCTCATTCAGGCCAAACACGATATGCAGATCAGGTCCGGATTCCGGTTTGGGTCCGAAGTCGATCGAACGATCGGTGAACTTTCCATAACGAATGAGGTCAAGGCGCCGCAACCTCATGACGATCCACCGGCCTTAAGGCGGGCAGTCACCAAGTCCGCGCCCTTGGAAAGCACCTGATCGAGGAACTGTTCCAGCCCGGCTTCGTCCGTCCCAGCAAAATCCCGCCCGTCGGCCGGAAGGTCGGCGACCATCTTTTGGACGAACGCCCTCGCCTCAGCGCGGAAGGCCTCCGAGGTGGCATCGGCACGCATTGATTGCTCGAGTTCGAAAATCGGATCAGCAATATCCTCGGCGGTCTCCGTCCGAGGCGGCGCGAGGTCAAGCTCGAGCTTCTCCACCCACGTATGGCCTAGCTGTTCCGCAGCCTGTTCGGCTTCGGCAAGAAGGAGGTCCCTGTCGCGGATCAGCGCCCACATCAGTGGTGACGTTCCTGTCAGGCCAATGCGAGCCACAGCATGACGCGATCGGACGGTTGCCCGCATCTCTTCGAGTGCGAAGCGAACACGCGCGACGGCCTCGGGCCACTCCACCGCTCCGGTAAGGTCGACGCTCACCCGTTCGAACTGCGCAACGCTGGTCAGCCGTTCCTCGATCTCCACCGAACGGTCGTGGCGCACCGTCACCAGGGTGACTGATTTCTCACCGGCCTCGTTGATATCCCTCCCCTGCGGTATTCCCGGCATCACCACGGCACTGGCGCCAGGATGGACTTGGCGAGCATGGATGTGGCCGAGGGCCCAATAGTCGAAACCGTGGGCGTGCAAGTCAGCGATGCTGCAGGGCGCGTAAACGTCGTGACCTGGCGATCCAGCCAGACTGGTATGCATGATGCCTATGTTGACGGCCCCTTCACGAGCCGCCGGATATTTGGTTAACAGGCTGTCCGGCGCCTTAGGGTTCGCAAAGCTCAAACCATGGAATACGACGTCCAGACCGCCGGCTGTCTGCAATACCGACTGAGCACGACCACCAAAGATGGTAACGGTGTCGGGAAATACCAGCTGTTTGGAAATCCGCGACAGGGCGTCATGATTACCGCGGATCTTGAAAACCATGATGCCGGCCTGGTGCAGGCGTGTCATCTGCGCGCCCAAGAACCGCGCTGTCTTCATTGAAGTCTGGTCGCCATCGTATAGGTCGCCAGCAATGACCAACGCGGCCACACGTTCCTCAAGGCAGAGATCCACTATCGAAACGAATGCCTGGCGGCTGGCGTCGCCCACCAGCCCGGCAAGATCGGGATTTCGCATCGCCAGCGAACGAAGCGGCGAGTCGAGATGAATATCGGCCGTGTGTACGAATCGAAATGCCATTCGGCCTCCGCCAGCAAAAGAGGTGTTCCGAGCTTCGACAGAAATTGCAACGAGGGCGCTGCAGCGCCCCGTTACACTTCAGCTAATTTCTC
The DNA here is from genome assembly GCF_029625865.1 of Mesorhizobium sp. WSM4887. Taxonomy (NCBI): domain Bacteria; kingdom Pseudomonadati; phylum Pseudomonadota; class Alphaproteobacteria; order Hyphomicrobiales; family Phyllobacteriaceae; genus Mesorhizobium; species Mesorhizobium sp. WSM4887. The sequence continues at coordinate 21,522 of NZ_JARTVP010000021.1, forward strand.
GCTCGCGGATTCGCCGGCCACCAACAAGCCGTCTTGGGACCGTAACACTCCTTTGGCAACCAAATCGGCGACCCCAGCTGAAATCAGCTGCCTTAATTGTGCGCTTGTGGCTTTGAAGCCCAGCATCCTGGCAACGCCTGTGGCGATTTCTTCCTCTGTCGCACCGAGGTTGGATTTCACGACTTCCATAGCGCCTTGGGCGACCTCGTCCTGCGCAATCATTTCGGGCTTGCGCAATCCAGCGGACACGACCCCACTGCGATCCCTGAGACGAACAGGAACACCTGGCTTGAAGCAGAAGTTGCCTCGACGGGCTACTGAACCACCTCTCTGTGCTATGCTTACCCCCCGCTCGATTGCATCCTGAATCCTGCCACCGGCCCGCTGCAGACCCCAGGCGTCCCGAATACGCGAAACTATTTCGTCGACATGGATTGGCGTTTCTGTAGCCACGACCTGCTCGACCAGTCCGGCCATGATTCCGCTGGGCGTCTCGTGGAGTTCGAACGATCCCGGTCGCTTTAGTTCGGCCTCTTCGTAGGCTCGATTGGGTGTCTCGGATCCGTTTGTGCTTTCGAGACCGATTTCCGTCACGTTGCCTCGGTCGACCGTAACAACCTGCACGGCTACAGCTCGATTTCTCTGGACCCCCAATTCGGCCCGCTCATCGAGTTCTTTTCTGGCGGCCTCAATCGCTAGTATGGTTCGCTCCAGCTGCTCACGAGGCCGTTGGAACCAGTCAGCGCTCCAGATGCGATGGATGATCCAACCATGGTCTTCCAGAACCGACTGCCGAAGCCGGTCTCGATCTCTGGCCGAGCGAGATGAGTGATATTCTGCGCCATCGCATTCGATGCCAAGAATATAGCGGCCTGGCCTCTCTGGATCCGCAACTGCGAGGTCGATGAAGAAGCCGGCAATGCCCACTTGAGCATGAACCTGATAACCCATTTCGATCAGCGCGTTGGCTACCTGTTCTACAAAGATTGAATCCATTTCGCGAACCGTGACTTGGGCAAGCGAAATTCGCCCTGTTCTCGCGTAGTGCAAGAAGAGCTTGAAGGCGAAGATGCCTTTCCCTTTGCCACGCTCCAGGTCGATGTCCTCGTCTGTGATGGACGCGAATACTTCGCAGCTGCGCTTGGCGCGGCTTATGAGGACGTTGAGCCGACGCTCGCCGCCTTCCGCGCCAAGAGGGCCGAAACGCATGGCCATGTATCCCTGGGCATTCTTGGCATACCCCACCGAGATCATGATCACGTCGCGCTCATCGCCTTGAACATTTTCGAGGTTCTTGACGAAGAATGGCTCGCTTGGATGAGCGTGAAAGAATTCCTCGGTGTCGGGATTTAGTCGCCGCAGCGCTTCGAGTTCATCCTGGATCGCGCGGCGTTGGCTAACCGAAAATGTTGCAACGCCTAGAGTCTCTTGCGGGTTCACCTTCGCATGACGGATGATCGCCTCCGCTACTGCTCTCGCCTCTACCGGATTGGTTCCTGTGCCGCCGGAATCGAAGACCCCCTCCGGCACATGATGAAACCGCAACCCCATACCTGCCTCTTGGGTATAAGGGCTTGGCACGATGAAAAGCCGGTTCTCGTAGAACTGGCTGTTCGATACTGCGATTAGAGATTGGTGACGGCTACGGTAGTGCCAGCGCAGCATACGCTGCGGCAAGCCGCGGGCCGTGAACAGGCCGAGGATGCTTTCAATGTCGGCGACCTGCGCGCCCTCACCCTCGTCATCTTCAGACTGCGAGCCTGTCATCTTCGCGAAGAATGTCGTGGGTGGCAGTTGGCGTTCGTCGCCAACGACGACCACCTGACTGGCCCTGGCGACCGAGCCAAGTGCGTCCACGGGCTGGATCTGAGACGCCTCGTCCATCACGAGCAGATCGAAGGACATCCGGCCGGGCGACAGGAATTGCGCCACCGAAAGCGGGCTCATCATGAACACTGGCTTCAGCGCCTGGATGGCAGGGCCTGCCTTCTGCATCAATTGCCGGATGGGCATGTGGCCTCGTCTGCGCGCCATCTCAGAACGAAGCAGTCCGACAGGTCCAGCTCCGCCGTCTCTTGAAGGAATTTTCCGGTGATGAGCCGTTACAACTTCGATGGCGCCGGCCTTGATGCGCTGGCGGTCCAGATCTGCGAAGTCACGTACAGCCCTGGAATGCAGTTCCCCGTCGAACCTTGCCAGCTCCGGCTCATCGGTCGCCATCGCCAGAAACATTCGTTCGTAGTAGGCCATATCAAAAACTGATCGAGCCGATCCTGTTGTAATCTGGCCGTTGGCTAGGCCGTCTATCAACTGTCCCAGTCCAGCCTTTCGGGCCGTTTCGGATCGCTCTTCATAGGCAACCCATTTCGAGAGCTGCTCCTGATGATCGAGCCAACCCTGCAGCCGAGAAACGACCTCGCCTATCGCGACGTCCGGAAAATCGACTACTCCAAACAAGGAGGGAGCATCGGCTTTCAAATCCCCTGTAAGCGCCTTCAATTCCCGCGCTGCCGCTTGGGCCGCTTCACGTGCTGAACGTGCCGAGTTTGCGATCTCGATTCTTTCAGGCAACCGCGCAGCCAGATGTCGGATCGAGCCATTTTCTTTCAGCCAAAGCTCGGCTTGCGTGAGAGCGGCCCAATCGGATCCTCGACCGTGCCACGACGAGCCGAATACGAACTTGCCAAGGCTCTCTCCCGCATCGATCCCTTGAGCAAGTGCTTGTAGTCTGCCTAGTCGGCGCAGTAGCTCCACCCGCTCAGTGATTAGATCCGGAACGTCAGTCAGAACCTGTCGTGACGCATCATCGGCTTGAGCTACAGTGCTCGCCTTCGCTTCCATCAGTTGCAGCGAGGCCCGCTCGGCGGAAGCCACGTCGCCTAGCATGGATGACGCGAGGTGCCCGAGATCGTTCCAGAAACCTTCGATAATTGGCCGACCGATTTCGATAACCTTGCGAACGCGCGCTGCACGCGCACCGGCCTCGGAGCGTTCCGCCATCCGGCCGGCGATAATCCGAGGTTCGGGGCCTAGCCCTCGTAGAGTCCGCATCCACTCCACTAGCGCGAGCAGTGGCGCGGAAGCCGATCGCTCCCCACGCCAATCTGCCCCGAAGGCGGAACGGCCAAAAGCGTCGCCTTCGCGGACTCTTGCTGCGGCAGCCTGACCCTTCATCAAAAGGTCGAGGAGACCAACTATCTGCGTCGCAGGCGCGCTAGGGTCGACCACAATAGTCCGCGCAAGTGCTGTGGCGCGACGGTAGTCGCCGTTCAATGCTTTCAATATTCCCGTGTGTGTGGCGAGCGCCTGCCGCGCCGCGGCCACCTCGGTGCTCCACGCCGCGTCAACAACCTTGCCCTGAAGGTCGGCTCTGGCAGCCTCAAGCGTCGCTACGCTGTCGGCAAGGTCGCCTGCCTGCTCAAGTCCGGAGTCCCAAACGGTGGCTGCGAAGGCCTCCGGACTTGCGTCAGGTGCTGCCGCTACTCGCTCGCCGGTCACGGCCAGCCTGAGCAAGCCTGCCAACGTGTCTGGCAATATCGCCGATCCGAGTTCCTGATTCAGGCGCTCAGCTTCTTCCCTCAAGCGTGGGAGCAGAATGGTGAGCTGTCGCGCACGATGGAAACCATCTTTCGGAAATTCCGAGGGAAGCTTTGCAAGCTCTGTCTCGAGACCTTCAATTGGCGTGTCGATAGCCGTTGCCGCCAACTGCTCCGAAAGTTCCTCGGACTTGCGGGCGAAATCCGTTCCTGACCAGAGAAGCGATGAAATGTCTTTCGGACGCTCATCCCATACCGGCGAGACGAGCGCCTCGGCAGGAAGTCCAGGCGCGGACGCGAGAAGCTCAGCGCGATCTTCTATCTCGCCGCTGTCGCTGAGAATTTTCGGAGGCTCGGCCTTGATCCGCTCAGCGATACCGACCAGTTTGGCGTGCAGTGCCTTGGCTTGGTCCAGCAACGCCGCGATGCGTGGGACGAGCCTCTCAATGGTCGTTGGAAGAACGACATCCAGGCCAACTCCCCGCCACGGGTGGTGGATCGGCAAGCCGATCTCGTTGATCCGCTGAGAGACCTCATCGAGCAATTTGCGACGTTGCGAAACGCCGTCAGTTGTCCAGCTTGTGGCATCCGTAAGTTCGATGTCCACTGGTTTCTGACCGACCTGCCTTAGTCGGGTTAGCTGGCCGAGAACCTGATAAGGAGTGAGTTCGGACGCTCCGAACGCAACGTGCATTCGTGCAGCATGTGCGTTGAGTTTATCGCGAGCCTCCAGCAAGCGATCAGTTAGGGAAGAAGGAAGCTGGCCCCTGGGCGATCCGAGTTGCCAGGTTCGCCGCAGCTCCTCTAGCATCATGCGCTTGTTCGCCTTGTTACTATGCAGCTCAAGGCAGGCGTCCCCCACCCCAGCAGTGTCAAGCCGTCGCTTGACGACCTCCAGCGCTGCCATCTTTTCGGCCACGAACAGCACGGTCTTTCCGTCGGCAACGGCCGACCCAATAATGTTTGCGATCGTCTGCGATTTTCCTGTCCCAGGCGGACCTTGGATAACGAGGTCGCGACCTTTTCTGACGTCATGGATCGCCAGTGTCTGAGAACTGTCACTGTCGACGATATGCAACATTTCGGCGGGCGCAATGTGCGGATCAATCGCTATGTCGTCCGACATAAGCGGCTCGCGTGTTTCGAAACCATCTGAAAGAAGCGAGCGGATCTTCGGTTGTTCGATAATCTTTGCGCCATCGGGCCAGAGATCCGGATCCAGATCACGGTACATCAAGAACTTCGCAAACGAGAAGAAGCCGAGCACCATATCGTCGCGAAGCACCTCCCAACCCTCTTTGGTCGAAATTGCTTCGGCAACGGCATCGAGATAGGCCGAGACGTCGAAGTCATCTCCCACCTCAAAACGCGGCAGAGCGAGCTTGTGAATGCGGTCGAGATAGAGTTCCAAGGAGAGGTTTGCGGTAAGATCTTCCGGCCGGGCTCGTAGGCGGAATTTTTCTCCAGCGGCCCCTCGCTCAAGCCGAACCGGCACCAAAATGAGGGGGGCCTGACGGATGTTCTCTTTGTTGTTCGGGTCAATCCACTTCAGCATTCCAAGGGCCAGAAAGAGGATATTGACGCCCTGCTCTTCCTCGAGTGTGCGGGCATCATGGTAGAGATCAAGGAGCCGCCGCTGCAGCCCAGTTGGGGTCATACGCGTCTGCAGCTTGGTGTCCGAGTGCCGCGCGGATATCCCTCTGTTATCGACTCCATCGTCCTCTGGTTGGGCGAGAGCGACGGGGGAATAGTCGATCTCTTCGTCTGGAGGGCTGCTTTCATCCTGGCCCGCTTTCGGCCTATCGGGCTTGCCGGCCAGGAAGGTAAAAGCCTTTCCTTCGGTCACCAGCAATCGATAAATTTCGGACGACTTCTCATCGACGATATCGATCGTCTTCGCGCTCTTGGAAAACCGCGGCACATTCAAAAGTCGATTGCGGGCGGAAAGATCGAGCAACTCCATCCTGGCGCGCTCGAGTTTCTCCTTTAGAGGGAGATCGCTTTGGAAGACTGACTGTTTTACGTCCAAGACTTACATCCCCTTTGAAAGGAGAACCAGCTAGAGCCCGCGTAGAGCGTTCGCGCAAGAAAAAACAGCCGTGTTCAATTAGAAACGACTGCGATCACTTCTGGACACCGTCCAATATTGCGACGTGTGATATGGGTCAGAGCCTGCATTCTTGGCCCCCTTTGCCTAGTCGCTATCCGACGAGGATTCTCGCTCCCTGCCCCCGTATTTAGCCGCCTCCACAATGTCTTTTTCTGACACAGAGAGTCCGTTGCGGACCCGAATGGCTCCCGCACTTGGAACGCGGTCCAATTCAGATCCAGTCTTTGCCTTATCCTTCTGGGGCTTAACCTCCGGCGGCGGGTCTTTCGAAAATGTCATGCGTAGGTCCTACTCGTCCAAATCTAAATGCATCCGCCTGTGAGCCTCAAGCCGCTTTCCTGGTCATACAAAGAAAACGCCGCGCCCAATCAATCCACCGTCTCTCGTGGTTCCGCATTCTGATTGGCGCTTTAACATTCATCACTATTAGCGCCTGGCATTTAGTATCCTCCCTCTACTGGTTTTTTTAGCCGATAAGTAATAGATCGGGATTTCACTGCAGAAGTCCGGAGCCATGAAGTGACTGACGAAATCCAAAATACGGCCACCGCGCTGATGGAGCTTACCGCCGATATCGTTGCGGCTTATGTGAGCAAGAATTCAGTGCCGGTCTCCTCATTGCCGGACCTTATTGCCAGCATCAATTCGTCATTAGCGCGTATCGGCCAGCCGTCCGAACCGGAAAAACCCGACCAAGTTCCCGCGGTCAACCCCAAGCGCTCAGTCACTCCAGACTACATCGTCTGCCTCGAAGACGGCAAAAAGTTCAAGTCCCTCAAGAGACACTTGAACACGCATTTTGGACTGACGCCCGACGCCTATCGCCAAAAATGGGGCCTCTCCAACGATTACCCCATGGTCGCGCCTAACTATTCAGCCAATCGCTCCAGATTGGCAAAATCGATTGGCCTCGGTCGCACAGCAGCCGCGCCCAAGAAAGCAGCAGCCAAGAAGTCAAAGACGCGCTAGCAAAACATTTGGCAGCTTCGCAAAGGATCGAAAATTGAATCGCGATCGCTATTCCCATCGCCGCAGCTCGCGGCCAAGACGCGGCCGGGTTTCAATTATGCGCAAGCGTTTCTTTTCACATAAATCATTAGCCGCGATCCTGGTGATCACGCTAGCAGTGGGCGCTTATGTCACCTCCTACTTTACAGGGTGGGGCAACCAGATCGCGGGACCCAATACAGCAAGCGCACTCGGGTCAAAACCGAAGCCTATCGTCGGCGTAGCGTCCATCGTTGACGGGGACACGATCGAGATCCACGGACAGCGTATTCGTTTCAATGGCATCGACGCACCTGAAAGCAGCCAAAACTGCAGCGACGCAAGCGGGCAAGAATACCCATGCGGCCGCAAATCCGCAGAAGCACTGGACATCTTCCTCAGTCAATCCCGACCCATCCAGTGCAACTTTGTTTCGTGGGATCGTTACAACCGCTTCGTTGGTGATTGTCAGCGGGCGGACGGTGCTAGCATTGCGTCTTGGATGGTCGAACAGGGTTATGCCCTGGATTGGCCTCGATACAGCCATGGTAGTTACGCGTCACAACAGGCAGATGCCCAAAGGGCCAAGATTGGCATCTGGGTTGGCACTTTCACAGCCCCTTGGGATTGGCGAGCAACACATGCAGCCAACAATAAACCCGGTAATGACACATCCTACGGCCTTACAGGCCGTCGCCAAATAGCTCAGAGCTATTCGTGTCAACCGCGTCGCTATTGTAAGCAAATCTCCTCATGCGATGAGGCGCGCTGGTATCTCAATAACTGTAGCTGGGGACCCAAATTGGACCGGGACGGCGACGGAATTCCGTGCGAAGGCATTTGCTGACCAAGCCAATTCCTTAGCGCGCTTTCAGCAAGCCGGACTGGCCACCAGCGTTTCGGTGCATTTGCGCGAGTGCCAATAGAGCCTGGCAAAAGGGCTGGCTGACGTTTGTCTTGGAAAATTCCACCAGCTCGTTGAGCCCGGATGGGCTAGAAAACCGCAAGGCTTCGTAGCGACAGACAGGGATCTGCCGATTATCTCTGAAGCGTTTGTCGGGTCCGCCATTCTTATTGGGATGAGCCCAGGTATAGCTCACGATCTCAGCATCAGATGGAACTTTGCCGGTCTCAATAAAATTGCTGGGGGCAAATTGCGTCCTGAGGTCTCCATACCCAACGGCACCGTACTGGTTTCCGTCCTTCACCAAAATCATGTCTGGCATGAAATAAAGGATTTGCCGGCCGACGTGTATCGACGGTGGTGTGACATTGCTGCGAACAACCGTCGGCAAGGAAGCTTGGAGCGTCGTCGACTTTTTATCGACCAACATCGTGGCTCCCGCATTGCGCTTCCAAGTCGTCAGATCCTCTATCTTGCCACCAGCCGCGACATGCCAACTCGCCGCGCAGCGTGTGAGCGTGTCAAAGGCGGCGACAAGTCGCCCGTAGGCCGCCTCCGCGTCCTGCTCCAAATCATAGTAGAGCACGCTCACCCGGCGGTAGCTGTCCAACCAGTTGCCAATAAGCATGCCCGGCAAAAAGGCAGCAATACCGATCAGCGCCACCCCACCTCCCAGCATTGCGCCTGCGATCAATCCGGCGATCCCAAACAGCACGGCCAGGATGAGCGACATTCGCGTCTGCGATTGCCTCGCATTGATTTCATCAAGCACATTGGCAAATGTCTCATCACGCATCTCGATCACATCGGCGGACTCGATTTCTCTCATCACGACGCCACCGCTGACATATTCCACGGGTGAGGATGTTGGATGGGGCTTTGGCCCAGATGGGAATTCAGACAGTTGCAGCGTCTGCTTGGCGCTGCGCTTTCCCAAAGTGCCTCGGTAGTAGAGACCGCCGACGCCTGCATGAATATAATGCCCTCGTGGGCCAGTCCCGATACGAAGACCTTGCACGCCAACGGACGCGCCAACCCCGCCAGACGAGAAGTTAAAGCGGAAAGGTCCCGCACTAATCGATTTTCGAACGTAAAACCCCATCCCCGCAATCCCCCCCAAGCCCTGTGAGCGAAACCCAAGGGCAGTTCGCCTCACAACTTTGGTACCGGAACCAGTCCAATATCTGTCTCTCGCGAACGTTGCCTGACCCTGATCTCAATTCGCCTCCTCGCCTTGACGTCGCCGGCCTGTGCGCCGTCGGTGAGCCGGTCGCCAGGCAATATCAACTGGCCGCCGGACATTGGCAGGATGGTGAAGCCTTTCAGTTCCGGCATATCGCGCAGGATGCCTGTGACGGAGATCGCTCGCGCTAATCCAAGCCCGGCATTGTCGGCAGGATGGAGTGTGCCAATGTCCATCTTGCGCGCCAGTACGGGCTGAAGGCCTCTGTCCATATTCGATGAGTCACCGGACATCGCCTGCTCGTCCGTGTGGCCAATCACCTCAATGACGTCCACACCATAGGAAGTTGCAATTCCAGCAATGGTCTTCGACATCTGCCGCAACTTCGTTTTGAAGCCACCGGAAAGCTCCGCACTTCCAGTATCGAAATTATAGCCATCGAGCTCGCTAAGACTGATGATCGGTGGCCAATCGTGTGGCTTGTCAGCAGAGGCCTCGTTCCTTGCCTTCTTCAGTGCGTCAGCAAGATCCTTGGACGTCTTGCCCGTGCCAACGTAGCCGAGCTCGCGCAGAACCTTCATCTTCTCGATCATGGCTTTGGCCTGATCAACGTCGACGTCGTTGTCAGAGAGGACTTTGGCGGCCGGCGCGCTTTTCACCGCTTCCTCAAGGGTCAGTCCCACTTTTTTGATTGCCTCTGCGGCCTCTTTGGCCCGGACCAATTCACGCCATTCTTGATCTGGTACATTGCGTCGACTTGCAGGCTTGACCATGGCATTCAGCTGAGCCAGCAACCGCTTGTTTTCCTCGTCAAGCTTGCGAGCGTTCTCATTGAGGGACTGCGCAATCTTCTGCGCTGCCGCAGCCTCTTTCTTTGTCTTGGCGATGAGCGCGCCTGCAGCAAGCAAAAGGCAGAAAACGAGAAGCAGCATCGTCTCAGCCATCGTCAGGCCGAGTATCAGGCCGCGGCCATAGCCCTTGCGCTCAAACGTAATGGCTGTTCCGCTAACCTCACTCACCTGCCCCACCAACTTGCTCTCTTTGGCGGTTCACCCTTCTCCACCTCCGCCGGACTGCTTAACGATCGGAAGGTGTCGCCCTCCGTGTCATCCGAAACCTTGATTGGCGTCTCCACAGGGGAGGCAACAGTGGAAGGTGCCGCCACTCGCTCGACATCGTTCGCTATCGCATTGCTCAGAGGCTGGGGAGTGCGCACGGCCGGGAGGCTATGTTGTGTAAGGGTTGCGACGAGGCCGCGTGTTTCATTGCTGTGTTTCTGCATCACAGCCATGAACTCCTCAGTCAAACGCTGCTGCGCTTGGACAGTTTCTGCGGTCTTTTCTGCGGCCGCTGCCGCTCTCTCCACTCCAGTCGCCACCTTGATCACTGCGTCGGCAAGACCGGTCATCCGCGTTTGCTGCTCTTGCGAGGCTGTTTCGGTTTTTATCGCATATTGTGCGACAGCATTACCCAGGAGCTTGACCATCGGCGCCAGATCGTTCTTCAGCACCTCATCAGGAACAACCACCTTTTCCAGCTTGGCAGCCATATTGTCGGCTTGATTACCGAGCTTTCCAACAGAGTTGGACATCGAGCTGTTGGCTTTATCCAGCAAATCCGCTGCAGCTCCAACGCGGTTCGCTATCGAAGCAAACTGGGTTTCGACTTGCCCGAAATTGTGCTGCAACGCGTCACTGAGCTTGGCAGACGCCTCTTGGACAGGCTTGATCGATTCCATGGCAATATTGTCCAGGGCAGATCGAATGTGCTCCCCATTGCGTGCCGCTTGCTCGGCAATCTCTGCAAAGCCCTCTTCGAGCATTTGATGGCTGACACGACGAAAGTCGGCGAACTCCCTGGTTACGCTTTCCATCTCGGCTCTTACACGCCGTGTCATGTCGGCAAGTTCGTGCCTCGCCGTTCGCTCAATGTCCGCGGGATCGCGCCGCATCTGATTGTAGAAAACCCTCAGAGCAATACCGGTGATCGTCGACGTGATCGCGATGCCAAAATTTTGGACGATCGTGTCGGTTGAGCCTTCCGTTCCAAACTGAAACAGCGAGACCCCAAGGCTCGTCAGGGTGAACAGGAAGCCCATATAGTAGAGGTTATCGCCGGTCTGCTCGTCGTGCAGTTGTAGCTTTCCAGCAAAGATCGAAACCCCGAGATAGAAAAACATCAGGCAGGCCGGTGCTACCGCCGCGACGATCGGATTTACGCCTGAGAGTTTTGCAATGGCGATGAATACACACCCGCCGAGTGTCAATGCCGCGAAAACCACGACCGGCAGACGTGGATGATCCAGCAAAGGTTTGTCGTGCGCTCTCGCCATCAGTTTAACCCATCCAAGCCAACCAGCTTTTCGAACTCGCCGTGATGGTTCTGGACCCAATGTGTCCAGAACTCCGCGTGATCCAGGGTCTGAAATGGCTTCTTTGCCCGATCGATATAAAGAATTGTGATGCCCACCCCATCCAGCGACGTCCCATATGTGCGGTCGGCGGCGCTGTTGAGGTATTTTTGGTAATCCAGTCCCGATCGGTACTGCGAGTAAATCGTCGTATGCTCGATCATGTCAGAGGCGACCACCAATCGCTTGGGACTGCCCTGTTTGGCCAAGCTGCTATCGAAGAGCGACAGCTTGATTTTCTGAATTCCAGCCATGATCGGAGATTGGCTCGCGGAAGCCGCATTCGGGATTTCATCGGGAAGTTTGTTCAAAGGATCGCCGAAGGCGTTTTCCCACTTCTTTTGACGCCGCGCAGGATTGTTGGTCCAACTATCGACGGTCGACCCATCACCGGGATTGCATCCATCGAACATCACCGTCAGCTCACCAGGCGCCGAGCTCAGGGTATAAATCCTCACATACCCACCCGGCTCGACCTGCCCAATGGTCTTTCGGAACTCGTTCTTGAGATCAGCCATCGTCGTTGCCGAAATTGGATCAGTGGCGTCGATGAGGACGGCGGTCAGGCTGGAGGGTCCGTCCAATGGGCAATTCGTGTTGGCGTCGATATGGCCATTGCCAGACCTGGTCCACATCCAGCCGAAGCCGGCCAACATCGCAACGGATAGCACACCAAGGGCAATGGCCGCGGCAATGGTACCCGCATTGCCTTTCTTGCGTCTGCGGGTTCGCCTAGACATTCACGCTGTCCGGGTGAAGCTTATCAAGATCTCGGTACTGCTCAATTCCCCGTTCGCATTCCTGACCAATCAGACGAACCTGCTCGTTGAGTTCCTCCTGCGCCTGGCGAATTGATGCGCCAACATGTCCCTCATTCCACTCCCGCTCGCCGGTGACGTATGGCTTGATGCGATCAAGTTTGTAGGGCGTTCCGAAATGCTTGGGCGCCGGCTCGGTCCTCGCCTGGATGTTGGCTTCCCGATACATCGACAAAAGCTGATTGCAGGCTCGCTCCAATTGGTCTTGATGCTGCGCAAAAAGAGCCAGAAGCCTCGATCGATGATCGACAATCGCGCGGTGCTCGCGCCGGCGACTACCAAGCTGCTTGACGATTTCCTCCACTTTTTCGTTGTGGTCGTCGCGGACATCCTGCAGCTCTTCGATCAGTTCCTTCTTTCGATCGATGTAGTCATCGCGCCGTCGAACGAGCCGATTTTCAACGCCAGTGTAGCCTGGGTAAGGGTCGAGCACGAACCAGCCGTCGATAAAAGCGAAAAGCGAAAACATCAGGCCGATCGCAAACAGCAACCAGGACTTGATGTCCGTGAGACCCGCTGGATTGGCGAGCATATTACGGATGACCTCAGCGCCGGCGCCGTCAGCGAGCGAGCCGCTGACCTCACGGTAGTGCGCTAGCGCCAAGTTTATCGAAATCGCCAAGCCGATATAGAAAAGGATTGAAATGATCCCAACGAATTTTACGAAAAACGACCGATGGGTGACGAGACGAGCGCAGAAAACCGCCAGGAGCAAAGCCGCCCCGATGTTGATGAAAGAGAATGCCGCAGCCTCAAGGATGCCACCAAAAAATCCCTGCTCATTGCCCTTGGCCAGGAAGTTGCCGTTCATCGCTGTCTCGACCAGAAACAGAAATAGCAGAAGCGATAGCCGGAAAATGTGAGCGGCACCGTGCTGCACACGCGCGGCACGAACGAGACCGTGCTTCTCCTTAAACCATGCATGCTCTTTTTCGGCGTCGTTCAGGGCCCTTCTCAGGCCGTGAAGTTCATCGAGGCCCACGGCGACCGAGGCTTTGAAGTCCGAAACGCTAGCGGCATTCGTCTGACGGATTAGACCGAATTGTTCCTCGAAATCGAGGCCGGCAAGACGACCTCCAAGGAGTTGCAGGTTGTCCTCAAGAGTGTGATGCGCAGCCTTCTTCTCATCCTCAACGCGTTCCACGATGGCATGTTCGACATCGTCGAGATTCTTTGCCGTTTTCGGGGGTTGGTTCACCTCGCCGCGCTGCTTTCCGCGGTTAATGACATCCAGGTCGCCGTCGATCTTGGCAGGGTCCAGGCTGTTGAATAGCTGAGTGCTCGCCCGAAAATCGTGGTTGGATTCTCGCAGTGAGTCACGCAACTTATTTAGTTTTTCGAATTTAGAGCCCACGCACTCACAACCCCAACTTTACGCCCCCCGGCAGAGTGGTTTCTATGCATAGTAGAGCTAAAGGGCAACCGCACATTCACTTCTATCCACTTGCTAGTGCGGATCAGGCTCAATTGAGTTCCAACAAATGATCATGGCTGCTGATCAACTGGTTGATCGGCCGCGACTAGTCATGTCATGAGCCGTGCTGCGATGCTCTAAGGACAGAGTGCTACGAGCGGGTTCGCGACTGGGAAATTATCCACAGTCGTATACGTGTACTGGATCTCACCGCCCAGGCGAACGAAGGCAGATAGTTCCTCCGCACGACAGACATAGTTTTTGGTCATTTCATCGATCTTCTGGACATAGACCGGCCGCGAGACGCCAGCAGCCAACAATTTGGCGTCTACTTCCGCATCGGTCTGAGCCCAGGTGGCGTTGAAAACGATCCTTGGCCCGATTGCGATGATGCTCCGAACGGAGATGTTCGAACTGATCAGCATGGGCAATGCTGGAGCCATTTCGGTTTGCATTTTTTTTGCGTAGGCGCAGACGTCGGTCTTGGTGTACTTCGAGAGGCATTCATTTGCCGTCGCCACCCTTGGCCATGTCAGCAGGATCGCCAACGGGACGTGCATCAATCGCAATCCATCCAAAGTATTCTCCTCGCCCGATCTTGGCCTGCACAGAGGAGCATCTATCCTATTTGTGTTCACAGTGCCACGAGCAGCTTGTGCCCGACCGGCAATAGTGCTCTGTCTGAAATACTTTGGGAGGGCAATAAAATGAAAACAACATTTCTCGCGGCTATGGCCGCTGCAATAATCGCTTGCGCGACCGGCGCGTTTGCACACAGTGGCGGCACTGATGCCAACGGTTGCCATACCAACCATAAGACCGGCGCGTATCACTGTCACTGAAGGTCACGCCTTTCTGAGGGACACAAACATGCTGAAGAACATCATGTCAGCTCCGCTGGGCCTCCTCTTCATGCTGGGCGGGCCGATCACCTACGTGATGAATGTCGTCGACACATGGCAGGGCCATGCATCAGTGGTCGTAAAAATCCTGATTAACTTGAGCCTGGATGCGATGTTGGCGTTCATTTGGCCGATCACTTGGGCAATCTGGCTTTTCAAATATATGGCGGGCGCCGAAACTCCACTAACAACCGTGCTGGGCGTTTGAGGATCAAGTTTGCTGAAAATAATGCTTTTCGACGCCGGCCGGAACGGTCCGGTTGGTCTGCATCTGTGTAGCTATTGCCTCGCTGCTGGCGGTAGCGCCATGGCCGTACGGCTATTACCAATTCCTCCGCGTGGTGGTCTTTTTCGCCGGGATCTACTGCGGAGCCATGGTGTGGCGATCAGGCCCTGAAAATCGCACCCTGGCTTGGGCGCTGTTTGGAGCGGCAGCGATCTTCAACCCGTTCATGCCGGTTCATTTGCCGCGCGAGCTGTGGGCAATCTTCAACGTCGCAGCGGCTACTCTGTTCGGCTTTGTCGCATACCGGCACCGGAATTAAGCCGATAATCTGAGATGGCCAAGAGTGGACCTGAGACGCCGAAGGTCAAGGCGCGCCCGAGGGTCACCGTGTCACAGCCGTTGGCGCTTTATGCGGGAGATCTCCTCGAGCGGACGAAGGAGTACTTCGAGGCTTTCAACCATCTAGGCTCGGAGTCGGAAAAGGCGCATCTTTTTGCCCGTTATTTTCTATTTTCGCATGCCCTAGATGTGGAGCTTCAACAGGTTGTCCTCGATCAGGGCGAGGCGACTGATAGGCGTTTTTGACTTTAGGCTGCCATGTGGA
>NZ_JARTVP010000022.1:0-272 GCF_029625865.1 Mesorhizobium sp. WSM4887
GGTGATACCGGAGCAACGGGCTCGACAGGTGCGACCGGAGCAACAGGTGCGACCGGCGCCACCGGCGATACCGGAGCTACAGGCGCCACCGGCGCGACGGGTGCAACAGGTGCAACCGGCGCTACGGGTGCGACCGGCTCGACAGGCGCAACCGGCGCCACGGGTGCGACAGGAGCAACTGGCTCGACAGGTTCGACCGGAGCAACAGGTGCGACTGGAACTACCGGTGCCACTGGAGCAACGGGTGCGACTGGAGCTACCGGAGCTACCGG
>NZ_JARTVP010000022.1:372-35496 GCF_029625865.1 Mesorhizobium sp. WSM4887
TCGACGGGTGCGACCGGAGCCACCGGTGCGACTGGAGCAACGGGCGCGACTGGAGCGACCGGCGCTACGGGTGCCACGGGCTCGACCGGCGCAACCGGTGCGACCGGCGCGACTGGAGCAACGGGCTCGACCGGAGCAACCGGTGCGACCGGAGCCACGGGTGCGACTGGAGCAACTGGCGCGACTGGAGCAACGGGTGCGACAGGTGCGACCGGCGCTACGGGTGCCACGGGCTCGACCGGAGCAACCGGAGCAACAGGTGCGACTGGAACTACCGGTGCCACTGGAGCAACGGGTGCGACTGGAGCTACCGGAGCTACCGGCTCGACGGGTGCGACCGGAGCCACCGGTGCGACTGGAGCAACGGGCGCGACTGGAGCGACCGGCGCTACGGGTGCCACTGGCGCTACCGGCTCAACTGGAGCAACTGGCGCGACCGGAGCGACCGGCGCTACCGGTGCGACCGGAGCCACAGGTGCCACGGGCTCGACGGGTGCGACCGGAGCCACCGGCTCGACCGGAGCAACGGGTGCTACCGGCGCGACCGGCGCTACCGGAGCTACAGGTGCGACCGGCGCCACGGGTGCCACTGGCGCTACCGGCTCAACTGGAGCAACGGGTGCAACCGGCTCGACCGGAGCGACCGGCGCTACGGGTGCAACCGGCTCGACAGGTGCGACCGGAGCCACCGGTGCGACTGGAGCAACGGGCTCGACCGGAGCAACCGGTGCGACCGGAGCCACCGGTGCGACTGGAGCCACCGGAGCCACCGGTGCGACTGGAGCGACCGGCGCTACGGGTGCCACGGGCTCGACCGGTGCGACCGGAGCTACCGGCTCGACTGGAGCTACCGGAGCAACTGGCTCGACTGGGGCGACTGGAGCAACGGGTGCGACCGGCGCCACCGGCTCGACCGGAGCGACAGGTGCAACCGGAGCAACGGGTGCTACCGGCGCAACGGGTGCCACAGGCTCGACCGGAGCGACCGGAGCGACCGGCGCAACGGGTGCAGCCGGCGCAACCGGCTCGACGGGTGCCACCGGGCCGGGCGGCGCAACGGGCCCGACCGGAGCGACCGGCCCCGGCGGCGAGACCGGTGATCGCGACAAAGGCAACAACGGCCATGGCAATGATCCTGACCACAACGACAGCAGCAATCCTGGGAAGGGACATTCCAACGATGGCACTGATGCCGATGGCTCGCCTGGCCATCGCACCGCCGCGGTCACGGCCAACTCGCTCGGGCTCAAGGACACGACGCAGTTCCTGCAATCCGGCTCGACCGACAGTGATGCCGTCAGCCATGCGTCGTTCCGTCAGCTTGTCAGCCAGGCCGCCGGTTCGGTGACGACCGACCTCCTGAATGTTCTCAACACGATCAGGGGATTTGGTCAGAACCAGAACAAGCCGTTGGGTGCAAGCACCGACCTGACCTCGGATCAGAACAAGCAGGGTGCCGGCTTCGCCAACAGCGACGACACGGTGAAGAAGGCGCTGAAGGACATTCTGAAGCCGCATGACTGAGCATGAGTGAAGAGGAATGGCGACCGGACAGACGACGATAGAAGCCGGTCCAAAGCTGAGAAGCGGGCGCGCGGGCTTTGCCGAAGGGCAGGGCCCGCGCGTTCGGCCTTTCCGAGTGGTTAAGGGGCTCGCGCGACCGACCGCCGTGGAGTATCATCAGCGCCACCAGAGATTCCGGCGGGACTGGTCCGCCGCGGGCAATGTCGAACCACCGCCTGCCTACCCGAAGGCGAGTCCATGGTGAACGTTCCTGGGAGTGCTGAAATCCAGCCTGTGGAGCTGCGCGCCGGGACCGCGGCCGACCCGACCGGCATGCCCGGCGGCACCAGCGAAATGGGGCGGAGTCCCGGTGGCCCCGCCGAGTTCGACCAGGTCGGGCCGCGCCTCAAGGCGATGCTCCGGGTCGCGCGCTATCACGGTATCGAGCTCGATCCGAACGAATTCAGGGCAGCGAGCGCAGGCCCGTTTCCAAGCGCTACCGACCTGTCGGAATGGGCGCAGAACGGCGGCATGTGGTCCCGCGCAGTGCGTGTTCGCTGGTCACACCTGTTGCGCTTTCAAGATACCGGACCAGTCGTTCTCTTGTTCAGCGATGGCGGCGCCGGTCTCCTCACCGGGGCGAGTGCCGAGCGCAACGTGGTCTTCCTCAAAAGTCCGGAAGCGCCCGACGATGGTCCATCCACCGCTGTCGACGAGTTGCGCCTGTCGCAGGTGTGGACGGGCGAGGCGGTGCTGCTGCGAAACGCGCGATCCTATGTTGCCGCGGATGCGCCTTTCACCCTTCGCTGGATCGCCGAACTGGTGCGGCACGAAAGCCGGCCGCTTCGCGACGTGGCCATCGCCTCCTTCACACTCAGCGTTCTGACGATTTTGCCGCCGCTCATCGTCATGACGGTGGTCAACAAGGTATTGCAGTTCAACAGTGTCTCGACGCTGTTACTCTTGTCGGCCATAGTCGCTGTCGTCTTCGCATACGAGACGCTCCTGGGCCACGCGCGGCGACTGATCATCAACGTCGTCGGAGCCCGCCTCGACACCAAGCTGCAGCTGCACGTTTTCAGCCGCCTCTTGCGTCTGCCGCTCGACTATTTCGAGCGCCACCCCGCCGGCGAGACAATGTACCACCTCGCGCAGGTCTATCGAATCCGCGAGTTTCTGACAGGCAAACTGCTCAGCACGTTCCTGGACCTGATCACCCTGTGCGTGCTGCTGCCGGTGATGTTCTATATCAACGTGACGCTTGCCTGGATCGTCGTTGCGTGCGCAGCGGTGATCATGCTGATCATCCTTGCCTTCCTGAAGCCGCTGCGCCGAAGGTACCAGCGGGTGATCGAGGCCGAGACCTGGAAGTCGGCGGCGCTGGGCGAAACCGTTGTCGGCATTAAGACCGTGAAGGCGCTTGGTCTCGAGCCGCAACGCAAGGCGCTTTGGGACGAGCAGGTGGCGGAGGCGGGAAGCGCGCGCCTCTCCTTCGGGCAGTTCGCCAGCTGGCCGCAGACCCTGGTTACGCCCATTGAACGCGTAATGGTGCTCGGCACCATGCTGATCGGCGCCTATCTCGCGATGAACGACAGTTCCGGCTATATGGTCGGCGGTCTGTTCGCCTTCATGATGATCTCCCAACGCGTCGCGCAACCGCTGGTCGGATTGGTGCGGCTGATCGAAGACTACGAGGAGGTGGGAGCGGCGATCGGCGAGGCGGCATCCGTCCTTAACCGGCCGTTGGAGACGAGTTCGAACTCCCTCGGTCTGCGGCCAAGGCTCCTCGGCGAAGTTACGTTCAGCGATCTGACGTTCAGCTACATCGGTACCAAGACGCCCGCCCTCGACCGGGTCAGCTTCCACATTCCGGCTGGGACCATGTTCGGCATTGTCGGGCGGAGCGGGTCGGGAAAATCGACCATCGCGCGGCTGCTGCAGGGGATCAACCGGGATTACAGCGGGTTCCTGAAGCTGGACGGCGTCGACCTCAAGGAAATCAACCTGCGTCATCTTCGCCAGGGGCTCGGCGTGGTCCTCCAGGACAATTTCCTGTTCCGCGGGTCGATCCGTGACAACATCATCGCCGGCCGCGCAGGCTTGACGCTGTCCGATGCCATGCGTGCCGCGCATCTCGCCGGCGCGGAAGAATTTATCGAACGCATGCCGAACGGATACGATACCTACATCGAGGAAGGTTCGCCCAACCTGTCGGGCGGTCAAAAGCAACGGCTGGCGATCGCGCGCGCCCTCATCCACGATCCGACCATCCTCATTCTCGACGAGGCCACCAGTGCTCTCGACCCGGAAAGCGAAGCGGTCGTCAGTGCCAATCTCATGCGTATCGCCAGCGGGCGCACCATGATCATCGTCTCGCATCGGCTGTCCTCGCTCACCGACTGCGACCAGATCCTGGTCATGGAGCAGGGCAAGGTTCTCGACGTCGCTTCGCACACCGTCCTGCTCGAACGATGCGGGCTCTATCGCCAGCTGTGGTCGCAGCAGAACCGACATTTGGACAATCGCGGCGGTCGGCCGGCGGCCGTACCGCCGCGATTGGTTTGACGATGTCGTGCCGCAGCGGGATCGAGATTGAAATGGTCGTCTCGCCAAGCATGACTTCGACACGAGGACTGGTAAGCCATGAGTAGCACCTCGCTCACCGTCCGCCAGGCTCGCTGGCGCCGAGCGAAAGCGAACGATCCGACGACGCCGGCCATACTCGAGTTCCAATGGCCGTCGACTGCCGTCTCCAATGCGCCGATTCCTCGGTCGGCGCGCGGCATCGTATGGATGATTTCGAGCCTCGTGATCGTCTTGATCACCGTGGCCGGACTGATACCGGTCGACCAGGTCGTGACGACGAGGGGGCTCGTGGTTTCACAATCGCCCAACATCATCGTGCAGCCGCTGGAGACGGCGATTGTCCGCTCGATCGAAGTGCGCGAAGGACAGCATGTGCAGGCCGGCCAATTGCTTGCGCGCCTCGATTCGACCTTCGCCTCGGCAGACCTGCAGGCCTTGGCCATGCAGGTCTCTACGCTTGAGGCCGAAGTGGCACGGTTGAAGGCGGAGGCCGACGGCAAGGAGTTCAACTATGACGGCCTCGACCCCAGCTGGACCCTGCAGGCCTCGATCTTCGAGCGCCGCAAGGCGGTCTACGAGGCTAAGCTGGAGAATTTCGATCGGCAAAGCGATGAACTCACTTCCGTGATCTCGCGCGCGCAATCTGATGCCGCTGGCTACCGGCAGCGGCTCTCCGTCGCGGCATCGATAGAACAGATGCGCAAGCAGCTGGAAGAAAGGCAAGTCGGGAGCCGCCTCAATACCCTGCTGGCCGAGGACAATTCGGCCGAAATGTCGCGCGCGCTCGGCAACGCCGTGCAGACGGCGGAAGCTGCCAGGCGCCAGCAGGCTGCGGTAGCCGCCGACCGCGCCGGCTACATTCAAGGCTGGCGCGCGGAAGTCTCGCAAGGTTTGTCGGAGGCGAGCTCTCGCATGTCCGACGCTCGCGAGCTCTTCAACAAGGCAAAGCTGCGCAAGCAACTGGTCGAGCTGAAAAGCGAAGGAGATGCCATTGTCCAGTCTGTGGCAAAGGTGTCGGTCGGCTCGGTCCTGCAGTCGGGCGAGCGCCTGATCACGCTGGTGCCCGCCAAGGCGCCGCTCGAGATCGAGACAAATGTCGTCGGCCGAAGCAGTGGCTTCGTCCATGTCGGCGATCCTGTCGTCATCAAGTTCGATACCTTCCCCTATTCGCAATACGGCCTCGCTCACGGCACCGTGCGCACGCTCAGTCCGGATTCCTTCTCCGCTCAGGAGCAAGCCCGCGATCCAGACAGTTCGCTGGCAATGCTGCCCTCGAACACAGAACCGTTCTATCGGACGCGCATTTCCATCGATCAGGTCGCGCTGCATGACGTACCCGCCGGGTTTGCCCTCACCCCCGGCATGCCGGTGACCGCCGACGTTCAGGTCGGCCGGCGCACGGTGCTCAAATACATGCTTGGGGTGATGCTCCCGATCGGTCAGGAAGCGATGCGCGAGCCGTAGTCTGCAGCTCAAGAGGAACCGGAGCAGCCAGAGGCTGACATCGATGACAATCCTGGATCGCCTGACTGGTTTAGCTAGCCCATCCGTAGCATTGCGCAGGGCGATCCAGCTTGTTGAAAATGGCAAGCCCACCGAGGCCTTTCCGCTCTTCGCCACGGCTGCGCGTGCGGGCATAGGCCAGGCCGAGTATCGGGTCGCGCGTTGCTATCTCGAAGGTTCCGGCGTGCCGCCCAGCCGGGCAGAGGGGACGCGCTGGCTGCGGCGAGCAGCGGATCACGGGAGCGCTGATGCGCAGGCGCTTCTCGCCGCACTCTACGTGACCGGGATGGCGACAGCCGAGGCTGACAAGGGCTCCGAGTCGGAACGCCTGTTCTTCGAGGACACCACGAGCGAGCCAGACTTTGCGTCAGCGCTCGACCTTGCCACGAAGGCGGCCGAGGCGGGCTCCGCCACCGGCCAGGCACTCCTCGGCTACATCCTGACCAGCGGTCCCGAACCAATGCGCGATGCGGATGCTGCCTACAGGTGGTACGAGCGGTCGGCCGCGGCCGGCTGCGCCGAAGGAAGCCTTGGTTTTGCCCTGGCGCTGGCACGGCGGGGTCTGTCGGCAGACCGGTCCAGGATTGCCGATGAGGTCCGGCGGGCGGCGGACGCTGGCTTGCCGACGGCAATCTATCTTCTCGCGATCCTGACCGAACACGGCCGCGGCGTCGCAGGCGACATTGCGGGTGCGGCGCGATTATACCAGTCAGCTGCGGAGAAAGGGCTTCCTGCGGCCCAATTCCGATTGGGTCTGGCGCTTATCGACGGGAGCCTCGGCGATCAGGATCCTGTGACCGGAGAGGCCTGGATACGGCGTGCGGCATTGGCGGGCAACGTCGAGGCGGCGAATCTTCTCGGCGATCGTAACGTGAAGAGCCGGCCGCCGGACTTTTCAGAGGCGGCAATTTGGTATCGTCGTGCGGCCGAGGGGGGGCACCAGGCCGCCGCTCGCGCGCTGGCCTCTCTCTACCTGACGGGAAACGGTGTCGCCAGGGACGAGCAAGAGGGGGCGCATTGGCTGCGCACCGCCGCAAGCAGCGGGAACCGGGCAGCGCAAGTCGATCTGGCCAATCTTGTTCTGCAGGGAGCCGGCGAGCCGGACGATATCACGAGCGTAGCGGGGTGGTTCGAGGCGGCCGCATTATCGGGCGACCTTATCGCCGCCTTCAATCTCGGGCTGTGTTTCGCCAAAGGCGTCGGCGTGGACCAGGATGAAACTCGCGCCGCGCAATGGCTGAGGCGCGCGGCTGAAGGCGTGGCTGAGGCTCAGTACATGTATGCGCGCATTCTCAGGGACGGGCGCGGCGTGGCTGCCGACGCGCAACAGGCTCGTGCCTGGTTTGCCCAAGCGGCCGAAGGCGGCATGCTCGATGCGCAAGTGGCACTTGCTGAGATGCTGCTCAATGGCAGCGGAGGCAAACGCTCTCCCGAAGCCGCAATACAGCTGTTCCGACGGGCTGCTGCCGACGGACATGCCGGCGCAATGTTTGCTCTCGGCGCGCTGCAGAGCTCCGGCGAGGGACTGCCGGTCGATCACGTGGCGGCGCAGAAATGGTTTGCGGCCGCCGCCGAGCGTGGGCACGGGCAGGCCCAACTGATGCTCGGCCGATATTTCTCGAAGGGCCTAGCCGGAGAGCGCTACCCGGCAGTCGGCCGCCTTTGGCTCGAGCGAGCGGCGGCGCAAGGTCTTGAGGAAGCGGCCGACGAACTTTCCGAATTGGCCGGCTGAGGCATTCACTGCCAAGGCTTAGCACCGGCATCGGTCGCGCCCGACTACTGCGCGCCGGGCGTCCACTCAGGCAGCGGCGCAAGGCTGTGGTTGAACTGTTTCCACCACATGGACTTATCTATCTCGCAGCAGGCGACAAGCAGGGCGTGCGCCTTCTCGAAAGCCTGGGTAGCGATTTCATCAAAGGTCATCTGCGCGTCGTACGGGACTGACACCACCAGTTCCTGACCGGTTTGTGTGCCGCCTTCGTCGACCTGAAGATAAAGCCAAACGACGAAATGCGCGCCCTGGCCACTCGCGTCGGCGTTGCCGATCTTGATGCGGTCGATGCCTGCTGCAGTGACTTTCATGCCGAAGTCCTTCATTTTGGGATTCATGGAATTCCAGAAGTTCGCCGTTGCCAGCAAACCTTCGCGCGTCGGCCCGTCGACCGATCAACCGCGCGCCGAAGGGCTGTTCATTGCAACGCACTGGGATGGCACGCGTTTTATTGATTGGCAGAGCGGTGACCCTTGTGAGCACCGCTTCATAGGCTGACAAAACGGAGGCGTTAGGTGGCTAAGTTCAAAGAAGCCCTTGAGCGCGGCAAGAAAGCTCCTCGCCATGAAGAGGAGGATGCGAATGCCACGGTGCCGGATTTCGGCACCCAAGCCAGGGCCTGGCTGGACGATGTCGTTGTTGCGTCGTTGGTAGCGGCCAAGGCAGAAGTGTCGGGCGAGATGACCATCGACATAGACACCGCTCCGCGGGGCCGTGACAAAGCGCTGACGCCCTCTGTTCGGTTTCGAATCTACCGAAAGCCGGAAGTGAAGAACACCGCCGGAAGGGTATTCACCGTCAACGTTCACGTCAGTGGGGAGGTTTCGGTTTCGTCACCCGGTATGGTGGCTGAGGATGTTGGAAATATAGGGAACAGGTCCGGCGAGAGGTTTCGCAATTTGGTTGTCAAGCTGATCGAAGACGCCGCTAGGGACATGAGCTAGCCCGACTGTCATGCTCGATTGGTCGACCCGGCCGAGGAGATCCCCACCTCAGCTCGGCCTTCTGGTCGTCAGGCAGAAAATCTTTCACCGTCAAGCGTGATCTCGATAGTGACGCCGGCCGGGTCCCAGTTTCGCTCGACTCGGCCCAACTGGCTCGCGGCGACGCGGACCAGGCGGCTCCCGAAACCTTCTTCTTCGGTTGCGACGGGAGGTGGTCCTCCAACCTCTCGCCATTGAATAAGCACCTTGCCGTCCCGATTGGCGCAAGCGATCTCTATTGAGCCGGCGGCCGCCGAGAGGCTGCCATGTTTGGCGGCGTTGGTGGCGAATTCGTGCAGCAGGAGGGAAAGTGGCGTGATCATTGCCGCGGGCACGGGAATATCGATGCCGGTGATCGCGAAGCGGGGATGCTCATCGGCCGCATGGCGGTATGGCGCGAGGATCGCGTTGACCAATGTATGCAGGCTCGTGGAGACCTGAGCAGAGCGGCCACCAGACGTGAGCATCGTCAGCGCATGCGCCCGCGCCAAGGCGCCGAGGCGGTCAGACACGATCGAGGCGAGCGCCGCCGGCGTTTCGGCGGCCGAAGCGCTCAGCTTGACGATCGAGCTTGCGATGGCGAAGAGGTTCTTCACACGGTGGTCCATCTCGCGGAGCAGTATCTCCCGCTGCTCTTGCGCGCGCAGCCGCTCGGAGATGCCGCGGGCGATCTTGGAGGCACCGACAATTGCGCCCGACGCGTCCGCGATGGGGGAAACGGTCAAAGAGATGGGAACGATACTGCCGTCCTTGCGCAGGCGAACGGTCTCGAAATGCTCGACATGCTCTCCATCTCGAATGCGCGCCAGGATCTCCCTGTCCTCGTTCCTGCGATCGGGCGGTATCAGCAACATGAGCGAACGACCGACAATTTCCGCGCGGGGGTAACCGTAGAGCCGCTCGGCGCCACGGTTCCAGTCCGTGACGATGCCGTCGGGATCCGTCGCGATGATCGCGTCATCCGAAGATTCGACAAGCGCGCTCAGCCGCGCCGCAGTGGTTTCCGCCTGGTCCCGTTCGATCGCAAACCCGAGCTGGCGGGCAATGGTCAACGCAAGTTCGCGTTCACGATCGGTGAAGCTATGGGGTGCTGGGTAGTAGACCATGAACTTGCCGATGAGCTCGCGGGAGCTGGCAAGCGGGATAAAGGCGAGCGCTTCGATACCTTCGCCGAGGACTGTTTCGATGAGTTGCTGAGATTCACCGCTGAACCGAATATCCTCGACAAAAATGGGCTTGGCGTCGCGCTGATCGCTTGTCCACGGCGTGTGGCCGTTGACAGCCTTGCGGTATTCTTCAGACAGTGAGCGCCACGCGACGAAGCGTCAAATTTCAGGATCGAGGCGCGCGACGAACCGAGGGCGTCGCATATGGCATCCAGGGCCGCATCGTAGATCTCGACGAGGCCATGGGCGCGGTAAAGTCGGTCGGTGAGGCGAAAGAGGACGGTTTGCTCGCGGGCAATATCGCCGTCGGCTTGCTCACGCTGGCCGCGCCCTGTGGCCGTAACACTCATAGCCCCTTGCTGCATCGAGTCCTTGACCCATCGCCTAACGCAGCACCGCGTCGATTGCCTCTTCGACCGCCGGGTACGATCCCCGACCACGCTCGACAATATGCGCTTTGCGCGGGTTCGCAATAGGACTTGTCGCCTTGCGGCGCGGCGGCTGGTGTCGCCGACGAGCCGCGAGCGGCGCCCGTCTAGCGGCTTGAGCCAAATGGCAATTCGCCCAAGCCCCGGCGGTCCCAAATCAGGTGCGCTACCAGGCTGCGCTGCACTCCGACGCTCGCGGCATTTAAAGCTTCCGGGGCCGGCCCAAAACGGAAGCCTCGCGCGCAGACTAGCGCCTCAGCGCCTTTGCTTGGCAATCCTGCCGGCGATCGCCGCGCCCTGGATGCGCGCATTGGCGAAGCAGCCGCGAATGCTCGGCCGCATGCCGGTGAACCAGAGGCCGGGCAGTTTCGGGTCGTTCGCCGGGCCGTTGAACAGCGGCACTCCCTTGGCATCGAGCACGCCGAGCCTGCCCACCATCGCCTCCAGCCCGGTGCGGTAGCCGGTGGCGGCAATGACGATGTCAGGCGCGATCGACTGGCCGCTTTCGAGAACGACGCCGTCGTGCCTGAATTCCTTGACCTGCGGCACGACGATGATGCGGCCGGCCTTGATCGCGTCGACCGCACCGTCATCGGCGGCGATCGCCGTATAGTCCGAGCCGAGGCGGCTGGCGCCTCCGGATGGGGCGGGGGGCAGGCCGTACTTCCCGAGATCGCCGAAGACCAGCCGCTGCGTCGCCGCCATCACCGCATCGGCGAGCCAGGCAGGCAGTCTCGCCATGACGGGCGAGAAACGATGCACGGCGATCTTGCCGATGCGCTTGGGCAGCAGCGACGGCCCGTTGCGCGCCGAGAGCCACATCTGCCCGGTCTCGACCCCGGAAAGATGGTTGAGCGCGTCGAAGCCGGAATTGCCGGCGCCGACCACCAGCACTTTTTTCCCGGCATAGTCGCTCGCCCGGCCGAAATGCGCCGAATGGACGATCTTGCCCGAGAAATCCTGCATGCCTTTCCAGGCCGGGATAAAGGGTTGTCGGTCGCGCCCGGTGGCGATCACCACGTGGCGCGCCGCCCGCGGTCCCGTGCTGGTCTTCAGCAGCCAGTGATCGCCGCGGAACTCGATTTGCTCGACGACGACGCCGAAGGCGATCGGCAGCCGGTGCGTCTGGGCAAAGTCGTTGAACAGGCGGATCACCGCGCTGCGGTGCGGAAAGGCGGGCGTGCCTTTCGGAAATGAAACACCGGGCAGCGTCGAGAGGTCGCGATGCGTGTTGAGATGCAGGTTCTCATGGCGGTGGTGCCAGGGCTCGGCCAGCCGCCCCTCGCGCTCGAGGATCTCGGTGGCGATCCCGGCCTCGATCAGGGCGTAGGCCGCCGCCAATCCGGCCGCGCCGGCGCCGATCACGATCGCGCCTTCCAGGATCGCCGGCTCGCCGGTCCAATCCGACGAGATTTCCGCTTCCATGCCCATTCTTGTCTTTATCGTCGTCATGGCTCTCACGTGCCACGGCCATGTATCCGACATATGCCGCTGACGAGGCAATGGGAATAGGCCGTGGTTGCAAAGAGCCCGGCATTGTGTCGCGGATAGGGAGATTATCCGTTGGCGGGGTCGGCGTGGCGATGCACAAGCTTGAAGGCGCCGTCCTCCAGCCGGAACACTTCCGTCACCCGCAAGGTCATCTCGGCCGGCTGTCCGTTCTTGCCCATGCGCGCCTTCGCATGCTGCAGCCCGGTCCAGAAGGCGAGATCGCCGCTCGCGGAGGCCTGCAGCACCTCGATGTCGGTGCTGCCGCCTTCGTGGAAGCTGGCGGCGTCGCGCTCGTATCGGCCGGCAACGGCATCGGCGCCTTCGAGATGGTCGCCGCGCGGCGAAAAGAAGGTGGCCGGCTCGCTATGCGTCACGATTGCCTTCAGCGATGCAGCGTTGCCGTTGACATAATCCTCGGCGATCTTCTCACGCTGCTTCATGAAGGCGTCGAAGGACGAGCCGCCCGGCCGCACGGTTCTGATCCACGTCTCCAGCGCCTCGATGAAACCTTTCAGGAGGGCGGCCGTGTCGCTGTTCTTAATCGCGCCGCTGTCGTCGAGCAACTCGGCGACATTTCCGATATAGGCCTCCGGCTGCTGCATCACCGGCATGTCAAGGAAGACAAAGCTCTGCCTGAGCGCCTGGTTGGAACCGAAGGCGCCGATCTTGCCTGGGCTCACGCTGACGACGCCGGCGGGCAGGCCTTTGAAGACGCTCTTGCCAGAGGGGCGTGAGCCGACGTCGAGGGCGTTCTTCAGGCAGCCCGGGATCGAACGGTTGTATTCCGGCGTGACGAACAGCACCGCGTCGCATTCCCCGATGGCGGCGCGGAACGCCGACCAGGCGGCAGGCGGCGTCTCGCCCTCGAGATCCTGATTATACAAAGGCAGCTCGCCGATCTCGATGAAGCGGCAGCGCAGCGAATCCGGTGCGCGGGCCGCCAGCGCCTTGGCGATCTTGCGGCTGTAGGATTGGGCCCGCAGACTGCCGACAAGCACGGCCAGCTGCAGGACGGGATGTTCGGTTGTCATGGTCATGGCGGACTGTCCAGGCTTGTTGAGGGCATGGCGACGCGAGGCGGACATAACGAAGGCCCCGCAACCTTGGACCTTTGGCCGGAGCGGCTGTGCTGTTCGCCTCTCTTTTCGGTTAATGTCCGGGCTGGCGCGAGGTTCCGACCTCCGCTGGCCAAGCCGTGGCTGCGTATGGCCTTGCCGCCGGCGCCGTTGCACAGTATTGACGGGCTGGTGCGCGGTCTGAGGTCCAGTCCGGCCTGTCGGGCGCGCGGCTTAATGATTGCCCGGTCTTCGGGCGGCAAAGAGGTGGCCATGTCCGCGCGCATTTTCAGCCCAGCCAAAACCGCGATGCAGTCCGGCAAGGCCAAGACCGGCCACTGGGTGCTGGAATTCGATCCAGCCCAGCGCAAGAAGATCGATCCGCTGATGGGTTACACCTCGTCCGGCGATATGCTGAGCCAGGTGCGGCTCACCTTCGATACCAGAGAAGAGGCGGTCGCCTATGCCGAGAAGCAGGGCATTGCCTATCGTGTCGAGGAGCCGAAGGAGCCGAAGCGCCGGCAGATTTCCTATTCGGACAATTTCCGCTATGACCGCAGGACGCCTTGGACCCATTGACAATTCCAGGAAAAGTGCACAGCGGTTTTCCGTCCGGAATTGCGTAACAAAAATCGGAGCGGATCATCCTTTTAGATCGATCCGCGTACTCGCATCAGCCGGCTCCGGCCGGCCAGCGGTCCCGTAGCTCAGCTGGATAGAGCACCGGCCTTCTAAGCCGATGGTCGCAGGTTCGAATCCTGCCGGGATCGCCATTCGCACAAGGTTCCGATTGGTCTATCGGCCTGGAAGCTCATCTCTCAAAGAATTGATGAAGTCGAGGTCCACGAAAACCCTTTCTTCGTCGGCATCTCTCGAACGCGGCGATCGGCGGCCAGTACGCGCTGCGCGTCTGCCTCGTTAACCACCGAGCCACCGATGACGACGTGGAAGCGATCGTGACCGAGGCAATCGCCGCCGCCGAAGAGCTGAACACCTGATTCCTGAAGTTGGCCGCGAGCACCTGACCAGATCGGTCGTCAAAAATCATCGGCAATTTGGCCCGAGGAGCCGCCTAGGTAGGTATCCCAAATATAATTTCGAAGATTTTTGCGATGGTCAAAGGACCGGTAATACTTCGTATCCTTGTCCGCATATGCAGAACCACCGATATGGAGGAACGCGCCGTCCAAAAGTTCATGAAGCCCGAGTGTTCCGGAAAGTTCAATTGGTTCTTGCTCTCGTCTCGCTACCTCTATACTGGCTTCGCCGAGCTTCGAATAAAGAATCGACCAATTCGCACCGCCTGTGTCCAATCCGATATCCATGCGCGGCTCAAAATTCAATTTTAGCCCATCGACCGCGGCGAAGCGATAGAAGCAGAAACCAGCCCAAAGGTTCCATTGGTGGTCGTCCTTCCTTGATTTGTAAATGAAATTCTCCGTGGGACGAACCTTCAAGCCGTAGACGGCCTTGCCGGCCAGGCTGTCAGGGATACTGAAGGCAAACACCGGGAAGCAGTCGTGATCAATGAAGCCAAACAGTTCTGGCCGTAGGTGGCTGACTACATTGTGGAATGTCCACGTAATCGCAGTTCCGTGCGACCTTGACCAATGCTTTTCGCGACGATTTGGCAATCCGAAATAGGGTACTTTTCGGATTGCGCAAATGCGCGCGATCTGTGCTCTCGCATCGTCCTTGGTCGAATTATCGATAACGACCAAGTCCATGCCTGGCCGATACGTCTCCCAGGCTTTCGTCAGGGCATCAATGACCCATGGCGTGTTGAAAGCGATAGTGAAGCAAACCCGTGTTGTGCCGATATCCTGAAGTTCCTTGGCAAAGGACCTACCGGCGACGCGCCCTCGATATTGAAAAATCTTATAAAAAATCCGGTTCCGAGCGGCTTTCACTGCTATTGTGAAGCGGCCTTTGTTTATAGCGTCGACAAGAAATTTGAATCCCATTGCGGCGACATAGCTCAGCAGCTGGCATCCTTTCAAGGCCCTTAAACCGCGCTGTCTGGGGAGATCGTCCCGCCGCCCAATCAGAGTTCAGATTGCCTAGGCTCCGCGTTCGCGCTAGGCGGAAAATTCTCGCCAAAGATACTTAATCTATCGGCGACTGCGCCGGAACAAAGTGGCGGGAAATGAAAGTATCTATTGACCCAGTCAACGCGTCCGCCTCGGATTTGATCTTGTCATCATCCCAATCCCACCAGCAAATTGTCAGTAGTTTCTCCACTATTTCTTTGGGGAAGCGATACCGAATGATTCCGGCTGGAACGCCGCCAACGACCGCATAAGGCGGGACGTCCTTTGTGACTACAGCATTCGTCCCAATGACCGCGCCGTGGCCAATGCTCACTCCTGAGATGATAACCGCACCGTGGCAGATCCACACATCGTGGCCGATGATGACGCCGCGCTTTCTGCCACCATTTTGAACGGGCTCTGGCCTCTTCAGGAGGTTGATATTGATCGGATAAGACGTGGCGGAGTTGGTCGAGTGCTGCCCGTCGCACATAATCGTCACATTTCCGGCAATCGAGCAAAATGAACCAACTGTAAGCGGTGCGTCTTTGGATGGCAGCAATACCGTGTGCTTAGCCAGTCCATATGTATGTCGCCCGACGCTGACGCCTGACGGAAGCTTGTATCGCGGCCCCAGAAAGCTCTTCTCTCGCAGCCAATTCGTCAGCCTGGACATGACTGCCCTATACACGGTTATATCGCCCAAGCCCAAGGCATAAAATTACGTCTCCCCCTGGACGGAGAGTAACCTCCCGTTCACCGCGACCCGGCCTGGGCGATGAACGCGCGGTCCGGCAGTCTACGTGAACGGATTCGCCGCCGTGCCGCTACGTCGGCCAATTTTTGCTGCGCAAGCGGCCGAGGGCGCGATGGCGGTTCAGTTTCCGGAAGTTCTCAGCCGGTTCGGCTAATCCAAGCGTCGAGCCTGTCGAGCGCCGCTGGGGGCAAGTGCCAAACGGTTCCTTAAGCGCGAAATGGAAAATGCCGAGAGCTGTTCAGCCTTCTTTTCAAGCTGACCAGCTCTAGCCGTCAACGCTGTGTCCGGAAAACTGCCGGCGGTATTTCTTCCAGCGCCACTCTAGACGTTTGTACCAGAGCGGTCGCCCTCGGTTTGGCGAAATCGAGGTTTTGAACCGGCCGTTCTGACTCCCTTGTTCGACGATCGGCCGCTCGAACCAAACGATCTCCGTATTTGTTTCTCGATCGCAGTTGTTGACTGCTAGGTCGATCGGCTTTGTGAACTCGTGCTCGCGGAACCAACTCAATCTCGCCTCCGCTGCCGATCGCGTCAAAACATACGAATGGGTGCATCGACTGTGCTTGGCGGGATAGAGTGATTGCCTCCTCCTCAGCATCAACCAGGATGTGTAGTAATTACCGCCGTTTCACAGTACACGACCGCCTGCCGCTCCGCAGTAAGTTCGCGAATGCAGTCATTCAACCGCGTCACGAAATTGGGAGAAAGGAAAACGTCATCCTCAAAAACGAGGCAGAATTGCTTCTCCGTCCTCAGGAAATCGTCCCAGATGCCGATGTGCTTTCGCGCCAAAGATATTTCAGCTCGCTTCAGCCGAGATTGCCTGTCGGCTTCTGAAAGGTCTGGAACATCGTGGTCGACAAACCAGTCGACTGGCACGCCGCGCTGGGAAAACTCTTTCACGATATGCCGCTCGCGGTCTTCGTACCCGACTTTTACATGGCATATGCGGCTAAAGACATGGTTTTGGAAACATACAATTGCGTTAGATCATATCGGCTGGATTGGCCAGAACATTTTTTGTCGACGATCTTACATTGTGCACCGCCTTGGCACAGGCGGGGCCTTTTACCTCCTGTGGAAAGTAACCTGCCGTTGACCAGATCCCGGTGTTCGCTGAATGCAACCCCCAGTCGCTGGAATGAGAGAGCCTGAACAACAGGCGCCCCGAAAGTCCAGCGGCCGGCGTTTTCATGTAGCCCCGTCAGGATGTCCGCAAGGGCGTGCTGAAAGTATGCGTCGGTCGCTGCTCTCACTCGCTGGGATGCCGCAACCGATACCGCACAAAATCAAGCCCGCCCCGGCGATGGGAAGCCGGAACGGGCTCGGCTTGGGTCTGGAACCTGTGTAGTCAGGAGACTACGGAGAAGTAACAGGTCGGCGGCTGCAATGTTCCGAAGTTTCTGGCTTACGGGCCGCCGGGAGCAAGTCCTTAGCGGTAATTCGAGACGATCCGGGTGGCGGATTTTTCCGCACGGGATCGCGACACGCTTCAGGCCAGCAGGCCGGCGGCCTTCGCTGCCTTGCGCAGGGTTTTGCGGGCTTCGGTAGGACTTCTCAAGCCGTCGAGCGCGTCGCGGCAGACGCGGCTTGCCGACCGCCAGGCGCGGTCGCGCGCCCGCCTTGGCCAGCGCAGGTCGAGGCATTCGACTGCCTCGAAGCAGCTTGAGACCTTGCGATGTCCGCTTGGTTCGAAATCGATCACGACCGGCTCGGAAAACCAGACGTCGTTCATCACATGCTCCGTTCGTATGTTGGTCTTTTGATAAGCAACGGCGCCGGCAGGCGCCTGTTGGGATGCGGGCCCCGGATGATCGGCGGACCCGCGCATTAACCAAACACTGCCGATAATGTTCCGGAAAATTTTAGAGATCAGCGATGGGCCGGCCGGAGTTGCTCACGCAGCGGATTCATTGCGCCGGCGCGCCGCGCAAAAAACATGTGACAACGTCACTGGCCGCGCTGTCGTCCGCGGCGAGATCGGAGCCGACAGGCGGATGAACGCGTCAGGCAGCGGTTTCGGCCGGCGCGGAAGCGTCCGGTCAATTCGCGCGTCGTGTCGCTCTTCTACAGAAGACAGGATGCCGCCTTGGAGCTATTCGACCAACACATGCGCTTCGCGCGCGGCGCTGATGAAGGCTTCCCTGGCGTTGTCGGCCGGAACGTCGCCGCTCATTGCCCGGCGGCAGGCGCGCAGCGCCGCGCCATGCTGCGCGCTGCCGGCGTCGCGCCATTGGCCCGTCAGCAGTTCCACAGCCTGCTGGGCGTTGGAAATGTGTCGGATCGAGCCTGCCACGCCGACGGCGACTTCGACCGGCCTGGAAAACCATCCCTGGATCATCGCGAAACCCCTAATGCGTTGTGAGCGGATGATAAACGCGCCACCGCGCGGCAAGTTTCATCCCGATATTTCAACAGGATGTGAGCAGCGCGCCGGTAACGGGCGTGGCTGCCGCCTATCTTCCGAGCGGCTTGCGGGACAGTTCGATGAGTTCCGTCTCATCGGTGATGCCGGCCATGTAATTGGCGATGATGCGGGAGGCGCGCGCCTCCTTCTGCTCTTCGGTTTCTCCATCGATGCGGCCGCTCTCGAAGACACGCCCCAACAGCGCCGTCTCGGCGGGCGTGAATGTGTTTCGCGACATGTTGGACACGGGCTTCTTCCTCCAGCTCATGTCCCCCTTGCTCCCCGGCTAAACATTAGCACGGGTTCGGAAACGGGGTGAGTCCTCAGGGAAACGGCGACAACGTGCGTCTTTCGCGGCGCCCGGCCGGCCAGGTTTTCGTCTCGTTGTCTGCTCGAAGGCATGCCGGAGACTGGGCCAGCTTCGCTATCTTGCTGAAAGGACGAAGCGCTGATACTCATTAGCGGCGCGGAATTATTCCGAGTCTGCGCCAACTTGCGTCGCGCAACAACGCGGCGCAGGCTGTCCGAGACCAAGATCCCGACGTGGTGGCAACCGGGTTACGGAGGGTATTGGTCGAACAAAGAAGCAGGGCAGGTTCCGACTGCGTGTCGGAGCAGGCCCATCAAATGCTCTGGAATTCCGAAGCCATTGCCCCCGTGGCCTCGGAAGAGCATGAACATGGGGAAACCGATGGTGACCAAGAAACTTACCGCCAACGCAGAAAGCGCGGCAGCCTTTCTTGCGGTAATGGGCAACGAGAAGCGTTTGCTCATCATGAACTACCTGGCCGAGGGCGAATTGTCTGTCGGCGCGCTCGCCGACAAGGTCGAACTCAGCCAGTCCGCACTCTCCCAGCATCTGGCCAAACTGCGCAGGTTTGGCCTGGTCGACACCCGCCGCGACCGCCAGATGGTCTATTATTCCTGCAAGTCGTCCGCGGCGCGTGAGCTCCTCGTTCTGCTCGACGGGCTGCTGACCATGGACAGGCCGCTCGCCGGCCCGGCCCGGCAGGCTCTTGTCGAAAGAATGCGGCCGCCGCAGGCCGCTTGAACGGCTCCGACCGCAGGCGAGGGGCGAGCAGCCTTCGCCTGCTTCGCCTGCGCGGCGCGCCCTCTGAAGGCGCGATGCAAACAGGATGGCAATGCGCCGGCCGGCATACCTGCCCTGGCGCACTTTATCATCACTTCATTCGCCGGGACGCGATCCTGGCCAGAATGCTGCTGCCGGGGAAACCGGTAGCGGCCGGATTTCGTCATGTCGTCACGGGCTGGCCGTCGTCGCCGATCGGGCTCGACTTCTCGCGCTCTTCCCATCACTTTTGATTGAAGGATGTTGCCCCGGCGCGGTCGCGGATGCTCACAAGCCGATGATATTATAGGCTTTTCTGCCGCCGCCGCCCGCTCCCGGCACGCCGAGGTTTACGGATTTGTAAATCGCGCGCCGGACTTCGGGTGGCTAGACTTTTACGCGATCCACACCCCCGGATCACCACGGGCCAGACTTCCACTTTGGCACCGTCAGAGGCTCGTCGCTCCCGGCGGGCCTCTTTCGTTTTGGTGCAAAGTCGCGGTTTTATGGTGCGGCTCGCCGGCGCGTAATCACGCTGCGCACGGCGAGCACCAGCACGGTGATAATGATCAGGATCACCGAAAGGGCTGCGATCGCCGGATCGATGTTGTCGCGCAGGCCCATCCACATCAGGCGCGGCAGCGTGATGGCGTTCACCGAGGTGATGAACAGCGTCACGCCGATCTCTTCCCAGGAGAGCACGAAGGAGAGGAGCGCCGCGGTGACGATGCCGAACTTGATGTTGGGCATGATGACGCGCGTCGCGCGCTCCCACACGCTGGCGCCCAGGCCTCGTGCCGCGAGGTCGATGCGCCGATCGAGCTGGCTGAGCGAGACCAGGATCAGAACGGTGGCGAAGGGCACCGTCATCACCGCGTGCGCCATCGCGACACCCAGCCAGGTGTCGTAACCGAAGAAGGATGAGATGCCGGAGACCGAGGTGAGCAGGAAATACAGCGTCACCGCCGAAACCACCGGCGGCACCACCATCGGCAAAAGCACGAAGCCGACCAGGGCGGCGGTGAAGCGCGGCTGGAACATCCACACGCCGAGACTGAAGGTGAGCGCGAGCGCCGTGGAAATCGCGCTGCTGACCACACCGATGCGGATCGAGAGCAGGATGGACTCCAGCCAGCGCGGATCCTCGATCAGCGAACGGTAGTGGCGCAGCGACAGTTCGCCGGTCGGCATGGTCAACATGCGGCTCGGCGTCAGCGACACCGGGATGACGGCGAGCAATGGCATAAGCAGAAACAGCGCCACCAGGACGGCGAGGATGAGCGAGACGGGACCGGGGCGGTAGGTGGGCATCTTGCTACACCAATTGCTTCGGTTTGACGTAGCGGAACAAGAGCGCCATCAGCGCGCCGACGAACACCACCAGCACGACGCTTATTGCCGCGCCCAGCCCCCAGTCCGGGCTCTGGAAGATGCGAAGATAGATGAGTTCGGCGATCATCACGCTGCGGCCGCCGCCGAGGATCGCCGGCGTGACGAAGAAGCCCAGCGAGAAGACGAAAGTGATCATCGCCGAGCCGATAATGCCCGAGCGCGTCATCGGCACGAACACCGTCCAGAAGGTGCGCATGCGGCTGGAGCCAAGCCCGCGCGCCGCGAGCAGCACGCGCTCGTCGAGGCTGCGCATGGCCGAAGCCAGCGGAAACACCGCGAAGGGGATGAGGAAATGCGACATGCCGACGATGACGCCGAACTCGTTGCGCACGAGCGTCAGCGGCTCGGAGATGAAGCCGATCGATTGCAGCCAGGTGTTGATGAGCCCGCGGTTGGACAACAGCGCCACCCAGCCGAAGGCGCGCGTCAGCACCGAGATCCAGAACGGCACCAGGATGCAGAATTCCGCAAGCACGCGCTGCACCGGGCTGCCGCGCACCCAGACGACCGTGATCGCATAGGCGGCGGTGACGGAAACGATGGTGACGATCGCCGCGATGCGCAACGTGCGGACGAATACCGACTGCACCAGCGGATCGCTGACCAGCGCGCCATATTGGCCGAGTCCCGGCGTCGGCAAGGTGAAGCTCCACTTCACCACGCCGAGGAAAGGCCAGGCATAAGCAAGGACCAGGAACAGGAGCAGCGGCGCCATCAACAGCGCCGCGCCCGTCCTGTCGGAGAGGGTGCCCCTCATGTCAGTTCAGCATCTCCGCCCGCTCAAGCCGAGATGATCTTGGTGTATTCGTCGAGCGCCGCGCCGTAGTTCTTGGCGTACCACTCCATGTCGAGCGGGATCTGCTTCTTCATGTTTTCCGGATCGACCGGGTTGATGCGCTTCTTGTCGGCCGGGATCAGCGCGTCGGCCGCCGGGTTGGCCGGGCCCTGGCCGAGCTTCTCGAACATCACCAGTTCCTTCTGCGGATCCTGCGTGCTGGCGATGAACTTCATCGCAGCTTCCTTGCCGCCGGGGTTGTTCTTCAGAACCGCGAGCGCGCCGGGCGAGATCAGGCCCTGGTCCCAGATGAACTTGATCTGGCCGCCCGAGTCCTGCTCGATCAGCGAGGCGCGCGTCGACCAGACGATCGCCATGGAAGCCTCGCCGTTGAGCAGCACGCTCTGGCTTTCGGCGCCGCCGCCCCAATAGGAGACGACGTTTTCCTTGAAGGCGGCGATCTTGTCATGCGCTCGCTTGAGGTCGAGCGGATAGAGCGAGGCGGGTGCCACGCCGTCGGCGAGCAGGGCGGCTTCCCAGCTCGACACACCCCATTTGTAGAGCGAGCGCTTGCCGGGGAATTTCTTCACGTCGAAAAAGTCGGCCATGCCGGTCGGTGCATTGGAGCCGAACTTCTGCGAGTCGTAGGCGATCACGTAGGAGAAGAAGTAGGTCGACGCGGCAAATTCCCAGCCGAAGCCCGGCCGCATCTTGCTCTTGTCGACGATCTTGTAGTCGATCGGCTCGAGCATGCCCTGACCGCCCAGCGTAATGGCCGAGAACGGATCGACGTCGACCAGGTCCCAGGTCGGCGCGCCGCTCTTGAACTGCGCGGCGATCGCGCCCTCGGTCGGGCCCGAGCCGTCCATCTTCACGGGGATGCCGGTATCCTTGGTGAAGGCCTGGCCGTAGGCGGCGTCGTAAGCGGTGATGGCGTCGCCGCCCCAATTCACCAGCACCAGCCCCTTGGTCTCGGCTTGAGCATGGGTCGAGCGCAGCAGCATCGGCGTGCCGGCGAGCACGAGGCCTGCAAGCTGCGCGAATTGCCGGCGCGAGATCTCGCCGCGTTTTGCCCTCTCTGCGAGGGAGTCGATGGTCTGTTTCTTGGTCTCGTTCATGTCAGTTCCCCTTGTTTTAATTGATCTGATCCGGAAACCGACGCGGCGAATTCACGCCGCTTCGGCGCTCATTGTCCTCCGTCCGGCAGGAGGAAGCCCTTTTCCGCCGGCCAGGTCAGCCAGACGGAATTGCCCTTGCTCAACGCTGCCGCCGCCACCTCGTTCGGCACCGAGACGGTGACCTTCGCACCCTGGCGCGTGGTCAGGTCGAGCTTGGTCGCCGCACCCAGATAGGTCGAAGCGACAGCAGTGGCGGCGATGCCGTTTTCGCCGGCCGCTGCCTCCGGCGCGATCGACATGTGTTCCGGCCGGATTGCCAGGATAGCGTCGCCGCGGACCTTTTCTGCTTTGCAGCGCATGTTGACCGCCCGGTCCTCGCAGACACCGGTGGCGCCATTATCGGCGGGCTTGACGCCCTTCACGGGCAGCATGTTGATCTCGCCCAGGAACTCGGCGACGAAGCGGCTGGCCGGCCGGTCGTAGACCTCGTCCGGCCTGCCGACCTGCAAGAGCTTGCCGTGATTGAAAATGGCGACGCGCGAGGAAAGCGCCAGCGCCTCGCTCTGGTCGTGAGTGACGAAGACAAAGGTGGTGCCGGTCTCCTGGTGCAGCCGCTTCATCTCGGCCTGCATCTGGCCGCGCAGGCTCTTGTCCAGCGCCGAGAACGGCTCGTCGAGAAGCAGCACGCCCGGCTCGAACACCAGGGCGCGGGCGAGCGCCACGCGCTGCTGCTGGCCGCCGGAAAGCTGCGCCGGCAATTTCTTCTCGTGGCCTTTGAGACCGACGCGCTCGACCATCTCGCCGACACGGCTTTTGATCTCTGAAGCGGACTTCTTGCGCACCTTGAGCGGAAAGGCGATGTTCTGTTCCACGCTCATATGCGGGAACAAAGCATAGCCCTGGAACACCATGCCGGCAGCGCGCTGTTCGGCCGGCCGGTCGGTAATGTCGGTGCCGTCGCTGAAAAGCCTGCCCTCGCTCGGCTGCACGAAGCCGGCCAAGATCATCAGGAAGGTGGTTTTGCCGGAACCGGATGGCCCAAGCAGCGTCAGGAACTCGCCGCGGCCGATATCGAGCGTGAGATTGTCCAGCGCCCGGAACGAGCCGAAGCTCTTGCCTATCCCGTTCGCCTTGATCTCTGCGGCCCGGCCGGGTTGCTGCATCCTGCCTTCGTCCTCACGCTTGTTTCAAATCGTATGCACGGCGCGCGTTCACCGCAACCGAATAGTTTTCGTCTGTTCGGCAAATTTGATTCACGGATGGGCAGGTGGCGGGAGCGTCTCCCAAACTTGGGCGTTCGGCGGGCTCGCCAACCTTCGCGATTGGCGAAAGCGTTCATGCCGTCGTCATTTCAGGGCGGAGCAAGGAGCGAAGCGACGCGCGCAGACCCTGGTTGCCATGCCGTGACCTCTGGGAGCTGCAACGGTGCAAAATTCTGATCAAGCGTGCCTTTCGCGATCGCCACGGAATGGATCCTCGGATCAAGCCCGGGGATGACGACCGGACGGTTGGCACTCCGAGGGACATCCCAAGGCGTGCCGGCGTCCCCGCCTTCAATACTTCGCCAGCCTGCTTTCCAAAAGCTTCGCCCGCAGCCAGTCGCTGAAGGCATTGAGTACCGGGTGGCCCGCCTTGGCATGCTCGAAGACCAGATAGTAGGAGCGCGGCGAGGGCACCGTCGCTTCGAACGGCTTGACCAGCCTGCCCTCGCTCAGCGCCCGGCGGCCGGTCAGCTCGTCTCCCATGGCGATGCCCTGGCCGGCGATTGCCGCCGAGAAGACGAGGTTCATGTCGGAAAAGAAGATGCCGCCTTCGGTGTCGGGATTTTCCACCTTGGACAGCGCCAGCCAGCGCGCCCAGTCCTCGGTATCGCTGAGATGCAGCAAGTTGGCGCGCAGCACGTCGGCGGGCTTGGAAAAGCCGCCCACCTTGTTGAGCAACGTCGGGCTGCAGAGCGGGGTGAAGGAGACCTCGCAAAGCAGCTCCACCGCGCGGTTCGGCCAGTTGCCGACGCCGAAGGCGATGAAGGCGTCGGCCTCCGGATTGCTGACATCGTCGAGTCGCCGCGGCGTCAGCACCGAGAGCGCGACGTCCGGATACATCTGCTGGAACTCGCCGATATGGGTGCACAGGAACATCGAGGCGAAGCCCGGCGGACAGGAGATGCCGAAGGAGCCGCCGACGCCGGCGCCGCTGTTCTGCGTCCCCGCGTCGCCGAGCACGGTCAGCGCTTTCCTGACATCGGCGGCGTAGCGCTGGCCGCGCGGCGTCAGCGCCACGCCCTTGCCGATGCGCTGCAAGAGATCGAAGCCGAGGTCGCGTTCGAGCAGCCTCAGCTGATGCGAGACGGCGCTGCGGGTGAGGTGGAGTTCATCGGCCGCGCGCCACACGCTGCCGTGACGAGCAAAACTGTCGAGGGCGCGAAGCGCCTGCGTGGAAGGTATGCGCAAGAGGCCTCAGGTGAACCGAATTTGCACGAGCCGGGAAAACATATCACTTTTTGAAGAGCCGCTTCACTGCTTTCTTTTGCGGCGGCATGGAGAAACCGGTGACGACATCAGCGCAGGAAACGGCACTGGCCTGCATCGACGGCATCCAGCCGCTCTTGTCGGCCTGGACGCGCACCATCTTCGACCTCGGCGAGACCGCCTGGCGCGAGTACCAGTCCGCAGCCTGGTATGTCGACCGGCTGAAGCGTGAGGGCTTTTCGGTGGAAGAGGGCTCGGGCGGCATGCCGACCGCCTTCTGCGCGCATTGGACAAATGGCGACGGACCGACGATCGGCATGTATGCCGAATACGACGCGGTGCCCGGCAACTGCCAGGATGCCGTGACGGTCAAGCAACCGCGGGCGGGGCTCAGCGTCGAGGCGGGTGGCCATACCGATCCGCACTCGGGCCTCGGCATTGGCAGCCTCGGCGGGCTGCTCGCCGTCAAGGCCGCGATGCAGCAGCATGGCATTCAAGGCACGCTGCGCTTCACTGGCGAGCCGGCAGAGAAGGTGAGGGGCTCGAAGCCGATCCATGCCGCCAAGGGCTATTATGACGGCCTTGCCGGCATGATTTCCTTTCATCCCTTCTATATGCTGCCGCTCTGCAACACCGCGCGCTGGGACACGCATTGCGGTGCGGCCTATGCGATGATCTACCGCTTCATTTGCGACGAGCCTCAGAACTGGGGCCGCGCAAGCGACGGCGCCCCGATCCCGCAGGCGCATTCCGCGGTCAGGGCGCCAGGTGCCAACGATGCGCTGATGATGATGTACATGGCTTCCAAGGCGCTGCGCGATTCCATGCTGACGCACCAGGGCGGCTGGTCGATCAGCGAGGCGATCCTGACCGCGGGCCAGGCGACCGCCGACAATCTGCCGGCGGGCCTTGCCGAGATCCAGTACATGATCCGCGTGCCGACCATCGCCATGGCCGAGCAGGTGACCGCCGTGCTCGACCGAAACGCGGAAGCGGCGGCGAAGATGAGCGGCTGCCGCTACGAACGCCACTGGGTGTCGAAGTCGCGCCCGGGACTGGCCAACCACGCCATGGCCCGCATCACCTATGAAGCGCTCTCTACCGTCGGTCCGCCACAGTGGAACGAAGAGGCGAGGGCGATCGCCCGCGAGGTCCAGGTCAATGCTGGCGGCGAGGCGACCGAGAATCCGTTCATCGACGAGCTGGAGCGCCTTATCACGCCGCAGGAGGCCGAGGCGGTCCTGCGGCGCGACCTGCCGCCCTCGCAGGTGAACTCGACCTCGGACGACTATACCGACATGAGCTGGCACGCGCCGACATCGCGCTTCTACGTCGCCCGCCCGGCGCTGCGTTCGGCCAACGGCCACGCCTATCCCGCTTGGGTGATGAATGCGTTGGGCGGCATTGCGGCCACCATCGACCCGATGGTGACCTGCGCCTCCAAGACCGTCGCGCTCACCGCGCTTCGCCTACTGGAAGACAAGGCGGCGCGCGATGCGGCCATGGACGAATTCGTCAAGCGAACCGGCGGCGGCGCCGGCGGCTCGAACTGGATCGCGCCGCTTTGCGACTACGAGCCGCCGATAAACTTCCGCTGGCCGGAATATGTCACCACCGGGCGCGGGCGCGACTGGTGGATACCGAGCAGCCAATGATCTCAAGCAGACCGACCCCGAGGAGAACACCATGACCGTCCATGACCGCATCGTCGCTGAGCCGTTCTCGCTGCAGCGCCGCAATCCCAATGGCGGCACCAAGCCGCTCACTGCCTGGGGCTTCGCCAACGAGACCGACGTTCTGAGCGACGTGCTGCTCGGCTCGCCCAATTTCCTTCGCCATCTTTCGACCAGTTCGCTGTCCAGAAAGCATTTGCGCGAGGCGCCCTGCAACATCCAGATCGCCCAGGCGCAGCACAAGGACCTCGTCGCCGCTTACGAGCATTTCGGCGTCACCATCCACTGGCACGAGCCGACGCCGGAACTGCCGATGCAGGTCTATTCGCGCGACTCCAGCGTCATGACGCCCTACGGCGCGTTCATCACCGCAATGGCCAACTGGTGGCGGCGCGGCGAGAACTACGCCGCCATCCGCACCTATGAGAAGCTCGGCATCCCGATCTACGACATGGTGACCGCCGGCACCTTCGAGGGCGGCGACTTCAACGTCATCGAGGAAGGCGTGGTGCTGATCGGCTGCGGCGGCGCCCGCACGCAGGAGGAGGGAGCGCGCCAGGTGCAGGCCTGGTTCGACAAGGAAGGCTGGGAGACGCGCATCGCCTTCATCGACGAATACTACGTGCACATAGACCTGATGGTGGTGCCGATCGCCGAAAAGCTCACCGCCGTCTGCCTTGCCTGCACCGAGCCCGGCATCGTCGACTGGCTGAAGGGCAAGGGCCACGAGATCATCGACGTGCCCTTCCAGGATACGATGGCGCTCGGCTGCAACTTCATGTCGCTAGGCAAGGACAGGGTGATCGCCCCGACCTCGAGCAAGACGCTGATCGAAAAGCTGAAGGCACGCGGCTTCGAGGTGGCGGCCGTCGACATGAGCGAGATCTCCAAGACCGGCGGCGGCATTCACTGCATGGCGCAGGCGCTGAAGCGGGTGAAGGCATAGGAGCACGGCGCCGAAGCTGCCAATCTCCCCCTTGAGGGCCCTTGAGGGGGAGATCTCCAGCAGGACAGAAGGGGGCGCGAAAGAGCTTCGATCTGTCCCGTTTCGCTCTCTCTCTACGCTGCGCCGGTCCACTCAGCGTATCGCCTCAGGCCCATGCCGGCGAACAGCATAATCATCATGATGGTGAAGAAGAAGGCGATGCCGAGGTAGAAGAAATTCGCTATGGGCGAAATCTTCACATACCGCACCTGCTTGAACGGCACGCCGCTCGGCTTTGTCGCCGCCAGTCCGAGCCAGAAGAAGAGGGTGACGGCAACGAGCACGCCGATATAAGGATCCATCCAGTCCGGCACTCTGACGAAGCCGAAATTGAACGCAAACGCCCGGTTCGCTGACAATAGCAGCACAGACGATATCGAACAGGCAAACAACATGCGTTTCATGCGGCGTTCCCCTATATCCGCAGCGATAATCTCTCTTGATTGAGAGCCTGTTATTCCTGCCCGTCAAGATTGCAGGCAAGGCGCGTGCCGTTCTTGCCAATCGTTTGTTGAGCAACGCCCGCACGGCCGGCTCGCTGCCCGCGATAACTTGCGGGATGCCGAACATGAGCGCACACTAAAATTCGGGCGGAGGGGGCTCATCAACAAGAACGGGAGGAATTCATGAATGCCATGAGCTTCACTGCCCTTGAGGGCGGCAAGACCACAGTCGATGCCGCCGCCCTGGAAACGCTTTCGACGCAAATACGCGGCACGGTGCTGCGGGAGGGTGACGCCGGCTACGACGGCGCGCGCAGCATCTGGAATGACATGATCGACCGGCGGCCCGGGCTGATCGCGTGCTGCGTCGGCGCCTCCGATGTCGTTGCCGCGGTGAATTTCGCCCGTGAGAACGGACTTCTCGTCTCCGTGCGCGGCGGCGGTCACAACATTGCCGGCAGCGCCATCTGCGAGGGCGGCCTCGTCATCGATCTCTCCATGATGAAGTCTGTGCGGGTCGATGTCGCGGCGCGGCGCGCCTGGGTCGGACCCGGCGCCACGCTTGTCGATGTCGACCGGGAAACACAGGCCTTCGGACTGGCGCTGCCGACCGGCATCAACTCGACCACCGGTATTGCCGGCCTGACGCTGGGCGGCGGCTTCGGCTGGATCACCCGTAAATACGGGCTGACCATCGACAATCTCGTTTCGGCCGACGTGGTAACCGCGCACGGCAAGCTGCTGCGCGCCAGCGAGACCGAGAACGCGGACCTGTTCTGGGCGCTGCGCGGCGGCGGCGGCAATTTCGGCGTCGTCACGGGGTTCGAGTTCAA
The DNA here is from genome assembly GCF_029625865.1 of Mesorhizobium sp. WSM4887. Classification (NCBI taxonomy): domain Bacteria; kingdom Pseudomonadati; phylum Pseudomonadota; class Alphaproteobacteria; order Hyphomicrobiales; family Phyllobacteriaceae; genus Mesorhizobium; species Mesorhizobium sp. WSM4887. Next base: position 28,809 of record NZ_JARTVP010000022.1, read on the forward strand.
ACTTCACCAGTTCGGGCCGCAAGTGCTGTCGGGCCTTGTCGTCCATCCCTTCGCCGATGCCGGGAAGGTGCTTCGGGAATACCGCGCCGCGCTCGAAACCGCCCCCGACGAACTGACCTGCTGGGTGGTCATGCGGCAGGCGCCGCCGCTGCCCTTCCTGCCGGCCGAATGGCACGGCAAGGAAGTGCTGGTGCTGGCCATGTGCTGTTGCGGCGATATCGAGGCTGGCGAAAAGGCGACGCAAAAGCTCCGCGCCATCGGCACGCCGATCGCCGACGTCGTCGGTCCCAACCCGTTCACGGGCTGGCAGCAGGCCTTCGATCCGCTGCTCGCGCCTGGCGCCCGCAATTATTGGAAGAGCCATGACTTCACCGAGCTTTCCGACAGCGCGATCGAGATCACCACGACCGCGATATCCAGGCTTCCGGGTCCCGAATGCGAGATATTCTTCGGCCATGTCGGCGGCGTCGCTGGCCGCGTCCCGGCGGAAGCGACGGCGTTTCCGCAGCGGAGCTCGCATTTCGTCATGAATGTTCACGCCCGCTGGCGCGAACCGGCCATGGACAAGGCCTGCATCGAATGGGCTCGAGACATCTATGAAGCATCAAAGCCTCATGCTGCCGGAACGGCCTATGTGAACTTCATGCCGGAGGATGAGATCGACCGTGTCGAAGCGGCCTATGGCGGCAATTATCGCCGGTTGCTCGAGATCAAGCAGCGCTACGATCCGCAGAACCTGTTCCGCATGAACCAGAACCTGCGTCCGAAGGAAGGACTGCGGGCCGCCTGACGGGGCAGCATGCCTCAGCCGCGCCGTCCCGACGCGTCTCGTTGACGAAGCCTTGAAGCCTGGAGCGCGTCGAGCCGTTGCTGGAGATGGCCGTTGAACACGATCATCTCCTTCAGCGCCTTCACCGGGTCGCCCTTGTGCCGGGCGATGAACCGCTCGGCGATTGCCTGAAGCGCCGCTTGCTCGCGGCTGTCGAGCCTGACGATGTGATCCATCTCGGGTGCTCCGCAGGTTCCCACTAGCATGTAAACAAAAAGGGAACAAAATTGTCAACGACGAATTGACTCAGCGAGGAACGGGTTCCTATTTTGTCAGCAGATGGGGCGGTTGCTCAGGATCACGGAGAGCCGCGTTGGGTAGACGGAAAAGCCGCTATGACAGATTGTTCCGGTCGGACGCGGAGGCGATCATTCGCGATGCGTTGGAACTGCGCCAGACCGTGCTGGCGGCGCAGCTCAATCTCAAGACCAACGGCGAAATGTACTGGCGGCTCAACGGGTTGGTGGAGAGGCTGCATGAGGTGATGAGCGCGGTGGCGGGCAGGGACCTCGATTTCCGCGCCGCCTGGCTCGGCCTGCTGCCGCTGCCTGAGGATTATTCAGACCGGACATGAGAAATGGCCGGACCCATGGACAGCGTCGGCCGGGCGGCCAAGGCCAACATGCTGCTCGTAGTCGAATGCCGCCACTGCTACCACGCCGGCCGCTTCAAGGCGAACGACGTGGCCAAGGTGGCCGGCTGGAACAAGCCGCTCGAAACCATCCGCTTCCGCTGCAAGCGCTGCGGCCGCAAGGACACTGAGGTCAAGACCCAGTTCATCGACCAGGATCACCCGCCCAAGGGTTATATCTGGGTGCTGCAGAAGGCGAGGGGATAGCAGCTGTCACTCAACACGCGAGCTATTTCTGAGACCTGGTTTTACCGCGTTCGGGATCGACGGTGTCCCTGGCCGAAGCTACAGTGGCGGCCCTCGACACCATCGAGCCTGCCCGGAGCGCCCATGGACAGCCGCCTCGACCGCATGATCGCCCGCCTCACCACCCAGCGCCGGGCGCTGGAGCGGGCGGCGGAGGAGACCCGGGGCTTGCCCGGCCCGGTGCTGGAGATCGGCCTGGGCAAGGGCCGCACCTACAGCCATCTGCGCAAACTGTTTCCGGACCGCCGGATCATCGCCTTCGACCGCGACCTGCACGCCCCGGCTGATGCGGCGCCGGCCGGCGCCGACCTTGTGCTGGGCGATTTCCGCGAAACGCTGTCCGCCTTGTCCGGCTGCGCGCCCGCAGCCTTGGCCCATGCCGATTTCGGCAGTGAGGACCGCGCCCGCGACACCGCCCAGGCCGGCTGGCTGGCGGCGCTCATCGATGCGTTGATGGCACCGGGTGGCCTAGTGGTCAGCGACCGGGCGATGCAGTCGCCGCGCTGGACCCCCTTGCCCTTCGACACGCCGGACTGGCCTTATTTCCTCTGGCGCGTGAACTAGCCGCCACCACAGCTCACTTCACATCCGGCATCGTTTCCGCGGCTTCGTCGGCCGGGCGGTCAAGGCCAACATGCTGCTCATAGTCGAATGCCGCCACTGCTACCACGCCGGCCGCTTCAAAGCGAACGACGTGGCCAAGGTGGTCGGCTGGAACAAGCCGCTCGAAACCATCCGCTTCCGCTGCAAGCGCTGCGGCCGCAAGGACACTGAGGTCAAGACCCAGTTCATCGACCAGGACCATCCGCCCAAGGGTTATATCTGGGTGCTGCAGAAGGCGAGGAGCTAAAACAACGACCCCTGCGCCGGCGGTTCCGCCGGAAACTTGATCTGCGTCGCCGGCTTGTCCACGATCACCAGCGCGTCGTCCGGCGCCGGCCGCTGCAGCGTCTTCGCCTCCGACCACGGCGCTGTCAGCCACAGCTCGGTTTCCGCCTCGGTGGTCAGGATCACCGGCATCGCCTTCTCGTGGATCGGCGCGATCAACGCGTTCGGCCTTGTCGTCAGGAAGCCGTAGAGCTCGTGCTCGCCCGGGCCTTCCTTGACCTTGCGCACGCCCTGCCACGGCGTCCACAGGCCGGCGAAGAAGAACAGCGGCCGCTCCTGGCTCAGCGCAAACCAGAAATTCTTCTGCACTCCCGTCTGCGGATCCTTCTGGCCGGGCGTCGGCGAGGGTTCGGCAAAGCTCGTCACCGGCACCAGGCAGCGGTTCTCGACGCCGAGATAAGGTAGCCAGTGGGCATATTGGGGGTTGCGGATGTTGGTCGTGCCCGGATCGGCATTGCCGCGCACGCGTTCTTGCGGCGTCGGCATGCCCCAGCGCAGCCGGGCGAGCTCGCGGCTGCCGTCGGTGGCATTGCGCACCACCGGCGCCGGTTGGTTCGGATAGATGTCGACCAAAGGTTCGAGATTGCCCGAAATGTCGCGCAGCGCTCGCGACCACTGGCGGATCGCTTCCTGGCTGGTGGTGATGTTGTAAAGATTGCACATCGGCAGCACTTCCCCGTCCCGCCGATTGTTCCCGCATTTTCCGCGGAGCGCAAACTGGTTGCCGGTGAGGCGAAGGCAAGCCACACGAAATTGACGATATTGGGCGCTCAGTGTCTGCGCCCGCGGCGCCGCTTTGGCTCGACCGGCTCCGCGGCCGGCGGCTCGCCCGGCAGGCCCAGCCGGTGGCGTTCCTCCTCGGCGAAGGCTTCGGCTTCCGCGTGGATGTTGAACAACTGATGGGCCAGCCGGCCGCCTTCGACGACGCGCACCAGCCATTGGCCGTTGATGAATTTTACGCGGACACTGTCTGGTTCGCCTGCCACCATGTGCAGCTCCAGCTCGTCGCCCTAAGAATTGCATCCTCGAACAGCAATACGATTTAACGCACGAAGGGTCGCCGCAAGCAACCGCTTATTATCCTCAGCAGGAGAATAGTTGCAAGGCACGAGCACACTTGATGTCGAAAATACAGATTTCCGGTAAGCGCCGTTCAAAATGGATAAAATCCAGACACTGAAAGCTTGAGCGGCACCCTAGGTAGAATTCGACTTCGATGCGGCGCCCGGTCCGCGCAACGATACGCCTCTCGAGCGCTTTGGAGCGATTGTGAGCGCGTGCAGGTTCGCACGGCAGTAGCGCTGGTTGCGGATTGGGGGGCTTTGCTTGCGAGGCGCGCCGGCGGCCCGGCAGCCTGGGGGGGTGTTTTGGGTTCGGCGGCCGGGCCTGACCGGAGTTTGCGAGCCTGCCGGCTACTTCGAACATGCGCTTGTACTAATGCAAGGGCAAGAACGACCTAGGCCCTAGGACCAAAGCAGTGGGAGGGGCGCAAACGGCCGAATACGACCACCGGCCCGCGCGAGGCTCCGGCCCGCCTCCACAGAACATTTGCCCAGCATCAGAAACCGAAGAACTGCTTGCCCACGAGGTAGCCCAGCGCCACGACTGCCAGCGGGAACAGCGCCGGCGCTATCCTGCCGAATGGCGAGGATCTTATCTCGCCCGCAGGGGCGTTGGGCTTGGCGTTGCCAAGGTTCTTGGTCATGGGTCCGTTACCGGAATTCGTTGCCGGGTGACCAACAATATTAGAAAGCCCTGATTAATTTTCTCACAATTCGATTGATGCAATTTGCAGCTATCGACGGTCAGTCGCTATTCGCCCGCTGGGGTGCGTGCGCTTCCCGCTTCCTTGCCGATACCGTCAATGTCGGACCGGGCGAGCGTTCTACCCGCCTGGGAACCCTTCCCGCCCTCGCCAGGTTTATATGCGAGGCGAACCACCATGCTAGATAGGCCGCCTGCCGAAAACCCGGGAAGGACCCTCGCCATCGTGCTGGCGGTCGGCCTCATCATCATCGCCTTGTTCTTTATCGGCTTCAGATATTCAGAGCGCGATCAGGGAGCCTTGATCGTGCCCGGAACGGTGCAGGGCAGCAAGTGATCGACCCGAAATCCTTGCCTGCTGCTAGGGCGCGTAACACTTTGATTTTGCCTATCATCCCTTTCAAATCTTTTAGTTTCGGGGTTGCACGCCAGGGAAGAAACCGGTTTTCCGAAACGTTTATCGAACAGGCAACGGTCAGCGCTTGGCGCCTGCCAAAGCGCGCTCATGAGCAAGGAACCCCTCCGGCAACAGCGCGCACCGCGCCGAGGCCCAGGGAGACAGTACATGTCCGCTAACGCCTACATCAACCGGATCGCGACGGCGGTTCCGGAGCATGAAGTCCACCAGTTCTACCTGCGCTACGCGGCCTCCATGCTCTGCAGCGACCGCAGGAAACTATTCGAACGCATGGCCGGGCTTGCCGGCATTGACCACCGCTTCTCCTGCTTTGCCCCGGCTCTCGATCCCGAAGGGCCGTCGGTCGATCTCGGCGGGATCTTCAAGCGCGGGGCATTTCCCGGGACGGCCGCCAGAATGGCTATGTTCGCAGAGGCCGCACCCACGCTGGCACAAAAGGGCGTCGACGGGCTGCATCTCGGCAACGAGGCTTCGCGCATCACACACCTCATCGTCACCACCTGCACCGGTTTCTCCGCGCCCGGCATCGACCTCGACCTGGTTCAGCGCTGCGGCCTTGCGGACGGCGTGGAACGCACAATGATCGGTTTCATGGGCTGCTACGCTGCGGTCAACGGCCTCAAGCTTGCACGTCACATCGTACGCTCCGATCCGGGGGCAAGGGTACTGCTGGTCAACATCGAGATCTGCACACTGCACATCAGGGAAACCACCGAACTGGAAAAGCTGCTGTGCTTCTGCCTCTGGGGCGACGGCTGCGCGGCGAGCATCGTCACCGCCGAGCCGCCCGGCATCGAGCTCGACTCCTTCCGCTGCGCCGTCGTGAACGAGCAGCGCGAGCTGATGACCTGGGATATCCGCGACCAAGGTTTCGACATGGTTCTTTCCGGCAAGGTGCCGGCCGCTGTCCAGGAAGCCCTGCGCAGCAACCGGGACGCGATCCTCGCAGGCCGGGCGCCGGAAGCGATCGACCTCTGGGCTGTGCATCCCGGCGGCCGCAGCATTGTCGACGCCGTCGAAAGGGCGTTTGAACTCGAGCCCGCCGCGCTCGAGCCCTCGCGCGAGGTGCTTCGCCAATATGGCAACATGTCGTCGCCAACCGTCATGTTCGTGATGGAGAAGATGCTGAAGAAGCCGGGCGGGCTGCTCGGCTGCGGCATGTCGTTCGGGCCCGGGCTGACGGCCGAGACCATGCTGTTCAGGACCGTTTCATGAGTGCGCTCGCTGAACGCAGCCTCGTTCCGGAAATCCTGGACGGGCTCGCGGCCGACGATGCGCGGGCAATCCGCTCGCGCCGCGATCTCGCCCGCATCAACGCGCTGATGTTCCAGGCGCCGATCATGGCCTCGCTCATGCGGAAATTTTTGGCGAGGCCGCCGGGCCGCATCCTGGAGATCGGCGCCGGTGACGGCACCTTCATGCTCAAGGTGGCGAGGCGCATGGCACGCGATTGGCGCCAGGTGGAGCTGACGATGCTCGATCGCATCGGCCTCGCCACGCCGAAGCTTGCGGCGGATTTCGCCGGGCTGGGATGGACGATCGAAACCATCACCGCAGATGTCTTCGATTGGGCGGAGAGGGCGGATGGCAGGGCCTTCGACGCGATCACGGTCAACCTGTTCCTGCATCATTTCAACGATGCTGCACTGCTTCGCCTGTTCTCGCTATTGCGGCCCAAGGCGCCGCTCATCCTGGCGACGGAACCGCTGCGGGCGGGCTTTGCACTGGTCGCGGCCCGGATTCTGCCGGCAATTGGCGTCAACGACGTCACGCGACATGATGCGGTTGAAAGCGTCCGCGCCGGCTTTCGCGGCCACGAGCTTTCCGATCTTTGGGCTGCCGCCGGCGGCAACCCGCTCGAGGAACGGCGCGCAGGGCCTTTCTCGCATGTCTTTGTCGGGGCCTCGGCGAT
>NZ_JARTVP010000023.1:0-32493 GCF_029625865.1 Mesorhizobium sp. WSM4887
CCCCCCCCCCCCCCCCCCCCCCCCCCCCCCCCCCCCCCCCCCCCCCCCCCCCCCCCCCCCCCCCCCCCCCCCCCACGATACGAAATTGTCGAGCGCGTCGAGCGCGGTACGCAGATCGATGGCCGGCAGGTCCAATGAAAACAGGACGCGCCGCGCCTTGACCCCCTCGCCGGCATCGGCGCAAGACTGGATGGCCACCCTGCGACGCAACGCGTCGAGCGCGGCAAAGCGGTCGGCCGACGGCGTGGCGCCGTCCGTAGCGGGCAGCATGACCTTCGGCTCAGGCCTTGGCTTTACGCTTGCCCCTGCCGGAATCCGCGGCCGGCTTCCGGCCCAGGCCGGAAGACTTGGCAAGCGCCGAGCGAGTGGCCGAATAACTGGGCGCCACCATGGGATAGTCCGCCGGCAGGCCCCATTTCGCGCGATATTCGTCCGGCGTCAGCCCATGGTCGGTCGACAGGTGCCGCTTCAGCGACTTGAACTTCTTGCCGTCCTCGAGGCAGACGATGTAGTCGGGGAATACCGAACGCTTCGGATTGACGGCCGGCGTCTGCGGCGCGCTTTCCTTCACCGGGGCGCCCCCGGCGAGCTTGCGCACCGAAGCGCTGACGCTGGCGATCAGATCAGGTAGGCCGGATGCCGGAAGCGGGTTGTTGCCCACATAGGCCGAAACAATGTCGGCGGTCAGCTCGATTGCAGTCTTGTCGTCGATATTGGACAATTTTTTCACCTTCTGCTGGCTCTCAAATGACCAGCTGTTTTTAAGACTTTAGTCTAGGTATCTTATTGGACCTGTCCCCCAACGGACGTCCAGAGTCAGTAAACGTGCGAGACTCAATACCGAAGGTATGTTTTCACCGCGGGCCGCGACCGCGCAAGTTAGGAATTCTAATACCTACAACAAACACTTTACAGCACCGAAGCTCTGCACGGGCGAGGAAATGACGCAACAGCACTTCAATTTCTACGAGTAATTCCTGCAAAAATTGGAATTCTGGACGGAAAGCCAATAATTGCGAGCAGCGCTGGCTCTCCGATCATCGATCATGCCCGATTCGTTAGGGCAAGTCGCTTATTTCGCGGCAGCGCCGCGCCGGAGATCGGTCGGGCCGTCGGCCAGAATCTCCAGCACGCGTTTCCAGCGGGCGCAGCGGCCGAAATCCTTCTGCTCGATGGCCTCCTCAGCCTTCATGGCGGCATAGAGCTGCGCCTCGGCGCCGAATTCCTTGACCAGCCAATGCGCCTCCTGTCTGGCCCGGCGTTCGTCGTCGTCAAGCCCGCTCCCTGGCATGTTTCCTGGTACGATCCCTGGCATGGTCTTCAGCCCTCCGGACGTTCGATGCCGACAGCAATGCAACTGCCGATGACAAGGACGGCGCCAGCCATGGCCGTCATCGACAGGCTTTCGCCCGACAGCGCCAGCAAAAGCGTGGAAGCGATCGGCGTGAGATACGCCACGACCGCGAGCCGCCCATCCTGATCGAGGCTGAGCGCGCGCGACCAGAAATAATAGCCGAGCCCCATCGGCCCGGCACCGAGATAGAGTCCGAGCAGCAGGTCCAAGCCGCCCAGGGCGGCGACGCCGTCATGCAGGCACCATGCGAAGGTCAGCGCCACGCCGATCAGCGCCGAAGGCAGCAGAAGCCGATCGGGCGGCACGGCAAGGCGGCCGACGGCAAGCGAGTAGAAGGCCATGCAAAGTGCCGAGCCGAAGGCGGCGCAATAACCGACGGGGCTACCTCCGAACCAGGCATGCGCGCCTCCGCCGGAGAGCACCAGCGCGACGCCGGTGAAGCCCAGCGCGGCGGTCAGTCCAAGCAGCAGCGGCCGTCGCGGGCGGCCGAGCACGATGACGGCGGCGGCGACCATCAGCGGCCAGGTGTAGGCAACGAGATTGGCCTCGATGACCGGCATCGAGGCGAAGGCGATGTATTGCAGCACCATGGTGCCGACCAGGCCGATGAAGCCGACGGCGCAGGCGAGCACGGTACTCCCCTTCTCCCCTCGTGGGAGAAGCTGGATCGGCCCGGAGCGCCGAGACGGGTGAGGGATGTTGGAAGAAACTCCTGCGTCGGCGATTCGTCCGGCCCCCTTGATACGACCTCGCTTGGCGAGGCCGCTGCCCGGGGGCGAGCCACGGGTCTCGCCCCGTCCTTCGGACTTCACAAGGGGAGAAGGGAAGAGCCTGATCAGCGCAAAGACCAGCGCAGCGCCTGAGAACTGCAGGAACTGCACCTCGGATACCGGGTGATTGGCAAGCAGCGTCTTGCCGACCAAAGCGTTGGTCGCCCAGAGCGCCACGGCGCCGAGGGCAAAGCTCAGCGCCGCCGGGGGAGCAGCGCTGGAACGGTCCTTCCGCCTGTCGGCGGCGACCGGGCCACGGCTCAGCGATGCTGAAGGCGGCTGGCGACCGGCCGGATCGTCAGCCACTACCACGATTCCCTGGCTCCGCCGGAGACCGGATCGACAGCCGGCTTCGGCACGGGATGTTCTTCTGCATGACGGCGATAGGCCGGCAGTTGGTTCGTCCAGACGTCCTCGGCCAGTTCGTTCACCCAGCCGCGGTCCTGATCGTTGTCGGCGGCGAGGTAGAACATGCGGTTGTCATCGACATAGGGCTTCGCCACCGAACGCTGGTTGAGCACCAGGGTGACGCGCGAGCCGAGCTGGATCGGCGCGGTGCGATGGAGCACGCCGAGGAACTGGCCGAGCGTGGCGTAATTCATCTTGTGGTCGATGCGCATGACCCTGTTGCGCGGCAGGTCGCTGCCGGATTCGAGGATGGCACGCCCCGTCTCGGAATCGTCGCAATAGATTTCAAGATGGCCGCCGATCAGAGGATCGCTGATCGAGAGCGGAATGAGTTCCGTCACCGGAACGCCATCGCAGTGCCAGTCGACGGCGCCGTCCTTGGGGTTCATGAAGGTGACGGTCGAGCCGACGATAGACAGCGGATAGGGTTCGAGCTTGGTGCCCATCATGTCGGACAGCCGTTCCAGCCGCAGCTTGTCGTTGAGCAGTTCCTTGATCTCGGGAATGTAGCGGTCCGCGCCGGTGATGAAGGTGAGGTCGAGATGCTTGTGCACGGCGTGGCTGGCCTTGAGCTTGAGCGCCGCCTCCTCGATCGCGGCGAGCAGTTGCGGGTCGTAGCCGTGAAGATACTGGGCGACGCCGAAGCTCGACACTTTCCACGCCGTATCATGACCGATGATGGCTTCACGGCTCATCGCATAGCGCAGTTCGGGGATTGTATGGGCGTTCATTCTACTTCTCCAAGGTCGGTGCAACACTTGGTAAACAGTCGATTGAGCACCCTCCCCTGTAAATTTAGGAATGCTGGTGCTACTTTAAGCATAGCTAAAGGTCGAACCCCGTGCGTCTGCTCAGCCAGGTCAACTTAAACTCGCTGAAAATCGTGGAGAGCGCCGCCAGGCACCGCAACTTCACGCGCGCGGGCGAAGAGCAGTTCATTACCGCCTCCGCCGTCAGCCAGCGGGTGAAGAGCCTGGAGGACCAGCTGCGCTTCAAGATCTTCCAGCGCGGCGGCAATGCGGTGTCGCTGACGCCGGAAGGCGAGACCTACGTGGCGCGCGTGCGCGAGGCGCTGGAGCGGATCGTGGCTGCCAGCATGGAGGCGACCGGCCAATCCCAGGCGCATGTGCTGAAGATCTGCGTTTTGCCGACCTTCGCGGCGCGCTGGCTGTTTCCGCGGCTTGCCACCTTCCAGCGGCAGTATCCGGATATCGAAATGCGGGTCTCGACTTCCTATGCCACGCATGAATTCGCGACCTCCGAATACGATCTCGAGATCCGCTACGGCGACGGCAATTTCCCCGGCCTCAACTCCGCGCTGCTGTTCAAGGAGGACCTGACGCCGGTGTGCAGCCGCAAGCTGTTCCGCGAGGTGCTGGGCGATAAGCCGCTGTCCAAGGTGACGCCGGAGGACCTCAGGCACTTCACCCTGCTCCACTCCGACACCTGCACCCAGAACTGGCAGTCGTGGCTGGCTTTTGCCGGCGCGAGTTTCGTGCTTGGCGAGACCAAGAGCATCTATTTCGATTCCTGCATGATGTCCTACGAGGCGGCCAATGCCGGCATGGGCTTTGCCGTTGCCAACCGCGCCTATATGGCAAGCGACATCCGAGCCGAGCGGCTGGTCGCCCCCTTCGCGGTCCACCATCCCAACACCGCCGGCTGGTATTTCGTCAGCCCCATCAAGGCGCTCGGCGCCCGCAAGGTGGAGCTGTTCAAGCAGTGGATCATGGCCGAAGCGGCGCTGACGCAGCGCCAGTTGGACCTGGAGATCGCCAACGTGCCGCTGGCGCGCGCCGCGATGGCGTGACGCGGCGGCGCAAGCGACGCAAACACACCCCTGAGATTCTCCGATCTTTGAAGGCCGACAAAGCGTTTGGACGGATACCTGTAGCCGGCTAGCGCGATCGCCCCATGACGCGGCGGAGAGACTCAGCTATCTTTGATCCTGCGGCGGGCCTGATTTTCCCGCTTGGCCGGCGCTTTCCAGCTTCCTCCCAAGCAGCGCCGGCCTTCTTCTGCGGCGCCGCCGCTTCGTCTCCCGACAACATCGTCCGCTCTCATTGCTTCGGCGGCGTGCCGGGCTGGTCGCCGCCGGTGGTCGATTGCGGCACCGGGTTCTTGTCGACCTGCGGGTTTTTGTCGACGGTGTCGCTTGGCGCCTTGGTGGGCTGCACGCTGTTGTCGCAGGCGGCGAGCCCGAGCCCTGCCGCGAGAGCCAGCAGCACAGGAAGTTTCTTCATGACGACCTCCTCTCGTTCGCCCCTTTCTTCGAAGCAAACGAGGCGGCGGCGGTTTGGTTGCGCCGTCCGGCGGGAACCAACGCGCCTGTCTCCGGTTGAACCTCGTTAACTCACGAGGAGATGTCATGATCCGTCTGCTGCTCGTCGGCCTGTTCGGCTACACGGCCTATCGCGTCACGATGAGGATCATCGAGGAGGCGTCCGGCGATCTCGCGCCGCCGGACGATCGGCGGTCGCTGCGGCGCCAGTCGGCGGCGATGGGCGTCGAGCCGAAAAGGTAGATCGGCCGTTCTCGCGCTTGTTGGGAAGATGGCCCGCCTATCCAGCATATGCCGGCGCGTACAGCGTCCCCTCTGCCCTGCCGGGCATCGCCCCCCACTTGGCCGCCTTTGGGCGAGATTAGCTGTATTGCGAACAAAGCGGAAACGATGCTTGATGGGCGATGAACATCGCCGCCCGTGATTCGTCCTTCGAAACTCCTGCCTATCTTGCCCGGCTGAACGACGAGCAGCGGCTGGCGGTGGTTCATGGCGACGGCAAGGTGGCCGCGCCGCTGCTGGTGATCGCCGGGGCCGGCTCCGGCAAGACCAGCACGCTGGCGCATCGCGTGGCGCACCTCATCGTCAAGGGCGCCGATCCGCGCCGCATCCTTTTGATGACCTTTTCGCGCCGCGCCGCGGCTGAAATGGCGAAGCGCGTCGAGCGCATCGCCGGCGAGGTGCTGGGCCGCGATGCCGCGATCATCGCCGATGCGCTATCCTGGGCCGGTACTTTCCACGGTATCGGCGCCAGACTCTTGCGCGACTATGCCGAGCAGATCGGCCTCGATCCGGCTTTCACCATCCACGATCGCGAGGATTCGGCCGACCTGATGAACCTTGCCCGGCACGAGCTCGGTTTTTCCAAGACCGAAAGCCGTTTTCCGACCAAAGCCACCTGCCTGCAGATCTATTCGCGGGCGGTGAACGCCCAGGCGCCGCTCGGCGAGGTGCTGGGCTCGGCCTTTCCCTGGTGCTCAGGATGGGCGGAACAGCTGAAGGAGCTGTTCGCGGCTTATGTCGAGGCCAAGCAGGCGCAGAACGTGCTCGATTACGACGACCTTTTGCTCTACTGGGCGCAGATGGCGGCCGAGCCGGAGATCGCCGCTCACCTTGGCTCACGCTTCGACCACGTGCTGGTCGACGAATACCAGGACACCAACCGGCTGCAGGCCTCTATTCTGTTGGCGCTGAAGCCGGACGGCGCGGGCTTGACCGTGGTGGGCGATGACGCACAGTCGATATATTCCTTCCGGGCCGCGGAAGTGCGCAACATTCTCGATTTCCCAAAACAGTTCGCGCAAGGCGCCGAGATCGTCATGCTGGAGCGCAATTACCGCTCGACCGAGCCGATCCTGGCCGCCGCCAACAAAGTAATCGGCGAGGCAAGCGAGCGTTTCACCAAGAATCTCTGGACCGAACGCCGGTCGTCGCACAAGCCGCAACTGGTAAGCGTGCGCGACGAGGCTGAGCAGGCCAATTATGTCTGCCAGGTGATCCTTGCCGAGCGCGAGGCCGGCACGGCGCTCAAGGCGCAAGCCGTGCTGTTCCGCGCCTCGCATCACAGCGGGCCGCTGGAGGTGGAGCTCACGCGGCGCAACATCCCCTTCGTCAAATTCGGCGGGCTGAAATTCCTCGATGCCGCGCATGTGAAAGACATGCTGGCGATGCTGCGCTTTGCCGAGAACCCGCGCGACAGGGTCGCCGGCTTCCGGGTGCTGCAGTTGATGCCCGGCATCGGGCCTTCGGCCGCCTCACAGATCGTCGAGGCGATGGCGACGTCGCTCGACGAGACGCTCGGCCTTGCCCGCTTCCGGCCGCCGCAGCGCGCGGCCGAAGACTGGCCGGTCTTCCTCGACATCTACAGCGGGCTGCGCGCCGGCGCCAAATGGCCGGCCGACCTCGAGCGGATCAGGCTCTGGTACGAGCCGCATCTGGAGCGTATCCACGAGGACGCGATCACGCGCCGGGCCGACCTGTTGCAGCTCGAGCAGATCGCGTCGGGCTATCCCTCGCGCGAGCGTTTCCTGACCGAGCTGACGCTCGACCCGCCCGACGCCACCAGCGACCAGGCCGGCCCGCCGCATCGCGACGAGGATTACCTGATCCTGTCCACGATCCATTCGGCCAAGGGCCAGGAGTGGAAGAACGTCTTCGTGCTCAACACGGTCGACGGCTGCATCCCGGCCGATCTCGGCGTCGGTACCAAGGAGGATATCGAGGAGGAGCGGCGGCTGCTCTATGTGGCGATGACGCGCGCCAAGGACAGCCTGCACCTGGTGGTGCCGCAGCGCTTTTATCCGCACAACCAGCCGGCGCGCGGCGATCGTCACGTCTATGCCTCGCGCACCCGCTTCATCCCGGCCTCGATGCTTTCGGCTTTCGAACAGTCATCCTGGGCGAGCGCGGCGATCACGGACGACCCGCGCCAAAAGCCGGGCGTCAAGGTCGATCTCGGCGCGCGCATGCGCGGCATGTGGAAATAAACGCCTACCCAAAGGCGGGACGACACTCCTACTCAGCCCCACCGCTGGTGAGGGCGCTCCGTTCCCTGCTGCGCGGGTTCGTTCAGTGGAAGGTGCCGGCGGCCTCGCCGGATAGCCTGCTGCGCGGGCTTTCGAAGCTCACCTGGTCGCGTCCGTTCGACTTCGCCTTGTAAAGATGCCTGTCCGCGACCCGAAACATGTGGTGATAGGTGGTGGGCCCGCTGAACGCGACGCCGCCGATGCTGACCGAAAGCGGGCACGGCTGCCCGCCCGGCGCGAACTCGGCCTCGCGGATACGCAGTCTGATCGACTCGGCGACCAGGAAGGAGCGCGTCGCGTCGGCGCCCGGAAGGAAGACCGCGAATTCCTCGCCGCCGATGCGTCCGACGATGTCGGCGCCGTGGAGCTGGCTCCGGATCGTGCTCGCGATCAGCTTCAGCGCCTGGTCGCCGCACTCGTGGCCGAGCCGGTCGTTGATCGACTTGAAATGGTCGGCATCGACGATCAGCAGCGCGCCGGCTTCGGCGACCGCATGGCTGCGAGCCTTGTCGAGATAGGCCTCGACCAGCATCGAGAAAGCGCCGCGGTTGAAGACCGCCGTCAGGCTGTCGGTCGCGGCAATGATGCTGAGCTCCTTCTGGGCGATGGCCAGCTGGCGCATCTTCCACATCAGGAAGAACAGGAAGGAGCCGCCAAGGATGAGCGGCAGGAACAGGTCGGTGAGCTTGGCCCAGAGCAGCGCTTCGGGTGACAACGAGGGGAAGTTGAAGGAATCGACGAAAAAGGCCGCGGCAATGAAGAATGCCGTGCCGGCAACGGTGACCAGCGCGACCCTGCCCCAACTGGTGGGGGACAAATCGATGCGCATGGCATTGCTCCCACTACAACTGGCCTATTGTGGAGCGCGAGCGCAAACGAAGTCCTAATATATTGGCTTCAATGGGAATGTGGTTAACCAGGCGTCGAGCGCGCCGCCAGCCTGAAGAAGGCCCGCCGACGCAGCGGCGGGCTTTGCAGTTGGCCGGAAGCTCTCGTTGCGCGCCGTCAACGACGCGAAATCATCAGGCAGAGCGCCCTCAGATCACGATCATAGGTGCCTTCGCTGCTGAGCACATCGACGCAGCGCTTCTTCATCCGCGACAACTGGCTGCTCGACATTTGAGCGACGGCGGAAGACAGGTTCGTCGTTCCCGGCGGCGTCGCGCCGACGATTCCAGGAACGGCGGCGCCAGCGCCGAGGGCGACGCCAGCGCCGTTCGCGCCGCCCGTCGTCACGTTGAGCGCGCTATTGGTGCCGTTGCCCAAAGTCGCATCGGCTCCAGCCCCGTTGGTGCCGCCGATGGATGCCGTGGCCGTGGAACTGCTGCCGCCGATGGTGGCGTTTCCGCTGCCGCCGCTTGCGCCGCCGATCGAAACCCTGGCGCTGTTGTTGCTGCCGCCGAAGGATGCATTTCCGTCAGCCCTATTTGGGCCGCCCGCATTGGCGTCGGCGCTGTTGCCGCCTACGGATAGCCGCCGACCCCGACGCTCTGGGCGTTCGCCGGCATGGCAAGAGCAACGACGATTGCACCACTCGCCAATGTGCTGGCGAACCTTTTACGATACTGGCCATGACACTCTCCCTGTGGTCTTGTATTTCCGCCTTGCATCATTTGTTGCGCTTTTCTAGAGCGCGTAGCTTTTGAGACAAAAATACGCCGAGAGTGCCCTTTCGGTTTCTTTAGCTATTTCGCATATGACGAATCATAGTTTTCAAAAACGATGCTTCTGCTTTAAAATATAGACGAAATTGTCGTGTTTTTTAGTTTTCCGGAATTGGCCAACCGGAATCCCTGCAAGCTTCAGGCGTAGGCGCGGCCTTCTTCGGAGCGCTGGAACTGCATCAGGTCAAGCGGCACCGAGGGCCTGCCGAGGACGGTAAGGCACATATGCGCCTGGCCGCGATGGTGGGTCTGGTGATTGAAGAGATGGCTGAGCGCCGGCGCCAGCCGCTGCGAAACGGTGCGCATGTCGGTGGTCATATAGGAAAATCGCCCGGTGAGCGCCTTATCGGTCATGCCGCCCATCCAGTCGACAATCCTCCTGTCCTCGGCCTCGCGTGCCAGGCGCAAGCCCGGGAAGGCGCGATAGAGGATCGTCGCAAGGTTTGAGGGCGCGTCCCCCTCGCCCGTAAAGCGCTTCATCCAGACGCGGTCGGTGACGAGCAGGTGATTGAGCGCGCCCAGCATCGAGCCGAAGAAGGCGCCGACATCGCGGCCGAGTTCCTCTTCGCTGAGATCGGCGGCGGCATCATAGATGCGCGTGTTGGCCCATTGATTGTAGGCCGCAAACATCATGAAATGCTGTTTCATTCTTCCATCCGGCTCGCAACGAATCCCGGCTCTTCGTAACCCGCAGGAACCGTAATGACCATTCTGTTCTATGATCTCGTCGGCCACGACGCAAAACGCCCATTCAGTCCGCATTGCTGGAAGACGAAGATGGCGCTGGCCCACAAAGGGCTCGACGCCACCAAGGTGCCGACGCGCTTCCTGGAAGTCCCCAAGGTGGAAGGCGGCGTCTCGAAGACGGTGCCGGTGATCCGCGATGGCGAGCGCGTGGTGGCCGATTCCTTCGCCATCGCACTTTATCTCGACGAAGCCTACCCCGAGCGGCCGATGTTGTTCGGCGGCGAAGGCGGCAAGGCGACGGCGCGCTTCATCGAACGCTGGTCGCAGCTCACCATCCATCCTTACCTCATGACGGTGCTGCTCACCGATCTGCATAGGATGCAGGACGAGGCGAACCGCGCCTATTTCCGCGAGAGCCGCGAGCAGCGGCTCGGCAAGCGGCTCGAAGAGGTGGTGGCCGGCCGCGACGAGGGGCTTGCCGGCTTTCGTGCCTCGCTCGAGCCGCTGCGCTCGATGCTCAGCTATCAGCCTTTCATCGGCGGGACATCGCCGCTGTTTGCCGACTACATCGTGTTCGGGGCGCTGCAATGGGCGCGCGTCGTCTCGCCCTACCAGCTGCTCGAGACGGGCGACGGCGTTGCCGAATGGTTCGAACGCTGCCTCGACCTGCATGGCGGAATCGGCCGGCAGGTCGCCGCGGCGGCGTAAGCGCTAATCTTCCTCTTGTGGGAAGATGTCGCCGAAGGTGACAGAGTGGGCGCCTCAACAGCTGCGGCGCCTACTTGCGAAAGAAGAAGTCGGCGTTTCACGCGCGGCGCCCCGCTCTGTGCTGCCGGCCATCTCCCCCTCAAGGCGGGAATTTTCCGGCTTCATCCTTTTCGACCAGCCTGACGCAGATCGGATCGCCCTCTCCCATGCGGGCGCATTGCCATTCCGGGCCGAAGCCGAAATTCTGCTGTCCGGTTTGTGGAAAGAACAGCAGGACGAAGACGATCACGGCAAGGACCACGGCCATCAAGAAAATGCCGGCGATATCGTCGCGTTTGAGGTAGAGCCGGTTCATCGCCTCCTGCTCCGCTGCCGCGGCGCTCCGGACTGCACGCGAAGCGCGCTCTCAGCCGTCCAATTATCCCGCAAACAGCCGGCCTTGACCAGAAGCCGCCTCCCCTTGGCAAGCCGCCAAGCGGCTTGTATAGAGCCCGCCACTCCAATTTCCATTCCCAGAACAAGGACGACCCAATGGCGATCGAACGCACCTTCTCCATGATCAAGCCGGATGCCACCAAGCGCAATCTGACCGGCGCCATCACCAAGATGCTGGAAGACGCGGGCCTCAGCGTCGTCGCGTCGCGTCGCGTATGGATGAGCCGCCGCGAGGCCGAAGGCTTCTACGCCGTCCACAAGGATCGTCCTTTCTTCGGCGAGCTGGTCGAATTCATGTCGTCGGGCCCGACCGTCGTGCAGGTGCTGGAGGGCGAGAACGCCATCGCCAAGAACCGCGAAGTGATGGGCGCCACCAACCCGGCCAATGCGGCCGAGGGCACCATCCGCAAGGTGCATGCGCTGTCGATCGGCGAAAATTCGGTGCACGGCTCGGACGCGCCGGAGACCGCCGCGCAGGAGATCAGGTACTGGTTCTCCGACACCGAGATCGTCGGCTGAGACGCTTCGGTCCCGGCAAGGCGGCTCTCGGGCCGCCTTTTTGTTGGAGCGGGCCGGCCGTGCAGGCTTTAGGAACGGGCGATGCCCGCGGCTGCGCCGGAGGCCTCCGAGCCGGCGAGAAGTGCCATGCTCTCCTCCCTGATCACCTGGTGATCGGCAAGCGGTTGAACCTGGTCGCCATGAGATAGCCGAGCCAGGCCGACGCAAGCGACAGCACCACCACACTGACAAGATAGGTCGCCGCAAGGCCGAGGTCGCCCTCGAGAAGCAGGATGAAGGTGTCGAGGCTCATCGACGAAAAGGTGGTGAGACCGCCGCAGAAGCCGCCGGTCACGAACTGGCGGCCGGCCGGGCCGACCATCAAGCGTCCATCCGGCCGGGTCAGCGTGGAAAAGAACATGATGACCCAGGAGCCGACGACGTTGACGAACGCCGTTGCAAGCAGCGCGCTCCAGCCCAGCAGCGAGACGACGACGTAGCCGCATAAAAAGCGCGCCAGCGAACCGATGGCCGCGCCGCAGCCCACCGCCAGATAAAGCCGCATGGCTGTCTGTCTATCGTTTCCAAACATGCGCCCTACCCCGCCATCCGCACGACGGTCCAAAACCCAAAGGCGACGGCAAGCACGCAGAGCGCCGCCGAAGCCACGATGTTGAGAGCGGCGAGCCGCCGCTCGCCGTCGAGCGCGAGGTTGAGCGTCTGCAGGCAGAAGGACGAAACCGTGGTGTAGCCGCCGAACAGACCGACCACGATCAGGTCGCGCACGAGTTCGGCGGAAAAGATGCCGCCGACGGCCCGCGCCGCGCCTGCGAAGGCGCCGATGGCAAGCGCGCCGGAGACGTTGACCACCAGCGTGCCCCAGGGAAAGGTCTCGCCGACGCTGCGGCCGACAAGGCCCGACAGGAAGAAGCGGGAAACACCGCCGAGGAAGCCGCCGATCAGGACCAGGGCGCAGGCCGCAAGGCTCATCGCTTCTTTGCCTTTCCACAAAGCGATTCCTCGCGGGAATCGCGCCATCAAGACAGGCGTGTGCGAGCGGAAAAAGAAATCCTGCCGCGCGAAAGCACGCCTGGCAGGAGTCATCAGCCCAGATGCGAAAAGCTCGGGCGGTTTCGGGGGAACCCCATCCCCATTTGACGAGGGAAACTAGGTGGTCGCGGGGTCGCGGTCAATCGGGGCCACTATGGTTGCGACGCGCTTCTTCGCGCCCCGTTAACATTTGCCGAATCCGTTATGGTGGCGGACGCGGTGGCGGACGAGAGACCGGAACTCCCGGGGCTGACGCAGAAGCGGCCGCGATCCCTCGTCTCTATGCGTTTCCGGCGTGTCGGAAATTTTGCGAACCAGGCTACGACGTGACCTTCTTCAGCACGATGGTCTGCGGCTTGCCGTCCAGCGGATCGACCTGGTGGCGAGTGTCGGTGAGGAAGATCAGCCGGTCATCGACCGTTATGCGGGCCTGCAGCGCGTAGGCCCTGCCGGGCTGGATTGCCTTGGGATCGAAGCCGATCTCGAATTTGATCGGCACCTGGCCGGCCACGACGATCTTGCGCTGGCCGACGAGCGTCGCCGGCGCGCCGGCCAGCGAGATGTCGGCGAGTTCGACCGAAAGCACGGCATTGGGCGGCAGCGCGATGCGCTCGCGATAGGTCACCTCGCCGGCAATCGTCTTTTCGGCGGCACTGGTGAACTCCGGCACGGCAAGCACGCCGACCACCAGCGGCACAAGGCCGAAGATGAAAAATTCCGCGATCCTGTCCAGCATAAGATTGCTCCCGCCCAGCAAATCAAACCGATTTGCAAGGTCGGGAAGGATTGCGGTCGTTCGATGGCCTTGGGGAGGAAATTCGCCGGCTTGTCCCTCAGGCGGATTGCCAACCGAAATTGCGAAGAGCAGTTCGGGGCGACCCTCTTCTCCCCAAGGGGAGAAGGTGCTGCGAAGCGCGCCGGATGGGGCGATCGCCAAGGCAATGCCGTCCTGGCTTACTTGTCCGGGGTCTTCCAACGATCCGCGGCTTCGTCGTCGGCTTCCTTGGCCTCGACCCAGCCGCCTTCGGAGCCGTCGGCACGGTGCTCCTTCTTCCAGAAGGGCGCGCGCGACTTCAGGTAATCCATCAGGAAATTCGCCGCCTCGAAGGCCGCCTGGCGATGCGCGGAGGCCGCGACCACCAGCACGATGTTTTCGCCCGGCGCGATTTTTCCATGGCGGTGGACGACAGTGAGCCCCTGCAGCGGCCAACGCCCGATGGCCTCAGTGGCGATGCGGCCGATCTCGGCCTCGGCCATGCCGGGATAGTGCTCGAGCTCGAGGGCGGCGAGCGCGCCTTGCTCGTCACGGCAGAGGCCGGAGAAGGTGACCACGGCGCCGATGTCGGCACGGCCTTCGGTCAGCGCGGCAATCTCGGCGGCGACGTCGAAATCCTCCCGCTGGACGCGGATGGCCGGCACGACCGTGCTCGCCATCTCAGCCCCCGCTCATCGGCGGAAACAGCGCGATCTCGCGCGCGCCCGCGATTTTCTCGCGGTGGCCGACATGTTCCTGGTTGATGGCGACGCGGATGACGTCCGGATATTGCAGCGCGTTTTCGTATTCCTCGCCGCGCGACTTCAGCCAGCGCAACAGGTCGGCGACGGTCTCGACGCCGGCGGGCAGCTCGACATGCTCTTCCGGCTTGCCGATCCGCTCGCGCACCCAGGCGAAATAGATGAGCTTGGTCGACATCTCACTCGTCCATGATGTGTTTCAGGCCGGCCCGGAAATAGTCGTAGCCGGTGTAGAGGGTGACAAGTGCCGCGATCCACAAGAGCACCAGGCCGATTTGGGTGGTCAGCGGGAAGATCTTGTCGCCGGCCGGGCCGACGAGCAGGAAGGCGATGGCGACCATCTGGATGGTCGTCTTCCATTTGGCGAGTTGGGTCACCGGAACCGAGACCTTCAGCGCGGCCAAATATTCGCGCAGGCCCGAGACAAGAATCTCGCGGCACAGGATGATAATCGCCGCCCATAGCGACCAACCGGCAATGCCGGCATGGCGGTCGGTGTCGGCGGCGAGCAAGAGCAGGCAGGTGGCGACCAGGAGCTTGTCGGCGATCGGGTCCAGCATCTTGCCGATGTTGGAGGTCTGCTGCCAGGCGCGCGCGAAATAGCCGTCGAAATAGTCGGTGATGGAGGCGAGCAGGAAGATGGCGAGCGCCGACCAGCGGGCAAAGTCGGAGGACTTCAGATGGCCTTCGAGAAAAAAGCACAGCACCACCAGCGGCACCGCGATGATGCGGGCGTAGGTGAGGATGTTCGGCAGGTTGAAAGCGCGCTGGGCCATATCTGATCGGGATCTCTCTCCGCCTGCCTACTCAAATCAGAAGCCAATGTGGGGGGTCAACAGGCGAGATTCGATTGGTCAACCCAAAATAGGCGCAAGAATGGTCAGCTGTCATGAAAATGGTTGTAGACCAGCTTCGCCACGTGCTCGGAAATGCCATCGACCTTGACTAGGTCCTCGACCGCGGCGCGGCTGACCGCCTTGGCGGTGCCGAAATGGTGAAGCAGCGCCCGCTTGCGGCCTGGGCCGATGCCGACGATCTCGTCGAGCGGGCTCTTGACCATCTCCTTCTTGCGGCGGGCGCGGTGCGAGCCGATGGCGAAGCGATGCACCTCGTCGCGCAGGCGCTGGACGAAATAGAGCACCGGGTCGCGCACCGGCAGCGTGAAAGAGTCCCTGCCCTTGACGAAGAAGCGCTCGCGCCCGGCGTCGCGGTCCTGGCCCTTGGCGATGCCGATGGCGACGACCCGGTCCTCGATGCCGAGATCGGACAGGATCTTGCGCACCGCCGTCATTTGCCCCTGGCCGCCGTCGATCAGGATGACGTCCGGCCATGCCGGGAAGCTGCCGATTCCCTCGACAAGATCCTCGGCCGCATCGTCCTCGGCCTCCGCGCCCGCTCCGATTGAAGGCTGGACGTCGCCGTGCTCCCTGAGCAGCCGCGAGAAGCGGCGCTCCATCACCTCGCGCATCATGCCGAAATCGTCACCGGGCGTGATCTCGGTCGAGCGGATGTTGAACTTTCGGTACTGGTTCTTCACAAAACCTTCCGGCCCGGCGACGACCATGGCGCCAACCGCATTGGTGCCCATGATGTGCGAATTGTCGTAGACCTCGATGCGCACTGGCGGCCTTGCGAGGCCGAAGGTCTCGGCAAAGCCTTGCAATAGCCGCGCCTGCGTCGACGTTTCCGCCAGCCTGCGGCCGAGCGCCTCACGCGCGTTCTGCAGCGCGTGATCGGTGAGATCCTTCTTCTCGCCGCGCTGCGGCACCGAGATCGCTATCCTGCGCCCGGCGCGGGTTGACAGCGCCTCGGCGAGCAGCTCCTGCTCCTGCACCGGCTGGGAGAGAAGCAGCGTACGCGCCGGCAGCTTGTCGTCATAGAACTGCGCCAGGAACGAGCCCAGCACCTCGGCCGGCTCCAGCGCCGGATCGGCCTTGGGAAAATAGGCGCGGTTGCCCCAGTTCTGGCCGGTGCGGAAGAAGAACACCTGGATGCAGGTCTGGCCGCCTTCCTGGTGGATGGCAAAGACATCCGCCTCTTCCACAGTCTGCGGGTTGATGCCCTGATGCGCCTGCACATGCGACAGCGCCGCCAGGCGATCCCGGTAGATAGCGGCCCGCTCGAAGTCGAGCTCTTCGGAGGCTTGTTGCATGGCGGCCGAGATCTCGGTCTTCACCTTCTGGCTGCGGCCGGAGAGAAAATCCTTCGCCTCGGCAACCAGCTCGGCATAGCCCCGATGCGATATCTCGCCGGTGCAGGGACCGGCGCAACGCTTGATCTGGTAGAGCAGGCAGGGCCGCGTGCGGTTCTCGTAGAAGGAATCCGTGCAGCTTCGCAGCAGGAAGGCGCGCTGCAGCGAATTGATGGTGCGCCGGACCGCGCCGGCGGAAGCGAAGGGCCCAAAATAGTCGCCCCTGCGCGAGCGCGCGCCGCGATGCTTATAGATACCGGGCGAGACATGGTCGCCGGTAAGCAGGATGTAAGGGAACGACTTGTCGTCCCGCATCAGCACGTTGAAGCGGGGCCTCAGCCGCTTGATGAGGTTGGCCTCGAGCAGCAGCGCCTCGATCTCGGTGCGGGTGACGACGAATTCCATCGTCGCCGTCTCGCGCACCATGCGGCCGATGCGGGCGGTGTGGAAGCGCCCCTGCGCATAGTTGGTGACGCGCTTCTTCAGGCTGCGCGCCTTGCCGACATAGAGCACGTCGCCGGCGGCGTTCATCATTCGGTAGACGCCCGGCTGGTTGGGCAGCCGCTTGACCAAAGTCTGGATCACCTCGGCGCCGACCATGCCGTCGGCGTCGCCGGCATGCGGCGTCCAGTCGATCGCGGTGAAAGCGACGTCGGGACCGGCGGCAACCGCCTCCGGCTCGACGATTTCCTCCGACGCCTCGTCCTCGATGTCGAGATCGGGCGGCAAATCATCGGCGGCGCCGAGGGGGCTGTGTTTATGGGCAGGACTCATTCCACCATGCCTGTCACATCGGGCGTCTGCCATGCAAGATGCTGGCCGCCGTCGAGCGCGATCATCTGGCCGGTGACGGAGCGCGCCTCCCAGAGATAGCGGATGGTGGCGCCGAATTCCGGTAATTGTGGGCCGCGCTTCAGAATCAGCCCTTCGACCTGCCTGCCGAAATCTTCGTCGTCCTGGCGCTTGTTCTTCAGTGTCGGGCCGGGGCCGATGGCATTGACGCGAATGCGCGGCCCCAGCGCCTGCGCCAGCATCTGGGTCTGCGTCCACAGGGCCGATTTCGACAGCGCGTAAGAGAAATAGCGCGGCGTCGGCCGCCAGACACGCTGGTCGATGACGTTGACGATCAGTCCCTCCGCGCCTTCCGGCAAGGCCCGAGCAAAGTTCTGCGCCAGCAGCGCCGGCGTCTTCAGATGAATGGCGAAGTGGCGGTCCCAGGCCTGCCAGTCGAAATCCTCGACACGGTCGTCGACGAACAAGGAGGCGTTGTTGACGAGGAGCGTGACCGGGCCAAGGGCAGCTTCGGAGCGGCCGACCAGATCGCCGACGGCTTTCATATCGGTGAGGTCGGCGGCGAGCACGGCGGCACGGCCGCCCTGGTTCCTGATGCGGCTGGCCAGCGCCTCGGCCTCGGCTCCGGAACGATTGGCATGGATGGCCACGTCAAAGCCATGCGCGGCAAGGTCCTCGACGATCGCCTTGCCGATCCTTTTCGCTCCACCCGTCACCAGCACCACGCCAAAGGCTTCTTTCATGTCGTCAATCCTCTATCGGCTTCACGATTCCGGGAAGCCGGCACAATATGACGGGCCAAGCGTTAAATGCCATTTCTACCTGGGGCAGGAATGTGGCGAAGCGGCCCGTACGCACGCTGCCGACCCGGATTGCGGAAGTTTCATAATGCAATATAGGTCCCCGAACCCCTTGAACCAAGCGGTGTGCAGCGCAACATGACTAGCGTGCTGACATTCGCTGTTGCGAAGATGCAACGTCACCTTTTGGCCTCATTCGCGCCAGGGAATTACCCAAGTTCAGGTTCGCTTCAGCCGTATTTCAGCACGACATTTGGAACCGTTGAACGCCAGGCCCGTTTATCCCCCCGGACGGGCCGGGGGCATTCATGAACATAAAAAGCCTCGTGTCTTGTGGCTTAAGGAGTAAACAACAATGCAAGCTAATCTCAAGTTTGCGCGGCCGCTGGCGGTTGCGCTCGGGCTCTTCGCCCTCGGTGGTACCGCTTATGCCGCAGACGCCGTCACCGAAGAGCCGCCGGCACCGGCCCCGGTCGCCGAACTCCCCGTCGCTTCCTGGGCCGGCCCCTATGCCGGTATCAGCCTCGGCTACGGCTTCAGCGGCCATGCCGACGCCCGCGACGCCGGCGTCAATGTGAAGACCAAGGGCTTCATCGGCGGCGTCTTCGGCGGCTACCAGTGGCAGCAGGACAACTTCGTCTACGGCGCTGAAGCCGATCTCGGTTACAATGGCGTCAAGGGCGACAGCGCGGGCATCAATGCGAAGGGCGGCCTCGAAGGCTCGCTGCGCGCTCGCCTCGGCTATTCCGTGACCCCGGAAATCCTGCTCTATGGCACCGGCGGTCTTGCCGCCAAGAACCAGAAGATCACTGATAGCGTCACCGCCACCGACGAGAGCAAGGCGATGCTGGGCTGGACGGCCGGTGTCGGCACCGACATCAAGATCACCGACAACGTGTTCGGTCGCGTTGAATACCGCTACACCGACTACGGCGACAAGGACTTCGGCGCCCTCGGCAACGTCAAGTCGAAGGACAACCGAGTCACTTTCGGCGTCGGTATGAAGTTCTAAGTCGTCCAAGCCACGACACGGAAAAAGCCGGGCCGCGCGCCCGGCTTTTTTTGTGGCTCGCGTTGCCGCAGGCCGACACGTTTGGCCGCGCCTTCAGCGCAATCCGGTGGATGGCGCCTGCTGGAAATCCTCATGGGCTGAAATCGACTGCAGCCGGTCGAGCCAATTCGCGCGCGAGCGCGTGAAGACCTGGGCGTCCGGACGGTAGTCGGCCGGGTCGGTCATGGACGCGGCGTGAACGTGGATCTCGTCGGGCCATCTGTCGGAGCGGAAGTAGAGCCTGGTACCGCAGGACGGGCAGAACCCGCGAAAGGTGTTCGGGCTGCTTTCATAGTGCCTGATGACGCCGGCCCAGTTCAGCTGCTCCGGCCTCATGCCGAGGAAAGCGGTGAAGGGAGCGGACGTGGCGCGCTGGCAATCGGCGCAGTGACAGACAAGATTTCGCGTGAGCTCCCCGGAATAGATCCAGGTGACCGCGCCGCACATGCAACGTCCCGCCAGAGATGCCATCGCTTCCTCCGCCGACTGCGTGCCCGGGCCGACCCCGCCGACACGGCCGATGTTAAGGATAGGCGGCGCGATCTGTTCAGGCTGGCCGCTTTGCGACCTTGGCGGGTTTGACCTTCGGCGGCAGTGTCTCGACGAAAGCCAGCGCACGATCGATCCACTCGGCGAGATCTGCCTCGGTTGCAGTGCCTTCCGGCGCGACATGGACATAGCCTTCCATGGAACGCCCGCCCATTTCCATCGGCCGCGCATGGGGCCGTGCGGCTGCGGCCGCGTGCCGTTCCTTGCCGACACGCACAAGCAAGCCGCGCTTCGATGTGCCAATCAGCATATTGCCGTTGATCATGAAGCAGGTGCCGCCGAACATTTTCTGTTCCGTGAAAGCGCGCCGGCCAAGGGCCGCGCGCAAGCGCTCGACCATCGGGTCGGGGGCGACGATTGTTTGGGTGACCGACTTCGCCATGCGAACCACTTCGTAATTGCACGGCCTATGCAATCACGAATCCGGGCGACAATTCAATATGGGGAGGCGCGGCGGCGAGGCTGCCGATCTCCCCCACAAGGGTGGAGATGAGCTGTTTACCCCGGCACGCAGCCCTTCAGTTCCGGAAACTTTTCGTCAAAGCGCGCGGCCCAACGTGTAAGCCGGCCGCGGCCCTTTTCCCACTGGCCGCCGAAACGCAGCGCGAGATAGCCGAGGGTGGCACGCAGCGCCAGCTGGCCGGCGGTGATCTTCTTGGGCAGTTTCGGCGGGTTGGCGTTGAGCAGGTCGAGCGCGGCGGTGATCTTCGCCCACTGACGGTCGAGCCAGGGCTGATAGACCATGGCGTCGGGGCGCGTGCGCCGCTCATAGACCATCGACAGCGCGCAGTCGCAGATGCCGTCGGCCAGCGCCTCCAGCACCTCGGCCTCGAGCCGCTTGTCGGGGTTGCGCGGGAACAGCACGTTCTTCGACAGCCGGTTGAGATGCTGGGTGATCGCCCGGCTGTCGTGGATCGTGCGGCCGTCCTCCAGCACCAGCACCGGGATCTTGCCCAGCGGATTGGCCGAGATCAGCTCCGCCGGCTTGTCCTCCGTCTTGACCGGCACGAGGTCGATGGCGATGCCGGCATAGGCGGCGGCCATGCGGACCTTCGAACTATAAGGAGAGGTGGAGGCGTAGAGCAGCTTCGGCATGGATCGGGTTCCTGATTGTCCGCGCGCACTGTTGACCGAATGCTCTTGCCAGAGCAACGGCCAGCGTCGCCAAAACCTACCGCCAGTTGGCCGCACCTTGTTCGAGCGGCGCGTGCCGCCGCTACTTCAGGGACCGCTCCATGATGATGGTTCGTTCGTCGTCGTGGAAGCAGTCCCGGAGCGGAAGCCAAGTCTGAAATAAAATCGCTCCGCGGTTACCGAGGACGGCACCGTCAGCACCGTCGCGCCGTTTGCCCGCGCTGCTTCCTCGATCTCCAGCATCAGCCGGCTGCCGACGCCGCGTCCCTGAAATTCAGGATCGACGAACACAGATCGAACCGTTGTTCCGTCCAGCCCCGCGGTACCGACAATTTTGTCGCCGCAAACGGCGACAAAGACTTGGCGCTTCTTGAAAAGTTGCAGCACGGCCGAGGGGCTGAAGCTCTGCTCAACGCGGGCGATGATTTCCGGCCCGTAATCCCTGGCGTTGTTTTTCCGCAGAGCGGCAACAATGACCCGGCTTACCGCTTCGGCATCGCCTCGCCTGCCCGTCGAATTCCAAGCCACAAAGCCATGATCAACCCTTTCTACCTGATCGACGTGCGGCAGCAGCCGACATCGCCCGGACCAGAACGGATCGTGACGATGCGAGCCGGTCGCGCAATAAAAAAGCTCCCGGAAGTTTGCCGGGCGGCAAATTTCCAGGAGCTTTCAGGACAGGCCTTTACCGATCCACTTCGCCCGCTGTCACGCCGAACTGGCGAGAGGGGCGCCTCGACGGCACCCACCCTCGCCTGTTCAGGCTCGCGAGCGAAGTTACGCGATTACTTCTTGGCCGGCGCCTTCTTGGCAGGCGCTGCCTTCTTCACGGCTGCCGTCGACTTGGCGGCTGCTGCTTTCATCGGCGCCTTGGCGGCGGGCTTGGCCGCTGCCTTCGCTGCCGGCTTCTTGGCGGCGGGCTTCGCTGCCGCCTTGGCGGCGGGCTTGGCTGCCGCCTTCGCGGCCGGCTTAGCCGCAGCCTTCGCCGCAGGCTTTGCCGCTGCCTTGGCCGGAGCCTTGGCGGCTGCCTTCGGTGCCGCTGCCTTCTTCGCTGCTGCAGGTTTCGCGGCAGCCTTCGGTGCCGCTTTCTTTGCCGGCGCTTTCGCCGCCGGCGCCTTGGTTGTCGTCTTTGCCATGCGATGCCCCTTGCGTTTTGCCCAAGGTCGTGAGTGACCCGGCGTGCTCATGCATATCTGACTCGCGGCTATCTAGCCAGCGAAGCAACACAATGAATTTCAGTTATTGAATTTTGGTTACACAAGACGCGTTGACAAGGGCATCGACGAAAAAAACGACAGAGAATCTTTGCCCGTCGAAGTGAAATTGCGCCGTCGAGAATTCCCGATGCTCTCTATCGACGGATCATCCAGACATCTTGATGCCGCGCAGAGCGCAGAATGTGAGCCTATTGCTCATAATGGACAACGCACACCAAACAAAGCACCTCATCTTGTCCAGCGGAAAGATTTACAAGTCAAGGCGGAGCAGAACCGAACCGACGAAAGGGCAAAGCTTGCGCGGCAAAAAGCGAGCTTTGCGCTCACATTCAAGATCTGCCACTGGAGAGCTTGATCCGCTCAGGCTCCGCTGCGGACGGCGTGGAGGACTCCGCCGTTCCATGGTCCTCGCAAGTTCGGGGGGAGAAAACCGTTGCGCACTTTTCCTGGAATTGCTGTTCTTCCTTGGTCGCAATTCCGGACGGAAAACCGCTTCGCACTTTTCCTGGAATTGCTCTCAGGCCAAATGTGAGTATTCTGGTTATATTCTCGGGAGGCAGGTTGGGGATGTCTACTCGCATTGCAAAGCCAGCCCCGCGCATGCGCAAGGAGCCGCGCCAGGCGCGCTCGGTCGCCACCGTCGAGGCGATAATCGAAGCAGGTGCCCGCGTTCTAAGCGAGATCGGCTGGGCGGGCTTCAGCACCAACAAGGTGGCCGAGACCGCGGGCGTGAGCATCGGGTCGCTCTATCAATATTTCCCCGACAAGCTTGCGCTGGTCGACGCCATCCGACGCCGCCACTTCGACCATGTGCTGTCCGTCATTCGCGAAGCCGCGGCCGAGGAGAAGCCGCTCAGGCAATTCGCGCGCGAGCTGGTGCGCGGCATGATCGCCGCGCACAGCATTCACCCGACGTTGCATCAGGTGCTGCTCGACGAGACGCCGGGCGACCGCGGCTCGCGCGCCGCGCATGCCTCGTTCCAAGCCCGCTATCTCGAGCACTATGCGGCGGCCGTCGCGCAATACCGCCGGCGCCTGAAGAATACCGAGACCGTGGCGCGCGTGCTCTCCTCCGCCGTCGAGGGCGTGATCCACAATGCGGCGCGCCGCAACATGCTCGATGCGCCGGAGCTGCAGAAGCAGCTCGGCGAGCTGATCTGCGCCTATCTGTCCGGCCAGGGCGCGCGAGCGTGACCAGCGCGATACCGACGCCGTCAGGGTCGATAGCCGAGGCAGATCGCGCCCAGCGCGACGACGGCACAGGCTCCGATACGGAGCGGCGTCAACTGCTCGCCGAGGAAGAAGCGGCCGATGAAGGCCGCGAAGACGACGCTGGTCTCGCGGATGGCGGTGATCGGCCCGGCTGGCCCCTGCGCGAAGGCGGCGACCACCGCGCCATAGGCCAGCAGCGCGAATAGGCCGCCGCTCAAGGCCTTGCGTGTTTCCGGCGCACGCAGGTCGACAATGAGCCTGCCGCGCAGGCCGACGAAAGCCGCCGGCAGCAGGGCACCGTAGATCAGCAGCACCCAGGCGGTGTAGGCGGCGCTGTCGCCGGCGACGCGCACGCCGATCGCGTCGACCGTCGCATAGGCCGCGATGATGACGCCGGTGGCCAGCGCGTAGAGGATCGATGTCACTGAGGCCCTGCCCCGCCCGACTGACAGACCCATAATGCCGCAGGCGACCAGCGCGACGCCGATGAGTTTCGGCGCGGCGAGCCGCTGGCCGGCCAGCAGGAAGCCGCCGAGCGCCACCAGCAGCGGCACGCTGCCGCGCACGATCGGATAAACCTGCCCGAGCTCGCCATAGCGGTAGGCGGCAACCAGGAACACGCTGTAGCCGACCTGAAGGACGGCCGATAGCACGACATAGGGCCAGGCAGCCGCAGCCGGCAGCGGATGGAAGAGCGCCAGGACAATAGCAGCGGCAGTGCTCGAGAAGCTCATGACCGTGACCGTCCACAGCCTGTCGGCCCCGGTCCGTAGGAAGGCGTTCCAGCTGGCATGCAAAATGGCCGCGGACAGCGCGAGCCCAACGACCGTCGCGTTCATTGGGGGACCTGCGCGCCGGCGAGGATGGCGGAAGCCGCCTTGCGCGCATTGGCGATGGCGGCATCAGCCTCCCCCATCTGGGCCAGCAGCGTCGCGCCCTCGATCAGCATCAGCAGCGCCGTGGCGACGCCCTCGGCCCGCTCCGGCGGCATCTCTTCTTCCAGGATGGCGCGCAGGCGCGCCCGCAAACCATTCTTCTGGCGGCTGGCTGCCTTGAACACCGGATGATCGGGATCGCCGAACTCGGCGAGCGCGTGCGCGAACAGGCAGCCGTGGAAGTCCGGATCGCGAAACCAGCGTTCGTGCCAGTCCAGTATCGTTAAGATCTTCGCTTCCGCCGTGTCCGCCGTCGCGGCCAGCCGGTCGAGCTGGCGTTCGAAACGCGCCGCGCGGTGCTCGAGCACCGCGACGATTAGCTCGTCCTTCGCCGGGAAGTGGCGGTACATCGTCATCTTGGCGATGTTGGCCTCGGCAATAATTCGGTCGATGCCGGTGGCGTGGAAGCCGTCGCGCTTGAACAGCGAATACGCGGTGTCGACGACATGCTGGCGTTTGGCGGAGGGCGATGAGGGCATTTATGCTGCCGCGTGATGAGACAGGTCTGTCTCTTTTTAGGCAACGGTTCGACAGTTGTCAATTGGCGGCCGATTAGCCGATTTGCTTCCGGCGATAGCCGGCAAGCTCACAATATTCGCGATCGGACTGATGCGGTCGGCGGGCCGCACTGAGTGGCCTGCGGCCTGAAGGCCGCAGGCCGGGGAATGGATCGGCGGCTTCTTACCGAAGCACGCGGCAGCGGCCGTTATAAACCATCCAGCGGTCAAAGCCGGAGACGCAGAACTCGACATTGTCGCCGATCGAGGCGAAGCCCTGGCCTTCCTCGATCAGGTAGAAGATCGAGCGGTCGTGGCCGTCCGACAGGCTGACGGTGGCGCGGCAATAGTGCCGGCCGATCGGCCATCTCTCGCTCGACGGCAGATAACGATGCAGGCGGATGTTATGGAAATCGGTGATCGCGACATCCGGCAGGTGCGGCACATGATGAACCTGATAGCTGAACCGATCGGTGATCTTGCTCAGCACCCAGGCCTCGGCGCAGACGCTGCCGTCATCCTCGGTTAAAACGGCAACGTCGGCGGCCTGCGCTGCCTGGGTGAAACCAAGCGACGTGCCAAGCGGCGTCAGAAGCGAAATCAGCGCGGCAAGGGCGGAATGGGCGAAGCGAGTCATGACAGCCTCTCAAGGTCGGTTGCGCGCACTGTGCGGATTCGCTTGG
The DNA here is from genome assembly GCF_029625865.1 of Mesorhizobium sp. WSM4887. NCBI lineage: Bacteria > Pseudomonadati > Pseudomonadota > Alphaproteobacteria > Hyphomicrobiales > Phyllobacteriaceae > Mesorhizobium > Mesorhizobium sp. WSM4887. Next base: position 24,957 of record NZ_JARTVP010000023.1, read on the forward strand.
CGGCGGTCAAGCGGTTGTGAAGACAATGGTTTCCCAAATCATCGTTCCAGATGCGGTCCGGCTGTCAGACGGTTCCCGCCACCAGCAGTCCGCCGACGACGGCCAGGTTGATCAGGAAGGCGTTGCGCAGCACCTGCCGCTCCGGCTCTTCGGACTCCCAGAAGCGCAGCGGCGCGACGTTCGTCGCCAGCGTGAACAGGACAAGCGCACCTGCGGCGAAAGGCACGGCACGGCCGAGCGCGAGCATCAGGCCGGCGACGACTTCGAGCGCTGAGCCGGCAGCCAGCATGACAGCGGGAGCCGGAAACTTCCGGCTCGCCAGATATTCGCACATCGCCTTGAATTTCACGAAGTGCTCAATGCCGGCGAAGACGAACACGCCGCCGATGAGAAGCGCGTCTATCGCCTGAATGGTATCGATCGACATGTCGACCTCCTGCAGGCTTCCGGGTCAATCCTTCGGGATGAAAGCGGGGTTGTAGACGACTTCCCAGAGATGATCGTCGGGATCCTGGAAATAGCCGGCATAGCCGCCCCAGAAGGTCTTTTGCGCCGGCTTGGCGACGCGCGCGCCGGCCTTGACGGCCTCGGCCATCGCAGCGTCGACCTCGGCCGCGCTCGACACGTTGTGGCCGATGGTGAACTCGGTCGGACTGCGGCTGCTCTGCGGCACGGTGGCGTCGAGGGCGATGCTCGCGCGCTCGAAGATCGCGAATTTCAAGCCGCCGGCAAGCTCGAAGAAGGCGACGGCGCCGTGCTCGAACTCGCGGCCGATGATGCCTTCGGTCGGCAGGCCCAGGCCGTCGCGATAGAATTTGAGCGACGCCTCCAGATCGTCGACGCCAAGGGTAAAGACGGTGATGCGAGCTTTCATTTCTCTCACTCCCTTCTATATTCGTCACCACATCCGCGACCGGATGCGGCGCGGTGAAGGCGCTGGACGCGCCAAGAGGCTGCATCCGTTTTGCCACGGCGGAAGCGACCCGCATTGAAGATTTCGGCCAAAAATGGCCGAAGCGGACCCGCCAGAGCACGCCGAAGCAGATCGGAGAAGATATGGAAGCGGTCCTGGCGCAGACCACCGGCTTCTTTCGGGAACGGCCCGCCCCGGGAGGCCTGGCCGGCGCCTTCTCCGCCGTCTGGGTGCATCGCATGGCGAAGCAGGACGTCCCCCCAATCGTCGTCACGCCGGACGCGACGATCGATCTGCAATGGATCGAAGGTCGCTTCCGCGTGGCCGGACCGGACAAGGAGCCGCAGATCGAGCGCCTTTCCCCCGGGTCGGTGATCATCGGCTTCCGCTTCCGGCCGGGCGCGGCCGCCGGGTGGCTCGGCGTGCCGGCCGGCGAAATCGTCGGCGGGCGGCTGAGCCTCCAGGACTTATGGGGTACGCGTGCCCGCGAACTGTCGGATCGCGTCAAGGCCGCGCCCGACCTCGCCGGCATGGTGCGGCAGTTGGAAAATGAAGTCGGCGCGCATACAGAGGGGCGCGATGCGCTCGATGCGCTGATGGGCAGGGCCTTCGACCTCATTGATGAAGGCCTGTCGCCGGAGACGCCGCTGGTTCCCTGTCTGCTCAACCGCCTCAACATGAGCGAGCGGACGCTGCGCCGGCGTTTCGAGGACGCTTTCGGCTATGGTCCGAAGACGCTCGACCGCATCCTGCGCTTCCACCGCTTCCGGCGCCTGCAGCGACGGCATAGCGATGGCTCGACCGCGCTGCTCGCCATCGAGGCCGGCTATGCCGACCAGGCGCATCTGATCCGCGAAACCCGGCGGCTGACCGGCGTGACACCCTCGGCGCTGGCGTAGCTCAATCTTCGGCTGGTCCCGGTCTCACTCACCGGCCAGCCATTCGATCGTCCAGCGCGACGGCTGTTCGACGGCAAGCGCTCCATGCAAGGCCGGCAGCATCACCCGCAATTCGGCCTCCAGCGTGAAGGGCGGGTTCACCACCACAAGGCCGCTGCCGTCGAGGCTCGGTTCGCTCGAGGCAGGCCGGATCTCGAAGCCGATGTCGAGCAGTTTTGGAATGCCTGTCTCCTTCAGCGCGGCGCGGAAGGCGGCGACCGCCTTGCGATCCTTGATCGGATACCAGAGCGCGTAGATGCCGCCCGGCCAGCGCCGGTGCGCTCGGCGCAGGTTCTCGACGAGACGCTGGAACTCGCCCTCCTCCTCGAAGGGCGGATCGACAAGCACGAGCCCGCGCTTTTCCTTCGGCGGCAGATGCGCGCCGAGCGCCAACCAGCCGTCGAGCTCGATCACCCTGGTCTGGATGTCGCCGGCGAAGATGGCTTTGAGCCGCGCAGCGTCCTCGGAATGCAACTCGATCGCCGTAAGCCGATCCTGCTTGCGCAGGAGATGGCGCACGATCAGCGGTGAGCCGGGATAGCGGCGGAGACCGCCGTCGGGATTTTCCAAGCGCACCGCTTCCAGATAGGTCTGAAGCAACGCCGCCGTCCGAGGCTCGAGTGCGGCCTCGGACAGCCGGCCGATGCCGCCCTGCCATTCACCCGTCTTGCCGGCCTCCACCGACGCGAGATCGTAGCGGCCGATGCCGGCGTGAGTGTCGATAACGCGAAAGGCCTTGTCCTTCTGCTTCAGATACTCGACCAGCCGGCTGAGCACCGCGTGCTTGACGACATCGGCGAAATTGCCGGCGTGGTAGGCGTGGCGATAATTCATGCCGCCTTCACCTTTGCGAACCGCCGCGGCCCCAGCGCGGCGGCGGGGGCTGCGAGTTGGGATTCTGCGGCGGCTTGTTGCCACGCCCAAAGACCAGCGAAAGCACCAGCCCAGCCAAGGCGACGCCCATCAGCGTGTAACCGGCCGGCTGCGCGCGTTCGTCGACCGAGCCGGTGCCGGCACGCAAGATCAGGTCGACGGCGCGCATGTCGATGCCGTCCGCATCGCCCGGACCGACAGTGAAGACGTAAGCGCCCGGCGTGACCGTCTCTATCACGCCGGCCTCGTCGCGAAAGATCTTGTCGGGCAGCTGCGGGCTCACCTGGCGTGGATTGTCGGCGTGGTTGAAGGAGAGCGTCGAGGCGAGCGCCGTGCGGCCGCCGCTTGCCGCGGTCAGCGTCAGCACCGTGTGCTGCTGCGAGGCGACGCGCTCGGCACGCGCGGTGAGGTCGACCAGCACGCGGACAGGCGCGTCGCGCGCAGCGAGCCGTACGGTCGCCGGCCGGAAGCGGCCGCCCTCGTAGACGCGCCAGGTGCCGATCGCATGGCCGGAGAAATTGCTCACCGCCCAGGGATAGAAGACCCCGATGGCAGCGCCGGCGATGAGGACAAGAACCGAGAGGAAGCGCATTGAAAGCCCTGGTTAGAGTTTCTTGCGGGCGCGATCGCCACTTTTGGCGGCCTCGTCCCGGGCAGCGTCGCGAATCCGCTCCATCTCGTCCAGAAACATCTCCAGGCCAAGCTCGAAAGTCTTGTCGAAACCGCTTGTGCCAAAATAAGCCGCGGCCGTCACGACACTGGGATAGTCGCGCGCCAATTCTTCGTCGCTGACCGTGGTGACCGCCGACGGCCCCTTGGCGTAGCCGGCGGTCTCGTCGAGGATCGCGCCCATCAGATAATAACCGGCGGCGCGGAACAGACGGGCGCTGAGCTCAGGTCCGAAGCCGCCATCCTCGAACAGGCCGATGATGGCGTTCAACTTGGCGAGGCAGGGCGGCGAGTTCATGCGATAGACGACGATGAACGGCGCGAAGGCCGGATGCTCCGTCGCCACACGCCGGAATTCCTGCATACCGATGCGCGCCCGCTCACGCCAAGGAAGGCTGTCATCGGGGATCACGAGCCCGCTCATCTGGCGATCGACCAGCGCCTCGTAGAGATGCGCCTGCGAGGGAAAGTGATGGTAGATGCTCATCGCCTCGCAACCGAGCCTGGCGGCGAGCTTGCGCATCGAGAAGCCGGAGAGCCCTTCCCGCTCGATCACCTCAAAGGCCGCGTCCTCGATCATTTCGCGGGACAGTTTTCCGCGGGTTCGGATTTTCTTGCTCGGTGAGTCCATGGCGCCGCTTGACAACTTACACTGTAAGGTTCATGTTCCAAATAACCTTACACCGTAAGGCTCACAAAAACCAGAGGAGAACATCATGCCTGTCATTCGCATCATCTCAAGCGCGCACTCCTGCCTTCGTTCAGCCTCGCTGCTCGCCGCTATCGCGTTTACCGCGGCCTTGACCATGCCTGCCGGCGCCGACGACTATGACGCCGCCATCAAGGACATCCAGTCGACCATCGGGGGCGTACCTGGCTTCATGAAGCAGTTCCCGAGAGCCGGTCTGCCCGGCGCGTGGGCCGAGGTCAAGGCCATCGAGCTCAGCGACAAGACGGCGCTGCCGCCGAAGGTGAAGTCGCTGATCTCGCTGGCGGTCGCGGCGCAAATCCCCTGCAATTATTGTGTCTGGTCGGACACCGAGAACGCCAAACGCGCCGGCGCCACCGACGAGGAGATCCAGGAGGCAGTCGCCTTGGCCGCCTTGACCCGCCACTGGAGCACCATCTTCAACGGCATGCTGGTCGACTTCGCCCAGTTCAAGAAGGAGATGGGCGGAGAATAGGGAGAGGCTATGAGGAGTAGAAACAGGAATGCACGGCGTCCAGTCGTCCAACCTGCGCTACTCCTTGTGCTCCCCTTTTTGATGCATCTCAGAGTGGTGGCGATGCCGGCAGGCCATCTCGGCGTGCCGGACAGCACGGCTGCGGAGCCGTCGTCACCACGGCCGCTAGCCCCGATCAATTCGGAAAGCGCGTTTCGCAGACAGGGCCTACAGGCTCGCCAGATCTACCTGTTGGCGAACTAAGATATACTTGCGCAATTTTCTAGCCCGAAAGACCGGCCGCAAGAAATGCCAGAGCCCGAGAGACGGCGCCAGACGCGTTCCTTGTTCTTCACCTTGGAGCCTTCCGACGAGTTTTGCGAAGACCGCGGCACGCGGTGTTTACCGCGGGAAAACCGGACGGAACCGCCCTTTTTATGACGCAAAAGGCGCGCCTGCCTACGCCTACAGTTAACCAACAGCAAAAGAGTAACGTTAACGAATCCCTAAATTAGTTGACTATGCCGCGCACAGGTATATCTTTCTATACGTTGGGTGTGCAATTTGGGCGAGCAGTCCGCGTTGGTGGCAACCATGTTCGTGGATCGCGACTTAGGGGCAAAGGGACGCTGAGCGGCAGCACATAAAGCCGTACGGCAACGACCCCGCTTACTCAGACAAAACACACGTTTCTGGCGACTCCGCGCATGCGGAGGGATCGCCATGATTTCACCTGGTCGGGCAACGCTGTTGCCCCGGCCCGGAACGATGATGCGTGGGTGTGTGCGAGTATGAGGTCGCCATGGGTAGGGTCATCAAGGTTCTGAAGCTGGACACCAGGCCGGGACGGAGGCGTGCCGATCAAGGACGCGCGCTGGTCGCCGGCGGAGCAGGATTTCTGGGTTCTCATCTGTGCCAAAGGCTGCTTGCCGATGGATATGAAGTCATCGCGCTGGACAATTTCCACACTGGCAAGCGCTACAACCTGTCAGCGATAGCGCGTGACGCGACTTTCACCTGCATCAGGCACGACATCGTCGAGGAACTGCCGACGGACCTGGCTGTCGACGAGATCTACAATCTCGCCTGCCCGGCTTCTCCGCCGCATTATCAGGCCGATCCGATCCACACCTTCAAGACCAGCGTGCTCGGCTCGATCAACCTTCTGGAGCTCGCGCGGCGACACAACGCCAAGATCTTCCAAGCCTCGACTTCGGAGGTCTATGGCGATCCGCTGGTGCATCCGCAGCCCGAAGGTTACTTCGGCAATGTCAACACGCACGGTCCGCGCTCCTGCTACGACGAGGGCAAGCGCTCAGCCGAGACGCTGTTCTTCGACTACTCGCGGACATACGGCATCGATGTCCGCGTCGCGCGCATCTTCAACACCTACGGTCCGCGCATGCGGCCCGACGACGGCCGCGTGGTGTCGAACTTCATCGTCCAGGCGCTGCGCGGCGACGACATCACCGTCTACGGCAGCGGCGCGCAGACGCGCTCCTTCTGCTTCGTCGACGACCTGATCGAAGGCTTCGTGCGCCTGATGAACGCCGGCGTGGCCCCCCAGCACCCGGTCAATCTCGGCAACCCCGTCGAGTTCACCGTCATGGAATTGGCCGAGCTGGTCATCGACTATACGAATTCACGCTCGCGCATCGTGCACCGGCCGCTGCCGGTCGACGACCCCAGGCAGCGCAAGCCCGATATCTCGTTTGCCAGGCAGCATCTCGGCTGGGAGCCGAAGGTTGCGCTGAGCGAAGGCCTCGCCCACACCACTGCCTATTTCGACGCCGTCCTGGGCGGACGCCGGTTCATCGCCCCGCGCAGGGTCCAGGCATCAACCGCCAGGGAGGCAACGGCATGATGACCCGGCGCCCCGTTCTGGTGACGGGTGGCGCCGGCTTCATCGGTAGCCATGCCTGCAAGCTGCTGTCGGCGGCGGGCTACTTGCCGGTGGTCTACGACAATTTGAGCCGCGGCAACGAGAAAGCCGTCGCCTGGGGGCCGCTGGTCGTCGGCGACATCCGCGACCCCGAAGCGTTGCGGCGGGCGATCGAGACTCACAGACCACAGGCGATCATCCATTTCGCCGCCCTTGCCTATGTCGGCGAGTCGGTCAGCGCGCCGGCGGATTACTATGCGACCAATGTCGGCGGCACCATCGCCGTACTGGACGCCGCGCGGGCAAGCGGCATCGACAAGGTGATCTTTTCCTCGAGCTGCGCGACCTATGGCGTGCCGGAAGCATTGCCGGTGAGCGAGGCCTCGCCGCAGAAGCCGATCAGCCCCTATGGCCGCAGCAAGCTGATGGGCGAAGAAATCATCAGGGACTATGCCGCTGCCTATGGAACGAGATACGCGATCCTTCGCTACTTCAACGCCTGCGGCGCCGATCCCGAAGGCGAGCTTGGCGAGTGGCATACACCCGAAACCCACCTCATTCCGAGGGTGCTGATGGCGGCGTCCGGCATGATCGAGGCGATCGAGGTCTTCGGCGCCGATTACGAGACGGCGGACGGCACATGCGTGCGAGACTACATCCACGTCAGCGACCTCGCGCGCGCGCATCTCATGGCATTGATGCATCTCGAGGCCGGCGGCGACAGCCTGTCCGTCAATCTCGGCACCGGCCGAGGCATCTCGATAAAGGAGATCCTCGAGGCCGTCGGCCGCGTCACCGGCCGGACGGTCCCGGTCGCCTATAAACCGCGCCGGCCCGGCGACCCGGCCGGGCTGTTCGCCGATCCCAGCCTAGCACAAGAGCAATTGGGCTTTGTGGCGGAACTTTCCGATCTAGACACCATCGTCAGGACGGCAGCGCCCTTCTTCGGGCTCCGACCGGCCCTGAAGCCGAAGGTTTTCAAAGCGTCCGCCGGCGTCTCGGCCCCCGCCCCCGCGCCCCCCCCCCCCCCCCCCCCGGGAAAAACCCCCCCCGCCCCGCGGGGGGTGGGGGCGGTGTGTAGAGGGGGGGGGGGGGGGGG
>NZ_JARTVP010000024.1:0-28641 GCF_029625865.1 Mesorhizobium sp. WSM4887
CAACGCCTTCGCCATGGGCGGTACGAACGCAGTTCTGGCATTCAGGCAGGTGTAGAAGCCATGCAAGACGCCTCATTCGAGGTCACCTGTCGTATCTAGCTGCTTGAGGGGCGGGGCATTGTGATACAGGGAGGGCTGTGGGGTCCCTCCTTCTCGGCCTCGACGATGTGGGAGGAGCCTGTGCGGCGAAACGGGCTAGACGCCCCCAGGCCCAGAACTTGGGCGAAACCAACTCCCACCAAAGCACAGCCGCTTTAGTAGCCGAACAATGAAGCCTCGCTCGACGAGCCGCCGCCTCTACTGTCAGCGGCATCACGCGGTTGAAGCGAACAGCGCAGCGGCTACTGTTTCCCGCACAACTCGGACGGCAATTGGGACAAGTCCGCACATGTCGTCACGTAAGCTGAACGCCGCAGGTACAGCCAAATTGGGGGCGGGGCGTTTCTGCCGTTTTGATAGAATTCTATCAAACTGACAATTTTCCTTGCACGAATGCAAGGAGAGCTCGATTGACTCCCCTCCTTTCTTGTCAAGGATGGGTTTGCAGGCTGCGGTGCGGCAGAAGCCGGACAGAACGGCGACCGGTCGAGTAAAGGCCTGCGCAAACAAGCGCGCATATTGCGGGCGCCCGCACGGAGGAGAAGACGCTCGTCCTGGTGAAAGACAACGATGCTCAGGCGCCATTGCCATTTGCCGAGGGGGTCCGCGCGCCGGAAATTTCGAAGCAACAAAGGTGAGATCGAGAATGATGATGGCGAAATACAACACAGCTCACCGTCCAGTGCAGTTCTACCGGCGGGTGGCGGAGTGGGATGGGCTGCCAAATGGAACGTAAAAAGATCAGCAAGGAGATGCTTGGCGATAGTCAGGCGCTGCGCAAGCTGCGTGAGCACCTTGTCAAGGTGGCCAAGGCGAAGACTACGGTCCTGTTGCGAGGTGAATCCGGAACCGGCAAGGAGCTGGTTGCCAAAGCCATTCACGAGCTCTCGCCTCGCGCCAAGCAGCCCTTCATCAAGGTCAATTGCGCGGCGCTCACCGAGACGCTTCTGGAATCTGACTTGTTCGGTCATGAGAAGGGTGCCTTCACCGACGCGAGCAGTTTGCGCAAGGGGCGCTTTGAGGCTGCCGACAAAGGCACATTGTTTCTGGACGAGATTGGCGAAATATCAGGTTCGTTCCAGGCTAAGCTGCTGCGTGTCCTGCAGGAGCAGGAGTTTGAGCGCGTCGGCAGCAACCACACCATTAAAGTTGATGTTCGCGTGATTGCCGCAACGAACAGGGACTTGGAAACGGCAGTTCAACGCAAGGAGTTCCGGCAAGACCTCTATTATCGCATCAACGTCGTCACTTTACGCGTGCCGGCATTGCGCGAAAGGCGAGGTGATATTCCGCTCTTGGCCGCTCAGTTTCTCAAGAATTTCAATACTGAGAATGATCACACGCTGACCTTCGCTCCCGAAGCGATTGAGGTGCTAATGAACTGCGAATTTCCAGGTAACATCCGAGAGCTCGAAAACTGCGTTCAACGGACGGCAGTTCTGGCGACGGGTCCATCAATCCTCAGAACTGACTTTGCCTGTTACGCGGATCAGTGCTTGGCCGCGGCGCTGTGGAAGAACGGACAGCCGACGTCAGAGAAGTCGACTACGATCGAGCCTTCCGCCGCCTGTGCCGCCCCGCCCGTCGGCGACGGGCAAGCGCCGATAGGCCCTGCCACGACTCGTGGTAGGGTGCCCGATGCCGATACGGTCATTGCTGCCATGGAAAAGTGTGGCTGGGTGCAGGCAAAGGCGGCGCGCCTGCTCGGTTTGACCCCGCGCCAGATCGGCTACGTGCTGAGAAAACGCGGTATCGAGATCAAGCGTCTCTGAAACAACCCGCCGAGCAAGAGCTGGAGCAGGTCAAGCATTGGTGCTCTGGCGCCGAGCCCATCGGCCAGGCTTACGAAGTGGGTGTGAACAGCGCTGCCAAGATTCCGGCCGTGTGCTTTCTACCACCAGTCGTACTGGGGCTCTGCGACTGACAAACTAAAAAGGAGTAATCCTCTGGCGGGACCTGGTCGATACATTAGCTGATGGCTTACCGCTCGATATCACGCAATCTGAGATGGGCATGAAAGTGAGTTCGACCGCTGGACAGTTGCCGACTTCGTCAGGTATTGGCCCCTGCGACCGGTTGATCTCCGATATCCAAATTCTTGGAAGTTGGTCGAGACGAAACTGTCGCCCCGGCTCGTGACCGACCGCGCGCCCGGCAAGATCGAGTTACAAAGTTGCCGAGGCAGTTTGATGTGCGTTCCTGCATCACTGTACGGGACACGACCTGACGGGAGACTATGATGCGTAGCCAAAAAGAAAAGATGCTCGCAGGCGAGTTTTACAATGCGGCGGATCCGGAGATCCAAGCTGACCTGTTGGCAACCGGGGCTTGGCTCAAGCGGTACAATGATACGCTGGGGCAGACCACGGGGCATTGGCATGAGCTTTTGTCCGAGCGGCTGGGAGAGGTTGGGCGCGGAACGGTCATCCGTCCGCCCTTTTTTTGCGACTACGGATTCAATATCCGCATTGGAGCCAATGCCTACATCAACTTCAACTGCGTTATTCTTGACGTGGTAGAGGTCAAAATCGGGCAAGGAACGGCAATTGGGCCTGCTGTGCAGATTTATACCGCCGATCATCCACATGATGCCGAGCAGCGGCAGGCCGGCCTGCAGGTCGGGCGTCCTGTTCACATTGGCAGCCGTGTCTGGATCGGCGGTGGAGCAATCATTCTGCCTGGCGTCACGATTGGTGATAATGCAGTGGTAGGCGCTGGCTGCGTGGTCACACGAGATGTTCCCGCCGGGGCAAAGGTAGTGGGAATTCCTGCTCGCGTGGCCGACCCACATAAACAGGCATAATCAACCTCGTTGACCCTGGAGGTGCATGCGAACTGTCGAAACTGTGCCGAATTTTTGTCGAAGCCATTGAGCGCTGCATATGTTGTCGCGACTCGGGCGCTTCAGTTCTTTTGCCACGGGGGTCACAAGATCATGTGCGTAATGCCGCCGCAACGTGCTCACGTCCCGCAGCAGCGGACCCTTTCACATGGCCCAACGAATTCAGAGCCTACGTTGTGCTGCCACTAGCATTACTGCTCACGAATGTATTCCCAACTGAGTTTTCGCCCTTGGAGGCAAGCAGCGACTCACCAGCAATCGCCGGCCATTAATCCTGGCTAGCATCGACCCCGACGAGGCGAGCCGCGGCGTTGCGGATCGGCATGTCGATGACCGTGATTGCGCCTTCGGCAAGGAAACGACGTTCGTTTCTGGTCAGCGTAGCCGAATCGATCACCGCAAAATGTGGGCCAGTGGAGCGCTTCATCAGCTGTCTGGCATATGTGCGCAGCATCTGATCGTTGAAGCGGCAGCCCACGAAGAAAAAACCCCGGTTGACGCGCCGTTGCTTCACCGCGTCCGGGATCGGCGTCTGGATATCAATTTCGGTTAGGACTTCGACGTAATCGGAATCAGCCACGAGGAAGTTTGCCGCCGGCCTGACGCTGCCGTGCGGCGCATAGAGCACCGTCCTAGCCACTTGTTCGGCCTCGAGTTCTGTTCCTGACAAATCGTAAGTTCTCGTCCAGATGTTACCGATTCCGGTCGCGCGCGTCGTTCCTTGTATCTCGACAACGTCTGTTTGGCCGGCCTCTGCAAGGGCTGCTCGCATGGCGCCATCGTACCAGCTGTCGATGATGACAGACAGTTGAAGGGTTGCGAGCCAGGCGTGAAGAACGGTCGGCTCGGCGGGGGCTGCGAATATCTCCGCCATCCACGCTTGGAGAGTCCGACGATGTCGGCGCTGCTCGATAAACTGCGCGACCGACCACATATTGGTGCGAATCCTGGAAGGGGCAGGCGCCCGCTTGTTGAGGGCCGCGGCGACATCTTCAGGGGTGCAAGGTACAGGGGATTCCGGTGGGTTAAGCTGCAGAAGACCAGGACCGAGATAGGGGATCACTCGATCGGCCTTGAGAGCGCCGTTCAGCAGGTCAATCAGTTTTTTGGCAAAACTGCCCCGGACGACGACGAGATGGTCCCAGCTCAGCATCGTGTTCATACGCGTTTCCTCTCCGCCACTGAACCCACCGGCATCAGGCCCCGTCGGAAATCTTCATCGCCTCGACGGTGATCGGCAAACGCGTGTCGCGCGGAAGGTCGGGCAGCATGAGCCGCCAACCGTTCCTGAGCGTCACGGTCCCGCCCCATAAGTCAGCGTTCTCAATCTCGGTGATCGGCTCTTCGAGATCCTTCTTGGGGACATAAGCCGACAAGCCAGTAGCGGTCCTGCGAATCATTACTTTCATCCGGCTGTTCCCCCGTTGGAAATGCCTTCAGCTCCGCAGGGAACCTCGACTTTGTCGAGGCTAATGAGTTCGCGCGCTCGCATGCCGACGACCGTGCCACGATCGATCCATTCGACCGCATAGATGAAGAATTGCTGGAGAAAGGTTCCAATGTCGCGCACGTAGCCTTCGTCGCCCTTCCGCACGAGGTTTTCGCCGATCTCCTTGCCGGGATAGGTGCCGTCGTTTTTTATGTGGCGTATCGCACGGACCCGCTCACCCTGCATGAACCGTGGCGGTCTGCCGATTTCGACCTCCTGTTCGCGTCTGGACCACATGCTGTCCATTCCTTTCTCGAGGCTTTTGTTGTGGTCGCGGGTTGCAGGCGTCGTCGTGCGGCGAACCCGACCGTTTCGGTAGGAATCAAGCGGGAACGCAGGTTTTCGGTACCGGACAGACCGACACGCATTGCTGCGTATCGAAGGCCTCCTTGCATTCGGTGCACTTGTTTGGATCGATCACATAGGCGTCGCCCTTGAACTTGATCGCTTCCGAAGGACATTCGAACTCGCAGGCCCCGCATTGGGTACATTGGGATGCGATGATCTTTAAAGCCATTCTAACTCCTGGTTATCGGACGAGACGGCTCAGGCCGTCGCCGCTAGTGGTCTGATCCCAAACTCTGCCGCGTAAAGTGCGCTGACTGCGGTCTCGATGTAGTCATGGCCATAGGCGTCGGTTACGCGCAGTCCAACTCGCGAGAGTTGTTCCTTCGGGCGATTTCCGATCTTGGCGCATAGCACTATGTGTATGCCTTCGAGCGCTGCGATGACGCCCTCGAGGATGGCGTCTTCGCCCCCGCCTCCGAGGCAATACCGCTCGACCTTCCGATGCCCGACCAAGCTGATCCCTCTAGGCGAGACTTCATAAACCTGGAATTCCTTCGCGTGGCCGAAGTGTTCGTTGACCCGTCCACCTCCCTTAGTGGCCACCGCAACCAGAAGCGACTTTTCGGAGTCTGTTGCCTTGACCATACCGATGGCCTCGCTCCTCGCCGCCTCATGATCACGGCGCTCGTGTGCGACCACCTGCCGATAGGCCTGACGCTTGCCAGCATCGTAGGCGACATCGTCGGGAATACCGTCCAGCGTGAATTCCTGGCCACGATCTTCACCGAGCAGGCCGACAGCATCTGCCCGGCACTGCCGGCAGTGGCGCATCAACTTGGCGCCACCTTCAAGTCGATCCTGAAGAGCCATCATCTCCGTTGCCGTTGGGCCGCGCTGCCCGATGAGTCCGTAGTGGGTACCGTGCGCCGGGTCCGAAATCAGAGGCATCACGTTGTGCAGAAACGCGCCCCGCTCCCTGACCATTTTGTTCACCTCAAACAGGTGCTGGTCGTTCACTCCAGGAATCATCACCGAGTTGATTTTGGTGAGGATGCCGCGCGCGCTCAGCATCTCCAGGCCCAGCATCTGCCGCGCGTGCAAGATTCGAGCGGCTTCGATGCCGAAGTAGCGGCGATTTTCATAAAAGATCCATGGATAGATCTTCGCGCCGACTTCCGGGTCGACCATGTTGATGGTGATCGTCACGTGATCAACATTCATTTCGGCAAGCTCGGCGACATGGTCCGGCAGCACGAGCCCATTAGTGGAGACGCACAGCTTTATGTCGGGGATTTCCCTGATGACGCGGTCGAACGTTGCCTTCGTTTTCTCCCAATCGTAACAGGCATCCCCCGGCCCAGCGATGCCAAGAACCGAAAGCTGCGGAACTTTGTTGGCAACGGCGATGACCTTGCGTAGCGCTTGGTCGGGCGTCAACTTCTCAGACACAACACCAGGCCGGCTCTCGTTGGCGCAATCGTATTTGCGATTGCAATAGTTGCACTGGACATTGCAAGCCGGCGCGACCGCCACATGCATACGCGCGAAATAATGATGCGCTTCCTCCGAAAAGCAGGGGTGATCCTTGATCCTTTCCCAAATAGCCGGATCCTCTTCGCCCGGGCTGGTCGGCGACGAGCCGTAGGAAGACGATGCGCAGCCACCGGATTTCGCGGCTGCCAGAAGACCCTCGGATGTCGTGCTAGTCGGCCCCTCAATCGAAACTGTCGGTGAGGACATCAAACGGCTCCGTTGCTGGTAACGTCGCGGTTCAAGGTGCAAGAGCCATACCAACTGAAAAAAGCGGCTTCAGTTCACTATTCGGGTCGATATCGCATTGTGTCAGGCCGGCGCGACACAATTTTGTCCTGCTTGCGACAGTGCAAGTCCAAATCCGTTCAGAAGCACGAAGCACTCCTTGTCGCGCACAGGGCGCGCAAGACCACTGGCCTGACGATTGGCTCATCAGGCTCTTAGAAGTTCCTTCACCTCGATACTATGCCGGCGTATCGCCTAGCCGACTTGTCGCAGCTTGAGGCCGAGAATTCGAGCCGCATTAGCCTGAACCCAGCCGGCCTTCTCCATTGTGTCGATCAGCCGTCACGCTTCGTCCGCCGCGGTCCCAGCCCCCGTCCGGCCGTATCGTTAGAATCGCAAGTGGCCATCTCGTGTTCAGGCGGGCGCCGATGCGCCGAACCGGCATCGTGCTGGCCCGTGAGAGCTCGTCGATGACATTGCCACGTTCCGAAAGATTGGTTCCTTCCAGAGGAGAACGCCAAGCACGCAGTTCTCCGGCTCGCGGACGTTGCCGGGGAAATAGCATTGCGAGATCAGCTCAACTGCCGACGGCGCAAAGCCATGGTTCTCCATATTTCAAGGGTAAGCGCTGTGTCCTTCCAGGAGGACCCGCGATCTGTGGGCCTGCCGATTCTGAGGTGGATCGGAGATCGGCTTGTGTCTGAACTTGAACTTACGATTGACCCTGAGCGGCAGCCTCGGCGTTTTCGAGGGTGATCAACGGCGCTGTTGGTCGGCGGCATTGGTCGATGGACGACAAGGCACGGAGTCATCTCCGAGACCCTGGAGCCGACGCGGTGATCTCGGAGGTTGCCCGGCGCTACGGGCTGCGGCCGCGGCGGAACGCTCGCAAGCTTGCGACGTCGGCAGGACAGGCCACTCCCGCCTAGTGGTTTCGGTGGCGCCACCGGAACGACCCGTTGGGCCTACATCCTTGCACCAGAGCTCAAGGCCACGGCCTGAGAATCGGCCGCCGCTCCCCCTACTTGGTTCCTCAGCCGACAGCGCTAAGAAGGAGAGCAACTTCCGTCGGCGCGAGGATCATTGCGTCGTGGCCAGTGGCGAGTTCCTGCCACGCCCAGCCATCCTGCTTCGCGACCCATTCTCGCGCTCCCGCCATCGGCGGGTGGAGTGGATTAGTGCAGACGACATAGGTTCGGGGTCTGCCGTTGCCGAGCGGGTGCTCGAGCTTAAGTCCGCTTTCGTAGGTGCCTGCCGGATGCGGTGTTATCCGGCGCCGCACCCAGTCCGTGAGCGAGTGTCCCTCGGGAGTGCCGAATGCTGTTGGCGGCGGAGTCGGCATGAAGATACCCCGTCCTTCCTCCGCAACCAATTTTCGACGGGCGGCGACGATGTCGGGGGGCATGGTGCTGAATACACTTTGACCGCTCTCGACGATGGCGCCGTCGAGATAAACGAGATGGCTGATATGGTCGGGTATCCGGTCGGCGGCGCCGGTGATGCTGATGCCGCCTAGACTGTGACCGACAAGGATCACATCGCTCAGCTCTTCCGTTACAATGTGGTTGACGATGTCGGTCACGAATGTGTCGGGCGTGATGTCCTTGCACAGCAAACGTGCGCGTTCGCCGACACCTGTCTGGGTAGGCGTGGTCACGTGGCATCCCATCTTGCGAAGATTGGCGGCGACGTCCCGCCAACACCATCCGCCATGCCAGGCACCATGCACTAGCACATACGTCTTTATCATGGATTGTGCCGTTCCATTTGCTCACCGGCCGTTGTGGCTGCCATCCGGCACGATGGCCGGACATTGTCCAAAGGGGCTCGACCACGTTACCGGTGGTAAGTCCGGCACAGGCGCCCCGTGGCCTGAGGATACCCCTACCAAGTCGAGGAAACTTGAATTGCGAAACCCAATATTCACTAGCTCTTTGCAAGTGGATGGAGAGGCTCATGGTGTGCCGCAGTTGCTCGCTGCCGGCATGCTCTTGGCACCGGCTGATCATCCGAACTTGAACAGGACACCAAAGCCGCCGCGCGGATAGTTCCACTCGATGTCGCCGCCTTTCTCGCACAATATCCGGCAGGTGCCGCATTCCATGCAGCCGTCGGCGGTGATCTCGACTTGACCCTTGTCATTCAACTCATAGCATTTCGCCGGACAGACGTAGGTCAACGCAAGCAAGTTCGCGCTTGGCTTGTCGTGCGGTCGCACTATGATATGGGGGCGGCCGGAATCGACCAGATAGCGGTTCTGGTAAAGTTTGTCCTCGACACGAACCTTCGTCACTGCGATCGTCATCTTGTACCCTCTTCAGCGCCATGCCAATGCCAGGCGGACCGCGTCGCTGACCAACCCCCAGCGCGAGCGCGCGTTGATGAAGGCGGCCGTGGTGTTCTTTTCCTTCTCGATCTTCGGCGTGCCGTCGACACGCATGAAGGTCTGAGCGGCATGCGACATCAACCGCGGATAGCTGTCAAAAAAGTTGCTGGAATTGGTGTGGAGTAAGGCTGGCATGTCCTTGTATTTCTTAAGATCCTTGATCACAAAGGAGTCATCCAGCATCGTCTTGTAGAGCGCAAGGTTCGCTTTGGTCATAGGACCGTTGCGGCTTTTGACTTTGATGATCGCCTCAGCCGCGACACGACCCGAGGTCATGGCAAGGTTCGAACCCTCACGGTGAATGGCATTGTTCAGTTGCGCTGCGTCGCCGACGATGACCCAACCGTCGCCGAATAGCTGCGGAATGGCCCTGTAACCACCTTCGGGGATAAGATGGGCGGCATATTCTTTCACCTCCGAGCCAGCGATCAGCGGCCGGATCGAAGGATGGTTTTTCATCGCATCCAGGAGGGCGGACGGGCTCTCCATCGTCGCGGCGAAATCCGAGACCAGGCAGCCGATGCCGAGTGAAATCGACTCCTTATTGGTGTAAAGGAAGCCGAGCCCGGCCATGCTGCGAGAGATCGTGCCCACGGCCTCGATTACGCAGCCTTCATCGCCCTTCACCCCGAACCGCTGGCCAATGACCTCTTCGGGCAAGAAATGCATTTCCTTGACGGCAATCGCCACGGTCTCCGGCTTCGGCATCTCGCGCAGGCCTGCGCGAGTGCCAAGCAATCCCGACACCCCTTCTGCGAGAACGACCACATTCGCGAAGACCACTCCGCCAGCCCGGTCTGTGCGGACGCCGATCACCTTGCCATTGCCATCACGGACGAGTTCCGTCGCGGTCGTCTCACACAGGACCGTCGCGCCAGCCTCGCGCACCTTGCGGGAAAACCATTTGTCGAACTGGGCGCGGATGATCGTGTAGCGGTTGGGTTTCGCCTCATTGAAGTCGTCCGACCGGTAATGAATTCCGGTGTGAGACGTGTCGTCCATCACCCAAAGTCGCTGTTCGACCAGGTGCCGCTCGAGGGGCGCATCATCCCGGAAGTCCGGGATGATCTTCTCCAGCATGTTCGCGTACATTATGGCACCCTGGACGTTCTTAGAGCCCGGATATTCCCCGCGCTCCAACTGCAGGACCTTCAGCCCCTGGCTTGCCAAAGTGTAAGCAGCTGCGTTTCCAGACATGCCGGCTCCGACCACAATGGCATCGAATTGTTCAATCATGTCCTCTCCCTCAACTCGCAAGCTTGTCTCGACTGTGCGGCGACAGCCGCCGGGTGAAGGCTTCCGTCAGTGCGGGCAGGAAGCGGATTGCATCCGTGACGATCCCGAGGTGGGCGAACTCGAAAATCGGCGCGTTCGGATCGGTGTTGATCGCGACGATGAGATCGGCCCCCTCGACCCCAACTCGGTGCTGGATGGCGCCGGAAATTCCGGCCGCGATGTAAAGCTTCGGTCGAATGGTCTTGCCAGTTTGTCCAATCTGTCGATCAGCCGGCATCCAGCCCTTCTGGACCAAGGGGCGCGAACAGCCATGCTCGGCGCCGATCGCTCGGGCAAGATTCTTCACAAGCTGAAGGTTCTCCGCCGCTCCGAGACCGAGGCCTCCCGCAACCACGACATCCGCATAGGCAAGATTTGCCATTGCCGACTGGTTATCCGGTAGGAAGCCGAGGACTTTGGTGACGATATCGTCCTCAACGAGCGACAGCTTGTGCCGCATGACACGCCCGACCGGCTTATCCACCCGTTGCGGCATAGGCATGACCCTTGGTCGCACCGTCGCCATTTGCGGCCGGTAATTTAGTGTATAGATCGTACACAACAATGAGCCACCAAAAGTCGGACGGGTCGCGGCGAGTGAACCGTCGGAATCTACATCAAGTTCGGTGCAGTCGGCCGTGAGCCCCGTCTGCAGGGTCGTCGCTACCGAGCCTGCAAGATCCCTGCCCAGTGTGGTCGCGCCGAGAAGGAGGATTTCGGGTTTATGGGTATTGACCAGATCCGTGAGCGCCTTGGCGAACGGCTCGTTCCGGTAGTCGGCGAGCGGCGGCGCATCGACGATGTAGACAAGATCCGCCCCGTAAGCGAAGGCCTCGGCAACAGCGTCCTCGACCATCTCGCCCGGCGGTCCCAGCACGACGCCCGCGAGCTGGACTTCAAGCTTGTCGGCTAATTTGCGGCCTTCGCCCAGCAGTTCGAATGATACAGGATGCACATTGCCGCGTTCGAGCTCGAGGAAGACCCACACGTGCCGGTAGTCTTTGAAACGGTCGGGAAGTTCTTTCTTTACACCGGCACGGCCGGGGGCAATGCGAGGGGTAGTTTGGCTTGCGGTCGACATTTTCTGCTCCTGGCCGTCACGTGCCGCTGTTGAAGGCCAGCTCATGTTCCAGCGCCGGCCGGCGGGTTAAGATATCGGCGATGAGTTCATCGGCTATGTCCTGCAAGCCCCTTTCCGCGGTGTCGATCTGCGCCGCCCTTTCTGCCCGTGCGGTGGGGGCGAAAACACGCTTGACGACTGTAGGCGAGCCACGCAGACCGCACCGGGTGAGATCGTCAATGCCGGCGTCGGCTGCAGTCCACTTCACGACTTGGCTGCGCGCCGCGCACAGAGCCTGCTGGAGCGAGCCCCGGCGGATTTCGTTGGTGTCTTCCAGCATGGTAATGAGGCAAGGGAGTCTGCTCTTCAGCAACTGGGTGCCGCCTTCGGCGCGACGAGCGACTTCGATCTCTCGCGTATCGAGATCGATGGAGGCAATCTTCGCGACATAGGTAAGTTGCGATAAATCTAGGCGCTTGGCTATGCCCGGTCCGACCTGGGCGGTATCGCCGTCAATCGTCTGCTTGCCGGTGAAGACGATGTCCGGCCTGCCGAAAGTCTCCCCAATTTTTGCGATTGCTTGCGAAAGAGCAAAGGAAGTCGCCAGCGTATCGGATCCGGCAAAATAGCGGTCCGTCAAGAGAACTGCTCGGTCAGCACCGTAACCGAGCGCCTTTCGCAGCGAGTCCTCCGCCATGGGCGGACCCATTGTGAGCACAGTAACCTCGCCACCATGAACGTCGCGCAGTTTGAGCGCTTCTTCGAGGGCGAACAGGTCGTAAGGATTGATGATGGTCGGAACACCCTGACGCATGATCGTGTTCGTCACCGGGTGCACGCGGATCTGTGCCGAATCCGGCACCTGCTTGATGCAGACTACGATATGCATTGGCGGTTTCTCTAAGCTCCCAGTCCGGATTCGTGCTTGGCGGTTCACCTCATTGCCTGCATCGTTCATGCCAAGTCGTCTTCCTGCCTCTATTCCAGAAGGTGGCTTCGTTTGCTTCCGAGGAGGCGTCATGAGGACTGGATTTGTCGACTTCTCGACATTGTCGCGTCGCAGCCGTGTCGGGCTCATTACTTTCCGAACCGCTTCAGTGCAGAGTCGAGCGGGACGAAGGCGCGGCCAGGTGCGGGACATATGTTTGGATCGTGGTCCCTTAGCACCTTGAACACACGTTGCGTGAGCGGCGAGGAAGTCGCGAAATCTTCGTAGGCGCGTTCCAGCTTGGCGCGCACCCGCGCGGCGATTACCTGGTTAGGCAGACCGGAGAAATCTTCTTCGGCAAGGTATTGGCCCACGCGCTTCATGATATGGAGCCGCGAGACATTCATCACTTTCGGGTCGTAGGAGACGTCAAGGCAGGCGAAGAAGTCCTCCGCGGCCGACAGGCCCTTCAGTCGCGCTAGGATATCGGTGCGATCGATCGGGCGGCTATCAGCGGAGCAGTTCATTGTATTCTCCCGGCGCGAAATTGTGGTGTCGATGCATTGGTGACATTGCTGACGGCGTGCCGACCTCTGGCACGGCGGCTGGGCAAGAGACTTGGCGATCTCAAGCTTTTCTGAAGTGGTGAAGGCGACCCCGAGTTTAACTGCTCTCCTTGCGCAGGGTCGTCACGTTGAGGAAGACCTCACGGCTCGTCGGCTATTGTGCCGCTCGGACCCGGGCCGGAATGAAGCTGTTCTGCACCTCGCCCGCACAGTCCAGCACTGGGAACGGCCCGTAGCTTCTCGGTGATCGCAGGCAGGACCTCAAGCACGCGGTCTACGTCATCTTCGCCGTTGTCACGCGACAAGGAGAAGCGGACTGCCCCACATGCCGCGTTCATAGCGATCAGAACATGGCTCGGTTCCAGTGAGCCAGAGGCACAGGCGGACCCGGCGGAACAGGCGATTCCCAGCCGGCTCAGGACAATTGGAATTGCATCGCCTTCGATACCTTCGAATCCAATGTTTGCAGTGTTTGGCAATCGCTCTTGCGGATCGCCGTTGATGGATGTGTTTGGGATGCGCTGGATGATCCCGTTCTCAAGGCGGTCGCGCAACCATTTTATTCGTTTTGTCTCGTCCATGAATTTCAAGGCGAGTTCGGCCGCCATGCCCAGTCCGACTATGCCGGGTGTGTTTTCAGTGCCTGCACGCCGGTCGCGCTCTTGGTGCCCACCCTTGATCATGGAGGAGAAGCGCACGCCACGTCTTACATAAAGCGCGCCTATCCCCTTTGGACCATGCAGCTTGTGGGCGGAGAGCGACAGCATGTCGATCGCGGTCGATTTCAGCTCAATCGGAAGCCTTCCGACCGCCTGCACTGCATCAGTGTGGAAAAGCGCGCCGACTTCCCTGGCTAGATCGGCAAGCTTAACCACGGGAAAGATCGTACCGGTCTCATTGTTCGCCCACATTATCGAGACGATTGCCACTTGTGGGGTGAGGGCGGTTCTGTAGGCGTCCAGGTCGAGCCGGCCGTAGTGATCGACTGGGATAATGTGCACCTTGACGCCGCGCGTCTTCTCAAGGTGCGCGCACAACTTCAGAACGGCCGGATGTTCAACCGCGGAAGTCACTATTTCCGTTCGGTCGGGCATCACCTCCAGCGCCGAAAGGATGGCTGTACTGTCGCTTTCAGTCCCGCCCGAGGTGAAGATGATCTCGTCCTCGAATCCCGCGCCGATGAGGGCTTGCAACTGTTGCCTCGCCTTTCTCACGGCTTCAGCAACCGATGCGCCATAGGCGTGCATGGACGAATGATTGCCAAATTGCTCCGTAAAGAAAGGCAACATCGCTCCAACGACTGCAGGATCAACCCGCGTCGTTGCGTTGTTGTCGAGATAGACAGGGTTCATGGGAGTGATCCTTCAACTGCTGAAATGATTCAAGGGTAGTCGGGCCATTGAACCTCTGGCGCATATCGTATCTGGTAAGGTGGGCGGCCGGGGGAGCGATGGCTTGGCTGACCGGTCGCTGTCGACATTGCCCTTTGGTGGCGGCATCCGCCGGGAATTCAGCTGTTTCGGGCAATTTTGTTTGCTTGCCCACGGCAACGATCGATGATCGCGATTTGGTGCATCACCGAACGCAATTGTTCCGGGCCGACAGTGCGTGTCGGCCGGTTCCAGAGCGCCGGCGGTTACCGGTTCGACGCAGTATTCCTTGGCGTCGCTATAGTCGAACATAGCCTGTTCCCTCGCAATCATTTGCAGGACTTGCCGCAGCCGCACGTCTCACGCGCATTGGGGTTATCGAAAACAAAGCCGGATGTTTCGAGCCCAGTGACGAAGTCCACGGTCATGCCGGCGGCATGGGGTTGGGAGCCTCTATCCATGAACACCTTGAGCCCATCTCGCTCGATGATCGCATCGCCCTCACGTGAGACGCTCTCCAGGCCCATTGAGTATTGGAAGCCGGCGCAGCCGCCGGCATGGACCATGATGCGAAATCCTTCCGCCGGCTCGCTGGCGCGGTAAAGAGCGGCCTTGATGGCGGCAACAGCGTTGTCGGTGAGCGTAATCATGGCTCGATTTCTCCTCGGTCCGGCGTTTTCGTGGATCATCTCGCATGGACCGTGCCAAAGGGAAGACGTGTCAAAAACCGTAGGACATCCCGACGTCTCTTATGCTCGATTGCTGGGGAGACGTCCGACAACCGACACTTACTGTCGGGTTTGTCGCGTCCGCGTCACAGGAAGGGCGCCTGAGTTCGCGATGCACTCACGCGTAAAGCAATGAACAGAGCCAAAGATGTTCAGAGCTTGCCGCGGAGCAACTGGCACGATTTTTGTGAAGCCTTCGTTGCGGCGGCAAAATTGCCGGCCGATTCACCTTTGGGTTGCCCTCGCAATCGAAGAACGAAGGAAAGCAATATGATCCATCAGACCCGCCTTGGTGGGAAAGCAGCACCGCCGGTGGTACCCGAATGCTCGATCGGCCGATTGGCGCCGACCACCCAACAATCGCTCGCTACCGGCGATTGGCCGCTGACCGCCCGGAGACAGGATTCGACTGGCATGTGCCTGACGATCGATCGCGTCCGCCGTGCACATCCCTGAGGCCCGTTTTTCGATCGATCGTCAAAAGAAGAACGGGGCAGGGGTAAAAACATGGATCAGCGCAAGAAGCGGTCGCCCAACGAAATCCGGCGTGCGTGGGAAGTCTGTCCGAACATTCCCGCGCGTGATTTCGCCGCCCAATTGGCCATTTCGGAAGCGGAACTGGTCGCGGCCCATTGCGGTTTCGGCGCGGCACGCATCGACCCGCGCGTCAATCACCTTCTGACGGGCCTCGAATTCGTGGGCGAAGTGACGGCGCTGACCCGCAATCAAGGTGCCGTGCACGAAAAGATTGGCGTCTTCAACAGAGTGATAACCGGCAACAATCACGCCATGGTCCTTGGTGACGAATTCGACCTTCGCGTCTTCCCGCAGGCTTGGAGGTATGGTTTCGCTGTTGAAAGGCGCCATCGCGGCGGAATCCAGCGCAGTTTGCAATTCTTCGACGCCGCCGGCGCAGCAGTGCATAAGGTGCATCTCAGGCCGGTCTCCAACCTTCATGCCTATCGAAAGCTGGTGGCCGAGCTCGTATCCGCCAACCAGGAGCCGACCATGTCGCTTAAGGCGAGAGTAGCCGACCTGGGCGCGAGGACTGCGGACTGGGCCGGCACGGTGGACGACCTACGCGAGTACTGGAGCCGGCTGACTGACGTCAACCTTCTAAAGACGCTCAAGCTCAGCCGCTGCCAGGCTTTGCGCATGGTCGGCCAGGATTACGCTTGGCTGCTCGACAATGCCGCAGTTGGCGCCGTGCTCCAGCGTGCGGCCGAAGACGAATTGCCGATCATGTGCTTCGTCGGCAACCGAGGTTCTATCCAGACCCATTCCGGCTTAATCAAGTCGGTCAAGCAGATCGGGCCGTGCATCCATGTGCTGGACGAAACGTTCCGGCTGCATCTCAGGACCCACCAAATCCGTGAGGTTTGGGCCGTGCGCAAGCCGACCAATGACAGTCACGTCACCTCGCTCGAAGCATATGGGTCCGACGGCAAGATCATCATCCAGTTGTTCGGTGCGCGCAAGGAAGGCGAACGCGAGCGCGACGACTGGCGGGTTCTGGCGGAAAACCTGCCTCGTTTCCCCGACAGCTACATGAGAAAAGACCGATCGTCGTCGGTGGGACGCCGGCGCCCATCTGCCTCCGCAGCCAGTAGCCGGGCATTGAAGCCGAGACCGGGGACACGATGACGCAATAAGCGCGCTGTATTATCGCAACGCGATGAGCAGGAAGCAATTTGGCGCTGCCCCATCGACCGCATGGTTACGACGAAGCCGCGGCCTTTGGGCCGAGCTCAGAGGTGACAATAGCGTGAACGCCGCCGACCGTCACTCCCCACCAGGCGGTCAGGTTTTGCGGTTCGGGCCGAGCAAAAATACTGTCAAGACAGCGAGGAACGTGGCAACCGCGCTGTAGACAAAGACACTGGCAATACCCGTGTGATCCACCAATAGGCCACCGCAAGTTGTGCCGGCTGCGATGGCCACTTGGAAGGTTATGACCATCAGTACACCAGCGCTCTCGGCCTGTTTCGGAGCGGCGCGTAGCACCATCCATGTCTGCAATCCGACCGGGACCGCGCCAAAAGCAAAGCCCCATACGGCAACTGCAATTGCCGAGGTCAAGGCCGATGCTCTCATGGTCAGGAGCGAGACAGCGGCTACGGCAATGAGCAGGGGCGGCAGGGCCGCGACCGCCTTGAGACTGTGTTTGGTGAGGAATGCGCCGGCTAAATTGCCGAAGACGCCGGCCGTGCCAAAAGCAAGGAACACGAGCGGGATTGACTTCTTGTCGAGCGCAGGAACGCTCTCGAGAAAGGCGCGGATGTAGGCGAAGCTGGCAAAATGGCCGGAAGCGACCAATAGCACGACTAGCACCGCAACCTTCATCGCCGGATTCTTCGCGACATCCAGCGGACTGCGGAATCTGCGCACTTCGATCGGAGGCAGTGGCGGAATGGTTACGAGTTGCACGAGCAGCGCAACGGCACTCACGATTGCGGCGACCTTGAACGAGGCTCGCCATCCCCAAATGTCACCGACATAAGCGCCGATTGGAGCCGCGCAGACGGAGGCGACAGAAACGCCGGTGAGGATGACCGACATGGCGCGCGGCATGAGGTGACTTGGAACCAGCCGCATCGCCAACGCTGCCGAAATTGACCAAAAACCACCAAGCGATATGCCAAGGACGACGCGTGCCGCCAGCAAAACCGGCAGCGACCCCGCAACCTCCGCCAGAACGTTCGACAGGATCAGCAGGAGCGTCATCGCCCAGATGACGACCCTGCGGTCCAGACGCTTTGTCACGATGGCGATTATCGGTGCCGAGATCGCCGCGACGATTGCGGCCGCTGTTAGCGCCTGTCCAGCCGTGCCCGTGGTGATACGGAGATCATGCGCGAGCGGTGTCAGAACGCTGGCGGGCAGAAACTCTGCCGTCACAAGCCCGAAGGTGCCGAAGGAAAGCGAAATGATGGCACCCCATGCAGGGCCAGAACGTTGATAGGGACTTTCTGGGTCAAGCCGATCTCGGTCGAACAAAGCCGCGTCCACTAAATCTGTCGCCGATTCGGTCATGAATGAGTTCTCCGGCTAGGAGCTGTTGCAGCAGGGGTGGCTACATCGCCGGGGATCAAAGCCGCGAGACCTTCCGGCGGCGGCCAGTCGGCATCAGTCGAGGCCTCGGAGCCCGACGCATCCGAGGCCTCATCGGAGGGCCGACGGACCCAACCGTCGACAATGCGGGAGAGTTCTCGGCGCGGTCGCATCGATCGCATTCGTCGAAGTGCGGTCTGTTCACTGCGAACCAAGCAAGCCGAACGCGGTGTCCTCGATCGAGGCCTTGATGGGGGGATGATCGACGATCTCTATATTGCTTTGAAGCAGGAAGTTCCGTCGCCATATGTGGTTATCCTGGCAGCCAGAATTGAGCGGTTGTCGCAAGCACCAAGGCGGTCGCAATGAGTGCAACGAGGCGGAAGTCTGATCGATGGCTGCGGTTCGATGGCCGCGCGATCGACAAAATTGAGGTGATGAGTTATCCCTTTTGAAGCCGTTGCTCCCAATTCTGGGATAAGGTAATTGCAGGCGGTCCCAGCAACGTCGGGCGGCCTTTTTGGTGATCGAATTCATGGGACGACACTCTCGGTCCGTGACGCATCTGCGAATGACTCCGCAAGTTCCGTGCCATCAACGACAAATCTGGCTCTGCTGAGCGGGTGGTGGAGGCACGAGCGTGGGCTATCCCAAGAGCTTGCCGCAAGGTTGTTCGAAGTTGAGGTGCCGGATAGACCGCAAATATGTCGGGCGGCCTGGGGTTGGCCAACACGAAGATGCGCAAGTTCAAAAGGACGAGCTGAACCCTTGCCGATATCCATCCGAGGCTGATCTGGAGAAGGTCAAGAACTGCGTCTTGAAGGCTTCCGCCGCACCGGCAAATGCTAAGCCAAGGTGCTGGGCAAGATGGACAGGGCCATCCAACCCGTCGACTGGACGCTCATTAATGGCGTCGGTGTGGCTCTGTAGCTGGCGAGAAAAACGCCCTGCTGAAAGACAAAAGCTCGTGTGGCCGGCTCTGAAGGACGGCCAATGAGGCATGCGAGGAGAGGCTATAGTCCATTCGTGTAGACTGATCTTGTCCTACGGAGGCGGCTAACCACCCCGCCAGACATCATCGAGGGGAGCGCCACTAGGCTCACCCCAAGTGTTGGTCGTTTCCACCTGGTGACCTCGGCCAAGTCACCAAGCCGCTTAGCGCAAGCTTTCGAACTGGATGCTCCCCGGGCACATGATCGGCTAGCGATCCCACCAGTTGAGTTGCTCCAAGTCGCTGTCTAGCATTCTACATTCTGTGTCCGACGCTGGACAAGAATGTTGCAATCCCGACCAGCAAGTCAGCGCAGGCGCCACCTGTTGCCCAGCAAACGGCAAGGATTATCGAAAGACGAATTCGGCACGGAGCTTGCACCGACGATTGCATGCAAATGCCGACAGCATCTCATGAACGGTCTCTCGATTCTGGCGCGGTTAAATCGCGGCCGGTTCCAGATCATGTCCCGCCCGAAATGGTGAGGGACTTCAACCTGTTTACGTCGCCCGGCATGTTGCCGACGGCTAACGGGGATCCGCATGCAGCGGTTGCTTGCGTTCATGCCGGGCCTCCGATCTTTTATTCAACCAGCAACACGCGCGACGGTCGGGGTACCTGGGTCATCACTCGCGCGAGCGACCAGCGCCGGGTGCTGCAGGACACCGAAACGTTTTCCAGCCATCGCAGCATCTTCGCCTCTGTGCTCGGCGAGAGCTGGCCGATGATCCCGCTTGAGCTCGATCCGCCATTCCACGGTGTTTTTCGCTCACTGCTCAATCCGCTGCTTTCGCCAAAGCGGGTAATGGCATTGGAGCCGGCTGTCCGGGAACGAGCGATCAAGCTGATCGACAGGATCGCCGCATCAGGCACGAGCTGCGACATCATGAAGGATTTTGCAGTTCCGTTCGCGGTCAATATCTTCCTTCGCTTTATTGGGCTTTCGGACAACGGACTAGAAACATTTGTCGGCTGGGCTAGAGATCTGCTCCACGGCGATAAGGAGCAACGACCACCCGCAGCCCGGACGATCGTGGCCTTCATCGACGAACTTGCCACCGAGCGCCGCAAGGAGCCGGTCGATGATTTCATGACCTTCATCGTGAAGGCAAAGGTCGAGGGTCGTCTGCTCAGTGACGAAGAAGTCCGTGGCATCGGCGTGCTTGTGTTCGTCGCGGGACTCGACACGGTCTCAGCAGCCATATGCTTCGACTTGGCCCATCTCGCGCGCAACCCCAAAGATCAGGAATTGCTACGAAGCGAACCTGACCGGATTGCCGTCGCTGCGGAAGAATTGCTGCGCGCCTATTCGACCATTCAGATGATCCGAGTGGCAACGAAGGATGTCGACTTCAAAGGCGCGCCGATCCGCAAGGGAGATTATGTTTCCTGTGCCACGATGATTGCCAATCGTGACCCGGCGGAATTCGAATGCCCGAATGAGATCGATCTGGCGCGCGAGGACAACCGGCACGCTGCCTTTGGCTATGGTCCCCATCGTTGTCTTGGCTCACACCTTGCCCGGCGGGAGATTGTCATTGGCCTGGAGGAGTGGCTGGCGCGCATCCCAGCCTTTCGGATCAAGACAGGGACTGAACCTATCACCTTCGGCGGCCATGTGTTCGGGATCGAGAATCTGATCCTGGAATGGTCCTGAAGTTTCAGCCAACGACATTGGAGTTCGCTATGCGTGTCGTCGTACATAAAGCCAGATGCCAGGGTCATGCGCGCTGCTGGGCGCGGGCGCCGAGAGTCTTCAAGCTTGATGACGCCGGCTACATCTTGCCCGGTGATATTGATGTTGCCGATGGGGAGCAACTGCTTGCCTCAAAAGGGGTACGAGCCTGCCCCGAACAAGCTCTGGAAGTTGACGAGCCCCCCGCTAACTCAGTTGTAGAGAGAGACACACGCAAAGTGCAGACTGGCATCGGGAAGGACAAAACAATCATACAATTCGCGACAGACCCTGTCGACCACGCGAAAATTACCGAACTGCGTGACCGAGAGGCGATCCGCAACTGCCTGTATCGGTACTGCCGCGGGATAGACCGCGCCGATGAGGCGGCGCTGCGTAGCGCATACTGGCCCGAAGCGTATGACAGGCACGGTCCCTATTGCGGACCGGCAGAGGACTTCATCCAATTTGCTCTCGGTCTGCCGGGGCACCGTAACATCCATCAAATCACGAACAGCCTGATCGACTTCATCAGTTCAGCAGAGGCCGCGGTCGAGAGCTATTTCACCGCGCTGCAACGCGGACCGGATACAGACCAAGAAATACGTCAGACGCTGCTTTGCGGCCGTTACTGCGATCTGTTTCAGAAGAGGCAGGACGAGTGGCGAATTGCGGAACGGACAGTCGTCTACGATTGGGTTGAGGAGCAAATCCCGCCAGCGATTCTTGAGGCAGATAGGTTCGGCCGGCGACAGCCGATTGGAGCACCACATCCAGACGATCCCATCTACCAGTTGCTCAAGGGTCACATCCCCACCGACCAAGATGGCGTCGAGGGTCCCCAACTGGGAGCTGCATAAGTGGGTAGGAATGGAGGATGAGCGCCCTACGGGAACGACATCTGTGTGGGGCCGCGACTGGCGGTCACTGCAACGATTTGGCTCGGCCCTTCATTCCGCCCAAGGTTGATGGGCTGAGATCACAAGCGGTCATCGTGGAGAAGCTCTCGTGAAACTGGCAGCACGCACCGTAATCATCACAGGCGCTGCGGGCGGGATCGGCCGTGCCCTGGTCGATATCCTTGCCGCGGACGGAGACACTGTAGTTGCGGTGGACCTTCCGGGCAGTGGTGTGGTTGAACTGGCTCGGGATCTCGGGTCGCCGCACGTCGGTCTGGAGTGCGATGTGTCGCGAGAGAAGGACATGCTCTCACTTTTCGGCCAGGTCGAAGCACGGTTCGCGCAAATCGATGTCCTCATCAACAATGCGGCGGTTGGACCCACGATGGATAGGATCATCGACACCGCTGTCGATACCTTCCGACGCGGCGTGACAGTGAACCTTATTGGGCCATTCGTTATGGCCCGGGAAGCGGCGCGGCGCATGAAGCCGGGCGGTGCGATCGTCAATGTGGCTTCGATGGCGGGCGTGGTCGGCAATCCCAGGCGCAACGCCTACGCAGCCTCGAAAGCTGGCGTGATCTCGTTGACAAAGTCCCTTGCATGCGAGTGGGCTATGCGAGGAATCCGCGTCACGGCGGTGGCGCCGGGCTCCGTCCGCACCCCAATGGTCACAGAACTGGCACGCGCTGGCAAAATGGACCTCGCGGCGATACGCCGCCGCGTGCCGATGGGGCGCTTGGCTCGCCCCGACGAGATCGCCAGGGTCGTGCGTTTTCTGAGCAGCACGCAGGCGCGCTACATCACCGGCTCGGTGCTGGCAGTCGACGGAGGCTGGATGTCATTCAACCAGCCGGGGGATGCTCACCCGCCGGTGGATGGTGCGCTCCAAGCCGAGCTCTCCTGTCCGGCCGAATGCACAGATGCGCGAATCGTGCTCGTCACCGGTGGCGCAAAAAGCATTGGCGCGGCCGTCGCTCGCCGCTTTGCCGCGAACGGCGACACCGTCGTGATTGCTGATAAAGATGGCACTGCAGCGGCAGAGCTGGCTACATCGCTCCCCGGCAAGCATCTGGCGAAATCGCTGGACGTGGCCGTCGAGAGCGATGTGGTGTCGATGTTCGAAGAACTGAGGGGACGCTTCGGGTATATCGATGTTCTGGTCAATAGTGCTGATACCGCCGACAGGATTGTGCCTGCGATCGAGCAACTGTCGAAACAGCTCGAACACGTCCTGGATGTCAACCTTACCGGCGCCTTCACCTGCGCGCGCGAAGCGATCAAGGCTATGCGCCCGGGCGGCGTGATCCTCAATCTCGGGTCGATCGACAGCTTTCTGCCGTTCGCGCCGCGCCATGCCTACGGCGCCTCCAAGGCGGGGATGGATATGCTGACCCGTTGCATGGCGGCCGAACTCGGGCCGGTCGGAATTCGGACAGCCACCGTCGCTCCTGGCCACATCCGCACGCCCGCACTTGCTCAGTTGGCCAAAGCCGGCCGCATCGACCTGACAGCAATCGGACGACGCATCCCCATGGGCAGGATGGGACGGCCAGAAGACGTCGCAGATGCATCGTTCTTCCTTGCTTCGTCTGACGCCTCATACATCAACGGCTCGATCCTCTACGTGGACGGCGGCTGGACCTCGTTCGGTGATGCGGGAAACGCCAGCGAGCTCTATGACGAATGTTTTGCGGAGGCCGCAGGTTAATTGCCAGGCCTTCGCAGGGCGACCGGCCGAGCATTATGAAGCCTCGGCTCCACGACGCACCTGAGGTGCTTGAGATCCAAGCATGCGCATGCCGAGCACATTCCCGGTCGGCTGACGTGTCTATAACGAGGAGAAATCATGGAATTTGCCACTTTCATTCTGGCCGCCCAGCGTGGCTATCACCAATCCTCAGAAAGCGTCATCCGCAACTCCATCGAACAGGCCGTCGCTTCGGAGCAGGCTGGGTTCAACACCGCGTGGTTTGCTGAGCACCACTTCAACAATTACAGCCTCATACCATCCCCGCTGATGATGGTGGCGCACTGCGGCGGCTTGACAAGCACGATTCGCCTGGGCACTGCCGTCTGCGTGCTGCCGCTTTACCAACCGCAGCGCCTGCTGTCCGAGATCGGCTTCGCCGACATCGTTGCGAACGGCCGTCTCGAGCTCGGCGTAGGCTTGGGATACCAGCAGTTCGAGTTCGAACGGTTCGGCGTGGACATCGATGAGGCGCCGGCCGTCTTTTCGGAATACCTGGACATCATTCTCAAGGGCCTCAACCAAAACGTCTTCGAACACGACGGCCAGTATGAGAAGATCCCCCCAACAGCGATTTCGGTCCGCACAGTCCAGCAGCCGACGCCGCCTATCTGGATCGCTGGCGGAGCCGCACGGATGGCTCGGGCCTACCGCGAGGGGCACAATTTTTTTGTCACAGCCTTCCACGACGGCTTAGAGACTTTGACCACACTGCGTGAATCAGTCGAGAGGGCGGCGGCATCCGAGGAAAAGAACGTCACCGACGTCAAGATATCGCTGCTGCGCTGCTGCTATGCCAGCCACGACGAGTTGGAGATCAACAGCTATCTCGACAATGCCCGCTTCCAGCGCCGGCTTTCTGAAGCCCTGCATCAGCGTCGCCAACAGAGCCACGATGGCTACCTGCTGCAGGAGACACCGACCCAGCAGGATCTGTCCTTCGAGACCATGCGCAAAAATTTGCCGATTGGCAGCGTAAATCGCGTGATTGATCGCCTGCTGGAAGAGATCGATATCTTGAAACCGGACCAGATCGCAGTTCAGACTCAATTGGGCGACTTCGACCAAAAGACGATGCTGCGCCAGATCGAGCTCTGGGGCGACAAGATCATCCCTGCGGTCAACAAGGCGCTTTGTCATGCCGGAAGCTGAAGCCGGCCGTTACGATGATGGCTGCCTATCCAGCGCGCAATGGCGTGGGTCCGAGCTAGGGAGGAGCTTCGATCAGCATGTGCTGCCCTGCGTACATTCACGTTCGCTTGAGGAGGTCCAGGCGGGCGAGGTGTTGGCGACGGAGGGGACAGGCCTTTCGTCTGTCGAATTGCGTGATGTCTTGGCCGCAACTTTCCCGTCTACCTCCAGCAGCGTATTCGCTTTGGAGGAGTTGAGCGAGCCCGAGCCGGAACTGGAAGAGGAACTGCTACGCCGGCTGCTGCTAGCGCATGCTGCGCCGGCCGACCCGGCGAGCGCCCGCTTGGCCAAGATCATCGCCCGGCGTGCGATGCGCATGGACCATCTTTGGCGGGATCTTGGCCTCTCAAATCGCGCTGAGCTCAGCCGCCTGCTTGCCAGACATTTTCCCGCGCTGGCGGCAGGCAACACAGAAAACATGAAATGGAAAAAGTACTTTTACCGCAAGCTGTGTGAGGCCGAAGGCTTTTCGTCATGCACAGCACCCAGTTGCGGGGAATGCCATGACTTCGAAAGCTGCTTCGGCCCGGAGGAAGTTGAGAGTCGCCTCTCGCCGACCACGAATGTCGGTTAGTCACTTCGCTTGATCGCAGCTGCGGACAAACGCTTATCGCGGCGCCGTCGTATGGAGGAAGGGATGTTCATCGCCTCGCGATATTTGGTGACGGTACGGCGAGCGACATCGATGCCGGTCTCCTTGAGTTGAGCAACGATGTCTTCGTCGGAATGTACCTTGTCGAGCGATTCTTCGGCTATGATTGCCTTGATCCGATGGCAGACAGCTTTGGCGGAGTGCGCATCGCCGCCCTCGCAGGATGCGATTGGCGCAGCGAAAAAATACTTCAGCTCGAACACCCCGCGCGGAGTCAACATGTACCTGTTCGAAGTCACCCGGCTTACCGTCGACTCGTGCATGCCGATCTCGTCAGCGACATTTTTGAGACAGAGAGGCCGCAGATGGGCGGCGCCGTGTGTAAAAAAGGCATCCTGCTGGCGCACGATTTCGGTCGCAACCTTAAGGATCGTCTTAGCGCGCTGCTTGAGACTGCTGATCAGCCAGTTCCCTTTTTCCTGGCAATTGTCGAGAAACGCTTTGCCTTCCGGATTTTGCTTGGTCAGCTGCGAGATTTCGGCGACATAGGTGTGGTTGATCAACACTTTGGGCAGCGTGGCCGGATCAAGCTCCACCCGCCATCCACCTTCGGACTTGGGCATTACCCAGACGTCCGGTACGATGGTTTCCGGCGTCCCGGACTGGAACCGGTCTCCAGGCTTGGGATCGAGCGCGCGGATTTCGTTCCTCATGTCGAGGAGATCCTCCTCGTCGACTCCGCAACGCTGCTTCAATCCCTGAAAATCCCCCCGTGCAAGCATCTCGAGATTGGCGACCAAAGCTGCCATAGCCGGGTCGAACCGGTCTTGCTGGCGCAGCTGAATCTCCAGGCATTCGCTGAGAGTTCGCGCAAAAATGCCCGGCGGATCAAATTGCTGCAAGATTCCGATGACCCGTTCCACATCAGCTTGCCGAACGTTTAACGTCCTGGCCAGATCGAAAAGGTTTACCTGAAGATAGCCAGTGTCCTCCAGATGAGCGGCGAGCTGTCCGGCAATCAGCCGCTCCTGGGGGGTGAACGGGTTGAGGGCGACCTGGCGGGCGACATGGTCGTGCAATGTTTCGGTGTGGGCGGTAAACTCCTCGACGGCAGGTCGATCGTTGCCGCTACTGCGTTGCGACTTCCATTGCCCGCGCCCGCCAGACGGCCCGCCAATGGGCGATTCGCCGATTTCGCTTCTGCTTTGACTGCTCCGCTGATCCACCCCTGGCAGCGGCGAATCGTCGTCAAACGGGTCAGGCTTCAAAACGGGGTTCTTCTCGAGTGCCTGCTGCACGAGCTGATGGAGTTCAGTATGCGTCAATCGCAGCAAGCGAATAGCTTCAATGGCTTGAGGCGATAAGACCATACGTTGCTTCTGGCGTTGAAGCAGGCTTGCTGAGAGATGCATGTTGAACCGTGATCTGCCGAGGAGGCTCTAGTGTGTGCTTGGGTTGTGTGAGACTTTCCACTTCTGGGTCATGCCGCCGCCTTCAATTTGTCGAGAACGTTTTGCGGGGATGAAACGCCATAGGGGTCCGTCTCGCAGTTGTCACAGAAGCCTTCCTCCTCGAACCACTGCTCCACCACGCCATCGTCGATCAGAGCGGCGTATCGCCAGGAGCGCATGCCAAAGCCCAGATTGTCCTTCGCGACCAGCATGCCCATTTTGCGCGTGAACTCGCCCGACCCGTCTGGGATCAGCTCGATCTTCTGCAGCCCCAAGGACTTTCCCCACGCATTCATGACGAAAGCATCGTTGACCGAGACGCAGTAGATCGCGTCAATTCGCAGTTCCAGAAATTGATCATAGAGTTTTTCGAAATCGGGCAGTTGGAAGGTCGAGCAGGTCGGGGTGAAGGCGCCAGGCAGCGAGAACAGGATGATGCGCTTGCCCCCGAAATAATCGTCGGAGGTCTTGTTCTCCCACTGATAAGGATTTGGCCCCCCGATCGACTCATCGCGAACACGCGTGCGAAAGGTCACGAGAGGAACGTTCTTTCTATAGGTCATTGATTTGCTTCCAGGCCAAAGTGGTACGGTGCATTTTTCGGTTAAACTGAAGCGGCATCGACTTCGGTCGACAGTTCCGGCAGCCTCGCGCCTTGGCGTGGTTGCCTCGGACCGGTCTTGTGCAAGACCGCCCCCGAGCAGGCACGTTTAACGGCGACGAGCTTCCGCGGAGACGGGGAATTTTGCTCGCGTGCTTTATCGAGCTTTGAGAGGTAGGCATGGTCTGCAACCGTGATTTTGACTGCGTTCTATCGACCGAGTCGCAAGCGCCATGCCAATTGACCCGATGCCTTGGGTTCACTTCGGTTTTTGCAGCAACTTTCGTGTTGTGCAGTAATGCCGGTCGATATTATTGCTCAAGCAGCACTGGAAATTGGGTGCGACTCCGTTCGGCAAACCCGGCCTTTGTCCGAAGCCGGACACGAATGTCGGAAATAGCCAAACGCCAGGATCTGGGGCGGGTTAAGAAACGTTGCCGTGGGCACCGGCTTCAGCACAATTGCGCCACGCGAGCATGGCTCCCAGCGTCAATGCCGTGCAGCAGCGAGACGAAGTCACTGCAGAATATCAACCTCTGCGAAGTCGTTGAAACCCAGCATGTGCGAGCCGTTCGAGGCGCAGATCAAGGCATGCTCGAGGAAGAGCTCGTGCTCTCGGCAGCAAGTGTTGCGACGTCTGACAAGGATCGTCGCGCTTCAAGGAAAAGAACCTGAATGGTGCACGGCTTGTGAAGGCCGGCGCATGGAAATGGCTGGGCTGATCATCCTCCATGAGGGTTGAATGAAGAGCTGGCCCCTATCTCCCTCAGCTGCAACGGGGGGAGATAGGGCATGTCCGTCTATCGCGCTGGGTAACATTCCTCGGTGATGCAATAAGGGGGAGCAATTTCTCATTTCGGCAGACACGACCCAGCTCTCCTTTCATGCGCTGATTCCCCCAGGGGAAATCGCGACTCCAGGCTTCCTATGCAGCGAATCGCGGTGCTGTCCGATGTCCGACAATGTCGGATGCGGATCGTAGCTGGGCTAGATCCGTCACTTTGCCTCGATGGTTTCCCACTGGCCTTATATCTGCTTCGCCCAAATGCGGCGACATAACCTGTGCGGCATCTGTGAATGGATCGACTTCAATCGAGACCTCGGAGGTCCCGATGCGCGAAGGGAGCTTGCCGATATGACGGCCACCATAGCGAACCACGGTCCGGACGACGAGGGGACTTGGATCGGCGGGCCTGCGGCGCTGGGACACCACCGCCTGGCAATCATCGATATCCAGGGCGGCCGCCAGCCGAGGATGCTCCAGGGGGATGGCCGACCTGACTTGGTGCTCGTCTACACGGGTGAGACTTACAACTACCGCGAGCTGCGTCAACAGCTGGCCGGCCTAGTCCATCGCATGAACACGAGCAGTGACACCGAGGTGGTGCTGCACCGCCCCCGCGAGTAGGGCTCTTCGGCGGGTACACTTTTTTCACGAAATCCGTGAATGTTTCTCGCGACATCATCCCGCAATCGGTGGTGCAGCGGGTGAAGAGCCCGTATCCGGCTATCCAGAATGCCGCCTACGACAAAATACTACGTACGCGGTTCACTGTGATGCTGGACGACCTAGTTGTGGAGCTTCAACAGGTTGTCCTCGATCAGGGCGAGGCGACTGATAGGCGTTTTTGACTTTAGGCTGCCATGTGGA
>NZ_JARTVP010000025.1:0-23977 GCF_029625865.1 Mesorhizobium sp. WSM4887
GATGGATGCTGAAGCGTGGTAACTCCAGTCTCCTCGGTCCGGTCCGAATGGACAACCTCTCGAAAGCTCACACCTAGTGCCGGCAGTGGCACCGCTGTTGTCCGTCGACAGGTCCCGCGCTTGCTCGGTGCGACCAACAACCTTAAGCGCTAGGGCGTAACCTGACCCTGCAAGATCTCCTCACCGACTATAAGGTGCGCCTCACGATCTGAGACGATGGGACAGGATGGCTAAGGAGGTGCGCCGTCTTGCATGCCCCGCCAGCGAGGCGAACCCTCTCGGCTACGCGCGCCACCAGCGACGCTCCATATCGTCAGGCCTGCGTCTCATGCTCAGATGAGCCGGTATTTGGCTCTCTCATCAGCAAACCGAGAGAGCCCATGCCAAGACGGAAGCAAGCAAGACGAACGAGCGTCAGAGATATCCTGCGCCTGACCCATAAACAGGGCAGTCCGGTGGGCCAAGGTGGCAGAGCAACTGAGGTTCGGCAAGACTTCGGCTTCCACCTATCTGCGGGCGCTGGAGACGGGCTGTCGTGCAGGCCCTGCATGCGGCTTTGAGGACGATGCGATGTTGAAACACCGTCTGTTGCGCCGAATCGGCCGTCGGCCAAACGTTGGGTCGTCATCAGGTTCTCGACAGCTTCCCGGTGTCAAATCCAAACCGTGGTCGGCGATCCCCACCAGGGTGGGAAGGCAGCGCTGATATAGCCGAACGTCGATCAAGTCACGATCAACGATTGCCTCATGTCACATGCCCTGCGGGACTGAAAAACGGAGAAGAACATGTGCGATGCAAAACTGAAGACCGTGCTTTCGCTTTTTTCGCCGGTGGCCAGCAAATTAGATGCTCTCTCGTCCAACGGACCAGCGACGGATGCAAACTGCGTTAAGCTAAATACGAACGAGAACCCGTTTCCGTTGCCGAAGAGCGTAATGCAAAGTGCAATTGCTGCGATCGAACACCAGTATCTTTATCCGGAAGACGACAATCTCAGCTTAAGGGCAGCTGCCTCCGATGCTTACGGATTTTCCAAAGATCAGGTGATTGCCGGCAACGGTTCGTCGGAGCTGCTCGGACTCATCTACAGAGCTTTCCTCGCCCCAGGAGATAGAGTGGCAATGCTGTCGCCCGGATTTTCGTTCAACCGTAAACTTGCCATGTTGCAGGGTGCCGAGTTTCTCGAAATCGCATCGAGCGAAGCTCATCCCCTGCCGATAGAAAAACTGCTGTCCGGCCCCGCAAAAGACGCGAAGTTCATTCTGTTGGCTAATCCGAACAATCCGACCGGAACATTCGTGCCGGTGGCCGAAATCGAACGCCTTGTGGAGCAAGCAGATCGCTTGGTCGTCTTGGATGAGGCCTACGTTGACTTCGCACCCGACAATGCCCTGCGCCTCGTCAATAGACATCCGAATCTTTTGATCTTGAGGACTTTTTCAAAGAGCTATGCTGCCGCTGGCGTGCGAGTCGGCTTCGGTTTCGGTCACCCAGAAATCATTGGCAGGCTGCGCAACATCCAGAATGTCTTCAACATGAACGTGATCGGGCAGGCGGTCGGGAAAAGCATTCTTGCGCATCGCCACGCCTACGAAGAGAACCACAGGCACATCAAGCATGAACGACAGCGAGTGACCCTGGCGCTGTTGCAACTTGGCTTTTCCGTAACACCCTCCCACGCAAACTTTTTGCTGGCCCGTGTGCCGGCGGGACAGGAGGGCTCATGCTGGCAAGCCGCGTTGAAAGAGCAGGCGATCCTCATCGCCAGCTTTCCTGACGTAGATTTGAAGAACTGTATTCGCGTCAGCATTGGCACCACAGAGCAGATGGACAAATTCCTTGCTGCCGCCGAACGCGTCTGTATGAACTTTAAGAAGGATCGCGGTGCTCACAAGCATGAAGTCGATTCACATTAAGCATCAAGTAATGATATGTCGTGAGCTATGATGATTAGCGAATAAATATAGGTAATTTGGAGAACAATTAATTGAAGAAAATTTCCGCTTCGGGCCTGACCTTCGGCATCTTCGATCATCTGGACGAAAACGGCGATGACATCGCACAACAATATGCAGATCGGCTGAGCCTAGCAGAAGCGTGCGATGGCTATGGCTTTTATGCGTATCATCTCGCCGAGCACCACTGTACGCCGCATGGCAGAGGTCCATCACCGAATTTGTTCTTAGCGAGCGTCGCCCAGCGAACCCGCAGTCTTCGTGTTGGTCCCATGGTAATGCTACTTGCGCTCTATCATCCGCTGCGTGCCTTCGAGGAGATCTGCATGCTTGATCAGTTGAGCGGCGGCAGGCTTGAACTCGGCATAGGGCGCGGCTCTGCTCCCACTGAATTGGGATACTTCGGGGTTGCTGTAGAAGCAGCACCAGAACAGTATGCGGAGGCCAGTGAGATTCTCATCAATGCGATGAAAGGCGGGACGCTTTCTTATCAGGGCCGCCACTTTGAGTTGAAAGATGTTCCGCTGACGTTGAGACCTCACCAATATCCCCGTCCGCCGACATGGATCGCCACCAATCGACCCGAGCCGGCTAGCTGGGCCGCTGCGAATGGGGCAAACATCGCCTGCGTCGGACCTTCCACTTCTGTTCGCAGCGTTACCGACGCGTTCCGCGCCGCCCGAATTCACGATGCTGACATTGGCCAGCAAGCGCCATTTCTTGGATTGCTCCGAATGGTGGTGATAGGGCGTTCTGAAACAGATGCGTATTTGCTCGCAGCACCTGCCTATGAACGATGGCTCAATAGCTTCAAATTTCTATACGAACTAAATGCCATTTCCACTCCACCAAACTTGCCTTTGAACTTCGATGCAGCAATTGAAAGTGAATTGTGCGTCGTGGGAACGGCAGATTCTGTCCGAAAAGCTCTCCTTGATCAGCTGGAAGAGGCAGGTGCTAATTATCTTCTGTGTCAACTGGCATTTGGGGATTTGCCGCTGGATGCCTCACTATACACCGCATCGGCCATTGGATCCGAAATCATGGCTCGAGTTGCCGCATCGTGAATCCGTCGTGTGATTGGAGGAGCAGCGGCAGCGCTGCTCCTCATTGCGAAACGGTTGTGGGGGCCGGACTCCTGTGTCAGGTGTAAACCATTGGAGCACGTCCTATCTGATCCAGGTCATATCCTGCGGCTTTGAAGTAGTTGGCACATTCGGCTGGGGTGAAGAGGTCGACGACCGCGCCGAGGCGTCCTGACCTTGCCCCTCTGATCTAATCCGGTTTGAAGTTCGTTCTGGCCCATCCAGAGGACCAGGACATGAAACGCAGCCGCTTCTCTGAAGAGCAGATCATCGGAATTTTGAAGAAACACGAGGCCGGGGTATCGGTTGGCGATCTGTGCCGCAAGCACGGGGTCAGCGACGCCTCGATCTACAATTGGAAGGCCCGCTTCGGCGGGATGGATGTCACCGAGGCTCGGCGACCTGAAGGCGCTGGAGGACGAGAACACGCGCCTGAAGCGGCTTTTGGCCGACGCCATGCTCGACAATGCCGCGTTGAAGGACCTTGTGGGAAAGAAATGGTGACGCCCGCCGCCAAGCGGAAAGCTGTCGCTCGCCTGAAGGAAGGCTTCGGGATGAGCGAACGGCGGGCGTGTAAAGCCATCGGCTGTTGCCGCATGACGGTTCGCTACCAGACCAGCAGGCCGGACGACCGCGAGGTTCGCGAGCGGATGAAGGCCGATCGCGCAGGAGCGTCGCCGGTTCGGCTACCGGCGTCTTCTCGTGATGCTGAGGCGGGAGGGCCTGGTCGTGAACCACAAGAAGCTGTTCCGGCTCTATCGGGAGGAGAAGCTCGCCGTCGCCGCCGTGGCGGCCGCAAGCGGGCGATCGGGACCAGGGCGCCGATGCTGGTGCCGCTGAGGCCCGACGAGCGCTGGTCGCTCGACTTCGTATCGGACCAGCTCACCGACGGGCGCCGCTTCCGCATCCTGGCCGTCGTCGACGACTGCACGAGAGAGTGCCTCGCACTCATCGTTGATACGTCTCTCTCGGGCATGCGGGTTGCCCGCGAATTGGACGGCTCATCACCGAGCGGGGCCGGCCCAGGATGATCGTCAGCGACAATGGCAGCGAGTTCACCTCGAACGCCATCCTCTCCTGGGCGGATCAGAACCGCGTCGAATGGCATTACATTGCGCCCGGCAAGCCGATGCAGAATGGCTTCATCGAGAGCTTCAACGGCCGACTGCGCGATGAACTGCTCAACGAGACGCTGTTCACCTCGCTGGCTCAGGCGCGCGTAGCCATCGCCCTGTGGCACGCCGACTACAACACCGCGCGGCCGCACTCCCCCCTGGCAGACCCCGGCCAAGTTCGCCAGCACCTTCAATCCGCGACGGTCGCTCGCGCTGCGCTATGCCAAAGGCTCCGCGCCAGCGCCCGTCGCTTCACCCGCCCAGCAGGGCACAACCCACGCCGGAAACGAACTCAAAACTGCTGGGGCAACGTCAGTCCCATAGAGCCTTGATGGTTATCTCGGCCTTTGCTCGCAGCAGCGCCTTAGGTTGGGCGAAGGCGTTCTCAATCGGATTGAAGTCGGGACTGTAGGGCGGCAGTTAGAGCAGGCTCGCCTGCGGCCTCAATCGCGCCGCGCAGGGTTCTCCAGGCGGATGTCGCCAATGTCAAATTTGCTGGCATCCATGTCGCCCTCGCCAACCGCACAAGCGAAGGCCAGAAAGCCAACATGTGTTCTGCGGCTTAATTAAGAGTCAGCCGATGTCGGCCGAACATCACCTTGTCTCGAAGTCGACGATCGGACAGCAGGTTGCGAAAGTTGGCGCGATGCGAAACAAACTGCTGAAGCGCTCAACTTTTATTGATCACGCGTGTTGGACGCGACGCACTCCCGTTCCAATCGGGCTGAGCGCAAATTCTCCCGGTTCACAAAACTGAGTCGCTGGAGTAGTGGGGGCGCAGAGAAATCTCCGGTCGCAGCCTTACCCGGTCAAAACAAGGATACCAATGATGAAGACTCTCGCCGTCTGCTCTGGCGGATTGGACTCCGTTTCCCTTGCTCACATGGTGGCAGCGGAGCACGAACTCACCGGCCTTCTATCTTTCGACTATGGCCAACGGCACAGGAAGGAATTGGGCTTCGCCGCTCTTTGCGCGCAGCGACTGAAGGTCCCGCACCAGATCATCGACATCGGCGAAATTGGCCGTGGCCTTTCCGGCTCAGCGCTGACTAGCAGTATCGACGTGCCGGACGGCCACTACGCCGAAGACACGATGAAGATTACGGTGGTGCCGAACCGCAATGCCATCATGTTGGCAATCGCCTTCGGTCTCGCCGCCGCCCACAGCGCCGAAGCGGTGGCGGCGGCCGTGCATGGTGGGGACCATTTCATCTATCCCGATTGCCGTCCGGCCTTCATTGAAGCTTTCCAGACAATGCAAGACCGCGCGCTCGACGGCTATGCGCAGATACGCCTCTATGCACCGTATGTGAATCTCGGAAAAGCTGACATTGTTGCGGATGGCGCAAGATACGGCACCCCGTTTGCTGAGACCTGGTCCTGTTACAAGGGCGGCGTGCGTCACTGCGGACGATGCGGGACCTGCGTCGAGCGGCGCGAAGCGTTCCATCTCGCCGGGCACGCTGATCCCACCGACTACGAGGACGCCGATTTCTGGCTTGAGGCGCTGCGCAGGAGGCGCGCGTAATGTTCCACATCAGCAAGGAATTCCACTTCTCGGCCTCGCATCAGCTCACCTCCTTGCCTCCCAACCATCAATGCGCGCGCCTGCACGGGCATAACTATGTCGTCGTAGTGGAGCTGTCGGCCAAGGAACTGGACGCCCACGGCTTCGTGCGCGACTATCACGATCTGGCGCCGCTCAAACGCTACATTGACGAGAGCTTCGACCATCGGCACCTCAACGACGTGCTGGGACATGAGAAGGTCACGGCGGAATGCCTGGCCAGACATTTCTATGAATGGTGCAAGGCACGTCTGCCGCAGACCGCGGCCGTGCGCGTTAGCGAAACACCGAAAACTTGGGCGGAATACCGTCCGTGACCGACATGCATCCCGCAATCCGTGTGAGCGAGATATTCGGGCCGACTATCCAGGGCGAGGGCGTGCTCATCGGCTTGCCGACGGTGTTCATCAGAACCGGCGGATGTGATTATCGCTGTTCATGGTGCGACAGCCTTCACGCGGTGGACAATCAGTATCGCCATGAATGGCTACCGATGCCGATCGATGCCGTGTGGCAAACCGTCCATGCGCTTTCCGGCGGCAGGCCGGTTATGGTCTCCTTGTCAGGCGGCAACCCGGCCATTCAGCCGTTCGGTCCCCTCATAGAACGAGGCCATCGCGAGGGCTATCGTTTTGCACTGGAAACGCAGGGTTCCGTGGTGAGGGAGTGGTTTGCGGATCTTGACGTGCTGACCCTTAGCCCAAAGCCGCCGTCCAGCGAGATGACGACCCGTTGGGCTGCGTTTGATGCATGCCTCGAAGCGGCGCAAGAGAAGCCGCAAATCGTGCTCAAGCTCGTCGTTTTCGACGAGAGTGACTATGCCTACGCCAAAGAAGTCGCGGCGAGATATCCGCACCTTCCGATCTATCTGCAACCCGGCAATCACACGCCGCCGCTCCCTGGCAGTGAAGACGCCTCTGTCGACTTGGACGGAATAATGATGCGAATGGAATGGCTTGTCGAAAGGGTGACTAGCGACAGGTGGTTCGAAGCCCGCGTGTTGCCGCAGCTGCACGTTCTGCTTTGGGGTAACAAGAGGGCGGTCTAGTCTGTGGCTTGCGTCGCACCGGAAGGCCGGGCTCCAACGGCTTGGCAGGCTCTCTTCGCGTGCCGAGTACAGCCGAGCTTTGTTCGCGTCAGCGGTCTCGCGATTGTGCGGCTGGAAACCGCCCGGACACCCCGCTGCCGGCGTGTGTCACCTTGACTCCGATGAGCTGTCGTCACGCAAAGTTGAAATCCGCAAGAACTGGCCTTCTCGCCCCACCTGCTCCGTCGCAAGCACGTCATCCCCTCATCCTTGTCCAGCTCTTATCGATGTATCTCATTGTCCGGCCTGACGCACGACTGTCAGCATGGGAATGCATCCATTGCGCAAATGCCTTCCATAAAGAAGATCGATTTCCTCATTGGCCCAACGTGAAATATAGCAACGTTTTCGTGGCGTGGGTCGGCTGCGTCGGGAGTAGCGATGAAAACGTATTGGGGTCGCCTGCGTCTCCTTGGGCAGCGAGTGTAAAGTATAGCGATGCGGCCTCCGGCGCGAACGGCAGCCGCGCAGTGATCACCTTCGCCTGTGCCTTTGCGGCGGGGGTCAAGCGCTGGTCTGCTAAAATTTTTTATCGTTTAGCTGGTTGAAACTGCCCCCGTTGCGGGCTGCAGAAGCCGGCCAGCCGAGAAACGGCAGCCGCACTTATGAAAGCACGCCAAGGCGTGCGGGCATCTATCAGTTGCAAAGGACAATACTGGCCGCGCCGATTGGCCATCACGCGTCCATTAGGGCAGCCACCAACATCAGTTCGCAAGAGGAGCAAAAGTAATATGTATCGTCGTCACCTGATCAAAGGGTTGGTTGCGCTCGGCGCATGCCGGATTTGCGTTCAAGCCGCCCAAGCGACCAGTGCCCATTGGGGGTACACCGGTCCGGTCGGACCGGAGCACTGGGCTGATCTGGATAAGGAAAATTTCGTATGCTCTGCCGGCACGCAGCAATCGCCGATCAATATCAACAGCGCGGTCAAGGCGGATATCCCGCATATCGCCATCGGCTGGCACAAGGGCGGCGGCAATATGGTGAACAACGGCCACACCATTCAAATCAATATGCCACAAGGCAGCACGCTGAC
This sequence comes from Mesorhizobium sp. WSM4887, assembly GCF_029625865.1. Classification (NCBI taxonomy): domain Bacteria; kingdom Pseudomonadati; phylum Pseudomonadota; class Alphaproteobacteria; order Hyphomicrobiales; family Phyllobacteriaceae; genus Mesorhizobium; species Mesorhizobium sp. WSM4887. Next base: position 7,846 of record NZ_JARTVP010000025.1, read on the forward strand.
CCGCGGCGATCGTGTCTACGAACTGGTACAGTTCCATTTCCATGCGCCAAGCGAACATCACGTGGCGGGCAAGAGCTTCCCGATGGAGGTGCATTTCGTTCACAAGGACACGCAAAGTGGTACTCTGGGCGTGCTGGGCGTCTTTTTAACGCCCGGCGCGACAAATGCCAGCTTTGCTGCCCTTGCTGCGGCCTTTCCCGAACTGCCGAATGGGGAGGTGACGATCGACGAGGTGAATCCCAACTGGCTTCTGCCAGCCTCGCTTGGCTATTGGACTTATGAGGGCTCACTGACGACGCCGCCGTGCACCGAAAACGTCGAGTGGATGGTGGCGATGGAACCGGTTGACGTTGATCCGGCAGACATCCAGCGATTTGCCTCACTCTACCCGTCGAACGCGCGCCCTATTCATTCACCCAATCGACGCTTCATCCTGCGCCAGAGTTGAGCGCCGCCCCAGCGGTTCCGCACGGTCCAACATTCTTGGCACAAGTTGGCGCGAAGCCTCCTCTTCCGGTCTGGCGGTCTGACGGCGCTCCCCAAGCTGGCTAGTCTAAATGATAGGGATTCGGTGCCGACACCACTCGTCCCAAATACGTCGCGGCGAGGTTTGTCTGCAACCCGGCAATCACACGCCGCCCCGCCGTGGTAATGAAGACGTCTCTGTCGAGTCCGACGGAATATGATGCGCATGGAACCGCTGGTAGAAAAGGTGACCAGCGACAGGTGGTTCGAAGCCCGCGTCTTGCCGCAGCTGCACGTTCTACTCTGGGGTAACAAGAGGGTAGTGTATACCTTCTCCTAGCTTCGCCGCCAACTACTCGGTTTTCCGAATTGCTCTCTATATTCTTGAAGACGATGCGTTCGTTAAAGACATGTGCTGCGCACCTGGTGTAAAAGCTGCTCTCATCATGCAGAGGTCAAGCCAGTCGGGCTCATCCGAGGCTATGGCCGTGAGCACTGTTCAGTTCGGCAGAGAGGGCGCTTTTGTACACACTTTGCGATCGTGGCGGCCCCGTGGGCAGATCTGCAAGCTGCCGCGACACTAACCTCTCGAAGCCCGCCCGCCCGCCTTTCGTGCAGCTTCCTCTGAACAAAACCACCGCTCGCCCTTCAATAGGTTGATGCGTGTCTCCCAGTAAGATTCCTGTCCAAGAACGTGATAATCTTCTTGCCAGTGTTGTAGCTGATGTTGCCCTTGATGCCGCAGCCTACCGCGGCGGGACCAAACTCAATGGCAAGCAGGCCGGCTAGGATCGTGCAGCCAGTCGCGAGCCTCGCCCACAACGGGGTCTCACGCGCATGAGGGCGCCGACCATGGGTTCGGCGGTTCATACGCGTATAACACGTATCTTTCTGAAAAAATCAATGCTCTCGGCTAAGCTACTGAATTATTTGGCTTCCATATAGCGCGTCGGCGGAACCAACTTGTAGACGGGCTATGAAAGGTTAAGCGCGGATGTCTATCGGCCGCCGGCGTTCCCGCTCTGTAAGCCTGCCTGAACTACCCGCGCCGCGGTCAAGCCCCAGGCTCCTGCTCATCCAGCGACCGCCCGATCAATGGCAGGCTGGAAAGACAAGAGCCGATGTCTTCCGATGGTCTCGCCATCAGCTTTGGGCTAACTTCCCCATTCTCCCGCTTCGAGCTCGACACACGGCGGTTTGGATGGCGCACGACAATCTGTGTCGGCTTTGTCGTGTCCGTGACAGACGCCTGAAAGGCCCGTTCGCGCGTTTTGCCGCCGTCTAAGCGGCTGGAATTTAATGACAAAGTTTCTTCTGGGATCGGCCGATCACGCTGGTACGCTTTTTGCGATGCTTGGTGTGAGGCGGCACGAGCTGCCTATCGGCACTTGTGTCGCGGGCAGTCGCGATAATTAGAACGAAGGAAGGAAAGCTATTATGTCAGGTCTGCGTCAGATCGCCTTTTACGGAAAAGGCGGCATCGGCAAGTCCACCACGTCCCAAAATACGCTCGCTGCCCTTGTCGACCTCGGGCAGAGAATCCTCATCGTAGGATGCGACCCCAAAGCCGATTCCACACGCTTGATCCTGAATTCGAAAGCTCAGGATACCGTCCTGGATCTCGCCGCACAGGAAGGCTCGGTGGAAGACCTCGAACTCCAGGACGTGCTCAAGGTGGGCTACAGAGGCATCAAGTGCGTGGAGTCCGGCGGCCCCGAGCCGGGTGTCGGTTGCGCCGGCCGCGGCGTCATCACCTCGATCAATTTCCTCGAGGAGAATGGCGCTTATGACGATGTCGATTATGTCTCCTATGACGTCCTCGGCGACGTGGTATGCGGCGGCTTCGCCATGCCGATCCGCGAAGGCAAGGCCCAGGAGATCTATATCGTCATGTCCGGCGAGATGATGGCGCTCTATGCCGCCAACAACATCGCCAAGGGCATCCTCAAATATGCCCATTCGGGCGGTGTGCGGCTGGGCGGGCTGATCTGCAATGAACGTCAAACCGACCGCGAACTCGATCTGGCCGAAGCACTGGCTGGCCGATTGAATTCCAAGCTCATCCACTTCGTGCCCCGCGACAACATCGTCCAACATGCCGAACTCAGGAAGATGTCGGTGATCCAGTACGCGCCGGACTCAAAGCAGGCAGGGGAATACCGCGCTCTGGCCGAGAAGATCCACGCCAATTCGGGCCAGGGTACGATCCCGACGCCGATCACCATGGAGGAGCTGGAGGAGATGCTGCTCGACTTCGGCATCATGAAGACCGACGAGCAGATGCTTGCCGAGCTTCACTCCAAGGAAGCGGCGAAGGCGGCGGCCCAGTAGTGACATTAGCGCTGCCATGAATCGGCGCGCCTTGCAGAGAACGGCGCCTATTCTTTGAGGCGTCACCCAACCTTGAAAGGGGGACTCATGAGCCGGGAATACGAGAATGACGGTGCTCTTCATGCGAAGCTTATCGAAGAGGTGCTGTCGCATTATCCCGACAAGGCGGCGAAGCGCCGCAAGAAGCACCTCAACGTCGCAAAGAGCGGCAACGAGGCTGGCGGGGAAAGCGAGGTCCTTTCCGAATGCGACGTCAAATCGAACATCAAGTCCATTCCCGGGGTGATGACGATTCGCGGCTGTGCATATGCTGGTTCGAAAGGCGTGGTGTGGGGGCCAGTCAAGGATATGGTCCATATCTCGCACGGCCCGGTCGGCTGCGGCCAATATTCTTGGTCGCAGCGCCGCAACTACTACGTCGGTACAACGGGCGTCGACACGTTCGGGACAATGCAGTTCACCTCCGATTTCCAGGAGAAGGACATCGTCTTCGGCGGCGACAAGAAGCTGGAACAGATCATTGACGAGATTGAAGTCTTGTTTCCGCTCAACAACGGCATCACCGTGCAGTCCGAATGCCCTATCGGCCTGATTGGCGATGACACCGAGGCCGTTTCTCGCAAAAAGACCAAGGAGTATGACAAGACGATCGTGCCGGTACGCTGCGAGGGCTTCCGCGGCGTCTCGCAGTCGCTTGGCCACCACATCGCCAATGATGCAATCCGGGATTGGGTCTTCGACAAAAAGGATGTCAAGTTCGAGGCCGGCCCCTACGACGTCAACGTCATCGGCGACTACAATATCGGCGGCGATGCCTGGGCCTCGCGCATACTGCTTGAGGAGATAGGGCTGCGCGTGGTTGGCAACTGGTCGGGTGACGCCACACTCGCAGAGATCGAGCGCGCCCCGAAGGCTAAGCTCAATCTTATCCACTGCTACCGGTCGATGAATTACATCTGTCGGCATATGGAGGAAAAGTATGGCGTCGCCTGGATGGAGTACAATTTCTTCGGTCCCTCCCAGATCGAAGCCTCTCTGCGCAACATAGCCAAGCATTTTGGGCCGGAAATCGAGGAGAAGACCGAAAAGGTCATTGCCAAGTACAGGCCGCTTGTTGATGCGGTCATCGCCAAGTACCTGTCGCGCCTGGAAGGAAATACCGTGATGCTCTATGTCGGCGGCCTGCGCCCCCGCCACGTCGTCACGGCCTACGAGGACCTCGGCATGGTCATCGTGGGCACCGGCTATGAATTCGCCCACAGCGACGACTATCAGCGCACCGGCCACTACGTGAAGAACGGCACGCTGATCTACGATGACGTGACCGGCTATGAGTTGGAGAAATTCATCGAAGGGATTCGCCCAAATCTGGTCGGCTCGGGAATCAAAGAAAAATACCCGGTGCAGAAGATGGGCATACCGTTCCGCCAGATGCATTCCTGGGATTATTCAGGCCCGTATCACGGCTACGACGGCTTTGCCATTTTCGCACGTGATGTGGATCTCGCCATTAACAACCCGGTCTGGGACCTATTCCACGCGCCTTGGAAAAGAAGCCGGGGCGATGAGCGGGCGATGGCTGCCGAATAAACATTTGCTTCAGCCCCAGTCTCCCACTGAGACGGTGAACTCCCGCGGCCTCTGATCCGCCGGAGCCTGGAACGTCTTGACGTCCTGAGCTGCCGTCCCGCGCAGCCAGATGCAAAAGAGGTAATCATCATGCCGCAGTCGGCTGAAAAAATTCTCGATCACGCTCCCCTGTTCCGCGAGCCGGAATACAGAAAGATGCTCGCTGAGAAGAAGCTAAACTTCGAATGTCCGCACCCCGATGAAATCGTTTCCGATCAGCGCGATTTCACCCAGACGTGGGAATACCGCGAAAAGAACCTCGCCCGCAAAGCGCTTGTCGTGAACCCGGCCAAGGCCTGCCAGCCGCTGGGTGCGGTATTCGCTGCCGCCGGCTTCGAGCGAACCATGTCCTTCGTCCACGGCAGCCAAGGTTGCGTCGCCTATTACCGCTCGCACCTGTCGCGCCATTTCAAGGAGCCTGCCGCGGCGGTCTCCTCCTCAATGACCGAGGATGCGGCGGTGTTTGGCGGCCTGAAGAACATGGTCGACGGGCTCGCCAACACCTACCAGCTCTACGACCCCAAGATGATTGCCGTGTCGACGACCTGTATGGCAGAGGTCATTGGCGACGACCTGCACAGCTTCATCCAGAACGCCAAGGACGAAGATTCAGTCCCGCGCGACTTCGACGTGCCCTTTGCCCACACCCCGGCCTTCGTTGGCAGTCATGTCGACGGCTATGACAACATGGTCAAAGGCATTTTGGAGCACTTCTGGAAAGGTCAGGAGCGTACGCAAATCGAAGGAACCATCAACATCATTCCGGGCTTCGACGGCTTCTGCGTCGGCAACAACCGGGAGCTCAAGCGCCTGCTCGATGTAATGGGCGTGTCCTATACATTGATCCAGGATGCCTCTGACCAGTTCGATACGCCTTCGGACGGTGAATACCGCATGTATGACGGGGGCACGAAGATCAACGAGGTGAAGAAGGCCCTCAACGCCGAGGCAACGCTTTCGCTGCAGCATCACAACACCCGAAAGACACTGGGCTATTGCGAGGAGGTCGGGCAGGCGACGGCCTCGTTCCACTATCCGCTCGGCGTTCAGGCGACGGACGAATTCCTGATGGAGGTCGCGGCGATTTCCGGCAAGGAGATTCCCGAGGCAATTCGCCTCGAGCGCGGCCGACTGGTAGACGCCATGGCGGACAGCCAATCCTGGCTGCATGGTAAGAAATACGCCATCTACGGTGATCCCGACTTCGTTCACGCAATGGCCCGCTTTGTCATGGAGACCGGCGGCGAGCCAACCCATTGCCTCGCCACCAATGGCACCTCGGCATGGGAAGCCGATTTGAAGAAGCTGCTAGCATCCTCGCCTTTCGGCAAGGCTGCCCAGGTTTGGGCGGGCAAGGACCTGTGGGCGCTGCGCTCGCTGCTCTTTACCGAGCCGGTGGACCTTTTGATCGGCAATTCCTACGGCAAGTACCTGGAGCGCGACACCGGAACGCCGCTGATCCGGCTGATGTTTCCGATCTTCGATCGGCACCATCATCACCGCTTTGCGCTCTTTGGCTACCAGGGCGCGTTGCGCGTGCTGACGACGATCCTCGACAAGATCTTCGACAAACTCGATCGCGAGACGAGCGAGACGGGTGTGACGGATTATTCCTATGACCTCACGCGCTAAGAGCCGTGGCCGGCTTTTCGCCGAGGCCATTCCTTGCCCAATGGACTGGGGAGGCTGAGCGATGTCCTCCCTCAGCGCCAAAATCAAGGACGCCTTCGATGAGCCCGCCTGCGATAAGAACCGTGGCAAAGATGCCAAGGCGCGCAAGGAGGGCTGCTCGAAGTCGCTGACACCAGGGGCGGCAGCCGGCGGCTGCGCCTTTGACGGAGCCAAGATCGTCCTGCAGCCGATCACCGACGTTGCGCATCTGGTCCATGCGCCGCTCGCCTGCGAGGGCAATTCTTGGGACAACCGTGGTGCGGTTTCGTCAGGGCCGACCTTGTGGCGGACAAGCTTCACGACCGACCTCACCGAACTCGACCTGGTGATGGGGCAGGGCGAGCGGAAACTCTTCAAGGCGATCCGCGAGATCAAGCACACATACGCGCCGCCGGCGATCTTCGTCTACTCAACTTGCGTAACGGCGCTGATCGGTGACGACATCGAGGCCGTGTGCAAACGCGCCACGGAAAAGTTCGGTTTGGCCGTGGTGCCGATCAATGCGCCTGGCCTGGCAGGCTCCAAGAACCTCGGCAACAAGCTCGCCGCCGAGGCGTTGCTCGATCATGTCATCGGCACGGTCGAACCCGACGACCCCGGGCCCTACGACATCAACATCCTTGGCGAATTCAACCTCTCGGGCGAATTCTGGCTTGTAAAGCCGCTCCTCGATCGGCTCGGCATCCGGGTGCGCGCCTGCATTCCCGGCGATGCGCGTTACCGCGACATTGCTTCCGCGCACCGCGCCCGGGCGGCAATGATCGTGTGCTCGACCGCGCTGATCAGTCTTGCCCGCAAGATGGAGGAGCGCTGGGACATCCCGTTCTTCGAGGGCTCCTTCTATGGCATCTCCGACACATCGCAAGCTCTTCGCAACCTTGTCAGGCTGCTGGTGAGGAAGGGCGCCGATCCGGAGATCCTCGAGCGCACGGAGACGCTGATCGCGCAGCAGGAGGCGATCGCGTGGAAGAAACTCGAATCCTACCGGCAAAGGCTCCAAGGCAAGCGCGTGCTGCTCAACACAGGCGGTGTGAAGTCCTGGTCGGTTGTCCGTGCGCTGATGGAGATCGGAATCGAGATCGTCGGCACCTCGGTCAAGAAATCTACGGTGCAGGACAAGGAGCGCATCAAACAAGTTCTCAAGCACGACAAGCATATGTTCGAATACATGGCTGCGCGCGAGCTGTACGCCATGCTCTCTGAACACAGGGCCGATATCATGCTGTCGGGCGGTCGCACGCAATTCATTGCGCTCAAGGCCAAGACGCCCTGGCTCGATATCAACCAGGAGCGCCAGCACCCTTATGCCGGCTATGCCGGCATGGTGGAACTCGTACGCCAGATCGACCTCGCCATTCACAATCCGGTCTGGTCTCAGGTGCGCCAGCCGGCCCCGTGGGATTGCCAGCCTGATCTAAAAGACGAACTGCCATGCACGAAGAAGGAGTCCGGGCACCTGTTCGATGAATTCGCCGGCGCGACGGCACACGAGTTCAGCGAGTGTTGAGGCGACCGATGGCCCGCATCCTTCCCCAGACCAAATCCGCGGCGGTGAACCCGCTGAAGTCGTCGCAGCCGCTGGGTGCCGCCTTTGCCTTTCTTGGGGTCGACGGCGCGATGCCGCTGTTCCACGGCAGCCAGGGATGCACAAGCTTCGCGCTCGTGCTCTTCGTACGGCACTTCAAAGAAACGATTCCATTGCAGACAACAGCGATGGATGAGGTGGCGACCATCCTCGGCGCTGCCGACCATCTTGAAGAAGCCATCCTCAACCTCAAGAACCGCACGAAGCCAAAGCTGATCGGGGTGTGCACGACCGCGCTGGTGGAGACGCGTGGCGAAGATTGCGCGAGTGATATTGCGAACATCAAGCTGAAGCACACGCAAGAGCTTGCGGGTACGGAGGTCGTGCTGGCCAACACGCCGGATTTTGACGGCGCGATCGAAGAGGGCTGGGCCAAGGCAGTCACCGCAATGATCAAAGGGATTACAGGCTCGGGCGAACGTGCGCGGCAGCCGAAGAAGATCGCGATCCTGCCCGGATGCAACCTCACTGTCGCCGACATCGAGCATATGCGTGACATGGTTGAAAGCTTTGGGCTCAAGCCGGTTATTCTGCCCGACATTTCAGGCTCGCTCGACGGTACGGTTCCTGACCGCTGGGTAGCGACCACATACGGCGGCACCAGCGTCGAAGACATTCGCGAGTTGGGCACGGCCATGCAATGCATCGCCATCGGTGAGCACATGCGCCGCCCGGCGAAAGCGCTGCACGGGTTGACCGGCGTGCCTTACGTGTTGTTCCAGTCACTGACTGGGCTGCAGGACACGGACCGCTTCGTGTCGCTGCTGTCTGCGATTTCGGGCGCGGCGGTACCGGCCCGCGTGCGCCGGCGCCGGGCGCAATTGCAGGACGCGATGCTCGACGGACATTTCCATTTCGGCGGCAAGAAAATTGCCATCGCTGCCGAACCAGACCAGCTGTTCCAACTTGCGACCTTCTTTGCTGGCCTCGGCTCCGAGATAGCCGCGGCCGTCACAACGACCGACAGGTCTAAAATTCTCGAGAAAGTCCCGGCGGTTTCGGTTCAGATCGGCGATCTCGGCGATCTGGAAAGTCTTGCCGTCGGTGCTGACCTGCTTGTCACGCATTCGCACGGGCGCCAAGCATCGGAGCGGCTCCGAATTCCGCTCATGCGCATCGGGTTCCCGGTCTTCGATCGACTAGGCAGCCAGCACAAGCTCGCAATTCTCTATCAGGGCACCCGCGACATGATCTTCGAGGTCGCCAGCATCTTCCAGGCCAACCAACACGCGCCCACTCCTGAGGCGCTTGATCCACTCCGTAATCGAGAAATATCACGATGAACGCTGTTCGCCGCCTCTCGCTGGTCAGTAGTGAGGTTTTCGCCCCGATGCCTGAACGACGTAAGGGCGCATTGCGCGTTGCGATCGCCACTCAGGACATGCAGGACCTCAACGCCCATTTCGGGTCGGCCAGGCGCTTTGCTGTCTACGACGTGACGCGCGAGGAATGGAATCTCGTAGAAGCCGTGGCCTTCGATGACGTGTCCGATGAAAGCGGGGAGCATCGGGCCGAGCGCGATGATCGCATCACGCCAAAGGTGGATGCGCTCAAGGGCTGTCAGATCCTGTTTTGTCTGGCAATTGGCGGCCCTTCGGCAGCCAAGCTTGTCGCGGCAAAAATCCACCCGATCAAAGTGGCGGAGCCCCAATCGATCCCACAGGTGCTCTTGCGCACGCAGATGATGCTCAGGACGTGTCCTCCGCCTTGGCTGCGCAAGGTGCTGGCGCGAGCGGGCATTGCCGAAAAGAAACCGTCCTTCGAGGACGAGGACTGAAAAGAGGAGGACGCCAATGCCTGACCCCGCAATCCCCCCAGCTGTCGCCGAAGACGAGGCGGCTCTTTGCACCCCGTTCGTCAAATGCCTCGTGCGGCTGATCCGTTCTCAGGATTCCTATGGCTCGTGGGAACGCAAAGCGGACGCTGAGCTGCTGGGCGACTTCATCATTACCAAGGAACAGCGCCGAGGGATCCCAATCATCGGAGATCCCGATCCCGACGTGCTGTGGAGGCTCGACAAGTACTACGCCGCCATCGGGCTTGCGATCGAGGAGCGCTGCGGCCTTATGGCATCGCCGATGATCCAGGTGAGCCATGAGGGTTTTGGTCGGGTGCTTTTCACGACCGGACGGCTGGTCGTTTTGTCCAAAACGCTGCGCGATGTCCACCGGTTTGGCTTCGAGACGCTCCTGAAGCTCGCCACGGCCGGTACGAAGCTGGTCGACGATGCGATTTCAGTCATCGAAACCTTTCCCCACGTGGCGCTGGCATGATGGGCGCGATTTTCGAGAAAGGCCATCATGACGGACCCGAGAAACTATGTTGGCCAGTCCCCTCGATCCAGGGACTCGAGGCCGACCAGGTTGTTGGGGTATCGCCGATGAAGAAGCCGCTGGTCCTGATCTGCTCGCAAGATGCCGAGTTCTATCTGCTCTACAGCCACATACTGGAGGTTGACGGTTTCAGCAGTGAGACGGCAGACGGCGCGAAGGCTGCGCTGGCCTTGGCCGAACAACGGGAGCTTCAGGCCGTAGTGCTGGATTGCGACCCAGCCAGCATAAACGGGTCCGCAATTTGCGCCCACCTCAAGCGGGAACCGCGCACCACCGACCTGCCTATCATCGCCCTGATCGCGCCTGGCGCCGAGCACCAGCACCTCGATCTCTTGAAGGCAGGCGTTGAGAGCTTTGTGCGGCCGGTGGCTCCGGCCAAGCTGCTCGACTGCCTGCGGGCGAGGCTCGGGCTGACCAAGCGTGGTCCGAACGGGGTTGAAAACGACAGTTGGATTTGTTGTGGAGGCCTGGAGATGAAGCTCGATGCCCATCGGGTTCGCGGTAATGGCCACGACATCCATCTCGGACGGATCGATTTCAACGTGCTGCGGCTTATGATTGAGGCCCCCGGCAAGGTCTTCAGCCGGGACGAGCTTATCGGGGCGGCCTGGCTGCCCAACATTCATGTCGGTGCACGCACCGTCGATGTCCATATCAGCCGAATCAGGAGGGCGCTGAAAACGGCCTTGCCCGGCAGCGTCATTCGCACCGTCAGGTCGGCCGGCTACTCGCTCGAGAAGCCGGACGACTGAAATCGGTGATCGAACGTGGTGCCGCTCTCTCTTCCTCCTGAGAGCGGTGTTGCCGCTTTGAGGCGCTCCTAACGAAGACCAGGAGAAGCAGGCAAATGGAATTTAAAAGCATATTCAGTGTGACGGGTGCTGATCATTCTGATGAGGACCTCACAACAGCTGCCGGACTGTGTGCCGAGGTCGGCGCGCACCTATCGGTACTCATTATACCGCCTCCATTGCTCTTGATGTCGTCTCCGCCCCCCGAATGGAATACAGGACGTGCACAGGCAATTGCAGTACCGAACTATCGATTTCAGCAAATCGAGAAATTTTCACAGGACGTGACCAGAATGGAAAGACGGTCCGCGGATATCCTCAAAAGGCTGAAAGCTATGTCGCTTTCCTGTGACGTTGACACCGACTATTGCGATCCGGCTAGCCTCGGTGAAGTGGCACGACAGCGGGCGCTCTGCGCTGACCTGACGATCGTTGGAGGAGACCTCCTCAACGATGAGACTCTCGGACCTCCTGTTGTCAACGGCTGCTTGTTCGATAGCGGAAAGCCGGTGCTCATCGTGCCGAAGGGCGTTAAGGCGACGCTGTCGCCTCGACGCGTGCTGGTCGGCTGGGATTCGCGTGTAGAGGCCTCGCGTGCGGTTCGGGAAGCTCTTAGTATCCTATCCGCTGCCAAGGAAGTCTGTGTCGCTATGGTCGATCCAAAGGCGCAAAACAACGGGAAAGGCGCGCAGTCTGGAGCTGACATCGCTGCCTATCTTACTCGGCACGGTGCTCGGGTCTCCGTTGACCTGCTTAAGAGCGCCGGCAAATCGGCGGGCACAGTGCTGACCCAGCACGCGAACGACATCTGTGCTGACATGATGGTTATGGGTGCTTATGGCAGCCGTGGGCTGCGTGAGCGGATTTTCGGCGGTCCGCCGAGCTGGAGCTTTGGGAAGACCACATTGCCGCTGTTTTTGGCTCGCTGATCAGCTCCGTAGGAACACCGATCAGGTCGTAGGACCGCCAACCAGTCCGAAGTCGTCGTCGGTTACCGGTCGGATTGCGGAGACATGGCTGGATCCGCGAACATCTTGCGACGCTTGTCAGAGCCAAACCGGACGCCTCGACTGCTTCACGACGCTCTCGTGAACCAACTCGTGCGAGATCGTCCGCAACGGGCAGTAAAGACGAACGGCTGCAGCAGACCGCAGCCAAGCCACAGGGCGGGTGTACCAGGAGACCCCGCCTCGTGCGCGAACCCTGTTGGAAGGCCCCTTATCAGTACCCGGACGCGCGTCAAATCGGCGGCTGTCCCTGTCAGCCTGCGGTGTGCAAGGGCCGCTGCCGCGGAGCTTCCCCTGCCCGATCGTCGGGCGTGCGACAATGTCGGATTCCAGACGAGCTGGAACTGCGCGAACTCGTTGGTTTGACAGGTCTTTATCCGGCACGCCGCATGCATGGGAGTCTCCGAAAGCATTAAGAGCCGTTATCCATGGTTACGCCCCTCGAAAGAAAGAGCCGCTTCCGTCGTGGCAGGGAAACAGCCACTCCTGGGGTGGAGGCCGGCGCTAGAAGCCGCCGTAAGATCCGGAAGAGCCGCGCGACAGCATCACACACTTTCCTTCTGCTCTTGGGTTCGGATCACGCCGCGCCGCTGTCGATGCCGCCGACATTGAGCCCAAGACCTGGAAGGCGGCACACGCTTTTGCTGTCCTCTCAGTCGGGACCGCGGCTCAAGCATGCCTGTGAGGTTCGCATTGCTCAATGCCCGGCAATCGACGTCAACATGCCGCTGAGTTGGAAAACACTCCTAGAGGAGTAAGGATAAGTGGACCTCTTTTGTATTGGTGTGGGTGCTGGACCATCTAATTTGAGCCTTGCGTGTCAGATACAGGAAGAGATTGCGCAAGGGGCACTGTTCCTGGACCGGGAGGTCGATTTCCGAGGACATCCAGGCAGCGCTTTCGATTGCGCGGAGCTCCAGGTCGGCCACTTCCAGGATCTGGTTACTCTGGTCAATCCGCGATCAGCCTACACATTCGTAAACTACCTCCACGAGAACGGGCGTCTTTACAATTTCCTCAATGCGCAATTTCACGGGGTGCTTAGAGCCGAGTTCGCCCAATATCTCAACTGGGCGTTCCAGAAGAATCCGCTTGTCCGTGGCGGCGAGGCCGTTCGCGAAATCCGCTTTGACGGCGAGTTTCGCGTGCGGACGGACAACGCGGTCCTTGATGCAAGAAACCTCGTCATCGACATAGGCAAGCAGGCGCAAATTCCGCCTCAGTTTCATGGCTGGACTGGACCCAACCTGTTCCACTCATCTGAGTTGGCCCACATCAATCCTGAGGTGCAAAAAAAGCATGTCTGCGTTGTTGGCGGCGGACAGTCGGGAGCCGAGCTGCTACTGCACCTTGTCGGCCGGCCGAAAGAACGGCGGCCCGCGGCGATCACATGGGTCTTGACGCGCGAGATGCCTTTCGACGACCACGCGTTCACAAACGGGCTGTTCACGCCATGCTTCTCGGATCGTTTTGCTGCGATGAGCGAGGTGCATCGACAGCTGTTCCTGCGGCGTTTCGCGCTTGCCTCCGAGGGCATTTCAGAAAGCAAGTTGCGCGCGGTCTATCAGGCGCTCTACCACCACGCCTTTCTCGAGCCACACCAATGCGAGATCACATTGCGGCCAAGTTGCAACGTGTCGCGCTGCATCAATGCCGGAGCAGGGCACAGGCTCACGCTGCAACGCGGCTTGGACAACATCGGAGAAGTAACCGCCGATATCGTCATCCTGGCCACCGGGTACGAGAAACCGCTGCCGGGTTTCCTAGAACCGATCGCAGATCGCCTCGAACAGATCGGCAATGAGCTCGCCATCGGCGAGGATTTTTCGGTGTACTGGGACGGACCGCGAGACCGACGCCTTTTCGTTCAGAACGCCTGCCTTGGACAGCGCGGGCTGGCTGATCCGAACTTTGGGCTGCTGGCCTGGCGAGCGCGCCGCATCCTTGACAGCCTTCTGCGGCGCGCGCCATGCGCCAATCCCGAGCATCTAGGGTTCATCAACCGTCCCTTGACGGAGTGCTGGCCCGACCTCGGAGTCGAACAAATGGGCAGCGGGATATGATTCGTCGATATTGATGATCGGCGGTGGCATTCAGGAAAGATTTCCGCCTCTGGCGGCAAAAGCGGGACGAGCAATATTCCTACGGCGTCAGATCGCTCTGCTCGCGCTTGAGCAAGGTAGCGTCGCGCGACTCCTGCTTGGCGTGAAACAGCAAAGGGCATTCAATCACGATGCAGCTTTACGTGCTGTCGGGCTCAACGCCACGTGGATCGAGCCCAACGCCGCCGTTGGCAACCGCGACGCGAATTATGACGCCGGGCCACATGCGGCGGTGGCTGCAAGGGTACCGAGCCTCTCCCGCACTTTCGACCCCATCGCCGAAGTGCGACTACTCCAGGACGCCGAAGCCGGTCTTATCGCCAGCGGGCCAGCCAAACTCTCACCTTCCTAAACGGCAGCCGCTAAGGTGAGCCGTCGAAAGCCGACATTCAGGTTAACGTCAGCTGGCCGTGTTAGGGCTCGCTTATTCAAGGCGGTACCGGCGCTTGCCGAAGCTAAGAAGGGTTGGCATGCCCTTTGCCGTGCTTGATGTGCGGCAACACGGTGAGAGCTCCGCTGAAGCAAGCGAGAGGGAGCAATGCCCTCGAGACCGTGTCCGATTTTGACTGGAAAATATTCCGCGACAAAAGAGACGAAAGGTGTGGAATGACTTTGGACACCAAGATGGAACTGCGTATGGGGTCCCCGGCTCCTGCGCTGAAAGTGGAGAACTGGCTGCGTGGCGAGCCCCTCACGAGCCTTCGGCCCGGCAAGGTCTACCTCGTTGAATTTTGGGCGACTTGGTGCCGACCATGTGTCCACGCCATGCCCCATTTGATCGAACTGCAGGAGAAATATAAAGACAGCGGATTTGAGATTATCGGAGTCGCAGCTTGCGAAAAGGCTGCAACCGCGGACGAAGCGCGGACCAACGTGGATGCCTGGCTGACCGAGAAGTTCCCGAATCTGAATTATCGGACAGCGTTCGATTGCACTGGCGAAATGAAAAAGCTCTGGCTGGAACCCAGCTCTTCGTTCGGGATTCCCACCTCGTTCGTGGTCGACCGCGACGGCCACATCGCTTATATCGGCCACCCGGCACCTCTCGATGACGTTTTGCCGAAAGTCCTTAACGGCAGCTGGCGCAGCAGCTATGAAGCGAAAGCCGTCGATGCAAAGCGAATCTCGCGTGTGCGCGAATCGTCGCTGAGTCAGCCGATATACGCCAAACTTGGGCCGGCGATGCAGGACGAGGATTGGGCAGCGGCACTATTGGCCATCGAAGAAGGCCTCGCCGTGATGCCAGACTCTTTTGATTTTCGGCGGGTTCATGCGGATATTCTGCTTCACAAGCTGCGCGACATCAAAACCGGCTTGCCGCTTATGCGCGAATTGGTCGAGGACGCGATCAACAAAAAGTTCGAAGCGATGTCTTGGGTGGTGATGGCGCTGAACCAACTCTTCCATCCCACGATCGACAACTCCCATCTTCCGCATGATGATCGCTTTGCGATGGGCAAGGAGCTCTCCGAACAGATCCTGGAACTTAATCCTCCGCAAGGCGATGGAGACTTTAAATTCGGGTGTTACTTTCCGGTCGCTCAGTATTATTACGAGAGCGGCAACAAGGACCGGGCGATCGAGTTGATCGAGGTGGCAATCAAATCGCTGGACCATTCGGAGCCAGTGCCGGACCAAACCAAACAGCGCTACCTCACCTCGTTGCTCCAAGCCCTGGCCAACTACACGGGTGAGCCTGCCTGTCACGCGGGTCTCTGTGTGGCTCCGCAAAACAAGACTTCCGAAACTCAAAACGCTGTCACTTCCTGAGCAAGGATCGCGAAGGGCATGACAATTGGAATTGAACACCGGCAAATCCGCCCGCCCAGGCGCACTTCGCAGCAATAACGTCGATGCCGCAAAAGTGCGCGGCTTGCGGCAGGTGGAATTTCCATTGCGTTTACCTCGGGTCGAACCGCGGCGCAGGCGTTCGCGCCGCGGTGAAAGGTCTCGCATTGGTGGACGTGCTCGAGGTCGGCCACGGGACACTGTTGCGTGGGATCGGCTCGCCCAAGCCATTCCCCGCCCACGCAAGCGCCCGAACCACACATCGCAGAAAAAGAGATCGTCCTTCAAGAGGAGTACTGAAATTGGGGAAAAGCGAAATTCCTCATGAACCGGTTGGCCCTGCTGTCCACGGGGACGACGAGGCCCTTGCTTCCCCGTTCGTCAAATGCCTCCTGCGGCTCATTCGTACTCAGGATTCCTTCGGCTTATG
>NZ_JARTVP010000026.1:0-14116 GCF_029625865.1 Mesorhizobium sp. WSM4887
CAACGCCTTCGCCATGGGCGGTACGAACGCAGTTCTGGCATTCAGGCAGGTGTAGAAGCCATGCAAGACGCCTCATTTGAGGTCACCTGTCGTATCTAGCTGCTTGCCGGACCACTATGTAAAGCGAGCGCTATTGGCTGCCTCTGCGATGCGGGAATTGGCAGCGGACGTCTCTCGATCAAACAGGCATCTTGCTTGTAGAATTCTTTTAATCGTGAAGCGGCGCGAGTGCGCTATCCGTTGAGGTGAGCAAGGCCGGCGCCCTGGGTGAGCGCTGGTGTCGGGTGGTGGAAAGTACAGGGGGAGCTGTGTGGCCCCTCTTTCTCGGCCTCGACGATGTGCGAAGGAGCCTGCGCGGCGAACGGGCCAACGCCCCAGGCTCAGAACCTGGGCGAACCTAACTCCCGCCAAAGGACAGCCCAGAGCTGGATACACGAAAGAGATACTGAACCCGCGAATCAGATTCTGATCAATCGTCGTGTCTGAGCTCCACTCGGCTCTTACGGAGATAATCGCGCGGCCCGGCAACGGCCGCGCGTGCCGCGGGCGTGAGCTTTGCGCTTCGTCAGAAGTGCCTCGAGCGTGACGACGATAATTGACCAGCCATATGGAACGCATTCGCCCAGTTATCCAAAGCGTGGATACCTTTCATCTAAACAAAGGATTTTACCGTTTTTGCTGCAGGTCCCATAGAAGCGCTTCAAGTTGGAAAGATAGGTAGTTCCGATGGTTGCGTTGGATCTGAGGAGCATCATCTGGTGTGCGGGGCGTACAAAGTCAGTCGCATCTGCATTGCGGCTTGGTCTTTCGGCGGTCCCCACAAGTTACGCCCCGTTGGCGCGACGCCAATTATTTAATCAATGCTTGGACATTTATCTCAACCAGACAGCTACAAGGTGAGGTCTTCCATGCGTCCGAATGTCGAGTGGAAGTTGTGCTGGGAAAATGAGCTGCAACTGGCCGACCATGTCGAACTCTCCGACTTTTTTCGAAAGACCTATGGACGGACTGGCGCCTTCAACGCGGAGCCATTCGAAGGCGGCCGCAGTTGGGCCGGCGCGAGGCCGGAATTCCGCGCAATCGGCTACGACGCGCATGGGGTAGCGGCTCACATCGGCATGCTGCGGCGCTTCATCAAAGTTGGCGAGGTCGACTTGATCGTCGCTGAATTGGGCCTGTACGCGGTTCGTCCGGATCTTGAAGGGCTCGGAATCGGTTTTTCGATGCGCGTGGCGTACCCAGTGCTCCATCAGTTGGGTGTTCCATTCGCTTTCGGCACGGTTCGGCACGCGCTGCGAAACCATGTCGAAAGATTCTGCAGAGCCGGCCTCGCGAACATTGTGTCGGGCGTTCGCGTACGGTCGACCCGTCCAGATGTGCATCCCGACCTGCCGCCCACGCGCCTGGAAGACGTACTCGTGTTGGTTTCGCCGATCGGACGCTCGATGGACGAGTGGCCGTCTGGTACCCTGATCGACCGGAACGGTCCGGAACTATGAAGCCTCTGGACTACATATGCGAAGGGCAGAGTGACAATGCCGATCGCATTGCAGAGCGCAGCGTCTATCTGACGTTTGACGACGGTCCCAATTCATTTTTCACACCGCAGATACTCAATGTGCTGGCGCAACATCAGGTGCCGGCGACCTTCTTCGTTGTTGGGGCCTACGCGGCCGACGAGCCGGAACTCGTTCGCCGAATTATTACAGACGGCCACGGTATAGCCAACCACACGATGACTCATCCGGACCTAGCTAAATGCGGGTCCGTCGAAGTCGACTGCCAGATAGTTGAGGCAAACAGAGTCATAGGGATGGCTTGCCCGCAGGCCATGGTTCGGTACTTTCGTGCACCCTATGGCATCTGGACCGAAGAAGTAATCGCTGCATTAGCGGGTGAGGCATTGGCGCCCGTCCATTGGTCCATTGATCCACGCGACTGGTCTCGCCCCGGCGTTGACGCCATCGTCGACAGAGTGCTCGCCGATATCCGGCCGGGCGCAATCGTGCTGTTGCACGACGGGTGCGCTCCCGACGAATTGCAACCAGGCAATCAAGCCAGTCTGCGCGACCAGACGGTGACAGCGTTGTCACGCCTAATTCCAGAATTGCACGGCCGCGGATTTGTAATCCGATCACTTCCTCAACATCCCTGAACAAACAGAGATCCTATGGACCTTCTCACCACAGCCAGTACTGTTGCCGTTTCGTCTTATGCGGTGCTCTCGACTGTTTACAGAGGCATGCAAGCGGTCTACTCCCAACCGGAAAATGTTACGCCGCCGTCGGAAAGCTTGTTCGGATCCGACCGTTGGCCGAGCGTGGATGTCATTATCCCCTGCTACAATGAGGACCCGCGCACACTCGCGGCGTGTTTAGCTTCCATTGCAAATCAAGATTACTCCGGAACATTTCAGGTCTATCTGGTTGACGACGGTTCTGGAAATCGTAATGCCGTCATCCCGGTACATCACGCCTACGAGGGCGACCCGAGATTCAATTTCATTCTGCTCCGCGAAAATGTTGGCAAACGCAAGGCGCAGATCGCCGCCATCCGCCGCTCATCTGGAGATTTCGTGCTCAGCGTCGACTCTGACACGACACTTGCGTCCGACGTCATCACGAAGCTTGCAGTAAAAATGCGGGATTCCATGGTCGGAGCGGCCATGGGCCAGCTGACGGCATACAACCGCAGCGACACTTGGTTGACCCGATTGATCGATATGGAATACTGGCTGGCTTGCAATGAGGAGCGCGCGGCGCAAGGTCGCTTTGGTGCGGTCATGTGCTGCTGCGGCCCATGTGCAATGTACCGCCGGTCTTGTCTCCTTTCTCTGCTGGATCAATACGAGACGCAGCTGTTCAGGGGGAAACCAAGCGACTTCGGTGAAGACCGTCATCTTACGATCCTCATGCTGAAAGCAGGCTTTCGAACCGAGTACGTTCCAGGTGCCGTCGCGGCGACAGTCGTTCCGGACAAGATGGGACCTTATTTGCGCCAACAACTCCGCTGGGCACGAAGCACTTTCCGGGACACGATGCTTGCGCGAGGTCTACTGCGTGGCCTGGATCGCTATCTAACTTTGGATGTGATGGGAGAGAATCTCGGCCCATTGTTGCTCGGCATCGCGGTAGTAACGGCGCTCGGTGAGTTACTATTTTCACATACAGTAAATTGGTGGACGGTGCTGGCTATTGTCACGATGACCATAATCAGATCTACGGTGTTATCTTTCCGCACTCGGCAGCTTCGATTCATCGGCTATTCAATGCACGCGTTAATCAGGATATTCCTGTTGATCCCCTTGAAGGCTTACGCCCTGTGTACATTGAGCAATAGCGATTGGCTGTCGCGTAAAAGTGTTCCCCTGCCCAACAGCAGCACAAAGGAAATCACAAGCGCGATGCCGCTTGGCGGAGCAAATGCTGCGGGCAATTCTGGAATTGCGGAGTCACTTCATACTGCAGATCTTTCGCTCACAGCTAGTGAAGTCTGACGGCCTTGCAGCGCCGAGTGACCGAGTAAGTTGTGTCAGTCGACACGGGGTGAAGCTTGTCGAGTTACCTATGGTCAGAACGGGGACTATGTGGAAGCGACACGTGGCATCTTGACGTTATTCTTTGGCGGAAGCGATACACACGTCGCTCCGGCCGCGACTTTCCAAAGGTGTCATCTCAAGGCGGTGGCCTGCTCTGAACCAGAATTCGCAAGTAAGCTGCCGGTGGCCAATCGGACTCATTCCGCTTGAGATAGACGCATGTCCAATGTAGCAATCGACCTTACCGGCGTAACCAAATTATTCGGAAACAAGCTCGTTGTGGACGGGCTGTCCTTCACCGTTGCATCGGGAGAGTGCTTCGGTCTGCTGGGGCCTAACGGCGCAGGCAAGAGCACGATTGCGCGTATGCTCCTCGGTATGACCCGGCCTGACGCGGGTGATATAACAGTCCTCGGTCTACCAGTGCCGGCACGCAGCCGCTTGGCCCGCAAGGGCATAGGCGTGGTCCCGCAGTTCGACAATCTCGACCTGGAATTTACGGTACGTGAGAACCTGTTGGTGTTCGGGCGCTACTTCGGCATGAGTACAAGAGAGATCAACGCCGTCATCCCACGGCTGCTCGAGTTCGCTCGCCTTGAGAGCAAGGCGGATTCACGTGTCGGCCTGCTATCCGGCGGGATGAAGCGGCGCCTGACGCTGGCACGTGCTCTGATCAACGACCCCCAGTTGCTTGTGATGGATGAGCCCACGACCGGCCTCGACCCGCATGCCCGCCATCTGATCTGGGAGCGACTTCGTTTCCTGCTGGCGAGCGGAAAAACGATCATTTTGACCACCCATTTCATGGAAGAGGCTGAGCGGCTTTGTGATCGGCTGTGTGTTCTCGAGCGGGGACGCAAGATCGCCGAGGGCAGTCCTCATGCGCTGATCGACGAGTACATTGGGTGCAACGTGATCGAGATCTTCGGCGGTAATCCACAGGAGCTGATTTCGCTGATCAGACCGTACGTTCAGCGTGTCGAGGTAAGCGGCGAGACGCTCTTTTGCTATGCGCCTGAGCCGGAGGATGTGCGCATCCAGCTTCGCGGTCGAGCGGGTCTGCGTATTCTAGAGCGTCCACCCAGTCTGGAGGACGTTTTCTTGCGGTTAACCGGACGTGAGATGGAGAAGTGAGCAATGGGTGAACGTTTTGCGGCCGCTCTACCCGCCAACGCCTGGAACTGGATGGCGGTGTGGCGCCGCAATCATCTGGCATGGAAGAAGGTGGCATTTGCTTCAATGCTCGGCACCCTTGCTGATCCGATGATTTACCTTTTCGGGCTCGGCACTGGCCTTGGACTGTTGGTAGGCCGCATCGAAGGTGCATCCTACATCGCCTTTCTGGCAGCCGGCATGGTTGCGACGAGCGCGATGACAGCATCAACCTTCGAAACAATTTACGCGGTTTTCGGTCGAATGCGCGATCAGGGCACTTGGGAAGCAATCCTGCACACACAACTTACCCTCGGCGACATCGTTCTCGGTGAATTGACCTGGGCAGCCACAAAGGCTTTTCTGGCCGGTACGACAATTGCGATTGTTGCGGCCGCGCTAGGTTATGCCGCGTGGACGTCGGTTCTCTACGTGCTACCGGTCGTCGCTCTCACCGGATTCGCCTTTGCGAGCCTGGCCATGCTCGTCATCGCGCTCGCGCCCAGTTATCACTATTTTATTTTCTATCAGACGCTTGTCATCACACCCATGCTGTTCCTTTCGGGCGCGGTTTTTCCAGTCGGCCAATTGCCAGGAGTGTTTCAGCAGATTGCGGCCTTCTCGCCCCTGGCGAATTCTATCGAGCTAATCCGTCCGGTGATGCTCGGCCGCCTGGGCGACAATGTAGGGCTGCATATAGGCGCACTTTGCATGTTCGCTGTATTGCCTTTTTTTCTGTCGGCTGGACTGTTTCATCGACGACTAATGCGTTGACGCTTGCTTACACCCATTAACCAGAAGGAGGTCCGCAATGCCGGATGCAAACTGCCCACAGCGGCCCGGAGGCATGCGTATGCTAGGAATCGCGAGTGGTACAACGCCGAAGCCGGGCGCCACCCAGCCGCTGCAGGCACCCGCCCAGCTTCGCGACCACACCTCGAAGAACAGGCTGGATGGTGAGGCGCGGACCCACCCGGAGCGTTCAATCGATAGCAGCCAAGCTTCTTGTGCGCGTCCACAGACCGTCGCGGCCATTATTTAGTTGGATACACATGCAATGACCCACAACGAAGCAACTCTTGAGCCTTTTGTGATCCTTGCTATGCCAAGGACCGGAACACACTATTTAGAAGAATTGCTAAACGAGCATCCGACCGTTTTGAGTAACGGTGAGTTGCTAAACGAATATGATCCCAATTGGCCCAGCACTGATCGCCTGCTAGGCACGGATCGCGAGCTTCTTGAGCTTGCCTATGTGCGCTGCCCTATGCGCGACTACAAGAATGTGACGCATCTTGGATGCAAGATCAATGAACCTCAGTTTCGCGAGCGTCCCGCATTCTTTGCGGAACTGGCTCGTTGGCCAGCACTCAAGGTCATCCTTGTTGTTCGCCGAAACGTATTGGAATCGCTCCGATCCTTTGTGCAGGCCAGGGAAAGCGGTCACTGGCTGAAGTTCAGCTGGGACAACGATACCGCTCGGCCACCGAGCGTCAGGTTGTCAATCGCCGACTGTGAGGCTTATTTCAAAGCCGCCGACGATTTTCACGCTCGCGTTATGGACTCCTTCACGTCGACCAACCTGCTTGTAATGGAATACGAGAGCCTACTTCACGAACCTGCCCAATGCCTGGGAGCGGTTTGGGATTTCCTGGGCGTTCCAGCGCTTGAGCCATCAGATAACGCCATCCTGCAGCGCCAGGAAACGCGACCGCTGGATCAAACGGTGGAGAACTTTGACGAGTTGCGGATTCACTTCGCACGGGGACCTTATTCAAGATTTTTTGACCTCGGAGATTCAATGCGCTCCTACGCTTAATCGCTTGTACCGCGTGCTCTGATGGGCGTGTAGGATATCCTGCAGTTTGCGCGCATTCCGTCGCAAAACTGACAAACCAAAGTCACCAAGACGACAGAGATATCGGCCGGCAGTCGATCTGCGGCAGACATCAAAGACACGGCCGCAAGGCGACCTGGTCAATTCCCTCTCTGGCGAAGCACTTCTTCAGACGCGATCTTTGGCGAGCCTTGAGTGCAAATTCCGGCAAAGGTGGAGGGTTCCAGTGCGCAACCCGCACCAATCTCGCTGGACGGGACAGGCCTCCAGTTGGCACGGCGCTTGCTCCGAGATGACAGCAGCGCTCGACCGGAGCGCAGCATGGGAGAAGGAGGAGCCCCCACCCCGATCCGGTCAGGGAGAGAGAAACGGTGTTGGTTCCAAGAGTCCCCCGCGCGATCGCAGCGCCCCGCAAGCCCCATTTTGCCCGGACCTACGTGCAGGTGCTTGCCGCCATAGTCCTGGGAGCCGCAATTGGCTACCTCTATCCGGAAACCGGCCAGAGCCTGAAGCCGCTCGGCGATGCCTTCATCAAAGTCGTCAAGATGATTATCGCACCTGTCATCTTCCTGACAATTGCGACCGGCATTGCCGGCATGAGCGATCTGCAGAAGGTCGGCCGAGTTGCCGCCAAGGCGATGGTTTATTTCCTCACCTTCTCGACACTTGCACTCGTTGTCGGACTGATTGTCGCGAATATCGTTCAACCTGGCGCCGGCCTCAACATCGATCCGGCCTCGCTCGATGTCCAAGCCGTTAAGGGCTATGTGGCCACGGCTCACGAGCAGTCCGTGACCAGCTTCCTGATGAACATCATCCCGTCAACGATTGCCAGTGCCTTCGCGGAAGGCGACATCCTGCAAGTCCTGTTCTTCTCGGTCCTGTTCGGCATTGCTTTGGCGATGACCGGAGAGACGAGCAGGCCGGTCGTTACCTTTCTCCAGGCGCTTACCGCCCCCATTTTTAAGCTCGTCGGCATTCTGATGAAGGCTGCACCCATCGGCGCCTTCGGCGCAATGGCCTTTACGATCGGCAAATACGGAATCGGTTCGGTGGCCAACCTCGCGATACTGGTCGCGACGTTCTATCTTACCGCCTTCCTCTTCGTGTTCGGGGTTCTCGGCGCGGTCTGCCGCTACAACGGCTTCTCGATCTTTTCTCTCGTCCGCTACATCAAGGACGAGCTGCTGCTTGTCCTGGCAACGTCCTCCTCGGAGGCCGCGCTGCCCTCGCTAATGGAGAAGATGGAGAAGGCCGGCGCCGCCCGTTCGGTCGTAAGTCTCGTCATCCCTACTGGATACTCATTCAATCTGGACGGTACCAATATCTACATGACGATCGCCGCCCTCTTCATCGCCCAGGCGACGAACACAGATTTGTCAATTGCCGATCAGATCCTCCTGCTGCTAATTGCGATGCTTTCCTCGAAGGGTGCGGCAGGCGTCACCGGCGCCGGCTTCATCACATTGGCCGCTACTCTCTCTGTCGTGCCGAGTGTTCCCGTTGCCGGAATGGCTCTAATTCTTGGCGTGGACCGCTTCATGTCGGAATGCCGCGCGCTGACGAATTTAGTCGGTAATGCGGTGGCATCGCTCGTTGTCGCTCGCTGGGAAGGCGAATTGGACCAGTCACGGATGGAAACCGCTTTCCGCGGTTAGGGTTACATCAAACTGGCTCCCCGCAAGCAAGATCGCAACAGCGCGACGTGTAAGTAGCGGCCTTGACACAACAGTCGAATTGCCAGCCTCCAAAGAGCGCTGGAAATAGAGTACTAACGCAGTGAGTAATACAACACCATGAAGCCCCTAAGCAAACGAACGGTTCACGGAGACTCATCTGGGTGCGCATGGAGCGCTGTTCGTCGAATGCGCTATCCGCGGGGTGGGGGAACTATTTCAGCTTGCCGCCCCAAGCCGTCGCGGGAGCGCACCGGATGATGGAGGACCGGCCGATCAGAATCGCTAGGGGAAAGCGCGTCACAATAGCCGATCTCGCCCGCGAAGCCGGAGTCAGCGTAGCAACAGTCGATCGGGTTCTGAACGTCCGCCTTCCGGTGCGAGAGGAGACCGCCCAGCGGGTCCATGCGGCCGCGCACGCGATCGGCTATCATGCTGCCGGTCTCATCAAACAGCGCTTGCAGCAGCACCTGCCGCACTACAAGCTGGGCTTCATCTTGAGAAAACCTACCCACGATTTCTACCAAGATTTCGCTCGCAAGATCGAAGAGTCGGTCAGTATGGCTAAATCCTTCCACGGCCTTCCGATCATCGAGTTCGCGCAGTCACATTTGCCGCGTGACCTGCTCCCGCTTCTTAAGGACCTTGGGAGCCGCTGCCAGGCGATCGCCATGGTGGCGGCCGATCACCCGAAAATCACAGCATCAGTCGAGGAGCTCAAGGCGAAAGGTATCCCGGTATTTTCGCTGCTATCCGACTTCGCCGATGGCGTGCGCGAGGGCTACATCGGCCTCAACAACAGCAAGGTCGGACGGACTGCCGCTTGGGTGTTTTCCAAGGCCGCAAAACGGCCCGGCAAGGTGGCGGTGTTTGTCGGAAGCCATCGCTTCCAGGCGCATGCGACGCGGGAAACGGCCTTTCGTGCGTATTTTCGTGAGAACGCGCCAAAATTCGAGGTGCTTGATGCGCTCGTGAACCTTGATGAACGGCAGCTCACTTACGAAAAATTGCTGGATCTTATGCAGCGGGAACCAGAGCTCGTCGGCTTCTATATGGCCGGCGGGGGGATAGAGGGGGCAATTTCCGCGCTCCGAGAAGAGGGGAGCGGTCAGGATCTCGTCGCGATCGTGAGTGAAATGACGCCGCAGTCACGTGGGGCGCTTGCGGATGACATCTTGACGATGGCGGTCGGCACGCCAATGCGCCGACTTTGCCAGGAGCTGATAATGGCAATGGAGCGGGCCATCAAAGCCGGCGTCGCGGAGAGCCCGGGGCAGACATTTCTGCCGTTCGACATTTATCTTCCGGAAAATATTTGACCTTGATGGATTTCTATCATGAGCGCCCATTTTCCTTTCACCGATGAAAGGAAAGCTCGATTGACTCGGCCGTCTCTGTCCGATCTGTGAACCGGCGTGGTTCCGTCTTGAAAGAAGCCGGATGCCGAAATGGCAGCCGCGCTTCATGGAAGGAAAGTCAAGCAATGCGCCAGGTATCGCCCCGCTTTGCACTCGATCACATGGCGGCGCCCCGCCTTGACGTCAGTGCGCTTTTCGCGCTTGCCCGTGACCAAGGCCTGACCGACGTCCAAATCCGTTACCCTCATTTCAGCAATCCTGTCGCACGCGGCATTCCGGCTGCGGACGTTCGGTTGGCCGCTACCGAAGCGGGCGTCACGATCATCTCTGTCAACGCCTTGCAGCGGTTCAACGACTGGACTCCAACGCGTCAGGCCGAGGCAAGCAACCTCGCCGATTATGCGACGGCGTGCGGGGCGGAGACGCTCGTGTTGGTGCCGGCCAACCGCAGCTCGTGGCCCACCAATAGCGAGCGCCAGGACAATCTTCGTTTCGCTCTAAACGAGATCAAGCCAATCCTCCAGTCGCGGGGTCTGATCGGTCTCATCGAGCCGCTGGGTTTCCGAACCTGCTCGCTTCGATCAAAGAAGGAAGCGGCCGAGGCCGTTGCCGCGGTTGATGGCCAGTCCGTCTTTCGCCTCGTGCACGACACGTTCCACCACACCCTGGCCGGGGAGACATGCCTGTTCTGCGAGCTTACCGGCCTGGTGCACATTTCAAGCGTAAACGACCCGACCTTCTGGATTTACCCCGATCGCTTTCTTGCAGGTTCCGACAATGGCAGCCAGATTCAGGCGCTGCTGGATGGCGGCTACGCGGGACCTTTCTCATTCGAGCTGGTCGAGGAAGTCCATTCTCTGGACGATCTCGCAGGCGCACTTGCCGCCAGCATCGACTTTATCCGGCGAGGGCTATTGTCGTCAAAGTAGATGGTGACAGGAGTAGTGACTATAGGTGCGCCTGAATTTTCCGTGGGTTCACAGCGGGGCAGCCATCCGAGATGCCTCCTGTATCATTATCTCCCGCATCCAGATGCTTGCCGGATCGCTATTGTGGAGGGCCGGCCATTGGAGGGTCTCGGTGAATGTGGGAAATGGCAGCGGAAGTTCGATAACCCGCAGGGGGAACGTTTTTTCGAAATGCCTGACCAGCCGTAAGGGCATGGTCGCTATACGAGCTGTGCCGGACACCATAGGTGGAATCATGCTGAAGCCCTGCACGGCGACCTCGACACGTCTCTTAAGGCCATGCTCAAGCAAAAACCATTCCTCGATAGACGGCTTCATCGTACGCCCGAACCTGACCGCGACGTGCCTCATCGACATGTATCTCTCGAATGTAAGCTGCTGTGGCAGCTGCTTGTTTGTGGGACAGCCTACGCACACGAGCTTCTCGTCAAACAGCGCAACGCTTGAATGCACACTCGACGTGAACATATCCGGTAGAATTAGAAAATCGACGTCACCGCGCCGGAGAAGCTCATCGGGGCTATCGTCGACAGGCAGCAGTTCGAAGCTGACGGCGGGGGCTTCCCGTGAAATACGCTCCACAAGCTTTTCGAAAAACACGAGCGTGACGAAATCGGAAAGAATGATCCTGAAGAGGCGATCGGCTCGAGCTGGGTCAAACGGATCCGAAGAAATAATCGAGCACTGGATGTGCTGGAGAGCGTCGCGAACTGCGGGGGCAAATGCTGCCGCACGCGGGGTTAGAAATCTTTCGCGACCTCTTATCGTAAACAGTTCATCGCGGAAATAATCGCGCAGTCGGGCGACGGCCGCACTCATGGCGGGCTGACTCAGGTTAATCCTGCGTGCCGCCGCCGAGAGATTACGCTCCGTCAGGAGTGCGTCGAGCACAACGAGGAGATTTAGATCAAGTCCTTTGAAACGCATGTCATCAGCCATCCATGGGATGGATGCCTTTAACCGAAACAAACGACTTTAACAATTTAGCATTCTTGCAATCTTTTGTCGCAAAAAGTTTATGATGGATGACGTTAAGGTCCGACATATGAGCCGCGTGATCTGCCGAAGCGAGCAATCGTTCGTACTGTGCAGGTCAGAGATTGGCAGTTTGAAACGCCGGGCCGATGGCGCCGGTCTATCAACCAGCGTCTTCGGCGGCCCCGACCTAGCTAGGCGTGGAACCTAATAGGGTGCACCTTTCCAGTCCGAGGCGACTGATGGGCGGTTTGATCCTAAGCTGCCGTGAGGCCTGTGCCAATTGTATCGGCGAGCCAATGCAGCAGTCCGGCAGCGTTTTTGAGAGCTGTTGTAGGCTCGGCCTAAGCCCATTGGCGCAAGCCTATCTGAACGAAGCGCTTGGCCTTGCCGCTATCCGGTATGTGATCTGTGGTGCCTTCTCGTCCTGCTGTTCTTGTTTTGGAACGCCCTTATGGTGAGCCCATCCGGGACGTGGGGCACCGGGAGCACAAAGGTGCAGGCAGGCCGTCAATAGACCGTGGGCTGAGAGCCCGAGCTCGTTACATGGCCGCCCCTCGCGACTTTCCCGGATGCGCTGCGAGCGCGGATCAGTAGATGTCGTGTTGCCCGCCAGCTCCCGTCTTTGACCGAGCCAAGAAGGAGGAACGGGCATGCTTATCATCGGACTGGATATTCACCGCGCCTTCGCCGAAGCAGTGGCATGGGAGGAGGGCAGGCTCAGGCGACTCGGCCGCGTCGACATGCGGCGCGATCTGCTGGCGGCGTTCGCCGCGAAGCTGTCGCCGAACGATGTCGGGGTGATCGAGGCCACCGGCAACGCGACGTCCGCTGCAGCTGTGGTTGCGCCGCATGTGAAGAAGGTGGGGATCGCCAAGCCGAAACAGGTGTTTATCGTTGCCTATGCCAAGATCAAAACGACGATCGACGCCGACGTTCTTGCGCAGCTCTATGCCAGCGGCTTCTTGCCAGAAGTCTGGATTGCGGACGAGCCGACGCAGGCTCTGCGTCGACAGGTGACACGGCGCAATCAGATTGTCCGACAGAGATCTCGATTGAAGAGCGTCATCCAGTCGATCCTTCATAGCCACCTGATCCGTCCTGCCCGCATGCTGACCTGTGCGGCGCCAAGGGTCGGACCTGGTTAATCGAGCAGGTCGTACCGCAGGACGAGCGCCTCGCGATCGATGGGCATCTGCGCGAGTTCGACCGATTGGGCGAAGACCTCCAGGTCATCGAACGCGATCTTGTCCGCTCGGCTCTCGAGGATGAAGGCGTGAAGCGGCTGATGACCATTCCCGGCGTCGACATCACCGTCGCGCTGGCGATGAAGGGCGGCGATCGGCGACGTGTCGCGCTTCGACGATCCGCAGAAGCTCGTGACCTATCTCGGGTTGAACCCAAGCGTCCAGCAGTCCGGCCAGGTCCGGCCTACCATGGGCGGATCACCAAGCAGGGCCGTGGTCATGCGCGCGGCATGCTCGTCGAGGCGGCCTGGGCGGCCGCTCGTGCTCCCGGACCGTTGCGAGCCTTCTCCCTGCGGCGTGCGAGCCCGGCGCGGACAGCATGTCGCGGCCGTGGCAACCGCACGCAAACTCTCTGTCGTGATCTGTCATCTGTTGAGAAGGGCGAGAGTTACGCGTGGGCTCGACCCTCCCTGCATGCCAAGAAGCTTGCGCGATGTGGAACTCAAGGCCGGGAGCAAGGCTGTGCGCGGCCAAAAGGGAGCGCACGCCTACAACATAAAGAGCCACCGGGAAGAAGAGCGCCGCTGGGTGGAGCAGGCCGAGGGCGCCTATGCACGCCTCGTCGCCGGTTGGAACCCACGAGGTCCGAAGAGGGTAGGCACGGATGCCGCAAACGAGGCGCGACGATAGAAGCTGCGCGGCAGGGCTCTCATCTCGGACCCTGCTCTTCGCCACGCGGTCGTCCGTGCGCGACAGGAGAATAGCGCAGATTTATCAAAAAGGCTCTTGTCGATCACATCAGTGGTCTTGGGCGCTGTACGGCCGGGTGAAGACTTTGCAGGTGGCCCGGAAAGCGTTTGACCTGCAGCGAAGCAATTGTCGTCATTACGCGCTCGACCCGGGCGCCCAGCTTGGCATAAGGGCTACGTGGCCTCAGGAAGCGTCGTCGCCAATGCAGACCATGGACGAATTCCCAGCCGATGCCGAGATGCCGGTCGACCGTGCCTGTCGCCGTCCGGTGATGCGATGCCCCCGAGCGGATGAGTTCGCCCCGGATGCTCCCGGTCACGACGCACGGGTTCGGGTTCCAAGGCGCTCAGTTTTGTTCGCGCCCAATCGGTGTAGGACGCGGCAGAAATACGAGCGTGACGAAATCGGAAAGAATGATCCTGAAGCGGCGATTCGGTAGAGCCGGGTCAAACTATCCGACGAAATAAACGATCACTGGATGGGCGGGGGAGCGTCGCAAACTGGAGGGCAAGAGCTCCCGGACGCAGCGTTAAGTTTGAATACCTCCGCGGACATGGTCGCGAGCTTATCGCGCAAATAAATCGAGCAGCCGAGCGCCGGCCGCACTCATGACCGGCTGGGCTCGGTTAATCCTGCATGCCGCGCCCATGAGGTTACTTGTCCGGAGTGCGTCGA
>NZ_JARTVP010000027.1:0-11436 GCF_029625865.1 Mesorhizobium sp. WSM4887
TTGTCGCTCTTGATTGCCCTGCTTCAAATCCGGCCGAAGCCGGTCGCCGCTTAGGGCTCGGATTGTTCACGGTCGACTAGTGAGCACTCTCCAATATGTTAGGCTCTGTCGCAGTAGCGCAACAAGCTCAGTCTTTGGATGGGTGGTATGAGGATGAGACGACTGAATGTGTACAGGCTCAGTCTTTTTATCGAGGCTCTCGTTTTTGTCGTAAGCGCGTTCGGTGCGACGTGGCTTACCAGCTTTGTGAACGCGCCATGGTGGACATATGTGATTATAGCGGCCATCGCTATGGGCATGTTCGTCGCCGTGCGTGGGGTCCTTTCTGAGCCGCAACGTATGGGACTCTTGGCACACAACTCGGCAGCGACCTCTGCGTGAACCCAGACGCCTTGAAAATGTGCCCGATGCGTCCGGATTTTTGGCGGTGATCTTCATCAAATGCGATGAGCTGCAATTTCTGGCGACGGCCACGCTAAGGGCGGGCCTCCAGCACCATGTTGAACGGTGTCTCCGCGGCGCGACGCAATCGCTTGAAGCCGCCGCCGGTCACAACCTTGCGCAGCCTCGCCTCACCGGCCTGGGCTCCAAGCGCGAGCCCGACTTCCTGCGACACGGATGCGGGCGTGCACACGAAAGTGGAAGCGGCATAGTAAACGCGGCCGACGGGATTGAGGTTCGCCGCCAGATGATCATGCGCGAACGGCTCGACGATCATCCACGTGCCGTCCGGCTTGAGCGATCCGTGGACATGGGTGGCGGCGCCCGTCGGGTCGCCCATGTCGTGAAGGCAATCGAAGAATGTGACGAGGTCATAGGTTCCGGGATAGCTCTTGGCGGCCGCCACGTCGAACCGCGTGTTAACGCCGACGCCGGCTACCTCGGCCGCCTTGCGGGCGCGCTCAATCGAAGGGGCATGATAGTCGAAGCCGACGAAGCGCGAATTGGGGAAGGCCTGTGCCATGAGCACGGTCGATGCACCATGACCGCATCCAACATCCGCGACGTCCACGCCGCGTTCGAGCTTCTCGACGACGCCCTCCAAGGCCGGCAGCCAGGAGTCGATCAGATTGGCATTGTAGCCTGGACGG
Organism: Mesorhizobium sp. WSM4887; assembly: GCF_029625865.1. Classification (NCBI taxonomy): domain Bacteria; kingdom Pseudomonadati; phylum Pseudomonadota; class Alphaproteobacteria; order Hyphomicrobiales; family Phyllobacteriaceae; genus Mesorhizobium; species Mesorhizobium sp. WSM4887. The sequence continues at coordinate 1,092 of NZ_JARTVP010000027.1, forward strand.
AAGAACCGTTCCGTACCGCGAAACAGACACGCGCTATGATCGTGCCACCCGACGCCCTTGCCGGACTGGAATGCCTGCCTCACCTTTTCTTCATCGAGCCACAGCGCGGACAGGAACTCGAATGCGCCTGCCATGAAGGCCGGGCTGTCTTCATCAGCGAACACCAGCTCTTGCTCGGCGTTGAGATAGAATTTGTCGCTCGCTTCATCGTAGTCGACGTAACCCGCCGCCGCCTGCCCGGAAAGCCATTCCCTTACGAGGCGTTCCTGGGTGCCGGTGCGTGTCGAAAGTTCGGCGGCCGTCATCTTGCCGCCTTCGCGCAATGCCTTGAACAGGCCGAGTCTGTCCCCCAGCAGGACTCCCGCGCCCGTTGCGATCGCACCGAGATCGCCGACCATTTTCCCCAAGAATGCGTCCAACTTTTCCTGATTCGCTTCAGACATCTGAATCTCCCTTTGGGTTCAATCTCTCCAGGCGACGGAGCCGTGCTCGTCATGAGGCGCCTTGAGCATCAGATGCTCGAAGACATGCAGATATCCCCGGCGGCTCATTCCGCGCTGCCGATCCTGCACCAGACCATATGGGTGACGACCGGCGCGGTGGTCGGGAATGACAGCCACCTCCATGCCGTTGAAAAGCAGGAAATCCGTCACTTTGCCCTCGTCGGTAACCGGCGGAGCCGGAGTGGTCGTCACCAGGGCAAGCCCTGTTGCAGCAGGTATCCTTGGGCAGCCTGTCAGAACATCGATGACTCCGGTTGTGGTGCCGGGGTGGGCGATCAGGGGCCAAGTGATTGTTCCGCGGCGGCTGTATGTTGTGGTAAGGTGATCATGCGAACTCTTGTTGGTCGGTCACGTGTTTTGCGGATGACCCGCATGTACTGTGCCAAATGAGAAAACCATTCAAACGCAATCCAGTAGATCTGACTGTATCCGACATTGTCGGAATTTGGACATCGCCGAACGCGAAGCGCTCGGGGCTTGTGACGATACTTGAGCGTGCTGCTTCGGAGGAGGGATGAGCCTCGAACCGGCCGCGAGGCCTTTTTCTGGCAACGGATATTCCGGCCGGGTTAGGCCGCGAGGAAAGCGACGGTGAATAAGAGGTAGAGGACCAACCGTTTTGAGCGGGTAGTTGCCGTGTTGCGCCCCCAGGCAAAGGCCAGCACCACGGAGCAGTATTTCTGGTGGCGATACTACAACGCCTTTTAGTGCCGGTTACCCGTTTTTACCCAGTTGGCCTGGTGCATTCAGAGCGAGCTCGTTGGAAACCGCTTATTGTGGCTATGAGCGAACTCGGGATGGAGGAGTGGACCCAAAAATTGGCAAAATGCCCCAGGGAGGATTACATGGGTCGCTCATTCCCCGTACTCGTTACAGGTGCGCGTCGCTTCGCAAACAGCTTGCTTTTGACTTGGCGTTTTTTGCCGTCTCGGCATCGCTCACTAATTCGGCCGCTGCCGACACCGTGAACTGGCGTCAATTCGAAGGGACCAGCATAACTTGGGCCTACGACATCCACCCCTATGCGGATGCTCTCGCTGCGCAATTTCCGGAGTTCGAGAAGCTGACCCGGCATCAAGGTCACGCCGGAACTCTACCCAGACGATTCTTACTGGAACAAGATGACGATCCAACTGACGACGAAGTCGCCAGCATGGGATGTGTTCGGCACTGGCATTCAGCCCGCGTAGGACCTCGCTCCGAGTGGCGCCCTGGAGCCGCTGGACAAATACCTGAGCGATTGGAAGCTTACCGATGCTGGATACGACTACATTACGTGGACATGATCAAGAAGTGCGCGGCTCCTTCCTTCGCGTCCGGCCGCAGCGCGATGACGATCGACTCAAATATGTTCGGCTTCTGGAACGATGTTGCGGGGAAGCCGGCATCCGGCAAGATCGCCTTCGCTCCGCCGCTGCACGCACCGAGCGCCACGAGCTTGGAGTCTGACATCTGGATCTGGGCTCTCGCCATGAACGCGGCTTCCGAAAAGAAGGGCACGGCCTGGCTGTTCATCCCGTGGGCCACCTCCAAGCAGGTGGCGCTCAAGGGTGCCCTTGCTGGCCAGCTCGTCAATCCGCCGCGCACGTCGACCTGGCAGACGACACCTGGACTAAGTACGCTTCGCAGCCCGAGTTCAACAACTTCGTTGACAGCTTCAAAAAGATACAGGACCAAGCCGCGCTGGCTTTCACACCGCGTGTCGGCTTCGGCGAAGCCATGAACGCATGGGCCGTGGCGATGCAGAAGATGGTAAACGGCGATGACGTCGAGACGACGTTGAGGGCGCTTGCCGAAGAAATCCGCACTGGCCTCTGATCAAAAGGAACAGGGCAGTACTATTGCACTGCCCTGTTCCCGCCAACGGCGGAGATCACGCCGTGTCACCCCAAGCACTTAAACCCAGCGTGCCGATGGCAGCCGAAGGACCTGGCGCGCGCGCCTCGTCCGGTTCGGCTTCGCTGGAGGGGCGTTCCATCGACTGTTTCAGCCTTGCAATCATCCAGGCGCTGGCCAAAAGCCAGATGGAGCGCCGGCTCAGGAACCGGCGCAAAAACTCGAGCCTGCCGGCGCTGATCGAGCTGGTGCTGGCGCGGCCGCTGGTGTCGGCAGGTCTGGTCGCGGCCGAGCTGAAAATTAGCCAGCGCGCTGCGCTCGGGCTGGTGCCGAACTCGGCATCCGTGAGGTGACCGGCAGGGGGCGCTACCGGGCGTGGGACCCCGTTTAGCTGCGGCGGGCTTTGGCGAAAGCGACAGCACTGATGATTTTTGCTGTACGCTCATTCTCCCTCATCTGCGCGTTGACAGAAAACCAGCAGGCGAGGGTCACAGCACGCTGTGCTCCCCGCGATTTCCGGAAAACCAATGAAAAACGACTTTGATCGATCGCGCGGGACGTATCATTCAACCATGTCGAGAACGGGCGTGACGGCACGTACACTATGGACCGAGAGAACTTTGTCTGGCGACTTTGCGCACGCTTGCAAAACTCTTCGGAAAACTTCCTTCTGTTGATCCAATGATCGTAATGAGCTGGAGTGGCATCGCCGCTCTCCTCGGTTCTTGCTCTCTCAGTTGAACTTGATGCTAGCCTGCACGAAAACGCCGTAGCGCTTTGCCTTCCAATCGTCGGCCTGCGGGGAACCACGACCGCCCATTGCCTCTTCGAAATGAGCGGTGCCGTTATTCGCCACGGCCGCAACACCGCCTCGAGCTGGACGCCATGCCCATCGCCGTCTTCGGGAATTAGCTTGATCTTGGGCGCATGTGGTGCTGCTCTTTGCCGTCGAGCCGCGTGAAGAGGAACGCCACGTCACCAGAAAGGCTGAGTCGCTCGGTGAGTTGCGTCTGCCCGGCCAAGCCGAGTCGCAGCGAATGCCAATCGTTGTCCTGGCTGAGAGGTTGACGTAGGTGGGACGGTTGGCACACAGGTTCCCCAGTTGGTCGCCTGCTGCGTGCAACCGAAAGCATCGTAGCTCTCGTGCCAGAAATTGTTGCCAACAAAAGCACCGATGCGGTAGCGCGGTGAGTTCAAGAAATTATATCCAAGATCGGCGGTGAAATAGCTGACGCCGCCCCCGCGCTGATCACTGAATGTGTTTGAGTAGCCCCCCATTTCCGTAAGAAGTCCTCGTCATGAGAAAATCCTCCCTGATGCCGCCCGCACCGAGGAGGCCTTTACGAAAATGCCAGTCGGATTGTGGACTCGAATGCGCGTCTAGATCGTCATAGGTGAGCCGCGAGACCAGTGACGTACCTTTATGATTGTAAAGTTCCTTCGATGCGTTGCCGGTACTGGCCAGTAACGTAGTCCACCCTCGAAGGAAAAGACTGAGGCCGCCGACCCGGCTACCGACGCCGACTCGCAATCACCGGCACTCGACGGCGGTTCGGAACTTCTCGGTGCCGCAGCGCCGGCCAAGCCGGACGGGCCCGGTGAAAAATTCGTCGTCGAGGGCAAGGCGCCCGCTGCTGCGCCCGGCCGCGCCGACGATTTTTCTTGGCCGCCAAGGCGGCAGCCTGCGGCCGGGGCCACAACCGAAACGACCACGGCGATCAGTCCGTAAGCTGCCCGGGGCAGCGGAAGGGCGGAAAGCGCCTTCAGGTGGCCGCACAAGTAGGGTCTCGAGACGGACTCAGCGCGGCAGCACGCTCGATCCCATCAGCGCCTCATCGATGGCGCGCGCCGCCTGGCGGCCCTCGCGGATCGCCCAGACGACCAGCGACTGGCCGCGCCGCACGTCGCCCGCCGCATAGAGCTTTTCGACGCTGGTCCTGTAGTCCCGGTCATTGGCCTCGACATTCTTCGAGCGGCGGCTGTCAATGGCGATCTTCATCTGGCCGGCCAGTTCCGACACCGGCCCGCGAGCGGCTGGCCCGGCAAAGCCGATGGCGATGAACGCGAGATCGGCGCGGATGACGAATTCGGTGCCGGCGATCGGCTTGCGCTTTTCGTCGACTTCGCAGCATTTGACCCCGGTCAGCTGGCCGTTTTCGCCGATGAATTCAAGCGTCGCCACCTGGAATTCGCGCTCGGCGCCTTCGGCCTGCGAGGATGACGTGCGCATCTTGGTCGCCCAGTATGGCCAGACCGACAGCTTGTCTTCCTTTTCCGGCGGCTGCGGCCGGATGTCGAGCTGGGTGACGCGCACCGCGCCCTGGCGGAAGGCGGTGCCGACGCAGTCGGAGGCAGTGTCGCCGCCGCCGACGACGACGACATGCTGGCCGCCGGCGAGGATCGGATGCGACGGCCACGCCACCGACTGGATCGGTTCGCCGCCGACACGCCTGTTCTGCTGCACCAGATAGGGCATCGCGTCATGCACGCCGCCGAGATCGTCGCCGGGAATGCCGGCCGCGCGCGGCGTTTCGGAACCGCCGCAATAAAGCACGGCGTCATGTTCGGCGAGCAGCTCGGCAACCGGCTTGTCGACGCCGACATTGACGCCGCAATGGAAGGTGACGCCCTCGCCCTGCATCTGCTCGATGCGCCGGTCGATATAGTGCTTCTCGATCTTGAAGTCGGGAATGCCGTAACGCATCAACCCGCCGGGCCGGCTCTCGCGCTCATAGACATGGACGTCGTGGCCGGCGCGGCCGAGCTGCTGGGCAGCCGACATGCCGGCCGGGCCGGAGCCGATGACGGCGACGCGCTTGCCGGTCTTCTTCTCCGGCGGATAGGGCCTGATATGGCCGGTCTCGTAAGCCTTGTCGGCGATCGCCTGCTCGACCGTCTTGATGGCGACGGGGATGTCCTCGAGGTTCAGCGTGCAGGCTTCCTCGCAAGGTGCGGGGCAGATGCGGCCGGTGAACTCCGGGAAATTGTTGGTCGAATGCAGGTTGCGGATCGCATTGTCCCAGTCGCCATTGTAGACGAGGTCGTTCCAGTCCGGGATCTGGTTGTGGATCGGGCAGCCCGTCGGCCCATGGCAGAACGGAATGCCGCAATCCATGCAGCGCGCGGCCTGTTTCTCGACCTCTTTGTCGGACATCGGCAGCGTGAATTCGCGGAAATGCCGGATGCGGTCGGAGGCCGGCTGGTACTTGTGCACCTGCCGGTCGATTTCGAGAAAGCCTGTTACCTTGCCCATAGTCCAGTTCCTGCTGTCCAGATGGTGCGCCTGGCGACGCCCTGCAGCTGGATCAGATGGGGCATCCCGTCCACACATGGGCCGCACCAAGTTGCCCAAAATTCGACTATGTACACTTGCCGGGCTCAAAGCTCGTGAGGGGCTCGCCATGCAGCCAGTTCTCGACTCTAATCGAAGGAGCCGGGGACTCCATCTGCAATACCACGTTGCGGTCCAAAGCTATTTCCAAAGGTTTCTGCACGAGCTGGTTTCCTCTCAGAGACGGCACACGGGTTCAGGGAGGAGCGCATCGCTCGTCTTGCCCCATTGAGTGCAGTCACAGTCACTCAGTCTCAAAAGCCATGCCAACGCGCTCAGCGCGCAGTTAGCGCCCATTGCTTCGAAAAACCTCGTCAGTGCCCAGATGTTGGTTGTAATGAACCTGACATTTGTCTGACGCTGTCAGCTTTTGGACACGCGATCACGCGCTTCGTGCCGCCAGATGGCCAGGCCGAGCCCTGTGTTGCCAGCGGTCGCTTCGATGATTGTACCGCCCCGCGCGTGCCACGCTGTTCGGCATTAACGATCATCGACAACGCAATGCGATCCTTGATCGATCCGCCGGGATTCTGGCTTTCGATCTTGACGAAGCGACGACACCTGCCGGTATCGAATCTCTTCAGTTCGACGACCGGCGTCTCCCCAATCAGATCGAGCACTGACAAATGGCGGACGCAGGCGAGAGGACGCCTTTGTCGACGGTCGGCGGAACATCTCGAGGCTCATGCGGCTGCGGTCTCCAGAATGTCGGCATAGTGCCGTTGCGCAATATCGGGATGCGAGCGCAGTCGGCTCTTCAGCAGTTGCGGAACAGGGGATTGTCGGGGTCGCTGGCGGGGCACCCGCTTCGGCAGCCAGTTCAGGCGGCAGGTCAAGAAACCGTATGTCGGCATCAAGCCGCGCGCCGAAGAAGAAGGGAATAGAAACAGTGCCCTTCGAAAGACCCAGGGCGACGGAAATCATTGCATCGGGCGAGTTCATGCGCCTGAAGCAGCGCTGGCTGCAACTGCTTCATAGCGACAGGCGGGCGGAGACTCTAGCGGGGCTTTCGCCGCTTGGTTGATTGAGGCTCTCGACGAAGCCACTAAGATTCGGCGGCCGATAATAGCTTGCTGCTCATTGGGACGCCGACCAACGCCGGGATTGAGAAAGGCAACCCTGCCCCACAAGGCGGGTGTCACACGTGCGGTGCGTCCGCTCGTCGCGCCGGATGGTCTTTGAGACCTGGGTTCACGGCTATTCAGATGCACCCCTGTCGGCTTTTCGGTGCAGGCCGCCAGGCGGCGTGTTGCAGCAGCGGTAATTAGTTTGAGAGCGTGCGAGCACGGGCTGCATAGTGAGATCATTTGCCGGCGTGGGGACCAAGGTGTGGCGCAGCCTTAGAGAACTCAACACCGAGACCGGAGCAACGGAGACGGCTCTTTCGTCGAGACAGTTTAATTGGAAGGCCGAGAAGCACCGGCTGGGTAGCGTCACGCCGCATCATTCTTTGCGGAGCTGGAGCGCGCGGGATCGCTGGAGCGGCTGGTGAAAGCGGTTGCCGGGGCGCACGCCAACAACAACACGTGAGCTGGCGCCTCGTGTGGCAAAAGGAGGGGGCGAGAGCCCATGGCCTGCAATGAAGCGATCAAGCATTGCGATCGTGGAACCAAGCTGCCTAGTCGACCATCCGGACCGCGGCCTTCAAGCCAGCTCGCCTTGGAATCGGCCTTCCAGGAATCACCGTCAAGGCCGACTCACGACCTTTTCGCCATGAGCCGCGAAGAGGGCATTCCGCCGGAAGCCGATGGCTGCCTTCTCTCGTTCATCGACGGCTATGTGGTGAGCGGCCATGTGCCGGTCGGCACGGTCAACAAGCTCTTGACCGAGCGGCCCGACATCAAAGGGCATGACGCTGCCCGGCATGCCGATGGGCTCCCCCGGCATGAGTGGCACGAAGGAAGCGCCCTTCGAGATTCTCGAAATCCGAAAGTCTGACGCGACCGGCGGCATCTACGCCACGGAATAGGAGGCTTCGATGATGGAATGCATGAGCGGCATGATGATGTTCGGCACGGGCCTGGTGTGGCTGCTTGTCGTCGTCGTGCTCGTCCTCGGGACGGCCGCGCTGATCAAATACCTGTTCTCCAGCGGCGGCAAAGGAGAAGGGCGTCGGTCCTCTTATCGATGCGTGGCCGCGGCAGGCCTCGGATTGGTCTGGACATTGCCTTGGCTCGCCAACCGGATGGCCGCGCCCCGGCCGCGGCGATAGCGCTAGGCAAGACGGTTTTAGCCAGGCGAAGGTCAGCGCGATTGGAAAGCCCGCTGCCTTCGGGACGCATGCCGGCGCCGGGACCGGCCGCGGTCGTCGGCGGCGGCTACCAGAGCGACATGCCGGGCTTCGGGAATGTCCTCACCGACGAGGAGATCCGGGCCGTTCTGGCCTTCATCAAAAGCACATGGCCCGAGCGGGAACGCGCCTATCAGGCAGATGAGCCGCCGGGAGCGGGAGCAGACACAGTGAGACCAATCCTAGCCGCGGAGCCCTCGAACGCCCCCAACCGGAATGCATTGTCCATGAAAGCGAAACCGTCGCTTGCGATTCAATTTCTGGCGCTGATCCTCGGGACCTCCGCGCTGGCCCACCATCCGGGCGCCGATCTCGACAAGATGAGGGACAGCGCGGAGAGGTTCTTCCAGGCGATCGACGAGCAGGCCGCGCCGCCTTTCGAACTGGCCGACGCGGACGGAAGGGCCGTCCGCCTTCCGATCTCTCCGACAAGATCGTGGTGCTCTACTTCATGACGAGGTAACCTTGGAAGAAGAAGGCGACGGCCACTGGCGGCAGGATGGCAAGCACGCTGGCCGCAAAAAGCGGCCCATACTCATAGAAGCGGGCCGGTTCTGTCGCAAATCGTGCTTTTGGCCACAACTGGACGCTTTCGCGCGCTTATGGACCAGCTCACATGACAGGGCTCGACGTGCCCCGGGGTGGCGCCCTACTTCCACGCTCGCACTGTCACACTCCCGCCGAAAGGCGGGTTTAGTGAGTTATGGCAGTGACTGTGCCACCAGTCCAAACGTCGAGTTTCGCGGCAACTTCGACGCTTTCCTTAGCTGACTTGCCCAAAACCAGCGCGGCCAAAGCATACTGCTTGCCGCTCCCGATGGCATAATATTCACCTTTCACGGGATCACTTGGCAGCCAATTGCCGTCCAACAATACGGCTTCCCCATTTTTGCGCACTATCAGCGCCTCAAATTCAAAATTGTCGTCGTTGCGCGGCACAGGAATATCAGAAACATCCATGCCCTTCTCAACCCAGTCTCGAACGGCCTTTGGAATACCCAAGGACGAAGAGGAAACGCCGATGAGTGTGCCGTCGCATAAGCGAAACACCTTCGTTTTCTCACCGACGGATACTGAGTCAAAACCCAAGGCTCGGCCGTCGCCAGCCATGGTTCCGTTCCTGTAAGCTATTGTTGTCATTGGCACCCTTCTATCGCTGCATCAAACTTCAGGACCTTGCGCATGTCCCCTGTGTCAAGGTCACTGACCGACGGCCTATTTGCCTGATACACGATACAGGCTGCGCTCCTTGAGTTCGCGCACGGGTGGCCGTCATCTTGCCGCCTTCGCGCAATGCCTTGAACAGGCCGAGTCTGTCCCCCAGCGGGAATGACAACCACCTCCATGTCGTTGAAACGCAGGAAATCCGTCACTTTGCCTCGTCGGTAACGGGCGGAGCCGGAGCGGTCGTCACCGGGCAAGCGCGGTCGCAGTAGGTATCCTGGGCAGCCCGTCAGACATGGATGGCTTCGGTTGTGTCATGCGACTTCTTGTTGGTCGGTCACGTGTTTCCGGATAACCAGCATGCGCTGTGCCAAATGAGAAAACCATTTAAAGTCAATCCAGCAGATCTGACTGTATTCCGACATTGTCGGAAATTGGACATCGCCGAACGCGGGCGCTCGGGGCTTGTGATGATACTTGGGCGTGCTGCTTCGGAGGAGGGATGCGCCTCGTACCGGCCGCGAAGCCTTCCTGCATTTAAGGCGCCAGATCAATTGAACGCGATGCCGGGCAGCGTCGCAGCGGCTAAGCCAGCCACTCGCATTGCTCCCTGACAGGATGGTGCCGATCCTGCTGAGATCGCATGCTGGCGCGACGTTGCTTTGCGGCCACCGTCGCGCCTGCCCGTGAACTGTTCGCGCCTGTGCTCATGCTCGCCTTGACACCCTCGATGGGTCCATCCGGGATGGTCAACCATCCGGAACATAGCGGGCAGGCGGGCATCTTCACCAGCAGTCTCTGTGTCGCTCTCGTGGCGGCAAACAAGATCGAGGCTGGCGGGGTGATGATCAACGGTCCTCGAACCATCGATTTTGATCGCGGTGGCCGTTCAGTGCGTTCAAGCACGAGGCGCCGTTAGACGGCACCGCAGCATCATAGCGAAGTGCCATGCAGGACGACTCCCTGCAGCATCGTCTCGCGCAGCCAAACACTTGCCGGATCACTGTTGTGAACGGCCGGGCGTTTGACGGCCTGTGACGCGAAAAGGCAACGGAAGATCTAGCATTTATGGGGGAAATGTTTTTTCGGAGTGCTTGACCCGCAGGAAGGGCAGGGCATGACTGCCTATCGCCCGACCCGGCAAGGCCGCACTCATGACCGGCTGGGCTCGGTTAATCCTGCATGCCGCGCCCATGAGGTTACTTGTCCGGAGTGCGTCGA
>NZ_JARTVP010000028.1:0-9715 GCF_029625865.1 Mesorhizobium sp. WSM4887
CGCCCACATGTTCGAAAAGCGTGATCATTGATGAGTTCTTCCAGTCGGTGCGGCATCGCAGTGCTTTTGCGCATAGGACCGCAATTGTCGTGCCAACTGGGAAAATCGTTTCGGAACAACGTGATCGCTCTGGCAGCGTTGTGTCAGATGTCCGACATCGTCGAGAATCCGACAACGAGTGCTCCTCCTAATCACCGGATCAACCTCCGGCGCCAGTCGGTGACACCGCATTCCTCTGTCTTTCCAGGAGACGGCGTGGACATCAATGCCGTTCCTCACCGAACCCGCCTCCTAGCCCTTCGCCCATACGTCACGGCCGCCCCCCGGTTTGGCTTCAACCTGAAGGATTACGGCGTCCTCTTCGCAGAGAAGATCGGGTTGTTCGTGGCGCGCGCAGCGGAGCCCAAGGAGCTTTTCTGGGTTGCGGATACTGGCATGTCGATATTACGACCGTGTGTCCTTCGACAAGCTTGGTGGCTTCTTCAACCAGAATCTCGCCGCGGAGATCGAATCGTTATCTGCGCCGCAAAGTGCGGCCGGTGAGCGGCGTGGCCCTGCGTTCCAGTTGGCCACGGTCCTCGCTGGGACGAGCAAGTAAATGGCTTGCGCAGCAACGGTGCGATCACACCTGGAGCACGGCGTCATCAGGAAAGCGCCATCCTTGTGCGCCCACGACACCCTGGTCGCCATCGGCCGCATCGCGGGGGGGCACTGTGGGCGATAACCATTCATTGATCTGGGCGATTGAGGGTTCTGCCGGGGCGCTATTGCTGCTCGGTAGGGCTGCGGGCTGGCGAGTCTACCAAGGCGAGCAACGACAGGCGAGACGGCAGACATTACGTGACGGAACTTGATATTGCAGTGCAGCAAGCGTAGAGCACCGCGCGCTTATCGGAGTGTCGTCCATGGCCCTTACCAATGCTGGTAACGAGGCAGAACCTGTCGAACAATCGAGCCATTCTGAGGTCGAGCAGCACAGCACCAAGGCGCTGATGTTGGGCGCACTAGGTGTCGTTTATGGCGATATAGGCACCAGCCCGATCTATGCATTTCGCGAGGCGTTGCATGCATCAGCGGGTGGCAACGTCGCCAGCCGTGGCGACATCCTCGGCGTACTCTCGCTGATCATCTGGTCCCTGACGATCACCGTGACGATCAAATACATCATGTTCGTGCTCCGCGCCGACAATCGAGGCGAGGGCGGAGTGCTGTCGCTTATGGCGCTGGCGCGCAACAGTTTCCCGACCTGCTCTGCGGTGATCCTCGGCATCGGCATCGGCATCGGCATCGTCGGCGCGGCGCTTTTTTTTGGCGACGCCGTCATTACGCCGGCAATCTCGGTACTGTCGGCGGTCGAAGGTATGAATGTCGTCACGCCGACGTTCCAGCCCTATGTGGTGCCGCTGACACTGGCCATCCTGGCGATCGTGTTTGCGGTACAGCGGTTTGGCACCGGCGGCGTAGGATTGGTGTTCGGACCCGTTACCGCGCTGTGGTTCCTGGCCATCGGCCTTTCCGGGCTCAACCACATCATGGACGACCCGGAAATCCTGCTGGCAATCAGCCCGCATTACATCGTGTCGTTCCTGGTCAACTCGCCTGACGTCGCCTTCGTTACGGTTGGTGCAGTCTTCCTCGCCGTCACCGGAGCCGAGGCGCTCTACGCCGACCTCGGCCATTTCGGCCGCAAGCCGATCGTGCTCGCCTGGCTGGCGATCGTGTTCCCTTGTCTGTTGCTCAATTATGTCGGGCAAGGCGCCTTCGTGCTGGCAAATGGCGGCGTTGTCGGTCATCCGTTCTTCGAGATGAACCAGGGCTGGACGCTTATTCCGATGGTCGTGCTTGCCACGGCGGCGACCGTGATCGCCTGCCAGGCGGTGATCTCCGGCGCCTTTTCGCTGACCAGGCAAGCGGTACAGCTCAACATGCTGCCGCGTTTCGTCATCCAGCACACGTCGGAAAAACAGTCGGGCCAGATCTATCTGCCGCGCATCAACCTGATGCTGGCGCTGGTGGTGATGCTGCTGGTGGTCGGCTTCGGCGAATCCAGCCGGCTGGCCTCGGCCTACGGTATTTCGGTGACCGGCAATATGCTGGTGACGAACATACTGCTTTTTGTTGTGATGACGCGCATCTGGAAATGGCCGCTCGGCGTCGCGATAGCCTTAATGGCGGTGTTCGTCTTCATCGATACCGGCTTCTTTGCAGCTAACATCGTCAAGGTATTCGAAGGCGGCTGGGCCTCGCTTGCCATTGCCGCAGTGATCGTGATGACCATGTGGACTTGGATAAGAGGCAGCAGGTATCTATTTGACAAGACGCGCAGGAACCAGATTCCGCTCGATTTCCTTGCGGGCAATCTGTTGAAGAAGAAACCGCAGCTGGTGTCCGGTACGGCCGTGTTCCTGACCAGCGATCCCGCCAGTGCGCCGACCGCGTTGATGCACAGCCTGAAGCACTACAAGGCGCTGCACGAACAGAACGTCATCCTCTCTGTGGTGACGGCGCAGCAGCCCGTGGTGCCCGACAGCGAGCGGATCAAGATGGAAACGATCAATGAGCTGTTCATGCGGGTGACACTGACCTTCGGCTACATGGAACAGCCTAACATCCCGCGTGCGCTGGCGATCTGCCGCAAGCAGGGTTGGAAGTTCGACATCATGACGACGTCCTTCTTCCTGTCGCGTCGCTCGCTCAAGGCGTCACCCAACTCCGGCATGCCGGTGTGGCAGGACAAGCTGTTCATCGGCTTGGCGCGCACGGCCGCCGACGCGACGGAGTATTTCCAGATCCCGACCGGACGTGTGGTCGAGATCGGAACGCAAGTGGCCGTTTAGGTATGCCCGGTTAAGCAGAATCAATTGGCATTTCGCGAGCCGGTGAATGCCTGACCGGGCGGAGGCCACGATGCTTGCGCCAAACTGGGGTCCGGTTCCAGGCCTGAAGCTTCCGGCCCCGAAAGCCGTCCTTTACGCCTGCGATCATTTCCGTTCCGCATTGTCTTGCCGACCCACCAGTCGAGATGCGCTGAAACGACCTCGCCGGGCAGCAACTTATCATTTGAACCTAATCGATGTGCCGCAAGTCCGACCTTCATTCTTCAGTTCACAGGCTAGCGTTGCCAAAATCGGCGTGCCGCCTAACCGGCGCCGCACCGTGACCTGTCAGGATGCTATGCAGGCGCGAGGCAGAAGCTGGCTCGAGGCCGCCGGCCTGGTGCTGGTCCGGCAGCGGCCGGGCTCGGCCAAAGGCTTCATGTTCCTCTGGAGGATGAGACGGGTGCGGCAAACGTCGTCGTCTGGGTCAAGATCTCTCGAGAAATTCCGGCGCGTGCTTCTTGCTTCGGCCATGCTCGGCGTCCGCGGACGCATCCGACGGAAGAGGAGGTGGTGCACCTCGTCGCCCACGAGCTGACCGATCTGTCGGCCGGGCTGGCCAGCGTGGGAAACCGCAAGACGCCGTTTCCGTTGCCGCACGGCCGAGGGACGAGGCTCATCACGGCGGATCGGGCATCGATCCGCGCGGCATGCCGAAGGGGCGCGACATCGTCGATGCAGTATGACCATATCGACCCTATCAAGTTCAAGACGCGTAACTTCCGGTAGCGCTTCCGGAGGCCACTTCAGCAGCATGTTGTGCACACTTTTGTCGGACCCTGTTAACTGCCGATTGGCAGCAGGTCACCCCGTGCCGGATCCCAAATGTCGTCGCTCTCAAGCGCAACGACTGCCCGCACCCTTTTTAAGTCAGCGAGCACCTCCACCGCCGGACGCCGCCCCGTTTCCTGAGCCGCGGCGTAACGGGTGTATTTGTGACTGTCCGGCTCAAACCACTTCAACGATTCCAAAGTAGCCATGGCATCGCCCTTGCGGCTGCGCGTGATGCGAATGATCGTGATCCCATCCTAAGCGCTCGCGTCGAATGGAGACACGCTGCCAACGCTTCATCTGCTCTACCCCATCTTTGTTCCAAGGCGGTCGGATCATCTCAATGAGCCCTGCCTCGGGGTGGCCAAAGCATGCATATTTATCGTTCGGCCCCGCATCGAATTATCATCTGCGATGTGGGACTCGATCTTGGGTTGGCGACGGCTTCGCTCCGGGAGTAGACGTCGGACCACTGATAAGTGCCGGACCTTCTCCACAATTTCTCGGCGGACTCATCGTGAACGCTCGATTGGACGTAAATGCGGTTCGCGGAAACGCAGGTCTGGCCGGCATTGCGGAACTTCGCCTGGACCGCACCGTCAACAGCACCGTCAATGTCGGCATCATCGAAGATGATGAAAGGTGCATTGCCGCCGGTTTCAAGGCTGACCTTCTTGATCTGGTCAGAGCACTGACGCATCAGCAGCCGTCCGACCTCGTTCGAACCGGTAAAGCTGATCTTTGGAATTGGTGCAGAGTTCACGGCCCACGCGATCACCTTCGGACGCATAGATCAGGTTGACCACGCCATCGGGAAAGCCGGCCTGATGGCGAGAGCAAACATTGCACCTAGCCACGCCACGATAAGATCGAGCGCGGCTTCGTTGCGTGCGGGTCTGTGGTCAGTGGAGGGCGGAGGAAAAGCGCTCGGCGTGCTCGCCCTCGCGATACCACTGGTTCGCGCCGGCAAGCGCCAGTTTCTGAGGCAAATCGCCGAACAGCTGGTAGAGCCTTACTCTCAGGGCTTGGCATCTATGTCGCCTACGACCGCCACATGCAGCCCGTCGCGTGCGAAAGCGGCTTTGTGGAAGGCGCTTAGATCGGAGGGCGTTACGCTAGTCAGCCTCCCTTGGGCGGTCTCGAATACGGATGCGTGCGTAGATTCCGCGCCGCCAGGCCAGCTCGGCGATCGCATGAGGTTCGCGCTCATTGGCAATGATTTCGGAGAGAAGCTGGGCGCGTATGCGGTCGAAAAGTGCTGGTGTAGCCGGATGCGGGTCCCGCCGCCGAGAATGTCGGCCAGCAGTCGAGCGCCGCGGCCCCGCACCAGGGACCGCCCATGAATGACTCATGCGAGGCGTCTCAAGGCTGTCCGCGATCCAGCGCCAGATCTCCGCCTCGCCCGAGACGCGCAGAGCTGGCCGGTTGTGCAGGAGCCGTCGGCAATATCCGCCTTCCTCGTTCGGATGGGTAACGCTTGCGATACGGAGTCTTGACTTTGGCAGTCGCTCTGTGACATTACCTATATAAAGTTCGAAAGAAGGCGATATGGATCATGCATAGGTCACAGAGACCCGAATGAAGGCAACGTATAAACGCACCTATTCGCGCTACGCGATGGAAGCGCTTGGCCTTTTCGGTAAGACCATCCGGCTTGGCCGGATGCAGCACCGGTTAACCGCACAGGAGTTAGCCGAGAGAATCGGTGTTTCACGCAGCACCCTGCAGCGCATCGAGAAGGGCGATCCCAAAGTCGAAATCGGACTGATGTTCGAAGCTGCTGCCATTGTCGGTGTGAAGCTGTTCGATGCCGACGGCAATGGCATCACAGCCCTCACAGGCCGCATGGACGATCGCATCGCGCTGCTGCCGAAGCACGTCTACAAGGCCGGCAAGCAGATCGTCGATGAGTTCTAAGGTCCCCAAGTACGACGAAGCCTATGTCTGGGTCTGGCTGCCGGGCGAGACCGCGCCGGTTGTCGCCGGGCGGCTATATGCCCATGACGGACTCGTCAGCTTCAACTATGGCAGGAGCTTTCGTGAACTGGGAAGCGCGATCCCGCTTTATCTCCCGGAACTGCCCCTGAAGGCAGGCGAATTGCCTTTGCTTCCTGGCCTAACCATGCCGGGATGCATCCGCGATGCTGCCCCTGATGCCTGGGGACGACGGGTTATCCTAAACCGCAAATTCGGTGTGAAGGGCGATGAAATCGCGCGGCTCGATATTTCAGAACTGACGTTCTTGCTGGAATCAGGCTCGGACCGCATCGGCGCGCTCGATTTTCAGTTTTCGCCAATGCATTACGAGCCGCGCGCACTGGCCAATGCCACTCTCGAAGAGCTTGTCCAATCGGCGGAGCGGGTAGAGAAAGGTATTCCGCTCACCCCCGAATTAGATCAGGCGCTGCATCACGGCAGCTCGATCGGCGGCGCAAGGCCAAAGGCGCTGATCGAGGGTGACGCCGTCAAGCATGTCGCGAAATTTTCCTCGTCTGCCGACCTTTACAGCGTCGTCAAAGGAGAATTCATAGCCATGCGGCTTGCCGCCTTGTGCGGCATCAGAGCGGCATCCGTCTCGCTCGTTCGCGCCGCAGGCAACGACGTGTTGCTCGTCGAGCGATTCGACCGGATCAAGGTCACGGGCGGCTGGCAACGCAAATCCATGGTCTCAGCGCTGACGATGCTCGCGCTCGATGAGATGATGGCGCGTTACGCCAGCTACCAGGATTTGGCGGAGATCATTCGCCACCGATTCACCGCGCCGTCGGAAACTCTGCGCGAGTTGTTCAGCCGCATTGTCTTCAACATACTTTGCGGCAACACCGACGATCATGCCCGCAACCATGCGGCATTCTGGGACGGCGCTAAGCTCACCCTCACGCCTGCGTACGATATTTGTCCGCAGGCCCGCAGTGGCCAGGAGGCCAGCCAGGCCATGCTCATCAGCGGCAATAACCGCATGAGCCGGATAGCGTCCTGCCTTGAAGCGGCGCATCACTTCCTGCTCAGCGCGCCGGAAGCTCTTGCGATTGTTGAAGGCCAGCTCCGATGCATTGCGGAGAATTGGCCGCGTGTCAGCGAGGAAGCTACGCTATCCGGCACAGATCGCAATCTGTTCTGGGGCCGACAGTTCCTCAATCCCTACGCTTTTACGGCGCTGGAAGGAAGCGCCGACGTTCTCCGCGCTCTGGCTGACGAACTACGCAACAGTGTTCACGCCTGATCCGGCGCTGGATTTCGGACAAGCTCGGCAAGCGCAAGACGCCCACAATATCGACAACCCTTGCCGTGCCAGGACGAAGATTGAACAAACGGCTCTTCAACAGTGACAACGTGCACTGCGGAGAGATGTGGAGCTGACACCGCAAAAGCCCAAGACGCGCGACTTCCCGCGATACAACTCCACATAACTGAGCGTCTACAAGCGGTGCAGCCAGCCAAACATCCAGCCATCAAAGCGATGATCGTCTGATCTTTTGCCGATGACATCACGTCGGGGAAGCCTTGTTCGAGCGCTTGCCGCTTCATATCGATACCGGCCTGGGCGTAGCGCATCGTTAGTTCAGCCCGAGTGGCCTGGCCATCGACTGATGGTGGCGATGTCAACACCCGCCTTGACGAGGTGGATGGCCGTCGTGTCCCGCAAAGGGCGATGATGGATGCTTTTTTCCGCCATGGTGGTTCCTTCGCCCGCAGCCATGTGTGCGCAGCAAGTATGGAACACCGAACCGGGTGAGCAGTGTGGGGCGGTCGTTGCTTTGCTCGGCGGGACAGGGCGATACCAGACGAAGGTCACAATCGAAGATTCAGGATCCCTGAACTCGTGCATCCGTATTGAACATCAGCGAAAACAGAGCGTAATCCCGCTGTCCAGAAGGCGTGCGGCGGACGATACGCGCCAGGACGCTCTTGATTTCCGGGCTCATCGAGATATTCGACAGGTGCCACCCACGCGCCCTCTTGAAGGGAAGTGTCACCACCAGTTGCAGCGTATCCTAATATTCGGGGTGCTCCGAAATCAGGAACCGCGCAAAGGCATGCATCGCCGCCAGCCTTGCATTGCGGGTCGCAACTGCCACGCTCGACCTCAAGTGATGTGAGAAAGCTGCCCATCCTGTCGGTATTGATGTCGGAGACCGCTTCTTCTTTCAAGAATATCTTCCCGCTCTCCCGCGGCATGAGCCCGTGGCATGCTTCGGCCCAATGCTGTGGATTGATGTTTCTTCATGCCACAACCTCGCTGACGAGACCGCCGAAAGCCCCTTCAAAGCGGTCGGTGGCGATCTCTCGCAGCTTTGGAAGGTAGTGCATTGATTTTTCGTGGAATGGGGACCCTGTTTAAAGGGTGATTTTCGTCCAAACGGGACCCCTTAACGATGGGGTCATCAAGATGCCTCCGGCTTGATCGGAGGCATTTGTGTTTTGGATGTTGGTTTTAGAGACGATTGCAAAGATACGTCGGCTGTCGCTGGTCCAGGGGAAGTCGATCAAAGCGATCTGCCGTGAGCTGAAGATCTCGCGCAAGGTGGTGCGCAAGGTCCTGCGTTCTGAGGAGACGCAGTTCCGCTACGAGCGCAAGCACCAGCCCTATCCCCGCATGGGAGCTCGGCGTGAGACGCGGGACCGGCTGCTGTCGGCGAATGCGGCCAAGCCGCAGCGGGAGCGGCTGCCGGTCGCTTCGACGGCTTCCATTGCATTCCCCCGTCGGTGTCGAAGACCTGCACGGTGCGCTTCGACAACAACAAATACTCGGTGCTGTCGAGTGCCGTCGGTCGGCCCATCGAGATCCATGCTTATGTCGATCGGATCGCATCCGCCAGAGGATGGCGTGGTCGTGGGAGAACACGTTCGCTCCTTTGGCCGCAACGAGGTCGCCTACGATCCCTGGCACACGGCGCGCGCCGTTCCTTGGCTGGGTCGTGCGGTCGGCAATGGAGAAGGTGCGGCGCAGCTCAAGGCGGTTGATGACGTCGACCGGCAGATGGTGTTGATCCTCACCTGGGTGCTGACCGACGGATTGAGCGCGGTCGAGGCCGCCTGTCAGGAAGCCATCGAGCACGGTGCATCGTCGGCGCCGGTGATCCTCAACATCCTGGCCCGCAGCCGCGATCCGGCGCCGGGCACGATCCTTTCCATTCCCCAAGCGCTGAAGCTAGCTCACGAGCGGTCGCCGACTGCACCCGCTATGACAGTCTCAGGAGGACAAACAGCCATGGAACGCACCGAGGTACTGGAACTGATGGGAGCGCTGAAGCTCTACGGAATGCGCAGAGCCTATGACGAGATCATGGGCGCGTCGCCATCAAGCGACGGCACGAGCCGCCCAGGATTGTCGGTGATCTCTTGCAGGCCGAGATATCGGAGAAGCAGGCCCGCTCCATCAAATACCAGTTCGCTGTCGCCAAGTTGCCGCTGGCCAAGGACATCGACGACTTCGACTTCGCCGACACGCCGGTCACCCCCTGATGCGCGATCTCGCCCGGCCGCGCCTTCGTCGCCGATCAGCGCAACATCGTCCTGGTCGGCCGCCTTCACGGGTCACCCAACTCGCGCGGAAGGTCGACCGCATTGCGACGGGCGCGTGTCGACTTCCCAACAATGTCAGACAGGAGACGCAACGCTATCGGAGCGATCGCATTGCCCGAAACGATTTTCCCAGTTGGCACGACAATTGCGGTCCTATGCGCAAAAGCAAACTAGACCTGAGAGCCGCACCGCATGAATGTAGCCTCCCAATATCTGCCGCTTGTGGCGCATCACGAAGCCGGGCACGCGGTGGCCGCCATCGTTTTGCACCGTCAGACGTTCGACGACGACCGTGAACTCCCTGCTTTCTCAAGTGTTAGTATTTACCCCGACGTCGGTGACGGAGAGTGCGGTGGTGTTGTCGAAGGCGCGGGTTTTTATTCAGCGCAAGGATTCACCTCGAAGCGAAAGCCGATTTTCGAGGACGATATGGATCGATGTTTGGAACGCGATGATGCGATCCGGGAGATAGTTGCGTGTCTGGCAGGTCCTTTTGCAGAATCCGCATTCGAAGGCTATCTGGACCCGCGCGATATGGCGAT
>NZ_JARTVP010000029.1:0-3698 GCF_029625865.1 Mesorhizobium sp. WSM4887
GCACTTCATCTTTTTGTCGGCTCGTGGGGCTGGTCCTGTGCAGCAATGCGTCGATGGTTTACTTCGCTTTGGATTCGCTCCGTGTGGCAGTCGTCACGACGCTGGCCTGTTCGCTGCTGCTTCAGGCCGGCTACTTCGGCCGCGTGCTCTTTCTGATCTGGCAGTCCTCTAGCCGCGCTCGTGGAACTCGCCACAGGGGCCAGCATGCCGATGGTTACAGGAAAGCTCGGGTACCAGTCGTCTGACTCTGATCAACTGCGGAATGCAATTTTCAGCTGTGTCCCGGCTTGGTCGAATGCCCAGCATGTGCTGCTGCTTTGATGCGCGGATGACAGGATCAGTGCTCAGACCCACACCAATTTTGGTCACCCTCTGATGACTGAGCTGATCGTATAGGGAATCTGTGTTCGGCTAACACGCGACCATACCCCTGGGCTGACCGGTGCGTAGCAGGTTCAGGTACTTTTTTGCTGGAGATAGCATGCTGGAAAAATTCGAACGTTATCCGCTCACCTTTGGACCCACGCCGATCGAGAGGCTCGACCGCCTCGGCAAGCATCTGGGCGACAAGGTGGAAATCTACGTCAAACGCGAGGACTGCAACTCCGGTCTCGCGTTCGGCGGAAACAAGCTGCGCAAGCTCGAATACATTGTGCCCGACGCGATCGCGTCAGATGCCGATACGCTCGTCACAATCGGTGGCGTGCAGTCCAACCATACGCGCATGGTCGCTGCGGTCGCCGCCAAGATCGGCATGAAATGCCTCCTGGTCCAGGAGAGCTGGGTCCCACATGATGATGCTGTCTACGACCGGGTCGGCAATATCCTCTTGAGCCGCATCATGGGGGCAGAGGTGCGCCTGGTTGACGAGGGCTTTGACATCGGCATCCGCCGCAGCTGGGAAAAGGCACTTTATGAAGTCAAGGCAAGGGGCGGCAGGCCATATGCGATACCTGCCGGCGCCTCTGTCCACAAATACGGCGGCCTGGGCTATGTGGGGTTCGCTGAGGAGGTGCGTGCCCAGGAAGAGCAGCTTGGGTTTGCCTTCGACTATATCGTCGTCTGTACGGTGACTGGTTCAACCCACGGCGGCATGCTCGTCGGGTTCGCCAAGGATGGTCGACAGCGCAACGTGATCGGTATCGATGCCTCCGCCATGCCCGCCAAGACCAAGGCGCAGGTGCTTGGCATCGCCCAAAATACAGCGAAGCTCGTCCACCTCGGAGCGGAAATTGTCGAGGCAGACGTGGTGTTGTTCATGGACTACGCGTACCCGGGTTATGGCGTTCCATCGGAGGAAACCAAAGAGGCAATCCGTTTGTGCGCGCGGCTCGAGGGCATGATTACGGACCCCGTTTACGAGGGCAAATCGATGCAAGGGATGATCGACCTCGTCCAGAGGGGCTTCTTTCCACAGGGATCGAGGGTCCTCTACGCACATCTAGGCGGCGCACCGGCGATCAACGGGTACGGCTACACCTTTCGCAACGGCTGACGTTCGGCAGTCTGCGATTCCGCGGTCGCGCTCGAACGTGGGTAGGTAGCGTCGTTCGAGCGCTTGGCTGGAGAAGTGGAGGCAGCGACGGGCATCCACTAATTGGTACCATTACGTGCTGTCGGTGCTCAACGCCACGCGCATTGAGCGCATGCCGCCGTTGGCAACCGCGAGGCGAATTTTGACTCCGGGGCAAGAATCCACACGCGGCGGTGGCGGCACGAGGACCAAGCCGGCGAGTTCGCGCTTTCGAACTGGCGCCAAACTGCCACTGCTCGAGGGCCGAGGCCAGTCTAATCACAGGCGAGCCGTCCAAGCTCTCAAGAGTGATAGGGCGAAACCCGACAGCGGCAGAAGACATGTCGGGTTCACGACAATCGGCCGCATTTGGCCTCGTGGAGAATTTCAAAGCATTTCCCGCCGCTTACCGGAGCTGAGGGAATTGGCACCTCCGTTGCAGCTTGATGTGCGGCAACACGGTGAGAGCTTCGCTGAAGCAAGCCAGAGGGAGCGATGCCCTCGAGACCGTGTCCGATTTTGACTGGAAAATATTCCGCGACAAAAGAGACGAAAGGTGTGGAATGACTTTGGACACCAAGATGGAACTGCGTATGGGGTCCCCGGCTCCTGCGATCAAAGTGGAGAACTGGCTGCGTGGCGAGCCCCTCACGAACTTTCGGCCCGGCAAGGTCTACCTCGTTGAGTTTTGGGCGACTTGGTGCGGACCATGTGTCGACGCCATGCCCCATTTGATCGAACTGCAGGAGAAATATGAAGGCAGCGGATTTGAGGCGGTCGGAGTTGCCGCCTGCGAACAGGGTCCTACCGCAGACGAGGCGCGGACCAACGTGGATGCCTGGCTGACCGAGGAGTTCCCGAATCTGAATTATCGTATCGGGTTCGATTACATTGGCGAAATGAACAAGCTCTGGATGGATCCCAGCTCTTCGATTGGGATTCCCACCTCGTTCGTGGTCGACCGCGACGGCCACATCGCTTTTATCGGCCACCCGGCGGAACTCGATGACGTTTTGCCGAAAGTCCTTAACGGCAGCTGGCGCAGCAGCTATGAAGCGAAAGCCGCCGATGCAAAGCGCATCGCGCATAACCAACTTGCAGCGCGCGAAATGTCGCTTACCGGGCCGATATACGCCAAACTTGAGCCGGCGATGCAGGCCGAGGATTGGACGGCGGCGCTCTTGGCCATCGAAGAAGGCCTCGCCTTGATGCCAGACTCTTGTGAGTTCCGGCAGATTCATGCGGATCTTCTGCTTCACAAGCTGCGCGACATCAAGACCGGCATGCCGGTCATGCGAGAATTGGTCGAGGACGCGATCGACAAAACGTCCGACGCGGTGTCGTGGATGGCCTTGGCCCTCAACCAACTCTTCGATCCCACGATGGACAATTCCCATCTTCCGCGCGCGGAGCGCTTTGCGATGGGCAACGAGCTCTCGGAACAGATACTGGCACTCAATCCCCCGAACGGCGATGGCCCGTTTAAATACCTCCGGTACCTCCCGGTAGCTCAGTATTATTACGAGAGCGGCAACAAAGATCGCGCAATCGAGTTGATCGAGGTGGCACTGAAATCGGTGGACCGGCTGGGGCCAATTCCGGACCACACCAAACAGTACTATCTTACCCCATTGCTCGAAGCACTGGCCAACTACACGGGTGAGCCTGCCTGTCACGCGGATCTTTGTGTGGCTCCGCAAAAGAAGGCACCCGAAACTCAAAACGAAGTCACTTCCTGAGCAAGAATCGCGAAGGGACTGACAATTGGAATTGAACACTGGCCAATCCGCCCATCGAAGCTCTCTTCGCAGCAAGTATGTCGATGCAGCAGGGCGGCGGCTTGCGGAAGGTTGGATTTCAATTGCGTTGACCACCGGTCGGATCGCGGCGCAGACGATGTGCGCCGCGAATTCGCGCCGCAGGTCTCGCACTCGTGGACATGTCGAGGTCGGCCACGGGGCACTCTTGGGGTTGGCCCGCCCAAGCCATTCGTCGGCCACGCAAGCGGACCCGGAGTGGGCATCGCAGGAAAAGGAAATCGTACCTCGAAGACGAAGACTGAAATGACGAACAACGAAATTCCTCCGGTTGGCCCTGCTGTCAACAATGACGACGAGGCCCTTGCTTCCCCGTTCGTCAAATGCCTCCTGCGGCTCATTCGTACTCAGGATTCCTTCGGCTTATG
>NZ_JARTVP010000003.1:0-159303 GCF_029625865.1 Mesorhizobium sp. WSM4887
TTGTCGCTCTTGATTGCCCTGCTTCAAATCCGGCCGAAGCCGGTCGCCGCTTAGGGCTCGGATTGTTCACGGTCGACGATTTGATGCGGTAGTCGCCTATGAGCGGTCAAAACGAACGCAGCTGGTTCGCCGATCGACCAAACGGCGAGCGCACTGTGCTTTGCTCAGACCGCCACCGAGTGCCTCGCCGTTCCCCCTTTGAAATATGTATCGAACTTGGCCGCGATGGTTCGAATGAAGGGGCGACTTTCAGTCCGTACGAGGAAACTGTCACCATCGAATTCAAGCGCTCGGGCAGGATCGTGGAGTGCGATGGACCTCGAGCGATGAAGGAGCTGCTCGCCGGCTTTGCCGAACCGCTCCACCAGGTCGACTGCCGAGAAGGCAAAATCACACATCAGCCGCTCGATGATCCAGCCACGGACGCGATCGTCGTCGGAAAGGGCAACGCCGCGGACGGCAGCCAACCCGCCATCCGCAACCATGCGCCCGTACCCGGCAGTCGAAGCCATGTTCTGCACGTAGCCTTGGCGAAAACGACCGATGGACGAAGGGCCAAGTCCGATCAGTGTCGGGCAGCGATCCTCAGTGTAGCCCTGAAAATTGCGATGCAAAACCCCTGCGCGGGCCGCTATGGCCAGCGCATCGTCGGGCTTCGCGAAATGATCGAGTCCTATTGCCTCATATCCCTTGGCGACAATTGCCCGCGCCGCGAGTTGAGATTGGGCGAAACGCTCAGTGGGACTCGGCAGCCATGCCTCGTCGATCATCGTCTGATGCTTCTTGAACCAGGGCACATGTGCGTAGCCGAACAGGGCCATCCGGTCTGGCTCCAAGGTCAGTGCCTGCGCCACCGTGGAACAGATCGTCTCGCGTGTCTGATTCGGGAGCCCGTAGAGCAGGTCCAGATTGACCGATTCGACGCCCCGCGAACGAACCCCGTCGACGACTGCCTTGGTCTGCAAAAAACTCTGCTCACGATTAATTGCTTTTTGCACTTGCGGATCGAAATCCTGCACGCCGAGGCTCGCCCGCGTTACGCCGATTTGAGCAAGTGCATCAAGGCGCGCCTTGTCCATGTCGTTGGTTTCGATTTCGATGCTGACCGTAGCATCCGGGAGAAGGTCGAAGCTGTCCCGCAAGGCCGCTCCAAGAGCAACCATATCATCGGGCCTCAGAATAGTTGGCGAACCGCCACCGAAGTGGATTGCACGGACATGTGCCTTGCCGCTCACCAGACCGGCAATCGTGACGATTTCGGCATTCAGCGAGCGCAGATAAGCGGCCACCGGCTCATATTGGTGCGTCTGCTTGGTGTGGCAGGCGCAGAACCAGCAGAGCTTGTCGCAGTAAGGAATGTGCAGGTACAGCGAGATTTCGTCGCCGCTTTCCAGCGTCTCCAACCAGCCACGGTAAATGGCAGCATCGATCCCCGAATGGAAATGCGGCGCCGTCGGATAGCTGGTGTAGCGTGGGACGTTCTCGCTGAGTTTGACAGCTATTTCCGATTGCATCTCGCGTTCACCGTGTTGCCCGCCGGAACACTGCACGCATCGCTGAAGCAGACCCTGATCTCGATCAGCCGCGCTCATGGACAAACCGCCGCAGGATTTCTCTACCCTGGATGGGTATCCTGCCGGCAGTTAGGATCGGGTAAGGCGAACGCATGACCTTTCGGCAAGACATTCATAGTTCCGGCATTCCTGTTCTTTGCTTCCCTTGCGAGGCACGGCGTCGCGGTGTCTGCGGTGCGCTCGATCCAGACAATTTGGTTGGGCTCGCCAAGACTTGCTCGCGTCGCCGGATCGAGTCAGGAATGGAGTTGACCGGCGAGGCACAGAACGTCGACAGCTACTCCAACGTGCTTTCAGGCGTGGTAAAGCTATCAAAGAGCCTGTCGGATGGGCGCCAGCAGATCGTCGGTCTCCAGTTTGCACCGGATTTTCTGGGACGTCCTTTCAAGGAGGAAAGCTCGATCAATGCGGAAGCGGCAACAGCAGTCACGCTGTGTTCGTTTCCGCGAGCGGCCGTCGAACGGATGATGAAGGCGTCACGGGAATTCGAGCATCGCCTGCTCAAACAGACGCTGAATGAACTCGATGAGGCGCGCGAGTGGATGGTGACGCTGGGGCGCAAGACAGCTCCGGAAAAGGTGGCGACTTTTCTCCTCATGATGGCCCGGAATATCGATTCCAGTCTCGATGCGGCTTCCGGGTCGGCCTCCTTCGATCTGCCGCTGACGCGTGCCGAAATGTCTGATTTCCTTGGAATCACCAGCGAGACCGTGAGCCGCCAACTGACGCGATTGCGGGCTGACGGGGTGATTCGGATTGAGAACGCACGCCATGTGACGGTGGACAGCATAAGCCGTCTGGAGAAGCGCTGTGGCGGCGGACGCGAGCGGCCCTAAGCGGCGAGGCCATGTCGCATGACTCCGGGGCGGGCCGTGTTTGCCTTTTAATGCGATGTCGCCGCGCCTTCGACGAAGCGGCGTCACGGTTGTCGAGACAAACAGCTTTCGGGCTTTGATAGGAACGTGACCAATCGCCAGGTGTGTTTCGGCACATACCGGCGAAGCATGGTCCTTAATCTGCCACGGCTCGGCGGAACGATCGCGTTCGTTTCCAATGGGATCCGAACAACGTTTGGCAGGGCATCGGCAATAGCATCCAACGCGCGCAGAGCCTCAGCTTTCGCCTCAGCGATCGCGTCTGCGCCCGCCCAACCCAGGGAACGCCTTCCATGAGGGAGTGAGCCCGCGCTGCGTTCCTCGTTCATTCGCCACCTGCTGATTGCGCCGCACAAAATCGTGCGGCCTGACATAGATCAGGGCGAGGGGGCGGCGGCTGCGCGATTAGTGCGCTGCGGATTTGGCATCCACCAGATTCGAGATCGGGATCTGCAATGAAATTCGGCACAGAGATCGTCCTTCTAAGCGTGTTCGCTTTTGCGGCCCTGGTGGCCGCCGGCTTCGGCGTGGATGAACCTTTCCGCCGACACATGTGGGTGTTGTTCTTCGCAGTGGCTGGTTTCACTGCGATCCTGTTGCGCAACACGGAGTTCAGGCCAGCAGCTCCGATTGACCCATCCGCTTACATGGATGGTCCGATCCGCTACGGCGCGATCGCCACCGTGTTCTGGGGTGTCGTCGGCATGCTGGTCGGCGTGGTGATCGCGCTGCAGCTCGCCTACCCCGATCTCAACATCCAGCCCTGGTTCAATTTCGGTCGTTTGCGGCCGTTGCACACATCCGGTGTCGTTTTCGCCTTCGGCGGCAACGCGCTGCTTTGCACGTCTCTGTATGTCGTGCAGCGCACCTGCCGCGCGCGCCTCTTCGGCCGTGATCTCGCCTGGTTCGTCTTCTGGGGCTACCAGCTGTTCATCGTCATGGCCGCGACCGGCTACCTGCTCGGCATCACCGAGGGCCGCGAGTACGCCGAACCCGAATGGTATGTGGATGTCTGGCTGACCATCGTCTGGGTCGCCTACCTCATTCTGTTCCTTGGCACGATCCTGAAGCGCAAGGAACCGCATATCTACGTGGCCAACTGGTTCTACCTGTCGTTCATCGTGACCATCGCGATGCTGCATGTGGTCAACAACCTGTCCATACCAGTCTCGTTCCCGGGCTCCAAGAGCTACTCCGCCTTTTCAGGGGTCCAGGACGCCTTGACGCAATGGTGGTACGGCCACAACGCGGTCGGCTTCTTTCTCACCGCCGGCTTCCTCGGCATGATGTATTATTTCGTGCCCAAGCAGGCGAACCGGCCAGTCTATTCGTACCGGCTGTCGATCGTCCATTTCTGGGCTATCATCTTTCTCTACATCTGGGCCGGGCCGCATCACCTGCACTACACCGCCTTGCCCGATTGGGCGCAGACGCTCGGCATGGTGTTCTCGATCATGCTGTGGATGCCGTCCTGGGGCGGCATGATCAACGGCCTGATGACGCTGTCCGGCGCCTGGGACAAGCTGCGCACCGATCCGATCATCCGCATGATGGTGATGGCCGTCGCCTTCTATGGCATGTCGACCTTCGAAGGCCCCATCATGGCGATCCGGGCGGTCAATTCGCTGTCGCATTATACCGACTGGACCATCGGGCACGTCCATTCGGGTGCGCTCGGCTGGGTCGGCATGATCTCGTTCGGCGCGATCTACTACATGGTCCCGAAGCTCTGGAACCGTCAACGGCTCTACTCGCTGAGGCTCGTCACCTGGCACTTCTGGCTGGCGACACTCGGGATCGTCGTCTACGCCGCGGTGATGTGGGTGTCCGGCATCATGCAGGGCCTGATGTGGCGCGAATATGGCGAGCAGGGCTTCCTGGTCTACTCCTTCGCCGAAACCGTCGCCGCCATGCACCCCTACTATGTCCTGCGCGCCATCGGCGGCGCCATGTACCTCTCCGGCGCCCTGATCATGGCCTGGAACATCACCAGGACCATCCTCGGCCACCAGCGCGAGGAGGAGCCGATGCCGAGCCCCGTCGCCATCCGACCTGCGCGATCAGGAGCCAGGTAATGGGCTTGATGGACAAACACGCAATCATCGAGAAGAACGCCACGCTTCTTCTCGTTGGCTCGCTGCTCGTGGTGACGGTCGGCGGCATCGTCGAGATCGCGCCTCTCTTCTATCTCGACAACACGATCGAGAAGGTGGAAGGCATGCGCCCCTATTCGCCGCTCGAACTTGTCGGGCGCAACATCTATATGCGCGAGGGCTGCTACCTCTGTCATAGCCAGATGATCAGGCCGTTCCGCGACGAAGTTGAGCGCTATGGCCACTACAGCCTGGCTGCCGAGTCCATGTACGATCACCCCTTCCAGTGGGGATCGAAGCGCACCGGGCCGGATCTCGCCAGAGTTGGCGACCGCTACTCGAATGCATGGCATGTCGCGCATCTTACCGACCCGCGCTCGGTGGTGCCGGAATCGATCATGCCGAGCTATGGGTTCCTGAAAGACACGCCGATCGACGTGAAGGATTTCTCGACGCATCTGGTCGCCAACAGGCTTGTAGCCGTCCCTTACACCGATGACATGATCGCCCACGCCAATGCGGATCTGGCGGCGCAGGCCGATCCCAATGCCGACACATCAGGCCTTGAGGCGCGTTACCCAAAAGCCAAGATCGGCGACTTCGACGGCAACCCGCAACAGGTCACCGAAATGGATGCCCTGCTCGCCTACCTGCAGATGCTTGGCACACTGGTCGACTTCAAAAATTACGACGAAGCCGCCGGCTACCGCTGAGGAGAACGCTGATGACCTACAATTTGATGCGGGCGTTTGCCGACAGCTGGGGCCTGGTTGCGATGGCGCTGTTCTTCGTGGGGTGCATCGCCTTTGCCCTACGCCCCGGCAGCCGAAGGCTGGCCGACGAAGCGGCCCGCATTCCGCTCGAGGACGAGTGATCATGAGCGACGAGCATATCGATGAAATCTCTGGCGTCTCGACCACCGGCCACGAATGGGATGGTATCCGGGAGCTGAACAACCCGCTTCCCAGATGGTGGGTTATCACTTTTTACGTCACCATTGTCTGGGCGATAGGCTACACCATTGCCTATCCAGCATGGCCTCTGTTGCACTCGGCGACAACGGGTGTGCTCGGCTATTCCAGCCGCAACGAGGTCAGGAACGAGCTGACCGCGGCTGAGGCCGCCAAGGGCAAATATATCTCGGCGGTGGAGTCCAAGAGCGTCTCGGAAATCGCCGCGGACGACGGCCTGCGCGAATTCGCAATCGCCGCCGGTGGCGCCGCTTTCAAGGTCAATTGCGTACAATGTCATGGCTCCGGCGCCCAGGGTTCCAAGGGCTTTCCCAATCTCAACGACGACGACTGGCTGTGGGGCGGCAAGGCCGAGCAGATCCAGCAGACGATTACGCACGGCATCCGCTTCGCATCCGATCCGGACACGCGCCTGTCGGAAATGCCGGCCTTCGGCGACATCATTACCGCCGACCAGATCGCACAAGTCAGCGCCTACGTGGCCAGCCTTTCCGGCAAGGTCCGCGATGCAAGTCTGATCCAACCCGGCGCCAAGGTCTTTGCCGAGAATTGCGTGGCCTGTCACGGCGACAATGCAAAAGGCAACAGGGAATTCGGCGCCCCCGACCTGACCGATGCGATCTGGCTCTATGGATCCGGTGAGACAGCCATCGCCGCACAGGTCCGTGCGCCAAAACAGGGCGTCATGCCGGCCTGGGTTGGCCGTCTCGGCGAGATCAAGGTCAAGGAACTTGCAGTTTATGTCCATTCGCTTGGCGGCGGAGAATAGGAATGGAAGGTCCTATTCTTCGGTCCCCCCTGCCAAGCGGACGAGGCCCGGCGTGAGCCGGGCCTCGACACCATCCCTAATGCGATCTGCACAACCCGGCAAGGCTATCCTACGGCGAGGCTTTACGACAGGTGCCCCTGACATTGGCTGGGAAAGTGGAGTTGCACATGCGTGACAAGACGCAGTTGACAGGGCTCGAAACAGAAACTGTCAATTCCGCCAAAACCCGCAAGCCGCTTTATGCCGCGCGTCAAAAGATCTTTCCGAAGCGCGCCTCGGGCAACTTTCGTCGCTTCAAATGGCTGGTGATGACGATCACACTTGGCATCTATTACCTGGCTGCGTGGCTGCCTTGGGCTCGCGGTCCATTTGCCCCGGACCAGGCAGTCCTGCTCGATCTCGCGAACCGGCGCTTCTACTTCTTCTTCATCGAGATATGGCCCCAGGAATTCTTCTATGTGGCCGGCCTCCTGGTCATGGCGGGCGTCGGTCTTTTCCTGATCACCTCGACTGTCGGCCGTGCCTGGTGCGGCTATGCATGCCCTCAGACGGTGTGGGTCGATCTGTTCCTCGTCGTCGAACGTGCGATAGAGGGCGACCGTAACGCTCGCATGAAACTCGATGCAGGCCCCTGGACCGCCCGCAAGCTGATGCTGCGCTTATCGAAGCACGCCGTCTGGCTGGTCATCGGTGCGGCGACCGGCGGCGCCTGGATTTTCTATTTTGCCGATGCGCCGACGCTGGTTGGCGAACTCTTCACCGGCACCGCGCCACCCGTCGCCTACATCACTGTCGCCGTGCTGACGGCTACCACCTACACGTTCGGCGGTCTGATGCGCGAGCAGGTCTGCACCTACATGTGCCCATGGCCGCGCATCCAGGCAGCGATGCTCGACGAAAGTTCTCTCACCGTCACCTACAATGACTGGCGCGGCGAACCGCGTTCTCGCCACGCCAAGAAGGTCCTTGCCGCAGGGCTGCCGGTCGGTGACTGCGTCGACTGCAATGCCTGCGTCGCGGTCTGCCCGATGGGGATCGACATCCGCGATGGCCAGCAGATGGAATGCATCACCTGCGCGCTGTGCATAGACGCCTGCGACGGGGTCATGGACAAGCTCGGCAAGGAGCGCGGGCTGATCTCCTATGCGACACTGTCCGACTACAACGCCAACATGATGCTGGCGACCGCGGGCGGCTCCAGTTCAGTCAACCCGTCGCAGGTCAGGACCGCTGATGGCCTGTTCTCCGACAAGGTGGCGCATTTCCATATCCGCAAGATCTTTCGGCCACGCACCTACGTCTACATGGGTATCTGGTCGCTGATCGGCCTGGGTCTGCTCTATTCGCTGCTGACGCGCGATCGGCTCGAAGTCAACGTGCTGCATGATCGCAATCCGCAATTTGTCACGCTGTCCGACGGCTCGATCCGCAACGGCTACACCGTCAAGCTGCTCAACATGATCCCCGAGCCAAGGACGATCGTTGTCGCGATTCAAGGCTTGCAGGGCGCCGAGATGAGCGTGGTCGGCGACGACATCCCGGAAGGCCGTTCTTTTGCCATTCCGGTCGAACCCGACCGCCTGAAAATGCTGAAGGTCTTCGTGCGCCAGCCGGCGGATCAAATCCAGGGCACAGCGCAGACCTTCAAGTTCCGTGTCGAGGACAAGGCGAGCTTCGAGGCGGACGAATACACCGCCACCTTCAACGCGCCGGAGACTGCCAGATGACCGCTAACGCTGAAAAACCCCGCGTATTCACCGGCAGGCACATGCTGGCCATCATCCTAGCCTTTTTCGGGGTGGTCATCGCGGTCAATCTGACGATGGCAACGCTCGCCAACACGAGCTGGACCGGCCTTGTCGTCGAAAACACCTATGTGGCGAGCCAGCAGTTCAACAAGAAGGCCGAGGAGGGGCGGGCGCAGGCAGCGCTCGGCTGGACCGGCAAGCTGACCATCGCATGGGGCGAGGTCCGCTATAGCCTTACCGACGCCGTCGGCAAGCCGATTGCCTTGCATGGCGTCAAGGTGCTGTTTCGCCATCCCGCCTACGAGAAAGAGGACAAGGCGGTCAACCTCGCCCTCGCCTCCGGCCAGGAATTCGCAGCCCAGCACATGCCGAAGGATGGCGTCTGGATCGTCGAAGTCGACGCTGACGCCGGTCTGGCCGAGCCCTACCGCGAAGTCCGCAGGATCATGATTTCCCATGGAGCGCTGAAATGAGTTGTTGTGCACCGGGCGCCGAAATGGCGCTTGATCTGGGCAGCACCACGTCGGTCCTGCCGTCTAGTCAAGAGATCAGGCTGGCGAGCCGATCGCTTGGAGATGATCTCCGCCAAACCGATCTTTCGGTGCCGAGCGTTCATTGCGCAGCTTGTATCCAGACGATCGAGACGGCGTTGGGAACGCTCGATCGCGTCGAGAGCGCCCGCGTCAACCTGTCGACGAAACGGGTCTCGGTCCGCTGGCGTGGCGACGAGGTTCCACCGTTCGTCGCCGCGCTTGGACGGCTCGGCTACCAGGCGCATCTCTTCGCCCCCGAGATTGATGAAAAGGACAGGACGCTTTCGGAGTTGATCCGCGCCGTCGCGGTTGCCGGGTTCGCGGCGGGCAATATCATGCTGCTTTCGGTCTCTGTCTGGTCCGGGGCCGAAGGGGCTACCCGCGACCTGTTTCACTGGGTCTCCGCATTGATCGCCATCCCAGCGCTCGCCTTCGCCGGCGGCATCTTCTTCCGCTCGGCCTGGAATGCACTGCGCCACGGCCGCATGAACATGGACGTGCCGATCGCGGTCGGAGTGTCGCTCGCTTACGCCATGAGCCTCTATGAGACGATCAACCATGGCGACCACGCCTATTTCGACGCGTCGGTTTCGCTGCTTTTTTTCCTTTTGATCGGCAGGACGCTGGATCACGTGATGCGCGAACGTGCCCGCACCGCGGTGAAAGGCCTGTCGCAGCTGGCCGCACGCGGCGCCATGGTGCTGCGCGGCGATGGCGCGCGCGACTATCTGCCGGTTGGCGAGATCGAACCGGGGATGCAGCTGCTGATCGCGGCCGGTGAAAGGATCCCCGTCGACGGCAAGATCATCCACGGAGCGTCTGATCTCGACTGCTCGCTGGCCTCAGGCGAAAGCGCGCCGAAAAACGTGGCGCCGGGCGAAGCCGTGCAGGCCGGCGTGCTCAATCTTACCGGCCCGCTGACGATCGAGGCGACCGCCGCCGCGAAGGATTCGTTCCTCGCCGAAATGGTTCGGCTGATGGAAGCCGCAGAGGGCGGTCGCGCGCACTATCGCCGCATCGCTGATCGCGTGTCGGCACTCTACGCGCCCGTGGTTCATCTCACCGCCTTCGTGACATTCCTGGGTTGGATGGCGGCGACGGGCGACTGGCACCGGGCGATGACGATCGCCATTGCCGTTCTGATCATCACCTGCCCGTGCGCGCTCGGCCTCGCCGTACCGATCGTTCAGGTGGTCGCCGCGCGGCGTCTGTTCGAGAACGGCATCATGGTCAAGGACGGTTCGGCCATGGAGCGCCTGGCGACGATTGATAACGCAGTGTTCGACAAGACCGGAACGCTCACGCTCGGACAACCCCGGCTCCTCAATGCATCGTCGATCGATCCGGCCATGCTGGCAATCGCGGCAGACATGGCCGCGCACTCGCGTCACCCGTTTTCAAAGGCCATAACCGGCTTTGCCGCTCCTGGCGGGCAACACAAATTCGATGCCGTCACAGAGCATCCGGGGTTCGGGATCGAAGCCACTGTCGCCGGAAGCATCTGGCGGCTGGGTCGACGCGGATGGGCTGGATGGAAGGCCCGGACCGGTGGTGAAGGCAACCATGGCTATGGCGGAACGGTGCTGACAAAAGACGGGTTCATTGTCGCGACCTTCGATTTCGAGGATGCGCTGCGCGCCGACGCGGCGGCGGCGATCAAGCGATTGAACGATACTGGGGTGTCGATGCAAATGCTGTCGGGCGATACCGCAGGTGCCTGCGGTGAAGTTGCAAGAATGCTGGGTGTCGAGGACTTCGTTCCGTGCCTGCTGCCGTCGGGCAAGGTCGAGCGCATCGAGACCCTGGCGAAAGACGGACACAAGGTTCTGATGGTTGGCGACGGCCTCAACGACACGCCGGCGCTGAGCGCGGCGCATGTCTCGATCGCTCCGGCCACCGCCGCCGACATTGGCCGCAATGCCGCCGACTTCGTATTCCTGCGCGAAAGCCTTCTGGCAGTGCCTCTCGCGCTGGACGTCTCGCGCAAGGCGGGACACCTGATCCGCCAGAACATCGCGATTGCGATCGTCTACAATGCCGTCGCCGTGCCGATCGCCATCCTGGGCCACGCCACGCCTTTGTTAGCGGCGATTGCCATGTCTGCCTCATCGGTGCTTGTTATTGGAAACGCATTGCGCTTGCACGGCTTCGGGGCGAATGCGACGCTGCAAGTTATTCAAAAAGTCGGACGCTCCGCAGTCAGCTATTCGGCATAATCCTCGTGACGACGTTGCTCTATCTCATACCAGTGGCCCTTTTTCTGGGTGCACTGGGTGTGTCCGGCTTCGTCTGGGCATTGCGAAGCGGTCAATACGAAGATCTCGACGGAGCCGCCGAGCGGATACTAATTGATCGGGACGACAAACCGGAACGCTGATTTCAATCCGCTGTGCATAAGATGCGCGGATCGCGCTCGTCAGTCGAGCCGGCTCGGTCGGGAACAAGCTGTCCATGCTCCATGCTCCATGCTCCATGCTCCATGCTCCATGACCATCTTGACCTAAGCTGCACACTACATTTGTGAAAAGCCTCTGTCGTGCGAAGGACTGCCTCCCATTGCACCCAGTATGAGGCGTGTGATGCCACGAGAGTACCTCGCGTGGCCGGACGAGAGCTTGGCAATGTGCGCACGGGTTCCAAAGTGGAACGTCACGGTCGATCACCTGACCGTGAACCGCCAGTGCCGATTGGTCATGTCTGGCTGATCCAGATCAGGGTCATACTCATCGGCGTGGTCTATTGACCAGTCTTCGACGGAGAAATGCATGACTTACGGAAAGATTGGTCGTCATTATCAGCACCTTCACGGTTCTGGGTTTTCTGTCGTGTGGTCGGCCATGCCTTGTGCTTACGGCGCAGCCATTAGCTGACCGGCGTCGTGTGTATCTCGCTTGCTGGCTGACCATCCGCGTGGCTTGCGCGGACAGGGGGCCGATCAACAGCTTTCGCCTTTGATGGGTTGTGTGCGTCGTTGCCGATCCATCCCGATTCCCGGCCCGCGCCTTGAGGCTATGCGACGGTACCGGAACCCAGCGCACGTCACGCGGTTCCGCGCGCGTGGTGTCCGCTCGTCACGACGATGAACGAACAAGCGGCTGGAGTACCATGAACACCGTACACATCATCGACTGCCACAATGCAAATGACTACTTCGCCGACAGGCAAGAGGGACCGATCGTGCAGCACTTGTTAAAGGCTGTCAACATCCGCGCGGAGCTCCAAATGGCGTTGAACCGAACGAAATTTGGTGAGGCTGTAGTACGAGCGATGGAGGCGGAGTGCGACGTGCTTCACATCGCCGGGCACGGCAATGGTGACGGGATCGCTTCGTCCAGTGGGCGAAGTGGCCTTCTTTGGGCTGACTTCGTAAAAATGTTCCAGGGCTCGCATCCAGCGCCGAAGATCCTCGTGATGTCAACGTGCTGCGGAGCATCATCGGGGTTGGGACGTGCGTTTTCGAAATCGATCAACCGTCCGAAGTTGATCATTGGTTCGAGTGACGCGCGCTATTTCGACGACTATGTCGCCGCGTGGGCTTTGCTCTATCGGCGACTGAATTGCAAGGACATCGACATCGAAGCCATGCAGCAGGTTCTTGATGAGATATGCGCGGTCGTGGATAAAAGTTTCCGCTACCTTGGCTGGGATGACGAGAGAGAGCGCTACGTTCGATACCCTCACCCTCGCAAGAGAGCCCGCTTCGACGTCGTGGAGCGTGAGTAGTATGCGCAAGGGTTCCAGGTGGAATGTGGCGATCGATGCGGCGCGGCCGTCGCTGACCAGCGTCGCGAGTGTCTCGCTTGCTGGCGGCGATCTGCGCGGCTGCGCGGCGAAAGGGCGGGATCGGTTAGCCGCATCCACCTCTGAGCGCTTTGAGTGCTTCGTTGCCGATCGATGCGAATCTCCCGGCCCAGCGCCTTTAGGCAATGCGGCGGGCACGGAGCTCATGTCACTCGGCTCAGTTCCACCGTTACACGAGGATAGGCGACCGGATGGCGGCACGCTGATGGGCTCTGACGATAATTTTGACATCGTTGTCGTTGGAGCCGGCCCGGTCGGCCTTTCGTTCGCTGCGTCGCTTGCCCAAAGCGAACTCAAGGTGGCAGTTGTTGAACAGAACACATTCGATAGTCTGGCGAATCCGGCTTTCGATGGTCGCGAAATCGCGCTGACCAACGCTTCGATCAGAACCCTTCGCGAGCTCGGCGCCTGGGATGTCATCCCGGCTTCGGACAAATCAGCACTTCAAGGCGCGCGCGTGCTCAACGGCTCGAGCGCATTCGCTCTTCGTTTCGATCCTCCCAGCAACTCTGGAGAACCGCTGGGGGTTTTGGTTCCAAATTGCCGGATCCGCGAGGCGCTGTTCAAAATCGTCCGCTTGCAGGATCGCGCCCGGCTGTTGTGCGGCCACTCGGTCGTCGATGCAACAAACAGCCAAGAAGGAGCAGTCGTAACGCTCTCTAATGGCGCGCGTTTAACTGCTCGGCTGGTTGTTGCCGCGGATTCGCGTTTGTCCGCCACGCGTGATCTGCTAGGCATCGGCGCCGATATCAACCGGCTTGGCCACTCGATGCTGATTTGCCGAGTGAGGCACGAGCGCGCCCACCACCAGATCGCCATCGAATGGTTCGATCACCATCAGACGATAGCGATATTGCCCCTCGCGGAGGGCATGTCGTCGCTGCTGCTCACATTGCGCTCAAACGAGGCCTATAGACTGCTTGCCTTCGATGATGATTTGTTCCTGTCGGAGTTGACGAAACGGTGTCGAGGGCGCCTTGGAAAAATGACCTTGGCAAGCAAGCGCCACACCTATCCGCTGGTCACGACCTGGGCGCACAAATTCCGGGCGCCGAGCGCCGCACTCATCGGCGACGCTGCCATCGGCATGCACCCGGTGACCGCTCACGGATTCAACATCGGTCTCAGCAGCCAGAAGCAACTCGCCCGTGGAATCATGACTGCGTGCCG
Source organism: Mesorhizobium sp. WSM4887 (assembly GCF_029625865.1). Lineage (NCBI taxonomy): Bacteria > Pseudomonadati > Pseudomonadota > Alphaproteobacteria > Hyphomicrobiales > Phyllobacteriaceae > Mesorhizobium > Mesorhizobium sp. WSM4887. Next base: position 13,535 of record NZ_JARTVP010000003.1, read on the forward strand.
CGACGGCCGCAATGTTGGCGACCCCGACATGCTGCATATATACGAAAGGCGGCTGCGCCTGTCGGCGGCGCCGCTCTACCATGCAACGAACATATTGGTTGGACTCTACTCCAGAGACCACCTGGCGGCACGGCTTGCAAGGCATCTGGGGCTTCGCTTTGCCCAACATGTTCCCCTTGTCCGGCATGGGATTTCGGCGGAGCTCCAGCGGTGATACTGCACCAGCAGTCGCATTTTTGCGCGTGCTGGGCGAGCGATGAGAGAGTGCATGATGCACCGGAGTAATCCTGCTCCCCGACGCTGATCTCCGATTGAAGAATTAACCCGTCCTTCAGGGGGGCTGCATAGGCTGCGGACAAGCAGGAGTAAGCAAGCTGACCCGTCCAGCCTTGGAAAAAGAAGATCCGCTGGAGGCGAGAATCCTTCAGGACCAGCTCGCTGATCTGAGGGCAGGCCTTTTCGTCTCAATGCCGATAAGCATTGTGCTGTCCGGGCTGATTTTGACCGTGCAGGCCCTTTCCGGGAACGGTCTTGCTGGCGCGGCCTGGTTTTCGGTCGTTAATGCGATAAATGCCGCCCGCCTTGCACTCGCCCGTCATCAGCTGAAGGAACCCGGAGTCCAGGATGATCTGACACGGGTTTGGCTGCGGCTTCGCTGGTTTGGCAGGCTTGCTCTTCTGGCGGGATTCACCTGGTCATTCCTTGCCGTCCTAACGGCTGGATACACGACGTCTCAAGCATCGCTGCATCTAATAATTCTGGCGGGCATTTCAGCTGGCGCGGTCACGTACGGCAGCTCATATGCTGCGGCAGCGATATGCTTCATCACACCGCCACTCCTCATTGCCGCCGCATGTTTGCTGACGAAGGGAGCCCCGGAAAACTACATTCTGGCTTTTGCCGTCCTGCTTTTCGAGGGCGGCCTGGTTCGATCCTCGTTCGTTGGACAAGCGCGCTTCCGTGACGCGAGCCGCCTGAGACATCAAGCCGAGCGGCTTGCCGCGGAAATGGAGCGCAATTCCAGGGAGGACCATCTTACCGCGCTCCTCAACAGGCGGGGCCTCGAACATGCAATCGATCAGTTTGAGAACACCGATGGACCCTTTGTGGCCATGCTGATTGATCTGGACGGGTTCAAATCTGTCAACGATACCTACGGTCACAGAACGGGTGACGAGCTGCTTGCCAGGATCGCCCGCCGAATAGAGGAAGAAGCACCGGAGGGCTCAACGCTCGCCCGCATCGGTGGGGATGAATTCGTGCTGGTTTTTTCTTCGCGAAAGAATTCTCCTTCTCCCACCAATCTCGCGTCCAATCTCATAGCCAAGCTTGCTCGCCCCTATCCTGGGATCGCATCAGTCCGCATTGGAGCGTCTATAGGAATCTACTTGGCTGAAAACCCCGGACTAACGGAAATGTTGTTGCGGGCCGACATCGCCCTTTACACAGCTAAGCGCCGCGGCAGGAATGAATTTTGTCTGTTCGATGCCGAGCTAGCCCGGGAGTTGCAACGCCGCCAGTCAATCGAACGCGATCTTCATTCGGCGATAACGATGAGAAGCTTGGTCGCTTGGTTTCAGCCAATCGTAAGACTCGAAACTGAAGCCGTCGTCAGTTTTGAAGCCTTGCTAAGATGGTCTCACCCGCTTCACGGTCCCATTTCTCCGCCCGAGATCATGACAGCGGCACGCGAAACTGGAATGCTTCAGCTGCTAACTCAAACGGTATTCGCCGACTGTTGCGCTCTTATCGAGGGCTTGGTCAAAGCTGACCGTCGTGATGTTCGTGTGGCGATGAATGTTTCACCGTGCGAGTTGGAAGCTGGCGATATTGACGAGATGATTCTTAATGGTCTGGCGGCAAAAGACCTCCCTGCAACGATGTTCGACATCGAGATTACCGAAGAAGCCCCAGTGGATCCGGACAGAGTGGATGAAAAGCTCGCCCGGCTTTCACATGCTGGCATTTCTATCGCGCTCGATGACTTCGGCACCGGTTTTTCGACGTTGGCATCGCTCAAGGACAGTCGGATCAGGAAGGTGAAAATAGATCAGGGCTTCGTTCGCGGCTTAGCCAAGTCCCGGGAGAATCGGCTGCTTGTCAAAGCGGTGATTGATCTTGGTAGGACGCTCGGGATCGAGGTCATGGCCGAGGGCGTTGAAACAGAGGCAGATCGGCAAACTCTGTACAAGCTTGGCTGCAGAACCGCGCAGGGCTTCCTGTTCTCTAAGGCAGTGCCTCTCCATTTGGCACTTGATTCGGTAGTAAAAGAGCACGCGAAGGAGTTGTGACCGGCCTCTCCGTCCGTGCTGCTCGCGGAACTTTCATGTGGGGTGGACCTGACGCGCGAAAGCCGTTTCGGACGGTAGAGTTATTACGGGGGCGAAACTGAGCACGTGGTTTGGATAGCAGCAATCCGGTCCACCGGCGCACATGCAGCGGCTTCATACAAGCGTTCAAGTTGCGAGATGAGCTTGAGTGAACGACGTCGGAGAATTGCGTCCTTTGGACGCTGGTTTCGCGGTTCCCGTAGGATTCGATTACGGGAAGCGTTCTTGGCTGCTTCTCGGCTCAGCGCTCATCGGGATGAACAACGTACCCGCGGTCAAGGTCTTCGCGACCTCAACCCAGTCACCATCCCGCAACAGCAGCGGTCGGGTCCTGATCAAGCGCTCAGCCTCAGCACAGGTGCTGGAGCAACGGTAGAGCGCGGAAAACGTGTATCGGAATGCGCTGGCTCACCATAGGAAGCTGCCACGGCATGTCGAATGTCCCCAGGGGGCGGACCGTTCCCTTGCATTTGTCTCGATGACGGGCTCTCAAAGCTAAAGCCAAGAGAGCTTTATAAAAATCGCACCCGATCGGCTGCGCAACGACGACCAGCTGAGGCCCGATCGGGTGCTAAGGTCGTGCCAAAAAAGGCGCGTCACTGTCGCATTTCTAGCCGGCTTGCGATCGGACGTCATCTCTTGGCGATCGCTGCCCCTTCTCTCAAATGCGCTTAGCGGCGCCGATGGCGAATAGCGCAAGCTTTTCCACCCGTTTCTACTCCACTACCGAGACTCGTCACCAACCTCCTTTTATTCGCTTCCATATGGCCCATCCTGTCTCCAATCGAGGAGGAGCGCGAACATGGGCCAAGCCGTAGAACGTCTCAGTCTCGGGAATTCTTCTGCTCGCCAAACTGCCGTTGTCGCCGGCACCATATTTGGCAGGGTGACAGTGCACGACAAGATATCAGGCGTTCTTGTCTGGGCTGAACTATGCTTGCAAGCCATAACCCAAAAATCGCCGATCCCTTTGAATTCGAGCCGGATGAATGGGTGTTTCAAAATTTTTGGCGGTTTTAGGCAGAACCCTCCGATGGCCCGCGTACCGGTCAAGCTTCGTGAGCACTTTAGGTTCGTCGATCAGGCATAGGTTTCTTTCCCATGCCACATGCTGGCCGTTTGCCTAGTTCGGAAGCCCTCGAGAGGCGTTGCTCGTCTTGGTATGGCGTCGCCCCTTTTTCCGATCCATCGGCCACGGAGCTAGAATGGTGTCTAGCTGTTGCCGCCTACTTGGTCATCCGGCATGGAGATGCCTATATACCGACCTTCGAAAGGCTGGAATACGAGGTCGAACAAATGCGGCGGAAGCTCGGAAATCGCGAGCGAGCGCAGCGCGTGCTGGCCACGCTCAACCTAAATGGCTCGGACAGCTGGAGCCGTGAGGTTGGTTCTCAAGGCCTGGATGGCGCCGCAATCACATTCGCCCGGGCGGGGTAAAAGCGATTTTTTGGAGCCACTCGCGCTTTTGCGCTAACGAAGGTCCCGCGCCGTATTTGGGCCGGATCCATTTGTGGCCCATCAGAGAAGCAATTACCTTCTCCGGCGCCTCAACTGCCGTCAGCCGGTCCTCGAAAGTGTGTCGCAGGCTATAAAGACTATGCTCGGAAGTCGGCAGAAGTTCCTTGCTGGCGAGCACCTTGTTGACGAGCGCTGAAAGTGACGCGGCCTTGTCGCGATAACGAGGAAAGCCGTCCGGATGGAGCTTGATGGCTGCAAGTGCGCCGCCAACCAAGGGAATGTCACGGGCTGAATGACCGGTCTTCAAGCGACGGCCATTGGGGCGCACCCGCACATGCGGGATTTCTCGATCGAGGTGGATTGTTTCGGTGGTGAGGTTTGCCGCTTCAGAAAGCCTGAGTCCGGTATCGGCAATCACATAGATTAGATGGCGGGCTTCGTCATTGAGTCCGTCGAGCGCGCCTTCAGCGAGTATCTTCTCCTGAATGAACTCCGCTGTGAACGCAGCGCGTTGCCCGGGGACGGCGCCGGAAAGACGCAGGTTTCGAAAAACCGGCTCCAGCTTGAGCTGGTGAGTCAGATCGACGACGCGCAGCATTTTCGAAACATGGCCGATGTCCTTGTTGGCCGTACCGATATCAAGTCCATCCTCAACGATCCGCTTTTGCCACCACTCGCGGAACGCGATTGCGTCGTCCCGAGTGAGGCTTGCGATCTCCTTGTCGCCAATGACTCCAACCAGATTGGCAACTGCGCGCTTTTTGGGGTTACGCCATTTCTTGATTTGGTTGGGCGACATGGTCAGCAAGTTCTGTTGCTCGATCGTCTCGAATTCCTTGATAAGACCGCTCAGGCGGACCGCTGGCCGCTTCTCCCCACCCATGACGGCCGAGACGTCCTGCGCGTCCTCGATCGATTTTTTGTCGAGGAGCAGCTTGATACGGGCCATGAGTTCGTCGAGCGGCCCCGCTGCTAGTTCCTCGTTAGTGCGATAGGCCAATCCAAATGACCGCGCGCGCTTCCTCGCGGCTTCGAAACGCAGCCCCGCCTCGGCGGATTGGCCTTCCCGCAGTCTACGCCAATACGCCTCCAGCCCCGCGCCGAGGCTTTGCACTGCATCTCGCGCCCGTACACCGCGGGGATCGTCAGCCACGGCGACGCCCGTGGAAATGCGTACTAGGCAGCGGCGATCAAACGCCGCGAATTCCTTCGGCACCCTGCGGACGAGATACCAGATGCCTTCACGTTTATGCGGCTTTGGCGCTGCGGAACGTCGCATTATCTTTCTCTAATGTTACACAGTTTGTTACACAGTCTAAGATATGTTTCGCTTCGTGCTGGTCAAGCGCAACAAGGAAGCTTTTGAAAGGAAAGGATTTTTATGGAAGCTAAATGGCGGAGAGGGAGGGATTCGAACCCCCGATACCCTTGCGAGTATGCCGCATTTCGAGTGCGGTGCATTCGACCACTCTGCCACCTCTCCGCGAGGTCATGGTCGGCCGTTGCCGGCGCGGCGCACTAGATAACGGCTGACCGCCGCAGTTACAAGGCCCTAGTCGACCGATTTCCCGCTTCTTGAAAAAGCGTCGGCGAGGCGACGGACCGGCGCGCGGCCCGCGGCATGCTCAGGAGCAAGGGCCGCTCGCCTTGACTTCCTTGCGACCTTCGGTTAGGGACAGCCCGCATCCGGCGTGGGGCTTCTCCGCGCCGCTTGTTTTTTGAACCCGCAGACTGACAAAAAGACGGCCGAACCGCCTGAAGCGGTTCATCGAGGCCGACCGAACAGCGAAAGGCAAAAAATGTTCGCAGTCATCAAAACGGGCGGCAAGCAGTATCGCGTCGCCGCCAACGATCTGCTCAAGATCGAGAAAGTCGAAGCCAAGGTCGGCGAGATCGTCGAGATCGGCACTGTTCTCGCGCATGGCGAGGGTGAGAATGTCACCTTCGGCGCGCCGTTCGTCGATGGCGCTCTGGTCACGGCGGAAGTCGTCGAGCAGGGCAAGAACCGCACCGTCATCGCTTTCAAGAAGCGCCGCCGCCAGAATTCGCGCCGCAAGATCGGCCACCGCCAGCTTCTGACCACCGTCCGGATCTCCGAGATCCTGCTGGGCGGCGCCAAGCCGTCGAAGAAGGCCACCGCCAAGGCTGAGGCCAAGGCGCCCGAAGCCAAGGCAGACGTCGCCGCCGAGGCGAAGGCCGAAGCCGCTCCGAAGGAGGCCAAGGCCAAGAAGGAAGCCAAGGCAGAGGCCGCCCCCAAGGAAGCTCCCGCCAGCGAAGAGGCCAAGGCCGCGCCGCTGTTCAAGGCACCGAAGGGCGAGCCGGACGATTTGACCGTGATCAAGGGCATCGGTCCCGTCGCGGCGAAGGATCTCGCCGAGCAGGGCATCGTCACCTTTGCGCAGCTGGCCAAGCTGACCGAGAAGGATGTCGCCAAGATCGACGAGCACATGCCGTTCAGCGCCGACCAGATCAAGGATTGGCGCGAGCAGGCCAAGGAGCTGGCGAAAAAGAAGTAAGGACGGTCGGCGATAATCGTCGCCGGTACGCACTTGAAACGGAACGCGAACGCGTTCATAAGACCATTCAAGCGCCTCAGGGCGCATCGGAGTTAGTTAGATGGCACACAAGAAAGCTGGCGGTTCGTCGCGCAACGGTCGCGATTCGCACTCCAAGCGTCTCGGCGTGAAAAAGTTCGGTGGCGAAGCCGTCGTCGCCGGCAACATCATCATTCGTCAGCGCGGCACGCAATGGCATCCGGGCACCAACGTTGGCATGGGCACGGACCACACCCTTTTTGCGCTCGAAGCCGGCGCAGTCACCTTCAACAAAAAAGCCAACGGCCGAACCTACGTCTCGGTAAACCCGATTACCAAAGCAGCGGAGTAGCCGGTTCCGCACCATAACACCGGCGCCCATCTCGGGAACCGGTGTCTGGCCAGGCCAGGAAAAGGATCAGGAGAGATGGGCTTCCATCTCTCCTTTTTCATTTTTCTTTGCCCTGGAGGACTAAAATGGTTGCCGAAGCGGAAGACACCGAAGACGAAAGTTACGCGATCGATTGCCCGGTGCTCGCCACCGAGCGCCTGGTCATGCGCGCTCCGCGCGAGAGCGATCTCGCGCAACTCGTCGCTCTGGCCGACAACCGTCACGTCGCCGAAATGCTGGCCCGCATGCCGCATCCTTACGGCGAAGCCGAGGCCCGCGCCTTCCTCGCCATGGCCTCGTCGCGACGCGCCGGCATCGCCTATGCGCTGACGCTCGCCGGCACCGGCACTTTCGTCGGCTGCGCGGGGTTGAATACCACCGATCGCGGGCTGGAGCTGGGCTACTGGATCGGCGAGCCTTACTGGAAGCGCGGCTATGCGACCGAGGCGGCGCACGCGCTGGTCGACCTTGCCTTCCAGAAGACCTCGATCCAGGTGCTGCATGCCTCGACCAGGGTCATCAATCCGGCATCGCGCCGCGTCATCCACAAGTGCGGCTTTCAGTATGCCGGCCAGGGCATGCTGAACTCGATCGTCGCCGGCCAGGTGCCGGTCGAGCGCTACCGGCTGGACCGCAAGACCTGGACGAGCCTGCGCAACTGGGTGCACTTCTAGGCATGTTGAAATTCAGGTGAAGCCGGCCTGCAAATGACGGTTTCCTGCGCTTCCGGTGCTCGCGTACTTTCAGTACGCTCCGCTCCGGTTCTCGGAAGCCGTCATTTTCGGCTCAGCCTGACCTGAATAGCAACACGCCTAGGCGTCGGCGCTCAAAGACGACTCAGCCCAATTCGACCCAGACCGGCAGGTGGTCCGATCCGCGCGCCTGCCGGTCGGCCCACAGGCGCTTCAGCGAGCCGGCGAGCGAAGCGCTGGTGAAGACGTAGTCGATGCATTTGTGGCGGCCCGCATCGTTGGGACGATTGGGGTCGATCCAGGTGAAGAGGCCGGAAACCTCCAGGCGCTGGGCGACATCGACGGCGAGATCGGCGGTGAGAGGCATGCCGAATTCATGGTCCGGACGTCCGGCGAGTTCGACATATTCGGGCGATTCGGGCAGCATGTTGAAGTCGCCCATGACGATGAAGGCTTCCGGATAGGGCAGGTCCGGCAGGCCGATTTCGGGAATGCCGGAAAGGCCGCCGCCTTCCAGCGCGTAGTTGAGCAGGCGCTGGCGCAGGAAACGGATCTGGCTCTGACGCTCGACGGGGCTGCGGTGGTCGAGATGGGTGGAATAGAAGCGGATGAAGCCGAGCGGCGTCTCGATCAGCGCCTCCAGCGCGCCGCGCTGGAAGTTCATCCGCTCCAGGCTGCGGCTGCGCGGCAGAAGGAGATTACGCGACAGATGAATGGGCGTCTTCGACAGCACCATGTTGCCGAGCTGGAAGGTGCGGGTGACGGCGCGGCCGGCATCCAGGCGCGAGCCGATATTGACCTCGAAATTGCTGGCATAGGCGACAAAATAGTCCGGCAGGGCCTCGCCGATCTCGGCCACCATGTCGCGGTCGCCGTTGCGCGGGTTGTTGCGGGTGACTTCCTGCAGGGCGATGACATCGGCGCCGCGCACCGCGTCGGCGATGCGGTCGACATCGTATTTGCCGTCGAGGCCGATGCCATACTGGATATTGTAAGTGACAAGCTTCATTCGCGCCTCCCGGTCTCGCCCGCGAACAGTGCTACCGCGCCCCTGGCTAAAGTGCATCCGGCGCTTTAGTTGCAAACGGGCCTCGCCCTTGGCTCCACCTTGGTTTAGAGCAATCCCGCAAGCGCAATAGCAGAAACCTGAAAATCCGATGAAATTCCTCGACCAAGCCCGAGTTTACATCCGGTCCGGCGACGGTGGTGCCGGATCGATGTCGTTCCGCCGAGAGAAATTCATCGAGTTCGGCGGTCCGGACGGCGGCGACGGTGGCCGAGGCGGCGATGTCTGGGTCGAAGCCGTCGATGGCTTGAACACACTGATCGACTACCGTTACCAGCAGCATTTCAAGGCCAAGACCGGCATGCACGGCATGGGCCGCAACATGACGGGCGCCAAGGGCGCCGACGCGACGCTCAAAGTGCCGGCCGGCACCCAGGTATTCGCCGAGGACAATGAGACGCTGATCTGCGATTTGACCGAGGTCGGCCAACGCTTTCTGCTCGCCAAGGGCGGCAATGGCGGCTTCGGCAACCAGCATTTCAAGACCTCGACCAACCAGGCGCCGCGCCGCGCCAATCCCGGCCAGCCGGGCGAGGAGTTGAGCATCTGGCTGCGGCTCAAGCTCATCGCCGATGCCGGCCTTGTCGGCCTGCCCAACGCCGGCAAGTCGACTTTCCTTGCGGCTGTCACCGCCGCCAAGCCGAAGATCGCCGACTATCCCTTCACCACGCTCTATCCCGGCCTCGGCGTCGCCCGCATCGACGGCCGCGAATTCGTGCTGGCCGACATCCCCGGCCTGATCGAGGGCGCGCATGAGGGCGTCGGTATCGGCGACCGCTTCCTCGGTCATGTCGAGCGCACGCGCGTGCTGCTCCATCTCGTCTCGGCGCAGGAGGAAAATCCCGGCAAGGCCTACAAGACCGTGCGCGCCGAGCTCGCAGCCTATGGCCATGGGCTGGCCGAGAAGATCGAAATCGTCGCCCTCAGCCAAGTCGACATCCTCGACGCGGACGCCCGCAAGAAGAAGGCTGCCTCGCTGAAACGCGCCGCCGGCCGCGCGCCGATGCTGTTGTCGGCCGTCACCGGCGAAGGCGTCGAGGCTGTGCAGCGCGCGCTGATGGCGGTGGTCGCCGAGGCGCGCGATGCCGTTCCCGCTCCAGTCGATACGCGCTGGCGGCAAAACCCATGAAATCGCTGAAGTCATACCGGCGCATAACCGTGAAGATCGGCTCGGCGCTGCTCGTCGACCGCGCGACCGGCTTGAAGCGCGATTGGCTGACCTCTTTAGCCGAGGACATCGCGGTGCTCGCCAATGCCGGCGCGGAGGTGCTCGTCGTCTCCTCGGGCGCCATCGCGCTCGGCCGCACCATTCTCGGGCTCGGCAAACGTGCGCTGAAGCTTGAGGAAAGCCAGGCGGCGGCGGCCGTCGGCCAGATCGCGCTTGCGGGCGCCTGGTCGGATGCGCTGGGCAGGGACGGGCTCAAATCCGGGCAGATTCTGTTGACCCTCGGCGATACCGAGGAGCGCCGCCGCTATCTTAACGCCCGCGCCACGATCTCGACCTTGCTCAAAATGAAGGCGGTGCCGGTCATCAACGAGAACGACACGGTCGCGACCTCCGAAATCCGTTATGGCGACAACGACCGGCTGGCGGCGCGGGTGGCGACGATGATGGGCGCCGATCTTCTGGTGCTGCTTTCCGACATCGACGGGCTCTATACGGCGCCGCCGGCCAAGGACCCGCAAGCCAAGTTCATTCCGGTGGTCGAGCGCATCACGCCGGATATCGAGGCGATGGCGGGCGCCGCCGCTTCGGAACTCTCGCGCGGCGGCATGCGGACGAAACTCGACGCGGGCAAGATCGCCAACGCCGCCGGCACGGCGATGATCATCACCGCCGGCACCAAGCTGTCGCCGCTGATGGCGATCGAGCGCGGCGAGCGCGCCACTTTCTTCAAGCCCAGCGCCAACCCGGTGAAGGGCTACAAGACCTGGATCGCGGGACAGTTGGAGCCGGCCGGGAGGCTCACCGTCGATGCCGGCGCTGTCGGCGCGCTGAAATCGGGCAAGTCGCTGCTGCCGGCCGGCGTCAAGCTCGTCAGCGGCAATTTCTCGCGCGGCGACACGGTGGCGATCCTGTCGCCCGAGGGCCGCGAGATCGCGCGCGGGCTGGTTGCCTATGATGCCGCCGATGCCGTAAGGATCGCGGGTTTGAAGACGGCCGAGATCGAAAATGTGCTCGGCTACGAGGCGCGCTCGGCGATGATCCATCGCGACGACCTTGTGGTAAGCCGATCCAGTGATCAAGTATTGGCCGACGACCAAGTTTTGGCCGACGAATGACCCAGCGGAGGATGAACCATGCTGAAGCTGCATGACAAATCCGGGGAACATACGGTGACGCTGATGGCCGATATCGGCCTCCGCGCCCGCGCCGCTGCCCGACCGTTGGCCGTCGCATCGACCAAGGCCAAGAACGACGCCTTGGCCGCGATGGCCGACGCCATCCTGCGCAACGAGCAGGCGATCCTAGAGGCCAACGCCATCGATATGTCGAACGGCGAGGAAGCCGGGCTGTCCGGTTCCTTCATGGACCGGCTGAAACTCAACCCCTCACGTATCAAGGCGATGGCCGACGGCATTCGCGAGATCGCGGCGCTCAAGGATCCGGTCGGCGAGGTGATTGCCGAATGGGACCGGCCAAACGGCCTCCATATCGAGCGCGTGCGCACGCCGCTCGGCGTCATCGGCGTCATCTATGAAAGCCGGCCGAACGTGACGGCCGATGCCGGCGCGCTCTGCCTGAAAGCCGGCAATCCCGTGATCCTGCGCGGCGGCTCGGATTCGATCAATTCATCGTCGGCTATCCATGCCTGCATGGCCGAAGGGCTGAAGGCAGCCGGTCTGCCGCAAGACGCCATCCAATTGGTGCCGACCACCGACCGCGCCGCGGTCGGCGAGATGCTCAAAGGCCTAGGCGGCAATCTCGACGTCATCATCCCGCGCGGCGGCAAGAGCCTGGTCGGGCGCGTGCAGACCGAGGCGCGCGTGCCGGTCTTTGCCCATCTCGAAGGCATCTGCCATCTCTATGTCGATCGCTCGGCGAAGCTCGACATGGCGGTCCAGATCGCCGTCAACGCCAAGATGCGGCGCACCGGCGTGTGCGGCGCCGCCGAGACGCTGCTCGTCGACCGCGCGGTGGCGTCCACGCATCTGGTGCCGATCCTGGAGGCCCTGCGCGCCGCCGGCTGTGAGGTCCATGCAGAGGTCGAGGTGATGAAAGCCTTTGCCGACGCCAGCCCGGCGACCGACGCCGACTGGGTGACGGAATATCTCGACGCGATCATCGCGGTGAAGCTGGTCGACGGCGTGGCCGGCGCGATCGAGCATATCGAGACCTTCTCCTCGCATCACACCGAGGCGATCGTCGCCGAGGATGCGCAAGCGGTCGACAAATTCTTCAGCGAGATCGACTCGGCGATTTTGTTGCACAATGCCTCGACACAGTTCGCCGACGGCGGCGAGTTCGGCATGGGCGCCGAGATCGGCATCGCCACCGGCAAGATGCATGCGCGCGGACCCGTCGGGGTCGAGCAGCTGACCTCGTTCAAGTACCGCGTGCGTGGGTCGGGGCAGGTGAGGCCTTGATATCGCTTGCCCTAAGAGGCTGAAGCTTGCGCCTAGGCACCCCCCTCTGGCCTGCCAGGCATCTCCCCCGCAGGGGGGGAGATCAGCTGATTTTCCCGGTTTCGCCAGTCGCCAACACTGCAGGATTTGCGGCTGCGAAGGAGCTGCCAATCTCCCCCCTTGCGGGGAGGATGCCCGGCAGGGCAGAGGGGGGTGCCTAGCGTCATGCTTTCCCAGCCCGAGCAGCCCGTCCCCGCGCCCTATCTCCACATGCCCCACGCTGGCAAAGGGCTGGCCGTCGGCCTGTTCGGCGGCTCGTTCAACCCGCCGCATGCCGGTCACGCGCTGGTCGCCGAGATTGCGCTGAGAAGGCTGGCCCTCGACCAGCTCTGGTGGATCGTGACGCCCGGCAATCCGCTGAAAAGCGCGCGCGAGCTGGCGCCGCTCGCCGAGCGCGTCGCGCTGTCCGAAAGGATCGCCAGGAATCCGAAGATCAAGGTTACTGCCTTCGAGGCGGCGCAGCATGTCCGCTACACCGCGGACACGCTGGCGCTGGTCAAGGCGCGCAATCCGGGCGTCGACTTCGTCTGGATCATGGGCGCGGATTCCTTACGCGACTTCCATCGCTGGCAGCGCTGGCGCGAGATCGTGCTGACCTTCCCGATCGCCGTCATCGACCGACCGGGCGCCACGCTCTCCTTCCTGTCCTCGGTCGTCGCCAAGACCTTCGACTATGCCCGCGTCGACGAAGGCGACGCGCCGCTGCTTGCCCGCATGCGGGCGCCGGCCTGGACCTTCATCCACGGCCCGCGCTCGTCGCTTTCCTCCACCGCGATCCGCAAGGCGGCGAAGGGCTGAGGCCACCCTTCTTCCACAAGGGGCCGAGCGATGTCGCTTTTACGGCGGCCTTTCGCGTTCCGATCAGCCAAGCTGCGAGGGCATGCTGACGCAGACCCAAACCGATCCCGGACAATCGGCGCCGCTGATTGCCATTGCCAGCGTCATCGTGTCGATGGCGCTGATCGCGATCGGCAACGGGCTGATGTTCGCCTTCATTCCGGTGCGGCTCGGCGCCGATGGTTTCGATCCGACCTGGGCCGGACTGATCGTCACCGGCCTTTCGGCCGGCGGGCTCGCCGGCTGCATCCTGACCGGACCCTTGGTGCGCCGGGTCGGCCATGCCCGCGCGTTCATGGTGCTTTCGGCGCTCATCGCGCTCTCCAACGTGGCGATCGGCGCCGGACCGATGCCGCTGCTGTGGATCGCGGCGCGGGCGCTCTACGGCTTCGCCATATGCGGCCTTTTCATCGTCGCGCAGAGCTGGCTCAACGACGCCTTGCCGAACGCCATACGCGGCCGGGTGATGGCGGTGTTCTACGTCGCCTATATCGCCGGATTGGGCGTCGGTTATGCGACGCTCGCCGCGATCGACATCCAGACGGCGGCGGCGCCGCTGATCGGCATCGCCTTCACCGCGTTGTCCATCCTGCCGGTGGGCATGACGCGGCTTGCCCAGCCGCCCGCGCCGCAGGCCGCTTCGGTGGCGCTCGGCCAAGCGTGGAGGATCTCGCCAGTCGGCGTCGTCGGCATGCTGGCGGTGGGCGGCCTGTCGATGATCATTTCCGGTTTTGCGCCGATCCACGCCACCGCCAAGGGTTACAGCCAGGCAGAGGTGGCGCTGCTCTTGTCGGCGATGCCGGTCGGCACGCTGATCCTGCAGATACCGCTCGGCTGGCTCTCGGACCGTACCGACCGCCGCTATGTGCTGGCGGGCACGGCGGCGCTGGCGGTGGCGGCGAGCCTGCTCGCCATCGCCTTCGATGGCGGCGCGCTGATGGCCCTGGTGGCGATCTACCTGATCTGGGACGGTGCATCGGAATCGATCTATTCGCTGTCCAGCGCCCACGCCGCCGACCGCGCCAGGAAGGAAGAGCTGCTGGCGCTGTCGAGTTCGCTGCTCTTTGCCTGGTCGCTGTCCGGCTTCATCGTACCCGGCATCGTGACGGCGCTTTCCGCCGTCTTCGGCACCGGGACCTTCATCTATGTCGGCATCGCCATCGCTTCCGCGTTTTGCCTGTTCGTGCTGTGGCGGGTGTTTGCGGCGCGACCGATGCCCGCTGCCGCAACCGGCAGCTTCGCGCCGATGTCGGCGCAGACGCCCCTGCCGGTGGAGCTCGCCTTCGCGTCGGAGGAGCCGACAAAGCCGGCCAAGGCCTGACGAGATTATTGCTTGCGGACTTCCGGGGACGGTATCTCGGGCGGCGGCAGGGGGATCGAAATGCCCTCGTTGTCGAAGGCCAGCTTGGCGCGTTTGGTCAAGTCGATCTGGGTGGCGAAATAGTCGGCCGCGGAAGTCCAGTAGCGCAGGGTCAGTGAAACCGTGCTCTCGCCAAGCCCTGCGATGAAGGCGATCGGCGCCGGCTCGCGCCGGATGCGCTTCTCGGCATTGGCGATGGCAAGCAGCGTCTTCTGCCCGCGGTCGATGTCGTTCCATGAACCGATGCTCAAGCTGATATCGGTGCGCCTGACGCCGTTGCGGGTGAAATTCCGTACCGGCTGGTTCCACAGCGTCTGGTTGGGCGCCAGAATGTAGATGCCTTCGACAGTGCGCAGCTTGGTCGCGAACAGGCCGATCTCCTCGATCGAGCCGGCGATCGCACCGACCTCCACATATTCGCCGATGCGGAAGGGCCTCAGCGCAAGCAGCATGATGCCGGCGGCGATGTTCTGCAGCGTACCTTGCAGTGCAAGGCCGATCGCCAGACCGGCAGCGCCGATCGCGGCGATGATCGAAGCCGTCTGCACGCCAAACTGGCCGAGCACCATGATAACGACAAGGATCAGGATGCCGTAGCGGACGACCTGGGAGAAGAAGTGGCGCAGCGTCTCGTCAAAGCCGTGAATATGACCGAGCCCGGCATAGATCGATCGCTCGGCAAGGCCGGCAACGAGGTAGCCGACAACCAGAAGGATCACAGCACCGATTGCCGAGAAGGAATAGGAGACTATCAGCGAGCTGAGCTGCGCAAGCCCGGCCTGAATCGTGATGAGGGCGCTCTGCGGGTCGATTGGCATGGTTGGGAATCCCCTTTGTCCGGTGTGCCGATAACCCATGCGGCGCGCAGGGGTTCCGCTCTTTTCAGCCTTCCGAGGGCCTGTCCGGCCTGCCGAGGCCGCCCTGAGAGCGCGCCCGTCTTGAAACTGCAATGGAACTCTGCCTATCTAAGCAGGGTCACCTGATTTGCCGGGTGATTTGGTTGTTCTTATTGGGAAAGGAAACACACTGAGAACAGCACTGCGGAAGAAGGCCGATATCGTGCCTTCGCCGGCCGGGATCAGCGGAAGCGATGCTGCCTCCCTCGCCATCAAGACAGTCCTTGCCAGTCTGGAAGACTCCAAGGCCGAAAACATCGTCTCAATCGACATCCAGGGTAAATCGAGCCTCGGCGACTATATGGTCGTCGCATCGGGCCGATCGCACCGCCATGTCTCGGCGGTCGCCGACCATCTCCTCAAGGCGCTCAAGGATGCCGGTCTCGGCATGGCGCGCGTCGAAGGGCTGGCCAGCGCCGACTGGGTCCTGATCGATTCCGGCGACATCATCGTCCATGTCTTCCGTCCCGAAGTCCGCGAATTCTACAATCTCGAAAAGATGTGGCAGGCGCCGGATCTCGAGGAAGAGACCTTGCACTGAGCCGTATCGCGGGCCGTGACCGTTCCGGTCCGGCGCCGATCGAGAGCTCGCCGAGGCGAGGATGAAGATCACCGTTCATGCCGTGGGCCGGATGAAGACCGGCCCCGAGAGAGAGCTCGCCGACCGCTATTTCGAGCGCTTCGCCAAGAGTGGGCCCGCGGTCGGGCTGGAATTTGCCGGCGTTGTCGAGACATCCGAGAGCCGCGGCCAGAGCGCCGACGAACGTCGCCGCGAGGAGGGCCAGAAGCTGCAGGGTCAGCTGCAGCAAGGCAACGTGCTGTTCCTGCTCGACGAACGCGGCAAGGCGCTGTCCTCGGAGGACCTGGCGGCCCGCATCGGCCAGTTGCGCGACAGCGGCCGCAAGGCGCTGGTCATCGCGATCGGCGGCGCGGACGGCCATCACAAATCCTTGCGCGAAGAGGCCGATCTGGTGTTGTCGTTCGGAGCGCTGACCTGGCCGCATCAGCTGGTGCGCGTCATGCTCGGCGAACAGCTCTATCGCATCGCCACCATCCTTGCCGGGCATCCCTATCACCGCTCGTGAGTCATCGTTCGCGCTGTGACCCCGAAAGCTGGGGATCACGTCCGCTTGCACCGATTTCCGCCTCAATGAACCGACATCACGGTTGTTGCGGGTGCTCCAACATGGTTGATGGTTCGTTAACGAAGCGGCGGATAGAGTCGAGGCCTGATGTCTGAAGGCTGGAATTCGAGAACGCGCGCCTGGCGCAGCCGCTGCGGCTTGACACTAGTCGCCGCGCTGATCGCGCTCGGGCCGGCTATGGCCGCGGAAAATTCGCTCGATGTCGCACCGGACCCCGACAAGAGCCGGGTCGAATACGAGCAGGTCTCCAAGGAAATCTCGTTGTCCTCCGAGCGGCTGGCCAAGCTTGCCGCCGACGTCGCGACGGTGAAGAAGGACCATGCCTCGATCAGTGCGGCGCTGATCCAGTCGGCGATGACCGAGCAGAAGCTCGGCCAGGACATCGAGGACATCGGCGCCAAATTGGAAGGACTGAAGGCCGAGCAAGAGAAGCTGCACGCTTCGCTGGTGGCGCGGCGCGACGTACTTGCCGAGGTGCTCGGCGCGCTGCAGCGCATGGGGCTCAATCCGCCACCGGCGATCCTGGTCAAGCCGGAGGACGCGTTGTCGTCGGTGCGCAGTGCCATCCTGCTCGGCGCCGTGGTGCCGGAATTGCGCCAGCAGACCGACAGGCTGCTCGCCGATCTCAAGGAACAGACCCGGGTGACGGCCTCGATCGAGGCCGAACGCGCGCGGCTTACCGCTGCAGTCACCGAGCAGACGGCGGAAAAGAAACGACTGACCATGCTGCTCGAGGCCAAGCAGAAGCTGCAGGCCGATACCGAAGCGGCCCTGGCAGCAGAGCGGCAGCGCTCGCAGCAGCTGGCGGACAAGGCCAGCAGCCTCAAGGACCTCATCGCCTCGCTCGAGGCCGACAAGGCGCGCAAGGCGGCCGACCAGGCCAAGGCGGCCGATCGGAAATCGGCGGACGCCGACACGACCGCATCGACGGCGGAACCCGCCGCGCCGCCGGTGCCGGAGGGCAATCGTTTAACCGCTTCCGCCCCGTTCGCGGCGCTCCAGGGCCAGATCGCGCTGCCGGTCATCGGCAAGATCAAACGGCGCTTCGGCACCGACGACGGCAATGGCGCAATGATGCAGGGAGACATGGTTGCGACACAATCGGGGGCCATCGTCACCGCGCCGGCGGATGGAAACGTTCTTTATGCGGGGCCGTTTCGCTCCTATGGTCAACTCTTGATCCTCAATGCGGGCGATGGGTATCATGTCGTCCTGGCGGGGATGAGCAGAATCAGCGTCGCGACCGGACAGTCGGTGCTCGCAGGAGAGCCGATCGGCGCGATGGGAGAGGCCCGGGTGGCTAGCACCTCGGCCTCGCAGAATGGAAATGCGACGCCGGAGCTCTATGTTGAGTTCCGCAAGGATGGAAAACCCGTCGATCCGAACCCCTGGTGGGCGGACCGATTTTCTGGAAGGACGTGAAATGATGCGGAAATTGTCGCTTCTGTTTGCCGGCGCGCTGATGGGCGCATCGGCAATGAGCCTGGTCTACGGCGCACCCGGCTCGGCGGCGAATGCTGCGGGTTCCGAGACCTACAAGCAGCTGGCGATCTTCGGCGACATATTCGAGCGCGTGCGCGCGCAATATGTGACGCCCCCGGACGACAAGTCGCTGGTCGAGAACGCCATCAACGGCATGCTCGCTTCGCTCGACCCGCATTCCTCCTACATGAACGCCGAGCAGGCGCAGGATATGCGCGTGCAGACCAAAGGCGAGTTCGGCGGCCTCGGCATCGAGGTCACGATGGAGAACGACCTGGTCAAGGTGATCACGCCGATCGATGACACGCCGGCCGCAAAGGCGGGCGTGCTTGCCGGCGACTATATCGCCAAGATCGACGGTGAGGAGGTGCGCGGCCTCACCCTCAACGATGCGGTCGAGAAGATGCGCGGACCGGTCAATACGCCGATCAAGCTCACCATCCTGCGCCAGGGCGCCGACAAGCCGATCGAGCTCACGGTCGTGCGCGACATCATCAAGGTCAAGGCGGTGAAGTACCGGGTCGAGAATGACATCGGCTACATGAAGATCACCTCCTTCACCGAGAAGACCTATGACGATCTCGAGAACGCCATCGAGAACATCAAGAAGCAGGTGCCCAACGACAAGCTGAAGGGCTATGTACTCGACCTGCGCCTCAATCCGGGCGGCCTGCTCGACCAGGCGGTGAGCGTGTCGGACGCCTTCCTGAAGCGCGGCGAGATCGTCTCGACCCGCGGCCGCGATCCGAAGGACGTTACCCGCTTCGACGCCAAGCCGAAGCAGAACGACGACATCGGCGGCAAGCCGCTGATCGTGCTGGTCAATGGCGGCTCGGCAAGCGCGTCCGAGATCGTCGCCGGCGCGCTGCAGGATCTGCGCCGCGCCACCGTCGTCGGCACGCAGTCGTTCGGCAAGGGTTCGGTGCAGACCATCATCCCGCTCGGCGAGAACGGCGCGCTCAGGCTCACCACCGCGCTCTATTACACGCCGTCGGGCAAGTCGATCCAGGGCAAGGGCATCACGCCCGACATCAAGGTCGAGCAGCCGCTGCCGCCGGACCTGCAGGGCAGGGACCTGACCCGCGGCGAATCGGACCTCAAGGGCCACATCAAGGGGGCCGACGAGAGCTCGACCGGCTCGGGCTCGGCCGCCTATGTGCCGCCGGAGCCGAAGGACGACCTGCAGCTGATCTATGCCGAACAGCTGCTGCGCGGCCAAAAGACCGATCCGGCCTTCCCGCCGAACCCGGACAAGGCTGTGCTGAACCAGTAAAGACGGGGAGGGCCGGGGCAGATCACTCTGGCCGGCCGACCGAAGCGATGCAATGCTGCCGGGACCGCGAGGTTCCGGCAGTTTGATTCGGGGACAGGGTGGTTCGGCAACGGGCGCTGCGTCGCCTAAGGTTTTGAATTTGCGCGTGAGCGCTGACGATTCGATCAGCTGCGCTGATCCGATCAGCCGCGTCACGGGCCTGGGGATGCGGCTTGGCTGACATCGGCAAGGACATCGAACGCCCGCTCGGACAGACGCTCCGGCCAGAGCGCCCTGCCTCGCGCACCTTCGGCGCCGGCACGCTTGGCGCGGCGGTCGCCGTCCTCACTGTAGTGGGTATTTCCGGTGCGATCGCGTTGCGTGAAAAACCTTTCCGCAAACCGCAAGAGACGGCCGTTTCGACGCCGAAGGTAATCGTGGCGCCGGCTCCCGCGCCGGCACCGGCGCCGACGCCGGCACCGGCCGAGGTGGCGGCGGCGAAGCCCAATGCGAGCACGCCGATGAAGAGCGATGGCCCGCAAATCATCCATCTCCAGTCTGAAGAGGGCGATGGTCCGCCGAAGGCCGGTATCGTCATCCGCGATCCTTCCACACTCAGCCAGAATCTCAAGGTCGCGCATATTCCCGACAGGGCGCTGATCGAGGCGAGCGACAGCGGCCCGCTGCCGGTGCGCTCCGCCGATGGCCGGCGACCGTTCGACGTCTATGCGCGGCCCTGGTCCGGCGCGCGCGGCGCGCGCGTGGCGATCGTCATCGGCGGGCTCGCCGTCTCCCAGACCGGCACGCAGGCGGCGATCGCCAAATTGCCGGCCGAGGTGACGCTGGCTTTCGCGCCGCAGGGCAACAGCATCGACCGCTGGATGAAGGCGGCGCGCCAGAGCGGACATGAGATCGTCATGCAGATACCGCTCGAGCCGTTCGATTATCCCAGCGTCAATCCGGGACGCAACACGCTGACGGTCGCTGCGAGTCCGGACGAGAACCTGAAGAGCCTGCGCTGGGCGCTGTCGAGGACGACCAACTATACCGGCGTCATGAACTATATGGGCGCGCGTTTCTCGGCTGATGCAAACGCGATGGGACCGTTCATGGCCGAGCTCGGCAAGCGCGGCCTTGCCTATGTCGACGACGGCTCCTCCGCGCGAAGCCTGGCGCCCAACCTCGCGCTGAAGGATGGCGTTCCTTTCGTCGCCGGCGACATGGCGATCGATGCTGTGCAGGACCGCGGCGAAATCCTCAAGAAGCTGGACAGCCTCGAGGCGACGGCACGCGCCAAGGGCAGCGCCGTCGGCATCGGCTCGGCCTTCGATATCACCGTCGACACGGTTGCGTCCTGGGTGGCAGAAGCGAAGAAGCGCGGCATCGAGATCGTGCCGATTTCGGCGGTGGCGATCGATCCGCAAAAAGGCTGACGCCGACCCTTTCGCCTGAATGCATCTCCAAAACGGCTGGAAATCTCAACGATGGCCAAAAAGATCGATCCTGAAACGCTGCCCTATCGCCCCTGCGTCGGGCTGATGATCCTCAACCCGGCCGGGCTGGTCTGGGTCGGTCATCGCATCGCCGAGCCGGACAGCGAATTCTCCGGCACCACGAAACTCTGGCAGATGCCGCAGGGCGGCATCGACGAGGGCGAGGAGCCGCTCCCGGCGGCGGAGCGGGAGCTTTACGAGGAGACCGGTATGCGCAGCGTGTCGCTGCTTGCCGAAGCGCCGCATTGGATCAATTACGACCTGCCGCCGCATCTGGTCGGCGTCGCCTTCAAGGGCCGCTATCGCGGCCAAACGCAGAAATGGTTCGCCTACCGCTTCGAGGGCGACGAGAGCGAGATTGAGATCAATCCGCCGCCGGGCGGCCACAAGGCCGAATTCGACCAATGGGCATGGCGGCCGATGCGGGAGCTGCCCGACCTGATCGTGCCCTTCAAGCGCAAGGTCTACGAGCAGGTGGTGGCCGCGTTCCAGCATCTTGCTCGCTAGGCGTTGGCAGGCGCGCTTCCAACTAAGTACGGTTAGCGAAGAGGTTGGCACCGTAGTCGAGATCATGCTTTGTTGATGCAGATGCGCCGCAGGCAAAGAGGCAAACATGAACGACGCGCGACAAGCGCACTTCGCCGGCGTCGAGAAGCATGCAGCTCCGCAACAAGTGTGACCCGACTTTGTCCGACGCAATTGCCCCGATGACCGGCACCAAAACGTCTTTGCCGCAAACGACCGCCACCAGCGGCTTTATGCCCGGCGAAACTTCAGCCGGCGCGATCCTGACCATCGATCTTGGCGCCATCCGCGAGAACTACCGGCGGCTGAAGGCGCGGCTGGCGGGCGTGCGCTGCGCAGGCGTGCTCAAGGCTGACGGCTATGGCCTCGGCGCAGCGCGCGTGGCATCGGCGCTGATGAAGGAAGGCTGCGAGATCTTCTTCGTCGCGCTGCTCGGCGAGGGCATCGCGCTGCGCAAGGCGCTTGGACCCGGACATGAGATCTTTGTGCTCAACGGCCTGCCGCCGGGCTCCGAGCCGGAAGCGATCGCGACTGGGCTTCATCCTGTCATCAACAGCACCGCTCAGTTGAGGGCGTGGCGTGAAGCGGCGCTTGCCGCCGGCCGAAAGCTGCCGGCCGCTGTTCAGGTCGACAGCGGCATGTCACGGCTCGGCATGCCGCCGGCTGACGTCGAGGCGCTCGCGGCGGATGCTTTCGGCGGCATCGACATCCGCCTGGTGATGAGCCATCTCGCCTGCGCCGACGAGCCGCGCAATCCTGCCAACGAAGCGCAGCGGCTCGCGTTTGAGCGGCTGCGCGGGATGCTGCCCAAGGCGCCGGCCTCGCTTGCCAATTCGTCCGGCATCTTTCTCGGATCGGCCTACCACCACGACCTCGCGCGGCCGGGCGCGGCGCTCTACGGCATCAACCCGACGCCGGGCGAGGCGAACCCGATGATGCCGGTGGTCCGGCTGCAGGCGAAGGTGGCTCAGACGCGCAACGTCGAAGACGGCGCCGGCGTCGGCTACGGCCACAGCCATCATGCGCGCGGACCGCTCAGGCTGGCGACAATCTCGCTCGGCTATGCCGATGGCTGGCACCGGCGCGCGGCGTCGGCCGCCTGGTTCGAGGGCGTGCGGCTGCCTTTCGTCGGGCGGGTATCGATGGATTCCATTGTCCTCGACATTTCAGCGCTTCCGGTCGATCAACTGGGCGAGGGCGACCTCGTCGAGCTCATCGGGCCGTCGCAAAGCCTCGACGACGCGGCCGCGCATGCCGGAACCATCGGCTACGAGGTGCTGGCCAGCTTGGGTGCGCGCTTTCACCGCCGCTACATCGGCGGGTGAAAGGGGCGGCTTGCTTGACAAGCCGATGCATCTCGGCAAGGGTCGAGGCATGAGCAACCTCGCCCATAGCAGAACCTTTTTCAGGGTTTGCCCCATCGCGGGAGCGTAGCCCCGGCGCGGTCGTGTTGGCGACCGCCGAGCCGGGGCATTTGAATTCCTGACATCGTCATTCGAGCCAGCCAGCCTTTCGCGGCTGTCGGCTCTTCGTCGCCGCCTTTGAGCGGGCTGCAGCGCGCGTCGGTTCGTCGACGTGCAAATCCAGGAGGTTTGCCATGAATGCCACAACCCAATCGCGTTCCCGAAACACGATCCTCGTCAGCGACGCGGACCACGACCGGCTCAGCGGCCTTGCCAGAGCCTTTCTCGAGCGGACGCCCGAGATGGCCGAGGACCTGCTCGCCGAGATGGACCGCGCGCGGATCGCCGCCGAAGCGGCGATGCCAGCCGATGTCGTGCGGATGGGCACGACGGTGACGCTTCACGACGGGGAAGGAAGCATTCAGCGCGTCACGCTAGTCTATCCCGCCGAGGCCGACATCGCCGAAAAACGCATCTCGGTGCTGACGCCGCTCGGAACCGCGCTGATCGGCGCGCGTGCCGGCCGCA
The DNA here is from genome assembly GCF_029625865.1 of Mesorhizobium sp. WSM4887. Lineage (NCBI taxonomy): Bacteria > Pseudomonadati > Pseudomonadota > Alphaproteobacteria > Hyphomicrobiales > Phyllobacteriaceae > Mesorhizobium > Mesorhizobium sp. WSM4887. Next base: position 36,554 of record NZ_JARTVP010000003.1, read on the forward strand.
CAGTCTCCTGGCGAAGCCGCGACGGCCGGGTACTTTCGGCGACCATCCACGCGGTCGAGCAATCCGCGTCGCGGAGAGCGCCATGACCAGGACCATATATCGTCTCACGACGAAGGATCTCGCGGTTCTCGAAGCGATGCTGATGCGCCGGCGCGCCTTTGCCGACGCGATCGTGCCGATGCTCGAACGCAAGCTCGCCGAGAGCAACATCATCCCGGCCGGCATGGTCGAGCCCGACATCGCCACGCTGAACAGCCGGGTAGTCTTCCGGATCAACGACGGAGCCCCGGAGACGAGGACGTTGATGCTGGGCGACGCCTCCGCTCCTGTCGGATTCGGCCTGCCGCTCGGCACCTGGCGCGGCCTCTGCCTGCTCGGCATGAGGGCGGGCCAGTCGGTAGTGGCCGAGCGCCCCGACGGCAGCCGCGAGCGCATCCTTCTCGAGGATGTGGCCTACCAGCCGGAGGCCGAGCATCAGGCGGCTCGGACTGCCGCACAGCGACCCCTTGGCCCGAGGCTGGTGTACAGCGCCGCAGGCGATCGTTGGCCCCTTGGCGGGGGCGGCAAAATCCGGCAGACAGAAGGCGACGATCCCGGCCCTTCGGCGGCATGATCGGTTTGAGGGAGCAATAGAATGAAAGTCCTGGTGCTGGGCGGCGGTGTGATCGGGATCACCACCGCCTACTTCCTTGCCGAGGCTGGCCATGAAGTCACGGTGATCGACCGGCAGCAGGGACCGGCGCTGGAGACCAGCTTCGCCAATGCCGGCGAAGTGTCGCCGGGCTATGCCTCGCCATGGGCCGGGCCCGGCATTCCCGTGAAAGCCGTCAAATGGCTGTTGATGAAATACGGACCGCTGGTGGTGCGGCCGGCCTTCGATCCGCATATGTGGACATGGCTCTTGAAGATGCTGCGCAACTGCACGGCCGAGCGCTATGCGCTGAACAAGTCGCGCATGGTGCCCTTGGCCGAGTACAGCCGCGACACGCTGAAGGCGCTACGCGCTACGATCGGCATCAGCTATGACGAGCGAGCCAAGGGCACGCTGCAGCTCTTCCGCAAGCAGAAGCAGCTCGACGGCACCGGCGGCGATGTCGAGGTGCTGAAAAAATATGGCGTTCCCTACGAGCTCCTCGACCGGGACGGCTGCATCGCGGCCGAGCCGGCGCTGGCCGGTGTGCGGGAAAAATTCGTCGGTGGGCTGAGGCTGCCCGGCGACGAGACCGGCGACTGCAAGATGTTCACCGACAAGCTGGCCGAGCTTTGCGTGGCGCGCGGCGTCGCCTTCGAATACGGCACGAGCATCCGGCGCGTCGTCAGGAACCGAAACCGCGTCGTCCAGGTCGGCACCGACAAGGGCTGGCGAACGGCGGAGGCTTATGTGATGGCGCTTGGCAGCTATTCGGCTCCCTTCATGCGCAAGATGAAACGGCCGATCCCCGTCTATCCGGTCAAAGGCTATTCCATCACGGTGCCGATAACGGACGCGGCGGCGGCGCCGGTGTCGACCATCATGGACGAGACTTACAAGGTGGCGATCACCAGGCTCGGCGACCGCATCCGCGTCGGCGGCACCGCGGAGATTTCGGGCTTCGACCTTCGTCTGCATGAATCGCGCCGCCGCACGCTCGAGCACTCCGTCGGCGACCTGTTTCCGGGCGGCGGCGATCTCAAGGCGGCGAGTTTCTGGTGCGGCTTGCGGCCGATGACGCCGGACGGGCCGCCGCTGGTCGGGCGCAGCGAATTGTCCAACCTCTATCTCAACACCGGCCATGGCACGCTGGGCTGGACCATGGCCTGCGGCTCGGCGAAAGTGCTTGCCGATATCATTTCCAACCGGGTGCCGGAGATCAACGCGCTCGACCTCAGCCCGGACCGCTACATCAAGGCTTGATTTAAAAGGCCTGTTTCACCCACCCATTGCTGAACAGCAGCCGGTAAGCCCAGCCGATCGTGACATTGGTGGCGACCGGCTGCGAATGGGCGAGATAGTCGTCATAGACCGACTTCATGCGGCGGTAGAAGGCCGGATCGAGCACCATCATGCCGTTTTCCGAGTCGTGGACGAAGCTGCGATTGTTGAGGTTGACCGAGGAGATCGTCACCAGCCGCTGATCGATCATCATGATCTTGGAATGCAGCACCACGTCGGGCGCCTTGAATTCGCGGATGTTGATGCGGTCGCCATATTTCTCCACGAATAGCTTGTTGAGCGCGGTGAGGAAGCGGCCGCCTATGTCGCCCTTGAGATCGATGCGCCCGACGACGTCGATCTTGACGCCGCGGGCCAGCGCCCGATCGAATGCTCTCGCGATACTGGGCGTGAGGTTGAGATAGGGATTCACGATCTCGATGCGATACTCGGCGGTGTCGATCAGTTCGACGAAGTAGTTTTCCAGTGCATGCCCGTCCGCGTAAGGCACGGAAATGAAGTGCCGCACCACGCCTTGCGGATGGCCACCGGAACGAACCGGAATGGAAAACGGCCGTGACAGATTGGTGTCGGCATCGCGCAGCCAGACGGTCGAGAAATGCGCGGCCAGCGTTTCGACCGTCGCCGGGTCGGCGATCTCGATGTCGAAGTCGCTCCAGTTGGAATAGTAGTTGAGCGAGAAGCCGTCGGTCTTGCCGTATTGCTGCAGCTGAGGGTAGCGCGACAGGTCGATCGGCTTATGAAACAGGAACCCGTCATGGATGTTGCGGCCGCCGATGATGACGCGCGAGCGGCCGGGTTCCTCGGCCAGGGTCGCCAGCATCTTGATGTGATGGGTCTTGTGCAGCTGTGAGAGCTGCTCGTCGATCGGCGCGCCGTGATCGGCCTGCCAGCGATATTCCTGCAATTGGACATTGGGAAACTCCGCCGCCAGCCGATGCAGCAGGGCGTCGTCCTTGTCGCGCTCCAGCACGTCGGTGACCAGGATGCGTACCTTGGTGCCGAGCGCCGCGTGGTGGCGGATCAGCCGCTCCATGATGCGGCCGGAAAAGTCCGCCTTGAACTCCAGCGACGACAGATAGATCAGCTTGAGTCTCGGCGCGTTGGAGAAATTGAGCGGCAGTTCGGGATCGGCCTTGTCGAAGGCGCTGTCGGGCAGCGTCTTGCCGAGCAGCGCCTCGACCTTGGAATTGAAGCCGTCGCGCGATTTGCGCAGCAAGGTCGGCGACCTGAGCGGCAGCGCGCAGGTCTGCGACAGCCAGCGACCGGCATAAAAGGCGCGGTCGAGCGCTTCGAGCCCGGCCGGATCTGGCACCGGACAACGATCATAGCGGCTGTCGAGTGCCGCGATCCATGGGTCGGCGGCCTCCTCGCGCAGGATGGTCAGCTTCGCGCCGGACGGCGCGAGGCTGGAGCTGACGGTGAGATCGCAACGGGTGAGCGCTTCGCTTGGAAACAGGCTGGCAGATGTCTCGGTCGCCGGCAGGCTGAGATGGAACGCGGCACCTTTGGCAATTGTCCGCGACCGGCCCGAGATGCGCATCGCCAGCGATCCGTCGCAGCTGCCGCCGATCACGACCGTTTGCCGGCCGACCTGGCGGAGCACGATCTCGACCGAGCGCGCCTGCAGGCCGGAGAAGCTGAAGCTCTTGGGTGCGGACGGCCTGGCGGCAGCGTCGAGATAGAGCGTCTGGCGCGACATGCGCCAGCGACCGGTGAAATGGCCTTCGCCCGGTTTGCCTGGTGCCAGCGGCTGCTCCGTGCTGTCGAGCGGCTTCGCCAGCCGTTGCAGCGCCGGATAAGTTGCCTGGAAACGATCATTGTGGACGTCGCGCCAGTCACGGCCGAAGCGGCCGGTACCATTGGTGCGGTCGAGCGCATCGATTCGGCTTTGGGCCAGCAACGCCTCGAATCGCTTTTCATAGGCGGCACTGCCATTGTCCGCGAAGTAACCGGCGCTGGCGATCTCGGCGCCGCTTCGATCCGCCGAGATGGGCGGACGCGCGCAGGCTTCGTCTCCCGGAAAGAAGGCGCAGGCGGAACGGCCCGGCATGCCGGCGCATCCGGCGAGCGCGGTCAGCGCCAGGCCAAGCAGCAGCCTTGTCACGACGGCTCCCGGTCTCACCCGGTCGCCCCGTTCATGACCTTGAGCTGGGCGGGGTCGCGCGGCGGCATGAAGCCCTGCGGAAAGACCTTGCAGACCGGAAGCGCGAAGGTGGCTATCAAGAGCTCGGCCTCGCCGCGCATCTTCCTTGGCGCCGTCTTGTCGCCGCGGATCGTCCTTGCCGAAGCGATCAGCGCGCCGTCGCAATCGCAATGATTGTGGCGGGCGATATAGCAGGCATCGTGGATCCGGCAGGCGGCATCGAGCCGGTCGACCGGGGTGGCCGAGAGATCGCCGGTACGGGTTCCGGGACCGCAATAATTGCCGAAGACGAAAGGCGAGGGGCGGGCCATCGCATAGCGGATCGACTTCGGCAGTTCCGCTTCGGGAACCCTGGCCCACGGATTGGCGCAGCCGGAGAGGCAAAGCAGCGGCAGGATGGCAAGAATGGCTCGCATGTCTGCGCCGGCTTTCCCAGATTCCCCCTCGCCTGCCATGGCATGGCGAAGTACTGGTGCCACACTGGCCGATTTTGTGGCAAGCGCAAGGCAGGTCGGCTCCGCCTTCGGTTCGGCCAGTTTCAGCAACGACAGGCTGGCGCGACTCCCGGACGGCTATCCCGTGCGGATGGCTGACATGGATTTCCACCTCGGCGACGGCGATGTCAGCTTCTACGGCCACGCCAGGATCGCGATTTCGATACGCGACCGCCACTATGGTTTCGTCACCTGCGGGCTGATGGGCAACAGCGCCGAGGAAGCCGGCCGGGATGTGGGCGGCGTTCGCGGCTGAGGCCGACGAGGTTGTGAATTCTTTCGTCCTCGATGCGGCTCAATGGCGGTTCGAAAGCGGATCGGCCTTTTTGGACGGCATCACACGAACAACCCTTTTTCCCGCTCCACCGCCCTGGTGATGAAATTGGCGACGAGCTGGACCCGGCGCAGCGGCCTCACCGATTCGTGATAGACCAGCCAGTACGCGCGGCGGATGGGCGCGACGATGTCTACCGGCACCAGCTCCGGCATCGAGCGGGCGACGAAGGTATGCAGGATGCCGATGCCGGCGCCCGAGCGCACCGCCTCCGCCTGGCCAAGCGCTGACGAGATGGCGAAGCTGGTGCGCCAGTCCGGGCTGAACTCCGCGGCATAGTCGAGCGAAGGGCTGACGATGAGGTCGGGCACATAGCCGATCAGCGTGTGCCGATCGAGCTCGGCTGCTGACTTCGGCAGGCCGTTGGCTTCCGCATAGGTGCGGGAGGCGAACAGGCCGAGCGTATAGTCGACCAGCTTTCCTGCCACCAATCGACCCTCGGTCGGCCGCTCGACGGTAATCGCGATGTCGGCCTCGCGCCGCGACAGGGAGAAGGAGCGCGGCACCGGCACCAGCTGGATGGTCAGCTCGCGGTGGAGCGCCGTCAGCTCGCCCAAACGCTTGGCGAGGAAGGCGACACCGAAACCGTCGGGAGCGCCGATGCGCACCGTGCCGGAGACGTCGTCGCCCTCGCCGGCGATGGTCGATCGCGCGGCGATCATGTCGCTCTCCATGCGCTCGGCGATGTCGAGGAAGCGCTCGCCGGCCGGCGTCAGCTCGCTGCCGGTGGTCAGGCGGCGGAAGAGTTTCGTCCGCAGCGCTTCCTCGAGCGCCGCGAGCCGTCGCGAGACGGTGGCGTGGTTGAGCTCCAGACGTTTTGCCGCGCCGAGGATCTGGCCGGCGCGCGCCACGGCGAGGAAGATGCGGACATCATCCCAGTTCATGGGGATGGTCCAGGTTAGTCGCCAGCGCTGCGTTCCCGCCCACCCCCCTCTGTCCTGCCGGACATCTCCCCCGCAAGGCGGGAGATCGGATGTCGCGTTCGCTTTCGCCAATCGCCAACGGTGCAGGAAGAGCCCCGGCGATGAAACTGCCAATCTCCCCCCATGCGGGGGAGATGTCCGGCAGGACAGAGGGGGGTGTGAAGGAACTCAATCTTCGATCCTTTCAATGACCGATCATCATCACCTTTTGCGGCAATTAATGCACGTCCGACTGCCGCTGTCTATTTCGCGCACAACGGTTGCGTTCTAGCTCGCGTTGCCATTGCGGACGCAAAGGCGGACAATGCCTCATCACCAAAACAGGGAGAGAACCCATGATCGAGTACGGTCATTTCATTGGCGGCAAGCGTGTCGCCGGCACCAGCGGCCGCAAGCAGGACGTCATGCAGCCGATGGACGGCTCGGTGCGCGCTACGGTGGCGCTGGCCTCGGCGCAGGAGCTGCGCGCCGCGGTCGAGAACGCCAAGGCCGCGCAGATCAAGTGGGGCGCCACCAACCCGCAGCGCCGCGTGCGCGTGCTGATGAAGTTTCTCGAACTGGTCCAGCGCGACTATGACGAGCTGGCCGACATCCTGGCGCGCGAGCATGGCAAGACCATTGCCGACGCGCGCGGCGACATCCAGCGTGGCCTCGAAGTGGTCGAGGTCTGCATCGGCGCGCCGCATATGATGAAGGGCGAGTTCACCGACGGCGCCGGTCCGGGCATCGACACCTATTCGATGCGCCAGCCGCTCGGCGTCGTCGCCGGCATCACGCCGTTCAACTTCCCGGCGATGATCCCGCTGTGGAAGATCGCGCCGGCGATCGCCTGCGGCAACGCCTTCATCCTGAAGCCTTCGGAGCGCGACCCGGGCGTGCCGATCCGCATCGCCGAGCTGTTCATCGAGGCCGGCCTGCCGGAAGGCGTGCTGAACGTGGTCAACGGCGACAAGGAAGTGGTCGACGCCATCCTCGACGATCCGGACATCAAAGCCGTCGGCTTCGTCGGGTCAACGCCGATTGCGCAGTACATCTATGCGCGCGGCTGCGCGGCGGGAAAACGCGTGCAGTGCTTCGGCGGCGCCAAGAACCACATGATCATCATGCCCGACGCCGACATGGACCAGACGGTCGACGCGCTGGTCGGCGCCGGCTACGGCTCGGCCGGCGAGCGCTGCATGGCGATCTCGGTGGCCGTGCCGGTCGGCAACGACACCGCGAACCGGCTGATGGAAAAGCTGGTACCGCGCGTCGAAAGCCTGAAGGTCGGTCCGTCGACCGACTCCTCGGCCGATTTCGGCCCGCTGGTGACACGCCAAGCCCTGGAACGCGTCAAGGGCTATGTCGATATCGGTGTCAAGGAAGGCGCCAAGCTGGTTGTCGATGGCCGCGGCTTCAAGATGCAGGGCTACGAGAACGGCTACTACATGGGCGGCTGCCTGTTCGACAACGTGACGCCGGAGATGCGCATCTACAAGGAAGAGATCTTCGGGCCGGTGCTTTCGGTGGTGCGCGCGCCGACCTATGAGAACGCCATCAACCTCGCCAACGACCACGAGATGGGCAACGGCGTCGCCATCTTCACCCGCGACGGCGACGCCGCGCGTGACTTTGCTTCCCGGGTCCAGGTCGGCATGGTCGGCGTCAACGTGCCGATCCCGGTGCCGATCGCCTACTACACCTTCGGCGGCTGGAAGGCGTCTTCCTTCGGCGACCTCAACCAGCACGGCCCGGACGCGTTCCGCTTCTACACCAAGACCAAGACGGTCACCTCGCGCTGGCCGTCCGGCATCAAGGACGGCGCCGAGTTCGTCATCCCGACGATGAACTGACCGGACGGTTTTCGGCCGCGCGTCCTCGCCGCGTTGCGGCTGCGGGCACGCGGCAGGCATCAAGGACGGCGCCGAGTTCGTCATCCCGACGATGAACTGACCGGACGGTTTTTTTTCGAGAGCCTCGTGAGAAAGCGCGGTTTGCACCCGCGCTTTCTGTTTGGGGCCTTGCAGAGGAGGCTGGTTGTCCTTCACCTCATCGATATTTGGCGTAGCTTGTCGTCTCGCCCGGTCGTCGCTTGCAACTTCAGATGCATGATTTGCGACGAGACACGTCGAGGCTGCATCCGCACCTCCTAATGATTCCATCGCCGTGTGATGGAACCAACAGGCCGCCATTCGCCTTAGGCTGTATTCCTGCCATGCGTGCAGGCCAATCAAACAGCGCCGGTGGCAGCCGGGGTTCTCGTCTGGCGCGAGGAGGTGTCGGATGACACGATTTCTTATGGCGACGATGTGCCTTGCGGCGGCAGCGCTGTCGGTCGGCCAGGCCAATGCGGCAGCACAATGCGCACCACGCGCCGACATCATCAAGGCGCTCGGCGACAAGTTCCACGAAAGCGAGGCAGGGCGCGGGCTGATCAATCCGAACGTCGTGCTCGAGATCTTTGTCTCCGACCAAGGCAGTTGGACCGTTCTTGCCTCCGATACCAAGGGGCAGAGCTGCATCCTGTCCGTTGGCGAAGGCTGGGACAGCCCGACGATCACGGCAGCCGTGCCGGGAGCCTAACACTCACTGGCGCCACGGCTCGTTCAGTGAAAGCCGCGCCGGCGCCCGCATCAACGCCCGCTTGTCTACCGGGCGCAGCTTCACCATATCGAATGCAGGGAGTGATAAATCTCCCTGCGACAGACCGGAAACCAGAAGGAGTGACGTGATGGCGACGTCGAGTCCGGCCTGGAGCGTTCCGGCACACTGAGGCGGCCGAATGTGCCTCTTTTGCCGGAATGCCACGGCGAAGGAGGTGCCCATGGCACGCAGATTTTCGTTCCGAGTGGTGAAGGCGGCAGTCGCCGGCGCCGTCATGGCTTTGCCGGCAGTCCCGGTGCAGGCGCAAGTCCTCTGCGGGGGCCATGACGATCTGGTCGCGGGGCTGGCAGAGACGTTCGAAGAGAAGCGGCTGGGCTATGGCCTGGGTGGAGACGTCGCCATCTTCGAGGTGTTTGTGTCGGCGAGCGGAACCTGGACCATCCTGATGACCGACGTTAAGGGCCAGAGTTGCATCCTGGCGGCCGGCGAGGGATGGGAGCACACGCTGGCCACCGCGGTCCGGCACCCGGGCGGGTGAACTGCGTAACCGGACAGTTCAGCTAAGGCGGAACCGCTCCGGTCAGCGCGTCGCGGCCGCCTCGGCGTGGTGGCGCAGCAGCGCCATCAATTTCTTGGCGTCCTTGGCGGCGGCTTCCTCGTCGCCGTCGAGGATCGAGCGGATCAGCGCGACGTGGTGCTCGGCCGATTCGGCGAGCCCGGTATCCGCCTTGTAGCGGAACCAGAAGCGCCGGCTGTGCGTCTGCAAGGGCGCCGCCACGCGCGCCGCGAATGGATTGTCGGCGGCGATCGCCAGCGCCTCGTCAAGTTGCTTGTCGGCCTGAATGAAGGAAAGCACGTTGCCGGAGATCACTGCCTTCTGCATGGCAAGGGCTGCTTCGTGAAACAGGTCGGCCGCCTCGCGGGTGACGAAGCGGGCGGCCGAGCGGGCAAGCACCACCTCGATGCCGCGCCTGGCATCGATAACGCGCAGCCAGTCGCCGGGGTGGAGCGGAGCGACCGCGATGCCGGCGCGTGGTCTGACGTCGAGCAAGCCCTCCCAGGCCAGCCTTTGGATCGCTTCGCGCACCGGGGTACGGCCGAAGCCGAGCCGCTCGATCAGTGCACCTTCGGTGACGAAGCTTGAAGGCGCCAGTTCAAGAGTGACGATCATGTGCTCCAGCACACGATAGGCCCTGGTCGCAACCGGCTCGAAGGTTGCGCTCGTGTCGTTGGATATCAATGCGGATATCAATGGGCCAGCTCCTGATATATTTTTCATATATCATAGCGGATTCAGCATTGACAGCCCGCGTCTTAATAAATATACCGCTGATATATCAGACGGAGAGATAGCCATGTGGGCCGGAGTTTTCCCTGCAGTCACGACCAAATTCACCCCCGACGACCGCCTCGATCATGCCGAAATGGAGCGTTGTTTCTCCTTGCAGATGGAGGCCGGCTGCGACGGCATCATCGTCTGCGGCTCGCTCGGCGAAGGGCCAATGCTGTCGCATGACGAGAAGATCGAAGTGCTGAAGACGGCGCAGAAGGTCGCCGGGACAAAGCCGGTGCTTCTGACCGTCAACGAACCCGGCACCCGCGAGGCGGCAAGCATCGCACGCCGCGCAGCCAAGGAAGGCGCCAACGGCCTGATGGTGGTGCCGAGCCCGATCTACCACACCAATGCCGAAGAGACGGTCGCCGCACTTCGCGCCGTCGCGGAGGCCGGCGACCTGCCTGTCATGATCTACTCCAACCGGCTCGCCTATCGCGTCGACGTCACTGTCGACCTGATGGAGGAGCTGGCGTCCGACAAGCGCTTCGTCGCAATCAAGGAATCGTCGGACGACATCCGCCGCTCGACCGAGATCATCAATCGCCTCGGCGACCGCTACGACCTCTTCACCGGCGTCGACAACCTCGCCTTCGAGGCGCTGTCGGTCGGCGCCATCGGCTGGGTGGCGGGCCTTGTCACGGCCTTCCCGCGTGAGACCGTCGCCATCTACCAGTTGATGAGAAAAGGTCGCCGCGAAGAAGCGCTGAAGATTTACCGCTGGTTCAGGCCACTGCTCGACCTCGATGTCTCGACCTACCTGGTCCAAAACATCAAGCTTGCCGAAGTGCTGGCGATCGGTACCAATGACCGCGTTCGCATGCCGCGCCAGCCGCTGTCGGGCGAGCGCCGGAAGGCGGTGGAAAAGATCGTCAGGGATGCGCTGGCCGCGCGGCCGGAACTGCCGGCGTTCTGATAGCCTTCTGCTCCCGTTCACGCGGAGCAGATGGCGGCAGACAGACGAGGGACAGCGCCAGCGTGCAAGGAAATGCCAAGCCGACCGAAGAGGGGCGCCGCCCTTCATCCGCCCGTCGGGCGCCTTCTCCCCGTGACCGAGGAGAAGGGGAAGATATCGCCATCATCGGCGGCGGCATCATCGGCATTTGCGCCGCCACCTTGCTCGCGGAGGCGGGACGCAGCGTCACCATTTTCGATCGGACGGGCATTTGCGAGGAGACGAGCTCCGGCAACGCTGCCGCCTTCGCCTTCTCCGACGTGCTGCCGCTGGCGCATAAGGGGATGATCAGGCAGTTGCCGAAATGGCTTGCCGATCCGCTGGGGCCTCTTGCCATCCCGCCGGCCTATCTGCCTAAACTTCTTCCCTGGCTGTTCCGCTTCTGGCGCGCGGGCGCCGCCAGGCACTTCGAGGCGAGCCTTGCGGCGCAGGCCGGCATGATGAAGCTCGCCGAAGCCGAATGGATGGGTTTGCTCGACCGCTCTGGCACGCGGCCGATGCTGCATGAGGACGGCTCGCTCGAACTCTACGAAAGCGAGGCCGAGTTCCGCGCCTCGCTGTCCGGCTGGAGGGCGCGCGAACGTTTCGGCATAGGCTTCCGCCATGTTGAGGGTGAGGGGATGGCGGCGCTGCAGCCGGGTCTTTCGCCGCGCTTCGTCAAGGGCACCTTCGTGCCGGGGTGGAAGACAGTCGCCGATCCGAAACTGCTCGGCAAGGCGATCTGGGCCTATGCGGAGCGGCTCGGCGCGCGCTTCGAGCACGCGCGCGTCGAGCGTATCGGGACCGGAACAAACGGCGTCACGCTTATGCTTGCGGACGGCACGGACCGAAAAGCGAAGCAGCTCGTGATCGCCGCCGGCGCCTGGTCGCATCTGCTGGCCAAAGATATCGGCGACCGCATCCCGCTGGAGACCGAGCGCGGTTACAACACCACGCTGCCGGTGTCGGCCTTCGACGTGAAGCGGCAGCTGATCTTTTCCGGGCACGGCTTCGTCATCACGCCGCTGGAAACCGGCTTGCGCGTCGGCGGCGCCGTCGAGCTGGGAGGCATCGAACGAGCGCCGAATTTCGCGCGCTCGAAGGCGATGCTGGAAAAAGCCAAGCGTTTCCTGCCCGGGCTCGATCCGTCGGGCGGCCGCGAGTGGATGGGCTTCCGGCCATCGCTGCCGGATTCGCTGCCGGTCATCGGCAGGGCGCGGGCGCCGAACATCGTCTACGCTTTCGGCCACGGCCATCTCGGCCTGACCCAGGCGGCAGCGACCGGCCGCTCGATCCGAGATCTCCTTCTCGGGCAGGAGCCGCCGATCGATCTCACTCCTTTCCGCCCGCAACGGTTCTGACAATTCGCCAGATTTCTGATATTTCAGGGAGCCATCATGGCCAAGACATCCTTCTTCTGCATCGACGGCCACACCTGCGGCAATCCGGTGAGGCTGGTTGCCGGCGGCGGCCCACCGCTAGAAGGCGCGACGATGATGGAACGGCGGGCGCATTTCCTCGCCGAATATGACTGGATCCGGACCGGGCTGATGTTCGAGCCGCGCGGTCATGACGTGATGTCCGGCTCGATCCTCTATCCGCCGACGCGCGAGGACTGCGATATCGCGATCCTCTTCATCGAAACCTCGGGCTGCCTGCCGATGTGCGGCCACGGCACCATCGGCACCGTGACGATGGCGATCGAGCATGGGCTGGTGAGGCCGAAGACGCCGGGCGTGCTCAGGCTCGACACGCCGGCCGGCCTAGTCGTCGCCGAATACAAACAGGTCGGCGAATATGTCGAGGAGGTGCGCATCACCAACGTGCCGTCCTTCCTTTACGCCGAAGGGCTGTCGGTGGAGTGCCCGGTGCTTGGCGAGATCAGCGTCGACGTCGCTTATGGCGGCAATTTCTATGCCATCGTCGAGCCGCAGGAGAACTACCGCGACATGGCCGACCATTCGGCCGCCGACCTCATCGCCTGGAGCCCGCTTGTGCGCCAGCGCCTGAACGAGAAATACTCGTTCGTGCATCCGGAGAACCCGGGCATCAACCGGCTGTCGCACATGCTGTGGACCGGCAAGCCGAGAGATGCCGAGGCCGATGCCCGCAATGCCGTGTTCTATGGCGACAAGGCGATCGACCGCTCGCCTTGCGGCACCGGCACCTCGGCGCGCATGGCGCAGCTCCACGCCAAGGGCAGGCTCGAGGTCGGCGACAGTTTTGTCCATGAGTCGATCATCGGCTCGCTGTTCAAGGGCAGGGTCGAAAAGGAGGTCAGCGTTGCCGGCAAACCAGCCATCATCCCCTCGATCGGCGGCTGGGCGCGCATGACCGGACTGAACACCATCTTCATCGACGACCGCGATCCGTTCGCGCACGGGTTCATCGTCACCTGATCGCTCCCGTTCGGCGCGTCAGGCCGCCTCGTCGTTCGTCGAAACCTGACTACCGAACCAATCGGCAAAGGTGATTTCGGCCGCCGTTCGCCTCGCCGTCACATGACCGTCATACCGAGCAGAATCCTGACTTGGCGGAATGCGCGGGACGGCAAAATCGAGCGCTGCTGCTGACGCAAGGAATCTTCTCATCAATTTATTTTGACGGCGATTTCTTCGAAACGACGCGCATGATACGGCTTAATCGTCAAAGACATTGCGTTGTGCCAATGATAGGGTCCGCGATAGTCCAGGGGCCGGGTGCGAGAAAGCGGGCAATCGGGCAGCGTGCTTCCAAACCACGCGCGGCGATTGAAAAATCACGTTGCAATCCGGGCTTGAAACTTTACGACTAGGGGCAATACGAAAAGGAATGCGTCCTCGAAGGCGACATTCCAGGGGAGCCGCTTAAATATGCAGTATTTCGTCCAGCAGCTTATCAACGGGCTGACGCTGGGATCTATCTACGGGCTGATCGCGATCGGCTACACGATGGTCTACGGCATCATCGGCATGATCAATTTCGCCCATGGCGATATCTTCATGGTGGGCGCCTTCACGGCCCTCATCGTCTTCCTGATCCTCGGCGCGATGTTCTATTCGGTGCCGGTGGTGGTGGCGCTCCTGATCATGATGATCGTGGGCATGCTGCTCACCAGTCTTTACAACTGGACGATCGAGAAGGTGGCCTACAGGCCGCTGCGCGGATCGTTCCGGCTCGCGCCGCTGATCACCGCCATCGGCATGTCGATCGCCCTGTCCAACTTCGTGCAGGTCACGCAAGGGCCGCGCAACAAGCCGATCCCGCCGCTGGTCAGCCAGGTCTATACGATCGACGGCATCAGCGTCTCGCTGAAGCAGATCATCATCGTGCTCGTCACTGCCGTGCTGCTGGCGATCTTCTGGTATCTCGTCAACAGGACGGCATTGGGGCGGGCGCAGCGCGCCTGCGAGCAGGACCGCAAGATGGCGGCGCTGCTTGGCGTCGACGTCGACCGCACAATCTCCATCACCTTCATCATGGGCGCGGCGCTTGCCGCGGTCGCTGGGACGCTTTTCTTGATGTATTATGGCGTGGTGGTCTTCTCAGACGGTTTCGTGCCGGGCGTGAAGGCCTTCACGGCGGCGGTGCTTGGCGGCATCGGCTCGCTGCCGGGCGCAGTGCTCGGCGGGCTTTTGATCGGCTTCATCGAGAGCATGTGGTCGGCCTATTTCTCGATCGACTACAAGGACGTCGCGGCCTTCTCGATCCTGGCGATCGTGCTCATCTTCCTGCCCTCCGGCATCCTGGGCCGGCCTGAAGTCGAAAAGGTCTGATCCTCATGGCCGTTACCGTTTCTCCGGAGCGCGACGTCGTCGCTACTCCCATCCAGCGCGCGTTCCGCGAAGCGCTCTACGCCGGCGCCATCGCGCTCGGCCTGTTCGTGCTGTTCATCGGTCTCAGGACCGATCAGAACATCAACAACGAGCTGATCCTGGTGCAGCGCTGGGGGCTGCTCGCCCTGGTGGTCCTCGCCGTTGTCGTCGGGCGCTTCCTCTATGTTGCCTATGCGGTTCCGGCGCTCGAACGATCAAGGGCTGAAAGGGCCAAGGCGCCTGCGATCGCCGTGGAGCCCGGCTTCGTGCGGCGAAACTTCAACAAGATCGGCGCCACGGTGCTGATCCTCTATCCAGTGGCGATGGTGCTTCTGTTCGGCTTCCAGGGCTCGCTGAAATGGGTCGACAATTTCGGCATCCAGATCCTGATTTATGTGATGCTGGCCTGGGGCCTCAACATCGTCATCGGTCTAGCCGGCCTGCTCGACCTCGGCTATGTCGCCTTTTACGCCGTTGGCGCCTATGCCTATGCGCTGCTCGGCACGCATTTTGGCCTGTCGTTCTGGATCCTGCTGCCTGCCGCCGGCGCCATGGCCGCCTTCTGGGGCGTCATGCTCGGCTTCCCGGTGCTGCGGCTGCGCGGCGACTATCTGGCTATCGTCACGCTCGCCTTCGGCGAGATCATCCGTCTGGTGCTGATCAACTGGCGTGAGGTGACCAATGGCTCGGCCGGCATTTCCGGCATCCCGAAGGTCTCCTTCTTCGGGCTCATGTCGTTCAACGTCTCGGACCCGAACTACATCGCCAAGGTGCTGGGGATCGCTCAGTCGGGCGCCTACTACAAGATCTTCCTCTATTATCTCATTCTGGCGCTCTGCTTCCTCACCGCCTTCGTCACCATCAGGCTGCGCCGCCTGCCGGTGGGCCGCGCCTGGGAAGCGCTGCGCGAGGACGAGATCGCCTGCCGCTCGCTCGGCATCAATACCACCACCACCAAGCTGACGGCGTTCGCCACCGGCGCCATGTTCGGCGGCTTCGCCGGCTCGTTCTTCGCCGCGCGCCAGGGCTTCGTCAGCCCGGAATCCTTCGTCTTCCTTGAATCGGCGATCATCCTGGCCATCGTCGTGCTCGGCGGCATGGGCTCGTTGGGCGGTATCGCGGTGGCGGCGCTGGTGATGATCGGCGGCACCGAGATCCTGCGCGAGCTGGGCTTTCTCAAGGTGGTGTTCGGTCCGGACTTCACGCCGGAGCTCTACCGCATGCTATTGTTCGGCGTTGCGATGGTGATCGTCATGCTGTGGAAGCCGCGCGGCTTCGTGGGCAGTCGAGAACCAACAGCCTTCCTCAAGGAGCGAAAAGCGGTGTCAGGCTCCTTCACCAAGGAGGGCCACGGCTGATGAACGCGCAAGTTTCCATGAACGACTTCATCCTGCAGGTCGAGCATCTGTCGATGAAGTTCGGCGGCCTGATCGCCATCGGCGACCTGTCGTTCCAGGCCAAGCGCGGCGAGATCACCGCGCTGATCGGACCAAACGGCGCCGGCAAGACGACCGTGTTCAATTGCATCACCGGCTTCTACAAACCTTCGGAAGGCATGATCACGCTCAGCCGGCGCGACGGCTCGAACTATTTGCTCGAGCGCCTGCCCAATCACGAGATCCCCGCGCGCGCCAAGGTAGCGCGCACCTTCCAGAACATCCGCCTGTTCTCGGGCATGACGCTGCTGGAGAACCTCCTGGTCGCCCAGCACAACAAGCTGATGAAGGCCTCGGGCTATACCTTCCTCGGCCTGTTCGGCTTCTCCAGCTACCGGCAGGCCTCGGCTGAATCGATCGATCTCGCCAAGCACTGGTTGGAAAAGGCCAATCTCGTCGACCGCGCCGACGATCCGGCCGGCGACCTGCCCTATGGCGCGCAACGGCGGCTGGAGATCGCGCGCGCCATGTGCACCGGACCTGAGCTTTTGTGCCTCGACGAGCCGGCCGCCGGTCTCAATCCGAAGGAATCGGCCTCGCTCAATGAACTGTTGATGGACATCAAGGACAACACCGGCACGTCGATCCTGCTCATCGAGCACGACATGTCGGTGGTCATGCAGATCTCCGACCACGTCGTGGTGCTGGAGTACGGCCGCAAGATCTCCGACGGCAGCCCGCAGTCGGTCCGGACCGATCCGCGCGTGATTGCCGCGTATCTCGGCGTCGACGACGAGGAAGTGGAAGAGGTGCTGACCGAAGTCGGCGACGAGGATGTCATCGAGCAGCTGGATACCGGGCCTGATGCGGCGCACGGGCCGGGCAGTTCCGCCTCGATGATGGCGGGGCCGGTTTCCGACACTGTCGAACACGCGGACGAGGGCGAACGGGTCATGGTATCGAGAGGCGCCTCGAAAGCGGCTCAGGTCGATGCCAAAGCCAAAACGCCAAGAAAGTCGTCCGAGCGGGCCACGGGCAAGCCGGCCGCGAAATCCTCGACAGCCAAGCCGCGCGGAGGGCGTAAGTAATGGCCGGCACAACGCTGCTCGATATCAAGGGCGTGCAGACCTATTATGGCAACATCCGCGCGCTGAACGGTGTCGACGTCACCGTCAACCAAGGTGAGATCGTGGCGCTGATCGGCGCCAACGGCGCCGGCAAGTCGACGTTGATGATGACGATCTTCGGCGCGCCGCGTGCGCGCAGCGGCACCATCACCTTTGCCGGCAACGACATCACGCAGTTGCCGACGCACGAGATCGCGCGGATGCGCATCGCCCAGTCGCCTGAGGGACGCCGCATCTTTCCGCGCATGACGGTGATGGAAAACCTGCAGATGGGCGCCAGCCTCGACAACCTAAAACATTTTGACGAGGATGCCGAGAAGGTGTTTGCGCTGTTCCCGCGGCTGAAGGAGCGCATCGGCCAGCGCGGCGGCACGCTCTCGGGCGGCGAGCAGCAGATGCTGTCGATCGGCCGTGCGCTGATGGCCCGGCCGAAGCTGCTTCTGCTCGACGAGCCGTCGCTGGGATTGGCGCCGCTGATCGTCAAGCAGATCTTCGATGCAATCCGCGAATTGAA
This sequence comes from Mesorhizobium sp. WSM4887, assembly GCF_029625865.1. NCBI lineage: Bacteria > Pseudomonadati > Pseudomonadota > Alphaproteobacteria > Hyphomicrobiales > Phyllobacteriaceae > Mesorhizobium > Mesorhizobium sp. WSM4887. Next base: position 54,045 of record NZ_JARTVP010000003.1, read on the forward strand.
CCGGACCCAAGGGCTGACCGTGTTCCTAGTCGAGCAGAACGCTTTCGGCGCGCTGAAGCTCGCCAATCGCGGCTACGTCATGGTCAACGGCAATGTGACGATGAGCGGCACCGGCAAGGAGCTGCTCGCCAATCCGGAAGTGCGCGCCGCCTATCTCGAAGGCGGCCACCACTGAGTTCAGGAGACTTCATCATGCAGGGCATTCTCTACGAGGAAGCCTCGATCTGGCAGTTCCTGTTCGTCACCTGCCTGCTCGGCGGATGGGCGGCCTGGATGACCGGCAAGGCGAGCGCGCAGACTTGGCGCAGCTTCTTTCAGCTGTTCCTCTATATGCTCGGACTCGGCATCGGCATAAGGTTCATCCACCACGCGCTGTTCGACGGCACGATGTTTTCGCTGCACTACTATATCGTCGACACCATCGTGCTAATGATACTGGGCTTCCTTGGTTATCAATACACGCGCACGAACCAGATGGTCACTCAGTATAATTGGCTCTACGAAAGAGCCTCCTTATTGAGCTGGAAACCAAAGGGTTGACGTTCATGATCAACGCCGTTCCGGGGAATGAATTTGGCGTGACAAGTGCCTGAAAATCGGCATTCTATGCTTTCTGCGATAAGGGTGGGCATCGCATGAAAGTATCATCCACGCCCACTCCGTAAATGGGAGCGTTTCAATGAAAAAATCACTCTTGTCCGCCGTGGCGCTGACCGCGTTCATCGCGTTCAGCGGCAGCGCGTGGGCCGACATTCTGATCGGCGTCGCCGGTCCGATCACCGGTCCGAACGCGGCCTTCGGCGCGCAGCTGCAGAAGGGCGCCGAACAGGCGGTCGCCGACATCAACGCGGCTGGCGGAGTCCTCGGCCAGCAGCTTAAGCTGAGCGTGGGTGACGACGTGTCGGATCCGAAGCAGGGCATCTCGGTCGCCAACAAGTTTGTCGCCGACGGCATCAAGTTCGTCGATGGCCACTTCAATTCGGGCGTCTCAATTCCTGCGTCGGAAGTCTATGCCGAGAATGGCATCCTCGAAATCACGCCGGCCGCGACCAATCCCAAGTTCACCGAACGCGGCATGTGGAATACGTTCCGCACCTGCGGACGCGACGACCAACAGGGCAAGGTTGCCGGCGACTATGTCGCCAAGAACTTCAAGGACGCCAAGATCGCGCTCATCCATGACAAGACCCCTTATGGCCAGGGCCTTGCCGATGAAACCAAGAAGGCGCTCAACGCCAATGGCGTCAACGAAGCCATGTATGAAGGCATCAATGTCGGCGACAAGGACTTCTCGGCGCTCATCGCCAAGATGAAGGAAGCCGGTATCTCCGTCGTCTACTATGGCGGCCTGCATACGGAAGCCGGCCTCATCATCCGCCAGCTCGCCGACCAGGGCCTCAAGGCCCAGTTCATGTCGGGCGACGGCATCGTGTCGAACGAGCTCGCCTCGATCGCCGGCGACGCCGTCCAAGGCACGCTGATGACGTTCGCGCCGGATCCGCGCAAGAACCCGAACGCCAAGGAGCTCGTGGAGAAGTTCCGCGCTGCCGGTTTCGAACCGGAGGCCTACACGCTCTACTCCTACGCCGCGATCCAGATCATCGCTGCGGCCATCACGAAGACCGGCTCCGCCGACGATGCGCAGAAAGTCGCCGAGACGATCAAGTCGGGCGGCCCCTGGAAGACCGCCATCGGCGACATTGGGTATGACTCCAAGGGCGACATCACCCGCCCGGACTATGTCATGTACACCTGGAAGAAGGGTGAAGACGGCAAGTACTCCTACTTCGAGCAATAAGCCGGCAAAGAAGAGCCGACTTTCCGAGATGCCCGGCGCTGAGCGCCGGGCATTTTTTGTTGGCCGCGCATCCATCCTGCCTTCGTGTCCCTCGCCGAGTTCGTCGGCGTTGTCGTCCAGGCGCTCGGAGGCCGTCGCGAAGGTTTGGCGCAAACGAACGATTTAAATCGATTGAAGTGTCGCGCTATTTTGTTTGCGCTGCAGCATTTTCAAGCTAATCATTGCGCCGGTTCACCTCACCTTCCGCTACTGGAGCCCAGTCCTTGGCAATCACGAAGATCCTAGTCGCCAACCGGTCCGAAATCGCCATCCGCGTCTTTCGCGCGGCCAACGAACTAGGCCTCAAAACCGTGGCGATCTGGGCGGAAGAGGACAAATATTCGCTGCACCGCTTCAAGGCCGACGAAAGCTACCAGGTCGGGCGCGGCCCGCATCTCACCAAGGACATGGGTCCGATCGAAAGCTATCTGTCGATCGACGAGGTGATCCGCGTCGCGCGCCTCTCGGGTGCCGATGCGATCCACCCCGGCTACGGCCTGTTGTCGGAAAGCCCCGAATTCGCCGAGGCCTGTGCTGCCGGCGGCATCACCTTCATCGGGCCGAAGCCCGAGACGATGCGCCGGCTCGGCAACAAGGTGGCGGCGCGCAACCTGGCGATCGACGTCGGCGTGCCGGTCGTGCCCGCCACCGATCCGCTGCCCGACGATATGGACGAGGTGAAAAAGCTCGCCGCGGAAATAGGCTATCCGGTGATGCTCAAGGCATCGTGGGGTGGCGGCGGCCGCGGCATGCGCGCCATCCGCGCTGAAGCCGACCTCGCGCGCGAAGTCATGGAAGGCAAACGCGAGGCGAAGGCCGCCTTCGGCAAGGACGAGGTCTATCTCGAAAAGCTGATCGAGCGCGCCCGCCATGTCGAGGTGCAGGTGCTGGGCGATACCCAGGGCAATGCCGTGCATCTGTTCGAGCGCGACTGCTCGATCCAGCGCCGCAACCAGAAGGTCGTCGAACGTGCGCCGGCTCCCTACCTCGGCGAGAAACTGCGCGAGGAACTCTGCGGCTACGCGCTGAAGATCGCGCGCGAGACCAGCTACATCGGAGCCGGCACCGTCGAGTTCCTGCAGGACGCCGACACCGGCAAGTTCTATTTCATCGAGGTCAACCCGCGCATCCAGGTCGAGCATACCGTCACCGAGATGGTGACCGGCATCGATATCGTGAAGGCGCAAATCCACATCCTCGACGGCTTCGCCATCGGCACGCCGGAGTCCGGCGTGCCGGCGCAGAAGGACATTAAGCTCAACGGCCACGCCCTGCAGTGCCGCATCACCACCGAGGACCCGGAACACAATTTCATCCCCGATTACGGGCGCATCACCGCATATCGCGGCGCCACCGGCTTCGGCATCCGCCTCGACGGCGGCACCGCCTATTCGGGCGCGGTCATCACCCGGTTCTACGATCCGCTGCTCGAAAAGGTGACGGCCTGGGCGCCGACGCCGGGCGAGACGATCGCGCGCATGAACCGGGCATTGCGCGAGTTCCGCATCCGCGGCGTCGCCACCAACCTCACCTTCCTCGAAGCGATCATCAACCACCCGAGCTTCGCCGACAATTCCTACACCACCAAGTTCATCGACACGACGCCGGAGCTGTTCGAGCAGGTCAAGCGGCAGGACCGCGCCACCAAGCTGCTCAATTATCTCGCCGACGTCAGCGTCAACGGCCATCCCGAGACGCGCGGACGGCCGGTGCCGAAGGCGGATGCGGCGGCGCCTGTCGTGCCCTATCTCAACGGCAAGGTGCCGGACGGCAGCAAGCAGCGGCTCGACGCGCTCGGGCCTCAGAAGTTCGCGGCATGGATGCGCGAGCAAGCCCAGGTGCTCGTTACCGACACGACGATGCGCGACGGACACCAGTCGCTGCTCGCCACCCGCATGCGCACCTACGACATCGCCGGCATCGCCGGCACCTATGCGCGAGCGCTGCCGCAACTGCTCTCACTGGAATGCTGGGGCGGCGCCACCTTCGACGTCGCCATGCGCTTCCTCACCGAGGATCCATGGGAGCGTCTGAGCAGAGTGCGCGAGGCAGCCCCCAATCTTCTGCTGCAGATGCTTCTGCGCGGTGCTAACGGCGTCGGCTACACCAACTATCCCGACAATGTCGTGCAGCATTTCGTTAGACAGGCAGCCGCCGGCGGCGTCGACCTGTTCCGCGTCTTCGACTGCTTGAACTGGGTCGAGAACATGCGCGTCGCCATGGACGCGGTGGGCGCCGAGGGCAAGCTGATCGAAGCGGCGATGTGCTACACCGGCGACATACTCGATCCGGAGCGCGCCAAATACGACCTGAAATATTATGTCGGGCTGGCGAAGGAACTGGAAGCGGCCGGCGCGCATATCATCGCCGTCAAGGACATGGCGGGCCTGTTGAAGCCCTCGGCGGCGCGCGTGCTGTTCAAGGCGCTGCGCGAAGAGACCGACCTGCCGATCCATTTCCACACGCACGACACCTCCGGCCTGTCGGCGGCGACGGTTCTGGCGGCGGTCGAGACCGGCGTCGACGCCATCGACGCGGCGATGGATTCGTTCTCCGGCAACACCTCGCAGCCTTGTCTCGGCTCGATCGTCGAGGCGCTCAAGGGTACCGAGCGCGACCCCGGCCTCGACCCCCAGTGGATCCGCCACATTTCGTTCTACTGGGAAGCGGTTCGCAACCAATACGCCGCCTTTGAAAGCGACCTCAAGGGACCGGCCTCGGAAGTCTATCTGCACGAGATGCCGGGCGGCCAGTTCACCAATCTCAAGGAACAGGCGCGCTCGCTTGGGCTCGAAACGCGCTGGCACGAGGTGGCGCAGGCCTATCACGACGTCAACCTGATGTTCGGCGACATCGTCAAGGTGACGCCGTCGTCGAAAGTGGTCGGCGACATGGCGCTGATGATGGTGAGCCAGGACCTCACAGTCGCCGATGTCGAGAACCCGGCGAAGGACATCGCCTTCCCGGATTCGGTCGTCTCGATGCTGCGCGGCGATCTCGGCCAGTCGCCCGGCGGTTGGCCGCAAGCTCTGCAGAAGAAGGCGCTGAAGGGCGAAAAGCCGATCACCGTCCGGCCCGGCTCGCTGCTGAAGCCCGCGAACCTCAAGGCCAGCCGCAAGGAGATCGAGGAGAAGCTCGAGCGCAAGCTCACCGAGTTCGAATTCGCCTCCTGGCTGATGTATCCGAAAGTCTTCACCGACTTCGCCGCCGCTCAGGAGACCTATGGCCCGGTCAGCGTGCTGCCGACGCCGACCTATTTCTACGGCATGAAGTCGGAAGACGAGATCTTCGTCGATATCGAGAAGGGCAAGACCCTGGTGATACGCTGCCAGGCGTTCGGCGACGTCGACGAAAAAGGCATGGTCACCGTCTTCTTCGAGCTCAACGGCCAGCCGCGTCGCGTGAAGGTGCCGGACCGCGCGCATGGCGCTTCGGCCGCCAAGGCGCGGCGCAAGGCCGAGCCGGGCAACGAGGCGCATGTCGGGGCGCCGATGCCGGGCGTGGTGTCGGCTCTTGCCGTGGCGCCAGGCCAGGCGGTCAAGGCGGGCGACGTGCTGCTCTCGATCGAGGCGATGAAGATGGAGACCGCGTTGCACGCCGAGCGCGACGGCGTGGTGGCAGAGGTGCTGGTCAAGGCCGGCGACCAGATCGATGCGAAGGATTTGCTCATCGCCTTTGGCTGAATGTGCTGATCTTCAGGTGAGGCCGGCCTGCAAAACGCCGGCTTCCTGGGGTTCCGGCCTTCGCCGCCGAAGCACTCACCAGGCACGTCGCAGTTAAGGCTACGGCCAGCTTAGGCCCGTGCCCACGTACTCCAAGCATGCTCGGCTCCGGTTCTCGGAACAACCGTTCTCGCCGCTTCGCGTCCGTCTTCGACTCCGGCTCGGCCTGACCAGAATCTCAGCACAGCCTGGGGTGCTCCAACCCTTCATGCCGCATCGATAATGTCTTGACCCGCCGCGCCTGCTCGGGCATCGAACCCGCTCCAATTTTGCCGTGCGGGAATCGCCGTGGCGCAAAAAAACGCGGAGAGAAAAAATGGCCGACGAGATCACCGAGACCAGCCAGACTGTAGCCGCCGGCCAGCTGCGCGCCATCATCGAGCGCATCGAGCGGCTCGAGGAAGAAAAGAAGACGATTTCCGACGACATCAAGGACGTCTATGGCGAGGCCAAGGGCACCGGCTTCGATACCAAGGCGATCCGCACCATCGTCCGGCTGCGCAAGAAGGATCAGGCCGAGCGCCAGGAGGAGGAGTCGATCCTCGATCTGTATAAGGCCGCGCTCGGCATGGTCTAAGGCTCGCGGCTAGAGCAGTTCAGCGTTTGATGGAATCGCTGAACTGCTCCAACCATTTGCTTTTGCGCAATTCCGGACGGAAACCGTTACACTTCCTGAAATTGCCTCTAGGGACGGCCATGAGTGAGTTCGACTTCGGTGGCCATCGCGCTTCGGATTTCCGGCATCGCGGGTTCTGGGCGCTGTTCGCCGAACGGCACCCGGAAGAAAGGGCGCGGCTGGCGCGACGCGGGCCATGGTTCTGGCAGCGCGGAATGCCGGAGTTCGCCCTGGTGCTGTCCATGTATGTCGCGCCAAGCGAGAACGTGGTCGGCGTCTTCTTCGGCCGCAACGAGAAGCTCGGCGCGACGGAGGTCTGGACGCGGCTGATGCCATTCCAACCGGCGATCGAGGCGCGGCTGAAGCTCAGGCCGGAGCAAAGCGCGCAGAATCTCGGCATAAATTCGCAGTGGCGGGTCAACTGCTTTGCCGAGGACAATTGGCCGGCCATGGCCGACTGGCTGGCGACGGAATGCTCGCGCTTCGAGCAAGCCGTCACCCAAGTGCTGAGGCAGGAGTAGAGCACAGATGGTTGCCGGCTTCTTCCGCTCGCGCTGGCAAGGCATTGTGCCGCTCGACCGGCTGTTCTGGCGCGACATGCTGCTCGCCGGCACGGCGATCAACATCGCTTCGTCCGCGCTGGCGCTTGTCCTGCTTGGGCTGAAGCTGCCGCTCTGGCTGGTGCTCACGGTGCATTTCCTTCCCGCCCCCTACAACATCTTTCTCGCCCTTGCCGTCTGGCGGACGGCGGAAACGGCCGGCGGGTTCAAGGCGCAGTTGATGATGCTGGGCTCGGCGCTCTGGCTGATCGCGACGGTCGTCGTCTGAATCGAAAAAGGGCGGCCGAAGCCGCCCTTACAAAGCTACCACGAACTGGCTGTCAGGCCGCCGGCTCGAAGCGCAGCGACACGCCGTTGATGCAATAGCGCAGGCCGGTCGGCGGCGGACCGTCCTCGAAGACATGGCCGAGATGGCTGCCGCAACGCGAGCAGTGGCACTCGGTGCGGACCATGCCGTAGCTGCGGTCGACGGTGGTCTCGATCGAGCCCGGGACCGGATCGTTGAAGCTCGGCCAGCCGGTTCCGCTCTCGAACTTCAGCTTGGATTCGAACAGCGGCTGGTCGCAGCCGACGCAGAAGAAAGTGCCGGCGCGCTTCTCGTAGAGCAGGGCGCAGCTGCCGGGACGCTCGGTGCCGTGGTTGCGCATGACGGCATACTGCTCCGGCGTCAGCCGGGCGCGCCACTCGGCATCGGTGCGGGTGACGGGATAGGCGTGGGTGTCCATGAAATCTCCTCGGCCTTGGCGGCTCGTTGTTGGTTGGCATGTCATGTTCGCACGAAGATAGGTGTTTGTTACACCACTGACCAGCGCTGGGACTGACAACGCAATCGCCGCTGGTTTCCGCGAATTACTGTCACGCTCAATGCTTCCTCGATAGCTGCTTCGTTGCCGCTTCGAGCCCGGCAAGCGTCAGCGGGAACATGCGGCCGCCGAAGATGTCGCTGATCATCGCGATGGAATGGGTGTAGCGCCAGTTCTTCTCAGCCTCAGGGTTCAACCAGACCGCGTTCGGCCACTGCTGCAGCAGCCGACCCAGCCAGACGCCGCCGGCCTCCGGGTTCCAGTGCTCGACCGAGCCGCCGGGATGCGCAATTTCGTAAGGGCTCATCGAGGCGTCGCCGACCACGATCACCTTATAGTCCGGCCCATATTTGTGGATGAGGTCGAAGGTGGGGATCGTCTCGGCCAGGCGGCGGCGATTGTCCTTCCAGACGCGCTCGTAAAGACAGTTGTGGAAGTAGTAATACTCGAGCTGGCGGAATTCGGCGCGCGCGGCGGAGAACAGCTCCTCGACGGTTTTGACGTGACCATCCATCGAGCCGCCGACGTCGAAGAACATCAGGAGCTTCACCGCGTTGCGCCGCTCCGGCCGGGTTCTCACGTCCAGATAGCCGTGCTCGGCGGTGGCGTGGATGGTGCCGGGCAGGTCGAACTCTTCCTCGGCGCCCTCGCGCACCCAGCGCCGCAGCCGCTTCAGCGCCACCTTGATGTTGCGGGTGCCGAGCTCGATCGCGTCGTCGAAGTTCTTGAACTCGCGCTTGTCCCAGACTTTCACTGCGCGACGGTGGCGGCTTTCGTGCTGGCCGATGCGCACGCCTTCCGGATTGTAGCCACAGGCGCCGAAGGGCGAGGTGCCGCCGGTGCCGATCCATTTCGAACCGCCCTGGTGCCGGCCCTTCTGCTCCTCCAGGCGCTGCTTCAGCGTCTCCATCAGCTTGTCGAAGCCACCCAGCGCCTCGACCAGCTTCTTCTCCTCGTCGCTCAGGTGCTTTTCGGCGAGCCGGCGCAGCCATTCCTCGGGAATGTTGGCGACGTCGACAGCGTCCGGGCCGGCGAGCGCTTCGACGCCCTTGAAGACATGCGCGAACACCTGATCGAAACGGTCGATATGGCGCTCGTCCTTCACCAGGGCCGAGCGCGCGAGGTAGTAAAAACCCTCGACGTCGTAGTCGACCAGCCCAGCTTCCAGGCCTTCCAGCAGCGTCAGATACTCCCGGAGCGAAACGGGAACCCGCGCGGCTTTCAGTTCAAGGAAGAAGGGGATGAACATCGCCAGACGGCTATCTCTGCCCCTCGATCTTTTCACGCGCGGCACTCGCAATGAAGGCAGAGCGCGTCAGGCCCCGGCGGCTGGCTTCAGTATCGATCGCCGCAAGTAGACCCGCGTCCAACGACAGGTTTGCCCGGACTGACCGACCGGAGTCGATCAGCAGCGGGATCATGACGGCAGACTCGCCTGCGGCGCTATCGATCTCACCTGATCGTAACAAGTCCGCCACCGTTCGTGCTTCGGGTAACGAGACGTGCTTTGCCAACCGAGTTTCAGCCCATTCGCGTATCGCCGATGTTGCATCGGCAATCGCCTCCTCGGGGCTGGCGCCGCCGCCATGGCAGCCCGGGAGGTCGGGGACCCGGATTCCCCAGACATTATCTGCGCCGTCCAGAACTCCAATATAATGCGTCATGCGATCAGGCCTCAAATCCATCCGGCGAGCTTGGCGATCGAGCGTGCAACGCCCGGAGATTGCTCGCGGTGCCGCGGCACGATGATGGTCACATCCGGTTTCCCGGGTGCTCGTATTTGTCGTGCTTGCCGCCTCCGACGCTCGACCAGCCATCGCGCAAAAGCCGCGCTATGATCTTGCGCGTGTTAGTCTCAATCAGCGGCACGGCGGCTTTCCAATGCGCAATATATTGCGCAGCTGGACCGGTTTCAACCGTTTCACAACAGATCGTACTCGATGAAGCCCGTGCGCCGCGCCACATGGTCGTACAGCCGGCGCGCGGTGGCGTTGGTCTCGTGCGTCATCCAGTAGACGTTCTTCACGCCGATCTTGCCCGCCTCGTCCTGCACCGCTTTGATCAACGCCGCGCCGATGCCCTTGCCGCGCACTTCGGGGTCGGCGAACAGATCCTGCAGATAGCAGGTGTTGACCTCAGACCAACAGGAGCGGTGGTAGAGATAGTGGGTCAGGCCGACGGCCTTGCCCTCAAGCGTGGCGATAAAGCCTTTCGGCTCGAACTCGCCCGCCGTGAACAGGCGTTTCCAGGTGACGTCGTAGACCTCGTCCGGCAGCTTGGTCTCGTAGAAGGTGAGATAGGCGGTCCACAGCCGGCGCCAGTCGGAGCGGTCGGACTGGGCAAGCGGGCGAACGGTGATCTCGGACATGTTTTCCTCCAATGTTTTGGTCGGAAGCTGCGGCAACCGCCGCCTGTCGGCAACGGTCCACAGACAGACAAAGCGCTATTGCTGCCAAGCCTATTGCTGGCGCCTGGCCATGAAGGCCAAGCGTTCGAAGAGGTGCACGTCCTGCTCGTTCTTGAGCAGCGCGCCATGCAGCTTCGGCAATATATTCTTCGGATCGGCGCGCAGATCCTCCGGCGCGATGTCGTCGGCGACCAGCAGTCGGATCCAGTCGAGCGCTTCGGAGGTAGATGGTTTCTTCTTCAGCCCGGGCACGTCACGGATCTCGTAGAACTGGGTAAGCGCGGCCCGCACGAGATTCTGCTTGATGCCGGGATAATGCACGTCGACGATCCGGTGCAGCGTCTCGATATCGGGGAAGCGGATGTAGTGGAAAAAGCAGCGGCGCAGAAAGGCGTCCGGCAACTCCTTCTCGTTGTTGGAGGTGATGATTACGATCGGCCGAAATTCGGCGCGGATGGTCTCGCCGGTCTCGTAGACGAAAAACTCCATCCGGTCGAGTTCCTGCAGAAGATCGTTGGGGAATTCGATGTCGGCCTTGTCGATCTCGTCGATCAGGAGAACGACCTTTTTCGGTGCCGCGAAGGCGTCCCACAGCTTGCCGCGTTTGATGTAGTTCTTGATGTCGCTGAACCGGTCGTCACCGAGCTGGCTGTCGCGCAGCCGCGAGACGGCGTCATACTCGTAGAGGCCCTGCTGCGCCTTGGTGGTCGATTTGACATTCCATTCGATGAAATCGAGGCCGAGCGCCGCCGCCACTTGACGGGCGAGTTCGGTCTTGCCGGTGCCCGGCTCGCCCTTGACCAGCAACGGTCGCTCCAGAGCGATCGCGGCGTTGACCGCCACCATCAAATCCTTGTCGGCGACGTAAGCCGCGGTGCCTTCGAAACGCATTTCTTCTCCTGATCGTTGGGCCGCGACCCTAAGGACGCTGGCCAGGCTGTGCAAGGCATGACAACGCCGCAAGGCCCATGACGCAGATTTGCGGCCGCTTGGAGCGGTGTCCTTCTGGCGCTCGGTCAACCATGGGCCTATATTGGTTTTGGCGGTCTGCGCTTCCCGGCAGGAGAAACTTATCCCCGGGGCCTTATCGATCCTTAGGGAGCTGTCCCTGGGAAGACCCGTGGGTTTTCTCACACGGCGCCCACCTACTTTGTAGGCACCCGGGATCGACCTCTCCACCGGTTGTGTGGATCGCCACTCTCCCGTTTTTGAATTTGATGCGGTAGAAAGCGTCGCTCCTGCAACTTCGTCCGGATACGACCTTTTCTAACGTCTGCGCATGACCTCATCAAAAGACCTGAAAAAACAGCTTCGCAAGGAAGCTCTGGCGCGGCGGGATGCGCTGGACGAATTCTGGCGGGTCGAGATCGCGCTCGAAATGGCTGAGACGGCGCGTGACCAGATCGCCGTCGAACCGGGCCAGATCGTCTCCGGCTTCTGGCCGATGCGCTCCGAGGTCGATGTGCGGCCGCTGATGTTCGCGCTGCGCGAGAAAGGCGCCAGGCTTTGCCTGCCGGCGATCCTCGACAAGACAACCATCGTCTTCCGCGAGCTGGTGCGCGGCGCGCCAATGGTCGAGATGGGTTTCGGCACGGTCGGACCGCACGAGCAGGCCGAAGAGCTCGACCCCTCGCTCATGTTTGTTCCGCTCGCAGCATTCGACGCGCGCGGCCACCGCATCGGCTACGGCGCCGGCTATTACGACCGGGCGATCGCCAGGCTGGCCGACAAAGGGCTGGCGCCGCGGCTGATCGGCATTGCGTTCGACTGCCAGGAGGTGTCGCAAGTGCCGGATGAGAACCATGACGTGATCATCCCGGAAATACTCACCGAGAGCGGGTTACGCCGGTTTACCGCCTCTTAGAATATTCCGACCCGCTTCGCGCGATTCCAATCCCTATCCAACAGTATTCCTGCTATCCAATCCAAGTTGAGGTTAGCAAGGGATTTTGTCTTCATGCGATTCATCCTGATGCCGTTTGCTCTGATCGCGGCAGCACTGTTTGCGATGGGATTGCATATCACCGGAACCACCCTGTACCACCAAGCCGCCTGGGGGCAGACGGTCGCTACCGTGACGGATGTCAGTCCTTTCACTGAAATGCACAAAAATGGCCTCGCCATAGAGCGCATCAATGTCGCCCTCGCCTATGTGGTTGACGACGTGCCGATGACCTGGTCCGGAAAGGGAAACCTTGTCGGTCTCCACGAGGCGTCGATCGGCGACAAGGTGAAATTCTACTACGACCCTGGCGATCCAGCGACCCTCGATACCGCCGGAATGAAGGGCTGGCGCGGCATGCTGTTGATCCTTGCAGGTACCGGCGGCTTCACCGTCTTCTACGTTTGGTTTTTCTGGCTGCGCGGACGGAGCGCGCGTTAGACGTCGCCTTCGGCTGCTAGGACGGGGCGGTGGTGCCGTATAAGACCATCATGTGATCATCCCGGAAATACTCACCGGGAGCGGGTTGCGCCGGTTCACGCCGCAATTGTAGAACAGCGGTTGAGAAACGCATGATCTTTTGCGGAAAGTCATGCAGCTTTTGCTTGGCGGACTTTCGACGCGGGATCGTATGAGACTTCTCTTCCTCGGCGACATGGTCGGAAAAACTGGGCGCACGGCGGTGTGGGAACAGCTGCCGGGCTTGATATCCGACTTCAAGCTCGACTTCGTCATCGTCAATGGCGAGAACGCCGCGGGCGGCTTCGGCATCACCGAGGAGATATTTCGCGAGACGCTCGCGGCGGGCGCGGATGTCGTCACCACCGGCAACCATGTCTGGGACCAGCGCGACGCGCTGGTCTTCGCGCCGCGCGAGGAGCGCTTCCTGCGCCCCTCCAATTTTCCCAAGGGCACGCCGGGGCGTGGTTCCGGCGTCTATATCGCCAGGAACGGCGCGCGGGTGCTGGTCGCCAACATCATGGGGCGCGTCTTCATGCATCCCGAGCTCGACGATCCGTTCCAGGCCGGCGAGCGCGAGCTTGCCGCCTGTCCGCTTGGCGAGCAGGCCGACGCGGCAGTGATTGATTTCCATGCCGAGGCGACTTCTGAAAAGATGTGCTTCGCGCATTTCGTCGACGGCCGAGCCAGCCTTGTGGTCGGCACCCACACGCACCAGCCGACCGCCGATCATCAGATACTCAACGGCGGCACCGCCTATATTTCGGACGCCGGCATGTGCGGCGACTATGATTCCTCGCTCGGCATGGACAAGGAAGAGCCGCTCAACCGCTTCCTGTCGAAAGTGCCGAAAGGTCGTTTCGAGGCCGCGAATGGACCGGCGACGCTCTGCGGCGTCGGCGTGGAAATCTCCGACCGCACCGGGCTTGCAGAGAAGATCGCGCCGTTTCGCCGCGGGCCGAGACTCGAGGAAACCGCGCCGTCCTTCTGGTGATGATATTGATATGAGCACCGGTCGTACCTAACTGGCGACGAAACCCGCGAAAACTGCTCTAGATCGTAGAGGGGACGACCTCCATGCAGCTTGTCGAGTTCCTGGCGCCGCACTTTGCTTTTGTCTCCGATCCCACAGCCTGGATCGCGCTGCTGACGCTGGTGGTGCTGGAGGTGGTGCTCGGCATCGACAACCTGATCTTCATTTCGATCCTGACCAACAAGCTGCCGGAAGCGCAGCGCGCCCGCGCCCGCAAACTCGGCATCTCGGCGGCACTGGGCATGCGGCTGGTGCTGCTCGCCACGATTTCGATCATCGTGCAATTGACGACACCGGTGTTCACGGCGTTCGGGCATGGCTTTTCCTGGCGCGACCTGATCCTGATCGCCGGCGGCCTGTTCCTTGTCTGGAAGGCGACCAAGGAAATCCACCACACGGTCGATCCGCAGGATCATCAGGACTCGATGATGGGCGGCACACTGCAGATGAGCCTGGCTGGCGCGATCTTCCAGATCCTGCTGCTTGACCTCGTCTTCTCGATCGATTCCATCATCACCGCCGTCGGCATGACCGACGAAATCGCCATCATGTACATCGCTGTCATCGTGGCGGTGAGCGTGATGATGCTGGCGGCGACGCCGCTCGCCAACTTTATCGCCAAGAACCCCACAATCGTGATGCTGGCGCTCGGCTTCCTGCTGATGATCGGCATGACGCTGATTGCCGACGGCATGGGCTATCACGTGCCCAAGGGCTACATCTACGCCGCCATGGGTTTTTCCGCGCTGGTCGAGGGCCTCAACATGCTGGCGCGGCGTCGAAAGAAGCAGCGGTCCGGCGGCGGGCATTAAACTAGGGTAGGTTGATCTGCCAGGAAACGCCGAAGCGGTCGTTGAGCCAAGCGAAACGGCGGCTGAAGCCGTAATCGTCGGTCGGCATCAGAAACGCGCCGTCCTTGGCCAGCACCCCGACAATGCGATCGAGCTCCTCCTCGGAGGAACAGTCGACGAAGAGCGAGAACGACGGCGTGAAGGAGAAGGCGTGATGCACGGGGCTGTTGAAGACCATGACCTCAGTGCCGCCGATCACGACACGGGCCAGCTTGAGCGCACGTTCGGGTCCGTCCTCACCCGCGCCATAGCGTGTGACGTCGACAACGCGGCTTTCTGGAACGGTGTCGCAATAGAGGGTCATGGCCTCCTCGGCCTGACCTTCGAACATCAGGAACGGCGTTACCTTCACGGCCGGGCCTCCTCGCTCAAAGGGAGTCAAATATTGGTCTCGTTGGCCGGCTCGCCTTTCATCTCGGCGCGATAATAGCCGTCGCGCAAATTGATGCCGTATTCGAGATACGCCTTCATGCAGGCGAGCATCTGCGACCAGCCCTCGCAATTGAGGTAGGATTTCTTCAGTCCGACCTCGCCTTCGTGCCAGCCGGCCTCGGCGATGGTAACGAAGGTGCCGCCGTCGTCCAACGGCTCGAAGTTCATCTCGATGCGTGTCTTGTAGGCCGGCTTGCCGTCAGTGTCGGCCGCGTCCCAGCGCAGCACGATACGCCTATCCTTGATCACCTCGTCGACCTCGACCGGCACCGTCTTCCACCAGGTGACGGTGGTGCCGGCGACCAGCGGAGCAGAGGCGCCGCCAATGGTGGTGAAATAGCCGCTGAGCTTCGTCGGGTTGACCACGGCGTCGAAGACTTCGGCGACCGGCTTGCCGATGCGTCCGGAAATCCTGAATCCAAGAGACATATCCACAGCTCCTTCCTTGCCTCGTGAAACAATATGTTATAAAAACATAACATGTCAAGCCCAGCCTCGGACGATCGTGTTTTCAAGGCCTTGGCGCACTCGCGCCGGCGCGAGTTGCTCGACCGGCTCAAGAATCATCCGCAGACCACCGGGGCGCTCTGCGAGGCTTTCCCGGACATGGATCGCTGCACGGTCATGATGCATCTGAAAGTGCTGGAAGAGGCCGATCTGGTCGTGGCGAGGCGCGAGGGGCGCGAGCGCTGGAACCATCTCAACGCGCTGCCGATCAGGCAGATCCACGACCGCTGGATCGGCCAATATGCGGGCCATGCGATCAGCATCCTCGACCGGCTGAAGTCGGATCTGGAGGGATGATGCCGCGCTGCAAGGGCAATCTCGGTCTGTCCGCCGTCAGGGTCGACGGTCCGGCTGGACGAATTGAGCCGATTTATCTATAAGCCGGCCATTCCGACAGAGAGCCCCGCGGGCCTTCGCAGGCACGCTTGCAGCGTTCTGAAATTTTGAATTCGAGCATTTGCCGGGTGATCGCGCCCGGCCGAGAAATGCTCTAGCCGAACACGACAGGGGTGCCATGGCTGGCCATTCGCAGTTCAAGAACATCATGCACCGGAAAGGCCGCCAGGATGCGGTGCGGTCGAAAATGTTTTCCAAGCTGGCACGCGAAATCACCGTCGCCGCCAAGACCGGCACGCCGGACCCGGCGATGAACCCGCGGCTGCGCCTTGCGGTGCAGAACGCCAAGGCGGTGTCGATGCCGAAGGACAACATCCAGCGCGCCATCAACAAGGCCTCCGCCGGAGATGCCGAGAACTACGAGGCCGTGCGCTATGAGGGCTATGGCCCCGGCGGCGTGGCGCTGATCGTCGAGGTGCTGACCGACAACCGCAACCGCTCGGCGTCCAATGTGCGCGCCGCCTTCACCAAGGCCGGCGGGGCGCTCGGCGAAACCGGCTCGGTGTCGTTCATGTGGAACCGCGTCGGCGAGATCTATTACCCGGCTTCGGCCGGCAGCGCGGACACGGTGATGGAAGCCGCGATCGAGGCCGGTGCTGACGACGTCGACTCGGACGAGGAAGGCCACACCGTCTATTGCAGCTTCGAAAATCTCGGCGAGGTATCTAAGTCGCTCGAAGCCGCGCTCGGCGAAGCGGAGTCGGTCAAGCCGATCTGGCAGCCACAGAACAACGTGCCGGTCGATGAAGAACGGGCGCAGTCGCTGATGAAGCTGGTCGCCACCCTTGAGGACGACGACGACGTGCAGAGCGTCTACGCCAATTTCGAGGTCGACGACGAAACGATGGCCAAGCTCAGCGCGGCCTGATCGGCTGATCCATGAGCGGAACTCGATCCGACATGAGCGAGAAGCCGCGGCCCGCCATCCGCATCACCTACTGCACGCAATGCCAGTGGCTGCTCAGAGCCGGCTGGATGGCACAGGAGCTGCTCTCGACCTTCGGTACCGATCTCGGCGAGGTGACGCTGGTGCCGGGCACCGGCGGCATCTTCACGATCTCCTGCAACGACCAGCTTATCTGGGAGCGCAAGCGCGACGGCGGTTTTCCGGAGGCGGCGAAGCTCAAGCAGCTGGTCCGCGATGTCATCGACCCGGAGCGCGATCTGGGACACGCCGACCGCAAGACGCACAAGAAGACGGACCCCGCCTGAGGCGGTGTTTTATCCGCTGGCCGCTCTCTTCAAATCAGCGCCAGGATGAAGCAGGCCATCGCCACGATCGCGGTGATGGTGCGGACGTGGTTCCACATTACCCATTGGCGCAGATGGTTCGCCCACACGGCGGCGCCGTTGCTGCTGGCCGGGTCGACGGCGGCCAGGGCGTCGTTGAGCGGTACGTTGAACACCATGGTCACGATCGGGTTGCCGACGAGATAGATTACGGCGCCGGCAAGCAGCCAGTACGAGCCCGATTGGCTCCAGCCCATGATGACAGCGGCAATCAGCACCAGGCAGATGAGGCCGGTGCCGAAAAGCGCCGTCATGAAGGCGGGCGTAATTACGGTGATGTTGATCGAATTCATCGCTGCGATGCCGGCTGGGACGGGCAGCCTGGCAAGTGCTGCCATGACGAAATTGGAAAAGGCGAAGAAGACGCCGCCGACCACGCCAGAGCCGATCGCGGCAATGAAGGCGAGGGCGGGAAGAATTTTCATCATCTCAGTTACTCCAGACGCCGCTGGCTGCGGTTTCGGTTGCATAGGCGAAGAAGTCTTTCGGCCGGCGGCCGAGCGCCCGCTGCACGCCGTCGGTCAGCGATTCGTTGCGGCCGTCGAGCACCTCGGTGAAGAGCTCGTTGAGCAGCCAGGCGAATTCCGGCGGCAGGTTGTGCGCAGCCACCGTTTCGGTGAATTGGGCATGCGAGATCCGCCGATAGCGGATGTCGCGGCCAGTGGCTTTGCCGATTTCGGCGACGGCCTGAGCAAAGCTCAGCAGACGCGGGCCGGTGAGTTCGTAAAGCTGGCCGGCATGGCCCGGCTCCGTCAGCACGGCTTCGGCGACATCGGCGATATCGTCGACATCGACGAAGGGTTCGCCGACAGCGCCGACCGGCAGGGTGACTTCGCCTTCGAGTATGGATTCGATGAGGAAGCCTTCGCTGAAATTCTGCGAGAACCATGAGCAGCGCAGGATCGTCCAATCGGCACCGGAGACCTTGACCATTTCCTCGGCGCGCTGAGCCTCCGTCTCGCCGCGACCGGAGAGCAGCACCAGCCGCTTGATGCCGCGCTCGACGGCAAGTTTGGCCAACGCCTCGACAGTTTCGGCGGCGCCCGGCACCGCGATGTCAGGATAGTAGCTGATGTAGACGGCGCCGACGCCGTCGAGGGCCGCGCCCCAGGTGTTCTTGTCCGACCAGTCGAAGGGAGGCGTGCCTGCGCGGGAGCCGATCCGCACCGGGATCCTGCGGGCGATCAACCGTTCGGCCAGCCGCCGGCCGGTCTTGCCGGTGCCGCCCAGGATCAAAATCGGTTTCTGTGACGTGTCGGTCATCTCGATCTCCTCGTTTTCTGAATATGAGTAATCCTCATGTTTGCAAAACGTGATAAACCCTCGTATTTTGTGAGTCAAGCCAGTTTCTCGAGGATCTTTCGGAGGAAGCTCATGCAAGGCAGGGTAGCCGCGAAGCTCGACCAGGAAATCGCAATGCCCCGGCGAGCGCCGACGCAGCAGCGCAGCCGCGAGCGGGTCGAGCGGATGCTTGCCGCCGCCGCGGCGCTGATCGCCGAGCAAGGCAGCGATGCCATGCGCATGGGCGAGGTGGCGGAAAGAGCAGGGGTGTCGATCGGCTCGCTCTACCAGTTCTTTCCCGACAAGCGGGCGATCGTCTGGGCGCTGGCCGAGCGCTACACCGCCGAAAGCCAGGCCTGCATCTCGGCGGCGCTGAAGGACGTCAGCGACGCCGAGGGGCTGAAGCGGGCGTTTTCGGAGCTGGTCGACATCTATTACGGGATGTTCCTGGCCGAACCGGTGATGCGCGACATCTGGTCGGGCACGCAGGCCGACAAGGCCTTGCGCGAACTCGAACTGGCCGACAGCCGGGCCAATGCCCGATTCCTCGTCGCGGTGCTGAAGCGGTTGCGTCCCGGCGCAGATACCGTGGCGATGGAGACGGCGGCGCTGCTAGTCTGGCAGATGGGCGAGGCGGTCATGCGGCTGGCGATCTCCGTCGACCGGGAGGAGGGCGACAGGCTGGTCGCGGCCTATAAGCGCATGGCGCTGCGGGAGCTGGTGGAAGGGTAGGTACAACCTGGTCGGGTTTCCCGCAGCGTCTGTGGCCAACAAAAAACCCGCCTCGGAGGCGGGTTTTTGATCTGCGACACGTTTAGAAAGGCTTAGAGGCCGAAACCTTCGAAACGCTTCTTGAACTTCGACAGGCGGCCGCCGCGGTCGAGCAGGGTCTGCTGGCCGCCGGTCCAGGCCGGGTGCGTGGTCGGGTCGATGTCGAGGTTCATCGTGTCGCCTTCCTTGCCCCAGGTCGAGCGGGTCAGGTATTCGGTGCCGTCGGTCATGACGACCTTGATGGTGTGGTAGTCGGGATGGATATCGGCCTTCATTGTCGTGTTCCTGGCTTGCCGGCGCTGGTGACGGGCCGATGGCCTGCGTCGATGCGCCCCTTTTTAAAACTCGAAGCCGCAGCTAATGAAAAGCCACGGCTTCTAAAACGGTCGGCGAGCCTATACATCAGCCGGAATTGAATCACAAGGCCGCGGCAGGCGCATATTGAAGCGCATGACGAACACGCGGCCAGAGGAAACGCTCATGGCGGATATTGGTGTCAGTGGTGACGAGCGCAGGCGCTCGGTCCGGCCGCTCAGGGCCCTTTTTCCGTACGTCATGCAGTACCGCAAACTGGCGGTCGGCGCGATCATATCGCTGATCGTTGCGGCAGGGACGACGCTGGCCCTGCCGATGGCCGTGCGGCGCATGATCGATCACGGCTTCCAGGCGGCGGGCACTACCTTCATTGCCGAGTATTTCGCCGCGCTGGTGCTGATGGCGGCCGTGCTGGCGGCGGCGTCCGCCAGCCGCTACTACTTCGTCATCACGCTCGGCGAGCGGGTCGTCGCCGACATCCGCCGCGATGTCTTCTCCCATGTCACGACGCTCTCGCCGGCCTTTTTCGATCGCTCGCAGTCGGGCGAGATCGTGTCGCGGCTTGCCGCGGATACCACGCAGGTGAAGTCGGCGGTCGGCGCCACGGCATCGGTCGCGCTGCGCAATCTCATCCTCGGCGTCGGTGCCGTGGCGATGATGGTCTTCACCAGCCCAAAACTGTCCGGCCTGGTACTGGCCGCCATCCCGCTGATCGTGCTGCCGCTCGTCGCCTTCGGCCGTTCGGTGCGGCGCAAGTCGCGGCTGGCGCAGGATACGCTGGCGGAAGCCACTGCCTATGCCAGCGAGCAGATCGGCGCCGTGCGCACGCTGCAGGCCTTCACCAACGAGAAGCTGGTGACGGGGCGCTTCTCGGCCGCCGTCGAGGCCGCCTTCGAGGCGGCGCGCACGTCGGTCTTCGCCCGCTCCTTTCTCACCTTCTTCGCCATCTTCATGATCTTTTCATCGGTGGTGGCGGTGCTCTGGTTCGGCTCGCGCGACGTGCTTGCCGGCACGATGTCGGCCGGCACGCTCGGCCAGTTCCTGCTCTATTCGGTGTTCGCCGCCGGCGCACTCGGCGCGTTGTCGGAAGTGTGGAGCGAGCTGTCGCAGGCGGCGGGCGCCGCCGAGCGTCTGACCGAGATCCTGGCCGAGAAGCCCGCCATTCAGGCGCCCGCCGATCCGCAGCCGCTGCCGGCCAAGGCCAAGGGCGCGATCAGCTTTGACGATGTCTCCTTCTCCTATCCCGCGCGGCCGGACCGGGCCGCCGTGCATGGGCTGAGCTTCCAGGTGAAGCCCGGCGAGACGGTGGCGATCGTCGGTCCTTCGGGCGCGGGAAAAAGCACCGTCTTCTCGCTTATCCTGCGCTTCTACGATCCGGAGAGCGGCCGTGTCGTCATCGACGGCGTCGATCTGCGCCAGGCCGATCCGGCCGCAATCCGCCAGCGCATCGCCATCGTGGCGCAGGACGTCACCATCTTCGCGGCCAGTGCTGCCGACAATATTGGCTTCGGCCGGCCGGGCGCCAGCGATGCCGAGATCGAGGCGGCGGCAAAGGCGGCGCTTGCCGACGAATTCATCGGCAAGCTTGAAAAGGGCTATGACAGCCAGGTCGGCGAGCGCGGTGTGACGCTTTCGGGCGGCCAGCGCCAGCGCGTGGCGATCGCCCGCGCCATTCTGCGCGACGCACCGATCCTGCTGCTCGACGAGGCGACCTCGGCGCTCGACGCCGAAAGCGAAACGCTGGTGCAGACGGCGCTGGAGCGGCTGATGCGCGGCCGCACCACCATCGTGATCGCCCACCGGCTGGCGACGGCACTCAAGGCCGACCGCATCCTGGTCATGGAAGGCGGGCGCATCGTCGAGGAAGGCACCCACCAAAGCCTTGTCGCCAAGGGCGGCACCTATGCGCGGCTCGCCAAGCTGCAGTTCGAGACCGGAGCGAGCGCCTTCAAGGGCGCGGCGGAGTAGCGCCCGCCGGCAGGCGTTATCAGTCGCCGTACCGCTTGCGCAGGTGCTCGGTGAAGTAAACGGCGTTGAGCTTCTCGCCGGTGGCGCGCTCGAGCAGGTCCGGCGTCGACCAGCGCGAGCCCTGCGACCAAATCTTGTCGCGTCGCCACTCATTGATGGCGCTGAAGTCGCCCTTGGCGAGATCTCCGTCGGCTGACGGATGCTCCTTGGTCAAGGCGGCCCACTGCTGTGCCGCCATCATGGCCCCCAAGGTGTAGGACGGGAAATAGCCGAAGGCGGCGCCCGGCCAGTGCACGTCCTGCATCGGCCCGTCGGCCGGGTTGTCGATGGTCGACAGACCGAGATAGTCGCGCATCTTGGCATCCCAGGCCTCGGGCAGGTCGGCCGCCTCCAGCCGTCCTGAGACGAGCTCTTGCTCGAGCTCGTAACGCAGGATGACATGCAGCGGATAGGTGACCTCGTCGGCGTCGACGCGGATAAAGCCGCG
Organism: Mesorhizobium sp. WSM4887; assembly: GCF_029625865.1. Classification (NCBI taxonomy): domain Bacteria; kingdom Pseudomonadati; phylum Pseudomonadota; class Alphaproteobacteria; order Hyphomicrobiales; family Phyllobacteriaceae; genus Mesorhizobium; species Mesorhizobium sp. WSM4887. The sequence goes on from NZ_JARTVP010000003.1 coordinate 75,722, forward strand.
TTCCACATGATGGACATGCGGCAGGATGTCGTCGATCGACCAGGCTTCGCCGAGATGCTTCTCGACAACCGGCAGCGCCCAGCGCCAGAAGGCGGGGTTGCGGCCGATCTGCTTCTCCACGAACAGGCTCTGGCTCTCATGCACGGCCATGCCGCGCGCCTTGCCGAGCGGCCAGTGCGACCAGGCTTTCGGCAGATTCTGTTCGTAAAGCGCGTGGCCGGTCTCGTGCAGCACTCCCATCAGCGCCGACAGGAAATCGGAAGTCTTGTAGCGGGTGGTGATGCGCACATCGGTCGGCACGCCGCCGCAGAAGGGATGGTGCGACACCGCCAGCGAGCCATGGGTGAGGTCGAAGCCGACCGCCGCCATCATGGCAAGACCAAGCTCGCGCTGCTTCTCTACGGCGTAGCTGCCGGAGAGCGGCTTGAGCGCGTGCTTCGCCAGCCGCGCATCCTGCACGGCCAGCGCATGCGGCAGGAAATCCTTGAGGAAAGCCTTCAGCTCGACAAACACCGGCGTGATGTCGGCGGCGCGATTGCCGGGATCGTACTGCTCCATCAGCGCGTCATAGGGAACGAGGCCGAGCGCCTCGGCGCGCAGCGCCGCTTCTTCTCGGACCAGCGCCACGACGCCTTCCAGTGCCGGCAGGAAGCCCGCCCAATCATTCTTGGCGCGCAGGTCGCGCCAGAGCTGCTCGGAGCGCATGCGCGCCGTCGTCTGGCGCTCGACAAATTCGACCGGCAGGCAGGTGAGGTTGGTATATTGCCGGCGCAGTTCCCTCACCGCAGCCTGCTGCTCGTCGTTCAGCGGTTCGGCTTCGGCGGCGGCGATCCAGTCGCCGATCTCCGGCGCGGTAGCCTGGGCGTGCAGCATGCCGGCCAAGGCCGACATCGCCTCGGCGCGCTTCTCGCCGCCGCCAACCGCCATGTGGGTCGCCTCATCGGCGCCGAGGATGGCCAGCGCATGTTCCAGCGCTTCGAGCCTATGGCCGAGTAGATCGAGTTTTTGGAAGGACATGGATGGTTTCCGGCTGCAAAGGGGTTGGCGCGAAAAGATACCAAGGCGCGCAGCTTGGCAACCCTGATCCGCCCGTTCCGGATCAGCCCATCTTGCCTTGCAACAGCGCTGCGTGATCAAAGGTTGGGGCCAACGAGCGGAGGGGACAATGATCGGCAATATCCTGACCGGGCTGGTGGCGCTGATCCACTGCTACATCGTCTATCTGGAGATGGTGCTGTTGGGACACGCCGCGCGGCCACAAGGCGTTCAACCTCAAGCCGGACTTCGCCAGCGCCTCGAAAGTGCTCGCCGCCAACCAGGGGCTCTATAACGGCTTTCTTGCGACAGGCCTGATCTGGGGGCTCTATCTCGGCACCGGCGGCTTCCAAATCAAGATGTTCTTCCTGCTTTGCGTTGCCGTCGCCGGCCTCTATGGCGGGGCGACCGTCGGCCGCAAGATCCTGTTCATCCAGACGCTGCCCGCGGTGCTTGCCATTATCGCGCTTTGGCTCGGCCGGTGACTAAAAAAGGACGCCCTCGGGCCAGGTCCCTCGGGCGCCAGATCGTCCCTTCCTGGTCTCGAAACGGCAGTCGCGGACCGAAACCGCTCAGCCGTTCGGATAGTGACCGCCGTCGGCGCCGTCGCCCATCAGGAAGCCGCTGCCGGTATCGGTTCTCAGCTTCTGGTCGACATTGTCGAGACGGCGAAGCAGGTCGTGATATTGCGCAGCCGGAATCCTGCCGTGATCCGAAGCGGCTACGTGCTCGGCCACCTGGCTGATGTGCGCGGCGCGCATATGCAGTTGCTGCGCTTCCGAGGCCGAGATGTCGTTTGCTTGCCGCGCGTCGGCGATGCCCTGATCCACACCCTGGACCTGCTCGATCAGGCTGGTCACCCGCGGTCCGGTGAAGTCGGTTGGATCGGTTGCGTCGAGAGCGCCCTTGTGATGTCCGGCGGCGTAGGCGCCGGCGAGCGGAGCGGAGATCAGAACCGCGGCGAGAGTTGCAGTCTTGAGAGATGTTAAAGCGCGCATGACGGCGCGTCCTCCTGCTGGGGAAGGAGCGGCCATCCCGCTCTGCTTCCGAGCTAGTGGGCCGTCCGGTTCCGTCGCGTCGCGATGGGAGGCATCGCCGGCGGTTCCCGGCCCTGCGCAGCAAATTAGGGCCGCCAAGTCGCCGAGTGTAATTAAAAAAAGATAATGTTTTCAGGCCTTGCCGGCGAGTTTCTGCGCGCTAGAGTTGAGCCTGCGAACAAATTCGCGTGAGTTCGCGTGATGCCGGATCAACGTTCGGTGAGCTTCAGTTCAATTCGGCGGTTCTTGCTGCGCGCTTCATCCGTGTCGGCCGGATCGAGCGGCTGGAATTCGCCGAAGCCGGCAGCTACCAGCCGGTTCGCCGGCACGCCGTTCTCGATCAGGAACTTCACCACCGAGGTCGCGCGGGCCGTCGACAGTTCCCAGTTGTCGCGATAGCGTCCGGTTCCGGACAAGGGCTTGTTGTCGGTGTGGCCATCGACGCGCAGCACCCAGCTGATCTCAGGCGGGATTTCTCTCTGCAGCTCGATGACGGCATCGGCGAGCTTCTTCATCTCGACCTTGCCGGCGTCGTTGATCTCGTCGGAGCCGGTCGGGAACAGCACTTCCGACTGGAAGACGAAGCGGTCGCCGACGATGCGGATGTTCTCGCGGTCGGCGAGGATCTCGCGGAGTCGGCCGAAGAAATCGGAACGGTAGCGGTTGAGCTCCTGGACGCGCTGCGCCAGCGCCACGTTCAGGCGGCGGCCGAGATCGGCAATCTTGGTGTTGGACTCGCGGTCGCGCTGCTCGGACACGTTGAGCGCGTCCTCGAGCGCCGCGATCTGCTTGCGCAGTGCGGCGATCTGCTGGTTGAGGATCTCGACCTGGCTCAGCGCTTGCTGGCTGATCTGGCGCTGGTTGCTGAGTTCGCCGGACAGCGCGTCTGCCCGCTTGTTGGCCGCGTCGCCGGCGCCGGCACCCTGCTCCAGCAATTGCTGAAGACGGCTCTTTTCCGCCTCCGCCGCCGACAGCGAGGCCTGCAGATTGGCGAGCGTATCTTCCTTGTCCTGGCTGTTCGAGCGCTCCAGCGCCAGCAACTGCGTCAGCTCGTTGATCTGCGAGTTGAGGCGGCTGAGCACCGTGTCCTTGCCGGAGATTTCGCGGCTGAGCAGGAATTGCGCCAACACGAAGACCGTCAGCAGGAACATGATGGCGAGCAGAAGCGTCGACAGCGCGTCGACGAAGCCGGGCCAGTAGTCGATGCGGCGATCGGCGCGCCGCCTTGCCAGCGCCACGTCAGTGCACTCCGGTCTTCTTCAGGGCGTCAGCGATCTTTTCCAGCGTGTTGCGCATCGCCTTCTGTTCGTCCGACTGCGCCTCGACCCAGTCGCGCATGATCTGCTGTTCGGAGCGCATGTTCTTGACCAGTCCGGAAATGCCGTCCGCGAGGTTGGCCATGGCGGTGGCGACGCGCGGGTTGGAGCCGCCGCCGTTTTCCTGCAGGCTGCGCAGCCGTTCCGACAGCAGGCGGATCTCCTCCGACGGCTCGGCGCGCGCCGATTCCGACACGACGATATCGGACGAGAGATCGGTGACCGAGGACAGCCAGTTCTCGAGCTCGGTGTAGAAGCGGGTCTGGGCGCGGCCCGCCTGCAGGTCGAGGAAGCCGAGCACCAGCGAGCCGGAGAGGCCGAACAGCGAGGACGAGAAGGCCGTGCCCATGCCGGCGAGCGGCGCCGACAGGCCCTGCTTGAGCGCGTCGAGCACGGCTGCGGCATCGCCGCTGCCGGGGTCGAGCGCCTCGATTGTCTCGCGGATGGAGGCGATGGTGTTGAGCAGGCCCCAGAAGGTGCCGAGCAGGCCAAGAAACACCAGCAGTCCGACGAGATAGCGCGAGGTGTCGCGGCTTTCATCGAGGCGCGTGGCGATGGAATCGAGCATGGTGCGCATCGAAGAGGTCGAGAAGGCGATCGTCGACGAGCGGCCGATCATCGCCTTCATCGGCGCCAGGAGCACCGGCTCGGTGGTCTCGGAGCCGGCGCGGAAGGAGTTGACCCAGCGCACCTCTCTGAACAGCCGGCCGACCTGGGCGAAGGCGAGCAGGATGCCGACGGCGAGCACGCCGATGATCAACCCGTTGAGGCCGGGATTGCTGGAGAAGGCGGAGGAGATCTGGCGGGTGAGGATGGCGGCGATGAAGGCGACGATGACCAGGAAGATCACCATCGTGAGCAGGAAGACCTGCGGGCTCGACAGCTTGTGCGGATCGTAGACCAGGACATCCGAGCGCCTGCCGAAGGATCTGAGAAAAGCCATCCGTGCCCCGTTTCCGATGCCACCCGCCGCAGAATTGTCGCGACTCTAAACGGAATTGTGACCAAATTGAATGGTGCTTGACAATATCGCCCCGCGCGGGTCGTTTCAAAAACGGCTAATGACCAGACAGTCGACCATGGCGGCCAGGTGCAGCCCCGCGCCGGTGACGACGAAGCCATGCCAGACGGCATTGTGGAAACGCAGGCCTTTCCAGGCAAAGAAGATGACGCCCAACGAATAGACGATGCCGCCCGCGAGCAGCAGCATGACGGAGGCAGGCGGCAGCGTCGCGACCAGCGGTCCGGCGAGCACGACGCCGCTCCAGCCGATGGCGAGGTAAAAGAGGATCGCCAGCCGGTCGTAGCGTCCAGGCAGGAACATTTTGATGGCGATGCCCAGTGCCGCCGCGCTCCACACGATAGCGATCATTGGCACGGCAAGCGCGGACGTTTGGAGCTGGGCCAGGAAAGGCGTGTAGGTGGCGGCGATCAGCAGATAGATCGCGGCATGGTCGAAGCGGCGCAGGATCCACTTCGCCGGCCACGATGTCGGCCACAAATTATAGGCCAGCGATACCGACAGCACGGTGAGCAGCGACACAACGTAGAAGACGGCGGCGACATACTCACCCGGGCCGGAATGGAAGGCGGCTAAAGCCAGGAAGGCCGAGCCGGCGGCGATCGCCAGCACGATGCCTACAGCATGGACGATGCCATCGGCGATCGTCTCGGCGCGCGAATAGTGCCAACGGCCGACAAAGGGGATTTCGATCGATGTATTTGCGCGAGCGTCGTTCATGAATGGTCCTGCAACCATAATCTGGGCAGTCGCGGATCAGTATTTCAAGCTTCGGTTGCGGTTTTGCGACGAGCCCGCCGCACGTCCTTTCGACGCGCAAAGGGGGCTGCAGCCCTTTGATTTGCGCTTATCCGTTCCGAACCGGAGGTCTGCGAAATCGATTCCGATTTCGGGGTGATGCGATAGCGCGCTTCAGCGCGCAGCCAGCGGCTTATTTACCGTCTTCAAGAGGGCGCGTTGGATAAGCTCGTTGCCGGCGACGATGGAGCCGGCCTCCAGCATGTCCTGCCCGCCATCCATATCCGAAACGAAGCCGCCCGCTTCACGGATGAGCAGGGCGCCGGCGGCGATGTCCCAGGCCGAAAGGCCGGCTTCCCAAAACCCGTCCATGCGGCCGGCCGCGACATAGGCGAGATCGAGCGAGGCGGAGCCAAGGCGGCGGACGCCGGAGACCTCGGCCATGACATTGCGCAACTCGATCAGGAAATTGCCGTGCTGGCCGCGCCCAAGATGCGGCACGCCGCAGCCGATCACGGCATCGGTGAGCTTGGCGCGTCCGGCGACGCGCAGCCGGCGGTCGTTCATGAAGGCGCCGCCGCCGCGCTCGGTGGTATAGAGCTCGTCCATGGCCGGATTGTAGACGACACCGGCGACGATCTGGCCCTGGCGCTCGAGCGCGATCGAGACCGCGAAGAGCGGGATGCCGTGGAGAAAGTTGGTGGTGCCGTCGAGCGGGTCGACGATCCAGCGATGCTGGCCGTCCTCGCCGTCGACGACGCCGCGCTCCTCCATCAGGAAGGCGTAGCCCGGCCGCGCCTTCGACAGTTCGGCAAAGACGATCTCTTCGGCCTTGCGGTCAGCCTGGCTGACATAGTCGCCAGGCCCCTTCATCGAGACCTGCAGGTTCTGCACCTCGCCGAAATCGCGCGACAGCGACCGGCCGGCCTTCATCGCGGCCTGGACCATGACATTGAGGAGAGCGGAACGCGCCATTCTTCTTCTTCCTTGTTGGCCGTTTTATTCTGCGCGACGCACGTAAGTGATCTCGTTGGTGTCGACGATGATGCGCTCGCCGGCCGAGATGAAGGGCGGCACCAGGACGCGGACACCGTTTTCCAGCACTGCAGGCTTGTAAGAGGACGCCGCCGTCTGGCCCTTCACCACGGGGTCGGCCTCGGTGATGGTCAGCGTCACCTGGTCGGGCAGCGAGATGCCGATCGGCCGCTCCTCGTAGAGCTGGACCGTGACCATCATGCCGTCCTGCAGGAAGGCGGCGCGCTCGCCGACGAAATCCTTGTTCAGTTCGAGCTGCTCGTAGCTTTTGGTGTCCATGAAAACCAGCGCGTCGCCTTGCTCGTAAAGGAAGGAGAAATCCTTCATCTCCAGCCGGATCTGCTCGACGGTCTCGGCCGAGCGGAAGCGCTCGTTGAGCTTGGTGCCGTTGATCAGGTTCTTCAGCTCGACCTGGTTGTAGGCGCCGCCCTTGCCGGGCTTCACGGTGTTGGTCTTGACCGCGACCCAGAGGCCGCCGTCATGCTCGATGACATAGCCGGGACGGATTTCGCTGCCACTGATCTTGGCCATGTTGAACTGATCCGGAATGAGATTTTTGGCGCGGAGCGCGCTTTGGCGCCTCCAAGACCACAAATCGCATTGAGTGGCAAGGGAGGGCGTCGCGAACGCTCATGGAGATGGCCGCTGCCGTGAGCCGTCTTTTCAGGGCAGCCGGTTCGCCCTCTGCAGCGCCTGCTTGGTCTGACCGTCGTCGAGGCCCTGCAGGAAATCGTCCATCTGCGGGTCGATCAACCCGGCGCGCCGGGCGACGATATACCAGGCTCCGGCCAGGATCAGATCGGGGTCGGTGCCGATGCCGCCCATATAGAGTTTAGCGAGGCGGTTCTGGGCGGCGACATTGCCGCCTTCGGCCGCGCGCCTCATCCAGGCAAAGCCCGATTTCAGGTCGCGATCGCCGCCGCGCCCCTCGATCATCCATGCGGCGAGGTCAAGTTGCGCGGTGTCGTAGTTCTGCCGGGCGGCCTGCGCCAGCAGGGTGCGTGCCTTGGCGTCGTCGCGCGGTTTGCCGCCGGCGCCGTTGGCGTAGATTTGCGCCATCGCATATTCGGCGTCGGCAAGGCCGGTACTGGCGGCGCGCTCATAATACACAGCCGCCTTGGCGATGCCGGCATCGCCCGGATCCTGCTGGACGAGCAATTGGGCGAAGTTGAACTGGGCCAGGCGGTTGCCCGCCTCGGCGGCGGCCTGCATCAGCGCATAGGCTTCCTTGGCGTCCTTCTTCACATAGCGTCCGTCGAGCAGCATCAGCGCATATTGGAACTGCGCCTCCGGCACGCCCTGCTCGGCAGCGAGCCCATACCATTTCGCGGCCTCTGCCGCGTTGAGTGGCACGCCCAGCCCACGCGACAGGATCTCGGCGACCAGTGTCTGCGCCGCGGGGTCGCCGTTCTTGGCCCGCACCAAGGCAAGGTTGTAGGCGGTCTTATAGAGGCCGCGCTGGAAGGCGCCGTAGGCGGCGTCCGGGAGCTTGGCGCCGAAGCGATCGGGATTGATGGTATCGGCCGATGGCGGTTGAAGCGTTGCCGGCTGTGGCAGCGGTGTTTCGATCGGCTTATCGGCATGGGCCGCGCCAGTATTCGGGGCGGCAGCCTTCGGGGCGCCGGTATTTGGGGCGCTTATATTCGGAATGCTTGTATTCGGGGCGCCGCTAGCAGGGGCGCTTGTATCCGGCGCGCTCGTGTCCGGTGTGGTCGTGTCCGGTCTGGGCTGCGGCACCGGCGGGGTCTCGGCGGCCACCGCGGCGGCCGCCTGGATCGTCAAGGCAGCGGCCAACGCCGCGAAGGAAAGCCTGGGCCAGCGCACGTCAGTCCTCGAAGCGCGGCGCGGTTTGGTCGAGCAGCGCGTTGGCCGCGGCGACCGCCGCGCGCGGATCGAGTCCGTCGGCGAAGACGGCGCTGGAGAGCGCCACGAACTCGGCGCCGGTGGCCGCTACCGTTTCCACCGACGCAAGCTCGGAGCCGGCCATGACGATGCAAGGAATCTGGATCATCTGCGCCCACCATTCACCGAGAGCGAGATTGCGGTGGTGCGGCTCGGGCTTGTTGTCATAGCCGAAGCGGCCGAAGAACATGTAGTCGGGCCGCTCCTCGCCGAGCTCCAGCGCCTCGTCGCGGGTCTTGGCGCCGCCCGCCCCGACCATCATCCTGTCGGCCAAGCGCTCGATCGTCTCGGCCAGTTCCTGGCGGTTTGCCTCGACATGGATGCCGTCGGCATGGACGCGGCCGGCGATGCGGCTGTCGCCGGCGATGATGACGGCGGCGCCGGCGGCCTGCGCGATCGGCACGATCTTCTCGGCGAAGGCCTGGAAGGCGGCGTCATCCATGCCGTTTTCGGGCAGGATCAGCGAGGCGACGTCGCCGCCGTCGAAGGCGGTGCAGATGTGCTCGGGAGTCACAAGCGGCGGCGCGATCAGCACGATTCGGCAGCGATTGGGCGGGGTTGCTTCATTCATCGGTCTTCGATCCCGGTTTTCGCCTATGCCGGGCGAACATGGTGGCATTGCGGCATAGAGCAAAGCGTCCGGCTTGAACAGGAGGCGGGCGCAGATCGCTGCTGAAAAGCGTCGCGGCAGCAGCGGCTTGCGCCAATCTTCAAGGACTGACAGACGGCCTGTTGAAGCTCCTGATGGACGCTAACGAAACGACCGCTAGGTTAGCAAGCGAAAGCACGGGAAGAGCATGGCGCAAAATATCTACGACAAGGCCGATTTCTTCGAAGGCTACAGCCGTCTGCATCGTTCGGTGGAAGGTTGGATGGCGCGCCCGAGTGGCCGGTTCTGCGTGCGATGCTGCCGAAGGTGGATGATCTAAGCATCGTCGATCTCGGTTGCGGCTTCGGCTGGTTCTGCCGCTGGGCGCGGGCGCAGGGAGCCAAGCAGGTTCTGGGCCTCGACCTGTCGGAAAGGATGCTCGCCCGAGCACGCGCCGCCGGCTCCGACGAAGCCATAGCCTATGAGCGCGTCGACCTCGACGAGCTCAGTTTGCCGAAGGCGCGCTTCGACCTCGCCTATAGCTCGCTTGCCCTGCATTATGTCAGCGATGCCGCGCGGCTGTTCGCGACGGTTTACCAGGCCCTGGTCCCTGGCGGGTTCTTCGTCTTCTCGACGGAGCATCCGATCTTCATGGCTCCAAGCAATCCGGGCTGGTCCGTGGACGCCGCAGGAAGGAACGTCTGGCCCGTCGATCAGTATCTGGTGGAAGGGCCGCGCACGACCGACTGGTTCTCCGAGGGCGTGGTGAAGCACCACCGCACACTCGGCACCACGCTCAACAACCTGATCCAGGCCGGTTCACCATCGGCCGCGTGGAGGAATTCTGTCCAACTGAAGGGCAGATCGCCGCCAGGCCTGAACTGGCCAAAGAGGTCGAGCGGCCGATGTTTCTTCTGGTTCAGGCGCGGCGATGAGAGGTCGGCGGCATCGCCGGCGCGGGTGCGTCAAAGATCCAGCTTGTAGCCGATGTGGCTCGCCTTGAAGCCGACCCGTTCGTAGAAGCGGTGCGCGTCGAGCCGGCTCTTGTTGGTCGTCAGTTGCACCACCCTGCAGCCGCGCTCGCGGCATCTTTCGATCGCCCATTCCAGCAGGCTATGCCCGAGCCCCTCTCCGCGCCGGCTCGCCGCGACGCGCACCGCCTCGATCTGGCCGCGCCAAGCGCCCTGCAACGACAGGCCTGGGATAAAACTGATCTGCAAGGTGCCGATGACTTCGGCGCCGTCCGTCATCACCGCCAGGAAATGGTTCGGGTTGCCGTCTATGGCCGCGAAGGCGTCCTGATAGGCTTGCGCCAAAGGCACGCTTGCATTCTCGCGGGCGCGGCCAAGCGCGTCATCGGCAAGCATCGCGACGATCGCCGCAAGATCGGCTTTTTCCGCGCGGCGGATCAGGACTTGGCTCATCGTCAAACCTCATGCTGGGCGGGTGACCTTTTGCATGGCCCGCCGCCAGCCGCAAACTCGGCAGGCCGGATTACGGACAGTTGATCGCGCGCCGACCGGCTGACGGGCGCGCTTCGGCTATCGCGGTCTTTCGCTTTGTGGTCTATTGCAAGTCTCCCGCCATCCTCCAGCCGTTTCTTGTCCCCGTATTTCCCATGTCAGGCCTGCTCAGCGATCCCTGGTTCTATGCCGCCGCCATTCCGGCGGTCATCCTCGTCGGCCTGTCGAAGGGGGGCTTCGGCGGCGCCGTGGGCTTCGTCGGCGTGCCGCTGATGGCGCTGGCCATCCCGCCGGTGCAGGCGGCGGCCATCCTGCTGCCGATCCTTTGCCTGATGGACATCGTTTCGGTGTGGACATGGTGGGGCGTCTATGATCGCAAGATGCTGGTCGACATGATGCCCGGCGCCGTCATCGGCATCGGCCTCGGCTGGCTGACGGCGGCCCTGGTGACGGAGGAAATGGTGCGGCTGATCGTCGGCGCGGTCGCGCTGGTCTTCGTCCTGCGCTGGATCTATCTGCAGTTTCGCCACGGCGCCGACCACGAGGTGGAGCCGAACCGCATCGCGGCGGCGTTCTGGGGCATCGTTGCGGGCTTCACCAGCTTCGTCGCCCATGTCGGCGGCCCGCCCTTCCAGGTCTACGCGCTGCCGATCCGGCTCGACCCGAAGGTGCTGTCAGGGACGGCGGCGATCTTCTTCGCCGCTACCAACGCGCTGAAGCTCATTCCCTATTTCGCGCTTGGCCAGTTCGACAGCGCCAATCTCACCGCATCGTTTGCGCTGATGCCGCTGGCGCCGCTTTCCACCATCGCCGGCGCCTGGCTGGTGCGCCGCATGCGGCCGGAGGTGTTTTATCCGTTCACATACGCGACGGTGGCGGTGGTGGCGCTCAAGCTGCTCTGGGACGGTATTGCGGGCCTGATGTGATGGGCAGGGCGGCGCACCGGCGCCGCCCGCTACAGAAGGATCAAGCGGCGCTCGGCACCAGCTGGCGGCCGCCGCCAAGCGCAAGCGCTGCGCCGGATGCGATCACCAGCACCATGCCGGCGAGGATGCCGATGTCGTGAAGCGTAGGCTTCAGCACCATGTCGGAGATGATCACCAGCATCACCGCGTAGTCGAAACGCGCCCAGCGCATCATGCGCTGGCCGATGGCGAGAACCGCCGGCGTCACGCCTTCCTTGGCGACCATGGCCCCCATCCGCTCGCCGGTCGGCTTGAAAACGAGCATGCCGATCGAGAAGGTCGTGGCGTAGCCGACAAGGCCGATGATGATCCACAGGTCGGAAAAGCCGACCCAGAAGCCGCACATGATCAGGCCGAAAATCAGGGTGAGCATCGACATCGGCGCGAAGAAGCGGCCGCCGAGCTCGCCGCTCGCCCGCATCGCTTGCAGCTTGTCCTGGATGTTGCCGGCGCGCTCGGCAAGCACGCCGAGCAGGAACAGGACGAAGCCGCCGCCGACCCACAGGATGGCCGAGACGACGTGAAGGAATTTGACGATCGAATACCAGTCCATGGTGTGCTCCTGCATTTCTTGATCGGTGGCGGCGTCGACTGCGCCCGCATTTGAGAGGAGCGGGCGTTTAGCGCGGAGCGTGTTTCGAAACGATGTCGCGGCGGCGGGACCGATGTTTCGGTGCCGCCATATGCATCCAGGGCTGGATGGCGCGGGAGGGAGCCGGGCCGTCCCGTTCCGGCACAGGAAAAGTCCGTTCGCTTGAAAATTCCGCGCGGCGTTAAGCCTTCATTAAGCTTTACAGGCGTTTACTAGGACCCATCCAGTTTGTCTGGATTCTTACCGAGTGGTTGGAGCCACTTTGTTTGACGCCTCCCTGTTAAACTCCTGAGAGCCGCCTTATCCGCGGCTCTTTTTTTGCCCGTTGGCCGCCGGCGGACAACGCGCCTCGGCGTTAACCGTTTGTTAAACATGCGCTTGCCTTCATGGGCATCGAAGCGCATTTTCAAGCCTCAGTCGTTTAAGGGTGCAGGCCGTATCGGCAAGGATGCCGAATCGGCTTGCGGCAGTGCAGGGGCGTATCGATGAACGAGCCTTCGAAGGGCAGCGCGAAAACCATAAAGCTCGCGGAACGCCGGGTTTTCTCCCAGTCCTTCAAGCCGCTTTACCAGGAGGGCATGGGCCTGGTCGAACAGGCGGCCGAATATCTTGACGGCAAGGGCAGGCTCGAAGCCAAGAAGCTGTCGCGCACGGCGGCGACGCTCTATGCGGCCGAATCGATGCGTCTTACCACGAGGCTGATGCAGGTCGCCTCCTGGCTGCTTTTGCAGCGGGCGGCCAATTCCGGCGAGATGACCCGCGACCAGGTCGCCTCGGAAAAATCCAAGGTGCGGCTCGATACCGCCTCCGCGCATGATGAGGCGCTGGGCTGGAGCGAATTGCCAAAGGACTTCTTGGATCTGGTGAGCCGGTCGCTGCGCCTGCAGGCGCTGGTGAAGCGCATGGACGAGGAGATCTACGGCGGCGCCATGCACGACACGCCGGCCGCCGGCCGCCGCGCCAACCCGGTCTCCGATCAGATCAGCCTGCTGAACACGGCTTTCGCCCGCGGCTAACAGGCTGCTCCACAATTCGCTCTGATGGCCATCTGGCGCCGTTTCTTGCGCGTCCGGTGCTCGCATACCAAAGCACGCTCCGCACCGGTTCTCGAGAACGCCGCCTTACGACTCATCGGATCGAATTCTGAAGCAGCCCATCCCGGCACAGGCTGTTTCTGGTTTGTTCACAATTCACTGGCATCGCCATGCGCCGAGGTTAGACTTGGCGCATGGGGGAAGCGATTCGCATCATCGGCATCGATCCGGGCCTGAGGCGCACCGGCTGGGGCATCGTCGAGAGCCTCGGCAATTCGCTACGCTTCGTCGCCTCCGGCACCGTGCGTTCCGACGACAAGGCGCCGCTCGCAACGAGGCTCTGCCAATTGCATGATGGGCTCGCCGAAGTGCTGCACCAGGCCATGCCGCATGAGGCGGCGATCGAGCAGACCTTCGTCAACAAGGATGCCACAGCGACGCTGAAGCTCGGCCAAGCGCGCGGCATCGCCATGCTGGTGCCGGCGCGCGCCGGGCTGGCGGTCGCGGAATACGCGCCCAACGCGGTCAAGAAGGCGGTGATCGGCGTCGGCCACGGCGAGAAGAAGCAGATCCATATGATGGTGAAAGTGCTGATGCCGAAAGCGGTGTTCGAGACCGACGATGCCGCCGATGCCCTGGCCATCGCCGTATGTCATGCGCATCACCGTCAAAGCGTCGCCTACCGAATGGCGGCGCTGGCCGGGTAGTGTTCTTGACTTGTTCTCATTTGCGCAGTAAGTAATACCTTCGGAGTATTACCATGCGTGTGACCGCCAAAGGGCAAGTCACGATCCCCAAACAAATAAGGGACCACTTGGGCATAGGCCCGGGTTCGGAGGTCCAGTTCGTGGCTACTGACGAGGGCGCCCGGCTTGTCGCCGTCAACGAAAACATTTCGGAGGAGGAAGCTGCCCGCAAATTCAAAGAGGTCCTCGGCAAAATGGAGGGGACGCTGGATTTGGGCGGCATGACGACGGACGAGTACATGGAGTGGTTGAGGGGACCACGTGAAAATCTCGACGTTGATTGACACAAACGTGCTCATTGACGTCTGGGGTCCGGCTGGGCCGCTGACGGAATGGTCTTCGTCCGCGATTATCTCCTGCCGACGCCATGGCGCGTTGGTCATCAACAGCATCGTCTGGTCCGAGCTTGCTCCCCTGGTTGCTTCCGAAGCAATGCTGAGGAAAGCAGCCGAGAGGCTTGAAATGGATCGCGAGTTTTTGCCCTTGGAAGCCGCATTCTTGGCTGGGGTGGCACATTCCCGTTATCGGCGGGCCGGCGGTGTTCGAGAGCGGACCTTGCCGGATTTTTTCATTGGTGCTCATGCTGCCGTAGCTGGTCACCGCCTATTGACGCGCGACGCTCCTCGCTATCGCAGCTATTTTCCCGACCTCGAAATCGTCTCTCCGGAAACGCATCCATGAAGGCCAGGACATGATCGGCAAGCTGAAGGGCACGCTGGATGAGATCGACGAGGATTCCTGCGTCGTGGACGTGCACGGCGTCGGCTATGTCGCCCATTGCTCGGCGCGCACGCTTGCCGCGCTGCCGTCCCCCGGCGAGGCGGTGGTGCTGTTCATCGAGACCTATGTGCGCGAGGACATGATCCGGCTATACGGCTTTCAGACCCCGCTCGAGCGCGAGTGGTTCCGCCTTTTGATGAACAATGTGCAGGGCGTCGGCGCCAAGGTGGCGCTAGCCGTGCTGTCGACGCTGGCGCCGCCCGACCTCGCCAATGCGATCGCGTTGCGCGACATCGCCATGGTGTCGCGCGCACCGGGCGTCGGCAAGAAGGTGGCCGAGCGCATCGTCACCGAATTGCGCACCAAGGCGCCGGCCTATGCGGGTGCCGCCACCGGCACGATCAGCCTCAAGCAGGAGCTTGGCGAAGGCGTGGCGGCAGCACCCATCACCGACGCAGTCTCGGCGCTGGTCAATCTCGGCTATTCGCGCGACATCGCCGCCAATGCGGTGGCCGCCGCCCTAAAGTCGGCCGGCGAAGGGGCGGATGCCTCGAAGCTGATCCGCTTCGGCCTGAAGGAGCTGGCGCGGTGAGGTGGCGCTTGTCCCGGTCCTTGCCGTATGCAAGGAAGACCGCATGAGCCTTTCGCCCCGTCTCATTGCCCCCGACAAGCGCGGCGAGGATGCCGACCAGAGCTTGCGGCCGCAGTCGCTTGACGAGTTCGTCGGCCAGGCTGCGGCGCGTGCCAATCTCAAGGTCTTCGTCGATGCCGCCAAGAGCCGCGGCGAGGCGCTCGACCATGTGCTGTTCGTCGGCCCGCCGGGGCTCGGCAAGACGACGCTGGCGCAGATCATGGCGCGTGAGCTCGGCGTTAATTTCCGCTCTACGTCGGGGCCGGTTATCGCCAAGGCCGGCGACCTTGCGGCGCTGCTCACCAATCTCGAGGAGCGCGACGTGCTCTTCATCGACGAAATCCACCGGCTCAATCCGGCGGTGGAAGAAATCCTCTACCCGGCGATGGAGGATTTCCAGCTTGATCTCATCATCGGCGAGGGGCCGGCGGCGCGTTCGGTCAAAATCGATCTCGCCCGCTTCACGCTGGTTGCGGCGACAACCCGGCTCGGACTTTTGACGAATCCTCTGCGCGACCGTTTCGGCATCCCGGTCAGGCTCAATTTCTACACGGTCGAGGAGCTGGAGCAGATCGTGCGCCGCGGCGCCCGCATCCTCTCGATGCCGCTCGGTGACGACGGCGCGCTGGAGATCGCGCGCCGCGCTCGCGGCACGCCGCGCATTGCCGGACGTCTGTTGCGCCGGGTGCGAGACTTCGCCTCCGTCGCCGGAAACGGCCATGTCGATAAGCGCATTGCCGACGAGGCGCTGACCAGGCTGGAAGTCGACGGGCTCGGCCTCGACGCGCTCGACCGCCGGTATCTCTCGATGATCGCCCGCAACTTCGGCGGCGGACCGGTCGGCATCGAGACGATCGCGGCTGGGCTGTCGGAACCGCGCGACGCCATCGAGGACATCATCGAGCCCTATCTGATTCAGCAGGGGTTCATCCAGCGCACGCCGCGCGGCCGCGTGCTGACCGCCAATGCCTGGCGGCATCTCGGCCTTGAAGCACCGAAAGACCTCGCGCAGCAGCAGATCAGCCTGTTCCAGGAAGAGTAACGGACATTTGTTCGTCGGACGCGCCTTGAAGGGCTTCCTGCGCGAAATCTCCCCAGCTCCGCCAAGCTGAAGGCACAATTGCAGCCTCTAAGGCAGCTTGACGCATTTCCGGGGGTCGGGGCTGACCGATGATCACCAGACGTGGCTTTCTGCGCCTCATCGGCGGATCGTTCCTGTCCATGGTGTCGTTGAGCGCCTATGCGGTCGGCATTGAGCCGATGCTGCTCGCCTATGTGAAACGCTACTCGCTGACGCCGCCGCACTGGCCCGCGGGCCTCAAGCTGCGCGTCGCAGCACTGGCCGACATTCATGCCTGCCATCCCTGGATGACGTCGGAGCGGATCGCTTCGCTCGTCGAACGGACGAATGCCCTGCAGCCAGACCTGATCGTGCTGCTCGGCGACTATGTCGATGGAATGCGGCTGGTCACGGCCGAAGTGTCTGCACCGGAGTGGGCCGCCGCTTTGTCAGGGCTGAAGGCGCCGCTCGGCGTGCTCTCGATCCTCCGAAATCACGACTGGTGGCACGATCATGCGGCGCAACTGGCCAAGGCCGGGCCGACGGCCGCGCGCAGGGCACTGGAGAGCGTCGGCATCCCGGTGCTGGAAAACGACGTGGTGCGGCTGGAGAAGGATGGGCATGGCTTCTGGATCGCCGGACTTGCGGACCAGCTGGCAATCCGGCCGAGCAAAGCCCTGGGCCGCCACGGCTTCAAGGGTCTCGACGACCTCGGCGGGACGCTTGCCAAGGTGCAAGGCGACGAGCCGATCATCCTGCTCGCGCATGAGCCAGACATCTTTCCGAAAGTGCCTTGGCGAGTTTCGCTGACGCTTTCGGGCCACACCCATGGCGGGCAGGTGCGGCTGTTCGGCTATTCGCCGGTCGTGCCATCCGACTTCGGCAACCGCTACGCCTATGGCCATGTCGTCGAGAACGATCGCAACCTGATCGTCTCCGGCGGGCTCGGCTTCAGCATCATGCCGGTCCGGTTCGGCATGCCACCGGAGATCCTGCAGATCGACCTCGGGTAGCTCGGTATTTTCACGCGGACGGAAAACCGCGCAGGCGCCAAGCGCCAGGACCCCCGCCATCAAGGCTTGATCATCGCGCCCATCGGTGCCATCCGGTTCTCGCGCCAAAGTTCAGGCCTGAAAAGGAAAGCGCGATGCACGATCATGGTGAATCCGCAGCGCTCAGCGCCGGGCTTTCGGGGGCGCTGACGCAATCCGGCCATCGCCTGATGGCCCGCGTCTACTATGCCGACACCGATTTCTCCGGCGTCGTCTACCATGCGCGCTATCTCGAATTCTTCGAACGTGGGCGCTCGGACTATCTCAGGCTCGCCGGCGTCCATCACACCGAGCTTGCCGATGGCAAGCATGGCGAGCGCATCGTCTGGGTGGTGCGGCGCATGGAGATCGACTTCCGTTCGCCGGCCCGCATGGACGACATCCTCACCATCGACACGCGCACCGAGGACATTTCGGGCGCCCGCATCTTCATGGCGCAGCAGTTGAAGCGTGGCGGCGAGGTGCTGGTCGAAGCGAAGGTCGAGGCGGCGATCATCGGCGAGAACGGCCGGCCGCGCAGATTTCCGAAGGAATGGATCGCCGCCTTTATGCCGAGGGCGAGCGACTGATCACCGCGAACCGGCTTCGGCCGAATCCCTGTCACGCAGGAGTTGCCCGTTCTGGGACAACGACATGCACCAAAACAACCAAAAGCGCGTCGCCTGGACCTGCTTCAGCGCGATGTGCACTGATCGGCCGCATCCAGCATGGCGCCGGCCGGGTGGGCGCGGCAATGCGCCACGCTTCATATCCTAACCCATCCTTAACCATAACGGTTCATGAAGGAATTGGTGAAGATTGGCGCAATTCGTGTGCCTTCCTTTCACCAAGATTTGCCCCGAAAACGCCGCGAAACGGTGCATTCGGGGCTTGTCCCGCGAGCTTCAGGCTTCGCGCGATCGGACCAAAGGGATGCCATGGGCCAGCCGCCAGCGATGCCCGGAAAAATCTTAAGGACGTAGTCATGGAAAACATCGCACTCGCCGACCCGGGCGCGCATTTGTCGATATGGGCCTTGTTCATGCAGGCCGGCTGGGTGGTCAAATTGGTCATGATCGGCTTGCTCTGCGCCTCGATCTGGACCTGGGCGATCATCATCGACAAGCTTGTCGCCTATAGCCGCATGCGGATGGCGCTCAACCGCTTCGAGCAGGTGTTTTGGTCGGGACAGTCGCTCGAGGAGCTCTACCGCACGCTCGCCGACCGCAAGACCACCGGCATGGGCGCGATCTTCGTCGCCGCCATGCGCGAATGGAAGAAGAGCTTCGAGAAGGGCGCCAAATCGGCGCTGGCATTGCAGACCCGCATCGACAAGGCGATGGATCTCGCGCTGACCCGCGAGATGGAAAGGCTGGAGGGTCGGCTCGGCTTCCTCGCCACCACGGGTTCGGCCGCGCCATTCA
Organism: Mesorhizobium sp. WSM4887; assembly: GCF_029625865.1. NCBI lineage: Bacteria > Pseudomonadati > Pseudomonadota > Alphaproteobacteria > Hyphomicrobiales > Phyllobacteriaceae > Mesorhizobium > Mesorhizobium sp. WSM4887. The sequence goes on from NZ_JARTVP010000003.1 coordinate 94,061, forward strand.
TCGGCTTGTTCGGCACCGTCATCGGCATCATGACCTCCTTCCAGGCGATCGCCGCCTCGAAGAACACCAGCCTGTCGGTCGTGGCGCCCGGCATCGCGGAAGCGCTGCTGGCGACGGCCATCGGCCTGCTCGCGGCCATTCCGGCCGTCATCGCCTACAACAAGCTGTCATCGGATGCGAACAAGCTCGCCGTGCGCATGGAAGGGTTTGCGGATGAGTTCTCCGCCATACTCTCGCGCCAAATCGATGAAAAAGTCGCGCAGAAGGCCTGAGGTACGATCATGGGTATGTCTGCTGCTAGCGCAGGTGGCATAGGGCGAGGCGGACGCGGCCACCGGCGGCGCGGTCGTCATCATGGCCTGATGTCGGAAATAAACGTCACGCCGATGGTCGACGTGATGCTGGTGCTGCTGATCATCTTCATGGTCGCGGCGCCGCTGCTCACCGTCGGCGTTCCGATCGACCTGCCCGACACGAAAGCCAAGGCGATGAATGTCGACACGCAGCCGATCACGGTGTCGATCAACGCGGCCGGCCAGATCTATCTACAGGAAACCGAGATCCCGATCGAGGAGCTGGTGGCGAAGCTGCAGGCAATCTCGAAGACCGGCTATGACGAGCGCATCTTCATTCGCGGCGACAAGTCGACGGATTATGGCACTGCCATGAAGGTCATGGCCCGCATTTCGGCCGCCGGCTACAAGAACATCGGCCTGGTTTCGCTGCAGGAACAGGATCAGTAAACGCCAAATGCGGACCGGCCTCACCTCATCGGTCATCTTGCATGCGGTGGCGCTGGCCTTCGGGCTGTTCACGCTGTCCTCGCCGCCCGCCATGCCGGCTTCCGACGTGGAGTCCGTCGCGGTCGACATCGTGCCGATGGAAGCGATCGCGCAGACGCTGCAGGGCGACAAGAAAGCGGTCATGCATGACAAGCCGGCGCCGCTGCCGACCAAGCGCCCGGATATCGTCCCCGACGCGCAGAAGGTCGGCGAGAACAGCGTCGACACCGACAAGCCGGTAACCGACGAGGCCAAGCCGAAGCCGGTCGAGAAGACATCCGCGCCGCCCCCGGCGCCGACGCCGACCGAGAAGCCGGCGGTCGAGGACGTGCCGAAGCCGCAGGAAAAGCCGAAGCCGACCCCGGCGACCGAAGTCGCGCCGACGCCGACACCTAAGGAAGAGGTCAAGCCCGAGCCGGTCAAGCAGACGGAGCCGAAGCCGACACCCGCCAAGGAGCCGACGCCAGCACCGCCGAAGGACACGACCGCCGCCATCCAGAAGGAAGAGGTCAAGCCGGACGCCGTCGCCGAGGCGATCGCCAAGGAGCAGCCGACCGAGGAGGCTAAGCTTCCGGACTCGGCACCCGCCCCTGCAGCGCGGCCGAAGCCGCAGCCCGCTCCCGCCGAAAGCGCCAAGGCGCCGGAGCGCAAGGACGCGGAAAAGCCGGTGAAGGAAGCTTCCTCGAAGCCGAAGTCGGATCAAAAGCAGTTCAACGCCGACGAGATTTCAGCACTTCTGGACAAGCAGAAGCCGTCGGGTGGCGGCGCCAAGCGCTCCACGCAGCAGTCGTCGCTCGGCGGCGAGAAGGATCAGGGCCAGAAGCTGTCCAAATCCGAGCAAGGCGCGCTCGAAGCTCAGCTCGGCGGCTGCTGGACCTTGCCCGTTGGACTGGAAGGTTCGGAGAACTTCGTCGTCGTGGTCCGGTTCAATCTCGATACCAACGGCAAGCTCGACGGCCGCCCGTCGATCGAGCAGTCGAGCGGCAACCGGCAGTTCGACGAAAGCGCAGTGCGCGCGGTTCAAAAATGCGACGTGGCCGGCCTGCAGGTTCCAGCCGGCAAGCAGGATATTTGGAACGACATCCGGGTCACCTTCGACCCAAGGGAGATGCTTGGCCTATAGGCCTTGCGTCCGAACCACCAAAGAAGAGAAGCGAGAAGACATGAGATCTTTCCTCAAGCCGCTCCTGACGATTGCAGCCATGGCGCTGGGCATGACGACCGCCGCCACCTTGCCGGCCTGGGCGCTCGTCGAGCTCAACGTCAACAAGGGCAATGTCGAGCCGCTGCCGATCGCCATCACTGACTTCCAGTCCAATGGTGAGCTTGGCGCCCAGATCACGGAGATCGTCACGGCCGACCTCAAGCGCTCCGGCCTGTTCGCGCCGATCGACAAGAGCGCTTTCATCGAGAAGATCTCCGGCCCGGACGCCACGCCGCGGTTCGACGACTGGAAGGTGATCAATGCGCAGGCGCTGGTCACCGGCAGCGTCGGCAAGGAAGCCGACGGCCGCATCCGCGCCCAGTACCGGCTATGGGACACCTTTGCCGGCCAGCAGATGGCCGGGGAGCAGTTCTTCGCCAATGACGCCAATACCAGGCGCGTCGCCCATATCATCGCCGATGCGATCTACGAGCGGCTGACCGGCGAGAAGGGGTATTTCGATACGCGCGTCGTCTTCGTCGACGAATCCGGCGCCAAGAACGCGCGCAAGAAGCGTCTCGCCATCATGGACCAGGACGGCGCCAACGTCCGCTACCTGTCGGACGGCCGTTCGATCGTGCTGACGCCGCGCTTCTCGCCGAACCGGCAGGAAATCACCTACATGTCCTATGAGAGCGGACAGCCGAAGGTGTATCTGCTGCAGATCGAGACCGGACAGCGCGAGCTGGTCGGCAATTTCCCCGGCATGACGTTCGCGCCGCGCTTTTCGCCCGATGGCCAGAAGGTGATCATGAGCCTGCTGCGCGATGACGGCAACTCCAACATCTTCGCCATGGATCTGAGAAGCCGTTCGACCACGCGGCTCACCGACTCGACAGCCATCGACACCTCGCCCTCCTATTCGCCCGACGGCTCGCAGATCGTCTTCACCTCCGACCGCGGCGGCGGCAGCGGCCGCTCGCAGATCTACGTTATGGGCGCGGACGGCTCCAACCCGCACCGCATCTCGTTCGGCGACGGTGTCTATTCCACGCCGGTGTGGTCGCCGCGCGGGGACCTCATCGCCTTCACCAAGCAGTCGGGCGGCGAGTTCCAGATCGGCGTCATGAAGACCGACGGTTCGGGCGAGCGCATCCTGTCCTCCGGCTTCCAGCAGGAGGGGCCGACCTGGGCGCCGAACGGTCGCGTGCTGATGTTTTTCCGCGACTCCGCCGGCGGGCCGAAGCTGGTCACGGTCGATCTTACCGGCCGCAACGAGCAGCAGATCCCGACCTCGAACTTCGCCTCGGATCCGGCCTGGTCGCCGCTGCTGGAATAGGCAGAGGAACGGAAGAATTTAAGAACGGGGAACTGAAGAACTGAGGAAAATGGAGGACCCGGGGCGCTGGTAAATTTCAGAGAGAAGCTGGCCTAATTTCTTCCTTCAATTCCTCAGTTCTTCAGTTCCTCAATTCCCCCTTTTTTCATGTTTTGGCCGCATTTCCGCCTACGGTCGCCGCGCATTGTGAGCCTAGCTAAATCGGCCGAGGACGGCGGCTCGAAACGAAAAATTAACCGTGTTTCTTGAATGCCGGTTAACCCAAACGTGGTTACTGGGTGATCAACGAAATCACTCGAATGCGAAGGAGAGGCGGCATGGGCCGTATCGCAGCACTTACCAGAAATCCGGCGATGATCGCGCTGGTGGCGGCTCTGGCCATCACCGGCTGCGCCTCGAAGAAGACCCCGAACAGCGCCGCCGATCTCGGCCTCAACGGCGCCGGCTCTGCCACGCCCGGCTCGGCGCAGGACTTCACCGTCAACATCGGCGACCGCATCTTCTTCGACACCGACTCCTCGTCGATCCGCGCCGACGCGCAGACGACGCTGTCGCGCCAGGCGCAGTGGCTCAACCAGTACAGGCAGTATGCCATCGTCATCGAAGGCCATGCCGACGAGCGCGGCACGCGCGAGTACAATCTGGCGCTGGGCGCCCGCCGCGCCGCTGCCACCCGCGACTTCCTGGTTTCGAAGGGCGTCGCGGCCAACCGTCTGAAGACGATCTCCTACGGCAAGGAACGCCCGGTCGCCGTCTGCGACGACATCTCGTGCTGGTCGCAGAACCGCCGCGCCGTCACCACGCTCTCGGGCGCCGGTTCCTGACGCGCCGCGCCGGAAATCGATATCGATTTTCGGAAACGCTCATAAGCGCCACAGCGTCCTTGGCGCGTCTGACGACGCGCGGCGCTGTGGGCGGCAAAAATACAACATCGCTGAACGAAAGGCGGCCTCCGAGCCGCCTTTTTCATATGCGACAGCTTGAAACAAAATTTGGCCGAAGTCTCGCGTCCTGCTAAGAGCGCGAGGGCGCTTTATCCCCCTCCGATTTGGAAAGGCGCATCGGGCCAACAGATTTCACGGCGAGAGACATAATGCATTTCAGAACGGTCCTGAGCGGCACGCTTGCGCTGCTGCTCCTATCAAGCATCGCAGGCGTCGCCGCCCCGGCGGACAGCGGGCAATCCTCGGACAGCGGGTTTACTTTCCATCTGCCGACGTTGGGCATTTTCGGCGACAAAAAGAAGACCGAGCAGGCGCAAGTCGCCCAGCAGGACGGCGCCGGCATGACCGGTCTGGAGGATCAGATCCGGCAGATGAACGGCAAGCTTGAGGAACTCAATTTCCAGATCCTGCAAATGCAGGAGCAGATGCGCAAGCAGCAGGAGGACAACGAGTTCCGCTTCCAGCAACTCGAAGGCGGCTCGCAGGGCGCGAAGCCAACGGGCCAGAAGAAGTCGGAGACCGCGCCGCAGGACGGCAGCAGCGGCAACACGAATATGGGCGATGCTGGCGCCGGCGACAGCGGCACCGACACCAACGTCGCAACGGCTCCGGCGACGCAAGCTGCGCCCGGCACGGCTCCGCAGGACGGCGGCGGCAAGAGCGTCGGCGACGTCATCGTCGAGTCTCAGACCGGCGACCCGGGCAAGTTGATCACCGGCGCGCCGCCGAAGACCTTCGGCACCATTACCGTCGACAAGAACGGCAATGTCGTCAATGCCGACCCCGCCCCGCAGGCGGGCTCGCAGACGGAAGCTCCCGCGGCTACGGCAAACGCGCCTGCCGCCGAGACCGGCGGCAAGCCTGGCAAAGGCAAGTCCGGCGGCACGGTCATGGCCTCGCTGCCCTCGACCAACAATCCGGACGAGCTCTACCGCAACTCCTACCAATTCATCCTGTCGGGCGACTATCCCACCGCCGAGCAGGGTTTCCGCGACCATATCTCGCGCTTTCCCAAGGACGCCAAAGCGGCGGACGCGCATTACTGGCTGGGCGAATCCCTGCTTGGCCAGCAGAAATATCGCGACGCGGCGGAGGTTTTCCTGGCCGCCAGCAAGGATTATCCGAAGGCCAAGAAGGCGCCCGACATGCTGCTCAAGCTCGGCGTATCGCTGGTCGGCCTCAAGCAGAACGACGTGGCCTGCGCCACTTTCAACGAGATCGGCAAGCGCTACCCGGATGTTTCCGGCACGCTGAAGGAACGCATCAAGCAGGAAAAGGCGCTGGCCTCGTGCTAGCTTGCGTGTCGTTGTCCCAGAATCGGGACCGCTTTTGGACGACGCGCAGTGATGTTCGATACCGAGACTGACCTTTCGGATCGCCTTTTCCAAGACTTCGACTTCTCCCACGGCGCCGTTGCGGCCGTGTCCGGCGGCAGCGACTCGACCGCCCTTCTTCTTCTGCTCAAGCACCACCTCGACCGTACCCTGCCCGCGGCAAGGCTGCTTGCGGTGACGATCGATCATGGCCTCAGACCAAGCTCGGCAGCCGAAGCGCAAGCTGTCGCCCGGCTTTGCGCCGAGCACGGCATCGCGCATCGCACGCTCGTCTGGTCCGGCCGCAAGCCATCGACCGGCTTGCCGGCCGCCGCGCGCGAGGCGCGCTACCGGCTGCTGGCCGAGGCAGCCGAAGCGGCAGGCATCGGCGCGGTGGTGACCGGACATACCGCCGACGACCAGGCCGAGACCGTGCTGATGCGGCAAGTTCGTGAAGAGGAGGCCCGCGACGAGGATCCACGCGTCGGCCGCGGGCTCGCCGGCATGGCGCCCGCCACGCTCTACGATTGGCGGGTCTGGATCGCCCGCCCGCTGCTCGCCACGCGCCGCGCGGCATTGCGGGAGATGCTGAAGCGTCGCGGCATCGGCTGGACCGAGGATCCGACCAATGTCGACCGGCGCTTCGAGCGGCCGCGCCTGCGCATCTCGCTTGCAGGCAGAGACGGCGAGGCGCGTTTCAAGGAAGCAATCGCGAAGGCCGGACAGGCAGCCGCCGAGCGCGAGAACCTCGGCCAGCGTGCGGCGGCGCTGATCGGCGCCTTCGCTAGCCAGCCGGCTCCGGGGCTTATCCGCCTCGATCGCGATTTCGCAAGTGGTGAGGATAGCGAAGCCGCCGTCTATGCATTTCGCATCCTGCTCGCCACGGTCGGCGGCGTCACGTTCCTTGTCGACGAGGCGCGTTGCCGGGCGCTGTTCGAGCATCTGCGGTCGGGGACGCTTTGCGCCACATTGTCGCGGACGGTGGTCGACGCGCGCCGCACCGGCGGCATCTTCCTCCACCGCGAGGCCCGCAATCTGCCCGCCGTTCCGGCTGCTGAGCAGGCCTTGTGGGACGGTCGGCGGAGGATCACATTGAGCGACAGGCCGAGCGGGTTGGTGATCGCGCCAGCAGGTCTCGGCGCCGCCAAGCGATTTACCCCGGAAGGCGACGTTCCGGCGAGCTTGCTGCGCAAGGCGCAGGCCGCCGAGCCCGCGCTGTGGCGCGGCGGCGAACGCCTTGATTTGGCTGGCGGTGATGCCGCGCCGCCGGCGATGGCGATCGTTCCTGCGGTGTCGCCCTTCACCCGCTTCCTGCCGTCCTTCGATCTCCGGCCCGCTGCCGCCGTCGCCGCGCTGATCGGCGCGCCGCCGCTGCCGCCGTCGCCTTTTCGCGGCCATGATCGCGGCGGAGCATGGGCGAAAGCTTAACCGAGGCATGCTGTTCTGCTTGGCAAGGGGAGACGCTCTCCCTATGTTAGGCCCAAGCCTCCAATCATCATCGTGGGTCCGCGCGCGGACGCCAACAGGACAATAGATGAATCCGAATTATCGCAACCTCGCGCTCTGGGCGATCATAGCGGTCCTGCTCATCGCCTTGTTCAATCTTTTCCAGACGCCGCAGACGCGCGGCGCTTCGAGCGAGATTGCCTATTCGCAGTTCCTGCAGGATGTCTCTTCCGGCCGGGTCAAGAGCGTGACGATCGCCGGCGCCCGTATCTCGGGCAACTACACGGACAACGCCAACGGCTTCCAGACCTATTCGCCGGGCGATCCGTCGCTGGTCTCCAGGCTGCAGGACAAGAACGTCACCATCAACGCGCGGCCTGAAAGCGACGGTTCGAACTCGCTGTTCGGCTATCTGATCTCGTGGCTGCCGATGATCCTGATCCTCGGCGTGTGGATATTCTTCATGCGCCAGATGCAGTCCGGCTCCGGCCGCGCCATGGGCTTCGGCAAGTCGAAGGCGAAGTTGCTCACCGAGGCGCATGGCCGCGTCACCTTCCAGGACGTCGCCGGCGTCGACGAGGCCAAGGAGGACCTGGAGGAGATCGTCGAGTTCCTGCGCGATCCGCAGAAGTTCCAGCGGCTCGGCGGCAAGATCCCGCGCGGCGTGCTGCTGGTCGGCCCTCCCGGAACCGGCAAGACGCTGCTCGCCCGCTCCGTCGCAGGCGAGGCCAACGTGCCGTTCTTCACCATCTCCGGCTCGGATTTCGTCGAGATGTTCGTCGGCGTCGGCGCAAGCCGGGTGCGCGACATGTTCGACCAGGCCAAGAAGAACGCCCCCTGCATCATCTTCATCGACGAAATCGACGCCGTCGGCCGCCATCGCGGCGCCGGCCTCGGCGGCGGCAATGACGAGCGCGAGCAGACGCTGAACCAGCTGCTGGTCGAGATGGACGGCTTCGAGTCCAACGAAAGCATCATCCTGATCGCCGCCACCAACCGGCCCGACGTGCTCGACCCGGCGCTGCTCAGGCCGGGCCGCTTCGACCGCCAGGTGGTCGTGCCGAACCCCGACATCGTCGGCCGCGAGAAGATCCTCAAGGTGCATGTGCGCAACGTGCCGCTGGCGCCCAATGTCGACCTCAAGGTCATCGCGCGCGGCACGCCCGGCTTCTCCGGCGCCGACCTGATGAACCTGGTCAACGAATCCGCGCTGATGGCGGCGCGTCGCAACAAGCGGCTCGTCACCATGGCCGAGTTCGAGGACGCCAAGGACAAGATCATGATGGGCGCCGAGCGCCGCTCGTCGGCGATGACGCAGGCCGAGAAGGAGCTGACCGCCTATCACGAGGCAGGCCACGCCATCCTGGCGCTCAACGTGCCGACGGCCGATCCGCTGCACAAGGCGACCATCATCCCGCGCGGCCGCGCGCTCGGCATGGTCATGCAGCTGCCGGAAGGCGACCGCTATTCGATGAGCTACAAATACATGATCTCGAGGCTGGCGATCATGATGGGCGGCCGCGTCGCCGAGGAGTTCAAGTTCGGCAAGGAGAACATCACCTCCGGCGCCTCCTCCGACATCGAGCAGGCGACCAAGCTGGCGCGCGCCATGGTCACGCGCTGGGGCTTCTCCGACAAGCTCGGCCATGTCGCCTATGGCGACAACCAGGAAGAGGTCTTCCTCGGCCATTCGGTGGCGCGCCAGCAGAACATCTCGGAAGAGACCGCGCAGATCATCGACGCCGAGGTGCGCCGGCTGATCGACGATGCCTATTCCACCGCCAAGACCGTGCTGACCAAGAAGAAGAAGGACTGGATCGCGCTGGCCGAAGGGCTGCTCGAATACGAGACCCTGACCGGCGAGGAGATCAAGCAGCTGATCGCTGGCCACAAGCCCGCCCGCGACCTTGGCGACGACACGCCGCCCAGCCGCGGCTCGGCTGTGCCGAAAGCCGGCACCGGCGGCCGTCGCAAGAAGGGCCCCGAGCCCGAAGGCGGCATGGAGCCGCAGCCGCAGGGCTAAGGCTCGATCGAAAACGAAACATAAAAAACGACGCCGCGGCTCAGACCGCGGCGTTGTTGTTTGGGAGGTCACAGACGATTGGCGAGTCGCTCGCGGACCGCACCTGCAAGATCGGCGTCCGGCGCAAGCGCCAATCTTCCTTCTGGCTCATCACGCTTCTGGCCTCGCATGGCACCCCGAACCTCCCGCGCAAAACGCACGAAACTGTTCGCGATGTCTTCGCACACCTGTTCGCGATGTCCTCAGTCCATATAGGGGGAGATTGGTAGCTTCGCCGGCGGGGGTTCTTTTGCGGCGCCGATATGCCTCTTTAAGCGCGTCCAACGAAAAAGCCCGCGCATCTCGCGATGCGCGGGCCTTGGTCTTGGAGGTAAGCGCTGAGCGATCAGCTCTTCAGCTTGGCGTTGCAGAGGCTGTAGAAGCCGCCGCCCTTCTGGATCCACCGCAGGCCGTTCAGCGTGTTGGCGTCCTTGTTGGCATAGTACTGCTCGAGGCAGGTGTGCATGCGGGCCTTGGCCGGCGTCTCGTTGGCGAATTTCGGCGAGATGGCGGTCGGGAAGGTCACGCCCTTCGGCGCAGCCACGCTGGGCTTTGCCGGTTCCTTGGTGAAAGTCGCCTCGGTCGGAGCCGGCACGGTGTCGTCGTCGTCGCCGGCGCCGCATTCGGTCTTGCGGAAGTCGTTCCACTTCATGCCCTTGAGCTTGTTGGCGGTCTTGGCAGCCTGGTACTTGCTGCTGCATTCGGCCATGGTCAGGCCCTTGGCCGAACCACCGTCAGCGGCGGTGGAAGTCTTGCTGGTGGCAGGTTTGGCGGTTGCCGCAGCAGTGGCGCCGGGGCCGCATTCAGCCTTGCGGAAATCGTTCCACTTCATGCCGTTCAGCGTGCCGGCCGCCTTCGCGGCCTGATACTTGGTGCTGCATTCCTTTGCGGTCAGGCCCTTGGCCGTGTCGTCCGAGGCAGCTGCCGCCTTTGCCTTCTTGGTGTCAGAAGCCTTGGTCTCGGTCGCAGCCTTGGTCTCAGTCGCCGCCTTGGTGTCGGTCGCCGCCTTGGTGTCGGTCGTGGCGGAAGCGTCGCTGCCGCACTGGGCCTTGCGGAACTGGTTCCAGGTCTGGCCATTGAGCGTTCCGGCGTCCTTGGCCGCGTTGTACTTGGTGCTGCACTCGGCCATGGTCAGCGCGTTGGCCGGCGCCGCCAGGAACAGGGTTGCGACGGCGATGCCCGTCAATGTTGCAAGTCTATGAATAAGCATGGCGTTTTTCTCCCTTGCTGCCGCCAAATGGTGCCTATACCAAATCAATAGCTCTCAACTTCGGGCTGCGCCAGATGCTTCCCGCGCGGATGCCCTCACAAAGTGTGTTCCTGCCGACAAGGTGCTAAATTGCTGGCGCTCGGTTCGAGCAAATAAGGTTTTCCCAACCGTGTCGGGCGGAAAAGCTGTCTGGGCTTCTATATTCCCGCTACAACGAGAGGTCGTGGCAGGCTGCCGAATCACTTGACCGGTCTGCGACAATGATTTTCTAAGGAATGGTAATATATAATCACGAAACGTGATGATCGGATGCGGCCCAAATGTGGCAATACGGGCGGCTGAAACCGACGGGGACTTTGGCAGGTATGGCAGGGCAGTATTTCGGCACCGACGGCATTCGCGGACGCGCCAACAAGTTTCCCATGACGGCCGAGGTGGCCATGCGGGTGGGTATGGCCGCCGGCCTTTCTTTCCAGCGGGGCAACCATCGGCACCGCGTCGTGCTCGGCAAGGACACGCGGCTTTCCGGCTACATGATCGAGAACGCGATGGTGTCAGGCCTGTGCGCCGCCGGCATGGACGTGTTCCTGCTCGGGCCGATTCCGACACCGGCGGTCGCCATGCTGGTGCGCTCGCTGCGCGCCGACATCGGGGTGATGATCTCGGCCTCGCATAACCCCTATTACGACAACGGCATCAAGCTGTTCGGCCCCGACGGCTATAAGCTCTCCGACGAGATCGAGGAGCGAATCGAAGGCATGCTCGACAAGGACATCGAGTTGTCGCTTGCCGATTCCGACGGGCTGGGGCGTGCCAAGCGCGTCGACGGCGTCCACGACCGCTATATCGAATTCGCCAAGCGCACGCTGCCGCGCTCGATGTCGCTTTCCGGGCTTCGGATCGTCGTCGATTGCGCGAACGGCGCCTCCTACAAGGTGGCGCCGGAGGCGCTGTGGGAGCTCGGCGCCGAGGTGGTCGCCATCAATGTCGAGCCGAACGGCTTCAACATCAACAAGGAGTGCGGCTCGACCCATCCGGCCGGCCTGCAGAAGAAGGTGCACGAGGTGCGCGCCGATATCGGCATCGCGCTCGACGGCGACGCCGACCGTGTGGTCATCGTCGACGAGAACGGCGCCATCGTCGACGGCGACCAGATCATGGCGCTGATCGCCGAGTCCTGGCACCAGAGCGGACGGCTGGCCGGCGGCGGCGTCGTCTCGACGGTGATGTCCAATCTCGGTCTTGAGCGTTTCCTTGGCGACATGAAGCTGCAGCTGCACCGCACCAAGGTCGGCGACCGCTATGTCGTCGAGCACATGCGCGCGCACGGCCTCAATGTCGGCGGGGAGCAGTCCGGCCATATTGTGCTGTCCGATTTCTCGACCACCGGCGACGGCCTGGTTTCGGCGCTGCAGGTGCTGGCCTGCATCAAGCGGCAGAACCGGCCGGTCAGCGAGCTGTCGAAAAAGTTCGAGCCGGTGCCTCAGCTTCTGAAGAACGTCCGCATCTCCGGCGGCAAGCCGCTGGAGGAGGCGCCGGTCAAGGCAGCCATCGAGGAAGGGCGCAACCGCCTGGGCAAGGCCGGCCGCCTCGTTATCCGGCCGTCCGGCACCGAGCCGCTCATCCGCGTCATGGCCGAAGGCGACGATCCGCAGCTGGTCGAGGCCGTCGTCAACGAGATCGTCGGCATCATTTCGGATACCCGCAGCGCCGCCTGATCGCCGCCGCAAAGCGGACGATCGCACCTGCAAGCCCGCCGCCAGGCGGGCTTTTTCGCGCGCGCGCAACACCCCCGGACAACGGTATACCCTCTAAAATTGTAGGCATTCGTGGTTAATCGGTACGGTTAAACGGCTTTTAACCTTTGCAATTCATTATCCACGCCGAGGTTCATCTTCGGGCGATGTCGTCCCGAGGCTTCTTAGGGGTGACAGCATGTTCGATACCGCAAGAATGGCACTGTTTGCCGCGCTGTTGGCGGGAGTGGCCGGACCGGCCCTCGCCGCCGACCTGGGGGAACCACCGCCGGTGGAGGAAGCTCCGCCGCCGGTGGTCGAGGCTCAGCCGATCGACGTTGGCGGCTGGTATATTCGCGGCGACATCGACTACCACAAGTCGACCTTGCGCGGCATCGACTACATTACATACGGGCCACCGCCCGGCACTAACGATTTCGATTTCGGCAAGCTGAAGGGCGGTTTCTCGCTCGGCGGCGGCGTCGGCTACAAGATCAACGATTACTTCCGAACCGATCTGACGGCCGACTATTGGTTCAAGTCGGACTTCAACGGCCAGACCTCGGACCTCGTCACGACATCCACCGAGGTGTCGAGGATGAGCGCGCTGCTGCTGTTGGCCAATGCCTATGTCGACATCGGCACCTATCACGGCATCACGCCTTACGTCGGCGCCGGCATCGGCGGCGCGCACGTCAAGTGGGACACGGTCCACGATCCGAACACCACCGAAACCAACCCGGGTTCGTCCAACTGGCGCTTCGCCTATGCGCTCATGGCCGGCGCTTCCTACTGCCTGACCGACAGGGTGATCCTCGACGCAGGCTACCGCTTCACTCACATCCAGGGCGGGCGCATGTTCGAGTTCGATTCGACGAGTTCCGGGCCGGGGTTCGACCACGGCATCAACACGCATGAGGTGCGCGGCGGTCTGCGCTACCAATTCGGCGGCAACAATGGGTGCACTACACCGGTGGCCTACCAGCCTGAGCCGGAGCCGATCTACACCAAGTAGCCGCTTCGAGATCCTGAAATTCTGCCAATCGCCCGGCGCCAGCCGGGCGATTTTCTTTTGTGGGTGGCCGGTAAAACAGCATCGAAATCAATTCGGTAACCCCCTGTTATCCTTAACCGGCACTTAACCACTATGGTTAACAATGCTCCTGAAACGGCAGCTGTGCTCGCGTTCGCGACTGGCGCCAATCTCAGGAGCCGGGGACCATGACATCAAAATCGTGTATCGCACTGGCGCTCGCCGCAATCGTGCTGATGCCGGCGACACAGGCGGTGTCGGCCGACTACGATCCGCCGATCTATGTCGATCAGGCGCCGGATTATCAGCCGGTCGAGGTAGGCTCCGGCTGGTACCTCCGCGGCGACGTCTCCTATCTGGTGGAGAAGAGCTTCAGGAATGAGGATTTCGCCTCCCCGCCGGGGAGCTTCAGCGACAAAGAAGACCCGATCTTTGCGAGTATAGGCTTCGGCTACCATTTCACCGATTACCTGCGTGCTGATTTCAATTTCGGTTATCTGCCGGGCAACAGGGTCAGTGTCGGCTACGATGACACATTGATCGTGACACCGCCGGCCACCGCAACCGTGGCATCCGCGACCCTCAAGAATTATGCATTCTCGGGCATTCTCAACGGTTACGTCGACCTTGGTACCTATATCGGCGTTACACCTTATGTTGGAGCGGGTCTCGGCATTGTGCGGAGCAAGTACAATCTTTCAGCGAGCTATTTCACCGACAACGCTGATCCCTCCGATGATTTCACCCAAACCGATAACAAGACGAAGTATTCACTTGCGTACACCTTGAATGCAGGTTTTGCTTACCAGGTCTCAAAGAATGTGCTGATAGATCTGGGATATCAGTATTTCTCAGCGCCTGATGCTGAATATGCGACAGCCGACAGCCTGACCTCCTACTCGATCCGAAAGGGGATCAGCAATCACCAGGTCAAGCTCGGGCTGCGCTACGATCTTTGGTAAGCGAGGGAACTCGGAAATTGCCGCCGGCGGGTCGAACGGGTCCGCCGTTCTTTTTCGTTTCCGGCGCGTGGTGCCGTCAGACAAATATCCCGACAGCGACAAAAACTTTGCTCTTGACGCCGGAAGGCTGAAAGCATATCGCCGTCCGTGGGCCACCCCTCCCCAACGAGGGGCCACTATCTGGAAGGATAGACCACGATGACGACGCTTACCAAGCCCGGACTCCGTCCGGCAAACCCCAATTTCTCCTCAGGTCCCTGTGCAAAACGCCCCAGCTGGTCGGTCGAGGCGCTGAAAGCTGCTGCGCTCGGACGCTCTCACCGCGCCAAAATCGGCAAGGGCAAGCTCGAGCAGGCGATCGAGCTGACGCGCGAAATCCTCAAGGTCCCGGCCGGCTACCGGATCGGCATCGTGCCGGCATCCGATACCGGCGCGGTCGAGATGGCACTGTGGTCGCTGCTTGGCGAGCGCGGCGTCGACATGGTCGCCTGGGAAAGTTTCGGTTCCGGCTGGGTGACCGATGTCGTCAAGCAGCTCAAGCTCGCCGATGTGCGCAAGTTCGAGGCCGGCTACGGCGTGTTGCCGGATCTGACGCAGATCGATTTCGATCGCGACGTGGTCTTCACCTGGAACGGCACGACCTCCGGCGTGCGCGTGCCGGACGGCGATTTCATTCCGACCGACCGCAAGGGTCTCACCATCTGCGACGCCACCTCGGCGGCGTTCGCGCAGCGGCTCGACTTCGATAAACTCGACGTCGTCACCTTCTCCTGGCAGAAGGTGCTGGGCGGCGAGGGCGCGCACGGCATGCTGATCCTCAGCCCGCGCGCCGTCGAGCGGCTGGAAACCTACAAGCCGGCCTGGCCGCTGCCGAAGATCTTCCGCCTGACTTCCGGCGGCAAGCTGATCGAGGGCATCTTTAAGGGCGAGACCATCAACACGCCGTCGATGCTGTGCGTCGAGGACTATCTCGATGCGCTTCAATGGGCGAAGTCGATCGGCGGCCTGGAAGCGCTGATCGCCCGCGCCGACGCCAACGCCGCGGTGCTGGACCGGTTCGTGGCTAGGTCGTCGTGGCTCGGCCATCTGGCCGTCGATCCGGCGACGCGCTCAAACACTTCCGTGTGCCTGTCCTTCACCGATCCGGACGTGGCGGCGCTCGATGCCGACGGTCAGGCGGCTTTCGCCAAAGGTATCGTCTCGACGCTCGACAAGGAAGATGTCGCCTACGACATCGGCTCCTACCGTGATGCGCCGCCCGGCCTTCGCATCTGGTGCGGCGCGACCGTCGAGACCTCCGATCTCGAAGCACTGCTGCCCTGGCTCGACTGGGCCTTCGCCATGCAGAAGGCGTCGCTGAAAGCGGCCGCCTGAGTCATTCGCGGCGGCCTTCGGGCCGCCGATCCCAAACGGATCAATCCCATTCTTCAAGGAGGCCGCCATGGCGCCCCGCGTTCTCGTCTCGGATAAACTTTCAACCACCGCCGTGCAGATCTTCAAGGACCGCGGCATCGAGGTCGACTACCTGCCCGATCTCGGCAAGGACAAGGAAAAGCTTCTCGAAGTGATCGGCCAGTATGACGGCCTCGCCATCCGCTCGGCGACCAAGGTCACCGAGAAGCTGATCAATGCCGCCACCAGGCTCAAGGTCGTCGGCCGCGCCGGCATCGGCGTCGACAATGTCGACATTCCGGCGGCGAGCCGCAAGGGCATCATCGTGATGAACACGCCCTTCGGCAACTCGATCACCACGGCCGAGCATGCCGTTGCGATGATCTTCGCGCTGGCGCGCCAAATCCCGGAGGCCAACGCCTCGACTCATGCGGGAAAATGGGAGAAGAACCGCTTCATGGGCGTCGAGATCACCGGCAAGACGCTGGGCGTGATCGGCTGCGGCAATATCGGCTCGATCGTCGCGACGCGCGGCGTCGGCCTGAAGATGCATGTCGTGGCTTTCGATCCGTTCCTGTCGGACAGCCGCGCTGAAGAGCTCGGCGTCGAGAAGGTCGAGCTCGACGAGCTTTTCGCGCGCGCCGACTTCATAACCTTGCACACGCCGCTGACCGACAAGACGCGCAACATCATCGATGCGGCCGCGATCGCCAAGATGAAGGACGGCGTGCGCATCATCAATTGCGCGCGCGGCGGGCTGGTCGTCGAGGCCGACCTGGTCGCGGCACTGAAGAGCGGCAAGGTGGCCGGCGCCGGCGTCGATGTTTTCGAGGCCGAGCCGGCGGAGAACAATCCGCTGTTCGGCATGCAGAATGTCGTGGCAACCCCGCATCTCGGCGCCTCGACCACCGAGGCGCAGGAGAACGTTGCGCTGCAAGTGGCCGAGCAGATGGCCGATTACCTGATCAAGGGCGCCGTTTCCAACGCCATCAACATGCCGTCGATCACCGCCGAGGAAGCGCCCCGACTGAAACCCTTCGTCAAGCTGGCCGAGGTGCTCGGCGCCTTTGTCGGCCAGGTCACCGAAGATCCGATCAAGGAGGTGGAGATACTGTTCGACGGCTCGACCGCGACGATGAACACGCGCGCGCTGGTGAGCGCCACTCTTGCCGGCCTGATCCGGCCGCAGGTCTCCGACGTCAACATGGTGTCGGCGCCGATCATGGTGAAGGAGCGCGGCATTATCGTCGCCGAGGTCAAGCGCGACAAATCTGGCGTCTTCGACGGCTACATCAAGCTCACCGTCAAGACCGAGCATATGACGCGCTCGATCGCCGGGACCTGCTTCTCGGACGGCAAGCCGCGCTTCATCCAGATCAAGGGCATCAACCTCGATGCCGAGGTCGGCCAGCACATGCTCTACACGACCAATGCCGACGCGCCCGGCATCATCGGCCTGCTCGGCACCGTCTGCGGTGAGAACGGCGTCAACATCGCCAACTTCCAGCTCGGCCGCAACCGGCCGGGCGGCGATGCGATCGCGCTGCTCTATCTCGACGCACCCTTCCCGGAAAGGGTGCTCGATCAACTGCGGGCGCACCAATCGATCGATTCGGCCAAACCGCTGCACTTCGATGTCGGCGCCGCCTGAAAGATCATGCCCCGCATGCTTCGGCATGCGGGGAATTTCCCCTACAGAACGGCCCTGCTGCCACTGTATTCGGCCAGCGCGATGCCTCCGAGCACGAGCGCAAGCGCAAGACCCTGATAGAATTGGAACTGCTCGCCGACGATCAGCACCGAAAGCAGGGTGCCGAAGATTGGCACCAGATTGATGAACAGTCCGGCGCGATTGGCGCCGATCAGCTCGTTGCCCTTGATGTAGAAGATCTGCGAGACGACGGACGCGCCGAGCGCGGTGTAGAACGCGACCGCCCATCCTCGCGCGTCCGGGACGATGACGCGGCCCGCCGCCACTTCCCAGACAAAGAACGGCACCGAGGTCAAAAGCGCGGCGAGCGACAGAGCCAGCATGAAGCTTTGCCAGCGGACGGCCGGCTTCAGGCGCAGCCCCACCGAATAGAGGCTGTAGCAGAGGACCGCGACCAGCATGATGGCGTCGCCGAAATTGAGCTCGAGCTTCAGCAGCTGACCGAGGTCGCCATGGCTAGCGGTCAGGGCGACGCCGAGGATGGTGAGCGCGACGCCGACGATCTGCAGGCGCTGCACGTGCAGCCTAAACAGCACGAAGTTGGCAAGGATGATGACGATCGGTATGGCGGCCTGCTCGATCGAGACATTGATGGCGGTCGTGTAGTTCAGCGCCGTGTAGAAGATGACGTTGAACATCGTGAAGCCGCAGGCGCCGAGGCCGGCGACCAGCAGCCAATGCCGGCGCAGTTCAGGCCAGTCCTCGCGAAACGTCCGCCAGCCGACGGGCAGCATGATCAGCACCGCCAGCACCCAGCGCAGGAAAACCAACGTCATCGGCGACACATGGCCGACGGCAAGCTTGCCGGCCACGGAATTGCCGCCCCACAGCAGCATGGTGGAGAGCAGGAACAGATAGGCGGCTCGATGCATCGCTTAATCCTGGACCGGCAGGCGCGGTGGAAGAAGGATGCCGGCCTATTGCGATGGCGAGGGCAAGTAAATGATGCGAAAGCCGGAATTTGTTGTGCCTGGTTTGTTGTGCCCTGGGTGGTTTCGGGGACAAAGAAGGGGTCGCATCGGCCTGCACATGAGGCTATAGAGGCCTGTCGTTTCAAGCCGCTAAGGCGGCATCTCAAGGGAAAAGAACATGGCCAATGTGGTGGTCGTCGGCTCGCAGTGGGGCGACGAAGGCAAGGGCAAGATCGTCGACTGGCTGTCGGAGCGCGCCGACGTGGTCGTGCGCTTCCAGGGCGGCCACAATGCAGGTCATACCCTGGTCGTCGACGGCAAGGTCTACAAGCTTTCGCTCTTGCCGTCCGGCGTGGTCAGAGAGGGCAAGCTGTCGATCATCGGCAACGGGGTGGTCTTCGATCCGCACGCCTTCGTCGCGGAAGTCAAGAAGCTCAAGGAGCAGGGCGTGGAGGTGACGCCCGAACGCCTGAAAATCGCCGAAAACACCGCGCTTATCCTGTCGCTGCACCGGGAGCTGGACGGGTTCCGCGAAGACGCCGCCTCGAATTCCGGAACCAAGATTGGCACGACCCGCCGCGGCATCGGCCCCGCATATGAGGACAAGGTGGGCCGGCGTGCGGTGCGGGTGATGGATCTGGCGGATTTGGAAACGCTTCCCCTGAAGGTCGACAGGCTGCTCACGCATCATAATGCGCTGCGCCGCGGGCTCGGCCATCCGGAAGCGACCCAGGAGGCGATCATGCAGGAGCTGACCTCGGTGGCCGGCGAGATCCTGCCTTACATGGACCGCGTCTGGAAGGTGCTCGACGACAAGCGCCGCGCGGGTGCGCGCATCCTGTTCGAGGGCGCGCAAGGCACGCTGCTCGATATCGACCACGGCACCTATCCCTTCGTCACCTCATCCAACACCGTGGCAGGGCAAGCGGCCGCCGGCTCCGGCACCGGCCCCGGCGCGATCGGCTATGTGCTCGGCATCACCAAGGCCTATACGACGCGCGTCGGCGAAGGGCCGTTCCCGACCGAGCAGAAGAATGAGGTCGGCGAGTTCCTCGGCACGCGCGGCCACGAATTCGGCGTCGTCACCGGCCGCAAGCGCCGCTGCGGCTGGTTCGACGCCGTGCTGGTGCGCCAGGCGGTGGCCGTCAACGGCATCAAGGGCATCGCGCTCACCAAGCTCGACGTGCTCGACGGGCTGGACGAGATCAAGGTCTGCACCGGCTATCGCCTCGATGGCGAGTTGATCGACTATCTGCCGGCCAGCCAGGGCGCCCAGTCGCGCGTCGAGCCGGTCTATGAGACGCTCGAAGGCTGGAAGGGAACGACGGCCGGCGCCAGGAGCTGGAACGATCTGCCGGCGCAAGCCGTCAAATATGTCCGCCACATCGAGGAGCTGATCGGCGCCCCGGTTGCACTGCTTTCCACCAGCCCGGAGCGGGACGACACGATACTTGTGACCGATCCGTTTCAAGACTAGTTTCACAGCGCTTCCAGGCGCTACGGCTGATTTGCGGCCGGCCCGGGAAAGAATTGCAGGTCGACTGACGCATGGCAGATTTCGTTGGTGTTCTGAAAAAACAGCTTGCGAAGCACAGCGAGCCCTCGCCCGAGTTGCGCAAGCGGATTTACGAGAATGCTCGTGAGATGCTGGCGAAGAAACTCGCGAACTATTCTCCGCCGTTGTCGGCCGAGGTCATCAGCAAGCAGAAACGTTCGCTCGAAGATGCCGTCGCCAGCGTCGAGCGCGAGTATGCCAAGCCTGCTCCGGCGCCCAAGCCGGCTCCAGCGGAAGATCCCCTGGCGGAGCTGGAACATATTTTTTCCTCGATCGACCGCAACAAGAACCAGCCGAGCCACGTCCGGCAGCCGTCGGTGGCGAAGCCCGAACCAGCCAAGCCGGAGCCCTTCAAGCCGGAGCCCTTCAAGACGGCGCCCGCACCGGCGCCGGTGAAGGCGGAACCGAGCTGGCAAGGCGCAGCAAAGACGGAACCAAGCTGGCAAGGGGCAACGAAGACTGAGCCCGGCGGCTGGCACAAGGTGCCTGCGGCACCGCCGCCCATGCCCTCGCCGCGCGAGGACGATGTCGGCCTGCCCGGGATGAACGCCGCCGAACCGGACGAGGACAGCGATGTCTTTGCCAATGACGAGCAGCCGGCCGATACTTTCCAGCGGCTGCGGCCTGCGCCGCGCAAGCGCAGCTATGGAGGGTTGATTGCTGCCGTTGTCGCATTGCTGGTGCTGGCCGGCGGCGGGTACGGCGTTTGGCTGAACAAGGATGCGTTCAGCTCCATACTCGGCTTGAAGGGCGGCAGCAGCCAGACCGTCTCGACCGAGC
Organism: Mesorhizobium sp. WSM4887; assembly: GCF_029625865.1. Taxonomy (NCBI): domain Bacteria; kingdom Pseudomonadati; phylum Pseudomonadota; class Alphaproteobacteria; order Hyphomicrobiales; family Phyllobacteriaceae; genus Mesorhizobium; species Mesorhizobium sp. WSM4887. The sequence goes on from NZ_JARTVP010000003.1 coordinate 114,381, forward strand.
CTCTGGTCAAGCCTGCCGCCCCGACAAAGCCGACCGCCGAGACGGCGGCCGCGCCGCCGGCTGCGGGCAATAACGCGGCTGCAGCCAATGAGCCGGCCGAAACAGCGAAATTCACCCAGCGGCTGACGCCCGAGGGCAAGGAAGTAGATCCTGGTCCGGCTGGCGGCCAGAGCACCATCGGCGAGGGCGAATCCGTCGCCGCGCTGACCACGCCGCCGCGAGCCGCGCCTGGGATGACGCCGGCGCCCGCCGCCGGCACGCCGCCCGCCGCGCCAACTCCGGCCGCGACCCCGCCCGCCGCCGACACTCCGCAGGCTGCGCAAACCCCGCCCGCGAGCCCGCCTGCCGGGACCACGCCGTCGGCGCCCGCCGGTGCCGCCGCCAATCCGCCCGCGCCGGCCGCCGGAACCACGCCTCCGGCCGCGGCGGCCACTCCGCCTGCCGCTGGCACGACTCCGCCACCCGCGTCCGGGACTGCGCCTGCGACGGCCCAAGCGACCGTGCCGGTCGGCCAGAAAGCGATCTTCTATGAGGAGCGCACCAGCACGCAGCAGGGCACCGCCGAGCCCGGCAGCATCGTCTGGTCGCTGGTGCAGGAATCGCCGGGCGGCGACTTGCCGCCGGAGCCGGCGATCCGCGCCGAGGCGACGATACCCGGCAAGGACATCCAGCTGCGCATGACCATCCGGCGCAATACCGACCAGACGCTGCCGGCCAGCCACATCATCGAGATGATCTTCCTGACGCCGGAAGGGTTTGACGGCGGCGGCGTCGACAACATCCTGCGCATCGCCATGAAGAGCTCGGAACAGGACGCCGGCAGCCCGCTGATCGGCATCCCGGCCAAGATCGCCGACGGCTTCTTCCTCGTCGCCCTCAACGACACCAAGGCCGACGAGGACGCCAACCTGACGCTGCTCAGGGGGCAGGCCTGGATCGACGTGCCGGTGGTCTACAAGACCGGACGCCGTGCCCTGCTCACCATGGAAAAGGGCATTCCGGGCGAGAAGGTTTTTGATGAGGCGCTGAAGGCCTGGGCGACGAAGACGTCCGGTTGAGGCCGAGCGGCTCAGAAGCCCTGAAACAGCATGTCGAGCGCTGCAACGATCTCGTCGTGATGCTTCGCGAGGTTGAAACGGTTTTCCCCGAGTTCCGTCGCAGCCACCGTAGCGATCAGATGGGTGGCCATGACCAGCTTGCGTCCATTGAATTCGAAGACCGGGTGCAGCTTCCGCATTGGCGGCGGCGCCGACGCGAGGGGCAAAAGCGGAACGACGACGCGCGTCTTGAAATTGTCGAGCAGGTCGGATTGAACCTCGAGGAGGTAGCCGCCTTCGATGCCGCTGGCGGCAAAGGCGTCATAGCGCGCCATCAGAACTGCCGATGCTCCTTGAGCGGAACGCCGTACGTGTCGACATACTCGTTCCAGGCATCCATGGTGGCGCGGTTTTCGAGCTTCCACAGCCGCGTTTTCTCGGCTGCCACGGCTTCTGCGATCCCGGCTTCGGCGGCACGAGATACATTCACGTTGAGCCCCTTGGCTTCCTTCATGAGCTGTGAATCGATCGATAGATTTGCCGGCTGGCGGACCGCATTTGCGGCAATCTTGCGCATGGTAGCCTCCGCAACATGCGTATAGAATATGCGCATCACGCGAGTGCTGCAATGGATAGCTTGGACCAGCGCGACCTTCGCGACCGGGCCGGCATGGCAAATTCGCCCTCAAATGCTATAGTCGCGCAAGCGGCAGGTCTGACCGAAGACGGCGATGACCAGTGCGAAGATCGACGTTCGTGAGCTGGGTGAAGCCGTTTTCCTGACCGATGGCGGCCTCGAGACCTCACTTGTTTTTCTGGAAGGCCTCGATCTGCCCTGCTTCGCCGCCTTTCCGCTTCTTGGCGAGGAGGAGGGGCGGACGACGTTGGCCCGCTATTTCCGCCAGTATCTCGACATCGCCGACAAACACGGCGTCGGCTTCGTGCTCGATACTCCGACGTGGCGCGCCAATCCGGACTGGGGCGAAAAGCTCGGCTATTCTAAAGTCGCATTGTCGGGCATAGACATGCAGGCAGTGTCATGGGCGCGGGCGCTGGCTGCGCCCTATGTTGCGCGTGGCATGACCGTGCTGGTCAATGGGGTGGTCGGGCCCCGTGGCGACGGCTACCGCGTTGACACAGTCATGTCGCCCGCCGACGCCGAGACCTATCACGGCGATCAGGTCAAGGCATTCCGCGATGCCAGCGCCGATATGGTCAGCGCCATTACGATGACCTATGCGCAGGAGGCTGCCGGAATAGCCTGTGCCGCGATGGCGGTGGGGCTCCCGTCGGTGATTTCGTTTACCGTCGAGACGGACGGACGCCTGCCTTCGGGGGAGAGCCTGAGAGACGCCATCGAGACCGTTGACGACGAAACGGACGGCGCTCCCGCATATTTCATGATCAACTGCGCACATCCGAGCCATTTCGACGCCGTCCTTGCCGGCGACGGACGCTGGATCAGGCGCATTCGCGGCGTGCGGGCCAACGCCTCCGCCAAAAGCCATGCCGAGCTGGATGCGGCGACCGAACTCGATCCAGGCGATCCTGTCGACCTCGGCCGGCGCTACCGCGCCATGCGCGACCGCTTCGGCCAGATAGCCGTGCTCGGCGGCTGCTGCGGCACCGACAGACGCCATATCGCTGCCATCTGCGAGGCCTGCCTCTGAGGCTTGCCTATAGCGGCTAGCCTTCCATCTCCTCGCGCAGCATCTCCAACTCTAGCCACTCTTCCTCAAGTGAGGCCAGCGTGATGCGCTCCTTGTCGAGCGCGGCGATGGTCTTCTGGAACGATGCGGGATCGCGCTCGTAGAAGGACGGGTCGGCGATATTGTTCTCCAGCCTTGAGATGGACGCGCTCACCGCCTCGATCTTCTTCGGCAGGGATTCCAGCGCGAACTTCTGCTTGAAGGAGAGCTTCTTGGCCGGGCTTTTAGCGCTGGTCTGTTCGGCCCTGGCCGTCGCTTCGTTCGCTTCAGCCTTCGGCCTTGCCTTGCGCTCCTCCAGCTTCGAGCCGCCGCGTTGCGCCAGCATGTCGGAATAGCCGCCGGCATATTCGAGCCAGCGTCCGGCGCCGTTGGGCGCGATCACGCTGGTGACTGTGCGGTCAAGGAAATCGCGATCGTGGCTGACCAGGACGACCGTTCCGGCAAAGCCGGCGACCAGTTCCTGCAGCAGCTCCAGCGTCTCCATGTCGAGGTCGTTGGTCGGCTCGTCGAGCACCAAAAGGTTCGCCGGCCGTGCCAGCACCCGGGCCAGCAGCAGTCGCGCCCGCTCGCCGCCCGAAAGCTCGCGCACCGGCGTGCGCGCCTGCTCCGGCTTGAAAAGAAAATCCTTCATATAGGAGACGACGTGGCGCTGCTCGCCATTGACCACAAGGTTCTCGCCGCGCCCGTCGGTCAGGTAATTCGCCAGCGTCTCCTGCGGGTCGACGGCCTCGCGCTTCTGGTCGAGCGTTGCGATTTCCAGATTGACGCCAAGCCGCACAGTGCCGGCATCCGGCGCCAGCTCGCCGGTCAGCATCTTGAGAAGCGTCGTCTTGCCGACGCCGTTCGGCCCGACAAGGCCGACACGGTCGCCGCGCTGGATACGGGTCGAAAAGCCCTTGACCACGGTGAGGTCGCCAAAACTCTTCTCGATGCCTTTGGCTTCGATCACCAGCTTGCCGGATTCAGCGGCGTCGCTTGCCACCATCGTCGCCGAACCCTCGGCGCCGCGATGGCTGCGAAAACGCTGGCGCATGGCCTGCAGCTCGCCGAGTCGGCGCATGTTGCGCTTGCGCCTGGCGGTCACGCCATAGCGCAGCCAATGCTCCTCGCGCACGATCTGGCGGCCGAGCTTGTGCTGTTCGCGCTCTTCCTCTTCAAGCACCTGGTCGCGCCATTCCTCAAAGTGCGCGAACCCCTTGTCCAGCCGGCGCGTCTGGCCGCGGTCGAGCCAGACGGTGGCGCGCGAGACGCGCTCGAGAAAGCGGCGGTCGTGCGAGATCAGGATCACGGCCGACGAGGTGCGGGCAAGCTCTTCTTCCAGCCATTCGATGACCGACAGGTCGAGATGATTGGTCGGCTCGTCGAGGAGCAGGATATCGGGCTTCGGCGCCATGACGCGGGCGAGTGCTGCGCGGCGCGCCTCGCCGCCGGAAAGGTCGTTCGGCCGCTCCTCGCCGGTCAGGCCGAGATGCTCCATCAGATAAGTGGCGCGATGCGGGTCGTCGGCCGGCCCGAGGCCGGCTTCGACATAGGCGCGCACGCTGGCGAAGCCATCCATATCGGGCATTTGCGGCAGGTAGCGCACCGTTGCCGAGGGCTGGCGGAATACTTCGCCGTCCTGCGGTTCGATCAGCCCCGCGACGATCTTGAGCAGCGTCGACTTGCCCGAACCGTTGCGGCCTACAAGCGCGATCTTCTCGCCGGCGGAGGCGCTCAGTGCCGCGCCGTCGAGCAGCGGCGTGCCGCCAAAAGTCAGTTTTATGCCATCCAGATTGAGAAGAGGCGGGGCCATGTCAGCTTTCGGGAAGAGGATAGGGGTGGGCGAGCAGCAGCGCCCGGCCACGCTCGAGCGCGATCTCGAGCCGACCCTTGATCTCATTTGATATGGTAAGCGATGAGCCGAACGCCACCTCGACACCGTCCAGCGGCCATTTGGCGCCTGAGACCGTCAGGCCGGCGAGGTCGGAGAAGCCGAGCACCGAGAACAGCGTGCCCTCGGCGTAGTCGAAGCCGGCTTTGCCCGGCAGGATCGGCACGCCTTCCTGCGCGCCGCTGGTCAGCAGCACGGTCATGCCCGCCTCGGCCAGCCGCACGCTCAGAGCCAAATGCAGAAAGGCATGATCGGCGCGCTTGCCGCCGAAGGCGCCGGCCAGCACCAGGCTGGTGGCGCCGCGCGCCAGCGCCTCGGCAATGGCGAGCTCGCCGTCGGTCATGTCCTTCTCGGTCGGGAAAATCTTGCGCGGCACGGCGGCCAGATTCTCCGGCAGGTTTGGCGGTACCGAGTCGAAATCTCCGACCCAGAGCTCCGGCAGGAGGCCAAGCATATGGGCATGGCCGATACCGGCATCGGCGGCGATGATGCGGGAGCCTTCGATCTGGCGATCGAGGCGAGGCGTGCGGACGAGATCGCCGCCAAGCAGGATGGTGAATGTGCCCATGGCCGTCGCCCTTACCAGCCCGGCCCACGAAACGGAAGCGGGCGCGTCCAAACGGAATCGCGCTTCGCTACCGCGGTGAACGATGATGATCCCCGGAAACTTCCGCTTGCGCGCCGCATCGGCCGGGCCTATGTCTCGAAATGCTCTAACGGGGTGCCGGACGCTGATTTTGCGAACCGGCTGAGAGGCAACGAAAGCCAACCCGCTGAACCTGATCCGGTTTGTACCGGCGGAGGGATTAGACGCTTCGGACCATCCGACGCCTCAATTCCTTTAACGCGAACGAAGGAGGCGCCGATGCGCTCGTTATTGTCCAACCTTGTTCTTGCAGCCGGCCTTGTTTCGCTTTTGGTGGGCGTCGGGCCTGCCGAGGCGAAAGACAAGCTTACCGTCTACACCTACGAAAGCTTCACCGCCGACTGGGGTCCCGGGCCCGCGGTGAAGAAGGAATTCGAGGCCGAATGCGGCTGCGATCTCGAATTCGTCTCGGTTGCCGACGGCGTGGCACTGCTCAACCGCGTCAAGTTGGAGGGCGCCGGCACCAAGGCCGATGTCGTGCTCGGCCTCGATACCAACCTGACCGCGGATGCCAAGGCGAGCGGCCTATTCGCGCCGCATGGCGCGGTGGCCGATTTGAATGTGCCCGGCGGCTGGAAAGACGACACTTTCGTGCCTTTCGACTACGGCTATTTCGCCGTCGTCTACGACACCGAAAAGCTGAAGACCCCGCCGAAGAGCTTGAAGGAACTGGTCGAGGGCGCCGGCCCCGACAAGATCATTATCCAGGATCCGCGCACTTCGACGCCGGGCCTCGGGCTGCTGCTGTGGGTCAAGTCGGTCTATGGCGACAAGGCGCCGGAAGCCTGGGCCAAGCTGAAGCCGAAGGTGCTGACCGTGACGCCGGGCTGGAGCGAGGCCTATGGTCTGTTCACCAAGGGCGAGGCGCCGATGGTTCTCTCCTATACCACTTCGCCGGCCTACCACATGGTGGCCGAGAACACCGAGCGCTATCAGGCGGCGTCCTTCGAGGAGGGCGAATATCTGCAGATCGAGGTCGCCGGCATCACCAAAACCGGCGCGAAGAACCCGCTGGCGGAAAAATTCATAGCCTTCATGACCGGGCCCAAGTTCCAGGACATCATCCCGGAGACCAACTGGATGTTCCCGGCCGGCAAGACCGACAAGCCGCTCAACCCGGCCTTCGAAAAGCTGGTGAAGCCGACCAAAACCCTGCTGTTCAGCCCGGACGAGGTGGCGGCCAACCGCAAGGCCTGGGTGGATGAATGGCTGGCGGCGATGAGCAAGTAGGACGCAGGATGGCGCTTGAGCACCCCCCTCTGTCCGGCCGGCCATCTCCCCCGCAAAGGGGGATCGGTGATTTCGCTAGCCGCCGACGGTGTAGGAAGAGCGGCAAAGCTGCCAATCTCCCTCCTAGAGTGGGAGATGTCCGGCAGGACAGAGGGGGGTGCGACGGAACGTGGCGTTCGCTAGCTCGAGCCAACGTGGTGCAGCGTGCAATCCACGCCGCGCCCTGACCCTCGCATCACCGCCGGCATCATCGCCCTTGTCGCCATCACTTTGCTCATCGGCGGCGCCTTCGCCGGCCTGATCCTCGAAGGCGCGAGCGGTCCGTCCAGCGCTGCCGCGGCCTTCGACAGCTATCTGCTCCGCGTCGCCCGCTTCACGCTTTGGCAGGCGCTGCTGTCGACATTGCTTTCGGTCTTGCCGGCAGTGTTCGTCGGCCGCGCCCTGTCCAGGCAAACGAACTTTCCCGGACGTCGCCTGATCCTGCAGTTGTTCACGGTGCCGCTGGCGCTGCCGGCCATCGTCGCCGCGCTCGGCGTGTTGGCGCTCTACGGCCGTGCCGGTTATTTTGCCGGCATCCTCGGCACGTTCGGCGGTGGGGAATGGCCGGGCATTTACGGCCTTTCCGGCATCCTGGTCGCGCATGTCTTCTTCAACCTGCCATTGGCCACGCGGCTGTTCCTCGAGGCGCTCGGCACCGTGCCGGCCGACCAGTGGCGGCTGGCGAGCCAGCTCGGTATGGACGCTCGGTCGGCCTTCCGGCTGATCGAATGGCCGGCGCTGCGCACGGTGCTGCCGGGGGTCGCCGGGCTGGTCTTCATGCTGTGCATCACCTCCTTCACAATCGTACTGACGCTGGGTGGCGGGCCGGCGGCGACGACGCTAGAGGTCGCGATCTACCAGGCGCTGCGCTTCGATTTCGATCCCGCGCGGGCCGTGACACTAACGTTTCTGCAGATCGTGCTGACCTTCGTCGTGGTCGCCATGCTGACGCGACTCGGCGCCAACACGGTCGGCGATGCGAATCTGCCGGTAGCGCCACGCCGCTATCTTGCGACCAGCACCACCGAGGCCGTGTTGAATGCCGGCCTCATCGTGCTTGCGCTGCTGTTCGTCGCCGCACCGATGGCGGCGACCGTGCTCGCCGGGCTGGAGGCGGATCTCGGCCGGCTGGCCGGCGAGGACGCCGTGCGCCGCGCGACGCTCACCAGCGCCGGGCTCTCCTTTCTCTCGGCGCTGTTTTGCGTGATGCTGTCGCTGTCGCTGATCGCCGCCCGACGCGCACTGGCCCTGAGGCGCCGCGCGGGCGGCGCCATGTCGCTGCTCGAACACGCCGCCGACACCGGCGCCGGTTTCGTGCTGGTCGTGCCGCCGATCGTGATCGGCGCCGGCTGGTTCCTGGCTCTGCGCAACATCACCGATGTGTTCGCCATCGCGCCCGTCATGGTCGTCGCGGTCAATGCGGTGATGGCAATGCCTTTCGCCATTCGCGCCGTCCGCCCTGCCTATGATGCGGCGAGCGAGCGCCACGAGCGACTCTGCCTGGCGCTCGGCATTTCCGGCTGGAACCGGCTGCGGCTGGTCGACTGGCCGTCGCTGCGGCGGCCCTTGGCCACCGGCTTTGCGTTCGCCATGGCGCTGTCGCTCGGCGATCTCGGCGTGATCGCACTGTTCGGCAGCGATTCCGTCCAGACCTTGCCCTATCTTCTACTCGCGCGCATGGGCAGCTACCGGACCGCCGACGCCGCGGGGCTGGCCTTGCTGCTCGGCCTCGTCTGCCTGCTGCTGGTTGTCGCCGCCGACTGGCTGGGGCGGGAGGCAAAGGCATGACGAGGGATAATAATGGCATCGCGGCCACGAAGGGCCTGGCCGTCACGTTGGACGGCGTATCCTTCAGCTATGGCGAGGCATCCTTCCGGTTCGATGTCGAATTCGCCGCCGGCAGGATCACCGCCATCATGGGGCCGAGCGGTTCAGGCAAGTCGACGCTGCTCAATCTGGTGGCCGGCTTCGAATCACCAAATGCTGGCAAGGTGCTGATCGGCGGGATCAATGTCGATAATGCGCCGCCCTCGGCGCGGCCGGTGTCGATGGTGTTCCAGGAAAACAACCTGTTCGCCCATCTTTCGGTCGAGGGCAATGTCGGGCTTGGCCGCTCGCCATCGCTCAAGCTCACGGCCGACGACCACCGCGCGGTCGCGGACGCGCTGGGGCGTGTCGGCCTCGCCGGCAAGGAAAAGCGGCTGCCGAGCGAGCTTTCCGGCGGCGAGCGGCAGCGCGTCGCGCTGGCGCGGGTGCTCATACGGGACCGTCCGGTGCTTCTGCTCGACGAGCCTTTCGCCTCGCTCGGCCCGGCGCTGCGCGAAGACATGCTCGATCTCGTGGCCGGCATCCACGCCGAGCGACAGATGACCGTGCTTTTCGTCACGCATCAGCCGCAGGACGCGCGCCGCATCGGCCAACGGATCGCGTTCGTCGACGAGGGCAGGGTCGCGGCCACAGGGTCGGCCGCCGCTTTCTTCGACGGTGCTGGACCGGAGGCCTTCCGGCGCTATATCGGCGATCGAGGCGGCAGCGTTGCCGGATGACAACACATTGCCCGGAAGCGGACATAATTTACGGCCAAACCGGCTGCGGGTGATCAGGCGTTTGCTTGCCTTGTCCGGGGGAGTGTGGCTAGGTCCGGCCATGCTGGTCCGGGTGGGCCGTGATTTGCCGAAAGATTACGAAAGGAAGCCGATCTGACAGCCGGCATCGAGAGGGTATGGACTAAGCCGCTGGCGCGATTTTTCGCGATGGCCGGCTTTGCCGTGGCGCTGGCGAGCTGCCAGATGTTCACGCCGCCGGACGTGCAGGAGTCCGGCTTCCAGCCCTCCGACAAGCCGATCACCGTCGACAATGTCGTCGCCAATGCCAGGCTGGCCGAAATGGCCAAAGCGCAGCATCCGCGGATTCTCGCCACCTATGGCGGCGAATATTCCGATCCGAAGCTCGAGCGCATGGTGGCCAAGGTCGTCGGCAATCTGACGGTGGTCTCGGCCAATCCGACCCAGACCTATCGCATCACCATCCTCAACTCGCCCAACGTAAATGCCTTCGCGCTGCCGGGCGGCTATCTCTATGTCACGCGCGGACTTTTGGCGCTGGCCAATGACTCCTCCGAGCTTGCGGCCGTCATCGCGCATGAGATGGGCCACGTCACCGCCAATCACGGGTTGCAGCGGCAGCAGCTCGAGGCCGAGGAAGGCCTGGCGACCAAGGTCGTCTCCGACGTGCTCGGCGACAGCCCGACCGCCAAGGCCGCGCTCATCCGCGGCAAGCTGAGGCTTGCGCAGTTTTCGCGCAACCAAGAACTGCAGGCCGACGCGATCGGCATCAAGTCGATCGGCGAAGCGGGCTATGATCCCTATGCGGCCGGCCGCTTCCTGCAGTCGATGTCGGCCTATACCGATTTCCGTTCGGTCAGCGGCGCCACGGATGCCAGCCTCGACTTCCTGGCCACGCATCCCAACACGCCGCAGCGCATCGAGCTGGCGCAGCGGCTCGCCCGCAACTTCGGACCGCCCGGCGTCGGCACGCGCGACCGCGATGCCTTTCTAGCCGGCATAGACGGGCTGCTCTACGGCGACACGCCGGAAGAGGGCTATGTGCGCGGCCAGACCTTCCTGCATCCCGGCCTTGGCGTGTCGCTCTCGGTGCCCGAGGGTTTCGTCATCGACAATTCGGCGGCCGCGGTGACCGCGACCGGTCCGGGCGACATCGCCATCCGCTTCGATGGCGTGGCGATCGACAAGTCTGTGTCGCTCACCGACTATATCCGCAGCGGCTGGGTCGCCGGACTAGACGATGCCAGCGTGCGCCAGGAAACGGTCAACGGCAACGAGGCGGCGATGGCGCATGCCAGCGCGCAAGGGTGGCAGTTCGATATCGCGGTCATCCGGGCCAGCGGACAGGTCTACCGGCTGCTGACTGCGGCACCCTCGGCCAGCACCGCGCTGGAGCCGGTTGCGCGCTCCGTCAGCAGCTCCTTCCGCACGTTGAGCGCGGCCGAGAAGGCGGCGCTGAAGCCGCTGCATATCCGGGTGGTGACTGTGCAGCCCGGCCAGAACATGGGCACGCTTGCCGCTCAGATGGTCGGCGTCGACCGAAAGCTCGACCTGTTCCGGGTGCTCAACGCAATGTCGCCGGGCGCGAGCGTGTCGGCCGGCGACAAGGTCAAGATCGTCACCGACAAGTAGGGTCGTCATCCCGTTTCGTGCTTCCGCAACGAATCAGCCGCGCGCTTCTATTCGGTCAACCCGGGCGCGCGGCTGCCGCAGCAATCAGAGCCCGCCACTGCTGCCGCCTTCAGGGCTGGTCTGGCCGCCGGTGCTGCCTCCGCTGCCCTCACCACTTTGGCCGCCGCCGGACCCCGAATGATCGCCGCTACTGCCGCGCCAGGGCGCCGGCCCGGTATCGGTCTGAGGTGGTTTGACCACTGTCGGGACTGTCACCGTCGGCGTCTTCGGCGCGGGTGTGCGGACAACCTTTACCTTGGTGACTATTTTCGTCACGACCTTCGGCTTGCACACTGCGACCGTTAAGGTGCTGCGCGCGGGAAGGCCGAGAATGCTCATCGAATATGCCTCTTGCCGCGCGATGCCGGCTTTGAGGAAAGCCAAGGCGCGGGCCTCGTCGGCGGGCACGCCGTTGCGGCCATCCTTGAAGATCACGGCGAGATCGTTCATCGCGTTGACGTGCCCCATGGCCGCCGCCTTGAGCAGCAGGTCCAATCCCTTGCCGGTATTCTGCTCGACGTCGACACCATTGAACAAGGCTCGCCCCCAAGCGGCCATCGCATAGGGGTCTCCCTTGTCGGATGCTTCTGAATAGAAGCTGATCGCTTTCGCGGAGTCCGCGGCCGGTCCTATTCCGGACGAAGCGATATGGCCGAGCTCGAACATGGCGCGGACGTGCCCCCTGTCGGCAGCTTCCTGGATAGCTTTCCTGGCCTCGTCGACCTTGCCGGACGCCAGCAGCGCCCGCCCAAGCTCGTAGCGAAACCGAGCGACGTCGGGGTAGGCCTTCACCGCCGCCTCGCAGGCCTCAGCGGCCTCGCCGGCGATCTCGTTCTGCAAACGGCCGGGCGCGACGCCCTGCAGGTCGAGCGGTGCGCCCGCCGCCTGGTCGCAGGGGTCGACGCTTGGCGACAGCTTCATCATCGCTGCCTTGGACGCGTTGCCGCCGCGGATTTGGAAGCCAATCTGGACCGGAGCAGCCGAGCCGATCTGCGGCTCGTAACGCAAATTATCGACTTCACCGGCCATCAGGCTGGAATCCGGAGACAGGGTCCGGTCCGGCAGCGACAGAGTTCCCGTTGCCGGATAGCTTGCAAGCTTCAGGCTCACCGCGGGGTCGTTGCTGGGGAAATCGAGCTTCAGCGGAACCGGACCGACGCCAACCGGGATGCTGATATCGCGATTTTCGATCGCCTCGGCGGCGCCGGTGAGGTGGATGCCGCTCTCCGGATCCGGCTGCTTCTGCTTGGCCGTGACCTCCTGACCCCCGGCGTCATCGTGGCGCATCAGCACCACCTCGTCGACCAGCGAGGAATTCTCCCACGGAACCTGCTTGCCGTTGGTGGCTTTGACCACGTCGCGGCGAACCGCCGCCATCACCGTGCGGATTTCCTGGTTGGGCGCCAACGCGTGGCGCGAAAAGGCAGATGAGAACGGGCTGAGGGCACCGCGCCCGTCATAGGCGACCGCGCCTGGCTCGGTGGCGAAGGCAATCAGCGTGTTCAGTGAGCTCTTCACCTGCGCAAGGCCGGCGTCGCCCGCGACGATCAGCTGGTCCCTCAGCCAGTAATCCTGGCGGGGGAAAGGATTGTTCCGGCAGGCGTCGAGGATGATCACCTGGATCTTCGCTTTCGAACGCAATTGCTCCAGCACGTCGTCAAGCTTGATCGCCTGGACCTCGATGTCGGCGGCATCCTTCAGCGACGCGTCGACGGGGATCAGGAAATTCTCGCCCCCGATCTGAAAACCGTGGCCGGAATAGTAGACGACGGCCAGATCCGCACCGTCCGCCGCGGCGAGATAGTTGCGGAACCGCTCCTCGAACTGAAGCTTGGTCAAGTCCTTTGCGACGAACACGTCGAAGCCGGCCAGCCGGAACGTGTTCGCGACGTCCTGAGCATCTTTGTCCGGGTTTTTGAGAGCCGGAATATTTCGGTATTCGGCATTGCCGATGACCAAGGCAACCCTTCGATCGGCGTGAGCCTCGAACGCGGTGAAGCACACGAGAACCAGGGCTGCAAGGAACTCGCAGCATCGCAGCATGGCAAACCCCCATCCGCTAAAGTTGGTGCAGTCAGGAAGACAGTTTACGCCGCGAGGGTCTGTTAAAGAATTCACAATCCATGGCTACGGATGCAGAAAGCCGCCGGGATGGCTGACTGATAGTCTCCTGGCGACTTCGAGTCGCTGCCTTGGCTTTCAGGCGGCTTCCGCCAGGAATTCGGGGTTCTGTTTCACCAGCGCCGCCCGCAGCTTTTCCATGGCGCGGGCTTCGATCTGGCGGACGCGTTCCTTGGAGATGCCGAGCGCCTCGCCAAGCGATTCCAGGGTGGCGCCGTCGTCGCTCAGGCGGCGCTCCTCGATGATGCGCAGCTCGCGCGCATTGAGCGCGCCGAGCGCGCTCTTCAGCCAGACCGCGCGGCGCTCGACGTCTATCGTTTCGCCGACGACCTCGTCGGGAAGCGGATCCTCCGAGACCAGGAAATCCATCCGCTCGGCGGCGCCGTTCTCATCGGCAAGCGGGGTGTTGAGGGAGCTGTCGGGGGCCGAAAGACGCGAATCCATCATCGCCACGTCGGCTTCCGGCACGCCGAGCGCGGCCGAAACCTCGCGGTAAAGCGAGGCATTGGAGAGCGGCTCGGCGCCGTTGGCAAGCCGCGCGCGCAGCCGCCTCAGATTGAAGAACAGCGCCTTCTGCGCGGAGCTGGTGCCGCCGCGCACGATCGACCAGTTGCGCAGGATATAATCCTGCATCGAGGCGCGGATCCACCAGGTGGCATAGGTCGAGAAACGCACTTCGCGGGCGGGCTCGAAGCGGGCAGCCGCTTCCAGCAGGCCGACATGGCCTTCCTGAATGAGGTCGCCGAGCGGCAAACCGTAGTGGCGGAATTTGGAAGCCATCGAAATCACCAGCCGCATATGGGCGACGGTGATCAGATGCAGCGCGTCCTGGTCCTTTTTTTCCCTCCAGCGTATGGCCAGGAGATGCTCCTCGTCGCGCTCGAGATAGGGAGCCTTCATTGCCGCCCGGACCAGTGTCCGTCCTGCCACATCCTCGATCATGCCGGCTCCTTTTGGCGGTCGTTGCACTGGATGACGGTTGAAATGACGTCGCAGCGCCCTACAACAGCCAGCAACGTGCCAGAAGCGCGAATGGTTCCGTAGTGCCGGCGGATGCATATGCCTGCCGAAAACGTTTCTGTTATCGATCCGTGAGGCTTGGCTTGGCGGATTTTTCGCTGGTTTTGAGAACTGGATTTCTGGAACGGTCGATTTTTGAAATCTGGTTCCTTATTTCTTGAGCTTCCATCTGCCAGTTTGCGGCTCTCACCATGCGCCGGGGCACCGGTCAAAACGGGATCACAGAAAAATGAAATGGCTCAAATCGCTTCTCGTCGCCGGAACGCTGCAGGTTCTGGCAGTCACAGCCGGTCATGCCGGCGCCAATCTCGACCAGATCAAGCAGGCGGGCGTGATCAAGGTCGGCACGGAGGGCACCTACGCGCCCTTCACCTATCATGACGAATCCGGCGCCCTGGTCGGCTTCGACGTGGAGATCGCCCGGGCGATCGCCGAGAAGCTCGGTGTCAAGGTGCAGTTTCTCGAGGGCAAGTGGGACGGGCTGATCGCCGGGCTCGACGCCAACCGCTACGACGCCGTCATCAACGAGGTCGGCATCACCGACGCGCGCAAGGCCAAGTATGATTTCTCCGATCCCTACATCGCCTCCAAGGCGGTGCTGATCGTGCGCGGCGACAACAGCGACATCAAGACATTCGCGGATCTCAAGGGCAAGAAGGCGGCACAGTCGCTGACCTCGAATTTCGGCAAGCTCGCCGAGAAGAACGGCGCCGAATTGGTCGGCACCGACGGCTTCGACCAGTCGATCCAGCTGCTGCTCACCGGTCGCGCCGACGCCACCATCAACGACAGCCTGTCCTTCCTCGATTTCAAGAAGCACAAGCCCGACGCCAATGTGAAGATCGCCGCGCAGGAAGAGAATGCCGATTATTCCGGTGTCATCGTGCGCAAGGGCGATCCGGAACTGGTGGCGGCGATCAACAAGGCGCTGGCCGACATCAAGGCCGACGGCACCTACAAGAGGATTGCCGACACATATTTCGGCCAGGACGTCTCGCAGTAAGCCCAGTCATCCCTTTGCTTGAGTTCCGGCGGGCCGTCTTTGACGGCCCGCCGATTTTTACCTGATAGTCGCTCGCATGCGGCCAGAGGGTCGCAGCGTCCGGAAAGGAGAAGGGCTCCGTGCCGCACTGGTTGCAATTGATGCTGGAGTCGCTGCCGACGCTGCTATGGGCGGCACTGATCTTCACCGTGCCGCTGACGCTGCTGTCCTTCGCCTTGGGGCTTATGGCCGGGCTGGTGACGGCGCTGATCAGGCTGTTCGGCCCGAAACCGCTGGTCGCGCTTGTGCGCTTCTATGTCTGGATCTTTCGCGGCACGCCGCTCCTGGTGCAGCTCTTCCTGATCTTCTACGGCCTGCCGTCGGTGGGCATCCTGCTCGATGCCTTTCCCGCAGCGTTGATCGGGTTCACGCTCAATATCGGCGCCTACACGTCGGAGATCATCCGCGCCGTCATCGGCTCGGTGCCGAAAGGGCAGTGGGAGGCCTCCTATTCGATCGGCATGACCTGGAGCCAGGCGATGCGGCGCACGATCCTTCCGCAAGCGGGCCGCGTCGCGGTGCCGCCGCTCTCCAATACGTTCATATCGCTGGTCAAGGACACCTCGCTCGCGGCGGCAATAACGGTGCCCGAAATGTTCCAGGCTGCGCAGCGCATCGTCGCCACCACCTACGAGCCGCTGATCCTCTATGTCGAGGCGGCGGCGCTCTATCTGGCGATGAGCTCGGTGCTGTCGGCGCTGCAGGCGCGGCTGGAGGTGCGGCTCAACCGCTATGGCGGCTTCCTGGAGACCAATGCATGATCGGCCTCACCAACATCGAGAAGCGCTTCGGCGACAATCTTGTCCTGAAAGGTGTCACCGTCAGCATCGACGAAGGCAGCGTCACCGCGCTGGTCGGACCTTCGGGCGGCGGAAAAAGCACGCTCTTGCGCTGCATCAACCTCTTGGAAATTCCGACCTCGGGCACTTTGCGCATCGGCGACGAGACGCTGGAGTTTCGGCCGGGCGCCAAAGTACCGGCAGCGGACATCCAGCGCGTGCGGCTGCAGACCGGCATGGTGTTCCAGAATTTTCAGCTCTTTCCGCATCGCACCGCGATCGAGAACGTCATGGAAGGGCTGGTGACGGTGCTGAAATGGCCGCAGACGGGGGCGCGCGAGCGGGCGATGGCGTTGCTCGAGAAGGTCGGCATGGCGCATAAGGCCGATGCCTGGCCGGCGACTTTGTCAGGCGGCCAGCAGCAGCGCGTTGCGATCGCCCGGGCGCTGGCGCCGTCGCCGCGCGTGCTGCTTTGCGACGAGCCGACCTCGGCGCTCGATCCGGAGCTGGCGCAGGAAGTGGTCGACGTGCTGGGTCAGCTGGCCCGCGAGGGCACCACCATGGTGATGGCCACGCATGATCTGAGACTTGCCTCCAAGATCGCGCAGGAGGTGGTGTTCCTCGATGCCGGCTCGATCGTCGAGAAGGGCCCGGCTTCGATCGTGTTCGACAATCCCGAGCGCGAGCGGACCAAGCGCTTCATCGCCTCGCTGCGGCAGGAGGAAGCGCGGAAGGAAGGCGGGGGCGGGGGATCAGGTACGATTTCTTCATAAGTTGGCGCTGCCCCTCATTGCTCTGCCGGGCATTTCTCCGCGTATAGTGACGGGAGAAAGGACGCTTTCATCAGAGAGTTCGCCAATCGCCAACGTTTCAAGAATGGGCGCCAACGACGCCGTCATCTCGCTTCTCCCCGTTCACTACGGGGAGAAGGTGCCGGCAGGCGGATGAGGGGCAGCGCCGACCTTCCGATATTGCGCGCAACAAAAAACCCGGCGCAAGGCCGGGTTCTTCGTTGTTCGGCAGGCGAAAGCTCAGGCAGCTTCTTCCTGCTCGGCTTCCTCGTTGTCGGCCTTGGCGCCGCGCTTCGGACCCTTGTTGAGGTTGACCTCGATGAGGCGAACCGCCTCGGTCTCCGACATGCGGTTGACGGCGGCGATCTCGCGAGCCATGCGGTCGAGCGCGGCTTCGTAGAGCTGGCGCTCGGAATAGGACTGCTCCGGCTGGTTGTCGGCGCGATAGAGGTCGCGCACCACTTCCGAGATCGAGATCAGATCGCCGGAATTGATCTTGGCATCATATTCCTGCGCGCGGCGCGACCACATCGTGCGCTTGATGCGGGCGCGGCCCTGCACGACCTTCAGCGCGCGATCGACATAATCCTCTTCCGAGAGCTTGCGCATGCCGATAGAGGTCGCCTTGGCGACCGGCACCTTAAGCCGCATCTTGTCCTTCTGGAAATCGATGACGAACAGCTCCAGCTTGTGACCCGCGACTTCCTGCTCGTCGATGGCCACGATCTGGCCGACGCCATGCGCCGGATAAACGATAAACTCACCGGTCTTGAACCCGTGACGGGCCGCGGTGGACTTCTTCTGCGGGGTGATCGTTGCCATTACGCCCTGAACTCCTTAGTTGTAGCGCCGGCATGGCGGCGCCGGCTGAACTCAGACGATCGGCGGAAGCCGATCTTTAGCCGCACAACAAGTGAACTCACCGGAATAAGCCGGGGCCGACAAACCGCACGAATGCGATTGCCTGCCCCAGATCGCTCTGGTCCGGATTTGAAAAGTTCACCTTTCAGTGATTTGGGGCGTTAGCGCCATAAATCGACGTTGTGTCACCGGCATGTTTCGCGGATATAACACAAAAAGTCGGAAGAATCAAGGTTTTGCTGCATTCGCTAACGCCATGCGCCATCGCTGGCTGTCAAGAGAGCAATTGTACCGGCTCGCTTACGTAGCGTCATGCCGGCTTGCCCGGCCCGGCCGTCAGTCGCCTTCGCCGGGCTCCGGCGAGAAATACTTCTCGAACTTCCCGGCCTCGCCGTCGAAGTTCTTGGCGTCGGCCGGCGGCTCTTTCTTGGCAGTGATGTTGGGCCATTTCTCCGCGTATTCGGAATTGACCTGCAACCATTTGTCGAGCCCGGACTCGGTGTCCGGCTTGATCGCGTCGGCCGGGCATTCCGGCTCGCACACGCCGCAGTCGATGCACTCGTCAGGATGGATGACGAGCATGTTCTCGCCTTCGTAGAAACAGTCGACCGGACAGACCTCGATACAGTCCATGTATTTGCATTTTATGCAATTATCGGTCACGACATAGGTCATCGCAGGCTCCGGGACGTCCCGTATTTGCTGGGCTTTTTTGGTGAGGTAACGCCTTTGCCCGCCGCTTGCAAGGGCAGGACTTCCCGCCTGAGCCGGCATCGCGGAAAGGAATTCCGCGCGCCTGCCGCGACGAGGTTCCGTCGAATCTTCTAGTCCTCGCCGAGCAGCCGGTCCGTCTGCCGCCGCTGCCGCTTGGTCGGACGGCCGGTGCCGGCCTCGCGCAGCGCCGGAATGGCGTCAGGAACCGCCTCGCCCTTGGGCGTCGGCGGCGGCGACATATCCTCGTAAAGCAGCCGCGCCTCGTCGGCAGGACCACGCCGGGCGCCGGGCCCAAGCACCTTCCAGACAAGGATTCGGCGGTCGAGCGTGATGGTCAGCACATCGCCGGCCTTGACCAGATCGGAGGCCTGCGCTGCTTTGTCGCGATTGATGCGGACGCGCCCGGCAACGACGAGCTTCGCCCCCAGCGACCGGGATTTCACCGCACGCGAGAAGAACAGCCATTTGTCGATGCGCTGGCGGCCTTCTCCAACCATCGGGACCGGCCGAGGCTATTTCTTCAGCTGGTCGCGCAAGGCGGCGAGCTTGGCAAAGGGTGAATCCGGATCAAAGCGCTGCGGACGCTCCTCGCGCGGCTTGCCCTGGAAGGCCGGCTTGCTGCCGCCTGCGGCATTGCCCTTGCCGTCCTGCCTGTTGCCTTTCCAGTCCGGCCGGCCCTCGCGGCGGCCCCCCTCGTGGCGATCGGCACGCTCGCCCTGCGGCCTGCCTTCGCGCCGTTCGCCGCCTTCGCGTTCCGGTCTCGGCTTGAACTTCGAGCGGTCGAAGCGCGGCTTGCCGGCCCCGTCGCGCTGGTCGCGGCGGCCCTCACGGGCTGGCCGATCGCCGGCCTGGCCACCCGTGGCAGCCGCCTGGCCATCGCCTGCAGCCTGGCCGTTGCGCGGACGATTGTCGCGGCGATTGTCATAGCGGTGGCGCGGGCGCGAATGGTCGAAGCGCGCCTGCCGCCACAGCAGGATCGGCTTCGGCTCTTCCGACTCGGCGGGGGGCTCTGCGCCTTCACCGCTTTCGCCCTCGTGGAGAGCGCCGGCGTCGGCGGTGTTGGTGCCGCCTGCATCGTCGGCGCCGTCAGCCCCACCCGCGTCGCTTCCCGCCGCGACCTCCCCCATCGAGGTGGAGGCGTCGGCGCTTTCAGCCGACCCAAACGCTGCTGCAGCGTCCACCGCTGCAGCGGTCTCCACAGGCGGAGTCTCTTCCGCGACCGCAGCCGAAGCTTCCGCCGGATCTTTCGCGTCAGGCTCCGTCGCGGCTTCCGCGATGGCGTCGGCAGGAACTTCAGCGGCAGCCGGCTCGGATCCCTCGATCGTTGCCTCTACAACCGTGTCTGTTGCCACGGCGTGCGCCTCTGCCGCCTGTGCAGCACGCGCAGCCTCTTCCGCCGCAAGCTTCGCAGCCGCGGCCTCGCGGGCGGCATTGTCCAGCGCGTCGAGCTTGGCCTTCACCTCCGCCGCCGGCTTCGGTTCGGCGCGATAGCCAAGGCCTTTGAGGATCTCTTCCATGTCGTCGGCGGTGGCGCCGAGGATCGACATCATGGGCGGCGTCACCATGAAGGCGTGGCCGTCATAGGCGCCGTCCGGTCGCTGGCCGAGGCCGGGCTTCCAGTTTGTCGCGGGGCGAATGAGATCGGCCAGCCGCTCTAGGATATCGACGCGTACGGCGCGGCGGCCGAGATTGCGATAGCCGGCGAGCTTGTAGAACGTCTTGTCGAAAGCAGGATCGATCACCACCGAGGTGCGGCCCGATGCCAGCGCATGCACCACGTCGCCGAAGCCTGGCTTGTCCTTGCCGTCGCTCTTAAGCGCCCAGAGCAGCGTCACCAGCCCGGCCGGCGCCGGCTTGATCAGCGCCGGCACGAAGACGTGGTAGGCACCGAAGCGCACGCCAAGGCGCCGCAGGGCCGCCCGGCCTTCCTGGTCGAGCGACTTCATTTCCTCGGCGATGTCGCGGCGGTTGATGAGACCGAAATGCTCGACGAGCTGGAAAGCGATGCCGCGCGCGATGCCGGTGAGCTGCTCGGCGTTCTTCAAATCGACCAGCGGCTTCAAGAGCGACTCGATCTGAAAATTGACGAAACGCTCGGCGCGCGCCGCGACCTTGTCGCGGGCAGGGCCGGTGAGCTGCTCGTCGGCAAGCAGCACAAGGCGCGGCTTCAAAGCCTCGTCGCCGGCAACCAGGGTGCCGATCGGCGCGCCGATCCAGCGCAGGACACCGTCCGAGCCCAATGCCAGATCGCCGTTGGCGCACGCGGCGAAGCGCTCGGCGCGCGCCTCGAACTCAGCCGCGAGCGCCTTCTGGGCAGCGGTGCGCACCGCCTTGGCGTCCTCGCCGCCGGCGCTCTGGTCGGCGGTGAAGCGGAATCCCTGCAACTCGCCGACGTGATGGCCTTCGACGAGCACGGTTCCGGTTGGGCTGATTTCAGCTTCAGGCATGGTATTTTCTCTAAGGCGCCGCATGAGGACGGAAGTCCTGCGGTCTACGAAGCGTTTCGTCAACCGCTCATGCAGCGCATCCGACAATCTGTCTTCGATTTCGCGCGTCTTTTCCTGCCAGTGTAGCTGATCGGCCAGCCAGCCCGGTCGGTTGGAGACGAAGGTCCAGGTGCGGATCTGGGCGATCCGGTGCGACAGCGTGTCGATATCACCATCCGTGGTGTCGGCCCGCCGCACCTGCTCGGCCATGTAATTCTCATCGACATGGCCATGGCGTGCAAGGTCCATGTAGATCGAGGCGATGAGCTCGGCATGCTGGGCGGGCGCGATCTTGCGGTAGTCCGGCAGCGCGCAGGCCTCCCACAGCAGCGCCACGCGCTCCCTGCCGGTGGCTAGCGTCCTGATGTCCGCGTCGCGCGACAAATGTTCCAGCGCCTGGGCGTCGACCGCCGGCAATGCCCGGGTCAGCCCTTCGACCGGCGCGTTGGTCTCGATCGAGCGTTTCAGGGCATCGAGGCTGGCAAAATCGAAATCGGCGGTGCGCCACTGCAGCACCTTCACCGGGTCGAAATCGTGCCCCTCGATCTTCTTGACCAGATCCTCGTCGAACGGATCGACCTGGCCGGTAACGCCGAAGGTGCCGTCGCGCAGGTGTCGGCCGGCACGCCCCGCGATCTGGCCTAGCTCGGCGGCGGTCAGGTTGCGGTATTGGTAACCGTCGAACTTGCGGTTCTGGGCGAAGGCAACGTGCTCGAGGTCGAGGTTCAGGCCCATGCCGATGGCATCGGTGGCGACCAGATAGTCGACGTCGCCCGACTGGAAGATCTCCACCTGGGCATTGCGGGTGCGGGGACTGAGCGCGCCGAGAACGACGGCAGCACCGCCCTGCTGGCGGCGGATCAATTCGGCGATGGCATAGACCTCGTCGGCGGAGAAGGCGACGATCGCCGTGCGCCGCGGCAGGCGGGTGAGCTTCTTCGAGCCGGCATAGGCAAGATGCGACAGCCGCGGCCGCGTCACCACCGAGACGCCCTTCAGCAGGCGTTGCAGGATGCCGTGCATGGTGGCGGCGCCCAGAAGCAGCGTCTCCTGGCGGCCGCGCAGATGCAGGATGCGGTCGGTGAAGATGTGGCCGCGTTCGAGGTCGCCGGCGAGCTGCACCTCGTCGATGGCGACGAAGGCGGCATCGGTCTCTCGCGGCATCGCCTCCACGGTGCAGACGGAATATCTCGCGCTCGCCGGCACGATCTTCTCTTCGCCGGTGACCAGCGCCACCTTGCTGGCGCCGACCTTCTCGCAGACGCGTGTATAGACCTCGCGGGCAAGGAGCCTCAGCGGCAGACCGATGATGCCGGTGTCGTGCGCCACCATGCGCTCGATGGCGAGATGGGTCTTGCCGGTGTTGGTGGGGCCGAGCACGGCCGTCACGTCGCGGCCGGAAAGGATCAGCGGCTGGGAGGGTTTCGGCTGGATATTCATCGGCTCGGAAATGAGGCTTTCTGCCGCTTGTTGTCGGGGACGCGACGGTTCCGTCGCGTGTGACAGGGCACACATAGGGATTTCAGACGCGAAGCGAAAGCGGAATGTTCCCATCAAGGGAAAGCGGAATGTTCCATCAAGAGATGGCGCGACGGCAGGCAAGGTCAAAATCCGCGCTCGATTAACCGTTGGAACGAGTCTGGAACGAATCGGCGACGAATCACTGACTCACTCTGATTCAGGTTTTGTTCACGGCTACATGTGGATTTTTTGGCCATGAGTCTCACCACATGCTGAATCTGTGAATTGGCCCGTTTCGTGCTTAGCTCGCGCTGGTGCCGGAGCGTCGTTAACCTTTGTGGGAGAGCGACCGCGACGGACTCGAGCGCGGCCGCGAACATTATGAAATGGTTGATCTTTCCTAATCGTCGTTAAT
This sequence comes from Mesorhizobium sp. WSM4887, assembly GCF_029625865.1. NCBI lineage: Bacteria > Pseudomonadati > Pseudomonadota > Alphaproteobacteria > Hyphomicrobiales > Phyllobacteriaceae > Mesorhizobium > Mesorhizobium sp. WSM4887. The sequence continues at coordinate 136,837 of NZ_JARTVP010000003.1, forward strand.
CTTTTTCGCGCTGTTTCCGGCGTGGCCCGTTAACTTTTCGGCCAAAGCCGGAACGAATCGGCGACGAATCAGCGATCTGCAAAAATTCCCGGTTTGTTCACCCCTAGATATGGTGTTGTCCACAGCTTGTGCACCGAAAAATTCACAGCATGTGAACCGGGTTTCCACAGGGCGCGAGGAGGCCGTTAAGTATTGCGTGCCAAATTGAGGCATGCCCACCCGGTGCCGCCGGAGCGCAGACAAAAACAGGCGGCCCGTTTGCGGCGGGCCGCCTGCCATCGGTGTCAGAAGAGTTCAGCCGAACAAGATCTCAGGCGAAATACTGGCCGCCATTGGCGCTTATCGTCGAGCCGGTGATGAAGCCTGCGTCTTCCGAGGCGAGGAAGACGACGCAGCGCGCAATCTCCTCCGGCTCGCCGAGACGGCCGACCGGGATCTGAGCGATGATCGATTCCCGCACTTTTTCCGGCACGGCCATGACCATGTCGGTGGCGATGTAGCCGGGGCAAACAACGTTGACGGTGATGCCGGCGCGGGCGCCTTCCTGGGCAAGCGCCTTGGTGAAGCCGATATCGCCGGCTTTCGAGGCCGAATAATTGACCTGGCCCATCTGGCCTTTCTGGCCGTTGATCGAGGAGATGGTGATGACGCGGCCGAACTTCCTATCGCGCATGCCGTTCCATAGCGGATGCGTCATGTTGAAGACGCCGGAAAGGTTGGTGTCGATGACCTCCTTCCACTGCTCGCGGGTCATCTTGTGGAACATGGTGTCGCGGGTGATGCCGGCATTGTTGACCAGCACCGAGACCGGACCGAGATCAGCCTCGACTTGGGCGATGCCGGCGGCGCAAGCGTCATAATCGGCGACCGACCATTTGTAGACGGGGATGCCGGTCTCGGCCTTGAATTTCTGGGCCGCCTCGTCATTGCCGGCATAGTTCGCGGCGACCGAATAGCCGGCATTCTTCAGGGCCACCGATATCGCCGCACCGATGCCGCGCGATCCGCCCGTGACGATTGCTACCTTGCTCATGCATTTCCTCCCTTTGGTCGGAAGAGCGAATAGGGAGTGGCGAATAGCGAGTAGGGATCGATAGCCCGTCGTGCAACGCCATTTCCCCCTATTCGCTACTCCCCATTCGCTATTCGCTCAGTTCGCCATTCGCTCAGTTCAAGGCTTCCACACACATCGCAACGCCCATGCCGCCGCCGATGCAAAGCGTCGCGAGACCCTTCTTTGCGCCGCGGCGGCGCATCTCGTAGACCAGCGTGTTGAACACGCGGGCGCCCGAGGCGCCGATCGGATGGCCGATGGCGATGGCGCCGCCATTGACGTTGACGATCGAGGGATCCCAGCCCATGCCCTTGTTGACGGCGCAGGCCTGCGCGGCGAAGGCCTCGTTGGCCTCGACGAGATCGAGGTCCTTGGCCGACCAGCCGGCCTTCTCCAGCGCCCGCTTCGAGGCCGGGATCGGGCCGGTGCCCATGATCGCCGGGTCGACGCCGGCGGTCGCCCAGGAGGCGATGCGGACCAGTGGGGTGATGCCGCGCCTGGCAGCCTCGGCCTCGCTCATCAGCAGCGCGCCGGCGGCTCCGTCATTGATGCCCGAAGCATTGGCGGCGGTGACGGTGCCGTCCTTGTCGAAGGCCGGCTTCAGCTTGGTCATGGCATCCAGCGTAGCGCCGTGGCGGATGTATTCGTCCTGGTCGACGATGGTGTCGCCCTTCTTGCCCTTGATGGTGACGGCGACGATCTCGTCCTTGAACTTACCGGCCTTCTGCGCCGCCTCGGCCTTGTTTTGCGAGGCCAGCGCGAACTCGTCCTGGACTTCGCGGGTGATCTGGAACTGACGAGCGACGTTCTCGGCGGTGTTGCCCATATGGTAGCCGTTGAAGGCATCCCATAGGCCGTCCTTGATCATGGTATCGATCATCTTGTAGTCGCCCATCTTGACGCCGGCGCGCAGGTGCTGGGCGTGCGGCGACAGCGACATCGATTCCTGGCCGCCGGCGACGATCACCTTGGCGTCGCCGGTGGCGATCTGCTGCATGCCGAGCGCAATGGCCCTCAAGCCCGAGCCGCAAACCTGGTTGAGGCCCCAAGCAGTCGTCTCCTTGGGCAGACCGGCATTGATGGAAGCCTGGCGGGCCGGGTTCTGGCCCTGAGCGGCGGTCAGCACCTGACCGAGGATGACTTCGTCCACCTCCGCCGGGTCGACCTTGGCACGCGCGAGCAATTCCTTGATGACGACCGCGCCGAGCTCGTGCGCGGGCGTGGCGGCGAAACTGCCGTTGAAGGAGCCGACTGCTGTGCGGGCTGCGCTGGCGACGACGATTGAATTGGAAGCGGACATTTTCTTCTCCAGGCTTCGAGGTGTCGTTAGGCTATCCTTGGAGACTTTCTTGCCCGTTCAAGCACCTGAGTCAAACCGGAAATCGGCATGGCCGCCATGCGCGGCAAGCAAGTCGAGCGCTTATCGTGACGGCGTGGCCATCGCGCTGCAGCACAATTTGGCCCGCCCTTTCGGCATTAATTGATGCCGCACTGCACAAACCGCTTGGAATTGTGACGCTTTTGCGCATATCCTCGACAAATGGCGCAATCGTTACCGGCCGCTTACTGTGAACGCGCCGGTATCCTGGGGAGGATACGGATGGCCGCAAAAGACGACCCGATCGTCATCAAGAAGTACGCCAACCGCCGGCTCTACAACACCGGCACCAGCACCTATGTGACGCTCGAAGATCTGGCCGAGATGGTCAAGAAGGGCGAAGAATTCACCGTGCAGGACGCCAAGACCGGCGACGACATCACGCATCCGGTGCTGACCCAGATCATCTTCGAGCTGGAGAACAAGGACGGGCAGAACATGCTGCCGATCCCGTTTCTGCGCCAGCTGATCTCCTTCTACGGCGACCAGATGCAGATGATCGTGCCGAGCTTCCTCGAACAGTCGATGATCGCCTTCTCCAAGGAGCAGGAGCGTTTCCGCGAGCAGCTGAAGGGCGCCTTCGGCAAGACGCCGATCGACATGATGAAGACGCCGATGAAGGCGCTGGAGGAACAGACGCGGCGCAACGTCGAGATGTTCCAGAACGCGATGCGCATGTTCACGCCGTTCCCGTCCGGCGGCCCCAATTCCGCTGCGCCCGCCGAGCCGCCGAAGAAGGACGAGAAATCCGACGACCTGCAGGAATTGAAGGCGCAGATCGCCGCCATGCAGCGCAAGCTCGACACCATGTCGTGATGGCTAGCCGTCAGGTGTTCCTGCAGGGCCGTCATAGCGGGCTCGCGGCCTGATCGGCCTGTTGCTCGTCACCTGCTCGATGGCATGCGCCGTCCAGCCGATGCTGCGACCGAGCGCGAACAGGCGAAAGGGCGCGTCGGCGGGGAGATTGAGGCTGCGCGTCAGCGCGGCCAGCGCGAAGTCGACATTCGGGCGCATGCCGGTCGCGGCAAGGACGGCGTCGCGCAGATGAAGCAGATCGTCAGCGATGTCGAGGTCGGGCAGCAGAGCCTCGGCGCGCGGATCGCCTTCGGGATAGAGCTGATGGCCGAAGCCGGGCAGCGGCCGGTCGTGGGCCAGCCAGCGCGCGATCGTCTCGTCCGGCCCGAGCCGCTCGGCATCCTCGACCAGCGCGATGGCCGCGGCGCCGGCGCCGCCATGACGCGGGCCGGTAAGGGCAGCGAGCCCGGCAAGCAGGCAGGCCACGATCGGCGCGCCGGTCGAAGCGGCGACGCGTGCGGCGAAGGTCGAGGCGTTGAGCTCGTGATCGGCCAAAAGCACCAGCGCCTTGCGGATGAGATCGGCACCGGCAGCGTCGACCGACCAGCCGCGCGCCAACCTTTCATGCACCGGCTCCGCCCCCGGGCTTGCACCGAGTGACGTCGCGAGCACGCTGGTGGCGCTGGCGCCATCCTGCTGCAGCATGCCCGGCCTGCGGCCGAGCGAAGGCCGGCCAGCCGCGGCAAGCGCCGACAATCTTGCAAAGGCCGTCGGGGTGCCGCTCTCGCGAACGATCGAAGGCGTCAGCGATGCGAAGGATATCGCGGCGCCGGATGCCCAAAGCAGGCTTGCTGCCTCCTCCAGCGTCGCTGTCGCGGCAAGCGCAACGGCATCCTTGCCGCGATAAACGAGGCGGCCGTGCAGCACGGTCGAGATGGCAGTGGTGATCGCTGGCTCGCCCCAGGCGATGGCGCTTTCGGCGATCGCCTGGGGGCTGCGCCCGCGCGCCCGACGGGTGGCGAGCGCGGCTATGTCGTCGGCTCGATACTGGCTGCGGCGCGGATCGGCCCCGTCGGGCCGCATGCCGATGCGGCCGCGGCTGACATAGGCGTAAAGGGTCTGCGGCCGGACCTTGAGCCGCGCCAGCGCTTCCTCCCGCGTCAGCCATTCGGACAAGTTCGCACCGCCTCATATTGATTCAGTTGATCAAGATTGATGCGTTGATTGTAGAGCATTAACTGCAGTGCACAAAGGGTCAAGGAGACAGTCATGGCAAATGGGCTCGATGATGTTGTGGCGGCGGAGACGGTTCTTTCCGATGTCGACGGCGCGGGCGGCCATCTCACCATCCGAGGCCATTCGTTGACGGAACTCGCCGGGCACTGGCGCTACGGCCAGGTGGTCCGCCTGTTGTTCGACGGGTTCTTTGACGAGCTTCCCGGCGACAGCGAGCTGGAGAAGGCGATCGGCAATGCGCGTGTCGAGGTTTTCGAACGGCTGCAGCCGATGCTCGCTGAACTTCCAGCGCTCGATGTCTACAGCGGCATGCGCGCCGGCATCGCCCTGCTGCCCGACGGCGACTCGCTCGCCGACGCGCTCCGGCTGATCGCGGCGCCGGCGGCGCTAACGCCGGCCCTGCTGCGGCTCGGACGCGGCGAGAAGCCTGTTCCTCCGGACGCACGCGCCGATCATGCGACCGACATGCTGCGAATGCTCTCCGGTACGGCCTCGCCGGCGCTTGCCAAGGCGCTCGATACGTATCTGGTGACGGTCTGCGACCATGGGCTCAATGCCTCGACCTTCGCAACGCGGGTGGTGGCGTCGACGCAGGCGGGCTTGACCTCGGCGATCCTGGCCGGGCTCGGCGCGCTCAAAGGCCCGCTGCATGGCGGCGCGCCGGGGCCGGTGATCGAGATGCTCGACGCGATCGAGGCGAGCGGCGACGCGGCCGCCTGGCTGCGAAACGAGATAGCTCGCGGCGAGCGCATCATGGGCTTCGGCCATCGCATCTACCGCGTACGCGACCCGCGTGCCGACGTGCTGAAAGCCGTCGTGCGGCGGCTGGGCACACGAAATGAGTCCGGCCGCCGGCTGGCCTTCGCCGAGACGGTGGAACAGGCGGCACTCGACGTGCTCAGGGTCGCCAAGCCGCAACGCTCGATCCAGACCAATGTCGAATTCTATACCGCGCTCCTGCTCGAAGCCGCGGGCTTCCCGAAGGAGGCGTTCTCCAACGTCTTTGCCGCCGGCCGCGTCGCCGGCTGGATTGCGCATGCGCGCGAGCAGCAGGCGACCGGACGCCTGATCCGGCCGCAGTCGCGCTATGTCGGGCCGGTGCCCGATCTCGTCGCCTGACGCCGCGAGCAAACCCCAATGCAATACTCCGCGTCCGGCAGCGGACAGTTTTTTCATGAGCGAAATTTCACCCGATCACGCTTGTGTGCTCGTGTTCTTGCCTTGGTCCGTCCTTATATGCTGCGCTGCAACATAGGCTGACGGCAGCGGTCCCGCTCCAATGACGCAGGGGCAGGCCGGCACATCGAGACAAGGAACGCCATGGCGAAGAACGGCAAGGCGGGGGACAAGAAGAAGATCAACATCGCGCTTCAGGGCGGCGGTTCGCACGGCGCCTTCTCCTGGGGCGTGCTCGATCGTCTGCTCGAAGACGGGCGGCTTGAGATCGCTGCCGTGTCCGGCACCAGCGCCGGCGCGATGAATGCGGTGGCGCTGGCCGACGGCTTCGTGCGCGGCGGCGTCGAGGGCGCGCGCACAAAGCTCGATGATTTCTGGCGTGCTGTGGCCTCGAAGGGGCGGTTCAGCCCGGTGCAACGCATGCCGTGGGACGTGGTCTGGGGGAACTGGTCGATCGAGAACACGCCCGGCTATTTCTTCTTCGACACCATGTCGCGGGTCTTCTCGCCTTACGTCGCCAATCCGCTCGGCCTCAACCCGCTGCGCGATGTGGTCGAGAAGGAGATCGACTTCGGCAACGTGCACGCCTGCAAGTCGATGGAGCTCTTCATTTCGGCGACCAATGTCGAGACCGGGCAGCTGCGCGTCTTCTCGGATGGCGAGATCGACATCGACACGGTGATGGCGTCGGCCTGCCTGCCGCAATTGTTCCGCGCCGTCGAGATCAAGGGCGTGCCCTATTGGGATGGCGGCTATGGCGGCAATCCGGCGCTCTATCCGTTCTTCAAGACTGCGGCGGCCGAGGACGTGCTGCTCGTGCAGATCAACCCGGTGGTGCGCGAAGGCACGCCGAAGAGCGCCAACGAGATCCAGAACCGCATCGACGAGATCACCTTCAATGCCGGGCTGCTGCGCGAATTCCGCTCGATCGCCTTCGTCAAGGAACTGATCGCGGCGGGACGGCTGCCGCATGGCGAATACCGCGACATCCGCATGCACCGCATCGATGCCGACGAGGCTTTCAAGGATCTGTCGGCCTCGTCCAAGGTCAACGCCGAATGGGCCTTCCTCGCCTATCTGCGCGACCTTGGCCGCAGTGCGGCCAGCGACTGGCTGGAGGAGAACTACGACGCGGTCGGCAGCCGAGCGACGCTCGACCTCTCGGGCGAGCTCGACGACGGCTTCAAGCCGATGCGCGGCCCGGCCCCGGGCCGGCGGGTCAAGGAATTCCTCGCCGCGCGCATCAAGCCAGAGTCAGCGCGCCGGCGAGCCTAGTTGCCCAACCCTGTCGCACGTTTCAGCAGGCGCTGAGGTTTCCCTTGCGGAACCGGCGATATGCTGGATTCACCTCCGTCGCGCGAGTAGTTTACCTCGACGTAAACGGGAGGTAGCGATGCTGCAGACCAGACAGAACTCTCTCGGGGTCAAGTTTGAGGCGCAGTGCAGGGCCTTCGAGAAGGACCCCTTTCCTGGCCTCGCAGTGCGCAAGGATCGGCTGAAGCGGCTGCTGGCGCTGACCGAAAAGCATGAAGCCGAGATCTGCACGGCGATCGACAGCGATTTCACTGGACGGGCGGCGCAGGAAACGCGGCTTGCGGAACTGTTCGTCGTTCGCGCCGGCATCAAGCACGCCATCCGGCATCTGCGCGGCTGGATGCGCGAGCGCCGCGTCGCCACCAGCCTGCCGTTCCTGCCGGGGCGCAACCGCCTTCTGCCGCAGCCGCTCGGGGTCGTCGGCATCGTCTCGCCCTGGAACTATCCGTTCCAGCTTGCCATCGCGCCGGCAACTGCCGCTCTAGCCGCCGGCAACCGGGTGCTGCTCAAGCCGTCCGAGCTGACGCCGAACTTTTCGGACCTGCTCGCCCGGTTGGTCGAAGAGCATTTTTCTTCCGACGAGATGAGCGTTGTGGTCGGCGATGCCGAAGTCGGCAAGACATTCGTGTCCATGCCTTTCGATCATCTCCTGTTCACCGGCTCCACCGCGGTCGGCCGGCAGGTGGCGTTAGCCGCGGCCGCCAATCTGACGCCGGTGACGCTCGAACTTGGCGGCAAGTCGCCGGCGATCTTCGATGCGTCGTGCGATCTCGACGCTGCGGTCGCGAGCGTCGCCTACGGCAAGCTCTTGAATGCGGGCCAGACCTGCATCGCACCCGACTATCTGATGGTCCCGCAAGGGCAAGGCGCGGCGATCGCCGCAAAACTTGCCGGCGCGATGGCGCAGCTCTATCCGCGCCTGGGCGACAATCCCGACTACACGGCGATCGTCAGCGAACGGCACCAGCGGCGCCTGAGCGACATGGTCGCCGAGGCGCGCGAAAGCGGCGCCGATGTCACCGAGGTCAACCCGGCAAATGAAAGGCTTGGCGTGAGCGACCGCAAGATGGCGCCGGTCCTGGTCAGGAACGCCGGCGAGAGTTTGCGGCTGATGCGCGAGGAAATCTTCGGGCCGGTGCTGCCGATCGTTGAATACGGCGCGGTAGATGAGGCGATCGATCACGTGAACCGCGGCGAGCGTCCGCTGGCCCTCTATTGGTTCGGCAAGAACAGCGCCAATCGCCAAAGGATCATGCGAGAAACCGTTGCCGGCGGCGTGACGATCAACGACAGCATGATGCATCTGGTGCAGGAACGGCAGCCATTCGGCGGCGCCGGCGAGAGCGGCATGGGCGCCTATCACGGCGAATGGGGTTTCCGCACCTTCAGCAAGGAAAAGCCGATCTTCGTCCAATCCAGGCTGAGTGCCGGGGCCCTGCTCAGGCCGCCTTATGGCCGCACATTCGAGCGGCTGTTCCGCTTGCTTAACCTGATCACCTGATCGGATTTATTTTCGGATTGGGCGCGTCCTCTGATTGCCCCATGCCAATGCGACATGTCATTTCGCAAAAAAATTCTTCATCATACTGACGCCTGCTGCCATTGAGTGTCCGATCGGCTGAAAAACCGGCCCCGATTGAGAAAAGCCAAGCAGTCCAGCATGTAAAACGCGGAAAAAACCAGCGCCCCAAGCTCGGCGGCGCAATAATCCATCAAAGTTTCTGACTGTTTTGCGCAACGGCTTTGCGGTAGAAGCGCGCTTCGCCGATCACGGCAAATTGAAGATGGCTCTGCGCGCCCCCATATCGGCCGCGCGCCCGGGGATCGAAACCGTCGACCCCGCCCAAGCCTGCAACGGAAAAAATGACGATGCCGAAAATCAGGTTTCACAAGCTTGCAGCCATTGCTGTGCTCATCGGATCCGCTGCCTGGATGGCAACGGGCGAGTTCTCGTCCGTGGGCAGCGCCGCCGATCACCAGAAGGACGGAGAAGCAGGCAAAGCCGCGCAGTCCGGCGCCGAAAAGCCGAAGACGGCGGAGGCCGAGCCGAAGGCAGCATTGCGCACCGTCGCGGTGGTGACGCCGCCGCGCAAAACCTTCGCGCGGGCGATACGGATCTCGGGCCTGACCGAAGCTGACAAGCGCGCTGTGCTTGCTGTCCGCGTCGCCGGTGTCATCGATAAGCTCCCGGTCAAGCAGGGCGATCACGTCAAGACCGGCGACCTCGTGCTGATGCTCGCCGCCGAGGAGAAGCTCTCGAATGTCGACAATGCCAGGCAGTTGCTGGCGCAGCGCAAGGCCGAGCTCGACGCAGCCGAGCGGCTGGCCAAGACCGGCAACCTGCCCAAGCTGCAGCTCGACACTGCTCGGTCGAACCTGACGGCGGCGCAGTCCATGCTGGAGACGGCGCAGGCCGAACTCGACCGCAATGAAGTGAAGGCGCCTTTCGACGGCGTCATCGACCGCGTGCCCGTCGAGCTCGGCAGCTCGGTGATGCAGGGCGGCGAGGTGGCCACCATCCTCAAGCTCGACCCGGTGATCGCGCGCGGCGAGATCAGCGAGCGCGACCTGCGCTACATCAAGATCGGCGACCAGGCCAATGTGCGCCTTGTCAACGACCAGAAAGTCACCGGCACGGTGCGCTACATCAGCCGTGACGCCTCCTCGCAGACCCGCACCTTCCGTGTCGAGGTGGCGATCCCAAATGCCGACGGCTCCATCCCCGCCGGCATGACGGCCGAGATCACGCTCAGCGCCCAGCCGACCGATGCGGTCATGCTGCCGCGCTCGGTGGTGACGCTGGGCGACAAGGGCGACCTCGGCATCCGCGCCGTCGGCAAGGACGACAAGGTGGCGTTCTTCCCGATCGACCTCGTCGACGACACGCCGAAGGGACTGGTGCTCGGCGGCATACCGCAGGACGCGCGCATCATCGTCGCCGGCCAGGAACTGGTGAAGGAAGGCGATCTGGTGAAGCCGGTCGAGGCCGACCAGGCAACCATCAACAAGCTGATCAGTGAAGCCTCCGCCGGCACGCAATAGCGCGGTCGCCGCGCCGGCTCGGCCGGCGCCGCTGGCCAATGTCGCGGCTTCCAGGGAAACAGCAGGCATAAGTCATGGACATCGTCAGACTCGCCATTCACAACGCCCGCCTCACAATATCGGCGCTGATGTTCCTGCTCGTCGCGGGCTGGGTCGCCTATCAGTCGACGCCGAAGGAAGCGGAGCCGGACGTTCCGATTCCGATGATGTATGTCAGCCTGATCTACCAGGGCATATCGCCGGAGGACTCCGAACGGCTGCTGCTCAGGCCGATGGAAAGCAAGCTCAAGAGCCTGAAGGGGCTCAAGGAGATGCGCTCGGCCGCCTTCCAGGGCGGCGGCTACGTGCTGGTCGAGTTCCAGCCGCAGACCAATCTGGCCACCGCGCTGCAGGACACGCGCAGCAAGGTGCAGGACGCCAAGGCCGACCTGCCGCAGGCGGCGGAGGAGCCGACCGTCACTGAAGTTAACGTCTCGGAATTCCCGGTTCTCGTCGTCACGCTTTCCGGCGACGTGCCGGAGCGCGTGCTGACGTCGGCGGCGCGCGAATTGCGCGACCGCATCGAGGAGGTGCCAGGCGTGCTCGAAGGCTCGCTGCAGGGCGCGCGCGACGATCTGGTCGAAGTCGTCATCGATCCGGTGAAGCTCTCCTCCTACGGACTCCAGCTCGATCAGGTGATCCAGGGCGTCGGCGCCTCCAACAGCCTGGTCGCGGCCGGCAATCTCGAAGGCTCCGAGGGCAAATACGCGGTCAAGGTGCCGTCGCTCATCGAGACGCCCGAGGACGTCGCCAAACTGCCGGTCGTCGCCACGCCCAATGCCGTGGTGCAGGCCAAGGACGTCGCCACCATCCGCTCCACCTTCAAGGACGCCGAGACGGTGACCCGCCTCGACGGCAAGCCGGCGATCGCCATCGAGGTGAAGAAGCGCATCGGCGCCAACCTGATCGACACGCTGAACCATGTCCGGGAGGTGTCGGACACCTTCATCAAGACGATGCCGGAAGGCATGCACGTCACCTACACGCAGGACAAGTCGGTCTTCGTCAACCAGCTTTTGGGCGACTTGCAGAACCATGTGATGATCGCGGTCATCCTGGTGTTCATCGTGATCCTCTACGCGCTGTCGGGACGCGCCTCGCTGCTCATCGGCCTCGCCATTCCGTCGTCCTTCCTGATCGGCATCCTGCTGCTTGCAATGATGGGCTACACGATCAACATGATCGTGCTGTTCAGCCTCATCCTGGCGGTCGGCATGCTGGTCGACGATGCCATCATCGTCACCGAATTCGCGGAGCGGCGCATGAGCGAGGGCATGCCGAAGGCCGATGCCTTCGCGCTAGCCGCCAAGCGCATGGCCGGCCCGGTCATCGCAGCGACAATGACGCGCATCGCCGCGTTCTCGCCGCTGCTCTTCTGGCCCGGCATCATCGGCGACTTCATGAAGTACATGCCGATCACGCTGATCGTGACGCTGTCGGCCTCGATGCTCTATGCGCTGGTCTTCGCGCCGACGCTCGGCGCCATCTTCGCCAAGGCGCCGGCGCATCACGAGGACAGCGATCGCGACGGCTGGTATATGGCGCTGGTCAAGCAGGCGGTGCGTTTCCCGATGACCGTCATCCTGCTCACCGTAGGCCTGCTGGTCGGCGTCGGTTTCGCCTATTCGAAATACGGCGCCGGCGTCGAGTTCTTCCCCAGCGTCGAGCCGGATTACGGCCTGCTCTATGTGCATGCCCGCGGCAACCTTTCGCTGGCCGAAATGGACGCCGCAACCAAGACGGCGGAAAGCCGGCTGCTCGGCTGGCCGGGCGTGAAATCGGTCTACACGCGCGTCGGCAAGACGCAAGGCGGCGGCCAGGACATCCCGGAAGACGTGGTCGGGGTGATCCAGTACGAATTCGTCGACTGGCGCGAGCGCAAATCCGCCAACCAAATCCTCGATGATTTGCGTGGCGTCATGGCCGGCATTCCCGGGGTCGATGTCGAAGTGCGCGTGCCGGAGGCCGGCCCGCCGACCGGCAAGCCGATCCAGATCAGGCTTTCGGCCGCCGACCCGGCCGGGCTCGACGACAAGGCGCGCGCCGTCGCAGCCCGCATCGCCAAGGTCCCCAACGTGATCGATGTTTCCGACGGCCTGCCGCCGCCCGGCGTCGACTGGGCGCTTGAGGTCGATCGCGCCAAGGCGGCGCAATACGGCATCAGCCCGACCTCGGTGGGCACGGTGGTGCAGCTGGTAACGAACGGCCTCAAGCTGTCGGAATACCGGCCGGCCGGCGCCGACGACGCCGTCGACATTCGCCTGCGTCTGCCGGAAGACCGGCGCACGCTCTCGACGCTCGACGAGCTCAGGGTGCAGACCTCGCAGGGCTCGGTGCCGATCTCGAACTTCGTGGTCAGGAAGCCCGAGCCGACAGTCGGCGTCCTCAACCGCATCGACGGCGCGCGCACCGTGGTGGTGCAAGCCAATGTCAGCGCCGGCGCGCAAGTGGCAGCGGTGCAGGCGGAAGTCACCAAGGCCGTGGCCGACATGGATCTCGGCAGCGGCATACGCTGGAAGCTCGCTGGCTCCAACGAGGACAGCGCGGAAGCCAGCGCCTTCCTTAGCAAAGCCTTCGGCGCGGCGATCTTCCTGATCTTCCTGGTGCTGCTCGCGCAGTTCAACAAGTTCACCAGCGTGTGGCTTGTTCTGTCCTGCGTTGTGATGGCGACGATCGGCGTGTTCCTCGGGCTGCTTCTGACAGGCGAGGCCTTCGGCATCGTGATGTCGGGCATCGGCGTCATTGCGCTTGCCGGCGTGGTGGTGAACAACAACATCGTGCTCATCGACACCTATGACCGGCTGCGCGAGGAAGGCTGGGACAAGATGGATGCCGTGCTGCAGACCTGCCGCGAGCGCGCGCGGCCGGTGGTCCTGACCGCGGTGTCGGCCATCCTCGGCGTGCTGCCGATCGCCTTCGGCCTCGGTCTCGAAATCTTCCATCACGAGACGACGATCAACGCGCCATCGACGCAGTGGTGGATTTCGCTGTCGTCGGCGATCGTCTTCGGCCTGTCCTTCGCCACCTTGCTGACGCTGGTGGTGACGCCCTCGATGCTGATGGTGTTCACCCGAGCCAAGGTGAAGCCCGGCGCCCGGCGTGGCTGGCTCAGCCGCCTGTTCCGCCGCGGCAAGGGCGAGCTCTCGACAGGCGAGCCGGTAGCGGAAGCCAATGCCGAGCCGGCGGTCGCCTTCCCGAAAGCCGCCGAGTAGAGCGACTTCGCAACTCAGGTACATAAAGCCGCTCGGGAACTACCGGGCGGCTTTTTGCATTGTTCCCTCGAAGTTCAACCAGACGGCGAGGGTTTTCAATGACGATCGGTACAATTCTCGTAATAATCCTGATCCTGATCCTGATCGGCGCCGTGCCGGCATGGCCGCACTCGCGGTCTTGGGGCTATGGGCCTTCGGGGATTGTGGGAGTCATTCTGGTAGTGTTGCTGATCCTGCTTTTGATGGGCAGGATCTGAACCGACGACGATTTGCGGTCGGGCCTTGAAGTCCGGCCGTTTTCATCTTGAGGTTGTTCTTTGCTCAGGCGGCCTGACGCATGGGCGCGACGGCTATGCCGATGTCTTGCATGGCTTCCGCCACTGCTCGGTCGAGCGGGGTGTGCGGGATTTCGCCGATGACCTTTTCCAGGCGCGCTGACGCCAGCCGGTGCGGCTCGAAGCGCAGGTAGGACATCGAGACGATCTCGCGCCACATGGTTACGAACGGGCTGCCGGCGCGCAGCACCCACCAGGGCATGAACGTGAGTTTCAGCTTGCGGCCGAGCGCCTTTTCGGCGGCGGCCTTGATGTCGAGATCGGTGACGGCGTGGCCGGGGAAATTGATGGCCTCGTAAAAGCCGAGCTTATCGAGATTGCGCGCCAGTGCGACAAAGGCCACCGCGAAGTCGGGCAGATAGGCCCATTCGTGCACGAGCTTGGCCGCGCCGGCGGCGGTGTAGACCCCCTTTTCCATCTTGGCGGCGACGACGAGATCGAACCAGCCGCCGCTGCCGGTGCCGCCAAAGAAGTCGCCGGCCCTAAGCAGAATGGTGCGCACGCGGCCCGCATCGGCTTCGCGACGGAAAAGCTCCTCCATGGCGACGCGGATGCGGCCCTTGTCGGTGGTAGGATGGAAATTCGTTTCCTCGGTGATCACCTGCGGCATCGGCGAGCCGTAATTATAGACAGTGCCCGGGAAAAGATGCAGCGCGCCGTTCGCCCGACAGGCTGCCATGACGTTCTCGGCCATCGGCAGGCATTTGCCCCAGTCGGTATAGATCGGGTTCAAGCCATTGAAGATGATGTCGACGCCTTGCGTGGCCCGGATCAGCGACTGGCGGTCCAAAGCGTCGCCAGCGACGGCAATAGCGCCCTTGAGCTCGGGCGGCACCTTGCCGGTGCGGGTGACAGCGCGGACGTCGAAACCGGCGTCGATGAAGGCCTTGGCAACCACGCGTCCGAGCCGGCCATTGGCGCCCAGAATTGCGATCTTGGTCATTGTTCGTCTCCGTTGTTTGCGCTTGCCCGCTTAATCTGACGTCTTCAAAGCCGAATGGAAATTGACTAAGGTCGGCACTCTGTTATTCAAAAACGAATGAATGAATTCGACTGGAATCTGATCAAGAGCTTCGTCGCGGTGGCCGAGACCGGCAGCCTTTCGGCCGCCGCGCGCAAGCTCGCATCAAGCCAGCCGACGCTCGGCCGCCACATCGCCGAGCTGGAGCAGGCGCTCGGCGTCACGCTGTTCCGGCGCGGGCGGCGCGGCTACGAACTCACGGAGGCAGGCAGCGCACTCTACGAGCGCGGAAAGGCAGTCAGCGAGCAGGCCAATGCGTTCTCATTGCTTGCGCTGGGCTCGGTCGAGGCGATCGAGGGCACGGTGCGCATCGCTGCCTCGGAGGTGGTTGCGGCCTGCGTGCTGCCGCAGATCACGGCGCGCCTTGGCGAGGAAGAGCCGGGCATCGAGGTCGAGATCGTCGCTTCCAACCAGGTCGAGAACCTGCTGCGGCGCGACGCCGACATCGCCATCCGCATGGTCAGGCCGGCGCAGAACGAGCTGATGGCGCGCAAGGTCACCGATATCGCGCTCTGCATATGTGCTGCGAAATCCTATCTCGACCGGCATGGACGCCCGCAGAAGCCGAGCGATCTCGCCAACCATCCTTTGGTCGGATTCGACCGCAGCGATGAGATCGTTCGCGGCCTCACCGCGTTTGGCATCCCGGTCAGCCGCAGCAACTTCCGCTTCAGGACCGACAACCAGATCGTGCTGTGGGAAGCGGTGCGGGCCGGCAATGGCATCGGCATCGGCCAGGAGCCGCTCGCTAGTCGCGACCCTCGACTGGAGAAGCTGTTGCCGGAGGTTCCCTTGCCCGTGCTGCCGGTGTGGCTTGCAATGCACCGTGACGTGCGCACCAGCATGCGCATCCGCCGCGTGGCGGATTTCCTGCATGAAGAGCTGAAGCGCTACTCCGCCGGCGCAGGCTCGGCGGCGAATTCGGCGCGGTGAGCCAGGTTTGCCATCAACAGCACGATGACCAGCAGGCCGGAAAGCGCGACGAAGATCGGGCCGAAGCTCGAATGCTCGGCGACGAAGCCGATCGCCGACGGCGCCACCAGGATTCCTGAATACCCCATCGTGGTCACGACGCTCATGCCGGTGCCGGAAGACAAGCCTTCCTGGTTGCCGCCGGCCGAAAACAGGATCGGCACCATATTGGCGATGCCGAAACCGCAGAAGGCGAAAGCGGCAATGGCAAGATAAGGCGAGGGGGAGAGGCCGGCCACCAACATGCCGGCGGCAGCGACAAGCGCCGAGCCGCGCAGCGTCGCCACCGCGCCGAAGCGGTTGCGCACGCCATCGCCGAGAAAGCGCATAAGCGCCATGACGCCGGAGAAGGCAGCATAGGCGAGGCCGGCAATCGCAAGGTCGGCGCCGAGCTCCTGCTGGAGGTAGAGCGCGGCCCAGTCAAGTACGGCGCCCTCTGAGACCATGGTGAGCAGCGCCATCAACCCGAGATAGACAATTGTGTGCCGCGGCAGCGTAAATTTCTGATGCCCGGCGGCCTGCGGCCTGTCGTCGGCGATGAGGTAGCGAACAGCAAAGGCGATGACCAAAAAGGCGAGCGCCGTCACCGCAATCGCATGCGCGAGATAGCCGTAGTTCTGAATGGAATAGCCACCAAGCGCGCCGCCGGCGAAGCCGCCGAGGCTCCAGAAGCCATGCGAGGACGACATGATGGCGCGGGAGAGCCGTCGTTCGACGATCACCGCGTTGGAATTCATGGCGACGTCCATGCCGCCGATCGAGCCGCCGAAGACGAGCATCGCGAGGGCCGCGAGCGGCACGTTGGGCGCAAGTGCCACGACCAGCAGGCCGAAACTGCCGCAGATGCCGAACCAGCGCAGCACGGGGCGCGAGCCGTGCCTGGAAATGAGATGGCCGCACCAGGTCATCGCCATCACCGCGCCGACACCAAACAACAGGATCAGCAGGCCGAGGGTGAATTTCGAGATGTCCAGCCGGGTCAGAAACACCGGGATCTGCGGCGCCCAGCTGCCGGTGAGAAAGCCATTGGCCAGGAAAATGCCGGCAACGGCCCAGCGGCCGCGCGTCGCGGCTTGCCTTGTGGTTTGCACGCTCATGGTTTGAAGTCCGAATGGCTTTGCGCGGCAAATTAGATCGATTCAATTTGTAGTCAAGAAGCGCTATGGCAGAAGCGTTGGACCAAGAGGCGCGGACCTGTGAGGAATGGCCCTACTTTGGAGATTTGGCCGAAACGCCTCCTTTGACATCCATGGGCGAAGCAGGAGCGAAGCGACGCGCGCAGACCTTGGGATGACAAAGCAGCAGCGGCGAGCCAAATAGGACGGTTCAATGATCCTTCGGCCGCCTGGCCTCGAACTCAGCCTTCGTGGCCTCGGAGGCTTCGGTCTGGTTGAGCGCCTGCCATTCGGCATAGGGCATGCCGTAGATGATCTCGCGCGATTCGTCCTTTGTCAGGGCAATGCCGTCAGCCTCGGCCGCCTCGCGATACCAGTTCGACAGGCAGTTGCGGCAGAAGCCGGCCAGGTTCATCAGGTCGATGTTCTGGACGTCGCCGCGTGCGCGCAGATGCTCGACCAGCCGGCGGAAGGCGGCGGCCTCGAAATCGCGTTTCCGTTCTTCGCTGAGTTCGGTCATTTCGTGGTCCCCGGCCTCTCGGCCGTTTTTTAGGCCGGCCCGGTGCGCGAGCCGAACATCTTCACCTCGTGTATATCGGCACGGCGGTCGACGGCGTCAACGATCGGAGCCAATCGCTCCGCCCATTGAACAGCGCCAGCGCGGTCGGCGATCAGGTCCTGACGGATCTCGAGCAGGGCATGGGCATAGCCGTTGACAATGGCATGGCGGAACATGGTGTCGCCGCGCAGCGCGCCGTCATAGGGCTCGTTGTCGCCGACGATCAGCGCCTTGTCTTCGGCCAGCATGTCGATCAGCGGCCGCGCAACGCGGTCGTCGCGATCCCACAAGATGCCGACATGCCAGGGGCGGATGAAGCCTTGCATGCGAGGGGTGAAGGAATGCACCGAGAAGATGAACGGCGCTTTGCCGGAGGCCTGCGCCACCGAGGAAATCATCGCCCCGACCGCGTCGTGATAGGGGCGGTAGAAGCGGTCGAGCCGTCTCTCCCGCTCCTCGGCGGCCATGGGATAGTTTCCCGGCACGACGGTACCGTCATAGAGCTGGCGGATCAGCGTCGGGTCGTCCTCGCCCCGGTTGGGGTCGATCAGAAGGCGGGAGAAGCCGGCCAGCACGGCCGGCGCATTGAGCGCCGCCGCCAACTCGCGCGTCACCGTCTCGACGCCGATGTCATAGGCGATGTGGCGCTCGAACTCGGCAGCCGGCAGGCCGAGGCTGCCATACTCTTCCGGCAGGTCGCGACGGGCGTGATCGGCCAGAAGCACGATGCCCTTCTTGCGGTCGCCCTCGACGATGTCGAAGGGCGCGAAAGCTGTGGATCGGGTCATCGGCTGAAAACGGTCTGTTCGCTGGCGTCCGGGCGGGGTGGTATCGTCATTCCACGAAGAGGACTGAGGCGCAATGCCGTTGTTTGGCCACGGTTTCTGCAAAGAATCCCGGATGGGACGCCAAATCGTTCACCGGACCCTTCTAAATCGATTGGAATTGAATAAAACGGCGCGTTGACATGCGCCCGGAGTTTGCTGAAAAGGTGCTTCGACGATGCAGATGTGGTTCGCCAAGGGTTTTGGATTGGGTTGCGCCGGCAGGCTGCGCAAGCGCCTGAGCCTGCCGCTCCTGATCTTTGGCGCGGGCCTGTGCGCGCTCGCCGCGACCTCGCCGGCGCGCGCCGACTTCCGCGTCTGCAACGCGACGCAGAACCTGGTCGGCGTCGGCATCGGCTATCGGGCGAAGGCCGGCTGGATCACAGAGGGCTGGTGGCACATCGAGGGGTCGACCTGCAAGACGCTGATCGAGGGGCCGCTGTCATCAAGGTTTTACTATCTTTATGCAGAAGACGCCGAGCGCGGCGGGCGTTGGGACGGCCCGATCAACATGTGCGTCGCCGAAAAAGAGTTCAAGATTGCCGGCGTGAATGATTGCGTCGCCCGGGGCTTTCAGCGCGCCGGATTTCAGGAATATGACACGGGCGAGCAGGCAAGCTGGATGGTCCAGCTGACTGACGAGCCCGCAACGGGCGGCGCGCCAGCGGCCCCCGCTCCGGGAACGAACAATCAATGAGACGTAACCGCAAGGTCAAGATCCTCGCCACCATCGGTCCGGCTTCCTCCTCCGAGGAGATGCTGCGAAAGCTCTTCGAGGCAGGCGCCGACGTCTTCCGCATCAATATGAGCCATACCGACCACGAGCTGATGCGCACGCTTGTCGGCCGCATCCGGGCCGTCGAGGCGGCGGTCGGGCGGCCGATCGGCATTCTCGCCGATCTTCAGGGGCCAAAGCTCAGGGTCGGCAAATTCGCCAATGGCAAGGAAGCACTGACCGTCGGCCAGACCTTCACGCTGGATGACAGTCCGGAACCCGGCACGTCGAAGCGCGTCTACCTGCCGCATCCGGAAATCCTGAACTCGGTCGAGGCCGGTCACCGTCTTTTGATCGATGACGGCAAGCTGGAGCTCAAGGCGGTCAAGAGCGACGGCAAGTCGATCGCCTGCACGGTGGTCGCCGGCACCGGCATCTCCGACAAGAAGGGCGTCAGCCTGCCCGACACCGATCTGCCGGTCGGCGCGCTGACCGAGAAGGACCGCGCCGATCTCGACGCGGTGCTGGCGGCAAGCGTCGACTGGGTGGCGCTGTCGTTCGTGCAGCGGCCGGAGGATCTGGCCGAAGCGCGCAAGATCGCGCGCGGCCGGGCCCTCATCATGGCCAAGATCGAAAAGCCGCAGGCGGTGGCGCGCCTGGCCGAGATCATCGAACTCTCCGACGCGCTGATGGTCGCGCGCGGCGATCTCGGCGTCGAGATGCCGCTCGAGGCCGTGCCCGGCATCCAGAAGCAGATCACGCGCGCCGCCCGCCGCGCCGGCAAGCCGGTGGTGATCGCGACCCAGATGCTGGAATCGATGATCACCGCACCCGTGCCGACCCGCGCGGAGGTCTCGGATGTGTCGATCGCCGTCTTCGAAGGCGCGGACGCGATCATGCTTTCGGCCGAATCCGCCGCCGGCGCCTACCCGGTCGAGGCGGTCGCGATGATGAACCGCATCGCCACCAAGGTCGAAGCCGACCCGACTTATGCCGGCATCATCAACGCCCAGCGCTCGGAACCGGAAGCGACCGGGGCCGACGCCATTTCGCTCGCTGCGCGCGAGATCGCGGAGACGCTGAAACTGTCGGCGATCATTTCCTACACCGCCTCTGGAACAACTGGTCTGCGCGCCGCGCGCGAACGGCCGCAAGTGCCGATCGTGGCGCTGTCGCCGATCGTCAACACGGCGCGCCGGCTCTCGCTTCTGTGGGGTACGCATTGCGTGGTCTCGGAGGATGCTATCGACCTCGACGATATGGTCGACCGCGCCTGCCGCATTGCCCTCGAGGAAGGCTTCGGCAAGCCGGGCGACCGCGTCATCATCACGGCGGGCGTGCCGCTGAGGACGCCCGGCTCCACCAACATGCTGCGCATCGCCTATGTCGGCTCAGAGACGCACTAAGGTATGCCCGTATTCAGGTGGGACCGGCCTGTGAGGCGCGCCTTTCCTGCGCTTCCGGGGCTCATGTGGTCAAGTCGCTCCGCTCCGGTTCTGGGAATCCGCTCTGCTCGGCTCGGCCTAATTTGAATCTCGACACCTTCCGGTCCCGAGCTTAGCCCGGCGCCAGCTCGGCGTCCGGCACCTTCAGTTCCGGGTACCTGTCAGCGCCTTGCGCGTCGCCGGCGATCCGGCTTTCCACAACACTCGCCATCGACTGCAAGTCGACCGGCGCGCCGGCCGCCCTTTCGATGGCGCCGACGACGAGGTCGGGGGCGATCCAGTCGGGCTTGTGGCCGAGATTGGCGACCCAGACCAGCTCGGCGCCGGGAATGTCGCGTTCGAGGCCGACGGAATGGACCGTGGCATAGACCACCTTGTCGCGATCGCCGGAGATGACCAAGGTCGGCGCCTTGATCTCACGGTAGCCAGGCGAGGCAACGCGCACATAATCGTAAAGTCGGGCCACATCGCGGGCGTTGGCGCGGAAGGCAGGCGGCCTCAGAACAAGCGGAATGGAAGCCTTGCCGATATAGCCCTTCGGCACATTGTTCGGTGAAAACACGCAGGCCGTGGCATTGCCGATCCGCAGCATGCCCGCCGCGTAAGCAATGGTCTCGGAAAACAGCCAGCCGACCACCGGAACAGCCGTCAATTTGTAATACCAGGCGGTCGCGCCGCCCGGCCACGGATGGCTCACGGGCGCCAGGAAGACGAGGCCGAGCGTCTTTTGCGGATGCTGGCGCGCGAAGGCGGTTGTGACCGCGCCGCCGAAGGAATGGCCTATGATGATCGCCCTTGCGATGCCGAGCCGATCCATCAACGCGGCGACAGTGTCGGCCTGCGCCGCCAGCGTTTCGTTGTCGCCGCGCTCCGACCAGCCGAAGCCCGGTCGGTCGAGGAACAGCAGCTCGGCGCGGCCCTCGAGCAAAGGCCTCAGCGGCAGCATCTGGTCCTTGAGATTGGCACTGGCGCCATGGATGAAGACGACAGGCGGCAGATCGGCGCCGGCGGCGGGGACGTGGACATAATGGATGCGGGCACCATCGATGTCGGCGAATGCGCCGATCGGCGGATTGCGGCGCTCGATCAGCCAGACGCCGGCGCGGGTAATGCCGGCAAGGGCGATGAGGAAGGCAACGAGGCGGAGGAGCGCGAGGCAGATGAGGTCCATGCGGAAAGTACGGGCGAGTGGATCTAATTTAGGAGCGCGATGAGTTTGGCGAGCTGGCGGCCTGCTGCCAGGCCAAATTATTGCCCGCTTCGGTGGAGTATCGCAAACGTTCGGCTTGGCCGGGCTTGTCAAGGTCGTCGTCACCTTGCGCGAAGGCTACAGCGGAGCAGAGTTCTGCACCACCGTCGCGGCGCGGAAAAGTCACGGCATGGGTCGTTGGCTCAAGCCCGAGGATGACGAAAAGCTGCCCCTCAAATGCCCTCGCCGGCCAGGTCTTCCGACAGCGTCGAGACCTGGCCCTGGGCGCTGCGCATCATCGGATAGATGGTGAGCACCTTCTGCCAGGCTTCCAGCGCCGACTGCTTGTGGCCGGTCTCGGCCATGATCTGCGCGAGACCCGACAGCGCGCCGAAATGGCGCGGTTCGAGCCGCAGCGTGTGGTCGATGTCCGACATCGACTTTCCATAGTTCTTCATCAGGAAATGCACGGTAGCGCGGCGGTTCCAGCCTTCGGCATAATCGGGCTGCAAGGTCACCACCTGATCGAGGAAATCGAGCGCGACGTCGAATTTCTGGTCTTCCGCCGCCCTTTGCGCCCATCGCATCATCAGGTCGATCGAGGCGCTGCCGGACTGGTTCCACTCATTCCAGATGCGGCCGGCGATGCGTTCGGCGGCCTTCTCGTTGCGCTCGCGTCTGAGATCGGCAAAGAGCTGGTCGAGCCGTCCCTGCCTGGTCGAGGCGACCGGCGGAGGCGTGATGGCGGGCGGCGGCGAAGCGGCGGGCGGCGTGGCCTCATCCTGCGCCGAAGCGGGCAAGGTCGTTCCGGAAAGGACGAGGGCAATGAAGAATGCAAAAAGAATCCGCATGTCCGGAATCTAGTCCCGGACGGCGGATCGTCAAAATGATTTTAGCGTGAGGGTCCGGCGAACCGGCAGTCGACATCAGCGGCGGGGGGGGGGGGGGCCCCCCCCCGGGGAGGCCCGGGGGGGGGGGGGTGGGGGGGGGGGGGGTTTTGGGGTTTTTTTTTGGGGGCGTTTGGCGCCACCACCCCGTTTGGGGGG
>NZ_JARTVP010000003.1:159313-409313 GCF_029625865.1 Mesorhizobium sp. WSM4887
TCCCGTGGCAAATAAACAAACAAAAAAAACCCCCCTGGCCGGTAATCTCGCCCCGGCGGGGGTATCTAAAAATTTTTTTTCGGGGGGGGGCCGGCCCCCCGGCCTGCCCACACCGGGGGGGGGGGTTTCCCCCCCCCGCGCAAGTCTCAGCCCTGGCGCGCCTTGTAGCGCGGAGCGGTCTTGTTGATGATGTAGATGCGTCCCTTGCGGCGAACCAGCCGGTTGTCGCGGTGACGCGCCTTGAGCGCCTTGAGCGAGTTCTTGATCTTCATGGTCTTGCCTGTTCGGTCGGGGGCCCGGTCCCGGGCCGAATTTTAAAGGCGCGCCCGAAAAAAGCGCGCCTTGAACTTGCGTGGCTCATAAACGAGGAGCCTTGCCCGTGTCAACCGCAAGCGGGCGGCTCTTATGCCGCAAATGGTGCGCTGATCAAATATTCGCCATAGGTAACGCGCGGCATTGCGCGACTCAGAGGCGGCTGGAATGTTGCGGGCCACCCCAGAGCGGGACATAGGTCCCCTCCGGTTATGTCTATTTGTTTAGCCGCATTTCTGCGACGGCAAGCGATTCCTCTAGGTTGCAGATGCTCTCAGCGAAACGGAGTCTTTATCATGCGCCGTCTCTTTCTGCCCGCATGCCTTGTCCTCATCGCGACGGTTCCGGCTGCATGGGCCGAGGACTGCGATCGCAGCGACGACAGCCAGTCGATGATGAATATCTGCGCCAATGCCGATTATCAGGCGGCCGTTGCCAAGCTCAACGCCGCCTACAAGGATATTGTCGGCCGCAATGACGAGAAGGCCAACAAGTTGCTGCAGACCGCACAGCGCGCCTGGATCACCTTCCGCGACGCCGAATGCGCCTATTCGACCGCCGACAGCGAGGGCGGTTCCATCCACCCGATGGAGGTTTCGCAATGCCTGACGGAGCTGACCACCGAGCGCACCAAGCAACTCACCTCCGGCCCCAACTGCCAGGAAGGCGATCCGAGCTGCGCCAGCCCGGACGAGGACGAAGACGTGCAGTAGTCGGCGTTAGCGCCGACGCTCAATGCGCGTGAAATGGCCCATCTTGCGGCCGGGCCGCGACTCGGCCTTGCCGTAGAGATGCAGCATCAGGCCGGGCTTGGCGAGCAGCGCCGGAACCTTCAGCATGTCGTCGCCGATCAGATTTTCCATGACACAGTCGGAATGCCGTGCAGGCGAGCCCAGCGGCAGGCCGGCGGTGGCGCGGATATGCTGTTCGAACTGCGAAACGATGCAGGCGGCTTCCGTCCAGTGGCCGGAATTGTGGACACGCGGCGCCAGCTCATTGGCTAAAAGCGAACCGTCGGCAAGCACGAAGAACTCGACGCCGATGACGCCGACATAGTCGAGCGCCGCAAGGATTTTTGCTGCCGCTTGCTTCGCCGCCGATGCGGTGTCCGGTGCGATGGCGGCCGGCAATGTCGACGTTCGCAATATGCCTTCGCGATGGATATTCTCGGCCGGATCGTAGGCTGCAACCGAGCCGTCCTGCCCGCGCGCTGCAATCACCGAAATCTCGCGCTCGAAAGCGACCAGCGATTCGAGGATCAGCGGCACATTGCCCATCGCCTCGCAGGTGCCGGCAAAGCCGCCGGTCTCCATGTTGCGGAAGACGCGCTGGCCTTTGCCGTCATAGCCCATGCGGCGCGTCTTCAGCACGCCGCTGCCGCTGAATTTCTTCAGCGCGGCCGTCAGCTGCTCGTCATTGTCCACTGGGCAGAATTCGGCTGTGGGAACGCCGATGCCGTTCAGGAAGCTTTTTTCGGTCACGCGATCCTGCGCGATTTCCAGCGCGCGGGCCGGCGGACAGACGGGAACGCGCGCCGCGAGTGTCTGCGCCGCTTGAACCGGGACGTTCTCGAATTCGTAAGTGACGACAGCGCTGGCGCCGGCCAGTTCGGCAAGGGCCGCCGGATCGTCATAGGCGGCGACGATCTGCCGGTTGGCGACCTGCGCCGCCGGGCAATCGGCCTCCGGCTCCAGCACGACCGTGCGGTAGCCAAGGCGAGCGGCTGCCATAGCCAGCATGCGGCCAAGCTGGCCGCCGCCGATGATGCCGATGGTCGATCCCGGGGCCAGACTCACGGGGTATCTGCCGGTTCGGTGGCGACCTTGGCGGTCTGTGCGGTGCGCCAGGCATCGAGGCGGGCGGCGAGTTTTTCATCGCTCAGCGCCAGGACGGCTGCGGCGAGAAGGGCCGCGTTGGCAGCACCGGCCTTGCCGATGGCCAAAGTGCCGACCGGAATGCCGGCCGGCATCTGCACGATGGAGAGCAGCGAATCCTGGCCGGACAACGCCTTGGATTCCACCGGCACGCCGAAGACGGGCAGCGGCGTCATCGCCGCCGTCATGCCGGGCAGGTGCGCCGCGCCGCCGGCGCCGGCGATAATCACCTTGTAGCCGGCCGCCTTGGCGCCCTTGGCGAATTCATAGAGGCGGTCCGGCGTGCGGTGTGCCGAGACGATCAGTTTTTTGTGCGGGATGCCCAGCGCATCCAGCGTTTCCGCCGCCTGGCGCATCGTCGCCCAGTCGGACTGGCTGCCCATGATGATGGCGACGTCGGCACGCTGATCGGTCAAGGTTTTCGCTCCCGGCGGCAAAGGCGCGCCTTAGCGGAATTCGCCGGCAGCCGCAAGGATTGTCGCGGCTGTGGGCCGACGGTGGCGAGGTCTAGTCCGGCCAGCGCAGCGCCCCGGATGAATCCTTGCGCGCCGCTTTCATCGCATCCGCGGGACGCTCCTTCGCGGTCAGAACCGCGCGCAGCCGCTCGGCGACGATCTCGGCCTCGCCGGGATGCAGGTTGCACGGGTCGAGGAAGAAGTGTCCGCGCTCGACCTCATGGTTGCGCACGATGACGGGCGGTGAGCCGGCGGCCAAAGCCGAGGCTAGGCCCGCGGCGGTGAAGCGGCTCTCCGGACGGACGAAGACCTGCAGGCGGTCGAGCGGGTTGGCGGTTGGGTCGGGCACGATCTCAGCGCCGATGCCCGGAATGCCTTGCAGCGCATCCTTCCACAGATCGAGCGCCGCCTCTTCGCGCCGGCGAATGCCGGCATGGTCGCGCTTTTCCCAAGCGTCGAGCGCCGCCATGGTGCCGGCGATGCTTTCCTTGCCGACCTTCATGGCCCGCGCGACGCCGCGATTCTGCAGATAGGCGGCGCGCACCAGGTCCTTGCGGCCGGTGACGATGCCGCTGGTCGGGCCACTCAGGAATTTGTGGCCGCTGTAGACGACGATGTCGGCGCCGCGCGCGAGGAAGGTCCGCAGATCGTATTCCGAAGCGGCATCGACGATCACCGGCACATTCTTGGCGTGGCAGATCTCGCAGAACTCCTCTAGCGAAAGCATGCCGTATTGCACCGTGTGGTGGGCGACGACGTAAAGCGCGGCCGCGGTGCGCTCGTTGATCGCCTCGCGCACGTGGTAATCCTGCGTGACGCTAACGGTGCCCGCCGGAATGACCTTGGCGCCGGCCACGCGGATCGACTGATCGATCGGCGAGCCGTAATTGACGATATGGCCGAGCTGGATGACGACCTCCGATTTCAGCCCTTCGGTGTCGTCGGGCAGCCGTTCGATGGCCAGCAGGTTGGTGCCGGTCATCGCTCCGGCGATCGCCATGGTGATGCCTGAGGCGCAGCAGGCGGTGATGAAGCCGGCCTCGCCGCCGGTGAGACGGGCGACGACTGCGCTCGCGGCGCGCTGCAAATCGTCCATCTCCACCCATTGCGAGGCGATCTCGGCCATGGCGCTGATCGCTTCCGGGACGATGATGGAAGCGCCGAGTGTCGTCATCGTGCCCGAGACGTTGATGATCCGACGCAGTCCCAGCCGCTCGCGGATCGTGGTGTTGGAGCCGGTCTCGGAATAGGTTTTCATGGCAGCAGATCCCAGTGTCAGGCGGCGATCTCGACGACCGCTTCGATTTCGACGGTGATGTTTCCAGGCAGCGAGCCGACGCCGATCGCCGAACGCGCGTGGCCGCCGATCTTGTCAAAGACATCGGCGAAGAGATCGGAGCAGCCGTTGACCACCTTCGGGTGATCGCTGAAGGTCGGCGTCGCATTGACGAAGCCGAGCAGCTTGACGACGCGCACGATGCGCCCGAGGTCGCCCGCCGCCGCGTGCATGACGGCAAGCAGGTTGAGGCCGGTGAGCCGGGCATGCTCATAGGCCTGTTCGACGGTGACGTCCTCGCCGACCTTGCCGATGCAAAGCGTGCCATCGGCGCGCAGCGGCCCCTGGCCCGAGAGGAAGATCAGCCGGCCGCTCTCGGCATGAGTGACGAAGTTGGCGATGGGCGTTGGCGGCTCGGGCAGCGTCAGGCCGAGTTCGGCGAGCCGGGTGTAAGGCGTCATGGAAGAATGCTCCTTGGATGGCATTTGCCATCCGATGTCAGAATTGCGAGGCGCGGAAGCGCGCCAAAAAAGTCCGCAGGCGCTCGTTCGTGGTCTCCGCGGCAAGCACCTCCTTCGGCGGCCCGACGGCACTGACGCCGCCGTCGGCCATGAAGACGATGCGGCTTGAGGCGTCGCGGGCGAAAGCCATCTCATGCGTCACCATCACCATGGTCATGCCGTCCTCAGCGAGGCTTTTCACCACGGCCAGAACCTCGCCGACGAGTTCCGGATCGAGGGCCGAGGTGATCTCGTCGAGCAGCAGGATCTTCGGCTCCATGGCGACGGCGCGGGCGATGCCGACACGCTGCTGCTGGCCGCCGGAAAGCTCGGTGGGCAGGCTGTCGGCCTTGTGGGCGAGACCGACACGACCCAACCAGTGCTCGGCGATCGAGCGCGCCTCGGCGCTGCTCTTGCCGCGTACCTTGGTGAGGCCGAGCATGATGTTGCCGGCCGCCGTCAGATGCGGGAACAGGTTGAAGCCCTGGAACACCATGCCGGTCTCGGCGCGCATGGCGGCCAAGTCGCGCTCGCTGCGGCGCTGGCGCGCGCCGCCGTCGCGAAAACCGACCTCCTTGCCGTCGATGCGGATCGAGCCGCTGTCGTAGCTTTCGAGGAAGTTGACGCAGCGCAGCAGCGTGGTCTTGCCGCTGCCGGACGGTCCGATGATGGCGACCACCTCGCCCTTCGCCACCTTGAGGCTGACCGAGCGCAGTACCTCGACCGAGCCAAAGGATTTCGAGACCTCGGCGATATCGAGAAGCGCAGGGCTGTTATCGGAAGTGGTGGCCATTGTGCTATTCCCGGATGAAGGCAAAGCGCTGCTCCAGCCGTCGGCTGGCAAGCGAAAGCGCGTAGTTGACGCCGAAATAGAGAAGGGCGCCGAGGATATAGAGCGGCATCGCCTCATAGGTGCGGCCAATGACCTGGTTGATGGCCTGCATCAGATCGGTGATGCCGAGCAGCGAGACCAGCGCGCTGCCCTTGACCGCGTCGGTGACGCCGTTGATCCAAGGCGGCAGGAAGCGGCGGAAGGCCTGCGGGAAAATCACGTAGGTAAGGCGCTGGCGAAAGGTCAGGCCGATCGCCATCGCCGCTTCCGACTGGCCTTTCGGGATCGAGGCGACCGCGCCGCGCAGATATTCGACGACCTGCGCGGTCTTGAACAAGGTCAACGCCAGCACCGCCGCCCAGAAGGACTGGAGATGCACGCCGACGGCCGGCATGCCGTAATAGACGAAGAAGATCAGCACCAGGATCGGGATGCCGCGGACGGTGTCGCTGAAGATCCGCACCGCCCAGCGCAAGGGTGCGGGCCCGTAGACGAGGCCGACGCCGAAGACAACGCCGGCGATCAGCGACAGCACCACGACGAGCAGCGACACCCAAAGCGTCAGCGCGAAGCCTTCGGCGAGGAACGGCAGGGCGTAGGCGATCTGGCCAAGCATCAGCGCGCCGTCCTATACCAGCGCTCGACCAGCCGGAGCGCGAAGAGCAGGGCGTAACCCGTCACCAGATACATCGCCGTCACCACCAGATAGACCTCGACGATGCGGAAGGTGTTGAAGTTGATCCACTGCGCGCCATAGGTCAGTTCGGGCACGGAGATGACGGAAGCGACGGACGTGTCCTTGAACAGCGAGATGAAGGTGTTGGAAAGCGCCGGCAGGGTGATGCGCATCATCGTCGGCAGCCGCACATGGACCAGCCGCTGCCATGGCGTAAGGCCGATCGCCTTGCCGGCATCGATTTGGCCGCGCGGCACGGCTTCGAGGCCGGATCGGAACACTTCGACCAGATAGGCGCCGCTGTAGACGGCAAGCGTGGCGACGAAGGACGTCTGCGCGCTGTAGGCTAGGTCGATGACGGTCGGCAGACCGTAGAACACCAGATAGACCAGCAGGATCAGCGGCACGTTGCGGATGAATTCGACGTAAGAGGCGATAATGCCGCGCACGACACGCCCGGCCGAGACATACCAGACGGCCAGTACCAGTCCGATGACAATGCCGATGGCGATCGAGATCACGGCAAGCTCGAGGCTGAGCAGCAGTCCGCCCCAGAGCTTGTCGAAATGGCGCCAGATCAGGTTGAAATTGAGCGTATAGCCCATGCGTCCGTCTCAATGGCCTGTTGTGAGGATAAAGAATTCGTCACTGCAGGAGCCCGTGTCGAGGAGAACAGGCGGAAGGGCGCTTGTTGCCTCCCTCCGCCGGCTAAAGTCAGAAGGCTTCGTCAGATGACCGGGAAGCCCGGGTGGCGCGGCGGCGGCTCCTGGCCGAAATATTCCTTGAAGGCAGCGTCGTAGAGCGCCGTCTCGTGGCCGAACATGGCGATGGTGAAGGTCTGGTTGACGTAGGTCAGCCAGTCGAGGTCGCCCTGCCTGATGGCCGCGCCGTAAAGCATCGAATACCAGCTCTTGCCGGCGTCGAAGTATTTGTCCGGGTTGCGCGAGGCGAGCCAGCGCACGGTGGAGAGGTCGACCGCGGCGGCGTCGACACGCTTGGATTCCAGCGCCTGCAGCACGTTGGCCTGGGTGTCGATCTGCATGACCTGCGCCTGGGGCAGGGCAAAGTGCACCGAGTTTTCGGCATCGACATTCTGCAGGATCGAGATGCGCGTGGCGGAGCCGTTCGCCAGCAGTTTGTCGAAAGTCTTGTTCTCGGACCCCGGCAGCGTCAGCAGCGCGACGCCTTCGACATAGTAGGGGCGCGAGAAGTGGATCAGCTGCGAGCGCTGCCCCGTCATGGTCATGAACTGGATTGTGATATCGACCTTATTGGTGGTCACGTTCGGAATGCGCTGCGCCGGATCCTGCATGACGAATTCGACCTTGGTCGGGTCATCGAAAAGGCCCTTGGCGAGGATGCGCCCCATGGTGATGTCCATGCCGACCAGCTCGCCGGCATCGTTCTCGAAATGCCACGGCGCGTTGGTGCTGCCGGTGCCGACGATCAGCTTGCCACGATCGAGCGCGGTCCGCAGTACGCTGTCGGACGCGGCTTGCGCGGCGGCCTTCTCGGCGCTGACCGCGGTGAGCGCGCCGGCGGTGGCAAGTCCGGCCATTCCCAATTTTAGAAAATCACGTCTTCCGGATGTGTCGTTCACGGCGACCTCCTTTGGTGGTGTGTTCCCCATGAATACACGCGTCAGCAATCGATATACGATTGTCTCTTACAAGAGACGTATGTATCCTGTACAAGACAGATACTAACACCGGGAATCGACAATGCAAGATGGCGAAACCCTGACCGAGTGGCAGGCCGGAAGTTCGGACGAAGAGAGGCCCGCGAACTCTCGCGAAAAGGGTCTCAACCGCGCGCTGCACATTCTGGAGTTCCTGCATGCCACGCAGCGCGCGATCGGCATCGGCGAGCTGGCCAAGGGGCTCAACGCCCCCCGCTCGACGACCTACACGCTGGTTCGGGAACTGGTCGGTGCCGGTCTGCTGGAGATGGCCGGCGACGGCAACCGCGTCTATTTCGGCAAGAAGCTTTACCTCTACGGAATGGCCTATATGCGTGGCAACGACCTGCTCAGACGCGGGCGGCAGGAGGTCGACACGCTGTCGCGCGAGACGGGCGAGACCTCGGAGCTGTGCATGCTGCAGAGCGGCCGCTACACGATCGTCCATTCGAGCCCGGGCACCAGGCCGTTCCGCATCAGCTCGGCCACCGGTCTGCAGATCCCGCTGCCTTGGACCGCGTCAGGCCGGCTGCTGCTCGCCGGCCTGGAACGCAGCCGGATCGAGGCGATGATCTCCCAGGACGACCTCGTGCTGCCGGACGGCCGCAAGATCGAGCTCGACGACTTCATCGACGCCATCGCAAAAGCCCGCGTCACCGGCTATTGCGTGACGTCGGGCCTTGTCGACGCCTATACCAAATGCCTGGCGGCGCCGGTCTTTTCAGCGCCTGGGAAGATCGAGGCGACGATGTGCCTGGTGGTTCCGATCGACACGTCGGAAGAACGGACAGGCGAGCTGGTCGCGCTACTGCGTGACCGCGCCGCGCGGCTATCGATCCCCTAGCCGTCGAGCGAAGGAAGCTGCCGGTCAGGCGATGATGTCGGGGATGATGCGGTCTTCCAGCGCCATCAGCCGGTCCTTCAGCATCAGCTTCTTCTTCTTCATGCGCTGGATCTGCAGCGGGTCGCAACCCATGGCGATCATCGCGTTGATGGCGGCGTCGAAATCGGCGTGTTCCTGTTTGAGCCGGGAATATTCGAGGCGTATCTCAGCCTGTTCCTGTTCGGACATTATCTACCGTCTGCGTATGCGTCGCCCAGGGATGGGCCTTTGGGCGGGGCCGGTGGGGTTTGTGACCGGCGCGCCGCTGATATCACATTTCACATTGTCGTGGAATGCTACCACGCGGCATTCGACATCGAGATTGGTTGGTGGCAAACTGTCATCGTGCCGTCACAGTTGCGACCTGCGGTGGACGTGCCTGAGACGGCTGCAATCGAGGAATCCATGAAAGGGAGAACCAATCATGTCTCTTGCATCCCATCTTGATGAGCTGCAGCGGAAGCACGGCGACATCGAGCGCGAGCTTATCGACGCGATGAATCATCCTTCGGTAGACGACCTCGAGATCGCCACTCTGAAGCGGCGCAAGCTGGCAATCAAGGACGAGATTGAAAAGCTGAAGGCGAAACCGACGGCACACTGAAACTCCTCTAGGCAACATAACCGCACCCGTCGGGTGCAACCCAACCGGTGGCAAGAATGCCGCCGGTCCGGTGAGTTTACGCTGAATTTCCCGAACTCTTCCTGGAATGCAACCGCAGCCCGATGTGGGCTGCTGAACCGCACGGCCGCCAACCAAGCACAGCCGATTTGCGGACCGTGGCTGTCACCGGCCATTGACAAGCAATCTTTGCTCCGCCACCTCATGCCCGGAACTTCCAGATGAAGGCGGCCGGCATGACCGGATATTTTTCTTCTCCTTTCCCGCGCCGCGCATCGGTCGGCGTCGATGTCGGCGGCGTGATGGTCGGCGGCGGCGCGCCGGTCGTCGTGCAGTCGATGACCAACACCGATACCGCCGACATCGATCAGACCGTTGCCCAGGTGGCGGCGCTGCATCGCGCCGGCTCGGAGATCGTGCGCATCACCGTCGACCGCGACGAGAGCGCGGCCGCCGTGCCGCTCATCCGTGATCGGCTGGCACGGCTCGGCGTCAACGTGCCGCTGGTCGGCGACTTCCACTATATCGGTCACAAGCTGCTCGCCGATCACCCGGCCTGCGCCGAGGCGCTGGCGAAATACCGCATCAACCCCGGCAATGTCGGCTTCAAGGAAAAGAAGGACCGCCAGTTCGCAGCGATCGTCGAGATGGCGATCAGACACGACAAGCCGGTGCGGATCGGCGTCAACTGGGGCTCGCTCGACCAGGAGCTCTTGACCCGGCTGATGGATGACAACCAGGCCCAGGGCTCGCCGCTCACCGCCCAGGAAGTCACCCGCGAGGCGATCGTGCAGTCGGCGATCCTGTCGGCGGAGATGGCGGAAGAAATCGGGCTCGGCCGCGACAAGATCATCCTGTCGGCCAAGGTCAGCGGCGTCCAGGATCTGATCGCCGTCTATACCGAGCTTGCGACCCGCTCCAACCATGCGCTGCATCTCGGGCTGACCGAGGCCGGCATGGGCACCAAGGGCATCGTCGCTTCCTCAGCTGCCATGGGTATCCTTCTGCAGCAGGGCATCGGCGACACGATCCGCATCTCGCTGACGCCGGAGCCGAACGGCGACCGCACGCGCGAGGTGCAGGTGTCGCAGGAACTTTTGCAGACGATGGGCTTCCGGCAGTTCGTGCCGATCGTCGCGGCCTGCCCCGGCTGCGGCCGCACGACCTCCACCGTCTTCCAGGAGCTGGCCCAGAGCATCCAGGCCGACATCCGCAAGAACATGCCGGTGTGGCGCGAGAAATATCCGGGCGTCGAGAACCTGAAGGTCGCGGTGATGGGCTGCATCGTCAACGGCCCCGGCGAATCCAAGCATGCCGATATCGGCATATCTTTGCCCGGAACCGGCGAGACGCCGACGGCGCCGGTGTTCATCGACGGCAAGAAGGCGGCGACGCTGCGTGGCCCCTCGATCGCGCAGGATTTCGAAAAGATGGTCGCCGACTATATCGAGCAGCGGTACGGACACGGCAAAGCCGCCGCGGAATGAGCCATGCAGCGCTTGCTCAGGACGGCACTGATCCTGATTTGCGCGCTGATCCCTGCCGGTCAGGCATTCGCCGATCCGCCGCAGTCGCGATCGGCCGCAAAACGGCTGATCAATCGCGTCTGTGACCTGATCGAGACCCAGGCCGAGCAAAATGGCCTACCCAAGGATTTCTTCGCCCGGCTGATCTGGAAGGAGAGCCGCTTCGATCCCAATGCGGTGAGCCCCGTGGGCGCCGAAGGCATCGCGCAGTTCATGCCGGGCACGGCCAAGCTGCGCGGGCTTGCCGATCCCTTCGACATCGGGCAGGCGATCCCCGCCTCGGCCAAGTATCTTGCCGAGATGAAGGCGGGCTACGGCAATCTCGGCCTCGCGGCTGCCGCCTACAATGCGGGCGAGAACCGCGTATCGCGCTGGCTGTCCTCCGGCGGCTTCCTGCCGATGGAGACCGAAAGCTATGTCTTCGACATCATGGGCGAGCCGGTCGACAAGTTCTCGGACACCGCCTATGCCGGCACTATCCGGCCGCTCGATCCGAAGATGAGCTTCGCGGTCGCCTGCCGCAGGCTGCCGGTGATCATGTCGCGGACCGTCGCCATGGCCTCGATCAACGTCAAGCCGTGGGGCGTCCAGGTGGCCGGCAATTTCCGCCGCTCCGCCGCAATCAGCCAGTGGTTGCGGGTTCGCGGCCGATTCCCTTCCCTGCTTGGCAGCCATGATCCTGTGGTCAGCCGCGTGCGCACGCCGATCGGCCGGCGCGGCATCTATGCGGTCAGGATCGGTGCCGACTCGCGCGCCGAGGCCAACGGCATCTGCAATAAGCTGCAAAGCGTCGGCGGGGCGTGCCTGGTTATGCGAAACCGGTAGCTCAAGCCGTCTTCGCCGCCACCGTCTCGCTGAGCCAGGTGCCGATCTTGGCGCCGAGGCGGTCCGGGGAGACCGGCTTCGGCAGGTAGTCGTCCATGCCGGCCTCCATGCATTTTTCGCGGTCGCCCTTCAGCGCATGCGCGGTGACGCCGATGATCGGCGTATGGCTGCCGTTCTGCCCTTCGATGGCGCGGATGGCGCGCGTCGCCTCGTAACCGTTCATCTCCGGCATGGAGACGTCCATCAGCACCAGCCGGGGCCGCAGCGAGCGGTACATCTCGACCGCGGTGCGGCCGTTGCCGGCAATGCGATAGCTGAGGCCGAGGCCGTTGAGGATCTGGCCGAAGACCAATTGGTTCACGTCATTGTCCTCGGCGATCAGGATATCGATCGGACCGCCCGGCGCCGCCGCCGGTTCGGGCGCGAGGACCGGAACGGCTGGACCGCGGATGACGGTGAAGGGCGGCGGAGCTGACTGGACGACGACCGGCTCGCGCAGGAAATGCGCCTTGCCGCCTTGCGTGCGCGCCTTCTGGATGGCGGAGATCACGGTGCCGAGCAGCACCGCCGAACGCGCCGGCTTGGTGAGATGCGCGACGATGCCGAAATCGATCACCAGTCGGCCGAAATCGACCTGGTCGACCGAAGTGAGCAGCACGACCGGAATGGAAGACAGGCGGCTGTCGGCGGCGATCGCCTTGGCGACATCGGCGCCGTTCATGCCGGGCATCTGGTAGTCAAGGATGATGCAGTCCACCGAAGCGCCGAGCTGGCAGGCGCGGTCGAGAAAGGCGAGGCCGACGGCGCCGCTTTCGGCCGCGGCGCAGTCGAAGCTCCAGCTGCGCAGCTGCTCGAGCAGGATCTCGCGATTGACCGGGTTGTCGTCGATGACCAGGACGCGGGCGCCGGTTACGTCGACCGGCACGATCTCGTCGCGCGCCTGCTGTTTGTGTGCCGGCAGCGGTACGGCGAACCAGAAGACCGAGCCGCGGCCGATCTCGCTTTCAACGCCGATCTTGCCGCCCATCAGGTCGACGAGGCGGGCGGAGATGGCAAGGCCGAGCCCGGTGCCTTCGTGACGACGGGTGGACGAGCCGTCGACCTGGGCGAATTTCTCGAACACGCTCTGCAGCTTTTCGGCGGGGATTCCGATGCCGGTGTCCTCGACGCGGACCTTGAGCTGGACGGTCCCATCGACCACATCGCCGCCGACATCGATCAGCACATGCCCCTTCTCGGTGAACTTCACCGCATTGCCGAGCAGGTTGGTAACGATCTGGCGGAAACGGCCGGCGTCGCCGACGACGAAGCCAGGCAGGCGCGGGTCGACGCGCACGATGAGCTCGAGGTTCTTTTCGGCAACGCGGGCCGAGACCAGCGTGGCCACGTCCTCGACCGCTTCGGCCAGGCGGAACGGGGCGGGGTCGAGCGTCAGCTGGCCGGCATTGATCTTCGAGAAATCGAGAATGTCGTTGATGATGGTGAGCAGCGCGTTGCCGGATTTGACGATGACGTCGGTGAAGGTCTTCTGGCGCGGCGTCAGCTCGGTCTTGGCGAGAAGCTCGGCCATGCCGAGCACGCCGTTCATCGGCGTGCGGATCTCATGGCTCATATTGGCGAGGAATTCCGATTTCGCCCGGTCGGCCGCCTCGGCCTTGAACAACGATGCGGCGGTTTCGGCGAAGGCGCGGCGGATCGCGTTCTCCATCGGCCGGAAGATCAGAACCGCGGCGATGGCGATGACGGCGATCAGCAGACCGCTCGCCCATAGGAGCAGCCGGTCGCTGGCGGCATCGGCGAGGCGCCGCTCGTCATCGAGCGCGGTGCGCACGCGAACCAGCATCGGCTGGGCGAAAAGATCGTTCTGGTTGCGGATCTCGCGGTAGCTCCATTCGTCGACTGTCTGGGCCACCGACATCAGGTTGAAATTGCGCACCATGTCGCGCGCCGACCAGAACAGATCGTCGTTCACCGAAGCGGATTCGAGCGCATTGAGCGTATTCTTCGACAGCCGCGGCCTGATCGCCGCGAGCTGCGCGTTCAGGATTTCGATCTCGCCCATCAGCCGTTCGGAATGGCCGCGCGCGGCTGCGGTCAGCCCATCGCGGGTCTCAGCCCGCCACACGGTTCCGGTCGTCTCGGCGAAATTGGTGGCGTTGCGCAGGTCGCGCGAGAAGATGACGAAATTGCCGCTCAAGGCATCGACTTCGTGGCGGTATGAGTTCACGCGGTTGAGCGCGAACATGACGGCCGCCGAGGCCAGGGCAAAGACGAGCAATCCCGAAATATAGCGGACCCGGATCGACCGGATGAAGGAGGAATACTCCGGCATGCGTAACCCCAACCCAAACGCACAATTTTAACGGTCGGGATTACGCTTGATTTACATTAAGATTTCGTTGGTGCGGCTGCCTGTCTTGCCTGCGCATTTAGGGCTCAGGGGCAGATTTAAGCACGTCAATCCGTCGACAGGGAAAACTCGTTGGCGATGGTGACGTGGTGGTGAATGCGTCCCTCGAAATACTTGGCCAACACCGCCTCGGTCGCGGCGCGAGATTCCGAGCGGGCGGGGCTCGCGAGCGCGGCCTCGACCGCGGCCATGTCGCGATAGTTGATTGCCAGGATCATCGGGAATTCCGGCGCGCCGTCGTCGCGCTTCTCGGCAAAGCTGACGCGTACGTCTAGCGCGCCCGGGAAAGCCTTCCACTTCGGCAGGACGGTTCTGATCACATCCTCGCGGAAGGCTTCGGTTTGGCCGTCCTTCACCTTGCCTTCAAACAGCGCATAGCGTGTGATCATGCTGCGGGCTCCTCATCCTTGCGTCGGAAAAATTCCATCAAAGCGGCCTGGTCCTCGCCACCCAGTCCGGCGGCCGTCAACAGCCGGTGCACTTCGGCGCAGACGGCCGTCAGCGGCATTGCGGTGTGCGTGCGCCGCGCCAGGTCCTGCGCAGCGTTGAGGTCCTTCACCATGTTGTCGATGCGGCCGGTGCGGCGGTAGTCGCGGGTGGCGAAGCGCGGCAGGTATTCCTGCAGGATGGCGCTGTCGGCGCGGCCGCCCTTCAGCGCCTGCGGAATCTTGAGCGCGTCGACACCGGCGTCCAGCGCCAGCCGCGTCGCTTCCGCCACAGCCATGAAATTCAAGGCGCACAGCACCTGGTTGACCAGCTTGGTCGTCTGGCCCGCGCCAGCCGGACCCATATGGGTATAGTTGGTGGCGACGTCGCGCAGCAGCTTATGGGCGTCGGCGACATCCTGTGCCGCGCCGCCCGCCATCAGCGTCAATTCGCCGACCAATGCCTTCGGCGCGCCGCCCGAGAGCGGAGAGTCGACCCAGCGCAGGCTCCTTTCGCCGGCGTCCGCCGCCAGCTGGCGCGTCGCGTCGGGGTCGATAGACGACATGTCGATGATCAGCGTGCCGGGCTTCGCGCCGGCGGCGACGCCGCCATCTCCGAACACGGCGCGGCGCACGATTGCCGCGGAATTGAGGCTGAGGATGACGAAGTCGGCCGCTGCGGCGGCCGCGGCCGCGCTGGCCGCGGCGCTGGCGCCCTTCGCAACCAGCGTTTCCACCTTGGTCGTGTCGAGATCAAACACGAAGAGCCGGTTGCCGGTAGCGAGCAGGCGATCGCCGATCGCTCCGCCCATGGCACCGGCACCGATTAGCGCGACTGTGTTGGTCATGACGGTCGCTCCTCAAATCTGGACGTTATGTCCGCGACAATCTTTTCGAGCGGTGCGTCGATCGCCACCGCGATGGCATTCTCGTCCTTGCCTGGCACTTCCAACGTCGCGAACTGGCTCTCGAGCAGGCTGGTCGGCATGAAATGGCCGGTGCGCTCGCTCATGCGCCGGGAAATCAGTTCACGCGAACCATCGAGATAGATGAACAGCACCGGCGCGCGGGCCTGCTCGGTGATGAAATCGCGATAGGCGCGCTTCAGCGCCGAACAACCGACGATGACCGGTGCGGGCTGCAGCCTCAGCGTTCCGCCGACTTTCGCCAGCCATGGCCACCTGTCGGCGTCGTCAAGCGGAATGCCTGCGCTCATCTTGGCGGTGTTGGCTTCAGGGTGCAGCTTGTCGCCATCCACATACGTCGCGTGGATCGCACGGGCCAGCGCCTCGCCAACCGTCGTCTTGCCCGAACCGGTGACGCCCATGACGACCATGCGCGGCGGCAGGTCAGATCGAAGCTGTGATGCCGCCATCGACATAGAGGACATGTCCGTTGACAAAGGAAGAGGCGTCCGAAGCCAGGAAGACGCAGGCGCCGACCAGTTCTTCGACCTTGCCCCAGCGGCCAGCCGGCGTGCGCTTTTCAAGCCAAGCGCTGAAGGCCGGGTCGGCGACAAGGGCCGCATTGAGCGGCGTGTCGAAATAACCGGGCGCGATGGCGTTGCATTGCAGGCCGTGCCTGGCCCAGTCGGTCGCCATGCCCTTGGTGAGATTGCCGACCGCGCCCTTGGTCGCCGTGTAGGGCGCGATACCCGGCCGGGCGAGCGCGGTCTGCACGCTGGCGATGTTGATGATCTTGCCGCGGCCACGCCGGATCATGTGGCGCGCCACGGCCTGGCCGACATGGAAGACGCTGGCGACGTTGGTCTGCAGCAGGCGCTCGAACGCGTCGGCGGGAAAGTCCTCGAGCGGCGTACGGAACTGCATGCCGGCATTGTTGACGAGGACGTCGATCGCTCCTTGAGCCTGCTCGAACGCATCGATGGCGGCGCGTACCGCATCATGGTCGGTCGCATCGAAAGCGAGCGTCGCAGCGCCGGGGATTTGCGCGGCCGCAACGGCGAGTTTTGCCTCGTCGCGGCCGTTGAGGACCACTTTGGCCCCGGCGCCGGCGAGCCCCTTTGCCAATGCAAGGCCGATGCCTTGCGAGGAGCCGGTGACGAGCGCGGTGCGCCCGGTGAGATCGAACAAGGTGGACGACATTTTCTCGATTGCCTCTCGTCGCTATCCGCTTTATGTTATCGATAACATCAGCTGTCAAGTCCAGTGGAGCGAAAACCGATGCAGCGGCCCCATATCCTTCAGGTTGGACCTTATCCCGCATGGGACGAGGTGCCGCTCAACGAAGCCTTCGTGGTGCATCGTTATTTTGCGGCCGAGGACAAGCCGTCCTTCCTCGCCGACGTCGGGCCGCAGGTCCGCGCCATCGCCACCCGCGGCGAACTCGGCGCGAACCGCGCCATGATCGAGGCCTGCCCGGCACTCGAGGTCGTCTCGGTCTACGGCGTCGGCTTCGACGCGGTCGATCTGTCGGCGTGCCGAGAGCGCGGCGTGCGGGTCACCAATACGCCTGATGTGTTGACCAACGACGTCGCCGATCTCGGCATCGCCATGATGCTGTGCCTGTCGCGCGGCATGATCGGCGCCGAGCGCTGGGTGCGCGATGGCAGTTGGGCCTCTAAAGGCCTTTACCCGCTGAAGCGCCGAGTCTGGGGCCGGCGGGCCGGCGTGCTCGGCCTCGGCCGCATCGGCTATGAGGTGGCCAAGCGTCTGGCCGGCTTCGGCATGGACATCGCCTACAGCGACGTCGGGCCGAAGGATTTCGCCGCGGACTGGGAGTTCGTCGCCGATCCCGTCGCCCTGGCCGGCCGTTCGGATTTCCTGTTCGTGACGCTCGCGGCGTCGGCCGCGACACGCCACATCGTCAATGGCGAGGTGATCGCGGCGCTTGGCGAGGACGGCATGCTGATCAACATTTCGCGCGCCTCCAATATCGACGAGGAGGCGCTGCTCGATGCGCTCGAGAAGAAGGCGCTGGGGTCTGCCGCGCTCGACGTTTTCGAGGGCGAGCCGAAGCTCAATCCGCGGTTTCTGGCGCTCGACAACGTCCTTTTGCAGCCGCACCATGCGTCGGGCACTATCGAGACGCGCAAGGCGATGGGCAAGCTGGTACGCGACAACCTTGCCGCCCATTTTGCTGGCCAGCCGTTGCTGACGCCGGTGCTGTGACATTGTTTTACGCAAAGCCTGCCTGCACAGTCCGAGGAGTTCGCCTGCCATGAAGTCGATCGTCATCCACGCCGCCAAAGACCTGCGCATCGAGGACCGTCCGGTCGAGGAGCCGGGGCCGGGCCAGGTGCTGTTGCGTCTCGCCGCCGGCGGCATCTGCGGCAGCGACCTGCACTACTACAATCACGGCGGCTTCGGAACGGTGCGCCTGAAGGAGCCGATGATCCTCGGCCACGAAGTCTCCGGCGTGATCGAGAGCCTCGGGCCGGGACTGAGTGGACTGCAGACGGGACAGCTTGTCGCCGTGTCTCCGTCGCGGCCCTGCTACAGCTGCCGCTATTGCCGCGAGGGCATGCACAACCAGTGCCTCAACATGCGCTTCTACGGCAGCGCCATGCCGTTCCCGCATATCCAGGGCGCGTTTCGTGAAATGCTGGTGGCGGACGCGATTCAGTGCGTCCCGGCCGACGGCCTGACCGCCGGCGAGGCGGCGATGGCCGAACCGCTGGCCGTCTGTCTGCACGCGACGCGCCGGGCCGGAGAGATGCTGGGCAAGCGCGTGCTGGTCACAGGCTGCGGGCCGATCGGCCTGCTGTCGATCATCAGCGCGCGCCGCGCGGGTGCGGCCGAGATCGTCGCCGTCGACATCGCCGATTTCACGCTGTCGATGGCCATGCGCGCCGGCGCCGACAAGACCATCAACACCCGAAGCGAGCCGGAAGGTTTGGCGCCCTACCTTGCCGACAAGGGGACCTTCGACATCCTCTACGAATGTTCGGGCGCGGCGTCGGCGCTGGCGCAAGGCATCGCTGCGCTGCGTCCGCGCGGCACCATCGTCCAGCTCGGCCTCGGCGGCGCCGAGATGGCACTGCCGATGTCGACGGTGACCGCCAAGGAACTGTCGATCAACGGCTCGTTCCGCTTTCATCCCGAATTCGCCGTCGGCGTCGAGCTGATGCGCAAGGGGCTGATCGACGTGAAGCCGCTGATCACCCACTCGGTGCCGGTCGACGAGGCGCTTTCCGGCTTCGAGCTCGCCAACGACCGCAGCCAGGCGATGAAGGTCCAGATCGCGTTTGCGTGAGCCGCAACGGCGCGTTGCATTCCGCCGTGATATCGATAACGTACGGCCATGCAATCTTCGCCCAAAAGGCCGACCATGGCCGATGTAGCGCATCGCGCCAACGTCTCGACGATGACCGTGTCGCGCGCTTTCAAGCGCGACGCTTCGGTCAGCGCCGATACGCGCGACCGCATCCTCAAGGCGGCTGAAGAGCTCGGCTATGTCTTCGACAGCATCGCCGCCAATCTGTCGTCGCGGCGCTCCGGCTTCGTCGCCGCGACGATCCCCTCGATCAACAACGCCAACTTCGCCGACACGGTGCGCGGCATGACCGAGGGCCTGCGCGACAGCGGGCTGGAGATCCTGCTCGGCTTCACCGACTATAATGTCGAGGAGGAGGAACGCCTGGTCGGGCAATTGCTGCAG
Organism: Mesorhizobium sp. WSM4887; assembly: GCF_029625865.1. NCBI lineage: Bacteria > Pseudomonadati > Pseudomonadota > Alphaproteobacteria > Hyphomicrobiales > Phyllobacteriaceae > Mesorhizobium > Mesorhizobium sp. WSM4887. The sequence continues at coordinate 178,228 of NZ_JARTVP010000003.1, forward strand.
CGTCGCCCGGAGGCGATCATCGTCACCGGCGGCCGGCACACGCCGCGCTGCCGCAAGCTGCTGGCAAATGCCGGCGTTCCGGTGGTGGAGACCTGGGATTTGCCAGCCGATCCCATCGGCCACGTCGTCGGCTTTTCCAATGCCGATGCCGGGCGGCTGATGGTCGATCATTTCGTTCAGCGCGGCTATTCGAGGCTGGGCTTTATCGGCGGCGACACCTCGCGGGACACCCGTGGTCTGGACCGCCGACGCGGCTTCGTCGCGGCGCTGGAGGACCGCGGCCTCGACGTTTCGCGCGTGATTGCCTCCGGCGTGCCGCCGATCTCGATGGGCGAGGGCGCGACCGCCATGGTCGAGATGATCTCGCGCTGGCCGGACACACAGGCGGTGATGTGCGTGTCCGACCTCTCCGCCTTCGGCGCCCTGATGGAATGCGTTCGACGCGGCATCCGCGTGCCGGACGACGTGGCGATTGCCGGCTTCGGCGCCTATGATCTCGCCGAGCAGTCGGTGCCTTCGATCACCACGATCGACGTCGGCGCGCATGAGATCGGCATCCGCGTCGCCGAGCTGGTGCTCGACCTGCTCAACGGGCGGCGAGCGCTCGATGACCGCGTCGTAGTCGGCATGACGCCCAGGGTTGTTGTGCGACACACGGCCTGAAGCGTCGGAAAAAACGAACGGCCGGCGGATGATCGCCGACCGCTCGCTGATCGTTCTGGACGGCGTCTATTTGCCCCAGATCTTCTTGTATTGGTCGCGGTAGCCGTTGCCCGGGTCGAAACGGTTGTCCGGGCCGCCGTCGAACTCGACATTGTCGGAAGTCACCACATGCAGCGGCGAGATGTAGCCCGACCATTTCTCGCCGGCCATGGCGCGGTTGAGCTCGTCGACAAGCTGCCAGCCCTGCAGGTTCAGCGGCTCGGCCACCGTCACCTTCTGGAACTGGCCGGAGCGGATGCGCTGGTAGGCCGATTCCGAACCGTCGCCCGCCGCGACGTTGATCGGCGCATCGGTGCCGGACTTGCCGGCCGCCGCGAGCGACGGCCCCATAAAGTCGAAATAGAGGTCGTTGATCGCCAGCGAATGGGTCCATTGATCGCCGTATTTCTGCAGCAGCGAGGTGGTGAGCTGCGGCATGCGTTGCGAGGTCTCGGCGATCGGCGTGTCGACATATTCGAGCACCTTCCCGCCGAGATCCTCGATCTCCTTCTTCATCCGGTCCGCCTTGGCGATAGCGATCTGGTAGGTGGAATCGGTGAAGATGATGACGCCGGGCTTGCCCTTGGCGTCGACAAAGGCCCAGTCGGCCGCCGCCTTCGAAACTTGCATTGGATCGGTCGAGACGTTGGCGACGATGCCGAGATCGTCGATCGGGCCGACGGTCGGCGCGGCGTGCCAGGCCACCATCGGGATCTTGGCCGCCTTGGCCTGCTCCATCGCCGGCTTTTGCTCGACGGCGTCGAAGCCGTTGATGATGATGCCATCGGGATTGAGCGCCAGCGCCTGGCCGAAGGCAGCGGTGCGGCCGCCGATGGAGCCGGCGCCGTCAAGCGTCTTGACCGTCCACCCCAGGGCGGCAGCGGCTTCCTCGACACCCTTGGTGACGCCGAGGATGCCGCCGTTCTTCATGTCGGCGCCGAGCACGACGATGGTCTTGCCGGCAGCCCCTTTCGGTCCCGTGGTCGGTCCGTCCCACTTCTCGACCTTGCTGGCATATTTATCGACCACCGCTTTGGCGTTGGCCATCGGGTCGGCCAGCGTCGGCGAGGCGATGCCAAGCGCCAGGCAGGCAATTCCGAGCTGTAGGACTGTTCTGCGCTGCATATCGTTTCTCCCATTAAGCATTGTCGGTTGTATTTGTTGATTGGCTGGTGGCTGGTCGGCTGGTGGGCGCGGATGCCGGCACCACCGCGCCGCGGCGCCGCTGCGCGTAGCCGGCAATGCCGATCGCGACGAGCAGGGTGACGCCGTTGAACAACGGCTCTACCCAGAACGACCCGCCGAACTGCTGGATGCCGGAAATGCCTACGGCGAGGATAACGACGCCGACGATCGTGCCCCAGACATTGACGCGGCCCGGCTTGATGGTGGTCGATCCGAGGAATGCGCCGACCAGGGCCGGCAGCAGGTATTCGAGGCCAACACTGGCCTGGCCGATCCTGAGCTTCGAGGCCAGCAGCACGCCGCCCAAGGCGGTGAGCGCGCCGGAGGCGACGAAGGCCCCCATGACGAATTTCTGCACCGGAATGCCGTTGAGCGCGGCCGCCTTCGGATTGGCGCCGATGGCGTAGAGGTAGCGGCCAAGCGGCATATATTCGAGCACCAGCCACATCACCAGCGCCAGCACGACCACGTAGTAGCCGGTGATCGGCAGGCCGAACAGCATGGTGCCGTTGAGGGAAAGGAAACCGTCGGGAAGCACGCCGACGACCTGGCGGCCGCCCGTGTACCACATTGCCAAAGCGTAGAGCACCGTGCCGGTGCCGAGTGTGGCGATGAAGGAATCGATGCGCGCCACCTCGACCAGCAGGCCGTTGATGAAGCCGGTGAGCACGCCGAGCAGGATGACGATGAGCACCGCGAGCGGCCAGGGCACGCCGAATGCGGTTTGCAGGCTGATGGCAAGGATGTGCCAGAGCACGATGCCGTAGCCGACGGTGAGGTCGATGCGGCCCGAAGCCATCGGAATCATCGCCGCCAGCGACAAGAGCGCGATGATCGCCTTGTCGGAAACGATCGAGCGCAAATTGAGCAGCGTCGGGAACGTCCGCGGCAGGAGCAGCGAGAAGAGCAGGATCAGGAGCAGCGTCAGGATCGGCAGGCCGTAGACCGGCAGATAGCGCGCCGCCTTCTGGCCGTAGCTCAGTCCGGCGAGCTCCGAACGGGTCGGCTCCAGCGCCGTCGATTTGATCGAGTTCATGGATCCTCCTCAGGCGGCTTCGGACACGGAAGCGGCGCTGATGAGCGCCGCCGTCGTCAAGGCATCGCCGGCGAGCTCGCGCACGATGCGATTGTGCGAGAAGACGAGCGCGCGGTGACAGATGTGGGCGACTTCCTCGAAATCGGTGGAGACGACGATCACTGCCAGCCCGGCTTCGACCGCGGCGGCGATCAGCCGATAGATCTCGGCCTTGGCGCCGACATCGACGCCCGCAGTCGGATCCTCGGCGATCAGAAGCTTACGGCCCGTCGCCAGCCAGCGGCCGACGACCACCTTCTGCTGGTTGCCGCCGGAGAGCGCCTCGATCGGCAGGTGCGGGTCATTGGGCCGCAGCCCCAGCCGTGCGCCGAGCTCCCGCGTCAGCTCGCTTTCCCGGGCCGGCTTCATGAAGGAGAAGAGCCCGCGGCCGACGGCCGAGGGGTTGAGATACATGTTCTCGCGCACCGAGAGCGACAGCGCCACGGATTCCTCGGTGCGGTCACGCGCAATCAGTCCGACACCGGCGGCAAGAGCGGCGCCGACCGAGGACAGGTCGAGGCGCTTGCCGTCGAGCCAGACCAAGCCGTCGAAAGCTTCAGTCCCAAACAGCGCGCGGCCGACAGCTTCCTGCCCGGCGCCGCGCAGGCCGACCAGGCCAAGCAACTCGCCGGACCGTGCCTCGAAGCGAACCGGACCGACACTGCCGCAGGTGAGGTTTTCCACCCTGAGCCGTTCCGGCCCGTCCTGCCAATGCGACTTGGCAAACATCTGGTGCGCCGGCCGGCCGACGATGAGATCGACCAGTTCCTGCGGCGTGGTCTCGGCCACCGGCTTGACCGCGACCATGCGGCCGTCGCGCATGACGGCGACGCGGTCGGCGATGCGGAACACCTCGTCCAGCCGGTGCGAGACATAGATCATGCCGACGCCGCGCTCGCGCAGCGGCCGCAGCGCCTCGAACAGGCGCTCGACCTCGTCCGCCGGCAGGCTCGCCGTCGGCTCGTCGAGGACCAAGACGTCGGCCTCGGTGGCCAAAGCCCGGGCAATCGCCACCAGAGACTTTTCGGTGCGGGAGAGGTCCTGCACTCGCGTCGCCGGATCGAAGGCACAGCCGACCAGCGCCAGCGCGCGCTCTGCACGGCGCTCGGTGTCTTGCCAGTCGATCAGGCTTATGCGGCGCGAAAAACCCTGCGCCATGCCGACATTCTCGGCCACGGTCATCCATTCGATCAAGCCGAGGTCCTGATGGATGAAGGCGACCTTCTGCGGCTGATTGGGGCGGGGCGGGCGATGGTGATAATCCTCGCCGCGAAAGCGGATCGTGCCCTGGTCGCGCTTGTGGATGCCGGCGAGCGTCTTGATCAGCGTGGATTTGCCGGCGCCGTTCTCGCCGAGCAGCGCGACGATCTCGCCCTCATGGATGTCGAGCGAGACCGACTTGAGCGCCAGGGTGCCGCCAAAGCGCTTGGAGATGTCGATGAATTCGATGAGCTTGGGCCGCATTTTTTGGCCTCCTCCCAAGCCAAGCAAATGACTGAATTGCGACCGATGTTATCGCTAACATTTATGCAGGTCAAGTCTTGAAAATGGATCAACGCGCCGGCTATCGATGAGGCGGTTTTCGCGGAGAAGTACCATGTTCGGAGACATTGAAGGCGCTGGGTTCGAAGTTCTCAACGAGCGGTTCGAGCGGTGTTTCGTCGGTCACGTTGCGGTCGAGCGGCTGTGGACCGGCGGGCGCTGGCTCGAGGGCCCGGCGTGGTTCGCCGCCGGCCGGTATCTTCTTTTCTCCGACATCCCGAATGACCGCATCATGCGCTACGACGACACCAGCGGCGCGGTCTCGGTCTTCCGCTCGCCGTCAAACAACGCCAACGGCAACACCGTCGATTGCCAAGGGCGGCTTGTCACCTGCGAGCATCGCGCGCGGCGCGTCACCCGCACCGAGCATGACGGCTCGATATCGGTGATCGCCGACCGCTTCGAAGGCAGGCGCTTGAACTCGCCCAACGATGTGGTGGTGCGCTCGGATGGCACGGTATGGTTTTCCGACCCGCCCTACGGCATCGCCACCGACTACGAGGGCGACCGCGCCGAGCAAGAAATCGAGGGATGTCATGTCTATCGTGCCGATCCTGCAACCGGTGAGGTAACGCGAGTTGCCTCGACTATGGCAAAACCCAACGGCCTCGCCTTCTCCCCGGATGAGACGATCCTCTATGTCGGCGACACAGGCGTCACGCATCAGAAGGACGGGCCAAGGCACATCCGCAAGTTCGCTGTCGAGGGCAACAATCTGCGCGAACTCGGCGTTTTCACCACCTGCACGGCCGGTCTGTTCGACGGGTTCAGGGTGGACACGACCGGCCGCGTCTGGGCAGGGGCCGGCGACGGCGTCCACTGCTTCGATCCAGACGGCACGCTGATCGGCAAGATCCGCATCCCGGAGACGGTGGCCAACCTGACTTTCGGCGGTCCCAAGCGCAATCGCTTGTTCATCACGGCGCGGCAGTCGCTTTACGCGGCTTTCGTGGTGGCGAACGCCGCGGGGCGGGGGTGAAAACCGCGACCTGAGCTCCGCGACGTCGGCTGCGGTCTCAGCTGCTCCGCGTGGCGATAAACGTTGCCGCCGCCTTCAGCAAATCCGCCTGCTCGCCATAGGGCTCCAGCAGCGCATGCGCCTGGTCGATCAGGCCGTGGAGCTGCTCGCGCGCCCAATCGGCGCCGTGCAGCGCAGCAAGTGTCGCCTTGCCGGCGGCGGCGTCCTTCTTGGTCGCCTTGCCCATCTGCTTTGCGTCGGCGGTGAGATCGAGCAGGTCGTCGGCTAGCTGGAAGGCAAGACCGATCGCCGAGCCGAACTCCGCCAGCCTTTCACGGTCGACGGCGGATGCGCCGGCGATGATGGCGCCTGCTTCGCAGGCAAAACGGATCAGCGCGCCTGTCTTCATCGCCTGCAGACGGATGATGCCGGCCTCGTCCGGCCGCTTGCGCTCGGCCTCGAGGTCGAGCGTCTGGCCGCCGACCATGCCGCCGGTTCCGGCGGCGCGGGCGAGCGCCAGCACCAGCGCCGCCCGCCGCTCGGCCGGCAACGCCGTCGCCTCGTCGGCGATGATGTCGAAGGCCAAAGTCAACAGCGCGTCGCCGGCAAGGATCGCGGTTGCCTCATCGAAAGCTTTGTGCACCGTCGGCTGGCCGCGGCGCAGATCGTCGTCGTCCATGGCAGGAAGATCGTCATGGATCAGCGAATAGCAATGCACGCATTCGAGCGCGGCGGCGACGCGCAGCGCCGCCTCGTCATTTGCCGAAAACAGCGCCGCGCTTTCCATCACCAGAAAAGGGCGGAGCCGCTTGCCGCCGTTGAGCACGCCATGGCGCATCGCCGCCATCAGGCGTTCCGGCCGGGCGATCTCGCCGGAGAGCAGAGGCGCATCGAAGACCTGCCGCAGCAGGACCTCGACTGCTGCGGCGCGCGTAAAAAGCGCGGATTCGAAGGCCACCTGGTCGTCTTTCAACATGGCCGGGACCGGTAGCCGACACTCAGACGTTGCGCAAGCAGCCTCGCGCCATTATGCCGAAGTAGCGGGTGGCACGGGTGGGGGCGACTTGACGGAACCGATCGTCGAACATGAAAGCGAAGGGCTGGACATGGCACGGCCGCGGCGCCTGAACCGCGCCGGTCTCAAGCGCCTTGGCCGGCGCTGCCTGGTCGCGGCGATCGTGCTGGCCGCGATGCCGGTCGCGCTCACCTTTCTCTATCTGCCGCCCTTCGTGCATCCGGTTTCGACGCTGATGCTGAAGGATCTTGTCACCTTCTCCGGCTACGACCGGCGCTGGGTTTCGATCGACGATGTGGCGCCGGTACTCACGCATTCGGTGATCATGTCGGAAGACGGGCAGTTCTGCTTCCATCGCGGCGTCGACCTCGGCGAATTGCGCGGCGTGGTCGACGATGCGCTTGCCGGCGAGGCGACGCGCGGCGCCTCCACCATCACCATGCAGACGGTGAAGAACCTGTTTTTGTGGTCGCGGCCGCTGGGCAGCGTGCGCAAGGTGGTCGAGCTGCCACTGGCCGTCTATTTCGATGCGGTGATGTCGAAGCGCCGCATCATGGAGATCTATCTCAACATCGCGGAATGGGGGCCAGGCATATACGGCATCGAGGCGGCCGCGCAGCATCATTTCGGCGTCTCGCCCAGGCAATTGTCGCGCCGGCAGGCAGCGTTGCTTGCCGTCAGCCTGCCCAACCCGATCGCGCGCAATCCGGCCAGGCCAGGCCCGGGTTTGAGGCGTCTCGCCAATCTGATCGAGCGGCGCGCCGGGCGTTCGGGCGCCTATGTCGGTTGCCTCGAATAAGATGAAGCGGCGCCGGCTCAAAAAAATTCGTGCCAGTGCTGGCCAAAACGGCGCAAGGCGTGTATAGGCACCCGACTTTCTCAGATTATGGCCTCGATGCGGCCCTTTCGCGAGGGTTGCCGGGGCATTTTGACCATGTAGTGGAGCATATCCATGGCCGTTCCAAAAAGAAAAACTTCTCCGTCGAAGCGCGGCATGCGCCGCTCGGCCGACGCCCTCAAGGCCCCGACCTATGTCGAGGACAAGAATTCCGGCGAAATGCGCCGGCCGCACCACATCGACCTGAAGACCGGCATGTATCGCGGCCGCCAGGTGCTGGAGCCTAAGGAAAGCTGAGAAGCTTGCACGGGAAAGCTGAGAAGCTTCCATGGTTGTGACGTTTTCAGAGGACCGGCCGCTGGCCGGTCTTTTTGATTCTGGCGACCGGATGAAGGTCCTCGCGCTGGCTGGGCACGAGCCGCCGAAAAGGCAGCGGGAAAACGGCTGACATCGTTATTTCATTAGGATTTAGAGCGTGTTCGGCGCCGTCGCCGAAAAGCCTTGACGGCGTGCCCGCCGCGCCTTTTACAAAAGGGTGCCTCATTGGAGACGCCCAGATGTTCGGTGCCATCCCGCTGCTGATCGTGCCCTTCGTCCTCTACAACCTCGGACTGCTCGGCCTGTTCGGCGGCGGCGACGATCCGTGGACGATCGAAATGTTCTCGTTCCGGATGATGTCAGGCGGCGTCTTCTCGATGACGCTCGGCGACCTGATGGTGCTGATCGGGCTGATCTTCCTCTTCGTCGAGATATCGAAATCGGTGCGCACCACCAATGCGTCGATCCTGGATCATCTGTTGTCGACGCTGGTCTTCATCGCCTTCCTGGTCGAGTTCCTGCTGGTGAAGGGCGCCGCGCATTCGGTCTTCTTTTCGCTGATGATCATCGCGCTGTTTGATGTGCTGGCCGGCTTCTCCGTGTCGATGCGGTCGGCAAGCCGGGATATCAACTTAAACTAGGATTGCACCCGGCGACCCGCGGTCCAAAACGCCGTCAGCCTGCGGCGGCGGCCTGAGGCTTACGGGCGACAACCGCCTCATAGGCGGTCTGCAACTGCCGGCGCACGGTCGGCGTGCCGGGCGGCATCTTCACCGGCGCTCCAAGATGTTCGTGGCGCAATTCGTCCATGAACCGATCCCACAACGGCGGGCCGCCTTTTTCGAGCAGTTCGGCTCGGATCGACAGCTCCTCGCTGACCGGCAGCCAGACGCGGCCCCAGGCGCCGAGATGCGCCATGATCGGCACAAGCGTGATTGCCATCTCGGTCAGGCTGTAGATCGCCTTCTGCTTGTGGCTGGGATCGTCCGCCTTGGTCAGGAGGCCGAGCTCCATCAGCCGCTTCAGGCGATCGGCCAGGATGTTGGAGGCAATGCCTTCGATCGAGCCGTTGAGCAATTCCCGAAAATGACGCCTGCCGCCGAAGATAATGTCGCGCAGGATGATCAGGCTCCAGCGGTCGCCGAAAACTTCCAGCGACAGATTGATCGGGCAGCCGGAGCGGTGCTCGGTGTTCATGCCAGTCTCCAAAAAACCGGTTGCATTATGATATCAGCCTGCTTATCGTGCAACTGATTGCAATATGCAAGCAGATTGAGAGATAGAGGAGGGAAGGATGACCGTCTTGCCTCGCCCTGAGATCCATTCGGAAAGCTTCGGCGACCCGGCCGACCCGGCGATCCTTCTGATCATGGGCGCCATGGCCTCGATGCTCTGGTGGCCGGAAGGCTTTTGCCGGGCGCTTGCCGAGCGCGGCCGTTCGTCATCCGCTACGACAATCGCGACACTGGTCTCTCGACCAAGTATACGCCGGGCGCGCCGCCCTACAGGTTCGAGGACATGGTCGATGATGCCGTCCGTGTGCTCGACGATCACAATATCGCCAAGGCGCAGGTCGTCGGCATGTCGATGGGCGGGATGATCGCGCAGGTCGTGGCGCTGAAATATCCCGCACGGGTCAGCGCGCTCACCGTGATCTCCGGCTCACCGCTCGGTGTCGATACGTCCGGTTTGCCGGGGACGAGCGAGGCCTACCGAGAGCATTCCGCCGAAGGTGCCGATGTCGATTGGTCGAACCGGCAACAGGTGATCGACTTCATGGTCAGGGACGCTCGCGCAATCGCCAGCACCCTGCATTCGTGCGACAGCGAACGGACACGTGCGATGATCGAGGAGGACTACGATCGGTCCGGCGGTCTCGCCAGCGCCACCAACCACTTCCTGCTGAAGAGCAGCGGCCCGCAGCGGCGAATAAGGGATTTGACCGTGCCGCTGCTCGTCATCCACGGCACTACCGATCCGCTCTTCCCGATCGAGCACGGCGAGGCGCTCGCCGGCGCGGTTGCCGGCGGCAGGCTGGTGCGGATCGAAGGCGGCGGCCACGAACTGCACCGCAACGATTGGCCGCAAATCCTCGAAGCAATCGCCGCATTTGGCTAGCCCGGCGGATTAGGATTGACACCAGCGGTCTGCGAAAATAGTTAAGTGATCACTTCAGTATTGCCTCGACCTCCGCCGACAGGAGAAAAAATGTCCCTGACGCTTTATTTCCATCCGCTCGCGTCCTTCTGCTGGAAGCCGCTGATCGCGGTCTACGAAAACAACACGCGGTTTGCGCCGGTGATCGTCGATCTCGGCGATGCGCCGTCGCGCGCGGCTTTCTTGAAGGTTTCGCCGACGGGCAAGATGCCGGCCCTGCGCGATGACGCGCGGGGCCGCACGGTGCTGGAATCGACCATCGTGATCGAATATCTCGGCGCCTATTATCCCGGGCCGGTCGAGCTCATTCCCGCCGACGTCGACCTCGCCATCAAGGTGCGCCAGGCAGACCGCTTCTACGACTTCTACGTGCAGGAGCCGATGCAGAAGATCGTCGGCGACCGGTTGCGGCCAAAGGACAGGACCGATCCGTTCGGAGTCGAGCAGGCGCGCGAGCAGCTGCGCAATTCCTACGCCATCATCGAACGGGAGATGCAGTCAAAAACGTGGGCGGTCGGCGATCACTTCACTTTGGCCGACTGCGCCGCCTCGCCGGCGCTGTTTTACGCCAACAAGGTCGAGCCGTTCGGCGACAAATTTCCCGCCGTGAAACGCTATCACGACCGTCTGCTCGAACGGCCAAGCTTCGCCCGCGTGATCGAGGAGGCGCAGCCCTATTTCAAGTTCTTCCCCTACAATAATGGCTAAGCCTCGATGCTGCACGATCCCGCCCAGCTCGATCTGATGTTCCAGGCGCTTGCCGATCCCGCCCGGCGCCAGATGGTGGAACGTCTGTCGCGCGGACCGGCATCGGTCAGTCAGCTCGCCGAGCCGCTGGCGATGTCGCTGTCGGCCGTCGTCCAGCATCTCGCCGTTCTTGAGACGAGCGGGTTGGTGAGCACCGAGAAGCTTGGCCGGGTGCGAACTTGCCGGATCGAGCCAAACGCATTGCGGGCAGCCGAGCATTGGATCAACGAGCGGCGACTGGCCTGGGAACGCCGGCTCGACCGGCTCGGCGATTTTCTCACGGACATCACCGACCAAACCTGAAGGGGCCCGTCATGACCGAACGATCCGTCGTCCATTCCACCTTTGTCATCGAACGCCTCTATCCGGCGCCGCCCGAAAAGGTCTATTTCGCGCTCAGCGATCCGGCGGCCAAGAAGCGCTGGTTCTTCGATCCCGACAACCCGATGCCGAGCCGGCATGAAATGGACTTTCGCATCGGCGGCAAGGAAGTGAATGCCGGCTGCCCGAGCGACGGGCGAACGCATTTCTTCAACGCCGTCTACCAGGACATCTTGCCGAACAAACGCATCGTCTACAGCTATGAGCTGCTGTTCGGCGAAACCCGAGTTTCGGTTTCGCTGGCGACGATCGAGCTCATCGCGGAAGGCAGGGGAACGCGACTGATCCTGACGGAGCAAGGGGCCTTCTTCGACGGCATCGACTCGCCGGCCACGCGCGAGCATGGCACCGGCGAACTGCTCGACGCGCTTGGCGCGGCGCTGCAGGGAGCGAACTGAGGGCCTCTGGCTGGTGGCCAGCGGTCACTCTCCAGGGGAGAGTTCCCAGAACTGATCCAGCCAGACATTCAGCCTGAGGAAGCCGGCGGTGCTGACGGCGTAGACGCGTCTGGTGCCCTCGGCCCTGGCATTGACCAGACCGGCGTCGAGCAGGACTTTCAGATGCTGGGAAACGGCCGGGCGCGAAACCGGCAAACCGGCGGCCAACTCATTCACCGTCTTGGGACCGCGCCGGAGCTCTTCCAAGAGATAGCGCCGGTTGGGATCGGCTATCGCCACGAAAGCGTCGGAAAACATCATGCCTCATTTGTGGGGCAAAGTTCCCCAAATCTCAACCATCGGTTTCAACCTTTGTGCGCGGGTCGAGCCGCAAGGCTTCCGGCGTGACGGCGCGGTCGGCCGGCTGCGTCTTGAAGGCATCGCGGTTCTCTATTGGAACCGGCGCGCGGGCGCGGATGCGGAGCAGGGTGTAACCGGCAAGGCAGAGATGCGCGAGCGCGGTCGCAAGGAAGAGCGCTTCGGGGCGCAGCCAGCCCATCAAAGCGGCGGCCAGCAGCGGTCCGATCATGGTGCCGAAGCCATAGAGCAACAGCAGGCCGCCGGAAACCTTGACGAAATCCTCCGCCCGCGCGTGGTCGTTGGCATGCGCGACGGCGATCGAATAGAGCGTGTAGGCGAAGGCGCCGTAGGCGGCCGTCAGCAAGATGACGAAAACGCCGGAACGCGGCTCGACCAGAAAGACCAGCACGGCAAACAGTGCCGCGCCGAAGGCTGCGCCCGCCAGCACGAAACGGCGGTCCGTGGTGTCGGATAGCCGGCCCGCGGGAAGCTGCATGGCCGCGCCGGCGATGACCACCAGACTCATCATCAGCGCGATCTCGGCGGTAGAGATGCCGATGCGGGCGCCATAGACGGCGCCGAGCGTGCCCCAGGCGCCATTGGCTATGCCGATCAGAAGGCAGGCAACCGCCGACACGGGCGAATTGGCGTAGAGGCCTTTGACGTCGAGCTTGACATCCTGCAGCGGCTTCGGATGCGACTGGGTCGACACCGCAGTCGGAAGGAGCGACAGGCAGAACAGGATGCCGGTGATCATGAACAGCGAGGCCGATTTCACATCGCCGCCGGCGACGATCATCTGGCCGCCCATGATCGAAGCATAGGTGACCATCATATAGAGGCCGAAGACGGTGCCGCGATTCTCGTTGGTGGCCTTCTCATTCAGCCAGCTTTCGATGACCATGAAGGCGCCGGCCATGGTGAAGCCGGTGAAGGCGCGCAGCAGGATCCAGAAATACTCGTCGATGATGAGGCCGGTGAGGAGCGCAATGATTGCGCCGGAGGCGGCGAAGGCGCCGAACGCCCTGACATGACCGGCACGGCGCACCAGCCGCGGCGCGAAGAAACAGCCAGTGACGAAGCCGCCGGCCCATGCCGTGCCCATCAGGCCGAGCGAGGCGGTCGAGAACCCCTCAAGCTGGCCGCGCAGCGGCAAAAGCAGGCCATGCAGGCCGGAAGCCGCCAGCAGGAACGCGGTGCCGCGCAGCAGCGAGAGGATCGGTCGGTAGGTTGCGAACATAGGCTGATCCGGCTGGTAATTTCGAAGCGCAGGTCTGTTTGAGAGTGCAGCTCTGGCAGTCGCTTTCAGGCTTTTCCGGGGCGGCTGGCCATGCAGCCAGGATTATCCGCGGCGAAACAGTGCCTCGGCGGCGGATTTGGTGGCGCCCCTGGCGGCCCGCTCAGCTTCCAGCCTCGCGATCTCTTCGCGCAGCAGGTCAATGCGCTCGGACAAATCATCGACAGACAGCAGCGACAGATCCTGTCCGATCTCGTGTGGGCGGGGCTTCTTCCTGGGTTCGTCGTCGAAGATCGCCATCGTCGCTTCTCCCTGATTTCACCATTTGCCTGATTTGGTAATGAGCATACATAGGGCAGGGATGCCGATGCAAACAGCCGGCCAGCGGCATGAGGAAACGGGACAATTCATGGCAAGCGGACAGCATATTCCGGCAAAGATGACGGCGATCGCAATCTCGCAGCCTGGCGGTCCCAGGGTGCTGAAGCCGGAGACGCGCGACGTGCCCACGCCCGGCCCCGGCGAGGTCCTCATCCGCGTGCACGCGGCCGGCGTCAACAGGCCCGACGTGCAGCAGCGCAAAGGCGCCTATCCGCCGCCGCCCGGCGCCTCGGACCTGCCCGGGCTCGAGGCGGCCGGTGAGATCGCGGCGCTCGGCGACGCGATATCGCGCTGGCGCACCGGCGACCGGGTCTGCGCGCTGACGCCGGGCGGTGGCTATGCCGAATATGTCAAGGTCCATGCCGGCAGCGTGCTGCCGATCCCGGCGGGCTTCACCTATTCCGAGGCCGCCGCCGTGCCGGAGAACTACTTCACCGTCTGGCACAACGTGTTCGAGCGCGGCGGGCTGAAGAAAGGCGAGACGTTGCTTGTCCATGGCGGCTCGTCCGGCATCGGCACCACGGCCATACAGCTCGCCTCGGCATTCGGTGCCTATGTCGTCACCACGGCCGGCAGCAAGGAGAAGTGCGACGCCTGTCTTAGGCTCGGCGCCGACCGGGCGATCAATTATCGCCAGCAGGGCTTCGTTGCCGAGGTCAAGGACGCAACCGGCGGCCGGGGCGCCGACGTCATCCTCGACATGGTGGGCGGCGACTATGTGGCGCGCAACTACGATGCGGCGGCGGTCGAAGGACGCATCGTCCAGATCGCCGTACAGGCCGGTGCGGTCGCCAGCACCGACTTCGCAAAGCTCATGGTCAAGCGCCTTGTCCATACCGGCTCGACGCTTCGGCCGCGCACCGTCGAATTCAAGGCAGCCATCGCGGCGGCGCTCGAGGCTCAGGTCTGGCCGCTGCTCGGCACCCGCAAGGTCGCTCCGGTCATGGACATGATCTTCCCACTGACGGAGGCCTGGCGGGCGCATGAGCGGATGGAGGAGGGCGAGCATATCGGCAAGATCGTCCTCGACGTCGGCTAGGATGTCGCCCGATAGGTGAGGCCGGCCTGCAAACAATTGTGTCCTGCGCTTCCGCTGCTCACGTACTTTAAGTACGTTCCGCTCCGGTTTGCGGACCAACCGTTTTGGGCTTGGCCTGACCTGAATCCTCGACGCATCCTGGGCGTTCGGATCCCTGACGAGAGACTGAACAAAGGCCTAATGCTGCAATGCACAAAATGCATTGCCGCCATGCAAAAGAGTCCGTTCAATTCGTAGGCAAGGGTGCCTATTTACGTGGCATCGAACAACTGATCCCGTGAATGGAGGACTGAAATGAACCCGATCCGCGCTTTCCGCAACTGGCGCCTCTACAATGAGACCGTGCGTGAGCTGAACAAGCTGAACGCCCGCCAGCTGAACGACCTCGGCATCAACCGCGGCGACATCGAGCGTATCGCTCGCCAGGCTCTTTGATTTGAAGCACGACCCGGCCGCGAGGCTGGGCCGTGGTCTCGAAGCCAGAGCCGTCGCAGACGCTTGCTCGTCTCCGGTTCCGAACCCGCTGGACTCCGTCCAGCGGGTTTTGTCTTTTTGGGTCCCGGCTGCTCCCCTCCCAAAAACATTGCGAAATCGCGACGGAGCGTTTATACAGGCCGCGAATTTCCCATTTTGGTGGCTCTAAAACCACCGCCCGCGCGGGAACGCGGGCGAACGAGAAGGATTTTTGATATGGCCAATACGCTGCTGATGCCCAAGGCCACCGCCGTCTGGCTGGTCGACAACACCGCGCTCTCCTTCGAGCAGATCGCGCAGTTCTGCGGGCTGCATCCGCTGGAGGTCAAGGCGATCGCGGACGGCGAGTCGGCGCAGGGCATCAAGGGCATGGACCCGATCATGACCGGCCAGCTCACCCGCGACGAGATCGCGCGCGGCGAGAAGGATCCGAACCATCGGCTGAAACTCTCGGACCCCAAGGTGCGGGTGCCGGAATCGAAGCGCAAGGGCCCGCGCTACACGCCGCTGTCGAAGCGCCAGGACCGACCGAACGCCATTCTCTGGCTGGTACGCAACCATCCCGAACTCAAGGACGCGCAGATCGCGCGGCTGGTCGGCACGACCAAGTCGACGATCGAGCAGATTCGGGAGCGCCGGCATTGGAACTCGGCCAATCTGCAGCCGATGGATCCGGTGACGCTGGGCCTGACCTCGCAGATCGACCTCGACATGGAAGTCAACCGCGCCTCGCGCGGCCGCGAGCAGGCACAGCCGGCTGCCGGCGACACGCTGCTGCCGGCGGCGCTGACCGAAAGGCTGACGCCGGCTCCGGAGAAACCGAAGGACGAGGATCAGGAGCTCGACGCCAATGCCGTGTTCGCCAAGCTTTCGGCGCTGAAGTCGAAGGACAAGAAAGAAGACGGGGAAGAGGAGTAAGGTCTCCCAGCCCGACAAAAAAGCCCGCTTCGCGCGGGCTTTTTTGTCGGCGGTGCCTGGGGAGGTCAGGTCCGCGCCGCTCGGTCGGGCGCCATGCCGTAATCCTCGCTGCGTTCCACGGCGCGATAGAAGTCGGCGAGCTGCTTGCCGCGCTCCGGCTTGTAGATACGCCCGGCAATCACCACCGAAGCGATGCGGTCGATGCGGAAGGCGCGAAAATCGTCGCGCATCTCGCACCAGGCGACCAGGGTCCATACCTTGCCCCAGAACCAGAGGCCCAGCGGCCGGATGTCGCGCGCCGTGCCGCGCCCGGCTTCGTCCGAGTAGTCGATGGTGAGCACCTGGCGCTTCTCGATGGCGCGCTCGATGAGGTCGATAGCCTCGCGCGCGGCATCGCTCACCACCCACATCGGCGTGTGGATCTCGGTGCGCGCGATGCGATCCTTTTCCGTGTCGGGCAGCACCGCGCCGATCTTGACCAGCGCCTCGTCGGCGGCCCTTGCCATCGCCGCGCCGCCAAAGGCGCGCACCATGCGGGCGCCGGCAACCAGCGCCACGATCTCGTCACGCGTGAACATCAGCGGCGGAAGGTCGAAACCTTCCCTCATCATGTAGCCGACACCCGCCTCGCCGTCGATCGGCACGCCGGTCGACTGCAAGTCGGCTATATCGCGGTAGATGGTCCGCTCGGACACCTCGAGCCACGTCCCGAGCTTCTGCGCGGTGACCAGTCTGCCTCCGCGCAGATGCTGCACGATCTGGAAAAGCCTGTCGGCACGGCGCATCGTTTGACCCCTTGGCTTCGGTTCTACGCATGCCGCGGTCCCAAAACCGGTTCCCGCAGGTTCGACACTGCTTCAATAGCGCAAGCCTCCTGACAACATAGTGTCAGGAGGCTGCAGCAGCCACTCCGCCACCGGACAACGGCGTCTTTCCTGAAACCCAGCGTTTCAACCGACATTACATCTGGGCGCGCCATGGCCGCTATCCAAGTCATGCGCCGAAAAATTTCAGTTCTCACGCACGCGGCCGCTATAAAGGTCCGGCCAACCGATGTCCTTGCGAATGTCCGCCGGCAAAGTGTTCAGGAAACGCTGGGTCCGGATCTCGTTCCGCACGGTGCGGATCTTGCCGACATAGTGCTGCACGCTACGCAGGATGGTAAAACCGTTCATGACCGAGCTCCTCTTTTTGACGAGAGGAGTATCTCACACCCCTGCTGACAGCAGTCTGTCAGCAGGGGTGCGAGGTAGCCGAAGCCGGCGCCAGAACGATCAGCGCGGTCCCAGGACGCCCCTTTGTTTGTCAGGAGCGATGCGGTGGCGAAAGCGCCAAGAACCGCTTTGACAGCCGCCGAAGATGCTGGTCAAAGGCGGCATGACGAAACTGCTCGCCCTTGTCATCATCGGCATCATGCTCA
The DNA here is from genome assembly GCF_029625865.1 of Mesorhizobium sp. WSM4887. Taxonomy (NCBI): domain Bacteria; kingdom Pseudomonadati; phylum Pseudomonadota; class Alphaproteobacteria; order Hyphomicrobiales; family Phyllobacteriaceae; genus Mesorhizobium; species Mesorhizobium sp. WSM4887. Next base: position 195,352 of record NZ_JARTVP010000003.1, read on the forward strand.
TCCAGATCATCAAGCCGCTCGGCTGGCCGGGGCTTGAGCGCCGCAGCGATTTCTGGAAGCTGGCGCTGCTTGCAATGGCCGCAATCTCGCTGGCGGCCATGCTTGGGCATTGGACTTGAGGCACGTCGATTTGAGGTGAGGACGGCCTGCGAAGGGCGGCGCTGGCCCCCGCTGGTTCGACGCCTCAGCTGGGAGTGCGGCCGGCAAAGATAAACCCGGGCCTTGGCCGCCCGGGTTCTCAGCGCTTTAGGGAAAGCTCAAAGCGCGTCGACGCGCTTCAAGTCGTTGTTGATGCATGTCGTTGCCCCAGAATCGCTGCACACTTCTGGGCGAGATGCATTGGTATCAGGCGGCCTTTTCCAGCGCCGGCTGCCATTGTCCGAGCGCCGCCAGATGATTCATGTGGGCGCGATGGATGAAGGCAGCCTGGCCGGCGGCGACGTTCGACGCCTTGCCGCTCCAGGCCTTCTGCGCGGCCGCCTGCAGGGCGCGGCCGTAGGAGAAGGAGAGCTTCCACGGATGTGGGCCGATGACGTTGATGGCGTTAAGGTTGGCCGTCGCTTCCTCGTCGTCCTGGCCGCCCGACAGGAAGGCAATGCCGGGCACCGCCACGGGCACGGTTTCGCGAAACAGCTTGATCGTCTTCTGGGCGACCGCTTCGGGACTGTCCTTCTTGCCCGATTTCTTGCCGGAGATGACCATGTTCGGCTTGAGGATGGTGCCTTCGAGCACCACGCGTGCGGCATAAAGCTCGCCATAGAGCTTCAGCAGGGTCGCCTTGCTCACCTCGTAGCAGGTGTCGATCGAGTGGGCGCCGTCCATCAGCACTTCCGGCTCGACGATCGGCACGATGCCTGCCTCTTGGCAGAGCGCGGCGTAGCGTGCCAGCGCATGCGCGTTGGAGGCGATCGAGGTGGCTGACGGCACGCCCTTGGCGGTGTCGATGTCGATCACCGCGCGCCATTTGGCGAACCGGGCGCCGAGCTTATAGTAGTCCGCCAGCCGCTCGCGCAGGCCATCGAGACCCTCGGTGATGGTATCGCCGGGAAAGCCGGCGAGAGGCTTGGCGCCGACATCGACCTTGATGCCCGGAATGGCGCCGGCGGCCTTGATGATGTCGACCAGCGGCGTGCCGTCGGCAGCCTTCTGGCGAATGGTCTCGTCATAGAGGATGACGCCGGAAATATACTTGGTCATCGCCTCCTTGGCGCGGAACATCATCTCGCGATAGTCGCGCCGATTGTCGGCGGTCGATTCGACGCCGATGACGTCGAAGCGCTTCTTGATGGTGCCGGAGCTCTCATCGGCGGCCAAAAGGCCCTTGCCATCCGCCACGATCGCGGCGGCAATGTCTTCGAGACGTTCGCTCATGGTGCTCTCCTAAGGTGCGTTTCATTCCGCGCTAGCAGAACACTACCGCCAAAGGAATGACGCCGAAAAGCTCGAATCGATTGAAAGTCTCGATAGCTGCGTCCGCTCGGAAAGTCTTGAATGACTCAGCGCTTCAGCACCTCGACGCCCGGCAGCGGCTTGCCTTCCATCCATTCGAGGAAGGCGCCGCCGGCGGTCGAGACATAGGTGAAATCGTCGGCGACGCCGGCATGGTTGAGCGCGGCCACCGTGTCGCCGCCGCCGGCGACCGAAACCAGCTTGCCTTCCTTTGTGCGGGCTGCCGCATGCTTTGCCGCAGCCACCGTGGCGCGGTCGAAGGGTTCGATCTCGAATGCACCGAGCGGGCCGTTCCAGACCAGCGTGGCAGCGCGGTCGATCCAATCGGCGACGCTCTTCACGGTTTTCTCGCCGACATCGAGGATCATGCCGTCTGCGGGCACGTCGGAGATGGCGACGGTCTGGCTGGCGGCACCCGCCTTGAATTCCTTCGCCACGACGCCGTCGGCGGGCAGAATGATGGCGCAGCCGGCTTCGGCCGCCTCGATCATGATCTGCTTGGCGGTGGAGGCCAGGTCATGCTCGCAGAGCGATTTGCCGACATCGGTACCCCGCGCGGCGAGGAAGGTGTTGGCCATGCCGCCGCCGATTACCAGCGCGTCGACCTTCTTCACCAGGTTCATCAAAAGATCGATCTTGGTCGAGACCTTGGCGCCGCCGACGATGGCCACGACGGGCCGCACCGGATTGCCGAGACCTTGTTCCAACGCGTCGAGCTCGGCCTGCATGGTGCGGCCGGCATAGGCCGGCAGGCGGTGCGCCAGGCCTTCGGTCGACGCATGCGCGCGGTGCGCGGCGGAAAAGGCGTCGTTGACGTAGATGTCGCCATTGGCGGCGAGCTTTTCGGTGAAGGCCTGATCGTTCTTCTCCTCGGCCTTGTGGAAGCGGGTGTTTTCCAAAAGCAGGACGTCGCCATCCTTCATGGCGGCAACCGCGTCGGCGGCCTTGTCGCCGATGCAGTCGGAGGCGAAGCCGACCGGGCGGCCGAGCACTTCCGCCGTGGCGCGAGCGATCGGCTCCAGCGAGAATTCGGCCGACGGGCCGTCCTTCGGACGACCGAAATGCGCGAGCAGTATCACCCTGGCGCCTTTGCCGGAGAGCTCGGAAATGGTCGGCGCGATGCGCTCGATGCGGGTGGCGTCCGTCACCTTGCCGTCGGCGACGGGAACGTTGAGGTCGACGCGCACCAGGATGCGCTTGCCGCCAACGGCGCCGATATCGTCGAGTGTCTTGAAGCCGGCCATGGTCGTCCTTTCCGCCAAAAACGCGGCGACCTTACCCGCCACCGGGCACGATGCAAGGCCTGGGCCGCACAGCGCGTGCAAAAATGATGTCGTTGTGTGACGTCAGCTCTCGCTGGCTGATTTTGGCGCTATGGGCTTGGACGTCGTCATTTCGTCCGGCTCGCTTTGAGGAACCTTGCTTGGCGCTGGTTTGCGCCAGCCGCGGATAAAGGCGGCGATGCGGTCGGCGATCTCGCCGGCGCTCAGGAAAACCGGCACGCGCGCCACCGGCGCGGTCGGCTCGAAGGACAGGCCAAGCCCGGTGATCCGGCCCTTCTCGTCGACATCGCGTACGATCAGCTCGATCGGGCCGATCATCACGCGGTCGGCATATTCGGCCTGGCCGCCGAGCCGCTCGGTGACCAGCGCCGCGACGGTGAGCTTCTGTTCGGCCTCGGTGAGGCCGGGCCCATAGGCGGCTTCGAGCTCGGCGGCGGAGCGGGCCGGATCGACGGCAAAGGCGCCAAAGAAATCGGCATCCTCGGGGTCGACGACGGCGCGGCTGGCGAAGAGCTTGTCGAGCAAGCGCGGATAGCGGTCCGGCACGAAGATGTAGACCTGATCGCCGGCGGCGAGCCGGCCCATGTCCTGGAACCGCATGGAGCGGCCATCGCGCAGCACCAGCGAAGGCCTCGCCCAGCGCGGGATGCGTTCGCCGCGCGCCACCGGACTACCGGGAGCGACGCGATAGGCGAGCAGCTCGTGGTGAGCCGAGCCCGGCAGCTCGAGCTCGACCTTGTCGAGCGGTCCAAGCCTTGCCGGCACGATGAGGCCGAGGCGGCGCGCCAGCGGACCGACGGTCCAGCCCTGCACCACCAGCGAGACCAGCACGATGATGAAGGCGACATTGAAGATGAGGCGACCGTTGGCGAGGCCGCCGAGCAGTGGCGTGATGGCAAGCAGGATCGAAACGGCGCCGCGCAACCCAACCCAAGAGACGAAAGCGACCTCCGGACGCGGCAGGCGGAACGGCATCAGGCAGAGCCAGACGGCCAAGGGCCGCGCCACGAAGATCAGGAACAGCCCGAGCAGGATCGCCGGCAGCAGGATCGCAGGGAACTGCGAGGGCGTGGCAAACAGGCCGAGGATCAAAAACATGATGATCTGCGCGAGCCACGACATGCCGTCCTGGAAGCGCTTCAGGATGGTGACGGCGCGAATGTCGGAATTGCCGGCGACGAGGCCGGCGAGATACACCGCAAGGAAGCCCGAGCCGCCGACGGCGCCGGCCGCGGCGAACACCATCAGCGACAGCGTCAGCACGAAGATCGGCAGCAGGCCATGGTCGAGGTTCAGTCGCTCGACGAGGCGCACGATCGCCAAGCCGCCGAGCACGCCGATGATGGCGCCGAGTCCCATGTTGATGACGAAGCCGATCACCAAACTGGTGGCGAGAACGTTTGCCTCGGGGTTGGCATGCGCGGCGATGATCTCGACCAAAGAGATGGTGAGGAAGATGGCGATCGGATCATTGGTGCCGGATTCAACCTCGAGCGTCGAGCGGACGCGCTCGCGCAAATGGATCTCCCCGGCGCGCAGTAGGAAGAACACCGCCGCTGCGTCGGTCGAAGCGACGGCGGCGCCGAGCAGCGAGGATTCCAGCCAGCTGAGATTGAGGAGGTAGTAGGCGGCGACGCCGAAGATGCCGGTGGTCAGGAGGACGCCGACGGTGGCCAGCGACAGCGCCGGCCCGGCCGCCTGGCGCAAGGCGTTGAGCGGCGTGCCGAAACCGGAATCGAACAGGATAATGGCCAAAGCCAACGAGCCGGCGAAATAAGCCAGCCGCGCATTGTCGAATTCGATGCCAAGGCCGTCGACGCCGGTGGCAAGGCCAATGCAGAGGAAGAGGAGCAGCAGGGGTGCGCCGAAGCGAAAGGCGATCAGGCTCGAAAAGGCGGCGGCGACAACAAGCGCTGTGCCGACCAGCGTCACGAGATAGATCGCATGCTCCATCCGGAATTGCCCCTCAAATCCGCGTCCCTCCCGCTTTACGGCAGAGTGGGGCGAAGACATGACCACTGCAAGGCGGCAGCGTGGCTTTTTTGCCCCATGCCGCTGCGTCGAACGAAAAACGCCCGGCCGAAGCCGGGCGTTTCACACGATCAAAAAGGAAGCCTGAGGTCAGGCGATGGTCTTGCCGAAGGCGACAGCCGTGTCGCCCATGCGGTTCGAGAAGCCCCATTCGTTGTCGTACCAGGAGAGTACCGAGACGAAGTTGCCGTCCATGACCTTGGTCTGGTCGAGCGCCGCGATCGAGGAGTGCGGATCGTGGTTGAAATCGATCGAGACGTTCGGGTGATGGGTGACCGAGAGCACGCCCTTCAGCTTGCCCTTGGAGGCGGCGATCAGCGCTTCGTTGATCTCCTGCGCGGTGGTCGAGCGCTTGGCGATGAATTTGAAATCGACGACCGAGACGTTCGGGGTCGGCACGCGGATGGAGATGCCGTCGAGCTTGCCCTTGAGGTCGGGCAGCACCAGACCGATCGCCTTGGCGGCACCGGTGGAGGTCGGGATCTGCGACAGCGCCGCGGCGCGGGCCCGGTAAAGGTCCTTGTGCATGGTGTCCAGCGTCGGCTGGTCGCCGGTGTAGGAATGGATTGTCGTCATCATGCCCTTCTCGATGCCGACGGTCTCGTGCAGCACGGCGGCAAGCGGGGCCAGGCAGTTGGTGGTGCAGGACGCGTTGGAGATGATGACGTGGTCCTTGGTCAGCTTGTCGTGGTTGATGCCGTAGACGACCGTGAGATCGGCGCCTTCGGCCGGGGCCGAGACGATGACGCGCTTGGCGCCGGCGGTCAGATGCGCGGCAGCCTTGTCGCGCGCGGTAAAGATACCGGTGCATTCGAGCGCGATGTCGATGCCGAGATCTTTCCAGGGCAGCTGGGTCGGATCCTTGATGGCGGTGACCTTGAACTTCTCCTTGCCGACGGAGATCTGGTCGCCGTCGACCGTCACTTCATGCGGGAAGCGGCCATGCACGCTGTCGTAGCGGAGCAGATGCGCGTTGGTCTCTACCGGCCCGAGGTCGTTGACGGCGACGACATCGATGTCCTTGCGGCCGGATTCATGAATGGCGCGCAGGATGTTGCGGCCGATGCGGCCAAATCCGTTGATGGCAACTCTGACGGTCATGTTTCTCTCCCTGGGGACTGGAAAGTGGATGGGTCCGCTGCTTCATAGCGGCGGGCGTGCAAAGAATCCAGCCGCAGAAGCCGGAATTTAAATCGATTAGGTTGGTCAAGTCCGGCGACATCCTTTGAATGGGCTTCGCCGGACGGGGCGTTGCTTTTTATGCATGCCGCTCGAGATCGCTGCGCGCTTTTGAGCGACATGCGATGGCTCACTTGCCGTGCAGGCGCGCCTCCACGGCCTTCGCCGCGGCCTCGGCGGTGATGCCGAAATGCGGATAGAGCTGCTCGATCGAGCCGGAGGCGCCGAAGCCGGTCATGCCGACGAAGATGCCGTCGATACCGATCAGGTGGTCCCAGCCCTGCCGGATGCCGGCCTCGATACCGACCTTCACCTTGGCGTTGCCGATGGTCTTCCTGCGATAGTCCTCGTCCTGCTGGTCGAACAGCTCGAAGCAGGGCACCGATACGACGCGGGTCGGATGGCCGTGTTTTTCGAGCAACTCGCGGGCGCCGAGGGCGACCTCGACCTCCGAGCCCGTGGCGAAGATCGTCACGGCCGCCTCGCCGTTTGCCGCGGCAAGCTCATAAGCGCCCGAGGCGCTGAGGTTCTTCTCGCTGTGTTCGCTGCGCACGGTCGGCAGGTTCTGGCGGGTCAGCGCGAGCGTCGAAGGCGTCTTTTCGGACTCCAACGCCAGCTGCCAACATTCCGCCGTCTCGACCGCGTCGGCCGGGCGGAAGACGTTGTGGTTCGGAATGGCGCGCAGTGCGGCCAGATGCTCGACCGGCTGGTGGGTCGGGCCGTCCTCGCCGAGGCCGATCGAGTCATGGGTCATGACGAAGATCGAGCGGATGCCCATCAGCGAGGCAAGGCGCATCGAGGGCCGGGCATAGTCGGAGAAACACAAGAAGGTGCCGCCATAGGCGATCAGGCCGCCATGCAGCGTCAACCCGTTGATGGCCGCCGCCATGCCGTGCTCGCGGATGCCGTAATGAACATAGCGCTGGCCGTAGTCGTCCGGAGTGATGTTCTTGGTCTGGCTGGTCTTGGTGTTGTTGGAGCCGGTGAGGTCGGCCGAGCCGCCGATGGTTTCGGGAACAGCGCCGTTGATCACTTCCAGCGCCATTTCCGAGGACTTACGGGTGGCCACCTTCGGCTTGTCGGCCGAGAGCTTCTTCTTGTACTCGGTGATGACGGCGTCGAAATTGTCCGGCAGCTTGCCGGCGAGGCGGCGCTCGAATTCGCCCTTCAGCTTGGCGTCGGCCTTGGCAAGGCGGCCTTCCCAATCGGCGCGCGCCTTGGCGCCGGCGGTGCCGACGCCGCGCCAGGCGTCGAGGATGTCGGCCGGAATCTCGAAGGGCGGCGATTCCCAGTTGAAGAATTTGCGGGCGCCGGCGATTTCGTCGGCGCCGAGCGGCGAGCCATGCGCCTTGTTGGTGCCGGCCTTGGTCGGGGCGCCGAAGCCGATGGTCGTCTTGCAGGCGACCATCGTCGGCTTGTCGGAATGGCGGGCGGCTTCGATGGCATAGGCGATGGCTTCCGGATCGGTGCCGTCGATGTGGCTGGCGTTCCAGCCGCTGGCCTGGAAGCGGGCGACCTGGTCGGTGTTGTCGGCGAGCGAGACCGGGCCGTCGATCGAGATGTTGTTGTTGTCCCAGAAGACGATCAGCTTGTTGAGCTTGAGATGGCCCGCGAGCGCGATGGCTTCCTGGGAGACGCCTTCCATCAAGCAGCCGTCACCGGCCAGCACATAGGTGTAGTGGTCGACAAGGTCGTTGCCGAAGGCGGCATTCATGATGCGCTCGCCGAGCGCGAAGCCGACCGAGTTGGCGAGGCCCTGGCCGAGCGGACCGGTGGTGGTCTCGATGCCGGCGGCATGGCCGTATTCGGGATGGCCGGCGGTCCTAGATCCGAGTTGGCGGAAATTCTTAATCTGGTCGATCGTCATGTCCTCGTAGCCGGTGAGGTACAGGAGCGAATAGAGCAGCATCGAGCCGTGGCCGGCCGACAGGATGAAACGGTCGCGGTCTGCCCAGTGCGGGGCCTTGGCGTCGAATTTCAGGAAGCGGGTGAACAGCACCGTAGCGATGTCGGCGCAGCCCATGGGCAGGCCGGGGTGGCCGGAATTGGCCTTCTCGACGGCGTCCATGGAAAGAAAACGGATCGCATTGGCCATCCGATCATGTTGTTCACGCGAGGTCATGCTTCCTCCGGAATAGGGGTTGGAGCTTTGGGAGAGCCCGTGGAAAGGGTGCGCGACACATAGCAGGCGCGGCCTTTGAGTCAACAAATCGGTGCTTTTTTGCCGGCCTTGTGAAGGCGGCGGCGACGCTACATTAGCGTTAGCGGGGGACAGTCGCGAGAGCTTTATTGACGCGCGCTTCACCCGGCGCCTAATCTTTCCGAGATAACGCGTTCTGAACGCGAGCGATTCGGTGACGGGCAGGGCATAGGACGAAGGCCATGACCGGGGAAACGACCCTCAAGGAAGTCATCGCCAGGCTCGGCAAAGCCATGGAGGGACTGGAAAACGCCGTGGCGGCGCGGCTCGAGCATGAGCGCGACTATTCCGAGGCCGAGGCCGAGGTGCAGCGCATGAACGCCGACCGCTCGCGGCTGGCGCAGGAGCTCGACAATTCCGAGGCCCGCGCCGAACGGCTGGAAGATGCCAACAAGGAAGTGTCGCGCCGGCTGGTGACCGCCATGGAAACCATTCGCGCGGTACTGGACAGGTAAGCCAATGGCACAGGTCACCGTTTCCATCGACGGCAAGCAGTACCGGATGGCTTGCGACGAGGGCCAAGAAGAGCATCTGATCGACCTCGCCGAGCGCTTCGACCGGTATGTCATGCATTTGAAGGATTCGTTCGGCGAGATCGGCGACCAGCGGCTGACCGTCATGGCCGGCATCATGGTGATGGATGAGCTTTCGGAGCTCAACAAGCGGGTCAAGGGCATGGAGAGCGAGGTGCTGACGCTGCGCAAGACGCGCGACGAGGCGCTGACCAAGGCCGACAAGAGCGACAGCGTGCTGACGACCGCGCTCGCGGCACTTGCGCAGCGCATGGAAGACCTTGCGACGACGCTGGCGGTGAAGAAGGCTTAAGCCGCCAATCCCCTGCGTCCGCTATGGAAATTCTGCTGTCTTTTCCAGGAAAAGCAGAAATTTTTCCATCGTTCCGATCACGCTTGCAGACACAAGCCTTTTGAACCGTTCCTTCCGGCGGTATAGAAGCTGACACGCGCCGATGGGGTTAGCCCAGGCCGGCGCCATGTCACAGGGTAGGGAGCACGCGATGAGCCTTCGTATCAACGATATCGCGCCGGATTTCACGGCCGAGACTACGCAAGGGACGATCAATTTCCATCAATGGATCGGTGACGGCTGGGCAGTGCTCTTCAGCCATCCGAAGAACTTCACGCCGGTTTGCACGACCGAGCTCGGCACGATGGCCGGGCTCGAGGGCGAATTCAAAAAGCGAAACGTCAAGATCATCGGCATTTCCGTCGATCCGGTGTCGAGCCACGACAAATGGCAGGCCGACATTAAGACAGCTACCGGCCAGACGGTGAACTATCCGCTGATCGGCGACAAGGATCTCGCCGTCGCCAAGCTTTACGAGATGCTGCCGGCGGGCGCCGGCGAGAGCTCTGAAGGGCGCACGCCGGCCGACAACGCCACGGTGCGCTCGGTCTACGTCATCGGCCCGGACAAGAAGATCAAGCTGGTGCTGACCTATCCGATGACCACCGGCCGCAACTTCGATGAGATCCTGCGCGTCATCGATTCCATCCAGCTGACGGCCAAGCACCAGGTGGCGACGCCGGCAAACTGGAAGCAGGGCGAGGACGTGATCATCACCGCCGCCGTCTCCAACGAGGACGCGATCAAGCGCTTCGGCGCCTACGAGACGGTGTTGCCGTATCTGCGCAAGACCAAGCAGCCTTCAGCGTGAGCTTTCCCCGTGCCACGGGGAGAAGGTGCCCGAAGGCGAATGAGGGGCGGCGCGGCGTTCGGTGATTACCGCGTCAACGGACGTTGTCCTGACGTGATAAGCTCGTAATCTCGGCGCTGCCCCTTATTGTCCTGCCGGACATTTCTCCCCGTATAGTGACGGGGAGAAAGGGGCGAACCACAGCTTTCGCCAATCGCGGGCGTTGTAGGGCCAAATAAAAACGGCGGCGCCAGATCCCGGCGCCGCCGTTTTGTCTTAGCGTAATGCCTCGAGCTTTTACGCCGCCGGCTGCGCTTCGATGGTGCGCAGCGCCTGATTTTGACGCTTGGCCGCGGCCTTGACCGCGTCCTGCACCTTCTCGAAGGCGCGCACCTCGATCTGGCGCACGCGCTCGCGGCTGATGTCGAACTCGGCCGACAACTCTTCCAGCGTCAGCGGCTCTTCGGCCAGACGACGCGCCTCGAAGATGCGCCGCTCGCGGTCGTTGAGCACCGACAGCGCGCCCGACAGCATCGAGCGCCGGTTTTCCAGCTCGTCCTGCTCGATCAGCATCTCTTCCTGGCTTTCGTGATCGTCGACCAGCCAGTCCTGCCATTCACCGGACTCACCTTCGCTCGCCCTGATCGGGGCGTTGAGCGAAGCGTCGCCCGACAGGCGACGGTTCATCGACACCACTTCGGCCTCGGAAACGTTGAGACGCGTGGCGATCTCGGCAATCTGGTCGGGCTTGAGGTCGCCGTCGTCGAGCGCCTGGATCCGGCCCTTCACCTTGCGCAGGTTGAAGAACAGGCGCTTCTGGTTGGCGGTGGTGCCCATCTTGACCAGGCTCCACGAGCGCAGGATGTATTCCTGGATCGAGGCCTTGATCCACCACATAGCGTAGGTGGCGAGCCGGAAGCCGCGCTCCGGTTCGAATTTCTTGACAGCCTGCATGAGGCCGACATTGCCTTCCGAGATCACCTCGCCGATCGGCAGGCCGTAGCCGCGATAGCCCATGGCGATCTTGGCGACGAGCCGCAAATGGCTGGTGACGAGCTTGTGCGCGGCGGAAGTGTCCTGATGCTCGGCATAACGCTTGGCGAGCATGTACTCTTCCTGGGGCTGAAGCATCGGAAAGCGACGGATTTCTTCCAGGTAGCGGGCGAGACCGCCTTCACCGGAAACGATACTGGGTAGTGACTGGGCCATGATAGCGCCCCCTCTCTATTGGAGTGATGCCCCCGTAACGCGGCGGGCATGTGACGCGAATGCCAATCGGCTCACTCGCGGCAACTGCTGTATATAGGAACAAAACCAGAAAGGACAGGCATTTGTTCAACACGAAACAGTGTGTCACGCTGAAGTGAACAACGCCAGTCAGGTTTTTTGATGGCTGGTTTGAAGCGTCTTGATGGCAGTTCAGAGCATTCGAAAGCCGCCGACAAGTTCCTCCATGTCCCTCGGCATCGGCGCCTCGAACCGCATCGGCAGATGGGAAGTCGGGTGTCGGAATTCAAGGAGCCAGGCATGGAGCGCCTGTCTGGAAAATGCCTTGACCTCGCCTTTCAGCGGTTCCGGCAGCCGGTTGGCCTTCGTGCGGAAGGCCTGGCCGTACTCCGGATCGCCGACCACGGGATGACCGATATGCGCCATATGCACCCTGATCTGGTGCGTCCGGCCGGTCTCGAGGCGGCATTCGATCAGACTTGCGGTGGTGAATTCCTTCTGCCGCCCGCCGAAACGCTCGACGACGGTGAAATGGGTAACGGCATGCCGGGCGTCGTCCCGGTCTTCGGGAACCACCGCGCGCCGTACCCGATCGGCGGCGCGGCCGAGCGCGGCCTCGACGGTGCCGGTCGGCCGCTGCGGAATGCCCCAGACCAGCGCCAGATAGGCGCGTTCGAGGTCGCCCGTCCGGCCATGATCGGCGAAGGCCTCAGACAGTGCCTTGTGGGCGCGGTCGGTCTTGGCCACCACCATGACGCCGCTGGTTTCCTTGTCCAGCCGGTGGACGATGCCCGGTCGCTTGACGCCGCCGATGCCGGAAAGACTGTCGCCGCAATGATGGATCAGCGCGTTGACCAGTGTGCCGGTCCAGTTGCCGGCGCCGGGATGCACAACCAGCCCCGCCGGCTTGTTGACGACGATCAGCTCGTCGTCCTCGTAAAGGATGTCGAGAGGAATGGCCTCGCCTTGTGGCTCGGCAGGCTCCGGCTCCGGCATGATGACCGCGACACGCTCGCCCGGCGCCATCTTGCGCTTTGCCTCCTCGAGCGGCTTGCCGGCGATCGTAACCGCACCCTGCTTGATGAGGGCCTGCACGCGGCTGCGTGAGATCTCCGGGCCGAGCTGGGCGGTGAGCCACTGGTCGAGGCGCTTGCCTGCGGCATCGGCACCGGCTTCCAGCTCCACCGCTCCATCCAACTCATCGCCCGGCAATTCATCCTGTCTCAAAATCGGGGCCCTATCAAAATCGAGGTCTCTTCGCTATGAGCGCTCATCGAAACCGTTGCGGATTGTTTAGTCATGGCCCGGCCGATCGCCGAAGAAGATGAGGAGAAGCCGCTCGACCCTGCGGCCGAAAAAGTGCGCCGGAAGCTCATCCGCTTCATGATCGTCAATCTCGGTCTTCTGTTCCTCGCCCTTATGGTGGTGATCGGAGCCCTTGTCTACAAAGCCCGCAATGCGCCCGGCGCCGGATCGGTGCATGCCGGCGATGTCCAGGCTCCGGCCGGCGCGCCCCTCTCCGGCGATATCGTGCTGCCGGTCGGCGCCAAGGTCGTCAGCCAGGCACTGTCCGGCAACCGCCTGTCGATCGATGCCGAGCTCGCCGACGGCAGCCGTTCCATCTTTCTCTACGACATTGCCGAGCGCCGCGTGATCGGCCAGTTCGCGATTCGCAACAAATGAGCGGCTTTGCCGATAACCGCAGCATTGCGACCGTGGCGCTCGTCGTCGAAAACTATGACGAGGCGATAGCCTGGTATGTCGAGCGGCTTGGCTTCGTGCTGAGCGAGGATGTCGACCTCGGCGGCGGCAAGCGCTGGGTGACGGTCACGCCGGCAAACAGGCAGGGCGCGCGGCTGCTCTTGGCGGCGGCCTCCGGCGAGAGGCAGGCAAGCCGCATCGGTGACCAGACCGGCGGCCGGGTGTTTCTTTTTCTCGAAACGGACGACTTCGCCCGCGACCATCAGGCGATGCTTGGCAGGGGCGTCGAATTCCGCGAGGCGCCGCGCTTCGAGCCCTATGGCACGGTGGCGGTGTTTGCCGATCTCTACGGCAATCTCTGGGATCTGATCGAGCCGAAACGGCAGGGTTGACGAGGGCAGTCCGCAAAGTCCGCGAACAGTCCGAAACCCCAGTTGCTTTTTTCCGGCCTTCATCCTATGTAGCCGGTTCTTGAGCGCGCCCATCGTCTAGCGGTCAGGACACCGCCCTCTCACGGCGGGAACAGGGGTTCGATTCCCCTTGGGCGTACCAAAGATTCCAATAATTTCGCTGCTTTGAACGACGACGCGTCGAATAGCGATCGAGAACCCTTGGCCAGGCAAGTCGTCCGTCGCGGGGTGTGAACTCGCGCGAAGGAACACACAGCACCGTCGGCCGTTTGCCTTTCTTTCAGTGAAAGGATGAGACATGCCGACACCCGCTGAGCTCGAAGCGAAATTCTGGAAAGCACTGAAATCTGACATGACGATGATGATCGGCCTCGACGGCTCCAACATCATCCCTCGGCCCATGACGGCACAACTGGAGAAGGACGATACCGGTCCGATCTGGTTTTTCACGGCGAAAGATACGGAGCTTCCGATGGGCCTTTCCGGCGGCGACCAGGCAACGGCCACGTTCGTCTCCAAGGGACATGACCTCTTCGCAACGGTGCAGGGCAAGCTTCGCGTCGACAATGATCGGGCTGTGATCGATCGGCTCTGGAGCCCCTATGTCGAAGCCTGGTTCGAGGGCGGCAAAGACGATCCGAAACTCACGCTGTTGCGCTTCGATCCGGACCGAGCCGAAATCTGGCTCGATGCGTCGAGCGTGGTTTCGGGCATCAAGATGCTGCTCGGATATGACCCGAAGCAGGAATACAAGGATAATGTCGCCAAGGTCGACCTTTAGGGGCCGGTCGCGACAGGCTGTCGGCCGCGTAATTTCTGCTTGATTCTCGGTTGATGCGGCAAAGGCCTCCAGCCTGGAATGCAACCACGCATCCACTCCATGGGCTCGCGACCAGAATGAACCGCGCCAGTTTGCGGCGGCAATGCGTTACGCGCCGGGATGGAAGATAGGCGCACGAATCCGCCACTGGCGCGCCTGGCGTTATACTCGACATTATCGGAGCGGCGCTTTTTTGCCCCTGGGCTTTGAAGCCCCTGTTTCCCCGCTGTCCCAGGAGAGGAAGGCGCTGCGCTATTTCCCGGTAAGAAACGGCGTGGCTCAGTCATGCGATAGCGTCTAGGCACCGATTCGGCCTTGGCTACCATCCCAATTGGATTATCTGGGAAAGATCGGCGATGTCGCCATAGATCATCGAGCCTTTGACGAGAAAACACTTGCCATGCAAGACCTCGGACAGTGAGCTCGACGCGGTGCAAACCGGCAAAACTTTATGGCCATTGGCTTCGGTCGGGCCGATGCTGATGACGAGGAAAGCAATCGCAACGAGAGTCGTTCTGCTCATATCCAACCCCTCAAGCCTACTAGCTGCCAGGGCTGCAAAACCGGTTGCCTCCTCAAAGTAGCATCGGGCAATGATGGGATTCATCGTATCGATTGGAGAAGCGGCTCATCTATCTGCCGTAGGCGCAAAGACGGATTAGCCCCCGCCTGTTCAGTGGCCTCCACCATGCAGGCTAACGCTTCTTTGTTTCCCAGCCGAACTACAACGCCTCGAATTGCCCACCACCAAGGCGCTTGAATTCCGAACTTCTTCAAAGCGTTCAGGAGCTTCACGACGTGCATCTATCGCGCTTGCTGAAAAAGGCGGCGCGGAACAGTGCAGCCTAAAGATGGGGGCGCCCGGCCTGTGGCATATCGGGGGACCTAGGGCAGACAGGCCGGGCCTTTTACCCCATGTGGGCAAGGGGCAAGTCTGTACTATGCGCCACCTTTCGACGGCTGACATCAGAACTTTAGGCGTAGCTAATAAACGCCGTCGCGATTAATGAGCGCAAGCGAGGGACCTTTGGTTGGCTCTGCGGCTACACCCCTGATGGGATTGACCGCTCATAGTCAGCACGCTCCCAAACGGAAGCGGCAAACCGCTCACCTGCGAAAGCGGGATGAGTTGCGCCATGACCGTTGCAAGTCCTCGCGCTTCTCAAGACAGGCTTTTCGCAAACGCTGACGGACTTGGAGTGTGACCTTGCCGCGCCATCAACGCTGTGGTGGCACCGGATCGAGCAGGGTGACATCGTCGGGCCCCGCGGGTGGCAGTTCGCCATTGGGCGTCAGCTTGTTGACCGCCTCGGGCAAGTCCCTGGTTATCCTGGCTATCAGCTCATCGCGGGACAAGCCGGTCTGCATTGAAAGAGAAGCGAGCGTTTCGTCGTCTATTGCCGCCTCGACCTCTTTCGGCTCGATCGGCTGGTTGGGTCCGCTACTAACCCAAGAATCCACCTTGGAACCGGCTCCCGCATTTCTGAAGCGGTCGACAATATCCCCAAGCGCCGTCCCCGATACGCCTTTGGACAGCTGATCCAAGATCCCTCCCTGCAGACTGTTTGGATCGCGATTTCCCGCGCCACGGAGCAGCTCTCCGATCTTGTCGCGATTTTGGTAGGCGAGAATGCCCAATATGGCGACAGCCAGTCTTCCCAGGTTTGCCATTGATTGCCTCCCAGCAATTACAAGGGAAGAGCCGGTGATCACAAAGGTTCCGTCTAACGTGAAAAGTTTGCCGAGAGGCCAGCAAGCGAGGTCATCTTGCAATCAACAGGCTGGATCACGAGCCGCTTGATTTAGACGCATAAAGTCCTGGACGAAGGCCGCTCGGAAGGCCGCAAAAATCTCCGGTGGCACCCCCTTCAACCTGCTTGCCACTGGCGACAAGCCATACTGAAAGAATCCTGCTGGCCGCGATACCTATTGGCTTTTGTTCAGGAGCGTGGCGGGACCGAAAACCGGCAGCCGGGTCCTAGTGAAAAGAATGCCGGTACTCCTCGCTAAATCAAACCGCGCTCGGAACAAAGGTGTCGGACGCTTGTTGGGTTTGCAGCACATCTGCCCAACTAGGAACTTCTCCATGAAAAATCGCCATCTACTGGTTGCGCTGACCACAGCCGCCGCCATCACATTTGCAGTGCCTGTCCTTGCCGCCGACGATGCCCAGGGGTTCGTCGACAAGGCTGCCAATGGGGGCATGTTCGAGGTCGAGTCGAGTAAGATCGCCCAAGCCAAAGCCCAGGATCAGGCGGTCAAAGACTTCGCCCAAAAGATGATCGACGATCATGGGGCGGCCAATGCAAAACTCGAAACGATTGCCGGCGAGCAGAAGCTCAAAGTGCCCGCCGAGACGGATGCCAAGCACAAGAGCGACCTCGACGCCCTTCAGAACGGCAAGGATCCGGTCGAAAAGACCTATGTGCAGATGCAGCGTGATGCGCACGCGGATGCCGTGGAGCTGTTCGAGAACTACGCCAAGGATGGCGACAATCCCCAGCTCAAGGCGTTCGCTTCGGAGACCTTGCCCACACTCAAAATGCATAAGGAAATGATCGAGAAGATCGCTTCCACCATGGACGATGAGACCGGCACGACGACGAGTTCGACAACTCCCGCCGTCACCACGACCGACACAAAAAATCCGGCTGCTCCGGTGCCAGGCGCCAATAGCTTCACCGAAGACCAGGCCAAGAGCCGGATCCAGGATGCCGGCTTCTCGGATGTCTCAGCGCTAACCAAGGACGATCAAGGCATCTGGCGCGGTCAGGCCACCAAGGACGGAAAGAAGACAACCGTGGCGCTCGATTATCAAGGCAACGTCGTTGCCGGCAGCAACTGAGAACGGATTGGAGTTCAACCATGAGAACCGTGACCGGACTATTTGACAATTATGACGACGCTTCCGATGCCGTCGGTGAACTCGAAGCAATCGGCGTTCCGCATTCCGACATCAGCATCGTCGCCAATAATTCGACCGGCTGGTACCAAGATGATCGCTCGAATGCCGCCGAAGATGCGGCTGGCGGTGCCGGTGTGGGTGCCCTCATTGGCGGCGCCGGCGGGTTGCTGACGGGGCTAGGGATCATGGCTATCCCAGGCGTGGGCCCTGTTGTCGCCGCAGGGTGGCTCGCCGCTACCGCTGCAGGCGCATTGGGAGGCGCAGTTGTCGGCGGGGCTGCCGGTGGCATCGTCGGAGCCCTTACCGACTCCGGGGTCCCGGAAAGGGATGCTCATGTCTACGCCGAAGGTGTGCGCCGCGGCGGGACGTTGGTCACGGCCAAGGTTAGCGACGCGTTGGCCGGCGAAGCCGAGAGCATCCTCGGTCAATCAAGATCGGTGAACTTGGAAGATCGCCGCAGTGCCTACGAAGCGGACGGTTGGACGAGTTTTGACGCTGGCGCCGAAAACTACACCGCCGACGAGATCGAACGCGATCGGGCGCGCTACGCAAATCGCGTTTGACCATATCGCCCCCACGCGAAGGGCTTGGGGGCTTCACGCTCTGGCGCGTAGACAGCGCCTCCATGCCCGGAGCAACTATCCGCTCAATAAAGTTCTCTGCGGCCTCGACGCGCGAGCCAGCTGTGATGCGGGGAGTGAAAAGTGATTTTGCGGCGCGCAACGCGCGGGTTACGCTATGTCACTTGCCAAAAGGAGGATGATGATGAAAGCCTTCCTCGGAACGATCTTAGCGCTGGGCCTGTCCGTCTCTGCAGCATCAGCCAATTGCCCGGCACACGCGAAGGATCAAGCCTCAGTCGACGCGCAGCAGACGGCGAGTGTTGACAAGTCCGACACGTCAACATCGACGGAAATCAAGAAACAAACCCCGGCGAAGTCGGAGTAGTGCTTCTTCTTCGAAGGTAGATTGAGAGAGTGTCCGCGCTGCGGGTAGTAACACCCGAGAGCGGGCTACCATGAGGAGCCATGCGGCGCGAGGACGGCGTGAGTGTCGCCGCTATCGCTGAGAAGCTTCGCTGATCGGCGACGTGAAAGCGTAGCGGTGGCGCCATTTCGGGCGCCCTCAAGGACGGTCCACAAATAAGGCTTCCGCAGGCTGCCGACACTGAACCAAGCGGCCAAGTCTAAAATGCCGGCTCGGGTCCGTTCACGAGACGCCCTCTCCAACAACAGCGACAGCTGATTCAGGTGGATCGATTGGGCGTCTTCAAGCAACTGCAGAAAGCTGGACGCCTTGCCTCGCGGCCACCGACGGCGCTTTAGCGCAGCGATGCGCGCGCGCTGGCGCTTGATGTGCTGCTCGGCCTGCAGAGCATGGCGTTCCGCCATTTGGATGTCGTCGGCCAAGGCCATGGTTGTAAACGGCGGTGTCGGGCAGGCGGTTCCGCTGGCCCGGCCGGCCCTCGATCATGGTGCAGCAGAGCCTTGCGCATCCTCCTTGCGGCCGGCGATGACGTGCTGGTGCGATGCTGCGCGCCGCTTCTGGCGCAACGCCTCGGATTGAATTAGCATCCGATAATCAAAGTTTCGGCCGCGATCCAGCAGGATGCGGATTGCGGAACCAAGGGGAAGCCGTGCGGCGGTCGCCTGCCGGGCGCCGATTTAAAGGCTGCCTGACCACATCGTCCGGCGGCAGGCGCGGCGGCGCCGGGAGGAGCCGATGCAAAAACTGCAGTCGCAAGGCGTCCATCACATCACGCTGGTCGGCGCCGATCGCCAGACCTCCATCGATTTCTGGGAAGGCGTGCTCGGCATGCCATTCATCTTCGAGCAGCCCAATCTCGACAAAGCGAGCGAAAGCCACCTCTATTTCGACCCGGGCGATGGCCGGCTGATCACGGTCTTCACCGACGAGAGCCGCAGCCCGGTCAAGCGGCGCACGCCGACCGATACCGGCTGTGTCCACCACATCGCGTTCTCGGTGTCGCGCGTGACGTTCCTGCAGGCAGTCGGCCGGCTCGACGAGCGCGCCATCAAGCACAGCGGCGTCAAGGATCGCGGCTTCATGGATTCGATCTATTTCGAGGATCCGCTTGGGCTGCTGATCGAGCTTGCCTCCTACCGGTTCGAGCCGCCCGCGGGCTTCAGCCATGCCGACGTGCTGATGGCGGCGCACAAGATCCGCGTTGCGCGCGGCGACTACAATATCGCCGAGGCGCACCTTGCCGACGCCATCCAGGCGCTGGTCGAGCGATCGCGCGAAACATTGTCCGAGAACCGGGCGGCGAAAAATCCATACTGAACAGGTCAGAGGGAGGACCAGATGGCAAAGGCTGCAACGAAGGGAACGAAGAAAGCCGCCGCCAAGCCGGCAGCGAAGATGGCAAAGCCGGCGGCAAAGGTGACTGCCGCCAAGATGTCGGCCAAAGCAGTCAGGCCGGCCGCAAAAGCCGCGCCTAAAGCGACGGCAAAAGCCGCGCCTAAAGCAACAGCAAAGGCAGCGCTTAAAGCCAAGGCGCAGCCGGCGAAGAAGCCCGCGGTCAAGCTCAGCATGCTAAGGCCCAGCGTCAACAACATGACGGTCCGGGTGTTCACGCGAGCGGCCGGGCTCGACCATGCCGAGACCGACGCCTGGGGCCTGACGCGCACGCCGGAATTCCTGGCGCGGAACCCGGCGCATCTGACTCCGATGATCGAGGACAAAGGACTTCCCAGAGGCGTGCTTTGGGAAAGCTGCGCAATCATGCAGTACCTCGCCAACAAGCACGGGCTGGACAAGTTCTATCCGAAGGCGCCGGCCAAGCGGGCGATGGTCGACAGCGCCATGTTCTACCTGGTCGGAACGCTCTATCCCTATGTGGCCAGGGCCACTTATCCGGCACTTGGCTTTCCGCAATATGCCGGCGAGGTCGGCCACAGCGATGCCCATCCCGACAAGAAATCGGAGGCGCAAAAGGCTGCCATCGCCGCAATCGCCGAGCCGCTGGAGGTCTTTCATAGCTTCTTCAGGGACGGCAAGCCTTTCATCGGCGGCAACAACCCGTCGATCGCCGACATCCGTCTGGCGGCGACACTGGAGTTCCTGGCGGTCATCGACTATGCGCTGCCGAGCTGGGCGAAGGACTATATGGCTGCGATCGAGAAGAAGCTCGGCAAGGCCTATGCTGAGCCGGCCGGCGACGTGCGCGGCTACATCGCCCATGTGAAGGCCCAGGCCACGGCTTAAGAAATGCGCGAGGTTTAGGGTTTCGTTAACCAAACCCTTGTCTAGTGTCTCGGTCCTCGCTGCGACCACGGATGTACTGGCGCGATTGCCGAGGAGAAGGAAAGGTCGGCTCAGCGCCGGCCTTTTTGCTTTTCCGCCGGCGCGCCAGCGTCACGGCAGCATGATTTTATCGGGTGCCGGCGCGGTTGAAATTCTATTGTCATCCGCGTCGTTGATCGTACCATGCGAACGGGCGAAAGCGGCGAGGACAAAGCCATGAGAAGCACGGCTAGACTTTCAGCGATCGCAGGCGCGCTGCTGGCGATGCCTTTTCCGGCAGATGCCGCATCGCTCAACACGATGAACGAGGTCGGCGCGGCGCTGCAGGCGTGCTGGACGCCGCCGGCCGAAGCCGGAACTGCCTCGGTCACCTTGAGCTTCAGCTTCAAGCGCGACGGCACGCTGATCGGCCCGCCGAAGCCAACGGCCATCAAGGTCAACGGGGATGACAAGGCGCGTCAGGCCTATGTCGACGCGGCGACCGCCGCCCTGCGAAATTGCCTGCCGCTCAGCTTTTCGCCGGACCTCGCAAAAGGAATTCCCGGGAAGATCTTTACGCTTCAATTCAATTCGCCGAAGGACAACGCCAAAGCAATACAGCAGTAGAACTGCCAAGTTGCTCAGTTTCGCCTTCGCCGATTTCCAACAGAAAACGGCTATGCTTTCTAGGTGGCGCTTTGTTGCTGGACAGCGCTACGCCGGATTGCGCCTGCGGCGGGCATTGGCGTGTTTTTCCAGTTGCGGCATTTCGAAGACGTAGTCGCTCCAGGCCGATTCCGGAATTTGGCCGGCCAGATAGCATTCCAACAATAGATTTTGCTCGGGTGTCAGACGCCTCGGGGCCCGCTCGTGATCCAGTCCAAGCGAATGGATCAGGTTTCTGGTCAGGCCTGAGACGGTGAAATGAACAGACATCTTCGCTCCCCTTCGTGCTGCGCCGATAACGCCAGACGCCACACAAAGGTTTCACGCGCAGTGAGGAAACACGCGATCTTATCGTAGCTGCTACGCTACTCGCAGACGACGCGATAGCGCTTGCCGGGTTCGCTGACATTCCGGCAGGCGAGCGCCTTCTGTGGCTGGGAGGACGCATCAGCCAAATCCGGCTGAAAGGAAGGGGCCGTCGAAACACGTCTTCGACTGGGGGAACTCACCGGGGCGATCGGCGGCTGAGGAAACACGTCCGTCGCGATCTGCCTCGAGGCTGTTGTTCCTGGCGGGGCCTTGTCCCAAATGCGCCTGACGTCCATCCGGCTTGGAATGATGACGGTTCCGTCGTCGCTGCGCGTGCAGCCGCTTGCCGCGAGCAGCGCCGGACAGAGAACAAAAGTCAGCATTCGACCAAGCATCAGCTATACCCCCACCGATTTTATAGCCCGGCAGCGGTGGGTTCGCCAACGGACGGATTACCGCAGCGAGGTCGGACCGGCGTCCGCCTAAAACCCGTTAACGGCAACGGGCGTGTTCGGTTGCGAATCGTTAAGGTTAGCCGATCGTTAATGCTTGTCGGGCACATTCCGCCGACGAACCGGGAGGGTTCGGCCTGGGGGTAGGGATGGCGGATAGGGACGGTACTTTCGAGATGGGCGCCGCCCGTTCTTTCGAAGGCGCGGTCGAGCGCGGCGAGGCGGCGGTCCCCCGCGCCCCCGATCAGCATGCGGCCGCGACCTCGGAAGCGCTTGCCAATCTTCGCCTGATGGTCGATTCGATGCCGATCGGCGTCATTGTCCTCGATGCCGACCTCAGGGCGGAGATCATCAACCGCGCCTTCTACGACTTCTGGAAGATCGATCCGCTTCGCGCCACTGCCGGCTGCGGCTTCCGCGAGCTGATGGAGGCCAGCCGCGACGCCGACCCCTATGGTGCCGACGAGGTGGGCTGGCAACGCCACATCGCCGAGCGCGAGGCCGAAATCCGGGCAGGCGTTGCCGGTTCCAGGCAGTTGCCGCGCAATGACGGCCGCGTGCTGATCGCCTCGCTGGCACCGCTTGCCGGCGGCAAGCGTCTGATCTCCTATGTCGACATCACCGACATGAAGCATCGCGAGACCGAGGCAGAGGATGCGCGCAAGAATCTCGCCACGGTGCTGGAGTCGCTGCCGGCCGGCGTCATCATCTATGACCGCCACGATGAATTCGTCTTCGCCAACCGCAAGCTGCATGACAGTTTGCCGGCGCTGAAGCCGGCCTGGCAGCCGGGCCGCACCTTACGCGAGGCGCTCGCTCTCGGTCATTCCGCCGGCTATTTCCGGTCGAGCGGCGACGTCGAGATCGACAATCTCTATGGTGTCGACAAAGAACGCTGGCTCGACGCCATGCTGAAGCGTTACCACCTGCCCAATTCGTCCTATGAACGGCTCAATCCCGACGGTCGTTGGTTCCAGGTCTACGACATGAGAGCGGACGACGGCACGTTCATAGGGGTGCGCGTCGACATTTCCGACATCAAGGCCCGCGAGAAGGCGCTGCGCGACTCGATGCGGCAGATCGACCTTTACCGGCATGTCATGGACGAATTGCCGGTGGCGGCGTTCATCAAGGCCGAGGATCTTACAATCGAGTTCGTCAACAAGGCCTGGTGCGCGCTGACCGGCATTGCCAAGGAAGACGTCATCGGCAAGACGGACCGGCAGCTTTTCGGCGCCGAGGACGCCGAAAGCTACAGCCATGACGATGCCGAGGTCATCGCGACCGGCAAGGGGCGCGAAGTCGAGGAGCCTGTCACCCATCGCGACGGCACGGTGCGGCAGCTGATGACGCGCAAGAGCCGCCTCATCGCGACCGACGGATCGGTGCATCTGGTCGGTTCCAGCACCGACATCACCGAGGTCAAGGCGCGCGAGCGGGCGCTCAAGGAAAGCATGAGCGAGAACGAGGTGTTCCGCAACCTGATCGACAACGTGCCGGTGTCGATCTACGCGAAGCGTTCGGATCTAAGGCAATTCTACGTCAACAAGGGCTGGTGCGATCTCACCGGCTTCAGCAAGGAAGAGGCGATCGGCAAGACCGACGTCGAGATCTTCGGCGCGGACGGCGAAGCTTTCGTCGCCGGCGACCTGGCGGTGCTGCGCACCGGCGAGACGCAGGAGATCGAAGAACAGGTGACGCTGCCGGACGGCAGCGTGCGTCACCAGTTCGCGCGCAAGGGCGCGATGATCGCGTCCGACGGTTCGCTCTATCTGATCGGGTCGACCACGGACATTACGGAACTGAAACAGCGCGAGGCCGAGCTCAGCGAGGCGCGCCGGCGTGCCGTGCTTGCCGACCGCGCCAAGTCGGAGTTCCTCGCCAATATGAGCCACGAGATCCGTACGCCGATGAACGGCGTGCTCGGCATGGCCGAGTTGCTCGCAAAGTCGGACCTCGACCCAAAGCAGAGGACGTTCACCGACATCATCGTCAAATCGGGCAACGCGTTGCTCACCATCATCAACGACATCCTCGACTTCTCCAAGATCGACGCCGGCCAGCTCGTGCTCGACCCGGCGCCCTTCAACCTTGCCGAAGCGATCGAGGATGTGGCGACGCTGGTGTCGACCCGCGCCAAGGAAAAGGACCTCGAGCTCATCGTTCGCGTCCAGCCCGGGCTCGACGGGCAGTTCGTCGGCGACGTCGGCCGGATCCGGCAGATCGTCACCAACCTGCTCGGCAATGCGGTGAAGTTCACCGACAAGGGCCATGTGCTGGTCGACGTGACCGGCGAGCGGGTTCCGTCGGGGACGAAGCTCGCCATTTCGGTCACCGATACCGGCATCGGCATTCCCGAAGACAAGCTGAAGCTGGTGTTCGAGAAATTCAGCCAGGTCGACACCTCCTCGACAAGACGGCACGAGGGCACCGGGCTCGGCCTTGCCATCACCTCGCGGCTGGTCGAGCTGATGGGCGGCGAGATCGGCGTCGACAGCGCCGAGGGCAAGGGCTCGACCTTCTGGTTCACCGTCACGCTGCCGCGGGCCGAGCGAGGCGGGCAGCGGATCATGCCGGTCGACGTGACCGGCGCGCGCGTGCTGATCGTCGACGACAATGCCGTCAACCGCGCGATCCTCAGCGAGCAGATGGCTTCGTGGACCTTCGATTCCTGCGCGGCCGAAAGCGGCGCCGAGGGACTGAAGGTGCTGATTGCGGCTGCCGCCTACGGCGTGCCTGTCGACTGCGTCGTGCTCGACTACCAGATGCCGGGCATGACCGGCGCCGAAATGGCGCGCATCGTGCGCAACACCGCTGGCCTCGCGCACACGCCGATCATCATGCTGACCTCGGTCGACCAGTCGCTAGCCAGCGCCGCCTACCGCGATCTCGGCATCGATGCGCAGCTGATCAAGCCGGCGCGCTCCTCGATCTTGCTGGAGACGGTGGTCGCCACCATCCAGCGTCATCGCCACAGCACGGCGGCCATCCATCCGGCCTTGACCGGCGACGTCGAGACCGGGGCCGGCGCGCCGCAGGCGTCCACGGCGCAGGCGACCGCGGCGGATCGCGTCCTGCTGCAGCCGCCGCCGGCGCGTGCCCGTGCACGCCTGGCCGGCGCGGAGGCCGGGCTCGACATTCTCGTCGCCGAGGACAACGAGGTGAACCAGATGGTGTTCACGCAAATCCTGGGCGAGACCGGATACCAGTTCGAAATCGTCGGCAACGGCCGCAAGGCGCTGGACGCCTTCGGCAGGCTTAACCCGCGCATGATCCTGATGGATGTGTCGATGCCCGAGATGAGCGGCCTGGAGGCGACCGCGGCCATCCGCCGGCTCGAAGCCGAGATGGGCACGCATGTGCCGATCGTCGGCGTCACCGCGCATGCACTGAAGGGCGACCGCGAGCGCTGCCTGGAAGCCGGCATGGACGATTACCTGCCGAAGCCGATCAGCCCGAAGGCGCTGCTCGAGAAGCTTGAAAGATGGCTCGGGTCGGACGCGGAAGTCCGCCGCAGCGCCGGATAACAGCCTTTCTGCGCGGCCGTTCACGGCGTCATCGACGAGGTCCGTCATCTGCGTCCAACGCAGACGTATGGTGTGATCGCACCATACAAAATGAAGGCCAGGTCAGGACAATGGCTGCTGTCGATTCCGCCCTTCGGTTACGGGCGGGAGCAGCGACCGCCGGCAAGGAACAGCGTCGACTCTACCCCAACGGACCTGTTTTCGGCGATGGCCAGGCCATGATCCGCTCTGGCGCACAGGCAACGCGCTCTCGTCCGGATTTTATTTCCCGGCGGCCGGAGATCCGGCCGCCGGGATAATTTTTGATTCAAAAGTCGGACAAGCTACTGATTCCCGCGGCAAACTTCGGCTGGGTCCGCAAATGGCGGCCGCAGGCCCCCCCAAGGCATCCCCGTTCAGGCGTTACCGGGCTGACACGAAACTGTCATGCGACTGTAATAATCGACGTCTATTGCGCTCGTCAGGCGCCGACAGAAAAGGGTTGCCGAAAGACCATATTCCGAACAGGAGCAGGCCACATGAGACATTTCATCCGCTCGGCGGCCGTTGCGATTGCAATGGCTGCGGCATCCACGCTTTCCCTCTCCGCCGCTATGGCGGCCGACATCTCCGGTGCCGGCGCTACCTTCCCCTATCCGATCTACGCCAAGTGGGCCGACGTCTACAAAAAGGAGACCGGCATCGGTCTCAACTATCAGTCGATCGGCTCCGGTGGCGGCATCAAGCAGATCAAGGCCAAGACCGTGACCTTCGGCGCCTCGGACGCGCCGCTCAAGGGCGAGGATCTCAAGTCGACCGGGCTCGCGCAGTTCCCGATGGTGATGGGCGGCATCGTTCCGGTCGTCAACCTCGAAGGTGTCAAGCCGGGCGAACTGGTGCTCGACGGCCCGACGCTGGCCGACATCTTCGTCGGCAAGATCACCAACTGGAATGACGAGGCGATCAAGAAGCTCAACCCCGACGTCAAGCTGCCCGACCAGGCGATCGCGGTCGTGCACCGTTCCGACGGCTCGGGCACCACGTTCAACTTCAGCTACTATCTGGCCGAAGTCAGCGCCGACTGGAAGTCGAAGGTCGGCGTCAATACCGCGCTCGAGTGGCCGGTGGGCATCGGCGCCAAGGGCAACGAGGGCGTCGCCAACAACGTCGCGCAGACCGGTGGCGCGATCGGTTATGTCGAGTATGCCTATGCTAAGCAGAACAAGCTCACCTATACCGACCTGATCAATAAGGATGGCAAGAAGGTAGAGCCGACCGCTGCCGCGTTCTCGGCCGCTGCAGCCAATGCCGACTGGAGCTCCAAGCCTGGCTACGGCGTCATCCTGGCCAACCAGGCTGGTGCTGAAAGCTGGCCGATGACCTCCGCGACCTGGATCCTCGTCTACCAGAAGCCCGACGATGCGTCGGCCACCACCGAAGCGCTCAAGTTCTTCGCCTGGTCCTACGCCAAGGGCGACGACATGGCCGCCGAGCTGGACTATGTTCCGATGCCCGACGCGGTCGTGAAGAGCGTCGAGGAAATGTGGAGCAAGGACATCGTCGACAGCAACGGCAAGCCGCTCTACTCCGGCATGTAATTCCTCCGGAATAAGGAGGGCGCCTCGGGCGCCCTCCTGTCTCTTTCGAAATGCGAGGGCAAATGACAGCCGTTTCCGAAGCCGTGACATCGTCCGCCATACGGACCAGGGAAGCGACGGTGCGCCGCTTCGCCCTGACCGACACGATCTTCCGAACGGTCACGCGCCTCTCCGCCATACTCGTGCTGCTTCTTCTCGGCGGCGTCGCGGTCTCGCTGATCGCCGGCTCGTGGGAGGCGCTGTCGAAGTTCGGCTTCTCCTTCCTGACGACTGAATCCTGGAATCCGGTCACCGAGAATTTCGGCGCGCTCGCGCCCATCTACGGCACCGTCGTCACCTCGGCCATCGCCATCCTCCTTGCCGTGCCGATCGGCATCGGCATCGCCGTCTTCCTGACCGAGCTCTGCCCGCGCCCGCTCAGGCGCCCGATCGGCATCGCGGTCGAGCTGCTCGCCGGCATTCCCTCGATCATTTACGGCATCTGGGGCCTGTTCGTCTTCGCGCCATTCCTGCAGACGACGGTACAGCCATTCATCATCAATCTTTTCCACGGCATACCGGGTCTCGCCAGCCTGTTTGCCGGTCCGCCCTACGGCATCGGCCTCCTGACGTCGTCGCTGATCCTCGCCATCATGGTGCTGCCCTTCATCACCTCGATCACCAAGGACGTGTTCGACACGGTGCCAGCGGTGCTGAAGGAATCGGCCTACGGCATCGGCTGCACGACCTGGGAAGTGACCCGGCGTGTGGTCATCCCCTATACGCGGGTCGGCATCATGGGCGGCGTCATGCTCGGTCTTGGCCGCGCGCTCGGCGAGACGATGGCCGTCACCTTCGTCATCGGCAATGCGCACCGCATCAGCGCCTCGCTGTTTGCGCCCGGTACGACGATCTCGGCGACCATCGCCAACGAATTCACCGAAGCCGACGGCGAGCTTTACACGTCCTCACTGGTGGCGCTCGGACTGATCCTGTTCATCATCACCTTCATCATCCTCGCGCTCGCACGCTACATGCTGTTGCGCATCGATAGCCGCACGGGAGCCTGACCGATGTCGACAGCCGCATCGCTCCACCGAAGCCGGAAGCGCAAGAACGCCGTGATGATGGCACTGTGCACCATAGCGGCGGGCATCGGCCTCGTCTGGCTGGCGCTGATCCTCGGCGCCCTTCTCTATAAGGGGCTCTCGGGTGTCTCGCTTTCGGTGTTCACGGAAATGACACCGCCGCCCGGCGACGCCGGCGGCCTGCTCAACGCCATCTACGGCAGCATCGTGATGACCGTGATCGGCATCGTCGTCGGCACGCCGATCGGCGTGCTCGCCGGCACCTATATGGCCGAGTACGGGCGCTTCTCGCGCCTCACGACGGTGGTGCGCTTCATCAACGACATCCTGTTGTCGGCGCCATCGATCATTGTCGGCCTGTTCGTCTACGAGCTGATGGTGCGGCCGATGGGTCATTTCTCGGCGATCGCCGGCGCGGTGGCGCTGTCGATCCTGGTGATCCCCGTCGTCGTGCGCACCACCGAGGACATGCTGAACCTTGTGCCCAACGCGCTGCGCGAGGCCGGCACCGCCATCGGCGCGCCGCGCTGGGTGGTGATCCGCTCGGTCGCCTATCGCGCCGCACTGTCCGGCATCGTCACCGGTATATTGCTGGCGATCGCCCGGATTTCGGGCGAGACGGCGCCGCTGCTCTTCACCGCGCTCAACAACCAGTTCTGGTCGAGCAATCTCAACGCGCCGATGGCCAGCCTGCCGGTGACCATCTTCCAGTTTGCGCTGAGCCCTTATGAGGAATGGCAGCAACTGGCCTGGACGGGCGCACTGATAATCACCCTGACGGTTCTCGGGCTGAGCATCTTCGCCCGCAGCCTTACCGGACGCAGAGAGGACAGATGAAACCGATGTTGTCCACCGACCTGAACGTAGGCGAGACGACCGCCGAGAAGGCCAAGATCGAGGTCAAGAACCTCAACTTCTACTATGGCCAGTCGAAGGCGCTGAAGGACATCAACCTGTCGCTGCCCGAGCGCAGCGTCACCGCCTTCATCGGACCTTCGGGCTGCGGAAAGTCGACGCTGCTGCGCGTGCTCAACCGCATCTACGAGCTCTACCCGAAGCAGAGCGCCGAAGGCCAGGTGCTGCTCGACGGCAAGAACATCCTCGACCGCTCGCAGGACCTCAACCTGCTCAGGACCAAGATCGGCATGGTGTTCCAGAAGCCGACGCCGTTCCCGATGTCGATCTACGAGAACATTGCCTTCGGCGTCAGGTTATATGAGAAGATCAGCAAGGCCGAGATGGACAATCGCGTCGAACAGGCGCTGAAGCGCGCCGCGCTGTGGAACGAGGTCAAGGACAAGCTCAACGCCAGCGGCCAGAGCCTTTCGGGCGGCCAGCAGCAGCGGCTCTGCATCGCCCGCACGGTGGCGGTGAAGCCGGAGGTCATCCTGCTGGACGAGCCGGCATCGGCGCTCGATCCGCTCTCGACCGCCAAGATCGAGGAGTTGATCGACGAGCTGCAGGCCGACTACACGATCGTGATCGTCACCCACAACATGCAGCAGGCGGCGCGCGTCTCGCGGCAGACGGCGTTCATGTATCTCGGCGAGCTGATCGAATTCGACCGGACCGAAAAGATTTTCACCTCGCCCCGCGAGAAGCGCACGCAGGACTACATCACCGGCCGCTTCGGCTGAGTTCATACGAGGACATAACCATGGCCCATACGGTCGCTTCCTTCGACGAGGATCTGAGGCAGATCAGCCAGCTCATCCGCGACATGGGCGATCTTGCCGGCTCGATGGTCGGCGCGTCGACCAAGGCTCTGCTGAATTCCGACAACGCGCTGGCGCAGCGCGTGGTCTCCGACGATGCCATCATGGACGCGCGCCAACGCGAGCTCGACCATCGCGCCATCACGCTGATTGCCAAACGCCAGCCGATGGCCGACGACCTGCGCAGCGTCGTTGGCGCCATCCGGATGGCCGGCGATCTCGAGCGCATCGGCGACCTTGCCAAGAACATCGCTAAGCGCGTCGGCTCGGTCGGCATCAGCGCCGCGCCGCGCGACCTTTCGCACTCCATCGATTCGATGGCGCAGCTGGTGCTGATCCAAGTGCAGGGCGTGATCGAGGAATACACGGCCGGCGACGCCACGGCGCTCGCCAAGCTCCGCAACGACGACGAGCGCATCGACGTCAAATACACCTCCGTCTTCCGCGAGCTCCTGACCTACATGATGGAGGATCCGCGCAACATCACGGCTTGCACGCATCTGTTGTTCTGCGCCAAGAATCTGGAGCGCATCGGCGACCACGTCACCAACATCGCCGAGAACGCCTACTATGTGCTGACCGGCACGCAATTGCCCGCGAATCGTCCTAAGCAGGACGAGACGACGATGTCGGCGCCGGCGGCCTGACAGCGAAGGTGCCTGCTATATGATCGCGCCACGCATCATGGTGGTGGAGGACGAGGAACCGCTGGGGGTGCTGCTCCGCTACAACCTCGAATCCGAGGGCTATCAGGTCGAGGTGGTGACCCGCGGCGACGAGGCCGAGATCCGCCTGCAGGAGAATGTGCCCGACCTTCTGGTGCTCGACTGGATGGTGCCGGCGGTGTCCGGCATCGAGCTTTGCCGGCGCCTCAGGATGCGGCCCGAGACCGAACGCCTGCCGATCATCATGCTGACCGCGCGCGGCGAGGAAAGCGACAGGGTGCGCGGCCTCTCGACCGGCGCCGACGACTATCTGGTCAAGCCGTTCTCGACGCCGGAATTCATGGCCAGGGTCAAGGCGCTGCTGCGCCGCGCCAAGCCGGAGGTGCTGTCCAGCGTGCTCAAGGTCGGCGACATCGTGCTCGATCGCGAATCGCATCGCGTCTACCGCAAGAAGAGCGAGATCCGGCTCGGCCCGACCGAGTTCAGGCTGCTGGAATTCATGATGCGGCATCCCGGCCGGGTGTTCTCGCGCAGCCAGCTGCTCGACAATGTATGGGGCGAGACGATCTATATCGACGAGCGCACCGTGGACGTGCATGTCGGACGCCTGCGCAAGGCGGTCAACAACGGCCGGATGCCGGACGTCATACGTACCATCCGTGGGGCGGGCTACGCGATCAGGGAAGATTAGATCCAGGGCACCGAAGGTCTGACGGGTTCTATCTGCGCTGGCGGGTTATCGAGACGCTGGTGCTTCGCCGTCCACGGGCGGAGCACGAAGCGTCGCGACGCGGCGCAGACCCGACGATCCACGCGACTTCCACGCGCCGCGGCGGTGCAGAAATTCTGCTCCGCTCATCCGACGATTGAGGTAATGGCATGGATTCCAGGGTCTCCGCGACGGAGCTTCGCTCCTGCTCCGCCCTGGAATGACGAAGCTGCGGGGCCTTCGCTAATCTCCGGCGTCTGCAGGACGCACAGAAGCCAACGATCGCTATCGAAGCTGCTCAGGCCACGTTCTTGCCCGCTCTTGCCTGCACGCCCGGGGCGAAAATCTCCTGGTCGACGAAGGTCAGCGCGCGCACGGCGCAGCCTTCGCGGATCAGCGGCAATTCGTTCGGCTCGGTATCGAAGGAGATCGAGTTTGAATGCTGGCCTCCGGCGGTCTGGCCGATCGCCTCGCGCAGCGCCGGCTCGATCAGGTCAAAGGCGGCGGCGCTGACGCCGACCATGGCGACCGGCGCCGGGTCGATCAGCGCGAACAGGCTGCCAAGGCCGAAGCCCAGCGCCTCGCCGGCCCGGCGATAGGCCTCGCGCTCCGGGCCATCCGTCTCGCGCGCCTTGGCGGCGAGCGCCCGCATGTCGGCGTCGCCGACATCGACCGGCTCGGCGTCCTCGCTCATCTTCATGGCGCTGCGCCAGATGGCGTAGTTGCCGGCATAGGCCTCGACGCAGCCGCGGCGTCCGCAACGGCAGAGCGCGCCGCCCGGACGATGGATCATGTGGCCGAACTCGCCGCCGGAAGAATGCGTGCCGGTGAACAGCTCGCCCTTCAGCACCAGGCCCATGCCGATGCCGTGCGAGAGCAGGATGGCGATGAAATTGTCGCGATAGCGGTGGGGATCGCGCCACTGCAGCGCCACCGCCATCATGTTGCAGTCGTTTTCCATGGTGGCCGGAATGCCGAATTCCTTTTCCAGGATGTCGGCGAAGGGAATGTCGGTCAGCGGCGTGATCGGCGACCATAGCATGGCGCGGGCATGGGAATCGGTGATGCCCTGGATGCCCATGGCGATGCGGGCGACGCTGCCGACGTCGAGGTCCGGATCGTCCAACCGGCGCCGCACGATCGCCAAGCATTCGCCGATCAGCTCGTTGCGCGGCATGGTGAGGGTATCGAGGCGGCGCTGCTCCTCGGCGATGACCTGGCCCGCATAATCGATAACGGCGACCGAGAGGAAATTGAGCGACAGCACCACCGTCACCACCGCCGCCGCCTCAGGCTTGAGCGCGAGGCCCACCTGTGGCCGGCCGCGCTTCAGAGACGCGGTCTCGCTCGGCTTGCTCTCGGCCAAGACGCCTTCCTGGATCAGGTCGGAAGAGATCGCCGAAATGGTCGAATGGCTGAGCCCGGTGGTCGCGGCGATTTCCGTGCGCGACGGCTGGCCGGCCCGGCGCACGGCCGAGAGCACCATGGCGCGGTTGCGCCGGCGCAGATCGTCGTGGCGGATTCCGACCGACATTTTTGTCTCCTCCCAGTCAGCGCGGCCTCTCGATCATGCACAGGACTCGGCGACGCGCCAGATCGGTTCAGTCCCGCACGCCGGCACCCGAACCGTCCTGGTCTTACAAGTTTCGGTGGACCGGGCTGCGCCTCCTCCCGAACTGTTCCGCGATAGTGGCAGAAGCGGTCGGCACTGTCATTATTTATTGCGGGTCTCGAAAAAAGTACGTGACCACCTCAAAAACCGTCAGAATTGCAGTTGACAGCGCCTTAGCCTTGGATCAGTATTTTTTCGAGGCTCGAAAAAAAGCCTCATCGCCTTCGGGCCAGTCTGGGTCGCGCCGCGAGGGGCGCAGGGAGGATATCATGAAGAGATTCGCAGCCGCCATTCTGGCGGGCGTCGCCATGTCGTTGACGTTGGCGTCGGTCGCGCAGGCGAAGGACAAGGTGATCGGCGTTTCGTGGTCCAATTTCCAGGAAGAGCGCTGGAAGACCGACGAAGCGGCGATGAAGAAGGCGATCGAGGCCGCCGGCGACAAGTACATATCCGCCGACGCACAGTCCAATCCAGGCAAGCAGCTGACCGACGTCGAAAGCCTGATCTCGCAGGGCGCCAATGCGTTGATCATCCTGGCGCAGGACGCCTCGGCGATCGGGCCGGCGGTGCAGAAGGCACTCGACGAAGGCATTCCGGTCGTCGGCTACGACCGCCTGATTGAGAACAAGGACGTGTTTTATCTGACCTTCGACAACAAGGAAGTCGGCCGCATGCAGGCCCGCGAGGTGTTCAAGGCCAAGCCCGAGGGCAATTACGTCTTCATCAAGGGCTCGGGCGCCGACCCGAACGCCGATTTCCTGTTCTCCGGCTCGATGGAAGTGCTGAAGGAAGCCATCGACAGCGGCAAGATCAAGAATGTCGGCGAGGCCTATACCGATGGCTGGCTTCCCGCCAATGCGCAGAAGAACATGGAGCAGTTCCTGACCGCCAACGACAACAAGGTCGACGCGGTGGTGGCGGCCAATGACGGCACCGCCGGCGGCGTCGTCGCGGCTCTGACGGCGCAAGGGCTGGCCGGCACCGTTCCGGTCTCGGGCCAGGACGGCGACCATGCCGCGCTCAACCGCATCGCGCTCGGCACCCAGACGGTGTCGGTGTGGAAGGACGCGCGCGAGCTCGGCAAGCACGCCGCCGAGATCGCCTCGCAGCTCGCCGACGGCAAGAAGATGACCGACATCGCGGGCGCCAAGGACTTCACGACGCCTGGCGGCAACACCGTCAAGTCGCTGTTCCTGACCCCGGTCGCAATCACCAAGGATAATCTCAACCTCGTCATCGACGCGGGTTGGATCAAGAAGGATGAAGTCTGCGCGGGCGTTGCCGCCGGCAGCGTCGCGGTCTGCAACTAAGCTGGCCGTCAGGTTCAAACGCAGCGCCGCGGCCCGACAGCCGCGGCGTTTCTCCAAAGGCTTTCGGGCGTACTGAAGCCGGAGACCATTGGGGCAGTTCACTGTCCGGCAGGATCGCCGAACTGCTCCAGCCGTTTGTTTCCGCGCAATTCCAGGCGGCCACGCACTTTTCCTGGAATTGCTCTAGCATCGTGGTCCGGCATCGCGCCAGACGGCAAGCCGGTGGGAGGAGATCATGACCGATACGACCTCTGATACGCCGGCCAACCCGGCGGCGGATCGCGCGCGGGCTTCCGAACTCAGCGCCGTCGGGCGCTTCCTCAAGGCGACCGAGCTCGACACCCGCATGCTCGGCATGGTCGGCGCGCTGCTGATCATCTGGATTGGCCTGCATGTCATCTCGAGCCTGCGGCTCGGCGTCAATCCGCTCGATTTCGATAGCCGAACGTTCCTGACGCCGCGCAACCTGTGGAACCTGTCGGTGCAGACCTCGGCCGTGGCCATCATGGCTTCCGGCATGGTGCTGGTCATCGTCATGCGCAACATCGACCTCTCCGTCGGATCCGCCGAGGGTTTGATCGGCATGGTCATGGGCTTTGCCCAAGTGCATTTCCTGGTGCGAATGGTTGGGCTCGAGCTTGGCAATCCCTGGATCTGGGTGCTGGCGCTGTTGATCGGCCTGGCGCTCGGCCTGCTGATCGGCGCCTTCCAGGGCTTCGTCATCGCCTATCTCGAAGTGCCGGCCTTCATCGTGACGCTTGGCGGGCTGCTGGTCTGGCGCGGTGCTGCCTGGTGGGTCACCAGCGGCCAGACGGTGGCGCCGCTCGACGCCACCTTCCAGCTGATGGGCGGCGGACCGGCCGGCTCGATCGGCGCCAGATGGAGCTGGATCGTCGGCGCCGTCGCCTGTGTTGCCGTGGTGTTTGCGCTGTTCAACGGCAGGGTGCAGCGCAAGCGATTCCGTTTCCCGCTGCGTCCGATCTGGGCCGAGACGCTGCTCGGCGCGGTCACCTGCGCCGTCATCATGGGCGCGGTGTGGCTGGCCAATTCCTATCCCTGGCCGGTCGGCATCGTGAACCGCTACGCCGCCGCCAACAACATCACGGTCCCCCAAGGCGGCCTGTTCATCGCCCACGGCATCGCCATTCCGGTGCTGATGGCGATCGCCGTCGGCCTCGTCATGACCTTCATCACCAAGCGCACTCGCTTCGGCCGCTATGTCTTTGCCATCGGCGGCAATCCGGAAGCGGCCAACCTTGCCGGCATCAACACGCGCTGGATCACCATGAAGGTGTTCATGATCATGGGCGTGCTGGCGACGATGGCCGCGGCGATATCGTCGGCGCGGCAGAATTCATCGACCAATGCGCTCGGCACGCTGGACGAGCTCCTGGTCATCGCCGCGGCGGTCATCGGAGGCACCTCGCTCGCCGGCGGCTCGGGAACCGTGCTCGGCGCTATGCTTGGGGCGCTGCTGATGCAGTCACTGCAGTCCGGCATGGTGCTCCTCGGCGTCGATTCGCCGCTGCAAAGCATCGTCGTCGGCGCCGTGCTAGTCATCGCGGTCTGGCTCGACACCATCTACCGCAAGCGGGTGTGAAGGAGGCAGCATCATGGCAGACAAGAACGCTCCCGCCGGCGCCCCGCTGGTCGACATGCGCAACATCTCGATCGCCTTCGGCGGCATTCGCGCCGTCGACGATGCCTCCATCGATCTCTTCCCCGGCGAAGTGGTGGCGCTGCTCGGCCACAACGGCGCCGGCAAGTCGACGCTGATCAAGATACTGTCCGGCGCCTACAAGCGCGATGCCGGGCAGATCTTCGTCAACGGCGAGGAGGCAGCAATCTCCAACCCGCGCGACGCCAAGAAATACGGCATCGAGACGATCTATCAGACGCTGGCGCTTGCCGACAATGTCGACGCCGCCGCCAATCTTTTCCTCGGCCGCGAGCTGATGACCGCCTGGGGCACGCTGGACGACGTCGCCATGGAGGCCGAAGCGCGCAAGGTGATGGGCCGGCTCAATCCGCGCTTCCAGCGCTTCAAGGAGCCGGTGATCAAGCTGTCCGGCGGACAGAGGCAGTCGGTGGCGATCGCGCGCGCGATCCTGTTCAACGCGCGAATCCTGATCATGGACGAGCCGACGGCAGCGCTCGGCCCCCAGGAGACGGCCCAGGTCGGCGAACTGGTGCGGCAACTCAAGGCCGACGGCATCGGCATCTTCCTGATCAGCCACGACATCCATGACGTGTTCGAGCTGGCGGACAGGGTCTGCGTCATGAAGAACGGCCAGGTCGTCGGTACGGCGCGCACCAGCGACGTGACCCAGGACGAGGTGCTCGGCATGATCATTCTGGGCAAGTGCCCGCCAGGCGCCATGCCAGGCCCGGGAGCGCTGAAAATCGCGGCCTAAGACTATAAATTGGTTGGCTAATTTGCGACTTGTTTGATGAGCCAATCGCGGCGTTAGGTTGGCCTTGCCATTGTATTGGCGCGGAGACTTGCCCATAAAGGTGGCCAACCATCCATGGGCCGCACCCTGCATTGAAAAAGCTTTTCCCGATCGTCGCCTTCATCGCCGTCGCGCTGATCAGCCTGACGATGGCGGGGTTCGCCTATTTCGCGACCCAGGAGGCGGCACGCATCAAGTTCGAGGGAACCGCCGACGATGCGCTCAACCGCATCGAGAGCCGCATCGACCTGCATCTGTCGCTGCTGCGCTCGACCCAGGCGCTGTTCGATGCTCGTAACGGCGATATTACGCGCGGCGAGTTCAAGGCCTTCCTCACCGCGCTCGACATCGACGACAATTTCGCCGGACTGCGCGGCATCGGCTTCCTGAGGCTGGCCAAGGCCGGCGACGAGGCCACGCTCGAGCGCGACATCCTGCGCGCTCGCGGTTCGGCCCACCCGGTCTATCCGGCCATCACGCAGCAGCAATGGCGCACGCCCATCGTGCTTTTCGAGCCGCTCGATACCTCCAACCAGTCGATCATCGGCTTCGACATGTTCAGCGACCCGGCACGGCGGGCGGCAATCGAGAAGGCCATGGCCGACGACCAGCAGCATGCCAGCGGGCTCGTTCAACTTGGCCAGGGACAAGGGCTGGAGCAGACATTCCCCGGATTCCTGGTCTTCGTGCGGCTGAACGTGGAAACGGCTCCGGATGTCATTAATGCCAGCCGCTCCTCGACCGCCGGGTTCCTCTACGCCTCCTTCCGCGCACGCGATCTGTTCCAGGTGGCGCTCAGCAAGGCTCCGCTGCTGCCGGTCAACGTCGAAATCTTCGACGGCCAGCCGGGAGCCGACAATCTCCTGTTCCGGTCGGAGGCGCCGCCGGCCGAATCGCTCGGCGGAAAGCTGCTGGCGCGCCGGGATATCGTCGTGGCCGGCCGACCCTGGACTGTCCTGTTTCGGCCGACGAGCGCTTTCGCGCTGCCTTCCTCGCGCGCCATCCCGGTGATGCTCGGGCTGTTCGGTCTGCTGCTCGCCGGGGCGATTGCCTTGGTGGCCCGCTATCAGGAGCGCGCCTACGAGGCGAAGTCGCTGCTGCATGAGGCGACGGAGAAGAGCCTGCTGGAAAAGGAGTTGATCCTGCAGGAGATGAAGCACCGCATCAAGAACTCGATCACCAGGGTGCTGGCGATCGCGCGGCAGACTGCTTCGCAGGCCACGGACGTGAAGGAGTTCTCGGCATCATTCTCGGCGCGGTTGCAGGCGATGGCCGCGTCGCAGGACATGCTGACACGCTCGCGCTGGCAGAAAGCGGACCTCGGCGACCTGCTGCGCACCGAGCTTGGGCAGGTGTTCGGCAAAGAGCTTTCCGAAGGCATATTGTCGGGGCCGGAAGTGCTGCTTGACGAGACGACGACGCAGGCGCTTGGCCTGACCTTCCACGAGCTTGCCACCAACGCGCTGAAATATGGCGAGGCCGGCAACTCGGTGGGCGCCCTGAAGGTCGATTGGCGGGTCGAAGGACGTGGCCGGGAGCGGACGCTGGTGCTCGATTGGCGCGAGGCCGGGCAAAAGAAACTGGAGCCGCCGGCAAAGACCGGTTTCGGCACCAAGCTGATCGATCTCAATGTCACGCGCGAATTGCGCGGTAGGATCAAGCGCGACTACCGGGCCGACGGGCTTAAGGTGGAAATCCGAATACCCCTGCCAGGCTGAGCGCCTGTCAGTCAGGGTCTAACAAGGATCTACCCGGGGACCGCTGGTCGGCCCCCGGGTAGATGACTGTGTCTCGCGGAAAATCAGTTGCAGCGGGCCTTGTATCTCGTGCCGTCAGCGTGGCGATATATGCAATAGCCATTGCGCAGGTTGCGAACCAACAGGCCGGACCCGGCGCCCACAGCCGCGCCGATCAGCGCGCCCCTGCCGCCGCCGACCAGGCCGCCGACGCCGGCGCCGATCAAGCCGCCCCCGACGACATCCTGCTCGGTCGTGGTGCAGCCGCTGACGGCGACCACGGCAACCATGGCAATGATCATTTTCCGCATAAATAGCTCCTCGCTTTTGTCCTCACTTTTGGCAGTGCCAACCGCCGTTTAGCACGAAAAAACGGGCTTTGCCTGCCCGATCTTGTTATTGCTGAAGAGAGTGTCTTACGGGCGTGCGCCGTTTGACGCGACAAGCGCGCCGGAAGTTTCCAGCGACGCGACGAGCCTGCCGTCGGGACGCACGGTCCACAGCAGTTGATCGTAGTCGTCTTCAAGTGCCGGATCGGCGGCAAGGCACTCGCCCATGACACGCGGCGTGCGCCCCTGCAGGTCGCCCAGCGCAAACGGCCGTTCGGCGATGCAGGCCTCGAAAGTCTCGAAGACGCTGACCGGCACCGACAATTCGCGGCAATCGGTCATGGTGTCCGAGCAGCCAATGACGAGGAGCAAGGCGGCGATGTGTTCCACGGGTCGAATCCTCCCGCCGCAAAGAACGATTGTTGCCGCTCAAAAGTTCCTGCTCGGCGGAGTCGGCGCGCAATGGCGCGTGCCCTTGGCGCCGGCCGGCTGCTCGATTGGAAAGATCAGGCCAGTTGCCAGGCCACCGCCAGCACGAGAGCAGCAACAAGCGCGACGGCGCCGAGGCGAAGCGATGGATGGGAGGAACGGGGCGAGGGCCGTGCTTCGGTCCTGGAAGCCGCTCATCGAGACGCGGGCGGCCCGCTCCAGCCTGTCCATATCGGCAATCATCATTCGCTTCCTCCCAAATCGCGGTGTGATTGCGCGGCTGGGTTTGATGCGTCGCGAGCGGTTCAGCGCCTCACGGGATCGCCGATCCACTCCACGGTTTTACGCAACTCGGAAGGGCATTGCGCGCTATCCTGGAGTTGCTTCTGCCGGGGAAAAACAATCGGATTTTATGGTGAATGGCAGGTTAACGCCTCTCCGGCGGCTGTCTGTTGCCCAAGACGTGGTTGTTCATTCTATCTCGAAATTGCCGCGCGGGATGGTCAGGCGATATTCGAGACGATCGTCGTCGATATCGAGACTGGCGGAGCCATTCAGCGACGTCGGCACGACGCGTTCGAGGGCGACGCTGCCAAAACGATTTTCGGTGCGCCGACCGGCGCCGATCCTTTCTGTCCAAATCAGCAAAAGGCCAGGCGAAGTCTCGCTGCCGGCCGCGATCCTGGCGCTTACCCTGATCCGCCCGTCAGGCTGCGACAGGGCGCCGTAGCTTACCGAATTCACGGCCAGCTCGTGCATGGCCAGTCCGATATGAAGGGCAGCGTTCGGATTGAGGTAAGGGTTCTCCCCATCGAAACGCAGGCTGCGACTTGGATCGGCGCTATAGCGGCCGACCTGGCCGGACACGAGCTCACGAAGCGCCGCTCCCCGCCAGTTGGAGGATGTCACCAGATCCTGAGACGAGGCGAGCGACTGGATACGGCCGCGAAAGCGCGTCAGAAAATCGCCGAGCGTCTCCGAGTAGCGTCCGGTCTGGGTGGCTATGCTCTGGATGATGGCCAGAAGATTCTTCGAGCGATGGCTGACCTCTCGCAGCAGCGTTTTCAGCGTCTGCTCGCGGCGCTTCTGCTCCGTCGTCTCGACCATGGTGGTGACGACGCCCTGAACCTCGCCGGAGTCGCTGCGATCGGCATCGATCCAGACATGGAACCAGCGCACGCCGTCACTGTCGGAAATGCCGAGCTCGAGGCGATCCGGGTTGCCGGTTTCAATCACCTTGCGCTTGGCTGCGCCTATGCGCTCGGACTGCGCGGGGGAAAGCGCATCCTTGCCCTCGGCCGTCTCGCAGGCCCACGGGGCGCGCATGTTGCGCGCCCAGACGGTCTTCATTTCACGATCCTGGTAGAGGACCGAAATTCCAGCATTGTGGAGCGCGTGGAGTAGCGCGCGACCCACCTGCATCCCGCTTTCCGCCGGATGCATCGCGATCACTTCGTCGCTGCGCTCTTGCGTATAGTCCTTCTCTGAGGCCTTGGAACGCATTCGATACTTCCCGCATCCAGGCGCGAACGGCTTACGAGGATTGCTGCCCCGGTCTTGACCTACTGATGCTTATGCTGCCCAAAAGCGGTCCGCCGGACGACATCCTTTTGGGGACATCGCCCGGCGGTGGCTGGAAACCGTTTGAGGGGTGCGGCTTCCAG
Source organism: Mesorhizobium sp. WSM4887 (assembly GCF_029625865.1). NCBI lineage: Bacteria > Pseudomonadati > Pseudomonadota > Alphaproteobacteria > Hyphomicrobiales > Phyllobacteriaceae > Mesorhizobium > Mesorhizobium sp. WSM4887. The sequence continues at coordinate 235,677 of NZ_JARTVP010000003.1, forward strand.
TGTTCGGCACTCCCCCTGGTCAGGTTCTCCTGACGAGGCCGGCGATGAGTGAGATCACCAGGAAAGCAAGGAAGACGAAGAACAATATCTGCGCGATGCCAGCCGACGTGCCGGCGATGCCGCCGAACCCAAGCGCGCCGGCGATGATCGCGACCACAAGAAAAACGAGCGCCCAGTACAGCATGATATCTCTCCTTCTAACGTCCTGGAAAAAACGTGGCTGGATGGCGTTTGTTCCACCATTTCCGGAAAAAGACGATCCCCTGAAAACGCTTCACGGATGGGACTCCGCGCCGCATCGTGCGAGGCGCGGGCGCCTCGCATGAGACCTCAATGATCGGACATGCGGTCAGGCCGCGGCTTTCGCCTGCCGGTCGAAGAAAAGCGCCTGACTGATCAGGGCCTTCACCATGTCTGGATTGAAGGGCTTGGTCACCAGAAACGCCGGTTCGGGACGCTCGCCGGTCAACAGGCGCTCAGGGAAAGCGGTGATGAAGATCACCGGCACCGGCGTCGAGGACAAGATCTCGTTGACCGCCTCTATGCCCGAGCTGCCATCGGCGAGCTGGATGTCGGCCAGCACCATTTTCGGACGCGTCTTGCCGAAAACGGCGACCGCCTCGGCGTGCGTGCGGGCGGTGCCGACAACGCGATGGCCGAGGCTTTCGACCATCTCCTCGATGTCCATGGCGATCAGCGGCTCGTCCTCGATGATCAGCACGTCGGTGGCGACCTGGCGGGAAATCTCGCTGCTTGCCTGGGCAAGCAATTCGGAGAACTCCTGTTCGTCCGCATCGAGGATTTCCGCCGCTTCATCCTCGCTGAAACCCTCTACGGCGACCAGCAGGAAAGCTTGCCTCGGCCGCGGCGCGATTGCGTTCAGATTGGCGGCCGCCCGCTGCTCCCAAGCTGTCTGCGCATGCTCTTGCGGCACGCGGATCGCAATCGAAGTGAAAAGCCTGGCAAAGACCTTGTACAGCGCAATGCGATCGCTCGATGCCTTGGGGAAAACTTCGGTGTCGGCGATGATGGCCTCCAGCATCGCAGCAACCAGGGCGTCGCCGCTTTCCTGCGATCCCGACACGGCGCGCGAGAAACGGCGGAGGAAAGGCAGGTGAGGAGCGATGGTTGCGGACAGGCTCATATTTGACGTCTCCCTCAGATGACGTTGTTGCAAAGGCTAGACTCACTGGAAGTCCCGGCAAAACCAACGTCGGCTTTCTGAAAAAGTTCCGCCGGGCAGGGAACTAAATTAGGAAGCGGGCGTTTCCGGCTTTGGGATGGGCAACCAGACAAGGGTGCCGCTTGCGTCGTGATCTATGGTTTTAAAGCGGTTTCAGGTGCTGGGACTTAGGGCAAACATGAAAGAAATGTCAAAGAATGCAGTAACTGGCGCCCCGAGCAGGCACCGGAACGGGGGTAGCAGTCCGCTCGGACCGAACTCCGAAATCGCCCGCAAACTCAAGCAATATTACGACGAGCTGGTCTCCGATCAGGTGCCGGATCGATTCGCTCAGTTGCTCAGCCAGCTGGAAAAGGCCGAACCCGCCGAGAAAAAGGACTGAGACATGGCGGCGGTCTCCCAGAGCTTCAAGACCGAGCTGCTCGGCGCGATCCCAAGCCTGCGCGCCTTTGCGGTGTCGCTGACGCAGAATGCCGACAAGGCGGACGACCTCGTCCAGGAAACCTTGGTCAAGGCGTGGGACAAACATGAGAGTTTCCAGCCGGGCACCAACCTCAAGGCCTGGCTGTTCACCATCCTGCGCAACGAATTCTATTCGCAGATGCGCAAGCGCGGCCGCGAGGTGCAGGACAGCGACGGCATCATGACCGCCAGGCTCGCCGTCCACCCGGCCCAGCATGGCCAGCTCGATCTCAAGGATTTTCGCGGCGCGCTGGAGCAGCTGCCGGAGGATCAGCGCGAAGCGATCATCCTGATCGGCGCGTCCGGCTTTTCCTACGAAGAGGCGGCGGAGATCTGCGGCTGCGCGGTGGGCACGATCAAGAGCCGGGTCAGCCGCGCGCGCGCCCGGCTGCAGGACATCCTGAAGATTTCTGGCGAGGACGAATACGGCCCCGACGCGATCTCGGCGCAGGTGACAGGATCAAACGCCGCCTGACACCGACCTCCGGCTCTTCGACGCTACGTCGTCACGCCGCTTTCGCGCGCCTGCAGGCGAGCGCCAGGGCCTGGATCAGATCGTCTCCCGAGTAGGGCTTGGTGACCAGCTTAATCTCGGGAAAAGAGCCTTCGAGATCCTCGGCGTCGGAGTAGCCGGACGCGAAGACGAATGGAATGCCTGCGCTGCGCAGCCGCCCGGCGAAGTCGAGTGTCGAGGTGCCGCCGAGCATCAGGTCGACGATAGCGGCGTCGAACCAGGAAAACCCATCCCGCAGGTCGATTTCAGCCAGGTCGCCAACAATCGTGACCTCGGCGGCCCCTTGGTCGCGGCATAGTTGCTCGACATCCATCGCTATCAGGAATTCGTCTTCCAAGACCAGGATACGCAATCCGTCTAGCAATGGGGGCACGTGGCGGCGACTCCTATAAGGCTGCAGTCATGCGCGGTATTCGACGCTCTGTCATTTAAAAAAGACATGACCGGCGATGCATTGCGTGAGCGGCGGAACCTCGGTCCGGGTGAAGCGTTTGTATTCGCCCGATCGGGGCAGGGGTTTCGAAGAGGGGTCGAAATGTCCGGCCAGAGCGCATATTCCCTTGCCACCCGCCAATATCCTTGCGGCAAATGCCCGCTGCGGCCGCTGCCAGTCTTTCGCGAATTCGAGAGCCAGGAGCTGTTGTTCGTCAGCGGCTTCAAGAAAGGAGAGCTTGCGGTCGACAAGGGGGCGACCGTGCTGGTCGAAGGCAGCCACAGCGCGCATCTCTACACCATACTTTCAGGCTGGGCATTCCGCTACAAGCTGTTGCCCGACGGGCGGCGGCAAATCCTCAACTATTCCATGCCCGGCGATCTCATCGGCCTGCAAGGCAGCCTAATGGGCGAGATGCAGCATTCCGTCGAGGCCTTGTCGCCGATGCTGCTGTGCGTCTTCGAGCGCGACCAATTGCACGAGCTTTACCGTAACTACCCGGGCCTGGCCTATGACATCACCTGGATGGCGTCGCGCGAGGAGCGCATGCTCGATGAAAACCTGCTGAGCATCGGTCGCCGTTCCGCGCTGGAGCGCACCGCCTATCTTGTCGCCTTCATCTCCAGCCGTGCCCGGGGCGCGGGCCTGAACGGCAAGCGGCCGGTGCAGATCCCGATCACGCAGCAGCATATCGCCGATACGCTCGGCCTTTCGCTGGTGCATACCAACAAGACGATCCGCAAGCTGATGGACCGTAAGCTGATCATTTGGCGTGACGGTGGTTGCGAGGTTCTCAGCCATGAGGGGCTGACGGAGCTGGCCGGCTGGCAAGGTTTGGGTGAGGAGCGCAGACCGCTCATCTGACGACGAGCCGGACCGGCAGAACGGAACCCCGGTCTCGGCCAAGCGTTGAAATGGAAGCAAACTTAAGGAGTTACGCAATGGCGACCGCCGCAGGCAGATCCGCAACAGATACTCCCCCCAGCGCCGACCTCGAAGCCGACATCCGGCAGTTGAAGGCCGATATCGAAGAGCTCACCAGGCAATTGGCCAAGACCCGGGACGACAGTTACGGGGCAGCGCGCCGCGCGGCCGCCGAAGGCGTCGAGCAGCTGCGCGCGCACGGCGAGGCAGCGTTCGAAAGCATGCGCGGAAGTGCTCAGGATTTGGAAGCGCAGTTGATAGCCAGCGTTCGCGAAAAGCCGGTGACGTCGCTGGCGATTGCGGCGGGAGTAGGCTTCCTGTTCGCGCTGCTGTCGCGCCGCTAGCAGCCCTCATATGGGGACGCTGGTTTCGCTTATTTCCGGCCTTGCTTCCGGCGAGGCGGTGGCGGCCTTGCAAAGAGCGCGGCTGACCGCAATCCTCTACGGGCTTGCCGGTGTTTTTGCCCTGTGCGGCGTCGGTTTCCTCATCGGCGCGGCGTATATCTGGCTGGCGGCGCGCTACGGGCCGTTAGCGACCAGCCTCGGCTTCGGCATCGGCTTCCTGGTGATCGCCGGGCTGATTGTCGTGATCCACAAGTTGACAACCAGCATGCGGGCGCGGCGGCGCGCGCGAAGGCGAAAGGCCGACATGACGGCGGTTGGCGTAACCGCGGCGCTCGCGTTGCTCCCGGCGCTCGCGAAAAGCAAGGGCGGCCTGGGCACGCTTCTCGCGCCCGCGATCGCGCTCGCCGCCTTCGCCATCTACCGCGAGAACGTGAAGGCTGGGCCTCGAGAAAAGGATCGCAGCGAAACGCCATAGGCGCGGCAAGCCGGTCGGGGCGGCCGACCGTGCCGGATATAGCTGTCGGATTGGGAACTTTCGCGGAAAGGGTCCGTTACCCGACCATCCCGTGCTCGGCGTGCGCGCCCCCACACCTGGAGACCGACAATGCCCAAGACCGTTCCTGAAAACGAAGCCCGCCAGGGGCACTGGGGCTGGCATGCGCTCAGGATTCTCGTCGCCGGGCTGCTGCTGGTATTCATCGCCTGGGGCGTAGCCGAGATTTATGGCGTGCTGATCAAAGAGCCGAGCACCGAACAGCAGCACGTCCCACAACCTCCAGGGACCGAGCAGGCGCCTGCTCCCAGCGGTCAAACACAGTAGTTTTGAGTCTTGGCTCCATTCAGGCTGCCTTTGCCTGCGCGCTGCTTCTAGGGACCAGCACGTTAAGGGTCGCTGGATGGATCTCGACCGTGGTTTCGCGTTCCAGCTTGACCAACTCTCCGTCCATCACCGCCTTGAACTTTGTCGGCGAGGAATGAATTTTCAGCACGGCCTTGTCAGCCTGGTGGATCTCGACATGTTCGCTTTGGCGCCACCGGCCGCGCAGCATGGCAAGCAGCAATTTTACCAAGTCACGGCGCCGGCGCGCAACGCTGACATAGATGCCAAGCACGCCGCCGGCCGGATTGTCCGCATAAGGCAGATGACCCTCGCCGAACAGGTTGTTGCTGATGCCAATTCCGGTCGCGCGGGTGATGATGTCGGTCTTGCCGATGGTCAAGGTCACCTTCAGGGTGCGCGGGTTCTTGATCGTTGCCCATGCGGCGCGAACCGACGCCCGCATCTTTCCCAGCCGCGAGCCAAAATCCATCTTCTCGCGGAGCTGGACCATTCTGGCATGCATGCCGATTGAAAATTGATGCACGAAGGGACGGCCATTCGCGGTCGCCATATCGACCGCCTTGACCTCGCCGTCGGTAAAGGCCTTCAAGGCGGCTTCCAGTGTCTGGGGGATGCCAAGGCTGCGCGCGAAAAGGTTCATCGTACCAGCCGGCAATATGGCCAACGCCTTCTTCTTGTTCATCAGAAGCGAGGCGGCGGTGGACACCGTTCCGTCGCCGCCTCCGGCCAGCACGACATCGACGGTGCGCCTGGCTATGGCCTTTTCCAAAGCCGTGGCGATTTCGCCGCCCGCAACGATGTCGATCTGAACCGAATGGCCGGCCGCTTCCAGAAGCTCGCGGACCCGGTCGGCAAAGGCTGCAACATCGGTCGTGCGCAGGGTGCCCCCGTCCTTGTTCAGCACCGCAGCAAACCGCATGCCCCTCTCCGTCCTGCTATTGTTAGGCCAAAAACGAGTTCTCAGCCGCAGGCTGAAACGGAAAGGGGCCGCCGAAGGTTCCGCGTCAGCGAGCAAGTCAAGCGCCGTGGACGGGCGCCGTTTGGAACAAGGCTCCCCTCACGACGTTGTGAAATTGTGGAATATTGCCGCGCTCGCCCTTGCCTTGTGCGAGGCCGCGAACGCGGCGCGTAGGAAATCAGGCACGAGGAGAGACGATCATGATCCGCACTCTTTTTGCAACGACCGCGCTTGCAACCCTCCTAGCAACCGGGGCCTTTGCGCAGAACACAACGCCTGCACCGGCGCAGGCGCCCGCCACCGAAACCCCCGCGCCCGCCGCCGAGACCCAAGCTCCAGTAGTACGTGCAGACGGGGCGCTGATGACCAATATCATCGGTGAATCGGTCTATAATGGGACCGGCGACGATGCCGAAGACATCGGCAAGGTCGACGACGTCGTTTTCGATGCAAGCGGCAACGTAAAATCCGTCATCATCGGCGTCGGCGGATTTCTTGGCGTCGGCACCAAGGATGTCGCCTTCGATTACAACAAGCTGGAATGGGCCGAGAAGAACGGCGACCGCTGGCTCGTAGCGAAGACGACCAAAGACGAGCTGAACGCACAGGCGGCCTTCGATCGCAAGGCCTATGATCCGGCCCCGGCGCAAACGACCGATGCCACGCAGCCTGCGACCACCGACACCGGAACGGCGCAAGCGCCCGCGCAGCCGGCCCAGCCGGTAGAGAAGGCTGAAGGCAATCTCGCCACCAACATCATGGGCGAGTCGGTCTATAACGGAACCGCCGACGACGCCCAAAAGATCGGTGACGTCAACGACATCGTTCTTGCCAAGGACGGCAAGGCCGAATCCCTCGTGATCGGCGTCGGCGGCTTCCTGGGCATTGGCGAGAAGAACGTTACCTTCGACTTCGCCAAGGCCAAATGGGCAGAGAAGAATGGCGATCGCTGGTTGATCGCCGAGACGACGAAGGAAGAGCTGGAGGCTCAGCCGGACTTCAACCGCAAGGCCTATGATCCGGCGCCGGCCGCAGCCACCACGGCTTCGAACACTGCTCCGGCAACGACCACCCCTGCCGTGACCTCGTCCGACACCACGGCCGACAAGGAGGCCAAACCGGCTCAGCCGGCCCAGACGACGGCTGAGACCAAGCCCGCGGCGCCGGCTGCGAATACGACGGCTGAGAACAAGCCGGCCGATACCGGCACAGCCGCCACCGACACGACCAAGACAGCCTCGATCGACAAATCGACGTTGAACGAAATGCCGATGGGCAACATCAGAGTCGACGATCTGAAGGGCACCACGGTATACGGCGCCAACGATGTCGAGATCGGCGAGATTGGCGACGTCGTGCTGACGCCCGACAACAAGCCGGATGCGGTGGTTATCGATGTCGGCGGTTTCCTCGGCATCGGCGAGAAGGAAGTCGCCCTCGGCATGGATAAGCTGAAGTTCATGACCGACAAGGACGGCAACAAGTATCTCTACACCAACTTCACCAAGGAGCAGTTGGAGGCGCAGGCAGCCTACGACAAGAGCTCCTATGCCGCAAACCGCGACAAGCAGAGGATGGTCCTGCAGTAAGGGACCAGGCAGCAGCAGCAGGCAGCAGGGAATACGCGTTTCGCTATTCCCTGCTGCCTGCTGTCTTGCTCACGTGGCCGACCACTCCGTCCTTTGTCAGCTCCGCCAGCGCGAGTGATTGGTCGAGATGGTTGGCGCGCCAGGTGAGCATCTTCTCGGCGAGTTCCACGCGCACCGGCAGATAGGCGGGGTCGTGCGCGACGTTGCTCAACTCGTCCGGATCCTTAGACAGGTCGAAGAGAAGCGGCGGCAGGCCGCCGCCGAAATGGACATATTTGAAAGCCTCGGTGCGAAGGACGGCAAGGTTGCAGTCGCGTGAGCCGATGCCGAAATGCCGCTCGGCTTCGCCGTCGGCGACCGAGCGGAAATCGAATTCCCAGTGCGCCGCGTCGCGCCAGTCGGCCGGCTCCTCGCCGTCGAGCCAGGACGCCAGCGACCTGCCGTCGAGGTGCGGTTCGGGTGCTGCGCCGATCAGGTCGAGCAAGGTCGGGAAGACGTCCACCGCCTCGGTGAAACGATCGATGGAAGCGCCGGCCGCTTCTGTCCGGCGCGGATCGCGCACGATCAGCGGAATGTGGTAGCTGGCGTCGAAGAAGCCGCCTTTGCCAAGCATGAAGTGGTCGCCCATCATCTCGGCATGGTCGGAGGTGAGCACAACCACAGTGTCATCCCAACTGCCGGCCGCCTTCAGCGCTTCCCAGATGCGGCCGAGCTGCGCGTCGAGCTCGGAGATCATGCCGTAGTAAAGCACACGGATCCGGCGGAAATTCTCCTCGCTCCAATCCCGCACCTTGCCCTCGGCGCCGGGAACGAACTTCGTCCGCTTCTGCAGGCCAAGATCGTATGCGAGGTAGGGGTGGCTTTGCGCCTCGGCCTGCCAGTTCGCCGCGCGCCGGAAAGCGGGGCCGTCGGCCGGGTCGTACATGGTGTTGTAGGGCTGCGGCACGATGAAAGGCGGGTGCGGGCTGATGAAGGAGATGTGCCCGAACCACGGCGCCGCCTGCTCCTGTTCGCCAAGCCAGCGGATGAATTCGCCGGCCAGGAAAGCCGCCGGCGTCTGGTCCTTCGAATAGACCGGCGGCGCGTTGCTTACATCATCGCCGACCTTGCCCTGCTTGCCAGCCGGACGATGGATGCCCGGTATCCCGGTGCTCGTGTCGATGCCTTGCGTCCGCAGCCAGGACAGCCACTGCTTCTGATGTTCGGGCAGCAACTGCCGGACGCTGAAGCCGGGCAGCACGCCTTCATAACTCCTCAGCCGCGGATCGCCGGCCGCAAGCCGGCGCGGATCCGGCGCAACATCGGTATAACCGAACAGCGTGGGGTCATAACCCACCGCGCGTGCGGAAAGCGCGATGTTACCGTGGCGGGCGTCGAGCGGCGAGCCGTTGCGGCAGACCCGGTTGTTCATCTGATAGAGGCCGGTGTAGAGGCAGGCGCGCGCCGGCGAGCAGGGCGCCGCTCCACCGTAGTGGCGCTGGAACAGCACGCCCTCGGCCGCGAGCGCATCCACATGCGGCGTTTTCACCACCGGATGTCCCGCCGCCGACAGACAATCGCCGCGCCACTGGTCGCAGGTGATGAGAAGAACATTCGGGCGGCTCACTCGGTTGTCCAAACTCTTCTCCTCAAGACGGTGCGCCCGCTCATGGAGCCGAAATTTCCCGATCGGCGCAAGGAGGCAGTTTCATCAATTGGTGAACATAGGTCTTATGGCCGTTCACTTTTGTGATACAGTCCATTCTGAGTTTGGTCGCTTTGCCGGGCCCGGCGCTATCCTCATATTGCGTGGACAGCGGCAAGGGCCGCAGCAAGGATAGGGAAGGAGCAAGACCATGCTCAATCAGATCAAGGGCCTGCATCACGTTACCTCGATGGCAAGCGATGCGCGCCGCAACAACGAATTCTTTACCAAGAAGCTCGGCCTGCGCCGGGTGAAGAAGACCGTCAATTTCGACGCACCGGACGTCTATCACCTCTACTATGCCGACGAGTTCGGCACGCCGGGCTCGGTGATGACCTATTTCCCGTTCCCCGACATCGGCAAGGGCCGGCATGGGGTGGGTGAGGTCGGCACCACCGTCTTCTCGGTGCCGGAAGGCACGCTCGGCTATTGGGAAAAGCGCTTCGCCGACGAGGGCGTCAGCGGTGTTGGCCGCAGCGAAAGCTTCGGCGAGAAGCGGCTTGCCTTCACCGGCCCCGACGGCGACAGTTTTGCGCTGGTCGAAGACAAGGCCGACGGCAGAGCGCCCTGGGTGAAGGGCGGCGTCCCCGCCGATGAGGCGATTCGCGGCTTCCACTCGGTCGCGCTGAGACTGAAGGACGGCGGCGCCACCGAGGAGCTGCTGAAGTTCATGGGCTATGAAGAGGTCGACAAGTCCGGCAACATCCGCCGGATGGCGATCAAGAACGGCAACGGCGCCGACGTCGTCGACATCGAATCGCTGCCGGGCGCAGGCTTTGCCAATCTCGGCGCCGGCTCGGTGCACCATGTCGCCTTCGCGGTCGAGGATCGCGCTAGGCAGCTCGAAGTGCGCAAGGCGCTTGTCGACACGGGCTACGGCGTGACGCCGGTCATTGATCGGGACTATTTCTGGGCGATCTATTTCCGCACGCCGGGCGGCGTGCTGTTCGAGGTGTCGACCAACGAGCCGGGCTTCAACCGCGACGAGGACACCGCGCATCTCGGCGAGGCGCTGAAGCTGCCGACGCAGCATCAGCATCTGAGACCCTATCTCGAACAGCATCTGCAGAAGCTGGAAGACTGACGCCATGAGCAAGAACGCCTACATCCACAAAGTGCTGCCCGGTTCGCCGGGCAGCGCGCTGCTGTTCGTCTTCCACGGCACCGGAGCCGACGAGAACCAGCTTCTGTCCTTCGGTCGCGAGCTCGCGCCTTCGGCGACGATAGTCTCGCCGCGCGGCGATGTGTCGGAGCAAGGTGCCGCCCGTTTCTTCCGCCGCACCGGCGAAGGCGTCTACGACATGGACGACCTCGCGCGGGCGACGGCCAAGATGGCCGGCTTCGTCAAGGCGCATGTCGAGGCGGCAAAGCCCTCGGCGGTGTTCGGCCTCGGCTATTCCAACGGCGCCAACATCCTGGCCTCGGCGGTGTTCGCCGAGCCAGGACTGTTCGATGCCGCGGCGCTGATGCATCCGCTGATCCCGTTCGAGCCGCAGGTGCAGGGCAGCCTTGCCGGGCGCCGCATCCTGATCACGGCCGGCAGGCGCGACCCGATCTGCCCGCCGAACCTGACAACGCGGCTGGAGGCCTATTTGCGCGCCGACGGGGCCGATGTCACAGTGGAATGGCACGACGGCGGGCACGAGGTGCGGCCGAATGAAATCGAAGCGGCGCGGCGGCTCTTTGCCCTCTCGCTCGTCGGCGCAGGAGGCAAGAAAAATGGCTGACCAGCTGCCTGAGATCGAACTGGAAGATCGCGGCTCCAAGGGTCGCTACCTGCTGCGCGGACCAGGCGGCGCCGAGGCCGAAATGACCTTCACCAAGGTCGGCGAGCACCAGCTCATCATCGATCACACCGAGGTGCCGGATGTCTTTCGCGGCCAGGGCGCCGGGGTTCGCCTGGTAGCCCGCGCCGTCGAGGACGCGCGCGCGGCGGGCAAGAAGATAATCCCGCTCTGCCCCTTCGCCAACGCCCAGTTCCGCCGCCATCCGGAATGGGCCGACGTGCTGAAATAGTAGCACTTGTCTTCCCCTTCTCCCCCGGGGAGAAGGGGGCCGCGAAGCGGCCGGCTGAGGGGAGTTCCAGGGAAAACCGACGTCTCACTCCGCTGCAGCGCCCCGAACCGTCTCGGCGCTGCGCGCCGATCCATCGCCGCCAGGGGCGAGCGACGCGTCTCGCCCAGCCATAAATGCGAACACGCGTCTGGCATTTGCGCAGTTCGGCCATCTTGCCTAATTAGACAGATCACCTGGGATTCTCCCGCCCCGATCCGCCACCTCAAAAAAGCGAATGGCCTGATGACCGAATCCGACCTCATTCCCGTTTTCGATGGCCACAACGACACGCTGCTCAGGCTCTACCAGTCGAACGAAGCCGATGTCGAAAAGCTGTTCATCGAGGGCACGCCGGGCGGTCACATCGACAAGCCGCGCGCCAAAAAGGGCGGTTTTGCCGGCGGCATGTTCGCCATCTTTCCGCCGCCGATCGAAAAGACCAAGCGCAGCGCCGTGCCGCCGGCGCCGAGCGACAACGAACCACTGCCGCCGGAACTGCCGCGCGCCGAGGCGGTCACGTCGACCATCGGCATGGCCTCGATCCTGTTCAGGCTCGAGCGCGCCGGCGCGCTCACCGTCTGCCGCAGCGCCGGCGATGTGCGCGAGGCGATGGCGAATGGCTCGATCGCCGCGGTGTTCCATATCGAAGGCGTCGAGGCGATCGATCCCGAGCTTGCCATGCTCGACGTGCTCCATGCCGCCGGGCTCCGCTCGCTGGGGATCGTCTGGAGCCGGCCGAACGCCTTCGGCAGCGGCGTCCCGTTCCGCTTTCCCTCATCGCCCGATACCGGGCCGGGCCTGACCGACGCCGGCAAGGCGCTGGTCAAGGCGTGCAACCGGCTCAGGATCATGATCGACCTCTCGCATCTCAACGAGAAGGGTTTTCGCGATGTCGCCGCGCTCAGCGATGCGCCGCTGGTCGCGACCCACTCCAACGTGCATGCGATCTGCGGCCATTCGCGCAACCTCACCGACTGGCAGCTCGGCGCGATCCGCGAAACGGGCGGCATGGTGGGCCTGAACTTCGCCACCGGCTTCCTGCGCGTGGACGGCCGCATGAATGCCGACACCAGCCTCGACATCATGCTGCGCCACATCGAGTCGCTGTTGCAGGCGCTGGGCGAGGACGGTGTGGGTCTCGGATCCGATTTCGACGGTGCCATGATCCCGGCGGTGATCGGCGACGTGGCAGGCCTGCCGAAGCTCCTCGACGCGCTCGCCGCTCGCGGCTTCGGGCGCGCGCTGATCGAGAAGATCGCTTTTCGGAACTGGCTGCGTGTCCTTGAAAGGACGATCGGATAAAGTGACAATCTTGGACGTTCGGAATTGGGCCAGAACGCTCCCCCAACGTCGTCATCTTAGGGCGAAGCAGGAGCGCAGCTCCGTCGCGCTGCGGGCTTACGCACCCAAGCGCTTTAGCCATTCCTTGCCGACACCGCGGTCGCGGATGATCGGCAAGGGGTCTTCATGGTCGAGCCGGGCGCAGATGCGGTAGACTTCCAGCGTCTCGGCATCCATCTCGCCGCGCTTGAAGAAGAACATCGCCGCCGCATAGCGGGTGCGGCCGGACCACATCTCGCCGAGCGGCGTGTTGACCAGCTGCCACTGCTCGGCCGCTTCCGCCTCCGCGTCCAGCCTGTCCGCATCCCCTTCCACGTCAAAAGTCCGCCGGCGGGTTGGCGGTGCGGCGATCGAGCTTGATGAACGGCCGCGGCACTACTTTCGCCCGCTTCATCAGCTTCTGGTATCGCAGCTCGCGCAAGGCGTAGATCTCGACCCAGAGGTCGTCGACGACCGTATCACCATAAGGCCGTTGCAAGGAGGCGATGGCGATGTTGCGCTTGGCCATGGGCGACCACATCGCCGCGCTGACGAGCCCGACCTCCCGGCTCTTCTTCCAGTAGACGATGGCGTGCACGGCCGGGATGTTGCCTTCGATCTCCAGCCCGACCAGCACATGGCGCAGCTGCTTCTTCGCCCGCGCTTCGAAGATGGGGCGGCGGCCGTTGAAGTGGCCTTTGTCCGGATCGACCATGAAGCCGAGGCCGATCTCGTCCGGCATGCGCAGGCGGTCGGCACGGATGGCGTGCTGGGCAGTGGTGAAGTCGGCATTGGCGACGATCAGCCCGGCTTCTAGCCGGGCGCGATTGAGCGCCGTGTAGCCGATGGCGCGGATGCCGCGCAGCCCGCCCGCCGCCATCAGCCGGTCCCATAGGCTCAACGCCTTGTCCGCCGGCACGAACAGCTCGTAGCCGAGATCGCCGGTGAAGCCGGTGCGCGAGATGGTGATGGCAGCGCCGTCATGCGCGAAGTCGGCGAGGTCGAAAACCTTCAGCCGCTCGATGCCGGCAAAGCCGGCGTCGCGCAGGATGGCGAAGGAGGTTGGGCCTTGCAGCGCGAGCCCGGCGATCGCTTCGGTTTCTTCCTCGACGCTGACCTCGTAGCCGATGGCGCTGTCAAGCAGCCAGGGCAGATGCCGCTCCTGCGAGCACAGCCGAAAGCGCGTCGGCGACAGCCGGAACAGCGTGCCGTCATCGAGGACGAAACCTTCGTCGTCGCACCAGGCGGTGTAGTGGACGCGGCCCGGCTTCAACCTAGTCACGTCGCGCAGCGTGACACGGTCGAGATAGGCTTCAGCGTCCGGACCCTCGATCCGGTATTTCGTCATCGGCGAGATGTCGAGGAGTGCCGCCTGGCTGCGAATGGCAAAATATTCCAGCTCCTCGTCCCAGAGCGAATGCGGCGCGCGGTAGCCGGCCCAATTGTACCAGTCGTTTGTCAGCGCCAGCGCGTCGATGCGCGGCTGGAAAGGTGTGCCGAGCCGAAGCGTGCGGAAGTGGGATTGCGCAAGGGTGCGGGCGGAATTGATTTTCACATGACGATTCATGTTGGCGTCGTAGAGCGCTGCGTTTGTGAATGGCGAAATCATCTCATGCCCTTATCGCGATGATGCGGCGTGCGGCGTTGAGGCCGGGGGCGCCGGAGATGCCGCCGCCGGGATGCGAACCGGCGCCGGCAAGGAACAGCCCTTCGAGCGGCGTGTCGTAGCCCGACCAACCGGAGACCGGCCGCGACATCAGCATCTGGTCGGCCTGCAACTCGCCGTGGTGCCAGTGACCGCCGGGCATGCGGTAGCGCCCCTCGATGTCGGCCGGAGTCAGCAACTCGGCATGACGCACCGTGGCGCCGATGCCAGGCGCATAGGCTTCGAGCTGCGCCATGATCGCCTTGAGGAATTGCGGCTTGCCGGCGGTCCAGCCCTGTTTCAATGCATAAGGTGCGTATTGCACCACCGCGGAGAGCACGCAGGCGCCGGAGGGTGCCAGCGAAGGATCGACCAGGCTGGGCAGCGTGATCTCCATCACCGGCTCGGGCGAGAACTCGCCATATTTCGACGGGTTGAAGGCGCCCTCGACATGGTCCGGCGAAGGCGCGATGACGAGTCGGCCCTTGTGGCCAGCGGCGTCGACGCCGGCAAATTGCGGCGGCCGGTCGAGCGCGAGATGAAGCTTCGCCGCATCGCCCTTCATGCGGATGTTCTTCATCTTGCGCACGAAACCGGTGTCGACCTCGCGCGGCCCGGCCAGATCGAGGATCGTGGTTGCGGGATTGATTGCCGAGACGACGGCTTTTGCGCGCAGCGCTTCGCCGCCCTGCGTGACGACACCGACGGCGCGGCCCTTCTCGACGACGACCTTGGCGACCGGCGAAGCCAGACGGATCGAAACCCCCGCTTGCTCGGCCGCCGAGCGGATAGCGGCAACGACCGCGCCCATGCCACCCTTGGGCTGTATCTGCGCGCCGGCGAGCCCGCCGATCTCGCCAGCGAGCCGATAGTAGAGGCCGAGCAGCGATGTCGGCGAGCGCGGACCGAGATGGCTGCCCAGTGTCGCGTCGAAAGCGAGCAGGCCTTTCAGCCTGTCGTCGGAAAGCTGCTCGTCGAGCAAGTCGTAGACGTTCATCAAGAGCACGCGCAGGAAGTCGCGCATGTCCTCCTTGCCGAGCTTCTTCAGCGCCAGCGCCGTCTGGCCGAGCCCGGTCATTTCGGCGAGCGACATGCCGGCAAGGTCCGGCGGACGGCGCGACAGGAAGGGTTTCAGCACGCCGGCGTAGCGCAACAGCTGCGCGCGCAGGTCGCGCCAAGCCGACTGCTCCGACGGGCTGGCGCCCGTCAGCGCCTCGCCATAGGCGCCGTGCAGCACCAGCGGGCCGTCTTTCGACAATGCGATCGACGGCACCAAATCGCCGCGCTCGATCTTCAGCCCGTGGCGCTCGAGCTCCAGCGTCTTCACCACATCGGGATGCAGGCGGTTGAGCAGATGAGCGACCGAGGAGACGCGAAACCCCGGCGCGAATTCCTCGGTGCGCGCCGCGCCGCCGACCTCCTTGCCGGCCTCGAGCAGCAGCACCTTGCGTCCCGATTTCGCCAGCGTGGCGGCGGCGACCAGGCCGTTGTGCCCGCCGCCGATGACGATCGCGTCCCAATTCGTTTCAGATGACGTCATGGGCCGGGCTCATATGCAGGGTTGGTTTGGCGAGATCGCGCAGGATCTCGGCGGCGGCGTTGCGTCCGGGCGCGCCCATGACGCCGCCGCCCGGATGCGTGGAGGAACCGCACATATAGAGCCCGCCGACCGGCGAACGGTATTGCGCATAGCCCGGCACCGGGCGATTGAACAGCAGCTGGTCGAAGGTCAGTTCGCCTTGGAAGATGTTGCCTTCGGTGAGGCCGACCTCGGCCTCGATCTCGCGCGGCGTGCGCACCTCCATATGGACGATGCGGTCGCGGAAGCCGGGCGAATATTCGGCGATCTGCGCAACCACGCTCTCGGCGAAGCCGTCGCGGTCGGCGTCCGTCCAGTCTCGGCCGCCAATTTTGGGCGGCGCGTATTGCACGAAGCAGCTCATGAAATGTTTTCCCGGCGGCGCCATGGTCGGGTCGAGTGTGGTCGGGATCACCATGTCGAGGAAGGGATCGGCCGACCAGCGCCCGGCCTTCCAGTCGTCAT
The DNA here is from genome assembly GCF_029625865.1 of Mesorhizobium sp. WSM4887. Taxonomy (NCBI): domain Bacteria; kingdom Pseudomonadati; phylum Pseudomonadota; class Alphaproteobacteria; order Hyphomicrobiales; family Phyllobacteriaceae; genus Mesorhizobium; species Mesorhizobium sp. WSM4887. The sequence continues at coordinate 251,673 of NZ_JARTVP010000003.1, forward strand.
AGGCGCGCTCCATGCGCTCGATTGAATCGGTGAAGTGCATGTCGGCGTGATAGACCGGCGAATCCTTCGGCAGAGCCGGGAATTGGGGAAGTGAATCCAGCGCGATGTTGACCTTGCCGGACGAGCCGCGGATCTTGAAGTTCCTGACCCGCCGAAGGAAGATGTCGGGCAGCTCCTTCTCCTCGACCAGCTTCAGGAAGGTGCGCTTCACGTCGGCGTTTGAGACGACGAGCTTGCCATAGACCTCTTCGCCGCCGGCCAGTACGACGCCCTTGGCCCTGCCGTTCCTAATCAGCACGCGCTCGACCTCGGCGCCGGTGCGGATCGTGCCGCCGGAGGCCTTGAACGAGGCGGCGAGCGCCTTGGTCACGGCACCCATACCGCCACGCGCATAGCCCCAGGCGCCCACCGAGCCATCGACCTCACCCATATAGTGGTGGAGCAGGACATAGGCCGTGCCGGGCGACATGGGCCCAAGCGCCGTGCCTATGATGCCGGAGAGCGCAAAGTTCGCCTTGATGACGTCGGTCTCGAAATACTCGTCGAGGAAGTCGGAGATCGACATCGTCCAGAAGCGCAAGGTCAGCGCCATTTCCTCAGCGGTGAGACCGGCGAATTTCTTGCCGAGATAGAGCAGCTCGCCAAGATCGCGCGGCTTGAAGCTGGTGGGATCGGGCGCGGTGCGCATCAACAGCGGCTGGATGAAGCGGCACTGCCTTGTGACGTCGCGCGAATAGCGGTCGTAGGCCTCGGCGTCGCGCTTGGAGAAGCGGGCGAATTCGCGGCGATGCGCATCGTGGTCGCGGTAGTTGGCGAGATAGTCGCCGTCGCGCGTGAACACCGCGCCGCCTTCATAGGAGATCACCTGCAGGCCGAAGCGCGGCAGCTCCAGATCGCGCATGATCTCGGGCCGGAACAGCGAGCAGACATAGGAGCAGTTGGAGTAGAGAAAGCCCGGCGTCAGCTCGCGGCTGGTGGCCGCACCGCCGACCCAGTCGTTCTTCTCGACCACCAGCACGTCGAGCCCGGCGCGCTGCAGATAGCCGGCGTTGACCAGCCCGTTGTGGCCGCCGCCGATGACGATCGCGTCCCATGCCTTCATGTGCGCTCAACCTCCGGCCGCCCGTTTTTGGGTGCGATTTGTTCCCCGATCAGCCGAATTTGGCACGGGTCACGGTTTTTTGTCCAGCCATTTTGAATGAATGTTCAACAAATGGTGTTGCGTTTCTGCGTTGATGCGCTAGGCTTTGCCCCGCATTTCTGGTGTCCACTAGCGCGAAGGCGACTTCGGCATTTGAGGCCTCAGTCCGATGATCGAAACGGCTAACGCCAAGCCGGAATATGACGACGCGGCCATTCGCTTCCTCGAGGCGCTCTGGGGCGATGGCTACCTCTCCCCGGGCGGCCCGGACGAAGTGGACCGCGTGGTCGAAGGCCTCTCGCTCAAGGGCAAGACGATCCTCGATCTCGGCTGCGGCGCCGGCGGCGTCACGCTGGATCTGGTCGCGCGCCATGGTGCGGCGCATGCGACCGGTTTCGATGTCGAGAGGCCGGTGATCGAGACGGCAAAGCGAAACGCGGCTGCGCAGGGTCTCCAGCACCGCGTCAGCTTCGTCCAGGCGCCGCCGGGACTGCTGCCTTTCACCGATGCTTCCTTCGACGTCGTCTTCTCGAAGGACGCACTGTTGCATGTCCGGGACAAGGATGCCCTGTTCGCCGAGATCTTCCGCGTGCTGAAGCCCGGCGGCGTCTTCGCCGCGTCGAACTGGATGATCTCGCACGACGGCGAGCCGTCTGCGGACATGAAGGCCTATCTCGCGGCGGAAGGCTTGTCCTTTGCCATGGCTTCGCCGGCGCGCTACGCCGAGGCGATGCGTCGTGCTGGCTTCCGCGACATCAGCGTCCGCGACCGCAACGCATGGTACAGCGAGGTGGCGCGGGAGGAACTGGCGCGCCTGAAGGGGCCACTCTATCAAGCGCTCGCCGCCGCGGTCGGCGGGGCCTATGTCGACAAGAACATCCGGACCTGGGAGGCGATGCAGAAGGTGCTTGACAGTGGTGAGCACCGCCCCACTCATCTGCGCGGTTGGAAGCCGGTCGGATAGCCGGCAATGCTGGAGACCGTCACGCTCATGAAGAATGCAGAGGCCAGGGATGCCTTGCCCGAACCGGCACGAAAAGGAGACGCCGAGAAGCGCGGCCGCAAGGCTTCGAAAGAAGTCAGGCAACTCCAGTTGATCGAGGCGACGATCGATTCACTGGCCAAGCGCGGCTATGCGGAAACGACGATGGCCGATGTGGCCGACGGCGCGGGCCTGTCCCGCGGCATCGTCAACTTCCATTTCGAAAGCAAGGAGAAGCTGCTCGTCGCCACGCTGCAATATATGTATGACGAGTATTCGGCGCATTGGCGCGCGGCCTTGCAGAAGGCAGGCGACGATCCGGCGCGGCAGCTGCAGGCGCTGGTGTGGGCCGACTTCGATCGCTCGATCTGCAACAAGCGCAAGCTCGCCGCCTGGTGCGCCTTCTGGGGCGAGGCCAAATCGCGGCCGACCTACCAGGCGCTGAGCAGCTCGCGCGACGCTTACTACCAGCAGGTGTTCATCGATCTCTGCGCGACGCTCAAGCAAAGCGGCGGCTATGCCTATGAGCCGCAGGTCATGGCGCTGGCGCTATCGGCCATGCTCGAGGGCCTGTGGCTGCGGTTGATGATGGGCACCCAGGACACCACGCGCGAGACCGCGCTGCAGGCGGCCAACGCGTTCCTGGCCGCCGCCTTTCCGAAACACTACGATTAACGTCAGCCCGGGGTTAGCAACAGCCGGCCAGCAAGACCGGCAAGACCAAAGAGGATGGAACAGCATGAAGAAACTCAGCCGACGCCTGACACTTACTTTGGCGCTCGCCGGTGCGCTGGCGTCTTCGGCGGCAGCGTTCGCCGTTGCCGCCGACAAGGACCTCATCGTGTTCGACTGGTCCGGCTATGAGGACCCCAGCTTCCACGGCAAATATGTCGAGAAGGACGGCGACTCGCCGACCTTCGCCTTCTTCGGCGATGAGGACGAGGCATTTGAGAAGATCCGCTCCGGCTTCAAGGCCGACCTCGGCCATCCGTGTTCGCAAAGCGTGGTGAAGTGGCGCGAGGCGGGGCTGTTGCAGCCGCTCGACACTTCCAAGATCGCCGGCTGGAAGGATCTCAACCCCGGCATCATGGCGATGAAGGACCTTGCCACCACCCCCGACGGCAAAGCCTGGTTCATGCCTTGGGACTGGGGTGACACGCAGCTCACCTTCAACTCCGACAAGATCGCCGAGAAGGACGTGCAGTCGCTGAAGGCCTTCGCCGATCCCAAGTATAAGGGACGCGTCTCGATCGGCGACAATGTCGACGACGCCTATGCGCTGGCCAGCCTCGCCATCGGGCTGAAGGACTGGACAAAGATGACGGACGAGCAGTTCAAGCAGGCGTCCGATTTCCTGCGCCAGGTGCACAAGAACGTGCGCTCCTACTGGACCGACACCACCGACATCGTGCAGCTGCTCTCAGGCGGCGAGGTCGATCTCGCCTGGGCCTGGAACGACGCGGCGGTGCAATCACAGGCCGCCGGCGTGCCGATCAAGTCCAAGAAGGATACCGACGAGGGCATCTCGACCTGGGTGTGCGGCTATGTGCTGTTCAAGGACGCGCCCGGCAACATTGACAAGGCCTATGACTATCTCAATGCCGTCAACGATCCGGAAGTCGCCAAGGTGCTGGTCAAGGACTGGGGCTACGGCCAAGCCAACGCCAAGGGCATGGCCGGTGTCGACCAGGCGGTGCTCAAGGAAAAGGGCTACGACAACGTGGAAAAATGGGTCGACAAGACGCTGTTCCAGCAGCCGCTGCCTTCCGAGCTCAAGCTGAAGATGATCGCCGAGTTCGAGAAGATCAAGGCCGGCTATTGAACAGCAAGACCGAAAGCACCGACGTTGCAATCGTCGGCGCCGGCTTCACCGGCCTGTCGGCCGCGCTCGAATTGAAGCGCGCCGGCATCGATTTCCTTGTCCTGGAAGCGCGCGGCCGCGTCGGCGGTCGTGTGGAAGGTGTGCGAAACGGGCTCGGCGAGCTGATCGACAGCGGCGGCCAGTTCCTGTGCGAAGACATGCCGGAGCTGATGGCGCTGGCCAGGGCGCGCGGCAAGACCTTCGTCAAAACCTTTGTCGATGGCGATTTCATCACCCATCCACCGATGTCGGTCGACCAGGCCGGACAGACCTATGTGACCGCGATGGCGATCCGCGACCGCATGAACTGGATCGAGCCTGACGATCCCGCGATCGTCGGGCTGACCGTCGCCTCCTGGCTCGAACGCCAGACCGATCCGGTAGATGCCAAAGCCGCCTTCCGCTCGATGATCGAAGGACTGTGGTGCCTGGCGCTGGAAAAGGTGCCGCTCTGGTACCTGATCGACAATGATCGCCGCATCACCAACGAAGTGCCGGAACTGCAATATTCTCTGCGCGAGACCATGCAGTCGCTGGCCGCGGACCTGGCGGGCGATCTCGGTGACCGGCTGCGGCTGAACGAGCCGGTCATTCGCGTCGAGCGCGGGCCGTCCGGCGTTCGTGTCGTTGCAGGCGGCGGCGCCGTCGAGGCGCGCGAGGTCCTGCTCGCCCTGCCGCCTGCGACGGCCAACAGGCTCGACTTTCGGCCTGCCTTGTCGACGGCCTTAAAGAAGGCGCTCGGCGTCTGGGAAAGTGGCGCGGTGGTCAAGATCCTCGTCCGCTATGCCAAGCCGTTCTGGCGCGAGCGCGATCTAAGCGGAATGGTGATGTGGCGCGACATGCCGGGCCTGTTTGCCTGCGATGCCAGCAAGGATGCCGAGCATGCAGCGCTCGTCGTCTTCATCGGTGGACCGCTGGCGCTGCGCTGCCGCAAGCTGGGTGCTGCGGCGTTGCGCGCCGAGGTCATTGCGAAGCTCGCGGATGCGCTCGGTCCGGACGCGGCCGATATTCTCGATTTCAGCCAGCGCGACTGGACGGATGACCGCTGGAGCGGCGGCGCCTATAGCGATCTCATCGTCGACGTGACGGCAACGGATGCCGAGCGCACGATCCTTGCCGGCGCGCCGCCGATCCACTTTGCGTCGTCGGAAGTGTCGCCGTCCTTCCCCGCCTATGTCGAGGGCGCGATCTTGGCCGGACGCATCGCCGCCGGGAAGATTTTGGCGCGGCTTCAGTCCGCCATCGCCACCAGGGCCTCTGGGTCGTAGGCGAGACGGATCGGCGCGCCGACCGGAATGTCGTCGGCGCCGAAATCATTGGTCTCGGTCACCGAGAGCGGCTTTTCCAGCCCCGGGATCTCGACGATCAGATGCGTGATCTCGCCGAAATAGTGGCGCTCGACCACCTTGCCGGCGAGCTCGAACTTGGCCGTCGAATTGTCCCAGAGCACGCGCAGCCGCTCCGGCCGGATACCGAGCGTCGCCGCGCCGCCGTTGCGGACGAAGGCCTTCGGCTTGTCGGTCCTCACACGCCCGAAGCCAAGCGTGTCGACAACCAAGGACGCGCCGTTCTCCTCGACGATCTCGGCCTTGACGAAATTCATGCCGCCGAGGAAGTCGGCGACCTGGCGGTTGACCGGGCGCTGGTAGATTTCCTTGGGCGAGGCGACCTGCGCGATACGGCCGCCGAACATGACGGCGATGCGGTCCGACATGGCCAAAGCCTCGTACTGGTCGTGCGTGACCAGCACGAAGGTGATGCCGACCGCCTGCTGCAGCCGGCGCAACTCGACCTGCATCTGCTCGCGCAGCTTCTTGTCGAGAGCCGATAGCGGCTCGTCGAGCAGCAGCACCTTGGGACGCATGACCAGCGCGCGGGCCAGCGCCACGCGCTGACGCTGGCCGCCGGAGAGTTCGGTGGCGCGGCGCTTGCCAAGGCCGGTCAGCGACACCTGCGCCAGCGCCTCCTCGACGCGGCGCTTTTCTTCGCCGCCCTGCAGTTTCAGCCGCTTCAGCCCGTAGGCGACGTTCTGCTCGACATTGAGATGCGGAAAGATCGCGTAGCTCTGGAAGACCATGTTGGTCGGACGCCGGTTGGCGGGAATGCCGTCCATCGGCTGGCCGTCGACCGCGATCGAGCCGCTGGTCGGCGTGTCGAAGCCGGCGATCATGCGCAAGAGCGTGGTCTTGCCGCAGCCGGACGGCCCGAGCAGCGAGAAGAACTCGCCCTCCCTGATCGCGAGCGATGCATTATTCAACGCCTTGAACGCGCCGTAGCTGCGCGTGACGTCGCGGATCTCGATCATGGTGCGATCGGACATCGTTCGCTCGGATTGGACCCGCTCAAGCATAGAGGCCTCCCTCGTTCTGGGTGCGTCTCGCCGCGCGGCGGCGCAGGATCTCGGCAACGGTCATCAGCACGAAGGACGCCGCCAACAACAAGGTACCGAGCGCCAGCACGCCGGGGAGCTTGGCCGCGAAGCGCAGCTGTCCCCAGATGTAGATCGGCAGCGTCGCCTCGGTGCCGGTGAGGAAGAAGGCGATGATGAACTCGTCGAGCGAGATGGTGAAGCAGACCAGCAGGCTGGAGATGATCGCCGGCGCCACCATCGGCAGCGTCACGCGCCGGAAGGTGCCGAAGGCGCTTTCGCCGAGATCGGCGGAGGCTTCCTCGAGGCTGCGGTCGAAGCCTTCGAAGCCGGAGGTCAGCACCGTCATCGAATAGGGAATGCAGACCAGCACATGCCCAAGCACGACCGTGAACAGCGACAGGCTCAAGCCCAGTTGCAGCATCACCAGCAGCATCGAGATGGCAACGATGACCTCGGGCAGCACCAGCGGGGCCATGATCAGCCCGTTGACGGTGCGTCGGCCGGGATAGCGGTAGCGGGTGATCGAACGGGCGGCGAGAATGCCGAACACGGTCGACAGGATAGCGGCCGAGGCGCCGACAACCAAGCTGTTCCAGGTGGCGTCGATCAGTGCCGGCGTGCGCGGCAGGTCCTGGTACCAATGCAGCGTGACGCCTGAGAGCGGGAATTTCGGCGTCGCCGCGGTGTTGATCGAGAAGATCGGCAGGAAGATCACCGGCAGATAGAGGAAGAGAATGTAGAGCGCGGCGTAGCTCGACAGCCAGCTTGGCAGGTAACGCCTGATCGCCGTCATCGCGCCAGCCTCTGCAGCGCGCGGATGACCAGCACCGCGGCGCCTGCCATCAGCGAGACGATGACCATGGTGGTGACGGAGAGTGCGGCGCCGAGCGGCCAGTTCGACGCCTTGCCGAATTGCGCCTGGATGGCGTTGGCAATCATCACGCCGTCTTTGCCGCCGACCAGCTTCGGCGTGACGTAGTCGCCGACGGTCGGGATCATGACGATCAGCGCCGCCGAGATGACGCCTGGCGCCGACAGCGGCAAGGTCACGCGCAGAAAGGAGCGCAGCGGCCCGTCGCCGAGATCGGTCGCCGCTTCGACCAGGGTGCGGTCGACCTTCTCCAGCGAAACGAAGATCGGCAGGATGGCGAAGGTCGCCCAGGCGTGGGTCAGCGTGATGATGACGGCGCTGGAATTATAGAGCAGCGCAGTCGACGGCTCGTCGATGAGCCCGAGGCCCATCAGGCCGGAATTGAGCACGCCGTTGTAGCCGAGGATCACCTTCCACGACATCACGCGCAGCAGGTAGCTGGTCCAGAACGGGATGGTGATGAGGAACAGCCAGAGGCTCTTCTGGCGGCCGCCATGGAAGGAAATGAAATAGGCGATCGGATAGGCGAGCAGCACGGTGAGCAGGCTAACCGTCAGCGAGATGTAGAGCGAGCGCCAGAGCAGGTCGCGGTAGATCGGCTCGGTCAGCGCGATCCGATAATTCTCCAGCGTGAATGTGTGGTCGATGGTCAGGTAGTCCTGCGTCCAGAAGGAATGGGCTATAACAACCAGGATCGGCAGGACGAGAAGGATGAGCGCGTAAACGAAGGTCGGGCTGATCAGCGCAATGCCCTGGACGGCTTCCGACTGCAGAAGGGGACTTCGTCTGGCTCTCGCCATGCGCAGCGGGGGCGACCCTTCCGCGGCGGCCGTCATTGCAGCGCTCCGGGCGTGATTGCAGTTGCCGGCTCGGACTGTCCCGCCATACGGCCTTCCCATTGATCAGCGCCGACTGCCTGGTCCCAATTTATGTGCCCGGAGCGATCACTCCAGACTTGCCGGCTTTCTTTCATCATGAGCGCATCCGCCGATTGAAATCAAGCGCTATTTCTGCAATATTGATTGAATGGACATTCAAAATGAAGTGACGAAAAGCCGAATTTCCATGGCTTCCCGCTTCGTTTCATGTCTCTGGAAATCACCGCAACGGACCATGCGAGGCTAAGATGGCGGCTGCACGAGAGATCAAGGCGAGGGAAGTTGTCGAGCCCGGGGACGACGATGCGGTCGAGCTGGCCAAGCGCCATCTGGTCCAGCCCTGGCCCTATGCCGGTTCGGTCGGCGCCGAGGCACGGGCGCTGATCGGCGAGGGCGAGGGCATCTACATCACCGACGCATCCGGCAAGCGGCTGATCGACGGTCCGGCCGGCATGTGGTGCATCAATGTCGGGCATCGCCGCGAGGAACTGGCAAGGGTGATGTACGACCAGGCGATGGCGCTGTCCTACAACACGCCTTGGTATACGATGAATGCGCCCTCAGCCGAGCTTGCGAGACGCATCGCCGATGCCGCTCCCGGCGATCTCAGTCACACCTTCTTCACCACCGGCGGCTCGTCGGCGGTGGAGACGGCGCTGCGCTTCATGCAGTTCTACAACAATGTGCGCGGCAGGCCGGAGAAGAAGCTGATCCTCAGCCGCGGCGGCGCCTATCACGGCTCGACCTACCTGTCGGCCTCGCTCAACGGCCGCCCGCGCGACCGGCACTGGATGGATGGTGCCGACGAGCTGGTAATCAAGCTCTCCTCGCCCGATCCGTTCCGACGGCCGAAGGAGATGAGCATCGACGCCTTCACCGATTTCCTCGTCGACCAGTTCCGCGACACGGTCGCGCGCGTCGGCGCCGGTCGCATTGGCGCCTTTGTCGGCGAACCGGTGCAAGCTTCGGGCGGCGTCGTCGTGCCGCCGGACGGATACCTGAAGCGCATCCGTGAGATCTGCCGCGAGAACGAGATACTCTATGTCTCGGACGAGGTGGTGACCGGCTTCGGACGGCTCGGCCATCTTTTTGCCTCAGGCGACGTGTTCGGCCTCGATCCGGACATGATCACCTTCGCCAAGGGGGTGACCTCGGGCTATTTCCCGCTTGGCGGCGTGATCATCTCGGAGCGGCTGCTGGAGGAACTGCGCCGCTCCAACCATCCCGATGCGCTGTTTGGCCATGGCCTCACCTACACCAGCCATCCGATCGGCTGCGCCGTCGCGCTGAAGAACCTCGATCTTTTGGAAGAGGGCGTGCTTCAGCATGCGCGCGAGATCGCGCCCTATTTCCAGGCGCGCCTGAAAACGCTCGAGGAACTGCCGCTGGTCGGCGAGGTACGCGGCGCCGGCCTGATGGCTTGCGTCGAATGCGTCGCCGACCGCGAGAGCAAGGATCCGCTGCAGCTCGACAAGGATGTGGGAAAGCGTATCGACGCGCATTGCCATGAGCTCGGTCTCTTGGTGCGGCCGCTGATCAACATGTGCGTGATGTCGCCGCCGCTCATCATCAGCCGCGAGCAGATCGACGACATGGTCGCGATCCTGCGCGAAGGCATCTCGCGCACGATGGATGATCTGAGGAAGGAAGGCGTCTGGCGGGGGTGAGAGAGCGCCCCTCTCCCCGTTCTACGGGGAGTGTAGCCGGCGGGTGAGGGGCAGCGCCAGCTTGCGAGATTTAGTTCAGACGCTCCCTGAGGTTCGGGAGCCAGAGCCAATTGTGAGGCGCTTGCCCTGCCCCGCCCTTCGGGCACCTTCTCCCCGTGTAACAGGGAGAAGGGAAGACGCTCACCCCTTCGACCGCAGCGCGTCGTTCAATCCCCACATGTCCTTTTCCTCCGGTGCGGTCTCCAAGTTCAGCACCGGCACCTGCCTGCGCAGATGGTCGTGGTGGGTGCGCACGCCATATTCGAGGTCGGAGAGGTAGAAGCCCCCGAACGCCTCGGAGAGCATGGATTCGTTCGACCAGACGGAGAGCTGGACATCCTCGTTCATGGTGTCGCGGTCGATGCGGTAGGCAAGGTAGCGCGCCGCCGCCTGCTCCCGCGTCTCGTCCTTGTAGCGATAGATCGCGCCGCGCAGCAGCGTCTCGCCGGTGGACAGCGGGAACTCCTGATAGAACTGCACCGATTCCGGCATGATCGACAGCGCGTTGTTGGGGAAGATGCCGTAATAGATCCAGGCTTTGCGCAGATGCTCCGGCAGGTGCGTCGGCTCGGGCGCTATTTTGATGTACTGGTTGACGCTCCAGCGCCGCCCGGCATGCGGGTTGTAGGTGGCGAAGGACCGCGACACGCCGTTGACGAAGGGTTCGTCGAAATAGGTCGCGCCGTAGAGGTCCTGCAGCGCCGGATGCGCCATGGCGACGTGATAGCCCTCATTGTCGACGTCGCGCACCGATTTCCAGTTGACCGGTGATTTCTGGGTCCAGATGCCCAAGCACGGCACCATGTCGGCAACATTGTAATGGGCGATCTCCGCCTCGATCGGCTTCAAGAGTTCAGCCACGGAAGGCTGCGGGCCACCGTTGCGGAAGCGGATGAAGATGAAGCCCATCCAGACTTCGAGATCGAGCGGCATCAGCCCGAACTCGGTCTTGTCGAGTTCCGGGAAGGAGCGCGGACGGGCAGCCCCCCGCAGCGTGCCGTCGAGATTGTAGACCCAGCCGTGGAACGGGCAGATCAGCGCGTTCTTGCAGGTGCCCTGGCTGTCGGCGACGACGCGGCTGCCCCGATGACGGCACATGTTGTTGAAGGCACGCACGACGCCGTCCTTGCCGCGCACGATCAGCGCCCGCTCGCCGATGACGTCCATCGTCAGATAGTCGCCCGGATTTGGCACGTCGGAGACATGGCCGGCGATCTGCCAGTGATTGCGGAAGACGTATTCCTTCTCAAGCTCGAGAAGGGCGTTGGAGTGGTAACTCCACCCCGGCAAACCCCGCCGGTCCCAATCGTTGGGGATCGCCACGTCACGCAGGTGCGGGTTCATGAAAATGCTCTCGTTTTGTTGAATGCTCGTTCAATAAAAACACATTTTCCGTTAAAATGCAATGGCTTGTGAAAGTATGGAAATTTCATGCCGACCGGCTTGCAGTCACCCGAGCCGAGAAAATCCCGGAAAATCCGAGCCTTAACCAGGAGTGCAAAACGGCGGTTCCAGCTTCGGATCCGCAGTTTGTGAGGGCACCGTTTCGACGCGCTTCGCGCATCGGACGATCGCGACAGCCATGCCAATTCTGCGCCTGTGTGAGGTCGCTTACAGTCCGCCGCATCCGACAGGAGCAAAAGGAACAGAAGCGATCCCCGTTTCAGTCCTGTTACATGGGCCATCCCGCCCTATCATCCGGCTGTTACGTGGTGCGGTTAAGTTCGTTTCAAGGAAAAAAGAAAGATAACGAAGGGAACAGCCGATGTTTGCCAAAGTCCGGATCGCCGATGCCAGCCGCCGCTCTTACGGTCCCGAGCGCAATGATCGCCGTCCGAAGCTGGCGTTGCGCCAGCGCGCCAGCGACCATCCGATGACGATGTTCATGCTGCTGAGCGTTGCCGCCTTCGCCAGCATGGTGCTTGCGCCAGCCGCGGGTCCCGCTTTCGCCTCGATCAATCCTCCGGCCAATGTCGTGGAGGGCGCGCCGACGACGCTCAAAACCGCGCGCCTGCCGCAGTCGCAAGTCGAATTCGCCTGCAAAGGGCAGAGCTGGGGCGCCGAGAACGCCGAATGCCTGCGTGCCATTGCCGAGCAGTCCGGTCAGCACCGGGCCCGAGCTGTCCGTATGATCGCCAATGCCGCGCCGCTGACCGACACCCCGAACGTGTTTTAAGGCTCCCCTGAGCGCACCCTCCGCGCTCCAGTCAGGCTCCCGCCGCAAAGTCGTCGGGAGCCTCTTTTTTCGACTCCGACGATATCCAGGTGAAGCCGCAGAGGGAGCAATTTCAGATGTCGGCGCCGTTGTCGGCCGCCGGGACATCGGCAACGGTCGCAAGGATGCCGCGGACGTCGAGCGTCGAGAAGGGCTTCTCCAGGATCTGCGGCCGCTGCTGCGGCGGCAGTGCCTCAATCTCGGCCTTGGCGCCGATGAGGTCGCCGGTGACCAGCACGAAACGCTGCGCCAGCCCCGGCCGTTCGGCCAGCAATTCACGGTAGATCAATATGCCGCTGGTGCCCGGCATGCGCAGGTCGGAAAACACGATGTCCGGCGGCATGTGCCCGCTCAGAACCTCGCCGGCGGACGTCCAGCTTGGCACGAGACGCGACTTGAGCCCCATGAGCTCCAATATGTCGGACAGCGAAGCGGCGACGTCGGGCTCGTCGTCGATGATCAGCGCATGGCGCAACCCGCTCGACCGCGCCGGACCCTCGCCGGCCTTTGCCGCATTGCCGGCAATCGCCGGCAACTGGACGACGAAGCGCGCGCCGTGCGGCTGCACCTCTTCGAACCAGATGTTGCCGTTGTGGCGCTCGACGATCGATTTCGAGATCGACAGGCCGATGCCGGTACCGACGCCGACCGGCTTGGTGGTGAAGTAGGATTCGAAGATGCGTGAGCGGATCGCATCGGGAATGCCGGGTCCGTTGTCCTCGACCGAGAAGCCCGGATTGCCGCGCTCGCTGCGAAAGGTCCGCACCTTGATGCGCCGCTCGCCGGTGAAGCCGGCAAGCGCATGCTGGCTGTTGATGAGGAAGTTGGCCGCGACCTGCGTGACATGGTCGGCGTCGGCCATGGCGAGCAGCGGGCCGTTGGCGAAGTCGGTGTCGATGATGATGCCGCTGGAGCGCGCACCATAGGCGGTCACTTCGAGCGCCGAGCGCATCACCTGGTTGAGGTCGGTTTCGGCCTGCTCGGTCGGATGCAGGCGCACCATCGACAGGAAGCTCTTGACGATGCGCCCGCAGCGTTCGGCGGCCGCGCGCACCTTTTCGGCGCGCACCTTGGTCTGCGGGTCGGCCGCGAATTCATGCAGCAGCGTCGATTGTGCGACCACAACCGCCAGCGGGTTGTTGAGCTCATGCGAGACGCCGGCGAGCAGCGAGCCCATTGCCGCCATCTTCTCATTCTGGTGCAGCTTCTCGCGCTGGCGGTTGATCTCTTCTTCGGCGTGCAGCTTCTCGCGCAGGTCGCGGATCGAGCCGAAGATGAGCCGGCGGTCGGCAACCCTCATCTCCGTCGCGGTCAGCTCGATCGGAAAGATCTCGCCGGCCGCGTTCTGGGTCACTGTCTCCAGCCGCTGGCCAACCATCGGCGCGCCCCGTCCGGCCATGTACTCGGCGCCCGACGAATAACCCTTGCGGTAATAATGCGGCACGATAGTGTCGATCAGATCCTTGCCGAGGATGTCGCTGCGCTTGAAGCCGAACATCTTCTCGGCGGCCGGATTGAATTCGATGATGGAGCCGGCCTCGTCGATGACGATGATGGCGTCGAGCGAAGCCTGCAGCATGGTGCGGCGGATAACCTCGCTGGCATGCGCCTCTGAGGGCGAGCGCTCGATGGCGTCGCCGATGGCGAGCGCGATGATGTGAAGCGTCGCCTCCTCTTCATCCGTCCATTCGCGTTCGGCCGCGCAGTCATTGACCGCCAGAGTGCCCCAGAGATGGCCGTGGGCGAAGACCGACACCGAAATGAAGGATTTTATGTTCTGCTTCTCGAAGTCGGCCCGCAGGAAACCATCGAGGTCGCGCGTGTGGCCGGCGAAGACCTTGCCCTGGCGCTCATCCTCCTGCAACTGCTCCAGGAGCGGATCGGAGTTGATGATCGACTGCATGATCACGGTAGGCGATGCGAGCTCGCCGCCAAAAGCAGGGTCGATCCAATAGGAGGCCACGGACTGGGCGAAGCCCTCGCCCGGCAACTCGCGCAAACGGAAGAGAATGCCGCGCTGGCAGTCCAACGAACGGCACAGTGCCTCCAGTATGCTGTCCATCTCGCGCTGCCAGTCGCCTGCTTCGCGCAAGCGGCGAACGACATGGACGGCCGCCATCGCGGCGCCCTGGCGGGAGCCGTGCATCTCTGTCCGTGCGGCCTCAGCTGTCATCGTCGAACGTCATCTCCGGGCCATACCGGTAAACCATGAAATCCAGCACACAAGCCCGAAAATCGACAACGGTTTTCTGGGGGCATGCCGCCGGACCGGAATGCTACAGCGTCGATTGCGTATCCGGAAGGTGCGCGGCGCCGGAGTCAGTTGCCGTCGCCAGCCGGCAGCGAGAAGATGTAGCCTTCCCCGCGCACCGTGCGCAGGAATTTCGGATTGGCGGGGTCCGCCTCGATCTTCTTCCTCAGACGCATGATGCGGATGTCGACAGCGCGCGACGATTCCGGGTCTTCCACGAAGCCGATCGCCTCCGAGATCGCCGCCCGCGTCAGAAGCCGGTTGGCGCGGGTGAGGAAAACTTCCAGCACGTCGAACTCGCTCTTGGCCATCTCGATGACCGCGCCATTGGCGCCGGTCACCAGCCTGCCGTCGAAATCGGCCTGGAAGCTGCCGAAATTCATGAAGCGGCGCGTGCCGGCCTCGGTCTTCGCGGCCTGCGGGGCGACCGGCTGCGGCACGCGGCGCAGCACACTGCGGACCCTCGCCAGCACTTCGCGCAACTCATAGGGCTTCACGATGTAGTCGTCGGCGCCGAGCTCCAGGCCGACGATGCGGTCGAGCGCGGTGCCGGCGGCGGTGGCGTAGATGATGCCGATCTGCGTCTTGGAACGCAGCCAGCGGCCGAGCGACAGGCCGTCCTCGCCGGGCATGGCGATGTCGAGGATGGCGAGGTGGAAGGGTTGCGCCTCGAGCAGGCTGCGCGCCGCCGCGGCATTCTCGGCCGTGGCAACGTCATAGCCGCTGGCGCCGAGATACTCGGCGACCGCTTCCCTCAGATCCGGCTCGTCCTCGACGACAATGATGCGCGCCTTCACAATGGTCTCGCTCCCGCTTTCAGCGGAAAGTAGATTGGGTATAAACATGATGTCCAGCGCTCATCTCGAGTTGTCCGTGGCGGAGTGGAGAAAATGGCAGCACGATCCGTCGTCGCGCTTGTGTCCGTTGCCGAAGTGGTGGCCGGCGACCTGGCCGACCATCTCGAGCGGCGCGGGCACGATGTGCGTCAGGCGCGCCAGCCCTGGGAGGCGGAGTCGCTGCTTTCGGCAGGCGGCATCGACGTCGTGGTCGTCGGTGACGACGTGACCCAGGCGGAGGGGCGCGAACTGCTCAAGCGCTATAGTAGCCAAGGCGGGGGCGGCGAGGGTGGCTGCGACTTCATCCTGATCTGCCGGCCCGCCGATCTCGTCGACAAGGTGCTGGCGCTGGAACTCGGCGCTGCCGACGTGATCGAAAGCCCGCTCAATGTGCGCGAGCTGGCGGCGCGCATCGGCCGCCTGCTGACGCGGCGCGGCCGCAACCCCCAGGAACTGATCGTGCTGGAGAATGCGACCGTCGACTTGAGGTCGGCCATGGTCATGCATCGTTCCGGCGCCGAGGATCAGCTGTCGCCGGGGCAGGTGGCGCTGTTGAGATTGTTTCTGGCGAGCCCGCGAAAGGTGCTGACGCGCGACGACATCATTGCCGCCGCGCCCGCCGAGAATGCCGACGCTTTCGACCGCTCGATCGATTCGCGCATCGTGAGGCTGCGCCGTAAGCTCGATACGGAGACCATCACCACGATCAGGGGTGCCGGTTACCGGTTCGATCCGCCGACGCCGCGCACCGACTGAGGCGAGGGCCGCCAGGTCTTTTGCTCGATCTTGCATCGGATTTCCAAAACCGCTTCGCACTTTTGGATCCGACGCCGGCGCCTAGCGCACCACCAGGACCGAGGGGCCGGACGGCAATTCGGCGCTGGCGGCGATCTCGGCGTGGGCGCGCTCCTTGAGCAGTACCGTTGCAAGCGCGGCAAAGCCAAGCAGCCCTTGGGCATAAAGCAGTGCGGATAGCACCGAAGCGGCAAATTTCGTCTTCATAACTCAATCCCCAATTCGATAGTCGTCGATGCTTCAGGAAACTCCCGAAGCGCCCGCGCCGCTTACGGAGCCCCCCGCTGCGGCGCGGGCCTTCGGTCCTCTCGGCAGCAAGTAGCCGGAGGGGCCGCGCATCCCTATCAGCCGAAGACCGACCCGCCAGAGGGCCCTCAGCCGGTTGACGCGCAGGCTGGAGATGATCCAGACCGTGGCGATGAACAGTGCAGTGTGCAGTGTCGAAACCTCGCCGGAATTCATGGCGCCAAGCGCCGTCACAGGGTTGCCGGCGACAGAGCCGACAGCACCGAGGATGACTGCCGAGACGCCGATCCTGAGAAACCAAGTGCGAACTTTCGATTTCCTGCCCATTTTCGTTTGCTGATGTCTGTTCCCGTGACCTCGACATTGCTGCGGGCCTGTATCCGCATCATGCCGCGCAAGTCGCGCTTTGTTGCAATTCGGTTTCGAGATTAGGAGAAAGGCTTTCATATCAGAGCCATATACGCTTTGTCCGCCGGTTTCGGCCTGCTTGGTATTTGCCGGCAGCCGGTCTAAGGGAGCGTGTTCTCTGGAATTAGGCCGTTAACTTAGAGAAACGAATTCGAAACACTAACGCATATTAAGCGAAATAGGCCTGAAACAGGCGATCCCGATAAGACGATCCATCGAAATTGCAGCCGGCCCGACCGGCATAAGAGAGAGGGATCGTCATGCATACCGCCATTTCAGCCAAGCTCATCCACGTCACCGCCGCCGCGCTCACCGGCGCGGCTTTGCTCTTCGGCAGCAACGCCGCTCATGCCAACCAGCTCGTCGCCCGGGTTTCGCTATCGCAGCAGATCATGGAAGTCACGGTCGACGGCCGGCCGACGTTCACCTGGAAAGTGTCGACGGGCGACAGGGGGCACATCACGCCGACAGGGTCATTCAAGCCGACCCGCATGCATGAGATGTGGTATTCGAAGAAATACGACAATGCGCCGATGCCGCATTCGGTCTTCTTCAGCGGCGGCTATGCGGTGCATGCGACCTATGCCATCAAGCATCTTGGCCGGCCAGCCTCGCATGGCTGCGTGCGTTTGCATCCCGATGCCGCGGCCGACTTCTATCAGCTCGTCGAGGCCTTCGGCCCGGGCAACACCAGCATCCTCATCGTAAAGTAACGGGTCAAGTAGCGGGCGGATTGCCGCCTTCAAGCCAGGTTCGACGCAATTCCGGATGGAAGGCCACGGCGAAGTCGCCGAACAACCGTTCCACACTTTTCCTGGAATTGCTCTGGCGCCGAAGCCGTGGGGCGACCGCCTAAAAAAGAGGCCGGGATTTTCCGGCCTCTTTTTGTTTTTGGAGCAGTCCTGGATTGCTTCAGGTGGGCAGCGCCGGCATCAGCTTCGGATCGGGCTTCTCGGCGAGATGCGGCAGATCCTTGCTGGCGATGAAGGTGTAGAACATGGGCACGACGAACAGCGTGAACATCGTGCCGACCAGAATGCCGGTGAAGATGACGAGGCCCATCGAGTAGCGCGCCGCGGCGCCGGCGCCGCTGGAGATGATCAGCGGCACGACGCCGAGCGCCATCGCGGCCGTCGTCATCAGGATCGGCCGCAGGCGCACCTTGGCCGAGGCGATGATGGCATCGCGGCGCCGCATGCCATGGATTTCGCGCTGCTGGTTGGCGAATTCCACCAAAAGGATGCCGTGCTTGGTGATGAGGCCGATCAGGGTGATCAGTCCGACCTGCGTGTAGATGTTGAGCGTTCCGAGGCCGATATTGAGCGGCACGATGGCACCGAAGATCGAAAGCGGCACCGCCATCATGATGATCAGCGGATCGCGGAAGCTCTCGAACTGAGCGGCCAGAACCAAGTAGATCACGATCACGGCGGCCGCGAAGGCGATCAGGATGGTGTTGCCCTGCTCCTTTTCCTGCCGCGATTGGCCGGAATAGTCGATGAAGAAGGTGTCGGGCAGCGTTTCCCTGGCGAGATCCTCCAGCACTTTCAATCCGTCGCCGGTGGTCACGCCGGGCAAGGGCAGGGCGGAGATCGTGGCCGAGTTCAGCTGGTTGAACTGCTCGATCGCTGCCGGCGAGGCGTTGGTCGAGATATGCACAACCGCCGACAGCGGCACCATCTTGCCGTCGACGCTGCGCACGAAATACTCGCCGAGCTTCGCCGGATTGTCGCGGAACTCCTGCGGCACCTGTGGGATGATGTCATAGCTGTTGGAGTCGCGATCGAACTGCGCCACTTCGGCGCCGCCGACCAGCAGCGTCAGCGTGTTGCCGATGTCGGCGATGGGCAGGTTCAGCGCCGCTGCGCGCTCGCGGTCGATGGTGACGGTGACCTGCGGGGCGTCATAGGACATCGAGTTCTGCACGACGATGAAGCGGCCTGAAGCCTGCGCCTTGTTCTTGATCTTCTCGGCCTGGTCGAAGACTTCCGAGGGATCGCCGGTCGAGCGAACCACCATCGAGATCGGCAGGCCGCCGCCCGAGCCGGGCAGCGTCGGCGGCGCGAAGACGAAAGCCTCGACGCCGGCGACCTTGGCCAAGCGACCGGTGATGTCGGCCTGGATCTCCTTCGAGCTGCGCTGCCGTTCGGCCCAGTCCTTGAAGGCAAAGCCGACAAAGGCGCCGTTGGTGGCGCCGCCGAAGGCGACCGCCGAGAACTGCGCCCGCGTTTCCGGAATGTCCTTAACAAGACCGAGGATCTGGTTGACGTAGGTCTCGGTGTAGTCCGAGGTCGCGTAGCGCGGGGCGGTTACGATGGAAAGCAGGAAGCCCTGGTCTTCCTCCGGCGCCAGTTCGGTCGAGGTCTTGGTGAACATGAAGCCGGTGAGCGCGACCAGCGCGACGACGATGATAAAGGTAACCGGCCTGTTTCTGAGCGAAGCGGTCACGGCCCGCTCGTAGACGCGCTCGACACGGCTGAAGGTGCCGTCGACGATGCGCTGGAAGCGGCCGTGCGCGCCGGCCTTCAAGAGGCGAGCCGACATCATCGGCGTGATGGTCACCGCAATCAGGCCGGACAGCACCACGGAGCCGGCCAACGTGACCGCGAACTCGCGGAACAGCGCGCCGGTCAGACCGCCGGTGAAGGCAAGCGGCGCAAACACGGCGGCCAGCGTAATGGTCATGGCGACGATTGCCGAGAAGATCTCGCGCATGCCGTTGAAAGCCGCCTGCATCGGCGACATGCCGTCTTCCTCCATATGGCGGTGGATGTTCTCCACCACGACAATGGCGTCGTCGACGACAAGGCCGATCGCCAGCACCATGGCAAGCAGCGACAGAAGGTTGATCGAATAGCCTACCGCAAACAGAATGAAACAGACGCCGATCAGCGACAGAGGGATGGTCACGATCGGCATCATCACCGAGCGGAAGGATCCGAGGAAGAGCAGGATGACGAGAATGACGATGGCGACAGCCTCACCGATGGTCTTGAACACCTCCTCGATCGAGGCGCTGATCTGCTCGGTGGAATCGTAGACGATCTCGATCGTCATGCCCTTCGGCAACGTATCCTGGATCACCGGCACGATCTTGTGGATCGCCTCGGCAGTCGTCAGCGGATTGGCGGCAGGCGTCGGGAAGATGGCCAGGAAGGTGCCCGGCTTGCCGTTGAAGCTCACCCTTGTGTCGGTGCTGGCGGCGCCAAGCTCGACCCGCGCCACATCGCGCAGCCGCACCACCTGGCCGTCGGTCGAGCGGATGGGGAGCTGCGCGAAGGCTTCCGGCGTCTGCAGGGTCGAGTGAACCGCGATCGAGGAAACCACATACTCGTTCTGTGTGTTGCCGGGCGCGGACAGGAAATTGGAATTGTTGATCGCAGTCAGCACGTCGGCGGCCGTGGCGCCGCGGGCGGCGAGCCTGACCGGGTCGATCCAGACCCGCATCGAATATTCCTCGGCGCCGAAGATCTGGACGTCGGCGACGCCTTCCACCGTCGAGATGCGCGGCCGCACGACGCGCTCGATGTACTCGGTCAACTGCTCCTTGGTCATGTTCGGATTCTGCATCGAGATATACATCATCGCGAACTGCTGGCCGGTGCCCTTGACGATCACCGGATCCTTGGCGGCATCCGGCAAGGTGCCGCGCACGCCTTGAACCTTGGACAGCACCTCGGTCAACGCAACATCGGGGTTGGAGCCGAGCTTCATCTGCACGGTCACCGTGCTCGAAGACGGGCGGCTCGACGAGGTGACGTAGTCGATGTTCTCCGTCGAGGCGACGGCGCGCGCGATCGGCGCAGAGATGAAGCCCTGAATCAGGTCGGCGCTGGCTCCGGGATAGGCCGTGGTGATGGTGATCGCCGTCTCGTCAACCTTCGGATACTGGCGGATCGACAGGTTGAAGATGGCCTGGAAACCCAGGAGCAGGATCATGCAGGCCAGCACCGTCGAGAGGACGGGGCGGCGAATGAAGATATCGGAAAAGCTCATTGCTGAACCTGCTTGTTTGCCGATTTGCTGGGATCAACGGTGTTGTCGACCGCAACGGACATGCCGTTGAAGAGCCGGTTCTGACCGGCGGTCACGACCTGGTCGCCGGCCTTCAGGCCTTCGACGATCTCGACCATGCCGTTGTTGCGGCGGCCGAGCTTGACGAAGACCTGCGATAGAACGAGCGCCGGTTGCTGCCCGGTTTCGGCCGGCTTTTGAGCGTTCTCAGGCGGCTTCGCGGCGCTGTCGGCGGCGTTTGCCGTATCGGAGGCCGGCTTCGAGGCATCGGCTTGCGGCTTGGCTGCATCGCCGGCAGGCTTCTCCGCCCCGGCCTTCTGGTCTTCCGGTTTTGCTGGCGCGGCAGCGCCGGCCTCAGCGGGCTTGGGCGGCACCACCACGAAGACATAGTCGCCGTAGAGGCTCGAGGTCACCGCCGTCTGCGGCACCGAGATGACGTTGCTTTCCTCTGGCAACTCGACGCGGATCTGCACGAACTGGCCCGGGGTCAGCTTGCCCTCCGGGTTGGCGACCTCGCCGCGGATCGACACCAGCCGGCTTGCCGGGTCGATCTTGGGATCGATGCCGCGGATCGAGCCGGCAAAGGACATGTCGGCAGCATTGCTGCCGATCCGCACCGTCTGGCCGATCTTCAGCAGCGGCAGCTGCTGTTCGGGCACGGTGAAGTCGACCCGCATCGTGTCCAGATCCTGGATCGTGACGACTGAGTTGCCGGGCGCCAGATACTGGCCAATGTCGATCTTTGGAATGCCGACCGTCCCGGTGAAGGGAGCTGCGAGTTGCTTTTGGTCGAGCACGGCTTGCAGCTTGTTCACTTGCGCGGCCGATGCGGTCGCCGCCGCGCGCGCGGCATCAAGCGTAGCGTCGGTGCCGACGCCACGCCGCTGCAATTCCAGCGCGCGGGTCAGCGCCGCCTGGTCGGATGCGGCCTGAGCCTTCTGCGCCACCAGATCGGCCTTCTCGACGGCATCGTCGAGCTGCAGAAGCACAGCGTCGGCCGCGACCTTCTGGTTGGCGTGGAAGAGAATGTCCTTGACGATGCCGGCCGTCTCGACGGTCAGGTCGACACCGCGCACGGCGTTGACGGTGCCGATCGCCTCGACGCCGGGCGTCCAGTTCGAAGGCTTCGCCACGATGGTCGACACTGTCGCCGCCGGCGGTTTCATGGTGGCGAAAAACTGCTTGATCGCATTGTCGCGAAACAGGTTGAAGCCGACGATGCCGGCGCACACCACGGCGAGCAGCAGCAGAATTCCGGTGATGATGAAGAAGCGCTTCACGGATAGTTCCCCTCGAGCCGGCAACCGGCAACGTCAATTGCCGGGACACATATCGACGATAAATCCCGATTTCAAATTGCGGGCGCCTTACTGTACCGTCTGGACGGTCTTGTCAATTCCACAAGGCCTAATGTAAGGGAAGGCGTGATGAAAGCTCGCAGGGCAAACTCGCGCGACAGGATACTTGCAGCGGCAGCCGACGTGGCGCGCGAGGCGGGCCCGGGAAGCCTGTCGCTCGACGCCATCGCGAATCGGGCCGGCGTGTCGAAGGGCGGTCTGCTCTACAATTTCCCGACCAAGGCCAAGCTGATGCAGGGGCTGGTCGAGAATTACCTCAATGCTTTCGAGCAGGCGCTCGAAGAACGCACGGCCGAGGCAAGCGATGAAAGCGCGCTCGCGGCCTACATACGGCTCTCGGCCGATGATTGCGAGAAGCCGAAACCTTCGGCCTCCTGGATGTTCTCCGCGATCGCCGAGGATCCGGAATTCCTGACGCCGATCAAAGCCTTCAAGCGGCAGCTGTTCGAACGGCTGAAGGGGGAAACGGACGACCTCGGCTCGCTGCTGGTTTGTTTCCTCGCCATCGAGGGGCTGCGCAGCATGAATCTTTTCGATTCAGACGTGCTGTCGCAGCAGGAGCACAAGCTCCTCGTTTCCTCGCTGCTCAAGATAGCCGGATAGGTCGCAGGCCTCACATCAGCGGCGGCAAAGACCGCCCTAGGACCGCCAGCTTCCTGTCGCTGCGAACTGCATCACAACATTGTATCGCACCGAAATACGGGCATGGCATTGTTATGTTGCGACGCACAAACTATGTGCTTCAACAGTCCCTCCCTCCACGTGCGAGATCTGCCATGGGTTCCCTGTCTTCCAAGAATGCGCTCGTCACTGGCTCGACCAGCGGCATCGGCCTTGCAATCGCCCGCGCCTTTGCCGCCGAGGGCGCCAACGTCACCATCAACGGCCTGGGCGATGCCGCGGCGATCGAAAGGGAGCGCGCCGGCATCGAGAGGGATTTCGGCGTCAAGTGCCGCTACTCCGGCGCCAACATGATGGACGGCGCGGCGGTCACCGCCATGATCCGCGAGGCCGAGGAGGCGTTCGGCAGCCTCGACATCCTGGTCAACAATGCCGGTATCCAGCATGTCGCGCCGATCGACGAGTTCCCCGACGACAAGTGGGAGGCGATCATCCGCATCAACCTGCTTGCCGCCTTCTATGCCATCAAGGCGGCGCTGCCGGGCATGAAAAGCCGCAAATGGGGCCGCATCATCAACACGGCTTCGGCCCATGCGTTGGTCGCCTCGCCGTTCAAGTCGGCCTATGTCTCTGCCAAGCACGGGATTGCAGGTCTGACCAAGACGGTGGCGCTGGAAGTCGCGCAGGATGGCATCACCGTCAATGCGATCGCGCCCGGTTATGTCTGGACGCCGCTGGTCGAGAAGCAGATCCCCGACACGATGAAGGCGCGTGGCATGACCGAGGAACAGGTCAAGCACGATGTGCTGCTTGCCGCGCAGCCGACCAAAGAGTTCGTCAGCGTTGAGGAATTGGCGGCACTGGCGCTGTTCCTGTGCTCGGATGCGGCCAAGCAGATGACCGGCACAACCCTGCCGATGGATGGCGGTTGGACGGCGCAGTAAGTGCAGCCTCCAAAGAAGGTGCGGGCCGCGCCTTCCTCGACAAGAATTCTTGACAATCGCAGGGGAGCGTTCCAGCATCCTGGCTAAGGGGTTCCCCGCGACGACCCCGTGAGGCGTCAGCCCAACGATCGCGTCCAAACTCTCTTCGTTCAGGAGGTGGACGCCATGCCGTCAACAACTCAGATCACAGTGCCGCAGCTTGCCCGACTGGTCGGCCTGCCGGATGCACCTCGTCTCGTCGACGTACGCATCGACGACGACTTTCAAGCCGATCCGCAGCTGCTGCCGGCTTCTTACCGACGCGACTTCAGAACCGTCTCGACCTGGGCGGCCGACTTCTCCGGATCCAAGGTCGTGGTCATCTGCCAGCGCGGAGAGAAGCTCTCGCAAGGCGTTGCCGCGTGGCTGCGCCACGAGGGCATTCCGGCGGAATCGTTGGAAGGCGGTTTCGCGGCCTGGGCCGCCGTCAAGGCGCCGTTAGTCGCGGCCGACGCAATTCCGCCTCGCGATGGGAAGGGTCGCACCGTATGGGTCACGCGTTCCCGGCCGAAGGTCGATCGCATCGCCTGCCCCTGGCTGATCCGACGATTTGTCGATCCTGGCGCCGTGTTCCTGTTCGTCGACCCGGCCGAGGTGCCCCTGGTGGCGGATCGCTTCGCCGCGGTGCCCTTCGACATCGAAGGCGTGTTCTGGAGCCATCGCGGCGATCATTGCACCTTCGACACGATGATTGAGGAGTTCGGCCTGCGCACCGAGGCGCTCGATCGTCTGGCGCTGATCGTGCGCGGCGCGGATACAGCGCGTCTCGACCTGGTGCCGCAGGCTGCCGGGTTCCTCGCCGCGTCGCTCGGCCTGTCGCGCATGTTCCGCGACGACCTGGAACAGCTCGAAGCCGGCATGCTGCTCTATGACGCTTTCTTCCGCTGGTGCCGCGACGCCACGGACGAGACGCATAACTGGCCGGCCGGGGGTAAGCAACAATGACCGTGCTTGCCAAGGACAGCGCCGAGCAGCCGGCCGATGTCCCGGCTGTGCCGACCTTCAGTGATGCGACGCGGCTGTGGGCCAAGATCGGCCTGCTCTCTTTCGGCGGGCCGGCTGGGCAGATCGCCCTGATGCACAAGGAACTGGTCGAGGAGCGCCGCTGGATCGGCGAGGAGCGGTTCCTGCATGCTCTGAACTACTGCATGCTTCTTCCGGGTCCCGAGGCGCAGCAGCTTGCCGTCTATATCGGCTGGCTGCTGCACCGGACGGCCGGCGGCCTTGTCGCCGGGACATTGTTCGTGCTCCCGGGCGCACTGGTCATGCTTGCCCTGAGCAGTTTCTACATGCTCTACAACGACGCGCCGGTCATCGAGGCGCTGTTCTTCGGCATCAAGGCGGCGGTGCTGGCGGTCGTCGTCGAAGCGGTGATCCGCATCGGCAAGAGGGCGCTGAAGAACCGGGTCATGGTGGCCATCGCGGTGGCGGCCTTTCTTGCCATCTATGTCCTCAAGCTGCCGTTTCCACTGATCGTGCTTGCGGCGGGACTCATTGGCTGGGTCGGCAATCACTTTGCACCCGGGCTGTTTTCGGGTTCGGCGCATGGCAAGGGCAACGCCGCCGCCGACAGAGGCGGCGTGGTCGACCTGATGTTCGAGCGCGGCGAGCTCGGCCACACCGTGCCGACCAAATGGCACGCAGCCCGGACCATCGCCATCTGGCTGCCGATCTGGCTCGGACCGGTGGCGCTGATCGCCGTGCTGGCAGGGCCGGGGAGCGTATGGGCGCAGATCGGCGGCTTCTTCAGCCTGATGGCGGTCGTCACCTTTGGCGGCGCCTATGCGGTTCTTGCCTATGTCGCGCAAGCCGCGGTGACCTCGTTCGGCTGGCTTTCGCCCGGAGAAATGGTCGACGGGCTCGGACTTGCCGAGACGACGCCCGGACCGCTGATCCTGGTGCTGCAATTCGTCGGCTTCGCCGCCGCCTATCGCCATGCGGGTACGCTCAGCCCTCTGCTTGCAGGGTCGCTGGGGGCGGCGCTGACGCTCTGGGCTACCTTTGCGCCCTGCTTCTTCTGGATATTCCTCGGCGCGCCCTACATCGAGCAGCTGCGGCAGAACAAGGCGTTGTCGGCGGCGCTCGGTGCGATAACGGCAGCGGTCGTCGGCGTGGTGATGAACCTTGCGCTGTGGTTCGCGCTGCATGTCGTCTTCGGCAAAGTCGAGAGCGTCGGCTGGGGCGTCGAGGTTCCGGTCGTTTCCTCGCTCGACTGGCGCGCGGCGCTGCTGTCGGCGGCGGCGATGGTCGCCATGCTCAGGCTGAAGGCCGGCATGCTGCCGACGCTCGCGGCATCCGCGCTGGCGGGACTGGCTCTACAGGCATTGTGAATTGTTTCCAGCCGCAGCCAAGCGTGATCGGAGCTATGTTTACAACTAACATGTCAGTATGCTACGCCTGCTCGCGGATTGATGAATGGAGAATTGCAGGTGGGTTCGCGCTTTGGTCTGTCGGTTGCGCTCACAACGCCCTTTGATGCAGCCGGGCGGATCGCCGTTCCGCTGATGACCGAGCATGCTAAGGCCTGTCTCGATGCTGGCTGCAGCAGCGTAACGCTGTTCGGCACCACCGGCGAAGGCGCTTCCGTCGGTACGGCGGAGCGGCAGGCGGTCATCGATGCCATGCTTGCGGCGGGCATATCCGCCGACCAACTTGTTGCAGGCGTGCTGGTCGATGCGGCGGAGGACGCTGCCGAGCAGTGCCGCCAGGCGTTGCAGCGCGGCGCCCGCAACATCCTTCTGGCGCCGCCGAGCTATTTCAAGAATGTCGGTGACGACGGGTTGTTCGGCTGGTTCGGCGCCGTGTTCGCCGCGCTCGGTCCGCTGGCCCGCGGCATGCTGCTCTACAACATCCCCTCGGTCACGACGGTGCAGCTGTCGCTCGACCTGATCGGCCGGCTTCGCAAGGCGTATCCGGGCGTGGTCGCCGGGGTCAAGGATTCCGGTGGAGACTGGGGCTACAGCGAAGCGCTGCTCAAGACGCATGGCGACCTGATCATCCTCATCGGCGACGAACGGCATCTGGCGCCGGCGGTGCGGATCGGCGGCCAGGGCGCGATTTCCGGCATGGCCAATTTCGTCGCCGGCGAACTGCGCGCCATGATCGAGAGCAGACGCGACGACTCCCGCGTGGAAAGCTTCGTCCTCGAACTGCTCCGGCATCCGGTCATCCCGGCGGTGAAGGCCATGGTGGCGCGCCAGACCGGCGACGAACGCTGGCTGACGGTTCGGCCGCCGCTCGAGCCGGTAGCCTTGCATGAACGGCAGCAGCTTGGCGCCGCTTACGACAGGCTGTTTGCGACACAGGCAGCCTGAACCGGGGAGGGCGCTGATCGGCATGGACGACACGAGCGAACCGGCAACCCTCAGGGAGAAGGCCTATGCCAGCTTCACGCGGCATCTGCTGGCCCGCGACCTCAGGCCCGGCCAGTTCGTTTCGCAGCGCGAGCTGGTCGCCTTCACCGGCCTGCCGCTCGGAGCCATCCGCGAGATCGTGCCGCGGCTCGAGGCCGAGGGACTGCTGACCACCATACCGCAACGCGGCATGCAGATCGCGCATATCGACATCAGCCTGATCCGAGAGGCTTTCCAGTTCCGCCTGTTCATGGAGCGCGAGGCGGTCGCGCTGTTTGCCGTCAACGCGCCCGACGCCGAGATTGCGGGTCTGAGGCGCGAGCACGAGGACATGCTCGCCCAAGCGCTGGCGCAGACCCCGACCCCCGAAATGGAAGCCAAGGCCCAGAACATCGACTGGGCTATGCATGACACCTTCATCAGCGCGTTGGGCAACGAGATCATCGCCAAGGCCTATCTGGTAAATTCGGTGAAGATCCGGCTCATCCATCAGGAGCGGTTCCGCATCGACGGTCGCGTCGTGCCGGTCATGCGCGAGCATCTTGCGGTGATCGAGGCCCTGGAGAAACGCGATCCGCAGATGGCGGTCGAGGCGATCAGCCAGCACATCGACAATGCGCGCCGGCTGGCGCTGCAGATTTGAGGAAGCAGAACCGCGCCGCAATCGTCGTGGCGTAATCGACAACGACAACCGGGAGGAAGAAATGTCGTCCAATCCATTCAGTCCAACTAGAAGGCAGCTGCTCCAGGGAACCGCGGCTCTCGCCGCCACCGGCCTCGTCGGTCTTCGTCCGAGCTTCGCCGCGGGCGTCGACTGGAAGCGCTTTGCCGGCACGACGCTCGACGTCAACCTAGTCAAGAGCCCGCGCAGCGACACCATCCTGAAGAATCTCGCGGAGTTCGAGGAGCTGACCGGCATCAAGGTCAATGCCGAGGCGACACCCGAACAGCAGCAGCGCCAGAAGACGGTGATCGAGCTCAGCTCCGGCAAGCCGAGCTTCGACGTCGTGCATCTGAGCTACCATGTGCAGAAGCGCCAGTTCGAGAAGGGCGGCTGGCTGGCCGACATTTCCGGCTTCGTTGCCGATCCGGGCCTCACCGATCCCGGGCTGACCGAAAGCGACTTCGCCGAGGCGGGCATCCAGTTCGCCAAGGACGGCCAGGGTGTGCTGCGCTCGCTGCCGTTCTCGGTCGACTACTGGATCCTCTACTGGAACAAGGAGCTGTTCGACGCCAAAGGTATAAAATATCCCGAGAGCTTCGAGCAGCTGGTGGCCGCCGCTGAAGCGCTGACGGATCCCTCAAGCAACACCTTCGGTTTCGTCGCACGCGGTCTCAAGAACGCCAACACGCCGGTGTGGACGTCTCTGATGCTCGGCTACGACATGACGCCGCTCGGCAGCGACGGCAAGCTGCGCACCACCTCGCCGGAGGCGATCGAGGCTGCCGCCCTCTACCAGCGGCTGATGACCAAGGCCGCGCCTACCGGCGTCACCGGCTTCAACTGGGCCGAGGCGCAATCCGCCTTCCTGCAGGGCAAGATCGGCATGTGGTTCGATGGCGTGGGCTTCGCACCGCCGATGGAAAATCCGGAGAAGTCGCGGGTGGTCGGCAAGGTCGGCTATGGCGTCATGCCGAAGGGACCCAAGGCGCATGCCGCAGGCACGTTCGGCGACGGCATCGGTGTCACGTCCGCCAGCGCGAAGAAGGAAGCGGCCTATCTGTTCTGCCAGTGGGCGGTCTCTCCGGCCATGGGCGCGCGCCTGCTGCAGGCCGGCGCCGGCGTGCCGTTCCGCAAGTCGGTGCTGGAAGACCCCAAGGTGCGCGAAGGCGTCACCATGCCGCCGAGCTGGCTGGATGCCGTGGTCGGCTCAGGCAATATCAGCCGGCTGGCGCTGCCGGTCATCATCCCGGTCACCGAGTTCCGGGACATCTATGGCGTGGCGCTGACCAACATGATCGCCGGCGCCGATCCCGCCGACGAACTGAAGAAGGCCACCGATCAGTTCCAGCCGGTTCTCGACAGGAGCGAGCAAGGCTGATGTCCGCCATCGCCCCGGAACGCGCAGGGGTGACGACGCAAGCCGTCGAAGAGAGCCAGCCGATCCGGCTGGCTCCAAACTACTGGCCTTTCGTCATTCCTGCGCTCGTCGTCGTCGGCGCCGTGATCGTCTTTCCCTGGGCCTTCACGTTGTGGATGAGCGTCAACAGCTGGACGCTCGGCCAGTCGCGAAGCTTTGCCAGGATGGAAAATTATCTGCGCCTGGCGAGCGATCCGCGGTTCTGGGAATCGCTTTGGCATACCTTGATCTATACTTTCCTGTCGGTGGTCGCGCCGATGTTTTTCGGTACCGTCGCCGCGCTCATCTTCGACGCCAGGTTTGCCTTGCGCGGTCTGCTGCGCGGCGTCTTCGTGATGCCGATGATGGCCACACCCGTCGCCGTGGCATTGGTCTGGACCATGATGTTCCATCCGCAGCTCGGCGTGCTCAACTATCTCCTGTCGCTGGTCGGCATTCCGGCGCAGGAGTGGATCTTCAACGCCAACACCGTCATTCCTTCGCTGGTCGCGGTGGAGACCTGGCAGTGGACGCCGCTGGTGATGCTGATCGTGCTGGGTGGGCTGGCATCCGTGCCGCGCGAGCCGTTCGAAAGCGCCGAGATCGACGGCGCCAATGCCTGGCAGCAGTTCCGCTACCTCACCTTGCCGATGATCGCGCCGTTTCTGATGATCGCGGTCATCATCCGCACGATCGATGCGCTCAAGAGCTTCGATATCATCTACGCGATGACCCAAGGTGGGCCGGGCACGGCATCGGAAACAATCAACATCTATCTCTACAACACCGCCTTCTCCTATTACGACATGGGCTACGGCTCGGCCATGGCGGTGGTGTTCTTCATCGTCATCGTGGCCCTGTCCTTCATCCTCCTGATGCTGCGCCAGCGCTCGCAATGGGTCGACACGGAGGGCAAATAGGTGAGCTCGCGGCTGCTCAACAAGATAGGCCTGTTCTTCGCGGCGCTGGTGCTGGTCTCGCCGGCGATCCTGTTCTTCCTCTGGATGATCTCGCTGTCGCTGAAGTTCGAGATCGACAACGGCGCTTATCCGCCGATCCTGATCCCGGAGCGCTTCGCTTGGTCGAACTACGCAAAGGTGTTCGAGGAGAACAATTTCCTGCTCTATCTGTGGAACTCGGTGCTGGTGACCGGCACGGCGACGCTGCTGGCGCTGCTGATCGGAGTGCCGGCCGGCTATGGCATCGCCAGGCTCAAGGCGGAACGCTCGGCGATCGTCATCATGATCGCCCGCATGACGCCCGGGCTTTCCTATCTCATCCCGCTGTTCCTCCTGTTTCAGTGGCTGGGCATCCTCGGCACGCTCTGGCCGCAGATCATCATCCATCTGGTGGTGACGGTGCCGATCGTGGTCTGGGTGATGATCGGCTATTTCGAGACGACGCCGATGGAATTGGAGGAGGCCGCCAACATCGACGGCGCCAGTTCGTGGCAGGTGTTTCGCCTGGTCGCGCTGCCGATCGCCAAGCCCGGCATCGTCGTCGCCTTCATCCTGTCGATCATCTTCTCGTGGAACAACTTCGTCTTCGGCGTGGTGCTCGCCAGCCGCGAGACGCGGACATTGCCGGTCGCGGTCTACAACATGCTGTCCTACGAGCAGGTGAGCTGGGGGCCGCTCGCCGCCGCCGCGCTGGTGGTGACGCTGCCGGTGCTGGTGCTGACCATGTTCGCGCAACGGCAGATCGTCGCCGGGCTGACCGCCGGCGCGGTCAAGGGTGGCTGAGCGCCTGATCCGCCCTCATTCTTTCGGAGATACGCAATGGCATCGGTAAGCATCAACAACGTGCAGAAGGCTTTCGGAGCCACTCGGATCATCCACGATGTCAGCGTCGATATCGCCGATGGCGAGTTCGTCATCCTGGTCGGACCGTCGGGCTGCGGAAAGTCGACGCTGCTGCGCATGATCGCGGGGCTGGAAACGATCTCGGCCGGAAAGATCGCAATCGGCGAGCGCACCGTGAACAACCTCAGGGCACGGGACCGCAACATCGCGATGGTGTTCCAGAACTACGCGCTCTACCCGCACATGACGGTGGCGGACAATATGGGCTTCGCGCTCAAGATCAAGAAAGCCGATCCGGCCGATACCGCGAGCCGGGTGAAGCGGGCAGCCGGCATTCTCGGCCTGGAAAAGCTGCTCGACCGCTATCCGCGCCAGCTTTCCGGCGGCCAGCGCCAGCGCGTCGCCATGGGCCGCGCCATCGTGCGCGACCCGCAGGTGTTTCTGTTCGACGAGCCGCTCTCCAATCTCGACGCCAAATTGCGCGTGCAGATGCGCGGCGAGATCAAGGCGCTGCATCAGCGGCTCGGCACCACCACCATCTATGTCACGCACGACCAGATCGAGGCGATGACCATGGCCGACAAGATCGTCGTGCTGCACGACGGTCTGGTCGAGCAAATCGGCGCGCCGCTCGATCTCTACGACCGGCCGGCCAATCTGTTCGTTGCCGGCTTCATCGGCTCGCCGGCCATGAACTTCATCCACGGCCACATCGAGGAGGGCATCTTCCGCAGTGCCGGTGGGCTGACGTTGCCGCTACCGCAAGGCATCCGGCCGAGCGAAGCCGCGGGAAGGGAACTGGTCTACGGCATTCGTCCCGAGCATATCCGGGCGACCGGCCAGGGTCTCTCCGGCACAGTCACGCTCATGGAGGCGACCGGCTCGGAAATCTTCGCCACGGTCGACTGCGGCGGAGAGGTGATCTCCTGCCTTTTCCGCGAGCGGCTAGCGCTGAAGCAAGGCGAGAGCGTGCGGATCGAGATCGACCGCGCCTCGGCGCACCTGTTCGACGCCAAAACCGGCCGGCGCATCTGATTGCCCTGCCCGCGCTCTCACCGCGGCGGCCAGGGAGTGCTTGAGATTCGAGCGAACGGAAAGCAACGGGAGCCCAGTTGCAAGAAAATGCAACATGGGAGCATTGCAAAAGTCAGCCAACCCTTTGATTTAGTTGGTGATCCCGACAGGAATCGAACCTGTGACCTACAGATTAGGAATCTGCCGCTCTATCCTACTGAGCTACGGGACCACGCGGCCCGACACATAAACGCTTCGGGCCGGTTCGCCAAGAGGCGTTACCGGCCGATCGGCGGCAATCGGCCGGGAAGGTCGCCTCCGTGCAAAGCGGTCAGGCGGCCAGCGCCGTCTCCACCAACCTCACCCAATAGCTCATGCCGTGCGGGATGACCTCGTCGTTGAAGTCATAGGCCGGATGGTGAAGGCCGGCGGTGTCGCCGTTGCCGATGAAGATGAAGGCGCCGGGGCGCGCTTCCAGCATGTAGGAAAAATCCTCACCGCCCATCACCGGCTGGATGGCGCGGTGGACATTCGCGTCGCCGGCGACGCCGGCGGCAATATCGCTGGCGAAGGCCGTCTCTTCCGGATGGTTGAAAGTGACGGGATAGTTGGGGTCGTAGTCGACCTCGATCGTCGCGCCGAAGGCTGATGCCAGGCCAGCGCAAATGGCGCGGATTTTCTCCTCCGCTTTCCTGGCCACTTCCTTTTTCAGCGTGCGCACCGTGCCCGCGATCTCGGCTTTTTCCGGTATGACGTTGTAGGCATCGCCGGCATGGAATTTGGTCACCGACACGACGACGGCCTCGACCGGATCGGTGCTGCGTGAAGCAATGGTTTGCAAAGCGCTCACCAAGTGGCTGGTAATTACGATCGGGTCGATCGTGGCATGCGGCATCGCCGCATGGCCGCCATGCCCCTTGACGGTGATGGTGAATTCGGCGGTCGCCGCCATGATCGGGCCGGGCTTGATGGCGAACTCGCCGACGGGCAGGCCGGGCATGTTATGCATGCCGAACACCTTCGAGATGCCGAAGCGTTCCATCATGCCGTCCTTGACCATTTCGTTGCCGCCGCCGCCGCCTTCCTCGGCGGGCTGGAAGATCACCGCCACGGAGCCGACGAAATTGCGCGTTTCGGCGAGGTATTTGGCTGCGCCGAGCAGCATGGCGGTGTGGCCGTCATGGCCGCAGGCATGCATTTTGCCGGGAACGCTCGACGCGTAAGGCTTGCCGGTGATCTCGTTGATCGGCAAAGCGTCCATGTCGGCGCGCAGGCCGATGGCCGGACCCTCGCCCTTACGGCCGCGGATGATGCCGACGACGCCGGTTTTGCCGAGGCCGGTCACAACCTCGTCGCAACCGAAAGCCTGCAGCTTGTCGGTGACGAAGGCGGCGGTCTGGAAAACGTCGAAGTTCAGTTCCGGCGTCTGGTGCAGATGGCGCCGCCAGCCCGCGACTTCTTCCTGCATTTCCGCGGCACGGTTGAGAATTGGCATAATCGTTCCATTTCTTTGTTGGGGCAGGCAATTCAGGGCCGCTGCCCGGCAAGTGTGATCGTCTGGCGCTTTGCCATTTTGACGTCACATAGGGTAAATAGCACCGCATAATGCGGCCCGGAGTCGAGGGTCGGTCCGCAGTATGCTGGCCATCGCGCAGCGAAATCTTACGGAGCCAGCGGCAACTACGGCAAGAGGCGATTTCGGAATTGATCATGCGGCAAAGGCATTTCCTCAACCTATTGCTTGCGGGGGCGCTGGCGCTGCCGATGCTTTCCGGCACTGCGCGCGCCAATCCGGTGGTGCTGTTCGACCTGAAGAGCGGCAAGGTGCTGGAGCATCAGGACGCCTTCAAGCGCTGGTACCCGGCCTCGCTGAGCAAGCTGATGACGGCCTATGTGACGTTCCGGGCGATCGCCGCCGGCGAGGTGGCGCTCGATTCGCCGATCAAGGTGACGAAACATTCGGCCGGCGAGCCGCCGAGCAAGATGGGCTTCAAGCCCGGATCGGTCATGCGGCTCGACAATGCGCTGAAGATGATGCTGGTCAAGTCGGCCAACGACATCGCCATGGCCGTCGGCGAGAACATCGGCGGATCGCAGGCCGCCTTCGCCGACCGCATGAATGCCGAGGCCGCCAGGCTCGGCATGGTCGGAACGCATTTCGTCAACCCGAATGGGCTGTTCTCGCCGGACCAGTACACGACCGCGCGCGACCTTGCCGTCCTGGTGACGGCGCTTCGCAACGACTTCCCGCAATATGCGCCGTGGTTCTCCATCGAGGGCCTTGCCGTCGGTAAGAAGGCGATCCCGAACTACAATCTGCTGATCGGGCGCTATCCCGGCGCCGACGGGATGAAAACCGGCTTCGTCTGCTCCTCGGGCTTCAACATGATCGGCTCGGCGACGCGCGATGGCCGCACACTGGTTGCCGTGGTGCTCGGCGAAAAATCCGCCATCAGCCGCGCCGAAGCGGCGGCGAAGCTGCTCGACCAGGGTTTTGACGCTCCGGCGGCCGGGTCGACGACGCTCGCGGCGCTCAAGCCCTATGGCGACACGCTGTCGCCCAACGACCTGCAGGACGACATCTGCAAGAAGAAGCCGAAGGAACAGCAGTCGGAGGCAGCGCCTGCCGTCGCCGCCAAGGACAAGGCCAAATCGCCCTATCAGGTGAAACTCGATCACCCGACGCTGATCGCGGTCGGCCTTGGCGGGGCCACCGGGCCGGCGCCCAAGGCTTTCGTCGACCAGACCGATCAGAACTATGCCGATGTGCCGCTGCCCAGTTGGCGGCCCGACAAGCCTCTGCCGGCCGGCGCCACACCCGCCGCAACCGCTGCCGCTGCAGCGCAGGGGGATCAGCCGGCCAAGGCGGCAAACTCGCCGTGACCGGGCGCAGCGGCTTTCCCATACCCGTCTCGGTGCTCACCGGCTTTCTCGGGGCCGGCAAGACGACGCTGCTCAACCGGTTGCTCAAGGATCCGGCGCTTGCCGACACTGCCGTCATCATCAACGAGTTCGGCGAGGTGGCGATCGACCATCTGCTCGTCGAGCAAGCCTCAGACGGCATCATCCAGCTTTCCGACGGCTGCCTTTGCTGCACGGTGCGCGGCGAACTCGTCGATACGCTGGCCGACCTCGTCGACCGGCTGCAGACCGGACGCATCGCCAGGCTGGCGCGCGTCGTGGTCGAAACCACCGGCCTTGCCGATCCTGCACCGGTGCTGCAGTCGATCATGGCGCATCCGGCGCTGGTGCAGGCTTTCCGGCTCGACGGCGTCATCACGCTGGTCGACGGCGTCAACGGGGCGGCCACGCTCGATAACCATGTCGAAGCGGTGAAGCAGGCGGCCGTCGCCGACCGCATCGTGCTGACCAAGACCGATCTCGCCGAGGCAAGCGACGTCGAGGCCCTGCGGGCGCGACTTCATCAGATAAATCCGAGCGCGGTCCTGCTCGACCTCAATGGTCCCGCTACCGGGGCAGCGTCGCTTTTCGATTGCGGCCTCTACAATCCCGAGACCAAGAGCGCCGACGTGCGGCGCTGGCTCGGAGAGGAGGCGGCGCATCATCATCATCACCATGATGACGGTCATGAACACGGCTCCCATCATCATGATCACCGCCACGACGGCCGCGTGCGCTCCCACTCGCTCGTCCATGACGGGCCGGTGCCGTTCTCGGCGATCGAGATGTTCCTCGATTTGTTGCGCTCGACGCATGGCGAGAAACTGCTGCGCATGAAGGGCGTCATCGAACTTCAGGAGGATCCGTCGCGGCCGCTGGTGATCCACGGCGTGCAGAAGATCCTGCATCCGCCGGCCAGGCTGCCGTCGTGGCCCGACGGACAGCGCGGCACGCGGCTGGTGCTGATCACGCTCGACATGCCGGAAGATTATCTCCAGCGGCTGTTTTCCGCCTTCACCAACAAGCCGTCGATCGACACGCCCGACCGGGCGGCGCTCGAGGCCAATCCGCTGGCGATCGCCGGGCTGTAGCTGCAGAGGTCCGATTGGCCTATGCCGCGCCGCCGCGCTCAACCAGGAAGCGATGGCCGCCGTCGATCGCCGCCGTCTCGATCAATTGGTGGCCGGCATCGGCGCAGAAGGCCGGAATGTCGATCACGGCCAGCGGGTCGGTGGTTTCCAGCCACAGACGGCTGCCAGGCCGCATCGCGGCCAGACGCTTGCGCGCCTTCAGCACCGGCAGCGGGCAGTTCAGCCCCTTCAGATCGTAGGTAGCGGCGGATCCGGCCAAGATCGAGAAATCTCAGCCGCCGAACATGCCGAGCAGTTTCTTCTTCAGCTTCGAGACCGTGCCTTCGTCGGCACTTGCCGCCTGCTGCGTTTCCGGCGCCGGTTGCGCGGAAGCCGCCTCGACGCCCGCGGTGACCACCGGCTGCTGAGCCGCCTGCTTGGCGGCTTCCTTTTCGGCCAGAGCCTGCGCCTTGGCGGCTGCCTTTTCAGCCTGCGCTTGCGCCTTCGCGGCCTTGGCCGCCTCGATCGCCGCAAGCCGCTGCTCCTCGGCCTTGCGCTTGGCCTCCTTCTCCGCGTCGAGCGCGGCCATCTTGCGGCCGAGCGGGGAATCGATGCGGCCCATGCGCGTCGTCTCGGTTACCGAGCCGTCGGCATTCATCGACGGCGGGTCGATCGGCACGCGCTCGCCGCGGGCGCGGCGCTTGGACCAGTCGGAAACGATGCTGGCTTCCTTGATGCCGGCGATGGCCGGCTTAGGCGGTAGTATGCTTCCCTTGACCGCGGCGTTGAACGCGGCGTCGTAGCGCTTTTCGTAGTCGGCGTAGGCCGTTTTCAACGAATCAGGCTGCGTCATTGCCGGGCAGGGGCCTGTCGGGTCGAAAGTGGCGCCTTCGGGCGCTGCCTGATTGAAGACGTAGCGCTTCTCGCAGACGTCGACTTTCGGCGGCACCTTGGTGATCTCGAAATTGTCGTAGCCGACCTTCAGCATCTTCCAGAACTCGTAGTTCGGGTCGTTGCGGTAGCGCGCCATGTTGGCGGCGGTCATGCGGAACGGGAAGGCCTGGATCTGGAACTCGGTCTGGCCGCCCTGGAAGGCATCGCGGCCGAAAGCATAGATCTGCTCGATCTGGGCATCGGTCATCGAATAGCAGCCGGACGAGGAGCAGGCGCCGTGCACCATCAAATTGGAGCCGGTGCGGCCGTTGGCCCTGTCATAGGCGTTGGGATAGCCGATGTTGAAGGACAGATGGTAGTTCGAGCGCGGGTTCATCTGCGACGGACGCACCGTGTAGAAGCCTTCCGGCGCCTGGCGGTCGCCCTCGGTGTATTTGGGGCCGAGCTTGCCCGACCATTTGCAGATGTCGTAGCTGGCGACGAGATCGTAGCGGCCGTTGGTCTTGGCCTTCCAGATCTCCAGCTTGCCTTCTTCCTTGAAGATGCGCGCCATCACCGAGGAGGTGCGCACCATACCCTTGGCCTTCATGTCGGCGAGGATCTTATCCGGCAGGGGCTTGTTGGCCTCCGGCGCAAAATCCTTCATCGACGAATCATTGCAGCCGGCGATGCCTATCGCGGCGACAAGGACTCCGGTGCGGGCAAGCTTGGCAAACATCGATACGGCTTTGTCTTTTCTCTCAGGCCAACGGCCTCGGCATGGCCGGCCCGCAGGCTCAACACCAATGGACCGTAAGCCCGTTAACCTTGAAAATTCCTTACCGCAAGCAATAGCCAACCCCTCGCGGATATTTTCATTGAGCCGAATGCGGCGGCATTTTTGTGGCGAAATTGTTAATCGCCGCCATAGTTGCGGCGAACGGCCGAATTAAACGGGTGGCGCTGGGGCAGACTCACGTGCTTTGTTTTCATGCATGTCGTTTTCGCAAAACCACTGCACAGTTTTGCGCGACATGCATCAAAGGCTGCGGCCCATCGCTAAATATTTCTCGCGGCGCTGCTCGCGGAAATCGGTGTTGGCGCCGGCGAAGTCCTTCATCGTCTTGGCGATCAGATCGCCGGTGGCGGCAATCACCGTTTCCGGCGCACGCTGGGCGCCGCCCATCGGCTCGGGAACGATGGCATCGATGATCTTCATTTCGAGAAGATCCTGGGCGGTGATCTTCATGTTGGTCGCCGCGTCCTTGGAACGGGTGGTGTCGCGCCAAAGAATAGAGGCCGCGCCCTCGGGCGAGATCACCGAATAGATGGCATGCTCAAGCATGTAGACGCGGTTGGCGGTGGCGATCGCGATGGCGCCGCCGGAGCCGCCTTCGCCGATGACCACCGAGATCGACGGCACTTTGAGCGCTAGGCAGGCTGAGGTCGAGCGCGCAATGGCCTCGGCCTGACCGCGTTCCTCGGCGCCGACGCCGGGATAGGCGCCGGCGGTGTCGACCAGCGTCAAAAGCGGGATCTTGAAGCGGTCGGCAAGCTCCATCAGCCGAACCGCCTTGCGGTATCCCTCGGGCCGTACCGAACCAAAATTGTGCTTGATGCGGCTTGCCGTGTCGGAGCCCTTCTCCTGGCCGATCACCGCCACCGGCTCGCCGCGGAAACGGGCAAAACCGCCGACGATCGCCTGGTCGTCGCCGAAATTGCGGTCACCGGCCAACGGCGTGAAATCGCTGAACAAGCCCTTGATGTAGTCGAGGCAGTGCGGCCGGTCCGGATGGCGGGCCACCTGGACCTTCTGCCAAGGGGTGAGCGCCTTGTAGAGATCGCGCAGCGCATCGCGCGAACGCTTCTCCAGCCTGCCGATCTCGTCGGCGACATCGACCGCCTCGCCGTTCTCCGCGAGCTTCTTCAGCTCAAGGATCTTGAGTTCCAGATCCTGCACCGGCTTTTCGAAATCGAGGTAATTATACATGCTGGGGCGGACCGATCCGTCGGAAGGCAATGGCTGGCGGAACCCTGGAAATGCTGGCTCCGGGCGGTGGAACGTCGCCCTCACATAGCGGTATGAAGCCTAGTCGGCAAGCGGATGATGATCGTTGACCAGCCGCACCAGCCGCTCCTCCAGCACATGAGTGTAGATCTGCGTGGTGGAGATATCGGCGTGGCCAAGCAGTTGCTGCACGGCCCTGAGATCCGCACCGTTCTGCAGGAGGTGGCTGGCGAAGGCGTGGCGCAGGACATGCGGCGAGATCTTGGTCGAGGCGATGCCGGCCCGCGCCGCCAAGCCTTTGAGATCGCGTGCGAAAACCTGCCGGGAGAGATGACCGCTGTCGGAAGAGGCTGGGAACAGGAACGGGCTGTCGGCGTAGGCCGGCACCCCCGCCCTGGCGGCAAGCCACGCCCGCATCGCGGCGCGCGCCTTGGCCGACAGCGGCACCATGCGCTCCTTGTCGCCCTTGCCGCGCACCATGAAGAAACGGTCGTCGCGCAGCGCCACCGTCACCGGCAGACCGACAAGCTCGGAAACGCGCAGGCCCGTGGCATAGAGCACCTCGACCAGCGCGTGCAGGCGCAGCGCCGCCAACCGGTCGCCGTCGGGCGCGGCCCCGCCCGCCTCCTCGGCCGCGCGGTCGACCAGGCGGCCCGTCTCAGCCTCGGTCATGGTCTTCGGCAGCGGCCGGCCCTTCTTCGGGCTGTCCAGCGTGCCGGTCGGGTCGTCGCCGCGCAGGCCCTCGGCATAGAGGAATTTGAAGAATTGGCGGATCGCCGACAATTTGCGCGCCTGCGAGGTCGGCGCGAAGCCACGCGCCGCGATGTCGTCCAGATAGGCGCGGATGTCGGCGGCTGCCGCTCCGGCCAGGCCGCCACCGATAGCTTCGGAGGCGTCTTCGAGGTCGCGTCGGTAGGAGGAAAGCGTGTTCTCGGCCGCACCCCGCTCGGCGCTCATCATCTCCAGAAAGGCTTCGATGCGGGCCGCGCTGTTCATTTGGCCGGGTCAGTTCTTCTTCGGATTGAGCTTTTCCGCGGGAATGCGCACGCTCATTTCGGCCTTTTTCGGCTCCACGAACATCGCCAGCGCGAACATCGCGCCATAAGCGACGCCTGCAAGAACCGCCAGCGTCACGACAAAGCGAAACAATGTCGGCATTCAGTCTTCGCCCGTCTTCTTGTTCTGCGATTCCAAACCCTGTGCCCTTATGGGACGCCATTCCGGCCAATTCAAGGACGAAGGGCTCGGGCAGAGGATTTGTCGAGGAAGCTTCTCGACGGAAGAGGGGCGATCTGGCCCGCCTGCGGCGGCCTGCTTGA
Organism: Mesorhizobium sp. WSM4887; assembly: GCF_029625865.1. Taxonomy (NCBI): domain Bacteria; kingdom Pseudomonadati; phylum Pseudomonadota; class Alphaproteobacteria; order Hyphomicrobiales; family Phyllobacteriaceae; genus Mesorhizobium; species Mesorhizobium sp. WSM4887. The sequence goes on from NZ_JARTVP010000003.1 coordinate 291,610, forward strand.
CGCAAACGGGCTTTTGATGTCGATACGGCGCAAAGAGGGTTCCGCATGAACGCGCTGCCAGCAAATCCGCCGGACGAAGGCCGTGTCGCGCTGCTCGAGCGGCTCGGCAGCCGCTCGATCGTCTTCGTCGGCCTGATGGGCGCCGGCAAGACCGCAATCGGCCGCAAGGTGGCGACAATGCTTTCCCTGCCCTTCATCGACAGCGACCAGGAGATCGAGAGCGTATCGCGCATGACCGTGCCGGAGCTGTTCGAGCGTTACGGCGAACCTGAGTTCCGGGCGCTGGAGCAGCGGGTCATCTTGCGTCTGCTCGAAAACGGCCCGCAGGTGCTTTCGACCGGCGGCGGCGCCTTCATGAACGCGCAGACGCGCGAGGCGATCGATGCGCATGGCGTCTCGGTCTGGCTGAAGGCCGATCTCGATCTCCTGATGGAGCGGGTTTCGAAGAAGCAGAACCGGCCGCTGTTGAAGAATCCGGATCCGCGCGGCGTGCTGGAGAAGCTGATGGGCGAGCGCTACCCGGTCTATGCCACCGCCGACCTCACGGTTTCGACCCGCGACGACCGCAAGGAAGTCATCGCCAGCGAGGTGGTATGCGCGCTTTGCGCTTACCTTGGGATCGCGCCAATCGCCACCAGTGACGACGAGGTGGAGCCTTGAGCCATAGCGAACCGGTGAAGGTCGAGGTCGGACTCGGCGACCGTGCCTATGACATACTTATCGGGCCCGGCCTGCTTTCCGGCTCAGGAACCGAAATCGCAGGCCGCCTTCCCGGCACGCGTGCGGCCATCGTCACCGACGAGAACGTCGCCGCAGCGCATCTCGAAACGCTGCAGGCCGGCCTGGAAAAAGGCGGCATCGAGGCCGCCGTCATCACCCTGCCGGCCGGTGAAAAGACCAAGAGCTTCACCCACCTCGAAGAGGTCGTCGACGGCGTGCTCGCCGCCAAGCTCGAACGGCGCGATGTCGTCGTGGCACTTGGCGGCGGCGTCATCGGCGATCTTGCCGGCTTCGCCGCCGGCATCGTGCGGCGCGGGATGAACTTCGTGCAGGTGCCGACATCGCTGCTGGCGCAGGTCGATTCTTCCGTCGGCGGCAAGACGGGCATCAACAGCGCGCGCGGCAAGAACCTGGTCGGGGTCTTCAACCAGCCAAAACTGGTGCTTGCCGACACCGGTGTGCTCGACACTTTGCCGATCCGCGAATTCCGCGCCGGCTATGCCGAACTCGCCAAATACGGGCTAATCGACCGTCCCGGCTTCTTCGCCTGGCTGGAGGAGAACTGGCAAAAGGTGTTCGCCGGCGGCCCGGAGCGGACCGAAGCCATCGCCGAGGCTTGCCGCGCCAAGGCCGATGTGGTCGCCCGCGACGAGTTCGAGACCGGCGACCGCGCGCTGCTCAATCTCGGCCACACATTCGGCCATGCGCTCGAAGCCGCCACGAATTATGACGGTGCCCGTCTCGTCCATGGGGAGGGGGTCGCCATCGGCATGGCGCTGGCGCACCGCTTCTCGGCGCGTCTCAATCTAGCGAGCCCGGACGACGCGGAGCGCGTCGAGGCGCACCTTCGCGCCGTCGGCCTGCCCTGGCGGATGGCCGACATAGCGGGCCAACTGCCGGATGCCGAGACGCTGCTTGGCTTCATCACCCAGGACAAGAAGGTGTCGCGCGGCGCGCTTACCTTCATCCTGACGCGCGGCGTCGGCCAGGCCTTTATCGCCAAGGACGTGCCGCCCTCCGAAGTGCTGTCCTTCCTCAAGGCGAGCCATCCCGGATGATCGACTTCGGCTGGATCGCCGCAGCCGTCCTTGCCGCCGTGATCGTGCTGGCGTTTCTCTTGCGCACGCGGCTCTTCGCGGCGCTCGGCTACAGTCTGCGGCCGATCGAACCGACGGAGCCCGAGCAGGATGAGCCGGACGAGAACGGCGACGAGACCCGCCGCAGCGGGCAGGCGCGCGAGGATCGCAACCGGCTGGGCGCGCTTTTCGAACTCGAGGAGCTCGAGGTTTCGGACGTGATGGTCCACCGCACCAACATGCGCTCGGTCAACGCCGACGATCCGCCGGAAATGGTGGTGCGCGAGATTCTGCAGAGCCCGCATACCCGCATGCCGCTCTGGAAAGGCTCGCTCGACAACATCGTCGGCGTGCTGCATGCCAAGGATCTGCTGCGGGCGCTCAACGAGGTCGGCAACGACTTTTCCAAGATCGACGTAACAAAGATCGCGTCGAAGCCATGGTTCGTGCCCGACACCACCACCTTGCAGGATCAGCTCAACGCCTTCCTGCGGCGCAAGGCGCATTTCGCCATCGTCGTCGACGAGTATGGCGAGATGGAAGGGCTGGTGACGCTGGAAGACATCATCGAGGAGATCGTCGGCGAGATCGCGGACGAGCACGATGTCGACATGCAAGGCGTCAAGCAGGAGGCCGACGGCTCGGTCGTCGTCGACGGCACGGTGGCGATTCGCGACCTCAATCGGGCGCTCGACTGGGATCTGCCGGACGAGGAGGCGACGACGATCGCCGGCCTAGTCATCCACGAGACGCAGACGATCCCAGATGAGAAGCAGGCCTTCACCTTCCACGGCAAGCGTTTCGTGGTGATGAAGCGCGACAAGAACCGCATAGCAAGGTTGAGGATCCGGCCCGCCGGCGAAGGTTAGGGTGTGCCGATCTTCAGGTGAGACCGGCCTGCAAAGGGCGGCTTCCTGCGTCTCCGGTGCTCAAAGTTCCTTGGTCGAGCGCTCGCTGAGCACGGCGCCGGTTTCGGCATCCATTGCCGCCAGGCTGACGTCATAACCCCAAAGGCTCCGGATGTGGCGCAAGGTCGCGTCGCGGCTTTCGTCCTCTAGCTGGATGCCGTCCTTGACCTTGTGCTGCAGTCGCAAATGCCGGTCTCCCAGAAGATCCACGTCGACCACCTGGATGTCGGGCCGGCTCGCCCCCACATCGTAGCTTCGGGCCAGCGCGGACCGTATCTTGCTGTAGCCGCGCTCATTATGGATCGAGGCGACCTCGTAATGCGGCTCGTCGGCGCCGTCGGCCAGCACGAAGAGCCGCCATTTCCGGATCAAAGCGGGGCTCAGATACTGGCGGATGAAGGATTCGTCACGGTGATTGGCCCAGGCATCGAGCAAGGTGTCGCGCCAGTCGCCACGGCCGGCGATGTCCGGAAACCAGTCGCGGTCCTCCGCGGTCGGCTCGGTCGAGATGCGCTGGATGTCCTGCATCATGCCGAGGCCCAGCGCATAGGGATTGATCCCGGAATAACGCGGATCGTCATAGGCCGGCTGGAAAACCACGTTCGAATGGTTTCGCAATATCTCGAGCATGGCGCCTTCGCTAATGCGGCCGCGATCGAAAAGCATGTTCATCAGGGTGTAGTGGACGAAGGTGGCACAGCCTTCGTTCATCACCTGGGTTTGCCGCTGCGGGTAAAAATATTGCGCAATCACCCGCACGATCCTGATGATCTCGCGCTGCCAGGGCTCAAGCACCAGGCTGTTCTTCTCGAGGAAGTAGAGCAGGTTTTCCTCGGGCAGATTGAGCGACTTCTTCCGCTCGGCCAAGCTTTCGTCCCCTACTTCCGGCTTGTTCTTGTCCTGCGCGGTCGGCAGCGTGCGCCACAGATCATTGTAGGAACGCTCCTCATATTCGAGGCGCTCGCGAAGGCCTTCGCGCTGCTGTTCCGACGACAGCTTCGGCGGCCGATGGTAGCGGAACACGCCTTGCTCCATCAGCGCGTGGGCGGCATCGAGCACCGCCTCGACGGCCTGCAGTCCGTGCCGTTCCTCGCATCGGGCGATGTAGCCCTTGGCGAAGTCCAGATAGCTCAGGATGCCTCCGGCGTCCGTCCATTGCCGGAAGAGATGATTGTTTTTGAAGAAATGGTTGTGGCCAAGCGCGGCATGGGCGGTCACCAGGGCCTGCAAGGCCATGGTGTTTTCTTCCATGAGGTAGACGATGCAAGGGTTGGAGTTGATGACCAGTTCATAGGCCAGACCGCGCGCGCCCTTGCGGTAGAGAAGCTCGTTGTAGAGGAAATGCTTGCCGAACGACCAATGCCGATACATCAGCGGCATGCCGACCGAGGAATAAGCGTCGAGCATCTGCTCGGAGGAAATGACCTCCATCTGCACCGGATAGATGTCGAGGTGAAGCTCTTCGACCCCGATCGCCTCGATCTCGTCGTAAACCCGAGAGAGTTTCGCAAAATCCCAGTCCGACCCGGAAAATAACAGTTCGGATTTGCGCGCCTGATTGACCATCGGCCTATGTCCCATCCGCCCGCGTTCTCACGCGCTCTTGCGCAGACTAGGCTGCCTTGCGAAGAGCTCGCGAAAGACCGGATAGATATCGGCGGGAGCCGCGATGCGCCTCATCTGGAAATTCGGCCACTTTCCGTCGACCGCGTTGTAGGCGCGCCAGAGCGACGTTCCGTTCTCGGTGGAGCCGAAAATGTGGCTTTCGCGTTCGTCGATGATTTCCACATAGGCGAAATACTGGCAGAGGCGCATGAGCTTGCGGTCGAGGAGTTCTATGCAGCGCTCGGAATCGGTGGCGAAGTTGTCACCGTCGGAAGCCTGAGCGGCATAGATATTCCATTCCGCGACCGGATAGCGCTGCTCTATGATGCGATGCATTTCCTCGAGCGCCGTCGAGACGACGGTACCGCCGCTCTCGGTGTGGTAGAAGAAGGTGTGCTCATCCACCTCCTTGGCCTCATGGGTGTGGCGGATGAAAACGATGTCCGTCCTTTCGTAGCGCCGCGTCAGGAACAGATGCAGCAGCACGAAAAACCGTTTGGCCAGATCCTTCTCGCGCTCTCCCATCGATCCCGACACGTCCATCAGGCAAAACATGACGGCGCTGGCATTCGGCACCGGCTGGGGGTCGAAGCGGTTGAACCGAATGTCGACCGGATCGACATAGGCGATCCGCCTGCGCCGGCGTTCAAGCCGATCAACTTCCTCGCGCAGAGCAGCGATGCGTTCGCGCGTTGCCTCGGTTGGCGGCTTCGCTTCCAACTCGGCGATCTGCGTTGAGATGGCGTCCAGCTCCGCCTGCTTGGGACGCCTGAGCGCGATGCGGCGGCCGTGGCTGTTTCGCATGGTGCGTCCGACATTGACGTTGGTCGGCGCCCCGCTTGCCGTGAAGCCCGCCCGTCTTGGCTTGAAGCTCAGTATCTGCTTGAGATTGAGCTTGACCAGATCGGGCAGTTCGAGATCTTCGAAGAAGAGGTCGAGCACTTCCTCGCGCGACAGCACGAAGCGAAAGTCGTCCTCGGATTGCTTGGTTCCCGGCGCCGAAGAGCCAGTGCCGCCGCCGCCAGGCTTGGGTATCAGATCACCGGGACTGAACGATTTGTTGCCGGGCAGTATGTGCTGGCGCTGCCCACTGTCCCTGGCGTCGCTGAAGGTCGGTTCGCTGGTGCCTTTCCGGGGCATCGGCACGGCATGCTCGCGGTCGACCTCGGCGATACGGCCTGTCCGGACATGGTCGCGGATGCTGCGCTTGAGCTCTTCCCGAGCGCGCTTGAGGAAGCGCTGGCGATTGCTCAGGCTCTTGTCCTTCGGATTCAGGCGGCGGTCGATGAAGATCGGCATGCGAACCCTTCGGGCTTTGCTCAGCCAGCCTTGTTCACGCGCATGTACCAGTCGACCAGCCGGCGCACCTGCCGCTGAGTGTAGCCGCGCTCCACCATCCGCTGCACGAATTCGTTGTGCCGCTTCTCGGTGACGCTGTCCTGCTTGGAGCCGAAGCTGATCACCGGCAGCAAATCCTCGACCTGACCGAACATGCGCTTCTCGATCACTTCGCGAAGCTTTTCATAGCTCGTCCAGGACGGATTGCGGCCATGGTTGCGCGCCCGGGCGCGCAAGGTGAACTTGACCACCTCGTTGCGGAAGTCCTTGGGATTGGCGATGCCGGCCGGCTTTTCGACCTGCGACAATTCCTTGTCCAGGACCTCGCGATTGAGGATCTGGCCGGTATCGGGATCCTTGTAGTCCTGATCCTCGATCCAGGCATCGGCATAGGCGATGTAGCGATCGAAAAGGTTCTGGCCGTACTCGCTATACGATTCCAGGTAAGCCTTCTGGATCTCGTGGCCGATGAACTCGGCGTAGCGCGCTGCAAGTTCCGATTTGATGAACTCAAGGTACGCGGCTTCGGTTTCCTTCGGGAATTGCTCGCGTTTGATCGCCTCCTCGAGGATGTACATCAAGTGCACGGGATCGGCTGCGACCTCCTTGGTGTCGTAGTTGAAAGTCTGCGACAGAATCTTGAAGGCGAAGCGCGTGCTGACCCCGGTCATGCCTTCGTCGACGCCGGCGGCATCGCGATATTCCTGGACCGACTTCGCCTTCGGGTCGATCTCCTTGAGGTTCTCGCCGTCATAGGCGCGCATCTTGGTGTAGAGCGGCGAGTTCTCGTGCTCGGCAAGCCGGGTCGAGACGGTGAAACGGCTGAGGATGTCCAGCACTTCGGGCGCGCAGGGACTGTTCGCCAGATCGCTCTCGCGCAAAAGTTTCTCGTAAATCTGTCTCTCTTCGGTGATGCGAAGGCAATACGGAACCTTGACCACAAGGATGCGGTCGAGGAAGGCCTCATTGTTCTTGTTGTTCTTGAATTGCTGCCATTCCGATTCGTTGGAATGGGCAACGACGATGCCCTGATAGGGGAAGGAGCCGAAATTCTCGGTGCCGTTGTAGCTGCCTTCCTGGGTTGCCGTCAGCAACGGGTGCAGGACCTTGATGGGCGCCTTGAACATCTCGACGAACTCGAGCAGGCCCTGCGTCGTCCGGTTCAAGCCGCCGCTGTAGGAGTAGGCATCCGGATCGGATTGGCTGAAATGTTCCAACTGCCTGATGTCGACCTTGCCGACCAGAGCCGAGACATCCTGGTTGTTCTCGTCGCCGGGCTCGGTCTTGGCGATGGCGATCTGACGCAGACGCGATGGCGACAGCTTGACCACGCTGAATTTGGAAATGTCGCCGGACAGTTCGTCGAGCCGTTTGGCAGCCCAAGGCGAGATGAGCCCATTCAGGCGGCGGCGGGCTATCCCGTATTTGTCTTCCAGCAGATCGCCCATCCGATCGGGATGGAAAAGGCCAAGCGGCGATTCGAATATAGGGCTGATCTGGTTGCCGACCTTCAGCGTGTAGATCGGGCGCTGTTCCATAAGCTTCTTCAGCCGTTCGGCAAGCGAGGACTTGCCGCCGCCGACCGGCCCGAGCAGGTAAAGGATCTGCTTGCGCTCCTCGAGACCCTGCGAGGCATAACGGAAATATCCGGCGATGCGCTCGATCGTATCCTCCATTCCGTAGAAATCGGAGAAGGAGGGGTACACCTTGATGGTCCGGTTCGAGAAGATGCGCCCGAGCCGCTCATCCTTGCTGGTGTCGACCAGATTGGGCTCGCCGATGGCCTCGACCATTCGTTCGGGCGCCGAGGCATACATGGATTTGTCTTCGCGGCAGCCAAGCAGATACTGCTGGAGGCTCATCTCTTCCTGGGCCGCGTTGGAATATATCTCCGAAAACAGATCGAAGACGTCGGATTGGTTCTCTCGCATGATATTCTGCCCTCAGAGCCGCTCTGGTTGCCAGTCGGCCAGTCGGCTCGTCTCGTATTCAACTGCCGGAAAGCATTGTGGTTCCCTCATATGAGAGAGAGCGCCTGCAATCGGGCATTGACGACTCACAGCACCCGATGCGGACGGAATGCTCACCCATGATGATTAGGTGGTGATGGCCGGGAGAGCTTCAAGGAAAATCTTAGGTTTTCCACTCACATGTCGTGGTCGGGAACGTAGAGGCAGAAGGAATGCTGAGAATTCGCGTCGCCTCCGGGCTTACACTCGTGAAAGAACTCGTCACGCGAACGCCTGATCCGACGATCGGAGTAGGGAATGAGCTCTCCGGTGGAGAGCTGGTACCCATATTTCGTTTCCTTCACGTCGGCCGCGGGTGCTTGGTAGCAGTCCATTCCCGAGCAGCATGAGCTGTCATACTGCCAGCCCGTGGGCGCCTGATGGGCAGCCGCCGGAGCCGAAAGGAGTACCGCCAGCGCAATTGCCGGAAACAGGCGCAGAGGTTCCGAACGGCTTGTGCGCCGATTGGGCGGCGCGGATGGAGGTCGATACGTCTTCCTCATTGGTGGTCACCGTTCGGAAGCGTCGGCCGAGGGCATCGGTCCTTCGGTCCGACTAGCAATCCGCCCAGCATGGACGAGGCCAGGGCCGGGCCTGCATCAAACCGCCAGATCAGGCAAATGTTCCATGGTGCTTCCCCGGGCGGCGGAGCGCGCCGGCCCATGCAACCGCGGCCCACGATCGCGCGGCCCGGCTACGGGCAGGGGAACCAAAGTCGCCCTATTCGACGGCGGCGCCTATTGGCATATGGCGATTCAACCACCGCTTCGGGGAGAACGGCGATGCGCTGACTGCCGCCGTCATGGCTTTCCTGAAGGCGAGGGTCGCCTGAACGCGCCGGCACTCCTGAAACTGGATCACTTCAAAGTCGTTGACCGGACATTGCGGCATGAACACTTGTCGGCTCAATTGTCCGGGGACAATCGGACGAGAGGGAACGCGATGAATGGCGCCGATGTGCTTTGCGATGTGCTGCTGGCGAATGGCGTGAATGTCTGCTTTGCCAATCCCGGTACCTCGGAAATGCACTTCGTCGCCGCGCTCGACCGCAAGCCGGAGATGCGCTGCGTGCTCGGTCTTGCCGAGGGTGTGGTGACGGGTGCCGCCGACGGCTACGCCAGGATGACCGACCGCCCGGCCGCGACGCTGCTCCACACCGGCCCCGGATTGGCCAATGGCCTGGCCAACATCCACAATGCCCGGCGCGCCCGCGTGCCGATGATCAACATCGTCGGCGACCATGCCTCCTATCACCTGCCGCTCGACGCGCCGCTCACCAGCGACATTGAAGGTCTCGCCGCGCCGATGTCGAACTGGGTCCGCCGCATCGCCGGTCCGGCCGACGTCGCGCCGGCCGCGCAGGCGGCTTTTCGCGCTTCGCTGACGCCTCCCGGCATCGCTACGCTGATCCTGCCGGCGGATGCGGCGTGGGGAGAGGCCAGTCCGCTCCTGTCGGCCAAGGTAGAGCTTGCGGCGCCGCCTTCGGTCGATGCAGCTATCGTGCGCAAGATTGCCGGAGCCATTCGCGTCGCGCCCGGTCGCGTCGGCATGATCCTGCGTGGGCCGGCCGCGCGTGAGGATGCCTTGGAAATCGCCGGACAGATATCGGCGGTTTCGGATGTCCGGCTGTTCAGCGACGTTCTGATCGCCCGGATGCAGCGCGGCCGGGGCCGCGTTGCGCCTACCCGCGTTCCATATCCGATCGACGCCGCGCGCACCCTCCTTGCCGACATCGATCTCCTGATCCTCGTCGGAGCCAGGGAACCGGTGGCGTTCTTTGCCTATCCCGGAAAGCCGGGCCGGCTTGTGAGCGAAGACTGTGAAGTGATGTCGTTGGCCGAGCATGGCGAGAATTTGAAGGCGGCACTCGCTGCGCTTCGCGACGAACTGGGCATCAAACCGTCGCAGCCGGTGCCCGTCGCCACGGCCTTTCCCAATGAGCCGGCCCCGCGCGGCAAGCTGACGGACGACGCGGTTGCACTTTCGGTAGCCCGGAAGCTGCCGGAGAATGCGATCGTCTGCGACGAGGCCGTCACCTCGGCGCGGCGCTATTTTGTGCTCTCGGCCTTTGCCGCCCCGCACGATTACATGATGGGCACAGGCGGATCGATCGGCGGCGGCATTCCAATGGCGACTGGCGCGGCCATCGCCTGTCCTGGCCGCAAGGTGCTGAATCTGGAGGCGGACGGCAGCGGCATGTACACGGTGCAGGGATTATGGACCCAGTCGCGGGAAAAGCTCGACGTGGTGACGATCGTCTTTTCCAACCGGACCTACGCCATCCTGCACGGCGAGATGCGCAATGTCGGGGTGAACGCGATCGGCGAGAATGCCAGGCGAATGCTCGACCTTGATCAGCCGGCTCTGGACTGGGTTTCGCTGGCAGCCGGCATGGGGGTGGAAGCAGCCCGCGCTGACACATGCGAGCGCTTCGACGCGCTGCTCGACAGCGCGCTGTCGCGTCCGGGGCCGTTCCTCATCGAAGCGGTGATCTGAGCGGCCCCCCGGCCCGCCGAGCTTACCAGCGTGTCTTCTCACCAGGTGCTGCAGGCTCAATCGCCAGCGCGTGCACGCCGGCCTTCAATTCGTCGGCAAGGAGGCGATTGACGGCGCGGTGGCGCTCGATGCGGTTCATGCCGGCAAAATCCTGCGAGACGATACGGACGCGGAAATGGGTCTCGCCGGTGCCGTCGAAGACGGCCTCGTGGCCGTGCTTGACGTGGTGATGGCCGGCGTGAAGATGGCTTTCGTTGATGACGGTGAGCCTTTCCGGCGAAAATGCCGCCTTCAGCTTGTTTTCCATCGTCGACTGTATGGACATCGGGGCTTCCCTTCACCACATCTGCGGTACCGCCGCAAAATCTGTGCTTTCGACCGCTTTAGGCCGCGATTCAGCGGTTAGGGCGATCATCGGCGAAATGTCAATTCTTGTTTCGCGGTAGCGAACAGCCCATAAATGGGTGAGGATGAAACCGTATCCCAAATATTTCGAGAAAATTCGCATCCGGCCGGAAAAGGACGCGGAGCTGAAGTCGCGCGCGCCGATCTGCCAGTGGGACGGTTGCAGCGAGGCCGGTACGCATCGCGCGCCGGTCGGGCGCCTGAAGGAGGGCGAGTATTTCCGCTTCTGCTTTGAGCATGTGCGCGAATACAACAAGAGCTTCAACTACTTCTCGGGCGTGTCGGACAGCGAGATCGCCCGCTTCCAGAAAGAGGCGCTGACCGGACACCGGCCGACCTGGCGCATGGGCGCCAATGGCGGCGGCATGCGTTCGGCACCCGACTTCGCGCAGCAGCGCTCCGGGCGTGCAGGCTACTACAACCGCATGCGCGATCCCTTCAATCTGTTCGGCGGCGGAACGCGCGAAGTGCGCGAGCGCAAGGCAAAGCCGCTTGAGGCCAAGGCGCTGGAAACGCTTGGCCTTGATACAAAGGCGACTGGCAAGGATATCAAGGCGCGCTATAAGGAACTCGTGAAGCGCCACCATCCGGATGCGAATGGCGGCGACAGAGGTTCGGAAGACCGGTTCCGCGATGTGCTGCAGGCCTATCGCGTGCTCAAGCAAGCAGGATTGTGCTGAGCGACCCTACGGTCCATGTCGTTTTCCAACTTTCATAAGGTTGGAAAAGGCTCTAAGACCGCCCCCGAACAAAATCGATTGCCGGCGAAACGCGGCGTTTCGCCCGTGGAGACGTTGATAGAGATGAACAAGGTCGATCGCGACATCGCCAACCTGCCCGATACGACGGTGCCGGTGAAGGAGAAATTCGGCTTCGACTCCAAGATGGTGGTTCCGGCCTATTCGGCGGCGACCGAGCACGTGCCCGACATCGACCCGGACTATCTGTTCGACAAGGCAACGACCTTGGCGATCCTCGCCGGCTTCGCCTACAACCGCCGCGTCATGGTGTCGGGCTATCACGGCACCGGCAAGTCCACCCATGTCGAGCAGGTCGCCGCGCGCCTGAACTGGCCCTGCGTGCGCGTCAATCTCGACAGCCATGTCAGCCGCATCGATCTCGTCGGCAAGGACGCCATCGTCGTCAAGGAAGGCCTGCAGGTCACGGAATTTCGCGACGGCATCCTGCCCTGGGCCTATCAGCACAACGTCGCGCTCTGCTTCGACGAGTACGATGCCGGACGCCCGGACGTGATGTTCGTCATCCAGCGCGTGCTGGAATCGTCGGGCCGGCTGACGCTGCTCGACCAGAGCCGCGTCATACGCCCGCATCCGGCCTTCCGGCTGTTCGCCACCGCCAACACGGTGGGTCTCGGCGACACCACCGGCCTCTATCACGGCACGCAGCAGATCAACCAGGCGCAGATGGACCGCTGGTCGATCGTCACCACGCTCAACTACCTGCCGCACGACAACGAGGTGTCGATCGTGCTGGCCAAGGCCAAGCACTATCGCGACAGCAAGGGCAAAGAGATCGTCAACAAGATGGTGCGCGTCGCCGACATGACGCGCTCGGCCTTCATCAATGGCGACCTGTCGACGGTGATGAGCCCGCGCACGGTCATCACCTGGGCCGAGAACGCCGAGATCTTCGGCGATATCGGCATGGCGTTTCGGCTCACCTTCCTGAACAAATGCGACGAGCTGGAGCGTTCGGTGGTCGCCGAATTCTACCAGCGCGCCTTCGGCGAGGATCTGCCGGAGAGCGCCGCCAACGTGGTGCTGGGGTAAGGCGCGTGCCGGAAGGCTTGGCCTTTCGGACCACAACGCGCAGGGAATGATCGATGGCGGGTCCGGGCGACAACACGCGCAACAAGGCGAAGAACGGGTCTGAAGCGGACAGCTTCAAGCGCGCCGTCACCGTCTGCATGCGCGCCGTCGCCGGCGACAAGGATCTCGAGGTCGGCTTCGCCAAGGACCGGCCGGCGCTGGCCGGCAACCGCGCCAGGCTGCCCGAGCTGCCGAAGAAGGCCTCCCGCACCGACATCGCGATCACCCGCGGCATCGGCGATTCCATGGCGCTGAAGCGCGCCTGCCACGATCAGCGTATCCACAGCAAGCTGGCGCCGGAAGGCAAGCTCGCGCGGGCTATTTTCGATGCCGTCGAGCAGGCCCGCGTCGAGGCGATCGGCAGCCGCGCCATGCAGGGCGTGGCCGACAATATCGGCTCGATGCTCGAGGACAAATACGCCAGGGCAAACCTCGTCGACGTCAAGGACAAGGCCGACGCCCCGCTCGAGGAGGCGGTGGCGCTGATGGTGCGCGAAAAGCTTACCGGCCGCACCGTGCCGAAGAGCGGCGAGCGACTGGTCGATCTCTGGCGGCCCTGGGTCGAGGAAAAGGCCAGCAGCGACCTCGACGGCCTGTCGTCCAGGCTCGATGACCAGCAAGCCTTCGCCCGCATCGTGCGCGACATGCTCGTCTCCATGGAGATGGCCGAGGAACTCGGCGACGACCAGGAGACGGAAGACTCGGAGGACAACGAGGAAAACGAGCAGCAGGGCGAGGAGCAGAGCGAGGAAGGCGGCGAGGACGATTCCGGCTCCGAACAGTCGCAGTCCGAGGACGCGGAGGCTTCGGCCGACGAGGAAGAGTCGGCCGAAACGGAGGCGACCGACGCCACATCGGACGATCTTTCCGACGAGGATGATTCCGACGCCGAGACGCCAGGCGAGGCGCGCCGCAACGACAATCCCTTCCTCAACCTGCCTAAGGAAATCGACTACAAGGTCTTCACCACCGCCTTCGACGAGACGGTCGGGGCCGAGGACCTTTGCGAGGAAGAGGAGCTCGACCGGCTGCGCGCCTTCCTCGACAAGCAGCTCGCCAATCTCTCCGGCGTCGTCGGCCGCCTGGCAAACCGGCTGCAGCGGCGGCTGATGGCGCAGCAGAACCGCTCCTGGGATTTCGATCTGGAGGAGGGTTATCTCGATCCATCCAGGCTGGTGCGCGTCGTTATCGATCCGATGCAGCCGCTGTCCTTCAAGCAGGAGCGCGACACCAAGTTCCGCGACACGGTGGTGTCGCTGGTGCTCGACAATTCGGGCTCGATGCGCGGGCGGCCGATCACGGTTGCCGCGACTTGCGCCGACATCCTGGCGCGCACCCTGGAGCGCTGCGGGGTTTCGGTGGAAATCCTCGGCTTCACCACACGCGCGTGGAAAGGCGGGCAGGCACGCGAGAAGTGGCTGAAGGACGGCAAGCCGTCGAATCCGGGCCGGCTCAACGATCTGCGCCACATCATCTACAAGTCCGCCGACCATCCGTGGCGGCGCGCGCGCCGCAATCTCGGCCTGATGATGCGCGAGGGCCTGCTCAAGGAAAACATCGACGGCGAGGCGCTGCTTTGGGCGCACAACCGGCTGATCGGCCGGCCGGAACAGCGCAAGATCCTGATGATGATCTCGGACGGCGCGCCGGTCGACGATTCCACGCTCTCGGTCAACCCCGGCAACTATCTGGAGCGCCATTTGCGCGCGGTGATCGATCTCATCGAGACGCGCTCGCCGGTGGAGCTTCTAGCCATCGGCATCGGCCACGACGTCACGCGCTACTATCGCCGCGCCGTCACCATCGTCGATGCCGAAGAGCTGGCCGGCGCCATGACGGAGCAATTGGCATCGCTGTTCGGCGAGGAGAGCGCGCGCGACACGCGGCGCGGTGGTTTGAGGCGCGCCGGATGATCCTTTCGCGGGGCGGATTCCGGCGGACGGCTTTTGTTTGCGCGCTGGTCTGTTCGGCCGCCTCTCCGGTCTTCGCCGAGGGAGGCGCTGCGGTCGAGACGATCGAAGTTTCAGCGCGGCCGATCACCGAGTTCCATATCGGCCGCGACCGGAAACAGTTCGGGTCGCTCGAGTTCGTCGGCGGGCTGGAGATGACCTCGCCGTCGCGCGATTTCGGCGCACTTTCGGCTTTCCGCTTCCTCAAATCAGGCAGCGATTTCATTGGCGTCACCGATACCGGCTTGTGGTTCTTCGGCACCATCACCCACGATGCCGACAAGCGCCCCTCGGGCGTGTCGAATTTCCGCATGCAGCAGATGGTCGACGCCTCGGGCCAGCCGATCGAGAAGAAGTGGGAGGTCGACGCCGAAGGCCTCGCGGTCAAGGACGGTATCGCCACCGTCGGTTTCGAGCGCGACCAGCGCGTCGTCCAGTTCAAGGTCGAGCCGGACAATATGAAGGCGCCGTTCAAGACGCTCGACTATCTGGTCCCGGCGCGGGAGCTGCGCCAGAACCGCGGCTTCGAGACGGTCACACACGCCAACCCTTACGGCCAGCACGAGGGCGGCCTGGTCGTGGTGTCGGAAAAGAGCCTCGACAAGGCCGGCAACATCTATGCCGCCATCATAGAGGGACCGAGGAAGGGCGTCTTCACCGTCAAGCGCAACGGCAATTTCGACATCACCGACGGCGCCTTCCTGCCCGATGGCGACCTGCTGCTACTCGAACGCAGCTTCTCGATGACGCGCGGGGTGAAGATGCGGCTGAGGCGTATCTATGGCGAGAGCATCGAGAAGGGCGCGGTCGCCGACGGCCCGGTGCTGATCGACGCCGATATGGGTTACCAGATCGACAATATGGAAGGGCTCGACGTCTGGACCCGCGACGACGGCGCGCTGATGGTGTCGCTGGTGTCGGACGACAATCAATCGATCCTGCAGCGGAACCTCTACCTGGAATTCATCCTGCACCAGGACTGAGCGGCGCTTGGTTTCGTTCAATTCGCAACGGAAATCCGCTGCGCATTTGTCCCGAAGTTGCCCACCCTCAGCGGACTCTGTAGATCTCGACCGGCTTGCTCGCCGTCGCGTCGTCCAGTTCCAGCCAATCGGGAACGTCCCGCTTCAGCAGCCGCGCGGCCAGGCCCGTGGGAGCTTGGGCGGCGAGCGAAAGCTCTTCCGAATTGCCGCGGCATATGGCGACCAGCCCGACATGCTCGCGCTCAACGATGGCGCGGGCGGCATCCGGCGCTCCCATGAAGGCGTCGAGCATGGCGAGATTGCCGCCGACATTGCGATGATAGGGGCCGGCCAACGCCCTATGGCCGGTAAACATCAAGATGGGGGAGCCGAGATTGGAGGACGCAAGCACCGTCGTTGCCGGCATGCCGGCCAGGTCGCCGAAGTCCGAGGCCTTGCCGCAGGTCAGCGCATGATCGGCATCGGAATTGATCTTTGCGGGTGCCTTTTGGACCACGGACTGCGCGGCGACGGCGACGCCGGCCCAGGTCGCATTGAGCGACACCAGCCATGCCGCCGCGATGCGGATGGAGACGCGCCACGAGTGCGCGGCGCTTGCCTGCAGGCGAACCCCGGCGATCCAGGTCGAGAGCGGCAGCACCGCGAAGGCAACCGAGAAGGTCGAGCCGCGCACCTGCCATAGGCTGACGGCGAAAGCGACGATCAGCAGCACGGCGGTAAGGGCTTCCTCGCGGCGCAGGCGGCGGCTGCGCAGCTGAAGGCCAATCAACAGGATTGCGATGAAGGGCGTCACATAACGCGCCGCCATCAGCTTCGGCTCGTTGACGGCTACGCTGAGGAAGGGCTGCGCCTCAACGACGTCGTTCAGCCAATAGGTGCGAATGCGCTCATCCATGCCGGCATAGGGCGATGCCAGGCATTGCGGGAAGAACAGGAGCGCAACGGCCGCAATTGCAACGGCCAACGCGGACATTGAGAGGAACCGCCTCTTAGCCGTCGACTGTCCGGGTAGACCCGCAATCGCCGCGAGTCCAAAGCCCGACAGCGCCGCGATGACGAATTGGAAAGCCGAGAAGGCGTCGCACTCGGCCACGCCCCAGGCCGACGGCGGTATGGTGGCAACGAGAACCACCAAAGCTATCGCGGCAAATCCGATGCCGAAGCCGCGCGCGGTCTGGCGCTCCCTTTCATCAACGATGAAGAGCACGGCGGCGCAGGCGCCAAGTGTGGCCACATAAGGCGCCGTCTCCATGCCGACGGCAAGGGTGAGGCCTGCGCACAGGCCGGACAGAAGGGCGGCTGACCGCCGGAAGGGAGCCTCCGTCAGAAGCCAGAGACTGGCTGCCGTCAGCAGGAGCTGGACGTTGTGGTGGTCAAGCGTGCCAGGGTGGAAAATGCCGATAAAGAACAGCGCCGCAGTGGACAGCACCAGCGCAGGCATCGCCACGTCCGTACCGGCGAAACGCCGGGAAGCGCGCAGGATGACGAATATGGTGAGCCCATATAGGGAAAGCGGCCAGATTATCTGCGCTGCCTTTTCAGCGGCAGCCGTGCTGGCGCCCAGGGCCTGGAAGGTGAAGATGATCAGCGCGATCGGGGTGTCGACCAGCCGCGACCAGTGCATGACGAAGCCGCCGGTCAGGCCCATCCTGTATTGATGAAGATCGAACCAGCCCTGTCCAGCCAAGAGGTCGCGAACTTCGACCAGCCTCAGCATGCTGTCATTGTCGGCGCCAAGGTCCGCGATCGTTGGGAAGCCGGAGATCGCATTGATCCCCAGCACGAGCAGCGTCGCGCAGAGCGCAAGCAGAAGGTCATGTTTCCAACCGGTGCCCTGGATGGTCATGTTGATGGCAATGTCCTGGATCGTTTTGGCGATCCTGCACCAATGGCCGTAACAAAGCGTAAAGCCGCGAAGGGCCGCTTCAAGGGTCAGGCGATGGCCGGCTGGCTCCAGCGGGCGGCAAGCAGCCGGTAGGGGATCAGCGCCACCACCGCGATGATCAGTTTGACCGAGAGATCGCCCAGCGCCCAGGACACCCAGCGCATGGTTTCGACAGGCATCACGCCCATCAGCGGTGCCGTCTCCAGCGCGAAGCCGTCGTTCGGCCCGACAAAGGCGAAGGCGGCGGAGAAGCCGACGCCGAAGAACACCACCGTGTCGAAGACAGAGCCGACCAGCGTGCCGACGATCGGCGCGCGCCACCAGCTTTGCCGGCGCAGACGATTGAACACCGTTACGTCGAGCAGTTGTGCGGCGAGGAAGGCGGCGCCGGACGCGGCCGCGATTCGCACCAGCCGGTCAGCGGCGGTCTCGAACGCGATCAGACCGTGGCGGAACAGGAAGGGCGGAACAAGGATCGAGCAGACGACCGCCGTCATGAAGCCGACGAAGACCACTTTGCGCGCCACCGCGGGGCCGTAGCGACGATTGGCAAGATCGGTGACCAGGAAGGAGAAAGGATAGGTGAAGGCGCCCCAGGTGAGCAGGTCGGCCAGCGACAGGCCGCCGATCTGGCCCTGCATCGGGAACTGGACAAGGATGTTGGACGCCACGACGACAAGCGCCATGGCGGCCACGAAAGGCAGGTATCGTGAAAGGAAGTTCATTTTTTTATCCTGGGTAATGGAACCAGCCGAGCGTCATGACGGCGCTCAGGTCCGAGCACCAGTTTGGAGCCGGTGCTCGAGGCGGTCGTCCCCCGCCTGAAAAGAGCTTTAGGCGGCCGACTGCTCGGCGAGCTTTTTCGCGATCTGCTTCTTCAGCAGGCGAGCGCGCTGCGACAGCTCCTTGGCGTCGGCCTTGGCCAGGAACGCGTCGAGGCCGCCGCGATGCTCGACCGAACGCAGCGCGTTGGCCGAAATGCGCAGGCGAACGTTTTGGTTCAGCACTTCGGAAATCAGCGTCACATTGACCAAGTTGGGCAGGAAGCGACGCTTGGTCTTGTTGTTGGCATGGCTCACATTGTGGCCGGTCTGGACTGCCTTGGCAGTGAGCTCGCAGGTGCGGGACATCTTGTCTAACCTTCAGTTCTAAACCTGCCAAACCATTCTGCCCGCGCCAGGCGGCGCGCGGTCTCGGTCAGGCGGCCTTTGGAAAAGTTGGCGTTCCATAGTTGCATTTCGCCACTACGTCAAGCTCCGGCACCTACGCGGCGGCCAAGCTCGCTCCATATAAAGGCCGGAATTCGTCGTATAAGCCCTGCGCGAAGGGATTGCCAGGTTGGAACCGTTGCGTTTCCGCCAGTATCAAGGACCTGCCGCCGCCATGCTTCGCCCATCCCACGCCCTTGCCGCGCTGCTCGCCGTCGCTGTGCCTTCAACCGCCTTCGCTGCTGCCTCGCCGCAGTCCTTCAAGGGCGAATACACCGTGTCGTTCCTGGGCCTTTCGGTCGCCAGGGCGACATTTTCCAGCCGTTACGACGGCGACACCTATGCCATCAACGGCACCGTCTCGGCCGCCGGCATCGCCAAGCTGTTCGACGATACGAAAGGCACGATCTCGTCGAAGGGTACGATTTCGGGCCAGCAGATGCGGCCGCGGGCCTTCCGGGCCGACTATACTTCCGGCAAGAAGGCATCGGTGGTCGACATACGCTTCGCCGATGGCGACGTCTCCTCGACGAAGGTCGTTCCGGAGCCCGGCAAGCGCGATCCCAAGAATTGGGTGCCGGTCGGCTCCGGCGACCTGAAATCGGTGGTCGATCCGATGGCCGCGACCGTCGTCCATGCCGACAGCCTGGACAAGGTCTGCGGGCGGACCGTCAAATTCTACGATGGCGAGATGCGCGCCAACCTGTCGCTGACCTATGCCTCGAAAGGCTCGATCTCGGTGCCGGGCTACAAGGGCGACACCGTGACCTGCAAGATGGGCTTCGAGCCGGTGGCGGGCTATCGCAAGGGCCGCAAGGCGCTGGACTTCCTGAAGAACAAAAGCCGCATGATGGTGACATTTGCACCCGTCGGCCAATCCGGCGTATATGCGCCGATCCGCGCCACGGTCGGGACCCAGATCGGCCCGCTGACCATCAGCGCAAGACGGTTCGAAGCAGCCGAATAGTTAGGCGCCACGGCGCGCCGCCGGGGATGGGGCATGGGGCGCGCAACACTGATCGGTTTCTCGGCGGACGCCCTGTGGGCGCTGTTTGCACTGCTCACCAAAGCCTCGGGGCTGCGCAAGCCGGCGACCGGCGGAGCGCGCGCATGATGCCGTTTCCGGGCGGCATCGACGCCAATCCCAATGCGACGCTTTTGTTCTCGATCGCCGCCGCCGCGATTTACGTCCTTGCGCTCGAGCTGCCGCCACGCCTCGCCCGTTCCGCCGCCAAGACGCTGGCCGTGGCCTTGTTGGCGGCGCTCGCCGTCATGCAGGGCAGTCCGCCGCTGCTCGTCGCAGCGCTGGCGCTCAGCGCCGCCGGCGACGCGTTCCTCTCCCAAGACGGTGAAAAAGCCTTTCTTGCAGGGCTGGCGAGCTTTCTTGCCGCACATGTCGCCTATGTCGCCTTGTTCCTGAACGCCGGTGGCGGAATCGGCCTGCTCACCGCCGAGTCCTGGCGCGGCGCCATTGCGCTGGCGCTGGCGGTTTTCGTTATCACGATGCTCGCCGCGCTTTGGCGGCGCGTCGGAGCTGCCCTGCGCGTTCCGGTCGCCGTCTATGCCGGGGCGATCCTCGCCATGGGTGTTTCGGCGCTCACGACCTTTCATCCCTGGGTCATCGCCGGAGCCGTGCTGTTCATCATATCGGACGGGCTGCTGGCGGCAGAGCGCTTCCTGCTGGCCGCGAGCTCGCCGCATCGCGTCTGGATGCGCTACGCGGTCTGGGTGCTCTATTATGCGGCCCAGTTGGCGATCACGCTTGGTTTCCTGCTGGCCTAGGCTGTTTTCGGCTGCCAGTCCGGCTCGGCCAGCTCGAAGGCGGCGAAATCGAAGCCCGGTGCCACCGTGCAGCCGACCAGCGTCCATCCGCCGAGGCTGCGCGCCGACTGCCAACAGCCGGCCGGGACCACGATCTGCGGCCGCTCGCCGGCGGAAAGTGCCGCGCCCAATAGATGTTCGACGACGGTGCCGGAGCCTTCTTCGTGCGTGGCGAGAGCCAGCGGCGCGCCGGCATAGAAATGCCAGACCTCGGCCGCGTCCTTGACCCGGTGCCAGGCCGAACGCTGGCCTTGCTCCAAAAGGAAATAGATCGCGGTCGAATGGCCGCGCGTGCCACCCTCCGCGTCGCGAAACGTCTCGGCATACCAGCCGCCCTCGGGGTGCGGCTCGAGGCCGAGCGCGGCGATGATTTCGGCGGCGCTGGTCATGCAGGAGCGCTCAGAAATTATCCTTGCGCTTGCGGATCTCGGCGAACACGTCCGTATCGCTCGCCCTCTCCATGCCGAGATGTTTGCGGATCGCCGGGTCGTGCCAGCGCAGGAACGGATTGGTCGACAGTTCCTCGCCGATCGTCGTCGGCAGGGTCGGCTTGTTTTCGGCGCGCAGCTTCTCGATCCTGGCGGCGCGCTCTTTCAAAGCTGAATTGCTGGGGTCGACGGTCAGCGCGAAACGCGCGTTGGCCAATGTGTATTCGTGGCCGCAATAGATGACGGTCTCGGCCGGAAGGGCGGCAAGCTTCTTCAGCGATTCGTGCATAACCGGCGGCTTGCATTCGAAGAGCCGGCCGCAGCCCAGCGCAAACAGCGTGTCGGCGGTGAAGGCCACCTTCGAGGCCGGCAAATGGTAAGAGACATGGCCGGCGGTATGGCCGGGCGTCTCGATGACCTCGATCTCTTCCTCGCCGAGGCGGATGACGGAACCCTGGCTGACCGTTTCGTCGATGCCGGGGATCTTCGCCTGTTCCGCTTCCGGTCCGACGATGGTGAGCTTGAAGCGCTCCTTCAGGGCCAGGTTGGCCTCGACATGGTCGCCATGATGATGCGTGGTCAGGATCATCGTCGGGGTCCAGCCGGTGCGCTTGATCGCGGCGAGGATCGGCGCTTCTTCCGGGGCATCGATGATCGCCGTCTGCCCGCTTCTGGGGTCATGCACCAGAACGCCGAAATTGTCGGTACGGCACATGAACTGTTCGATTTCGACCGGCATCACGTCGCTCTCCGTTATGGCCGCAGACATAGGGCGCCCGGCCGCCGATGTCATCCGCCTTTGTTGAACTCGCCGGATATCGCGGCTACCGTCCGGCGCATGCATTCCGATATCGTCGATCTCCGGTCCTTCTATTCGACCACGCTCGGGCGCCTCGCCGAGCGCGCGATCACCATGTCGCTGTCGTCGATATGGGCGCCCGTTCCGAACGAGCGCCTGGTCGGTCTCGGCTACACGCTGCCGTGGCTGGAGCGGTTCGGCGCCGATGCCGAGCGCGTCTTTGCCTTCATGCCGGCGACGCAAGGGGCGGTGGTCTGGCCGGCGACGGGGCCGACGGCGACGGCGCTGGTCTTCGACGAGGAGCTGCCGCTGGTCGATTCCTGCATCGACCGCATGCTGCTCGTCCACTCGCTCGAACATGTCGAAAATCCGCGCGAGACGCTGAACGAGATCTGGCGCGTGCTGTCGCCGGCGGGCAGGGTCGTCATCGTCGTGCCCAACCGGCGCGGCGTCTGGGCGCGTTTCGAGCACACGCCCTTCGGCAACGGCCGGCCGTTCTCGCGCGGCCAGCTCACCGAATTGCTGCGCGAGGCCAATTTCACGCCGGCCGCATGGTCGGACGCGCTGTTCTTTCCGCCATCGCCGCGGCGCTCCATGATGCAGTTCCACAACGTGCTGGAGCGCGCCGGCCGGCGGCTCTGGCCGATCTTTTCCGGGGTCATCGTCGTCGAGGCACAGAAGCGGCTCTACCAGGGCGTGCCTGTCGCGCAGCGCGCGTCGCGCCGCGTCTTCGTGCCGGTGTTCTCGCCGCAGGGCGCAACGACGCTCGGGCGTCGGGCCGGCGGCCCGGTGCCGCGGGCAGGCGGATGACGCGTTCGTGATCGGGACCAAGCCTTGCGTCATACGGCAATCGTCACCCTATCTCAGAGGCGGGTTCGGGGTGCGGCATCGCCGCCAATGACCGTTCCTGGCAGCAGGGATCTCGCATATGGACGACACGCCCAGTATCGAACAGGCCGCGTTCTCAGTCGAGACGAGCCGCCTCTCAGACCAGCTGGCGGCGATCAGGCTGGCGCTGAAGGCATCGCCGGTGCGCAGGCGGCTCCTGTGGGCCTCGATCGGCATTGTCGGCGTCATCGTCGCGACCTCGATCGGGCAAGTGCTGCTCAACCGCTGGAACCAGCCTTTCTACGATGCCCTGGCGCGGCGCGACCTGCCGGGCTTCCTGCATCAGCTGATGGTGTTTGCCGCAATCGCCGGCAGCCTCCTGGTGCTCAATGTCGGCCAGACCTGGCTTAACCAGACGATCCGGCTGAAGTTGCGAGAGGCGCTGACGCTCGACCTGATCGATGAATGGATGCGGCCGGCGCGTGCGTTCCGGCTCACCCATGCGGGCGCGATCGGCGTCAATCCCGATCAGCGCATGCAGCAGGACGCGGGGCATCTCTCCGACCTGTCGACCGATCTTGGCGTCGGCCTGCTGCAATCCTTCATCCTGCTTGTATCCTTCATCGGCGTGCTGTGGGAGCTCTCTTCCGGCTTCGTCTTCCATGTCGGCGGCCATTCGCTGGAAATACCGGGCTACATGGTCTGGGCGGCGATCCTTTATGCCGGCATCGCTTCCTGGCTGAGCTGGCTGGTAGGCCGGCCGCTGATCCGCTTCAACAGCGATCGCTACACGCGCGAGGCCGTGCTGCGCTCCTCCGTGGTCCGCGTCAACGAGAATGTCGACGCCATCGCGCTCGCCCATGGCGAGGCGGACGCCAGGCGGCAGCTCGAGCTCGACCTCGGCGGCGTGCTCGACGCCATGCGGCGCATCTACAGCGCCCAGATCAACCTGTCCTGGGTTACCGACGCCTATGGCTGGATCACCGTGGTGGCGCCGATTCTGGTCGCCGCACCGGTCTATTTCGCGGGCGACATCAGCTTCGGCGGTTTGATGATGGCCGTCGGCGCCTTCAACCAGGTGAATTCCTCGCTGCGCTGGTTCATCAACAACATCGGCGCCATCGCCGATTGGCGGGCAACGCTGATGCGCGTTGCCGACTTTCGCATCGCGCTCGGCGAAACGGACATCCTGCATGCCAAGCAAAAGCGCATCGCGTTCGGCGAAAACGCAAATGGCACGCTGACATTCGACAGGCTCGAAGTCGCCTCGCCCGACGGCTGCACCAGGCTTGCGGAGACGGAGGTCGAGATAAAGGCCGGCGAGCGCGTCATGATCACCGGCGATCCGCGCGCCGGCAAGACGCTGTTCTTCCGCGCGATCGCCGGCCTCTGGCCCTGGGGCGGCGGCCGCATCGGTATGCCGGCCGGAGAGACACCGTTCTTCGTGCCGCGCGCGCCCTATTTCCCGCTCGGCACGCTGCGCGACGTGCTCAACCATGCCGAAGGCGCCAAGATCGACGACGCCGAGATTTCCGCTGTGCTCGGTGAAGTCGGCCTGGAGCGCCTCTCGTTCCAGCTCGACCGCTCGGCGCGCTGGGAGCATGAGCTGGCCGACGATGAGCAGCGGCTACTCGCCTTCGCCCGGCTGGCGCTGAGGAAGCCGAAATGGGTGATCATCGACGAAGCGCTGGATACGTTCGACGGCGCCACGCTTCGGCGCGTGCTGACGATGCTGCAGGCCAGACTGCCGCACGCCGCTATCCTCAATATCGGGCGCGGTCTGCACAACAACCAGTTCTTCCCGCGCGCGCTCACCATCGTCAAGGACAGCAGCGGATCGGCGCTGAAGCCGGCCCGTCTCCGCGCCGGGGCGATCGAACCCCCGCCTGTTGCCGCGCGCGCCAAGAAATAGCTTTATTTCGCCGCGATCGCCGGGAAGAATCCCGGCGTGGTGGAGCCTGCCATGCTCAAGCTGTTCAGCCTGCTTGCATGCCTTGCCTGCGCCGAGGCAGCCCCAATGCCTGCCATCGGAGGCACTGCCGTCGATGTGGAACTCGTGCTGGCCGTCGACATCTCGCAATCTATGGACGAAGAAGAGTTCGCCCTGCAGCGCGCCGGCTATGTCGAGGCGCTGCGCCATCCCGACTTCATCAGCGCCGCGCGCTCGGGCCCGAGGGGCCGCATCGCGCTCGCCTATTTCGAATGGGCGGGCGTCGTGCGCGACGACGGCGTGATCGGCTGGCAAGTGATCGACGGCGCGGACAGCGCCAACGCCTTCGCCGACACCATCGCGGGTCGTCCGTTCCGGAGCTTTCGCGGCACGTCGATTTCAGGCGCTCTCGGATTCGGCGCCGGACTTCTGGAGAAAAACAGCTACTCGGCGCCGCGCCGGGTCATCGACATATCGGGGGACGGGCCCAACAATGCCGGGCTGCCCGTCGCGATGATCCGTGATGCGGCTTTGGCCAAAGGCATCGTGGTCAACGGCCTGCCGATCCTGATCAATCCGTCGCCGAGCGTCATTCGTCTCGACCGCTACTATGCCGATTGCGTCACCGGCGGCCCCGGTTCGTTCGTGTTGCCGATCTATGCGGCGTCGGAATTCTCGACGGCTATCCGCCGCAAGCTGATCCAGGAGGTGAGCGGGATCGGCGACGCCGGAAGCATCCGCGTCGACGCGGAGGCGCCGACCGACTGCCTGCTTGGCGAACGGCTGCGGCAGCGGTTTTCCGATCCGTATTTTCCGGAGCTGGATCGGTGAGGTCCCAATTTGCACTGTTTCGGCCAGAGCGCCGCGCTGTGCCTCAGGCCGCTCTGGCGCCGTATTTGGCGCGGAACTCGTCATAGCAATCGCGGCGCCAGCGCCGGCCGACGACATAGCCGCGCAGCAGTTCGGTCGGCGAGTAGCCGAGCGCCTTTGACGACCGATTGGCGAGATAGCCCGAAAAGGCCTGTGGCAGCCTCCCCTTCAATATGTCGGCGATGATCTGCCGCGCGATCATATAGGGCGGCACGTCGGGATAGCGGTCGGCAATATAAGGATGTTTGCCGATCAGGTTGGCGTAGGCCTCGACATAGCCGTCGCGCCGGCCGGAGATCGAATTTTCCGAATTGTATTTCTTCCAGTCGATATCATCCGACAGCAAGGCGCCGCTGCGGTTGGCAAAACGCAGCAGCAATTCGCGGTCCTGCATGCGCGTGATATCGCTGTCAAAGCCGCCGATCGCAAGCAGCGATTCGTGCCGGGCGGTGATCGCCGAGCCAGCGATGAAGATCGTCTGCGAGACCAGGGCGCGCTGCAGCCTGCTCTTGTCGAGCAAGGCCTGACGATTGATGCATTTGGTGCTGCGGCCGCCCTTGACCGAGATGAAGGAACTGATCAGCACTTCGAGCGAGGGGTTCCTGTCGAAGTGCGACAGCGTCCGGTCGAGGCGGTCCGGCAGATAGACATCGTCCGAATCAAGAAAGGTCACGATCGGCGCCCGCGCGCGCTCGATGCCCGCGTTGCGCGCGGCATTGGCGCCGCGCCATTTCGCGCCGACATAGATCAGTCTGGGATCGCGAATCTCGGCCAGCGCCAAGGCCGTTCCGTCGGTCGAACCGTCGTCGACAACAATGTGCTCGAAGCGGGTAAGTGTCTGGGCAAGAACACTTTCCACCGCGCGCACGACCTGGCTTCGCCGGTTGTGCGTCGGCGTGATCACGGTGATCAGCGGAGCTGGGTCGAAGGCAGTCGGCATCTAACTTTCGTTATGGGCAGATAAACGATGACCGTAAGATACTCGCACAACCTGCCTCCATATCCGCCCCCGGATGGATTCGGCAAACGCTACAGAAAAGAGCCGCCTATGTCACCTGAGGTGTCGCATCGGGGTCAAGTTCAGAGCGTGTTTCCTCAAAGTTATGCGGTTTGAAAGCAACACTTCGCGGCGGTTTATCCTTCAACTATGCCCGACATAGTCAGGCACGGTTTCGATTTCGTCGCTTACGAGACCGGCAGCGAGGCTGAAATGACCAAGAAATGCCAGGGTATAAAAAGCCAGGCCTACCACCAGTGAAAACGGGATCTGCCAAAGAGGCATACCCGTTTGCGGCGCGTGGCTGAGCACGCGTCGCGTCGTGCGCCACGACATGGTCCACCAGCGACTGAACGACTTGACGATCCGCTGGCTGCGACTGGGGGCATGAAGCGCGACGAACTTGCGGTCGGCGTCCCTGCCGGTCACCAACGCGCGCCAATAGAAGAACCGCCAGCCACGCGGAGAGTAGTGGTAAACGCGCGCATCGACGTTAACGATCTTGTGGCCCTCGCGCCGAAGCTGGTGCATCAGCAGCGTGCAGGACACCTTGAAGCCGTTATGTGCCGGGAAAGGGTGGTTGACGATCCAATGGCGCCGGAAGGCGACATTGTTGGCATTGATCGCCCGCTTGGAGGCGAATCTTTCATCTCCGCGGGCCATCGGGAAGAACCAGATCAAGGCGAAGGTTCTCGAGAAGAAGTCGTCATAGGACAGATAGGTATGGCCGTTCACGCAGACGGTTTGCGGCTGTTGAAACGGCTGCAGCAGATTTGAAAGCCAACCTGACTGAGGGACCGTGTCCGAATCCAGGAAAACGACGATGTCTCCTTCGGTCAAAAGCACGCCGTTGTTCTTGAGTTCGTAATACCGACCGTCGGGGCAAGCTGTGATTGTCAGGTCGGCAACCTGCATCAATTCAGGCGCTTCAGCTTCAATGCTCGCTTGCAGCAAGCTGCCGTCCGAATCGGGCCCGCCATACGACACGACAACTTTTGGCCTTGCAAAACCCGTAGCGGAAACAGCCGCGATTTCGCGCGCCAGTGACTTCAGCCCCAGGCCGATCTCGTTCCAGTCGATGGATTTGGCGTTCTCCATCTCCATGACGATCGAATAGATCGGGTGTTCAGCCATAGATAATCACCACCAGTTTTGCCGGTACAGTCGCTATAGCCCTGCGGGGTATGCCGTCAAACGATTCTCGGTGCCATTCTATTTGCAAGTTTGCGCTTCAATCGCATGATTCTTTGTAGATCTTCAGGAACCCGCGCTTTTTTCTGTGCGGGAAGCTCGACGGGTCGGCATATTCAGACAGGAAACGTTTTCTCCATTCGTCATTGGTCGCGTCGCGCTGGATTTCGAGACCTGATCCGAGATTCGTTCCCCAGACAGGCTCGACCCCGGCCAACTGGGCAATTTTCTCGAGGCTTCCTCTCGGGTTTTGCTGGACCTGCTCGTAAGTTAGCGCAAGAAAGGACAGCCCGTTTTTCGCGAACCACCCGTCCCAGGCTAGATTTTCCATCAGAATCTTTTCGAGCGATTCGGCGATAGCCTCGCCGTCATAGCGTGGGGATGCGCGATTGACCTCGCTAGAGCGGAATCTGCGGGTTTGGCGCGCACGCGCCCATGAGATCGCCTGACCCAGCAAATCGCTGCGCGTCAGGCGCACATAGTGAAGGTTGGGAAGACTGGCGGGGAGGTTCACCTTCTTGGCAACTTGAGCGAATTGACTCGCAAAAAGCTTGATCGCGTAGATTCCGGAAGAGGACCGTCCTTCCGTCAGCGCCCTCAGAAGCTGCCCTCTGGCATCGCGCGGATAGCCTGGCTGTTCGAGCAGCCGGCGCCCGCCAAACCACTCCAGTGGATTGCCCAGCCCGGCGAAAGCCATCAGTCCTGCAAGATGATTGCTGCCGGTACGCGGCGAAGTGCACACAAGAATCCCTGTGCTTATCTCCGACAGAATTTCCGACGGGATTTGAACCACGGCCGGCCGGCGTCGAAAGAGATCGAGCGAGATCATCGTTTCAGCAAGAACACCGCCTGCTGGCCGAAGAAGTTCCAGAACCACCAGGGCATCGACAGGCCGATCTTCTGGCCGTTGGCGTCGAGCGCGGTCGCCTTCTCGACCGTCGCGCCGAGCTCTTCGCACAGATTGACGAAGTCGCGAATGGTGCAGAAGTGGATGTTCGGCGTGTCGTACCAGGAATAGGGCAGGTCCTTGGTGACCGGCATCCTGCCCTTGATCAGCAGCGAGAAGCGCACGCGCCAATGGCCGAAATTGGGGAAGGAGACGATCGCGCGGTTGCCGATCCGAAGCAGCTCGTCGAGCACAAGTTTCGGGTTGCGGGTCGCCTGCAGCGTTTGCGACAGGACGACGAAATCAAAACCTTTGTCGGGGTAGAATTCGAGGTCCTTGTCGGCATCGCCCTGGACGACGGAAAGGCCGCGCGCCACACATTCGTTGACGCCGCGCTGCGACAGCTCCAGGCCGCGGCCATCGACCCGCTTGGTCGCCTGCAGAACCTCCAGAAGCACGCCGTCGCCGGAGCCGACATCGAGCACGCGCGAATGCGGCGGGATGAGATCGGTGACGACTTCGAGGTCGACACGCTGGGCGCGATTGACGCTCATGGGCACACCTCCGGCCTTTGAGCATTTCCAGCCAGTCGGAATCTCGGCGCCTCAGAAATGCGCCCAGGACACAGAGATCGCGCGCCACTCATAGGCTGAGCCCCCTTGCGCGCGCGGCCGAGGCTATGAAGCCGTTGATGGCCGCGAACAATTCCGGTTCGTCGAGCAGGAAAGCGTCATGGCCGCGATCGGTCTCGATCTCGACGAAGGAGACGGACGCGCCGGCGGCGTTCAGCGCATGCACGATCGAGCGGCTTTCCTCGGTCGGGAACAGCCAGTCGCTTGTGAACGACACGAGGCAGAAGCGTGTCTTGGTGCCGGCGAAGGCATCCGCCAGCCGTCCGCCGTGGTCGGCGGCGAGGTCGAAATAGTCCATAGCGCGGGTCAGATAGAGGTAGGAGTTGGCGTCGAAGCGGTCGACGAAGGTCATGCCTTGATGGCGCAGATAGCTTTCGATCTGGAAATCGGCGTCGAAGCCGAAGGTCAGCGCCTCGCGATCCTGCAGGTTGCGGCCGAACTTGCGGTGCAGCGCTGCTTCCGAGAGGTAAGTGATGTGCGCGGCCATGCGCGCCACGGCGAGGCCCTTTTCCGGCCGCCTGCCGAAATCGAGATATTTGCCGCCGTGCCAGTCCGGATCGGCCATGACGGCCTGCCGCCCGACCTCGTGGAAGGCGATGTTCTGCGAGGAATGGCGGGCGCCGGTGGCGATTGGCAACGCGGAGAAGACGCGTTCCGGGTAGCTTGCGGCCCATTGCAGCACCTGCATGCCGCCCATCGAGCCGCCGAGCACGCAGAACAGCTTCTCGATGCCGAAATGATCGACCAGCATCAGCTGCGCCCGCACCATGTCGCGGATGGTGATGATCGGCAGGTCGAGCCCATAGGGCCTGCCTGTCGCCGGATCGGTCGAGGCCGGGCCGGTGGAGCCGAGGCAGCCGCCGATGACGTTGGCGCAAATGACAAAAAAGCGGCTGGTGTCGATGATCCTGCCGGGGCCGATCAGCACCTCCCACCAGCCCGGCTTGCCGGTCA
Source organism: Mesorhizobium sp. WSM4887 (assembly GCF_029625865.1). NCBI lineage: Bacteria > Pseudomonadati > Pseudomonadota > Alphaproteobacteria > Hyphomicrobiales > Phyllobacteriaceae > Mesorhizobium > Mesorhizobium sp. WSM4887. The sequence goes on from NZ_JARTVP010000003.1 coordinate 321,357, forward strand.
CGGGATTGGTGCTGGCGACATGCTGGTCGCCGGTCAGCGCGTGGCAGACGAGGATGGCGTTGGAGCGGGCGTCGTTGAGGGCGCCGTAGGTCTGGTAAGCGACCTGGAACGGCGACAGCACGGTGCCCGCATCGAGTTTTAGCGGCTTGTCGGGACCGAACTGCAACACCGGGCTCGACGGTTGGTCGGCCTCGTGGTTGGTCCTTGGAGCGCGCTGAGCGGCCATTGCATTCCCCATCCAGTCGCATCGATCTCGCGATACGGCGTCCGGCCGGCAACGGACAACAAAAAACCGGCCTGCCTTCGCAAAGCCGGTTACAGGTTGCAAACGGCCCTTTAGCGAATTGTTTAACGTGGCTGCAAGCCGACCGGCCAAATCACCACGGGAGATCCGGCTGTTCTTCTAGGGCCAGCGCCGCGCTTCGTCAACGGTCTGCCTACGAGCGAGCGCGCCGGCACTCGACATTCGGGGCCACGGCCTGTATTTCCGCTGCGGCCTCGAACCAAGGCCTCTCGACGGATTTGTGACATGAAGCAGGATCAGCCACGTCCGACGCCCCGCGCGGGCATCATGGACATCGAGGCCTATGTGCCGGGAAAAAGTACCGCGCCGGCCGGCGTGACGAAGGTCTACAAGCTGTCGTCCAATGAGAATCCGCTCGGGCCCTCGCCGAAGGCGATCGAGGCCGCCCGGGAGGTGGCTGCCAAATTGGACGTTTATCCCGACGGCTCCGCCCGCCGGCTGCGCGAGGCGATCGCCGATGTGCACGGCCTCAATCCGGCAAACATCGTCTGCTCCAATGGCTCCGACGAGATCCTGGGGCTGCTGGCGCAGACCTATCTCGCGCCGGGAGACGAGGCCGTGTTCACCGAACACGCCTTCATGGTTTACAAGATCTATATCCAAGCCGCCGGCGCCAAGCCGGTGGCGGTCAAGGAGACGGACGAGCGCGCCGACATCGACGCAATCCTCGCCGCGGTGACGCCGGCGACGCGGATCGTGTTCCTCGCCAACCCCAACAATCCGACCGGCACTTATGTGCCGTTCCAGGAGGTGCGCCGGCTGCATGCCGGACTGCCCAAGAGCGTGCTCCTGGTGCTCGACGCGGCCTATGCCGAATATGTGCGGCGCAACGACTATGAAGCCGGCATCGAGCTGGCCGGGAGCTCGGAGAACGTGGTCATGACCCGCACCTTCTCCAAGCTCGGCCTCGGCGGCGCACGCATCGGCTGGATGTACGGACCGGCGCATATCGTCGATGCCATCAACCGGGTGCGCGGGCCCTTCAACGTCAATGCAACCGCGATCGAGGCTGGCATCGCGGCCATCCGCGACCGCGCCCATGTCGAGCGCAGCGTTGCGCATAACGAGAAGTGGCTTGCCTGGGTCAGCGAGGAGCTGACCGGGCTCGGGCTGCGCGTGACGCCCAGCGTCGGCAATTTCCTGCTGATCCACTTCCCCGACAACAAAAAGCATTCGGCAGCGGCCGCGGACGACTATCTCAGCGCGCGCGGCTACATCCTGCGGCGCGTCACCGGCTACGGCTTTCCCAACGCGCTGCGCATGAGCATCGGCATCGAGGAGGCCAATAGCGGCGTCGTCGAGGCGCTCAAGACATTTCTGAAAAGCTGAAGCACCATGACAGCACCGATGTTCGGAAGAATAGCGCTGGTCGGCATCGGCCTGATCGGTTCGTCGCTGGCCCGCGTCATCCGCCGGGAAGGCCTGGCGCGCCACATCGCTGTCGCGACGCGCAGCCAATCGACGCTCAAGCGCGCCGAGGAACTGGGTCTCGGCGATTCCTACACGACCGAGGCCGAAGACGCGGTGCGCGACGCGGATCTCGTCATCGTCTCGGTTCCGGTCGGCTCGTCCGGCGAGGTCGCGGCCGAGATCGCGCCGGCGCTGAAGAAAGGCGCGATCCTCACCGATGTCGGCTCAACCAAAGCTTCGGTGATCGCGCAAATGCAGCCGCATGTGCCCGTCGGTGTGCATTTCATCCCCGGGCACCCGCTGGCGGGCACGGAAAAGTCCGGGCCGGATGCCGGCTTCGCCGATCTCTTCGACAACCGCTGGTGCATCTTCACGCCGCTGCCGGGCACGGATCCGGAGGCGCTGGAAAAGCTCTCCGAATTCTGGCGGCGCTGCGGCTCCAACATCGACACGATGGACCCGCAGCATCACGACATGACCTTGGCCATCGTCTCGCATCTGCCGCATATCATCGCCTACAACATCGTCGGCACCGCCGACGACCTGGAATCGGTGACCAAGACGGAAGTCATCAAATACTCCGCTTCCGGTTTTCGCGACTTTACCCGACTGGCCGCTTCCGACCCGACCATGTGGCGGGACGTGTGCCTGCACAACAAGGACGCGATCCTGGAAATGCTGGCGCGCTTCTCGGAGGATCTGGCCTCGTTGCAGCGAGCGATCCGCTGGGGCGACGGCGAAAAGCTGTTCGACCTGTTCACGCGCACGCGCGCCATCCGCCGCTCGATCATTGAGGCCGGCCAGGATATCGATGTGCCGGATTTCGGCCGTCAGGCCGTGGAGCACCCGGGGGCCAAGCCCTAGGCCTTCTGCTCGATCTGTCCCGATGGGGGCCAGTGCGCCGCCATCATGGCCATTGTCTCGGCTCTGTCCGGAGCGCCGAGCCGGCCGCCGAAGCGCAGGCATTTAAGCGCGGCGGCGGCGCTGGCAAAGCGCAGCGCCTGCTCGGGCGGCATGGCTTCGGCAAGGCCGACGGCGAAGGCGCCGTGGAAGACGTCGCCGGCGGCGAGCGTGTCGACCGCCTTGACCTTCGGCGCCTCGACATGCCGGACGCGACCGGTTCCCCGATCATGCCACCAGGTTCCGGCAGCGCCGCCCGTCACCGCGACGAAGGCGTCGGTGCGCGAGGCGAGATCGGCGCATGCGCTTTCCGGATCGAGCGCATGGCCGCAGACGATCCGCGCCGCCGGCTCCGAGGCGACGATGTGCGAGGCCAACGGCAAAAGCCGCTCGAGCACGTCGATCGGCGCGGTGTCGGCGTCGAGGATCGCCGGACGGCCGGCGTCCCGCGCGGCCGCCAAGGCAAGTGCCGCGGCGCCCGGCCAGCGGACGTCCACCAGCACGGCGTCGAAGGCGGAAAGTTCGGCAAGCGGCAGCGTGTCGGGATCGGCTTGCGCCCTGCTGTCATAGAAGGGCACGATGATGCGCTCGCCATGGGCATCCACCAGGATCGCGGCCAGCGCGGAGCGCGCGCCGGCGACGCGGCGGACCAGGCTGCAATCGACGCCTTCCGCCTCGATCTCGGCAATCAGCCGGTCGCCGACCGCATCGTCTCCCGCGCTCGCCCAAAGCGACACATCGGCGCCGAGGCGATGCGCGGCGCACGCCGCACTCGTCGCCATGCCGGAGGCGATCTGGACACCGTCGCTGGCGATGAACTTGCCCTGATGCGCGGGCAGCGTCTCGACACGCAGGATCGTGTCGAGGGTGAACGCGCCGACGCTGAGCAGTTTGATCGGTCCGGCCATCGCAGTCTCAATCGACCGGCTTGATCTTGCCGAGCGGGATGAAGCCAAGCGAAGCTTTACCCTTCACGATCTTGAGCGGCATGGACGGTTGGTTGCCGAGCATGGCAATGCCGGCAAAACCCTGCTCGATCTCGCTCTTGTGCTCGGGAATGGCGCCGGCGAGGATCGCCGCTACGGCCTTTGGGTCCTTTAGCTTGATCGACAGATTTGCATCGATCAGGCCGTCGGCGTCGATCGAGATCGGCCCGGACACAGTTACGCGCGCCGTGCCTGATGACACGTCGAGGCTGGCAATCTCGACCGACTGGCCGCGCAGGCTTTTCGGCGGCGCCTTAATCAGCGCGACGCCGTTCTTCACTGTCGCTTCGCCGGCGCCGTCGAGTTCCGGCAGCACGCGTCCGCCGACAGCTTCCGCGTCGATCTTCAGGTCGCCAAAGCTGCCGGTATAGACGAGGTCCTGGCCGTTCGGCTGCAGCTGGCCGGCCGCCTGGCCGGCGCTGAACAGCTGCACGGGATCGGTGTCGTCGGCCGGATCGGTCTGTCCAGACAAGCCTTCCGCCTGAAGCGAAATGCGGCGCGGAAGCGGCCATGACAGCTTGACCGTGGCGTGCAGCTTGTCCCAGTCGAGCCAAAGCGGCGGCATGCCCGGCGCCACAGTCCGCAACGGTCCGCGCAGGTTCGCCACGGGCGACAGAGGCTGGGTGATGCGAGCGACGACGTTCATATCGCCGGTCGAGGCCGCTACATTCCTGGCATCGTCCTGATAGGCCAGGCTGTCGCAGGCGACCGTGAAGTCCAGTGGATAACCGCTGACCGTGAGATTGGCGCAGTCGGCCTTGATGCCCTTGCCTCCAAGCTCGGCCACGGCCCGCTCGGCCTCGGTCTTGACCTTGCCGGCGAGATAGAACCATCCGCCGCTGTAGAGCGCGAACAGCACCAAGATGAACGCCGCAAGCCAGAACAGCCGGCGGCGAGGTTTGCGCGATCGCTCGTCACTTGACGTCATGCTGCGGCTCTCGTTAACCCGCTCATGCGGCGAGCGGGTGGTTGTTCTTACGCACGACAAGCGGGGACAGAAGAAGCACCTTACCGGTGTGGTGTCGTCACTCGAATGCAATCAGGCTTGGCGATATGGGCGATTTTTGGGTTTTTGGCTACGGGTCGCTGATCTGGCGGCCCGGTTTCGCACATGTCGAGACGCGGCGCGCCCGTCTTTACGGCTTCCGCCGGTCGCTCTGCGTCTATTCCTTCGTCCATCGCGGTACGCGTGAGCGGCCGGGCCTGGTGCTCGGCCTCGACCGCGGCGGCTCCTGCGTCGGGCTCGCCTTCCGCGTGCCCGGCGATTTGCGAGACGAAGTGCTTTCCTATCTGCGCGAGCGCGAGCTGGTGACCAGCGTCTATCTCGAACGCACTCTCGATGTCCGGCTGGATGGGGCGGGACAAGGCGGAACGGTCGAAGCGGTCGCCTACATCGTCGACCGCGCGCATGAGCAATATGCCGGCGGGCTCGACGCCGACCATGCGGCAAAAGTCGTGCGCGGCGCCGTGGGCCAATCGGGCAGGAACGAAGACTATGTCCTGAGCACGGTGGAGCATCTGAGGGCGCTCGGCATCCGCGACCACTGGCTGGAAGAGGTGGGGCGGCAGGTCGCGCCTTCGTGAAGATCTGGCCCGATCAAAAAGCAAAACCATGCCTTTGACCTGGGCAAGGCACGACCTAGCTTAGCCGCAATCCATCCTCTGGGCACCCAGGCCCTTCCCAGCATCACGGAGATCAGTCTTGCAGAAACGCCGTCTCGGTCGCACCGACCTTTTCATCGCGCCGCTGGTCCTTGGAGGCAACGTCTTCGGCTGGACCGCCGACGAGAAGACCTCGTTCGACCTGCTCGACCGCTTTGCCGAGGCCGGCTTCAACGCAGTCGACACGGCGGACGCCTATTCGCGCTGGGCGCCGGGCAACAAAGGCGGCGAATCCGAAACCATCATCGGCAACTGGATGAAGAGCCGCGGCAACCGGGACAGCATCGTCGTCATCACCAAGGTCGGCTCCGACATGGGACAGGGCAGGCGGGACCTCTCCGCAGCCTATATCGAAAAGGCGGTCGACCAATCGCTCAAGCGGCTGCAGACCGACGTCCTCGACCTCTATCTGTCGCACTGGCCGGACCCGGCCACGCCTTACGAGGAAACGCTCGGCGCCTATCAGCGCCTGCTCGAGAAGGGCAAGATCCGCTATCCGGGCTGCTCCAATCTCGATGCGGGGCAATTGCGCGCGGCCCTGGATGTCGCCAGCCTGCGGGGCCTGCCGCGTTACGAGGTTCTGCAGCCCGAATACAATCTGTACGATCGCTCTTCGCTGGACGGCCCGCTGCTCGACCTGTGCAAGGCGGAAAGCCTCGGCGTCATCACCTATTTCGGCCTGGCCAAGGGGTTCCTCAGCGGGAAATACCGCAGCAAGGCCGACCTTGGCCGGAGCGAGCGTGGCGAAGACGTGGCCAAGTATCTCAACGAACGCGGCATGCGCATTCTCTCCGCGCTCGATGCCGCGGCCGGGCGCCATTCGGCCAAGCAGGCCGAAGTGGCGCTCGCCTGGATCATGGCGCGGCCGGGCATCACCGCGCCGATTGCCAGCGCCACGACGCCCGCACAGATGGAAAGCCTGATCCGCGCCGCATCGCTCAAGCTTTCCGCCGACGACATCGCAGCGCTCGATCGGGCCAGCGCTTAAGGCGTGTCGATATTCAGGCCGATGCCGGCCTGACCTGGATCCAAGATGCGTTAGTGCAGCAGGTCCCCCGCACGATCGTCCAAGACCTTGCAGATAGCCTCGCGATAATTCCTACCCGATCGCGGCAGGAATTGAGGTTCGGCATGGTCGGAGACGTTTTGTCCGAAGCGCAGCCCTGGCAGCAGGTGCTGGCGCTGGTCATGGCGGCGACCGTTGTCATGGGTAGCCCAGGTCCGGCGACGATCAGCGTCACCGCCGTCGGCGCCGCTTTCGGGCTGCGGCCTTCGCTGGGTTATACGTCCGGCATCGTGCTTGGAACGACGGCCGTGCTCCTGGTTGTGGCCGCCGGGATATTCGGCATGCTCGCCTCGGTGCCGGGGCTGGCACCGTTGCTGACGGTCGCTTCGGCCCTCTATATCCTCTACCTTGCCTTCAGGATTGCGACAGCGCCGCCGCTTGCCCAAGGCGGCAATGCGGCGGCGCGTCCCACCTTCTCCGGCGGCTTCATGCTCGCCGTCGCCAACCCGAAAGCCTATGTGGCGATCGGCGCGGTCTTCGCGGGAGCTTCATCGACGGTCGACGGGCTCGGGATTTCGGCCAAACTTTTGGTGCTCGCAGCAATGATCGTTGCCATTCATGTGCTCTGGCTTCTCGCTGGGACGATTTTCGCGAGGCTGCTGCGCGATCCATTGGCGTCGCGGATCATCAATCTTGTCTTCGCGGCGACGCTGGTGCTGACGACTGCACTGGCGGGGCTGCCGTAAGGGGAGCTCAGGCCTTCGCCGCAGCGCCGAGCTCCGCCAGCCGCTTCACCGCCGTCGGCGGCATCGGCGGCGGGTTCGGCGCGCGCGAGGCCTCGACCAGCAGCTCGTCGCAGGCGGTCTCGGTCTCGCCGATCAGCCGCTGCATGAACTCCTCCTTGTCGAGCCCCGGAGGAATCGGCGGCAGGAAACGGGCCTTTATGGTGCCCGGATAACGCATGAACTTGCGGCGCGGCCAGTAGAGGCCGGCGACATGGGCGACCGGCACCACGGGAACGCCCAGCTGGGTATAGAGCTCGACGATGCCGTATTTGTAGGACGGCTCGGCGCCCGGTGGGCGACGAGTGCCTTCCGGGTAGATGATAAGCTGACGCGGGTTGCGCGCCATCTCCTGCCTTGTCGCGGCAACGACCGCTTTCAGCGCCTTGGAGCGGCTGCCGCGGTCGACCGGGATCATGCGCATCTTCATGATGTACCAGCCGAAGAAGGGGATCCAGGTCAGTTCCCGCTTCAGGATATACAAGGCGTCGTCGAGATAAGGAAAAAAGGCGATCGCGTCCCAGAAGGACTGATGCTTCGGCGCCAGGATGAAGGACCCCTCAGGCAGGTTCTCGGCGCCCGTGATTTCGCTCCTGGTGCCGGCGATCTTGTCGTAAAGCCACATCGAGGTGCGCGACCAGAATTTCGGCACGAACCAGGCGCGGTGGCGGGGCGACAGGAAATAGAAGGGCGTCCAGAAGATCATCTGAACGACCAGGCTGAGATAGAAGGCTAGGTTGAACGCCAGCGAGCGGATGATGAGCATGCGGGAAAGGGCCCGGTGTGGAAGTGAGCGTTGGTTACACCAAGCGCGGGCAAAAAGGAAACGGCGCGACGGTGGGGCGCATCACAGCGAGCGCGCCAGCCGCTCCTTCAGGCGGGGCGCCGCGAAATCGAGGAAGGCGCGCAGCTTCACCGGCAGCAGGCCCTGACCGGCATGCAGGAGATTGACCGGCCATGGCGGCGGCTCCAACGGCTCGAGCACGACATGAAGCTCGCCGGCGCGCACCGCGGCGTCCGCCTGATAGGAGAGCACTCTCGTCAGGCCGAGGCCGGCGATCGCCGCATCGATTGCTGCCTCGGCGGTGTTGAGCTGCAGCCGCGAGCGGACCGGAACCACGGTTTCGCTCTTGTCGGTGCCGAAGCTCCACGTCGCGGGAGAGGCAAGCCCTTCGAAGGTGATGCAGTTGTGGCCTGAAAGGTCGCGCGGTTCGAACGGCGTGCCATGCTTCGCAAGATATGCCGGGCTGGCGCAGACGATGCGGCGGATCTGGCCGACGCGCGTTGCGACCATGGCCGAATCCGGCAGCTCGCCGATGCGCACGGCAAGATCGATATGCTCCTCGATCAGATGCGTGATCCGATCGGACAGCGTCAGGCGGATGTCGACGTCGGGATAGGCGGCCAGAAAATCTGTAACAATCGGCAGCACATGCAGGCGGCCGAAGACGACCGGCGCAGTGATCACCAGCTCGCCGGTCGGGCTCAAGTATTCGCCAGCGGCGGCGCGCTCGGCTTCGCCCACCTCATCGAGGATACGGCGGCAGGCGGCGAGATAGGAACGACCAGCGTCCGTCAAGGTGAGGCGCCGCGTCGAGCGGTTGAGCAGACGCGTCTTGAGGTGCCTCTCCAGTTCGGAGAGCTTGCGGCTGACGGTGGCGAGCGGTACGCCGGCGTGTCGCGCGACGGCGGAAAGGCTGCCGGCCTCCACGGTGGCTACGAACAAGGACATGGCGTCGAGGCGGTCCATTTATTCTTCCGAAATGTGGAAGGATGGATTGCAAATATGCCTTCTACCTCCGGATTTCGGAAGAGGCTACATGTCCTTCCACTTTGGCAGAGGACCGCCGCCATGGACGCCTTCACCAGCGATGTCGCCTTTACCCCTACGGTCAAGGCCATCCAGTCCCGCAAGGGCTCGCGCGCATCTTATGCTCGGGTCGAGGAGCGCGGCGGCTGGCGGGCGACGATCACGCCCGACCTCGCCGCCTTCATCGAGGCGCAGACCAGCGTGTTCCTGGCGACGGCCAATGGCGGAGGTCAACCCTATGTCCAGCATCGCGGCGGGCCAGCCGGCTTCCTGAAGGTGCTGGACGGGCATACGATCGGCTTTGCCGATTTCTCGGGGAACCGGCAGTTCATCACCCAGGGCAATCTTGCGGACAATGCCCAGGCTTTCCTGTTCCTGATCGACTACGTGCTTCGGCAGCGCATCAAGATCTGGGGCACGGCGCGCGTCGTCGAGGACGATGCGGAGCTGACGGCGAGGCTGATGCCGGCCAACTACAAGGCGCGGCCGGAGCAGGCGATCCTGTTCAGCGTCACGGCCTGGGATGCAAATTGCCCGCAGCATATTCCGCAGCGCTTCGAGGCGGCGGATGTGGCCGCGGCGCTTGCCGAGCGGGATAGACGCATTGCCGGTCTGGAGCAGGAGATCGCACGCCTGCGCAACAGCGCGTCTGGCGAAGCTTAGTTCTTGCTCACCGTAGAGGCTTCGGCGAGCGTGACGCCCTCGGTGGTCGGCCGAAGCGGGACGATGCCGCGCGCCAGCGCCAACACATATTTGCTGTATTCGGTGAGCAGCACGCGCAGCGCTTCCGGCTTGGTCAGCCAGCTGCCATTGCCCAGCTTGTTGTTGACCACCGGATAGGGCTCAAGCCGCGCGCCATGCAGCAGCCGGCCCATCTCGAGCAGGCTGCGCGGCATGTGGTAGTTGTTGGTGACGACGATGATGCTGCCATAGGCGTGGCTTTCCACCCATTTGGCGCTCTCCTCGGCATTGCCGATCGTGTCGAGCGCGGCGCGGTCGATGTCGACGCAGCATGAGAACAACTGCTTGTCGCCGCCCATTGCCGCTTGCAATTGGCGGCGGCTCGCCGTGGGGTGAACACCGCTGATCAAGAGCCGCTCGCCCTTGCCTGATGCCAGCAGATCCATGGCGGCGTCGAGCCTCGACTGACCACCGGTGAGCACGATGATTGCGTCGGCCCTGGCCGGATTGACCGGCGTCGTCATGTTGCTGACCTTGTCGGCAAACCATCCGAAGCCGCCGGCGAAAAGCGCCAGCAGGGCAAGCACGAAGAAACCGCAGAGACGAAGCGCAAATCTGAGACGACCGGTTCTTTCAGACGCAGCGCCGCGCGTAAGCGCCGCTGGCATCCGTCCAGCCGTTCCGATCGAGTCCCGCGCGTCCATCATCCCCAGGTTAATCCTGAAAACATCCAATGGTTAACTCTGAAACGTCGCCTTTCATAGATAGCACGGCGCACATTGCGTTACGGCAGTTTCCCTTGCGTGATCATGCACTTGTGGAGTCCGGATCGCATTGGAAACCCAACTTGCCAACTCTTGCATTCGCGCCACCCTTGGTTTCGCGTCATGATCAGCTTGCCTCCGGCTGCCGGATGTCGATCTCGCTGAGATAGGCGACGACCGTGGCATGTGAGGTCGCCGCGGTCAGCGCGCCGATCACCAGCACCATCAGGGCGACGCCGAGATAGCCGGTCGAGCCGATCGCGAAATTGCCGAACAGCGCGGTCGCCTGGTCGGCCTCAGGCGTCGCCATGTTGCGCGACGACCACCAGGAAAAGACGATGAAGACCATGATAGCGGCGGCACCTCCGGCGGCGGCGCCTTTCATGCCGGTGACCAGGAAATGCCAACGGAATTCGCGCGCGATGAAGCGGGCCTCGGCGCCGACAAAATGCAGGACCTCGATGATGTGGCCGTTGCCGGCCATGGCGCCGCGCGTGGCGAACACCACCGTCAGCACCGTCGCCGATAATATCAGCGCCAAAACGGCAAAGCCGATCGTCACTGTCGTATGCGCCATGGCGACCAGCCGGTCGACCCAGGTGCGATGGTCGTCGAGCGCGGCGCTCGGCAGCTTGGGCGTGATCGCGGCGCGCATGGCCGCGAAGTCGGGCGGATTGGCCTCGTCGATGGTGACGACGATGAGGCGCGGCACCGGCAGTTCATCAATGTTGAGGCCGGTGCCCAGCCACGGCTCCAAAAGGCGCGCCGTCGCATCGCGGTCGACGATCCTCGTACCCTTCACACCCGGGAACTCGCTGGCGATCTCAGAGGCCTGCGCGAGGGCTGCTTCCATGTCGAGGCCCTCGACGGGCTTGATCTGGATCGTCGCCTCGCGCGAGATCTGGTTCTCCCACACCGAGGCGGTGTCGCGCACCAGCGTCACGGCGCCGAAGGTCAGGCAGGACAGGAAGGTCATGATGGCGATGACCAGCACCAGCGCCCGGCCGGCGATGTTGTGCGCCGGCACGATCGGCGCCATCTTGCGCTGGACACGGCGAACGGCAGCCGGCGTCTCGGCGGCTTCCTCGTGCAGGTGATCGGCCGGAAGTTCAGTCATAGACGTCCAGCCTTCCGCCGGCCAGAATCATGCGCCGCGCATCGACCTGCTCCATCAGGCCGAGGTCGTGGGTTGCGATCACCACGGCGGTGCCGAGCCGGTTGAGCTCGATGAAGAGCCTCAGCAGCCGGCGCGCGAGCGGCGGATCGACGTTGCCGGTCGGCTCGTCGGCAAGCAGGATCTCCGGCTGCTCGATCAGCGCGCGCGCGATCGCAGCACGCTGCTTCTCGCCGCCCGACAGCACCGGCGGCAGCACATGCATGCGCTCCCCGAGGCCAACCCATTTCAGGAGTTCGGTGACGTCGGTGCGATAGCTCGCCTCCTCGCGCCCGCGCACGCGCAACGGCAGCGCCACGTTCTCGTAAGTGGTCATGTGGTCAAGCAGGCGGAAATCCTGGAACACCACGCCGATGCGGCGCCTGAGCAGCGGCAACTCGCCGCGCGAGATGCGCGAACGATCCTTGCCGAAAATGGTGATCAGGCCGCGCGTCGGCTTCAGCGACATGAAAAGCAGGCGCAGCAAGGTGGTCTTGCCGGCGCCCGAGGGGCCGCTCAGGAACTGAAAGGAGCGCTCCGGAATGTGCAGGGAAATGTCGCGGAGGATCTCCGGACCCATGCCATAGCGGAGGCCGACATTTTCGAAGCGGATCACGTTCGGCGACCTGAAACCTTAGGCGGCATCCCGCCAGCCTGTTCTCTGCCAAGACCATCGGCCGGCATGGTTAATCGTTGGTTAATTTCTGCGCGCTTTCGACGTTTCACAGCAGTTCCGGTGGGGAAGCGTTAACCATTTGCGTTTACCCAAAAGCAACGAAGATTGCACTGGGGCCGTAATGGCTGAGGATAGAACCGCGCGCTCTGTTTCCGGCGAAATCATGACCGGCACGGCGACAAAGGCCGCGCCGGAGCGCGTCATCCTCGACACCGATGTCGTCGATGCCGACTATGTGGTGCTGCCGCGATTCGCCGCCCGTTCGGAACCGATTGCGGCGCCGTTGCCGCCGCAAGCGCCCTCGACGCCATCCATCGCTGGCATGGGCATGCTGCGCAAACCGGAGGCTGCGCCGGCGCGGCCGGCCTCGCGTGGCGGTCCAATCTTCTGGGCCGCCGGAGTGGGCGCCGCACTCGTGGCTTTCTGGGTGTCGGGCGGACATGCCCTGGTGCGTCAGAGCCCCTTCTGGGCGGCTGCGCAGCCGGCAAGCGCGCTCAGCATTTCCGGTGTGACGTCGCGAATCGATGCCTCGGGGCTGAAGCCCATCCTGTTCATCGACGGCGAGGCCGCCAATGACGGCGTACGGGCGGAGTCGCTGCCGCCGCTCGAGATCCGCGTCACCGACAATGCCAGCAATGTCATCCGCTACAGGTTGGGGACATCCAACCGCTCGCTGGCGCCCGGCGAAAGATTCGGCTTTTCCAGCCGGTTCGATGTCCCTAGAAACGGCGTGAAGGCCGTATCGGTCACCTTCGCCGGGTAGGTGCATCGATATTCAGGTGATGCCGGCCTGCAATTAGTGGTTTCCTGCGCTTAGGTGCTCACGTGCTTGAGTACGCTCTGCACCGGTTCTCGGAACCCGCTATTTTGGGTTCGGCCTGACCTGAATATTGATGAACCTAGCCCTTCCGGCGTTGCAGGCGATTCTGAAGGAAAAAGCTATGCCAGTTGTACGCGGCAAGGACATCGAGGTCCTGTTTTCGGCGTCGGCGATCGCCCGGCGCAATCTCGAGCTCGCCAAGGAAATCGCCGGGCGCGACTATCACGACCTGCTTGTGATATCGATCCTGAAAGGCTCGTTCGTCTTTGCCGCCGATCTTATCCGCGCCATGCACGACGTCGGCCTGTCGCCCGAGGTCGAATTCATCTTCATCTCCAGCTACGGCGCCGGCACCACAAGCGGCGAGGTCAAGGTGCTGCGCGACATCGACAACGAGGTCGCCGGCCGCGACGTTCTTTTGATCGACGACATCCTCGAATCCGGCAAGACGCTTTCCTTCACCCGCGACCTGATGCTGTCGCGCGGCGCCAGGAGCTGCGCCATCGCGGTGCTGCTCGACAAGCGCATGCGCCGCCAGACCACGCTCAACGCCGATTATGTCGGCTTCGACTGCCCCGATTATTTCGTCGTCGGCTACGGCATGGACGTCGCGCATGCTTTCCGGGAATTGCCGTTTGTCGGGGTCGTGAAAGGCGACAAGTAAGGTCGCGCCGAAAGAGGCCGCATAGACGTTTCAAATTTTCAGAAAACGTCAACGTTTCGGCGGCATCTATCTCGGCATGGCAAAGCTTTTGATCGTCGAGGACGATGAATCCGTCCGCACCCTCGCTGCCCGCGCGCTGGAGCGTGATGGGCACAGTGTCACCATCGCCGCCGATGGCGCGAAGGGGCTCACCCTGATCCGCCAGCAGCGCGGCAGCTACGATCTCGTGGTATCCGATATCCGCATGCCGGAGATGGACGGCATCGAGATGGCGACCGCGGCGGCAAAACAGTTTCCGGCCATGAAGATCATGCTGATGACCGGCTATGCCGACCAGCGCGAGCGCGCCGAGGAATTGAACGGCATCATCCTCGACGTCGTGCAGAAGCCGTTCACGCTTGCCGAAATACGCGCCCGCGTCGGACGGGCATTAAGCTGCTTCGCTTGATCGTTTAGACGGCATCGCCGGTCGCTGCGATTGCAGGTGCTGCGCCGCGTCGGCGCTCACCGTTCAGTGCAACCAGACCGGCGCCGATGATCAGCGCCGCGCCCAGCACCGTCGTTGACCGCGGGACCTCGGCGAAGAACAGGAAGCCCCACAGCGGCGACCAGAGGATGCCCGTGTATTCGAAGGTTGCGACCCGGTTGGCGGGCGCCATCCGGTAGGCCTGCGACAGCAAGATCATGCCGGCGGAGGCAACGAAGCCGCAGGCCGCCATCTTCAGGAAGTCCGGCAGCGCCGGCCAGACCCAGGGCCGCACCAGGAAGTCGAGGCTCGGGTGGCCCGCATGGGTGATGCCGGCAAGATGAAACACCGCGGCGACCGCCACAGCGCCGGTGAGATAGGCGCCGTTCTGGTAGAAGGCCATCACCGTCGAGGATTCGGTCTCGCCGATCCGGCGCGCCATCAGCTGCGAGAACCCGTAGAGGAATGCCGAGCCGAGCGACAGCAGTGCCGCCCAGTCGAACAATCCGGCGCCCGGACGCAACATCACGACCACGCCCACGAGGCCGATCAGCACCGTCGTCAGCGTCCGCCCGGAGACGTGCTCGCCGAGATAAGGCCCGGCCAGCAACATGATAAAGAGCGGCGCCATGAAATAGAGCGCTATCGCGTCGGCCAGCGAGAGGGCGGCAATCGCCAGATAGTAGACGGTGTAGGAGCTGAATTGGATGAAGCCGCGCAGCGTCAGCATGCCCGCTCGTTTCGACAGCAAGGCTGTCAGGCCGACATCGGCCTGGACGATAACGACCAGGATCGGCAGCGCCACCAGGGCGCGGATCGCCATCACTTCCGTCACCGGATAGCTGCCCGATACCGCCTTCACCAGCGGGTCCTGCAACGAAAAGACGAGAACGCCGAGGCAGAGGCTCAAAATGCCAAGCACCATCCGGTTCTGCATGTTCGTTCCAGTGAAAAAGAGCCCGCCACCGTTTCGGGCAGCGGGCACGAGTGAGGACTCTTCGAATTGGTCCGCGGCCGAATCTCACGGCCGCATATCCAATGGGTAGAGCAACTATCCTGCGGCGTTTGACATGTTGCAAACGAATTGGAATGATACCAGCAATCAAAATTTCTTATGGCGGCATCGATGAAGCCCACCCTCGACAGCGACCTCCTGCGCACCTTCGTGGCGGTGGCCGAGACCGGCAATTTCACCAAGGCGGCGGAAAAGGCCGGACGCACCCAGTCGGCGGTGTCCATGCAGATGAAAAAGCTGGAAGACATGGTGGGCGACAGCCTGTTCGAGCGCGGCTCTCGCGGGGTGGCGCTGACACGCCGCGGCGGCGAGCTCATCACCAACGCCCGCCGCATCGTCTCGCTGCTCGACGAGACGGCGGCATCGCTGGTGGCGCCGCCGCTCGGCGGGCTGGTGCGCATCGGCATTCCTGCCGAATACGGGCGGTCAATCTTGTCGCGGGCACTTGGCGAATTCGCCAAACGCCACCCGCGCGTGGAGGTCACGGTGCGTTACGCGCATTCCGACTCGCAGGTGAGGGCGCTTGCGGCCGGCGAACTCGACCTTGCGGTGGTGTTCGAGTGGGAAGGTTTTTCCGGCGGCGATGTGCTGATGCACGATCCCACGGTATGGGTGACGTCAACGCTGCATCACATGCATGAGGAACGGCCGGTGCCGATCGCGCTTTACAGCCGCAATGGCTGGTGTCGGGACTTCGCGATCAAGTCGCTGCAGCAGCGCGGCCTCGACTACCGCGTCGCCTACACCAGCGACACCAATGGCGGCCTGACGCTGGCGGTCACTTCTGGCCTGGCGATCGCACCGATCTCGCGCAGCAACATCCCGCCCGATTGCCGCGAACTGACCGCCGCCGACGGCTTCGGCGACATCGATTCCTCGAATGTGGTGCTTCACCGCAATCCGCTGGCGACGGGCGAAGCGATCGACGGGATGGAAAACGCGATCCGCGAGGCTTTCATGCTGACCAGGCAGGCACAGGCAACAGCCAGTCTTTGACGTACGAAACGGTCCGCTCAATCCGGCGGTCCGCTCTCCATCTGCTTGAGCCATCGCATGGCATCCTCAAGGCGATCGTCGCCCCAGAACAATTCGCCGTCGAAGACGAAGCTCGGCGAGCCGAAGATGCCGAGCGCCTTGGCCTGCTCCGTCGCGGCCGCGAGCTCGGCCTTGGCGTCATCGCTGTCGGCCCGCCGAAGAACCGGCTCTGCTTTCTGTCCGGCTTTCTCGATGCTAGCCGAAATGTTTGGCTCGCTGCCAGCCGGCTCACCCATTTCAAACCAGCGCCGGTACGTTTCCCGGGCATAGGCTTCGCACCAGCCCTCGCGCGCCGCGATGAGAGCCACGCGATTGGCGCGTTCGAGCTCGGCCAGCGGGTAGGGGGCCGGCAGTTTCGGCACCATCCTGTACATCGCCGCTCGGCGCTCGATGTCGCGCCACATATAAGCGGCCTTCGCCGGCTTCTTGGCAAAGGGAATGTTGTCCATCTCGATCATGATGGCGCGCACATTGAAGGGTCGCCAGTGGAACTCGATGCCGGTCTCAGCCGCAACCTCGGCGAGACGCATCACCGAAAGATAGGTGTAGGTGCTGCCGATGGAGAACCAGAAGTCGATCATCGCCAGTCTCCCTTGACGATGACGATACCGGCAGGCAGCGCGGCCTGCAATGCGTGTGGCGAGAGCGACCTGCGGCTGCCCGCTACCTCAGTCTCTTTCGAAAAAGGTCAGGCGATTGCCGAACGGATCGATCACCGTGACCTCCTTCGTCTGCCAAGGCGTCGTCTCGAGGCTCGGCCTGTTGAAGCGGTAGTTCTTGGCCTTGAACTCGCGATGCAGCTCAATGATGCCGGTCGCTTCGATGCGTATATTGGCACCGGGCGAGCCGTCGCCATGATGCTCGCTCAAATGCAGCTCGCAGCCGTCGCGGGCGACGCCCATATAGAGCGGCGCGTTGTCGTCGAAGCGATGCTCGAAGCGGACCTCGAAACCGAGGAAGTTGAGATAGAACTCTCGCGCCTTGACGGTATCGAACATGCGCAGGATCGGCGTGACGGTTCCAAGCTTCGGCATGTCGGCGGTGACCGGTGTGGGCGCTATTTCAGTTCGAGCAGGCGTTCGAGGTAGCTGCGCTCGATGTCCGGGCTGAGCGCGTTGCCGAGGCGCTTGCGGATCGCTTCGAGGATCTGGCGGGCGCGCTGCACGTCGATCTCGTCGGGCACCTTGACGGAGTTGCCGTCGTCGGGGCCCTTCGTGGCGCGCGGCCGGCCAAGCGGGTCGCGGTCGGCGTCCTGCTGACGTCCGCCCTGTTCGCTGCCGCCCTGGTCGCCCTGCATGGCCTGCATCTGCTTCATCATCTCCTTGGCGCCGCGGCGCAGCGCCTCCAGCGCGCGGCCCTGGTGGCCGACCGCCTGGTCGCCTTCGCCTTCGCCCAGCGCCTGCTCGGCATCGCCCATGGATTTGCCGGCCTCGCCAAAGCCCTCATTGGGCTGCATGCCCATGCCTTCGAGGCCCTTCTTCAGCTTGTCGAGCTCGCTCTGCAACTGGCCCTGACCTTCCTGCAGCTGCTTCAGCGCATCCGCGAATTCCTGCGGCGTCATTTGCTTCGGCCGGCCGAGCGGGTCGCGGTCATCACCGGGCTTCTGCCCATCCTGCGACTGCTCGCCATCCTCGCCCAGCTGCTCGTCGCGATTTGCACCGCGCTGCCGATCGCCGCGCTGCATCTGGTCGAGGCGGAAGGTATCGTTCATCATCTCCTGCTGGCGCCGCATGATCTCGCCCAGCTTGTCCATCTGCTGGCGCATCTCGCTGTCCTGCTCGCCGGCCTGCTGCTGGCGCCCGGCCTGCAGGTTGTTCATCATGTCCTGCAGTTCCGACAACAACTGCTGGGCCCGGTCTCGGTCGCCGGATTTGGCGAGATTCTCGATCTCGTCCATCATCCGGTTGATGTCGCTCTGGCGCAGTTCCCGACCGTTCTGCTGCATCTGCGGCGCGTTCGGGTTCTGCTGGGCGCGCTGGGCGAATTCCTGCAGGAACTGGTTCATCGCCTCGCGAAGTTCCTTCATCGCCTTTTCGAGCTCTTCGTCGCTGGCGCCGTTCTTGATGGCGTCCTGTAGCGCCTGCTGCGCCTGGCGCAGCCGACGCTCGGCGGCCGACAGATTGCCTTCCTCGATGCCGAGAGCGATCTCCCACAGATAAGCCACCTCGTTGCGCAGCTGGTCGTCGTTCTCGGCAAGCTTCAGCCGGCTCCTGGCGCTCATGATCGCGAGGTAATGCGACATGTTGTCGAAAGTATCCTCCGGGCGCAGGGTGATCGCGTCCATCAGGTCGAGCACGCGCGGCTTGGCGTTGGCGTCGAGCGCCAACAGGCGGCGCTGCTCGATCACAGCGCGGGCGAGCGGATTGGAGAAGGGCCGCTCCGGCATCACCAGCGTCCTGGTCTCGCTGGTGGCGGTATGGCCAGCATCGTCGGTGGCGGTCAGCGTCAGCTTGATGGTGCTGCCGGCCCAGACATGCTCGGTCAGATCCTTGGTCGTCTTGGCGGCGTTGGCCTTGCCGCCGCGGCGCGGCAGCGTCAGCGGCATGTCGGGCGGGCCATAGAGCGAATGTGCACTGGCCGGCGGCGGCTCAGACAGCTCGAAGACGGCCTTGGCGGAGGCCGCGCCATAGTCGTCGTCGATCTGGTAGTTGAGCTCGACGGCGCCATTGACGGCACGCTTGGGCTCGCCGACGAAACGGATCGTCGGCGGTTTGTCTGGGATGATGGCGAAGGCCCAGTGGCCGAGATCGTCCTCGCCGGACTTGAGCCGCAGCGTGCCGTTGGTGTTCAGCTTGCCGGAGAACTGGCGCACTTTGAGCCCGGCTGGGGACCCCGGCTGCGCCGCGGCTGGCGTGGCGCCCTTCGGCGCAACCGGCTCTATGGCGCGATCATTGCCGTTCGCGTCGGCATAGCTCAGCGTTTCTTCGCCGGTTCCGCCAGTGACGCGCAGCGAGACGTCGCTGCCCTCAGGGACGCTGAAGACCTGCGCGGCCTGGTTGACGTCAGCGGTCAAGAACAGCGGCGGCTTGCCGGTATAGGAAGGCGGCGTCACCCAGGCATCGATGCGCGGCGGCACGCTATCGCGCGCGGCGCTGGCGACGAAGCCGTCGCTGATCCTGCCGCCGAAAGGTCCGAACGAGAAGGCAAAAGCGGTGACGAACAGCAGCCCCACCACAGCCCGCAGGCCCCAGCGGTCGTAATCCGGCACGCTTGTGCGCGGCCTGTCGGCGCCCAGATCGGAGAGCCGCTCGGCCATGCGCTTCTGGTGCTCGCGCCACAGCGCCTGCGAGAAGAGGCTGTCCGCGCCGCTCGGCCGGTCGGTCTGCACCTGCACGGGGCTGTGCAGCAGCTCGTTCGCTGCCTCGATGCGCCGGTCGACCTCGGCGGCGGAAGGAATGCGGAAGAAGCGCAGCGCAAAGAGCGCGGCTAGCGCCGAGATGGAGAAGAGGATCAGGAGGCCGATCCGCGCCAGATCCGGCAGGCGCTGGAACAAGCCCAGCCACGAGACACTGAGGAACAGGCCGGCGACCACCGCCAGCGGCAACAGCAACGGCCAGCCGCGCTCGAAGATCATCGAGGCCCGCGTCGCCAGCCGGCTCAAGGCAAGGCGCCCGGCCAGACCGCGCTCGGCACTGGAAATGGGTCGTTCCGTCATCGGCCCTTCCTGCCCGGGCAGGATCGCCCGGACCTCATGAGCAGAGGATAACACCAAACACGGCGAAGGCGAGGCGGGTTCCAAAATCTGTGACGGGTTCGCCGCCTTTACGATCAGAAATTCGCGGGATTCGTGTTGGAACCACAGACCAGGACGGCCACGCGCTCGCCGGGAGCTGGCGCGTAGCGGCCGGAAAGCATCGCGGCAAAGGCAGCGGCCCCGCCCGGCTCGGCGATGATTCGCGCCCGGTCCCAGAGCGTCTTCTGCGCCGCCACGATGTCGTCGTCGCTGACCAGGATCGAGCGCTCGACGAAAGCTTTCGCGATCGGGAACATCATTTCGCCGACGCGCTTCGGCGCCAGCGAATCGGCGGCGATGCCCTCGGCCGGTGCATCGACCGGCTTGCCGGCTTCGAAGGCGCGGTGAAGCGTCGGCGCGCCCTCGGGCTCGATGGCGATGATGCGGATGCGGCCAGCGAACCAGGCGGCGATGCCGCCGATCAGGCCGCCGCCCCCGACCGCGACAAGCAGCGTCTCGATCTCCGGCAGATCGGCTTCGATCTCGAGCCCGAGAGTGCCTTGGCCGATGAGCGTCTCTTCCTGGTTGAAGGCGTGGATCTGCAGGGCGCCGGTTCGTTCGGCAAAATCCTCGCTGGCGGCCAGCGCCTCGGCATAGCGCGCACCGCCGACCACCAGCTCGGCGCCGTAGCTGCGGATGCGCTCGAGCTTTGCCGGCGGGCTGACCTCGGGCACGAAGACGGTGGCCTTGTGCCCCAGCTTCATGGCGGCATAGGCGACGGCGGCGCCATGATTGCCGCCGGAGGCGGCGACCACACCCGCTGCGGGCACCTGCCGCTCGAGCAGGTTGGTGAAGGCGCCGCGCGCCTTGAACGAACCGGAATGCTGCAGACATTCGAGCTTCAGATCGACCGGAAAGGCCGGCCGGCCGAAGTCGGCCATGTCGACGCGCATTACCGGCGTGTGGCGGACGAACGGGCGGATGTGCGGTTCCACCGCGGCGATGCGATCCCGCGTGATAGCTCCAGTCTCCAGCATGGCTTGCTCCTTTGAGCGCGGGACCCTCGTGCTTCTATTTCAGCCACTCGGGCAATGAATCCAGCCCGATCAGTTCCTCATGGGTCGGGCGCGGCCGCACGACGTGAAAACGGTCGCCGTCGACCAGCACTTCCGGCACCAGCAGCCTTGTGTTGTAGGTGCCGGCCTGCACGGCGCCGTAAGCTCCAGCGGTGGCGACGGCGATGAGGTCGCCAGGATTCAGCCTGGGGAGGTCGCGGTCGAGGCCGAGGAAATCGCCTGTCTCGCAGACCGGCCCGACGATATCGACCGTCATGCGCGGCGTGGCGGCCGGCGGCTGCACCACCGGCTTGATATCATGGAAGGCGTCGTAGAGCGTCGGCCGGACCAGGTCGTTCATGGCGGCGTCGACGACGAGGAAGTTCTTGGCGTCGCCTTCCTTCACATAGATCACTTCCGAGACCAGGATGCCGGCATTGCCGACGATCAGCCGGCCAGGCTCGAACATCACCTTCAGGCCGAGCCGGGTGACATGCTTCCTGACGATCTCGGCATAGGCGTCGGGCAAGGGCGGCGGGCTGTTGTCGACGCGGTACGGAATGCCGAGGCCGCCGCCGAGATCGACATGCTCGATGGCGTGTCCGTCAGCGCGCAGCACGCCGACCAGTTCCACCAGCAGCGCGAAAGCGTCGTCGAAAGGCTGCAGTTCGGTGATCTGGCTGCCGATATGGGTGTCGATGCCGGTGACCTTGATGCCCGGCAGCTCCGCCGCGCGGGCATAGACCTGGCGCGCCCGCTGCCACGGGATGCCGAACTTGTTCTCGGCCTTGCCGGTGGAGATCTTCTTGTGGGTCCTGGCGTCGACGTCCGGGTTGATGCGCAGCGAGACGGGTGCCACCTTGCCGAGCGCTGTGGCGCGCGCCGACAGCAGTTCGAGTTCGGGTTCGGACTCGACGTTGAAGCAGAGGATGCCGGCATTGAGGGCGAAGTCCATTTCCCGCGCGGTCTTGCCGACGCCGGAAAACAGGATCTTGCTCGCGGGGATGCCGGCGGCTAAGGCGCGCCGCAGTTCACCTTCCGACACCACGTCGGCGCCGGCGCCTTGTCTTGCCAAGGTCTTCAGCACGGCCTGGTTGGAATTCGCCTTCATGGCGTAGCAGACCAGCGCGTCGAGACCGGCAAAAGCTTCCTTGAAGACCCGGAAATGCCTGGTCAGGGTCGCGGTCGAATAGCAGTAAAACGGCGTGCCGACGCTGGCGGCGATGCCGGGGATTGCCACATCCTCGGCGTAGAGAACGCCGTCGCGGTAGTCGAAATGGTTCACGGGGAGAGGTCCGAAAATTGGAGCGCGATGAGATCGGATGATCTCCTCGGCTCTAGAGCAAGGGGTCGAGAATGAACTTCTTGTCCTTGACCGGTTTCTCAGGCTCGGGCGGCAGCGGCTGTTTGGCTCGCTCCGCATCCTTGCGCGCCTGCACGGCAGCCTCGTAAGGCGTATCGAGGCCGCCTCTCCTGCCGCAGGCCGTGACGGTGACAACCGCCGCCAGCAGCGCGAGCGTCATCAAAATCCTGCCTCGGGTCATCGATCCATCCGTTCGAAACTGTTTTGTCCAGCCGCGCTTTTAGCCGAGTTTTCGGCGCATTGCATCCCGGCATCACGCCTTGGCGAGCCGCTTTTTCCAGTAGCGGATCTGCTTCTTCACCTCCGACGGCGCGGTGCCGCCGAAGCTGGTCCGGCTCTTCACCGAATTCTGCACGGCAAGCACGGAGAAGATGCCGTCGGTGATACCGGAATGGATCGAGCGGAGGTCCTCCAGCGAGAGCTTTTCCAGGCCGACCTTCTTCTCCTCGGCGAGCGCGACGGCGCGGCCGGTGACGTGATGGGCCTCTCGGAAAGGAAGGCCCAGATTACGCACCAGCCAGTCGGCGAGGTCGGTGGCAGTGGCATGGCCGGCACCGGCGGCCTTTTTCATGGAGATGGCGTTGACGGTCATGTCGCGGACCATCCCGGCGGTCGCCGCCAGCATCAGGTCGAGCGTTTCGGCTACGTCGAAAACCGATTCCTTGTCCTCCTGCATGTCCTTGCCATAGGTCAGCGGCATGCCCTTCATCACCGTCAGCAAGCCGACCAAATGGCCGTTGATGCGGCCGGTCTTGCCGCGCACCAATTCGGCGGCGTCGGGGTTCTTCTTCTGCGGCATGATCGAGGAGCCGGTGGAGAATGAATCCGATAGCCGAATGAAGCCGAATTGCGGCGTCGACCAGATGATGATCTCTTCGGCCAGCCGCGACAGATGCGTGCCGCAGATCGCGGCGATCGAGAGGAATTCGAGCGCGAAGTCGCGGTCCGACACGCTGTCGAGGGAATTGCGCATCGGCTCGCGGAAGCCGAGCGCCTTCGCCGACATATGGCGGTCGATGGAAAAGCTCGTGCCGGCCAGCGCGGCGGCGCCCAGCGGGCTTTCGTCCATGCGCTCGATGGCGTCGCGGACACGTGACAGATCGCGGCCGAACATCTCGACATAAGCCATGCAATGATGACCGAAGGTCACCGGCTGCGCGGCCTGCATATGGGTAAAGCCGGGCATTACCGTCGCGGCGTGCTCCTCGGCGCGCTCGAGAAAGGCGCCGATGAGGTCCTTCAGCGCCTGGGCGACGCGCTGGCATTCCTCCTTGACCCAGAGTTTCAGATCGACCGCCACCTGATCGTTGCGCGAGCGGGCGGTATGCAGGCGGCCGGCAGCCGACCCGATCAGATCGGCCAGACGCGCCTCGACATTCATATGGATGTCTTCGAGCTTGGTCGAGAATTCGAATTTCCC
Source organism: Mesorhizobium sp. WSM4887 (assembly GCF_029625865.1). Lineage (NCBI taxonomy): Bacteria > Pseudomonadati > Pseudomonadota > Alphaproteobacteria > Hyphomicrobiales > Phyllobacteriaceae > Mesorhizobium > Mesorhizobium sp. WSM4887. The sequence goes on from NZ_JARTVP010000003.1 coordinate 345,002, forward strand.
GGCCTCGATCTCTTTCAGGATCGTGTTCAGGCCGTGAGCGATTTTTTCTTGATCGGCGGCCGAAATAATGCCCGTTTCAGCCAACATCTCGCTGTGGGCGATCGAGCCGCGGATGTCCTGCGCGTAGAGTTTGCGGTCGAAGGCGATCGATGCGTTGATCGCTTCCATGATCGCGGCCGGACCCGAGGCAAAACGTCCGCCCCACATCTGGTTGCTAGCCTTCTTGTCGCTCATCGCTATAACCCGTGCTCCGGAGCAGTTTTTAAGAAAATGGCAGACGGCAATAAATTCTTCCCGGCCCCGCGCCTCATCCTCGCCGCGCTTGTAGCGGGCGTGCTGGCCGGCGCGGTCGCGGTATATGTCAGCGAGAGCGGTTCTGGCAACAACGCGCCGGATCAGGTTGCCGCGGCCAGCACCGGCAAGGACGACGTCGCTTGCAAGGCGAAGGCCGAACGGGCCAAGCAGGTTGCGGCAAAGGCCGTCGGTCAGGTCGCGGCACTGCAGCCGGCGGATCCGCCGCAATCGCTGAAGGGACTCGCCTTCAACGGACCCGACGGCAAGCCGACGACGATCGCCGGCCATGCCGGCAAGACGGTGCTGCTCAATCTGTGGGCGACATGGTGCGCGCCCTGCCGCGCCGAAATGCCGGCGCTCGATGCGTTGCAGAAGGAAAAAGGCGGCAACACTTTCGAGGTCGTCGCGGTCAATGTCGACACCGGCGATGACGCCAAGCCGAAAAAGTTCCTGAAGGAGATCGGCATCGAGACGCTCGGCTATTACCGGGATGCGACAATGGGCCTGTTCAACGAGGCCAAGACGCGCGGGCTGGCGCTTGGCCTGCCGGTGACGATGCTGATCGACGGCGAAGGCTGCCTGATCGCACATATGAACGGACCGGCGGAATGGTCGAGTCCCGACGCCAAGCGACTGGTGGAAGCCGCGCTCGGTCCGTCAAGCTGAGCGCGCGGCGGCGGGCTCGAGCATGAGGATGCGGCCGCCGCGGGCCTCGACAGCATCCATGGCCGCCGGCACGCCGGTCAGCTCGCTGAAGGTTTCGATCGGGCCTGGCCTGCCGAGATAGTATCCTTGGCCGATCTCGCAGTCCTCGGCATCGAGGAAGCGCAATTCGTCCAGCGTTTCGACGCCTTCGGCCAGAACAGGCAGGCCCAGGCCGCGCCCCAGCCCCAGCACGGCGCGCACGATGGCCGCGACCTGACCATTCCTGTCGACCGACTTGATGAAGGAGCCGTCGATCTTGATCTTGTCGAAAGGGAAAGCGCGGAGATTGGAAAGCGATGAATAGCCGGTTCCAAAATCGTCCATCGCGACGCGAATACCAAGCGCCTTGACCTGCCGCAGGGTCGCCAGCGCCCGGGGCATATCCTTGATAAGGGCCGTCTCGGTCACTTCAAGCTCCAGCCGTCCGGCCGGAAGTCCCGAACGCAGCAGGATCTCGTGCACTTTGCGGCTGAAATTCGGGTTGTGGAGTTGCACCGCGGAGACATTGACGGCGATGGTCAGCGGAGTTTTCCAGCGCACGGCTTCCTCGAAGGCCGTCGCCAGCACCCATTCGCCGATCTGGGCGATGGCGCCGCTGTCTTCGGCGACCGGGATGAAGACCGACGGCGGGATGTTGCCGCGCTCCGGATGATGCCAGCGGATCAAGGCTTCGAAGCCGATCATCTTGCCGCTGCTGATCTCCTTTTGCGGCTGATAGACCAGCCGGAACTCGCCGCGCGCAACCGCCTGGCGCAGATCGTGCTCCATGGCGCGCCTGTCGCGCGTCTCGGCACCCATCGAAGCCTCGAAATAGCGATAAGTGTCCTTGCCCTCGGCCTTGGCGCGGTAGAGCGCAGTGTCGGCATGGCTGACGAGCGCCGCCTGGTCGTCGGCATCCAGCGGGTAAAGAGCAATGCCGATGCTTGCCGACACCAGCTCGCCGCCGGGCGACAGTTGGCTTTCCTGGCGTAGCTTGGAAAGCACCGCCTCGGCGATACGGCCGGCGGCCTGCGGGTCGGGAAGGTTCGGCGCGATGATGGCGAATTCGTCGCCGCCGAGACGGGCGAGCATCTGCCCATGGCGGAGCACGCTGGACGCGCATTGCGCCACCCTTTGCAGCACGGCGTCGCCGGCGGCATGACCGAAGAGGTCGTTGACTTCCTTGAAGCGGTCGAGATCGAGAAGCATCAGCGCGAGCTGCCCGCCCTTGCCGCTCGCCGTGGCGATCTCGGCCTCGAGCCGGCTGGTGAAGCTGCGGCGATTGGCAAGCCCGGTCAGCGGATCGAAATGCGCCAGGCGAAGGATCTCCTGCTCGGCCTTCTTGCGCTCGCGCATGTCGCGGACGGCGACGACGTCGTGAGGCTTGCCGCAATAGTCGATGCTGCGGGCGATCAGCTCGACCGGAATGCGGGTGCCGTCCTGGCTGCGCAGCTCGGCTTCCTGCGCCTGACCGCTGCCGCCGGCGATGGCTGAGGCAACGCGTTCGCCGAAGAGGTCGCCGAGCGTCATCACGTTCAGCGTGCCGGGCGCGATGCCGCTCAGCGCCGCGATGCTGTCGTTGGCGCTGACGATGCGGCTGCCGTCGCAAACGATCAGCCCCTCGACCGCCGCGTTGGCCAGGCCGTGCATGCGCTGCGCTTCCGCCTGATGCCGGCGGAACCGCAGGTCGATGCGGAGCGCCACGGCCGAGAGCATCAGAATGACCAGGCTTGCCGCCGCAGCGGCAAAGGCTTGCGACATCGGCGCGATGGTGAATTTTGAGATCTCTATCGAGGAGTCCGGATAGATCGAGACCGCCGCCATGGCGATAAAATGCAGTGTGCAGATGGCCAGTGTGAGCAAGACGGCGGCAGCGATCGTCGTAAGCGTCGACGGGCGGCGAAGCACGACGAGCAGCGAAAGCGCGGCAAGCGTGACGCCCGCCGCCAGCGAAAGAGCGACGAGCAGCTCGTTCCAGACGATCCTGCCCTGGACCTCGAACGCCGCCATGCCGGTATAGTGCATCACGGCGATGCCGACGCCGAGCACGGCGCCGCCGACAAGATAGTGATCAATGCCGCCGCGGATGGTGGCGATCCACATTCCGGCCGCTGTCAGAACTACGGAGGCGGCCAGCGAAAGCGCGGAAAGCTCCGCGTTATAGGCGTTGGGTATTCCCGGCGTGAAGGCGATCATGGCGACGAAATGCGTCGCCCAGATACCGAATCCGGTCGCCGTGGCTGCAATCAACAGCCATGCGTAGCGATTTCGACTGGTCGATTGCTCGACATGGCGAAGAAGATTGACCGCCGAGAAAGAGGAAATTCCGCAGATGAGCGCCGCAAGTGCGACCAACCTCAGATCGTGCTCGTGCACGATGCAATTATAGACGGTCAACATTAGGCCCCACCTGATCTTCCCGCATCAATCAAGTTAAGATTGCTTAAGGCCCGACGGCTGAAGAATCGATTAGTGGACCTGCAACCGACGCGTGTGCCTTAGGTTGTAAAGGACGGATAAGGTTGGGCCGGCTGTCGCAATACGATGGTTGGAGTCGCTCAAATCCTAAGCCGGCAAGCAATCTGCCCGGCCGTGACCGATGCACGTTAATTTAGGATCAGATGATGTTCATCGACGCATAACAAAACCGTTGTCCGATTGTCATGCGCAACACATACTGGTTCTGCGGAAGCCCCCCTTTCGCCAATCACAACGGGAGATGAAACATGAAGCTCTTCGGCTTCGCGGCAGGTGTTGCCGCTACCTTGACCCTGCTTTCCACCACGTCCGCTTTCGCTGTCACACAGATCAGCTGGTGGCATGCGATGACGGGCGCCAATGCGGAAGTCGTCGACAAGATCTCGAAGGACTTCAACGCCAGCCAAAGCGACTACCAGATCGTTCCGGTCTTCAAGGGCACCTATCCCGAGACGCTGAATGCAGGCATCGCCGCGTTCCGCGCCGGCCAGGCGCCGGACATCATCCAGGTGTTCGATGTCGGCACCGGCGTCATGATGGCGGCCGAGAGCGCGATCAAACCCGTGGCCGAAGTTTTGACGGGCGCGGGGATGACGTTCGATAAGAGCCAGTATCTGCCCGGCATTGTCGGCTACTATTCGAAGCCGGACGGCACCATGTTGTCTTTCCCTTACAATTCCTCCTCGCCGATCCTCTACTACAACAAGGGCATCTTTCAGAAGGCCGGCCTCGACGTGAACAACCCGCCTAAGACCTGGAACGAGGTCTGGGAAGCGGCGAAGAAGATCAAGGCGAGCGGCGCGGCCCCTTGCGGCTACACTTCGACCTGGCTGACCTGGATCCATCTGGAAAATTTTGCCGCCTGGAATAATGTTTCCTGGGCGACCCAGCAGAACGGACTGGCCGGCGGCGACGTCGAGCTCAAGATCAATGCGCCGATTTTCGTCAACCACTTTCAGGCGCTGGCTGACCTCGCCAAGGATGGCACTTTCAAATATGGCGGGCGAACCTCCGAAGCCAAGCAGATCTTCCTCGCCGGAGAATGCGGCATCTTTACCGAGTCGTCGGGCGGGCTCGGCGATATCGTCAAGTCGGGTATGAACTACGGCATCGGCCAACTGCCGTATGACAGCGATGCCAAGGGTGCGCCGCAGAACACGACCCCCGGCGGCGCAAGCCTCTGGGTTTTCAGCGGCAAATCCGATGCGGAGTACAAGGGCGTCGCGGCCTTCTTCGCCTATCTCTCCAAGACCGAGGTGCAGGAATATCTGCACCAGAAGTCGGGCTACTTGCCGGTGACGCTGGCAGCCTATGAGGCGACCAAGAAGTCCGGCTTCTACGACAAGAACCCGGGCCGCGAGACACCGATCCTGCAGATGACCGGCAAGGCGCCGACCGAAAATTCGAAGGGTGTGCGCCTGCCCAACCTGCCTCAGGTGCGCGATATCCAGAACGAGGAGTTCGAGAAGATGCTGGCCGGCCAGGAAACGGCCCAGCAGGCGCTCGACAATGCCGTCTCGCGCGGCAACGCGGCGATCAAGGACGCGTTGGGCAACTAAACCTGGCCGAGGATGAAACGTCGCCCGCGCGGATCGGCGCGGGCGATCCTTGCTTGACGAGGAAACCAAGCTGACCCCGCGCGTCGTTTTCCCCAACAAAGTCCTGCCTTACCTGCTTGTGGCGCCGCAACTCGCCATAACACTGGTTTTCTTCTACTGGCCGGCCGGGCAGGCGCTCTACCAGTCCATGCTCAGGCAGGACCCATTCGGGCTGAAGAGCAAGTTCGTCTGGTTAGCCAATTTCCGCAAAGTGCTTGCCGACCCGGCCTATCTCAACTCGATCAAGGTAACGGTGGTATTTTCGCTTGCCACCGCAATCGTGGCGATGGCAGTGGCGTTGCTGCTTGCCGTAATGGCGGAAAAAGTGGTGCGCGGGAAAGCGCTCTACCGCACACTGATGATCTGGCCCTATGCGGTGGCGCCGGCGATCGCCGGCATGTTGTGGCTGTTCCTGTTCAACCCTTCGATCGGCTCGCTATCCTACGTGCTGAGAAGTCTCGGCATAGCCTGGGACCCGTTGCTCAACGGCAGTCACGCCATGATCCTTTTGGTTTCCGCCGCAGCATGGAAGCAGATCAGCTACAATTTCCTGTTCTTCGTCGCCGGGCTGCAGGCGGTGCCGAAGACGCTGATCGAGGCGGCGGCGATCGACGGCGCTCGCGAGACCAAGCGTTTCTGGACCATCATCTTCCCGCTGCTCGCGCCGACGACCTTCTTCCTGCTGGTCGTCAACACTGTCTATGCCCTGTTCGACACGTTCGGCATCGTCCATGCCGTCACCGGCGGCGGACCGGGCAAGACCACCGAGACGTTGGTCTACAAGGTCTACAATGACGGCTTCGTCAACCTGATCCTCGGCGACTCGGCGGCGCAGTCGGTGATCCTGATGGTCATCGTCATCGCGCTCACCGCCATCCAGTTCCGCTATGTGGAACGCAAGGTCCACTACGGCTGAGGCAAGCGATGATCGGCCAGTCCCCGTTGCGTGTCCTGATCGCCCATGCCGCTCTCATTCTCGGCATTTTGATCGTTGCATTTCCCATCTACTACACATTCGTGGCCTCGACACAGACGCTGCAGACGATCCTCAAGCCGCCCCTGCCGCTGCTGCCCGGTGACCAACTCTGGAACAATTACAGCGAGGCCCTGTTCGGCGGTGTCGGGCGCATCGGCGGCGTCAGCGTCGGCAGGCTGCTTCTCAACACGACGGTCATGGCGCTCGGCGTCGCGGTCGGAAAGATCTTCATCTCGATCCTGTCGGCTTATGCCATCGTGTTCTTTCGTTTCCCGCTGCGCATGACCTTCTTCTGGCTGATCTTCATCACTCTGATGCTGCCCGTCGAGGTCCGCATCCTGCCGACCTACAAGGTGATGGTCGATCTCGGCATGATCGACACCTATGCCGGTCTGATCATTCCGCTGATCGCCTCGGCCACGGCCACGCTATTGTTCAGACAGTTCTTCATGACCATCCCGGGCGAGCTCGTCGAGGCGGCGCGCGTCGATGGTGCCGGGCCGTGGCGCTTCTTCTTCGACATCCTCCTGCCGCTGTCGCGCACCAACATCGCGGCGCTGTTCGTCATCCTCTTCATCTATGGCTGGACGCAATATCTGTGGCCGCTGCTGGTCACCAACAGCAACGACATGAACACCATCGTCATTGCGCTGAAAAAGATGGTTTCCTTCGCCGACGCCGATACCCAGTGGCACCTTGTGATGGTCACTGCGATGCTGGCCATCGTGCCGCCGATCCTTGTCGTGGTGCTGATGCAGCGCTGGTTCGTGCGCGGCCTGGTCGAATCCGAGAAGTGAGGGGCGATGGCGACGGTTGATCTCAATGATGTGAGGAAGCTCTATGCCGGCGGCGTCGAGGCCGTGAAAGGCGTTTCCATCGCCATTCCGGACAAGCAGCTTTGCGTGCTGGTCGGTCCCTCCGGCTGCGGCAAATCGACGTTGCTCAGGATGATCGCCGGACTCGAGACCATCTCGTCCGGAACGGTTGCGATCGACGGCAAGATCGTCAATGCCGTCGGTCCGACCGAACGCGACATTGCCATGGTCTTCCAGAATTACGCGCTCTACCCGCATATGAAGGTCTACGACAACATGGCCTATGGCCTGCGTAATCGCGGCACGCCGAAAGCCGAGATCGACAGCAGAGTGCGTTCAACTGCCAAGGTGCTGGAATTGTCGGGACTGCTCGACCGGCGCCCTCGCGAGCTTTCCGGCGGCCAGCGACAGCGCGTCGCCATGGGCCGGGCGATCGTGCGCAATCCGAAAGTCTTCCTGTTCGACGAACCGCTCTCCAACCTCGACGCCAAGCTGCGCGGCCAGATGCGGGTCGAGATCAAGAGCCTGCAGCGCAGGCTCGGCGTCACTTCGGTCTATGTCACCCACGACCAGCTCGAGGCGATGACGCTAGCCGACATGCTTGTCGTCATGAATGCGGGGCTGGTCGAGCAGATCGGCGCTCCCCTCGACATTTACGAGAAGCCGGCCTCGACATTCGTCGCGTCCTTCATTGGCGCGCCGCCGATGAACCTGCTCTCACTGAGCACAGAAAGTTCTGCAACTGAGCTGGAAGGAAAGTTGCTTGTTCTTGCCCCGCCCGGCGGGCAGGCGGCAATGCTAGGCTTCAGGCCCGAGGACGCCGAACTCGTCGCCGATGCCGAGGACCGATCCGGGGCGCTGATGCTGCCCGCAACGGTCGAGGCCGTGGAGCCGGTCGGCGCGGAAACCTTCCTGCACTGCTCGGCTGCCGGCAATAATATCGTGGTACGGGTCGGCGGCCGCACGGCGGCAAAGCCCGGCGACAAGTTGCGCATCACCGCCACAGCCGAGAAGTTGCACTGGTTCGATCGGGGCGGCAGGCGCCTCGGCAGCGTAAGCCCCTCCTCTTGACTCAGCTTCAGGCAAACACATGCGCGTTGCCGGTCACCGTGAGGCGCACGATCTCGCCGACCTCCGGCACGTCCATGCCGGTCTTGCGCAGGACGAGCGGTGTGTTGCCGATCGCGGCCGCATCCGGCGGATCCGGGCTATTGAGCAGCCGCACGGCGATGGTGCAGACCGAGCCGGCGAATTCGGAGTCCGTCACCTCGCCGAACAGCATGTCCGGCGTCCCCGACATGCCTTCGCGGGAGGTTCGTTTAAGCACCACCTGCTCGGGCCTGAGCATGATACGGGCGACGTCGCGCCGCTCGGTGATGTCGACCGCGATGCGGCCGAGCGGCGATATGGCAAAGCCGTCGGCGATCTTGGCCGGCACGATGATGGCGTCGCCGAGGAACTCGGCAACCATCCTGTCCCTGGGCTGGAAGTAGAGCTCGCGCGGCGTGCCGACCTGCGAGAACAGGCCGTCGCGCATGACGGCCACCTGGCTGGCGAAGGACAGCGCCTCGGCCTGATCGTGGGTGACCAGGATGGTTGTGATGCCCGCATCCTCCAGAAGCTCGGCCACCGCCTTGCGCATCGAGGCCCGGAGGCCGGTGTCGAGCGCCGAGAACGGCTCGTCGAGCAGCATCAGGCGGGGTTTCATCGCCATGGCACGGGCAAGCGCGACACGCTGCTGCTGGCCGCCGGAAAGCTCGTGCGGACGGCGCTTCAGGATCGCCTTGTCAAGCCCGACGATATAGGCGAGCTCGACAATGTGCTCGGCGCGCTTCTCGGCGCTTCGGGGCATGCCGAAGCCGATATTGTCGGCGATGGTGAGATGCGGGAAGAGGGCGCCGTCCTGCGCCACCACGCCGATGCCGCGGCGATGCGCCGGTACCGCCGCCCCGCCATTGGCGAGCAGCTTGCCGTCGAGCGCGATGCGGCCGCGGTCTGGCGCCTCGAAGCCGGCGATCAGCCTCAGCAAGGTGGTCTTGCCGCAGCCGGAGGGTCCGACGATCGCGGTGCGGCTGCCGCTTTCGACGGTGAGGTCGACGCCGGCAAGTGCTGCCACCGGGCCATAATGTTTTGCTACGTCGCGGAGCTCGAGGAAGCTCATCGGCCGGCCATCCGCTTTGACTGGACGTAGAGCACCCAGGTCATGGGGAGCGACATCGCCACCATGATCAAGGCGTAAGGGGCGGCCGAGGCGTAGTCGATCTCGCCGCTGTAGGACCAGAACGCCATCGCAAGGGTGCGGGTGCCGTTCGGCGCCAGCATCTGCGTGGCGGTCAATTCATTGGTGATGCCGAGTGCCACCATCGCCATCCCGGCCGCCGCGCCCGGCGCCGACAGCCGGATCGTGGTCGACCATAGCGCCCTGAGCGGCGGGCGGCCGAGGCTCGAAGCCGCGCGTTCGAGTTCCACCGGCGCCTGGGCGATCGAGGCGCGCAGGCTGACCAGCGCGCGCGGCAGGAACATCAGCGCATAGCCGAAAAGGATGGTGAAGAGCGTCTGATAGAGCGGCAAGGCGATGCGTACGGTGATGGTCACCAGCGCCAGCGCGACGACCACACCCGGCAGCGAGCCGACGATGTAGTTGCAGCTCTCGAGCAGGCGCTGCAAGCGGCCGGGCGCACGGATCGAGATCCAGGCCATGGGCATTGCGGCGACCGTGGCAAGCAGCGCGCCGGTGACGGCGAGGACCAGCGTCTGGCCGAGCGCCAGGCTGATCTCGTCCCAACGCCAGACGTCGGCGCCACCGGCAAGCAGCCAGCGGCCGACGGTCACAAAGGGCACGCCGAGCGTGAGCAGCGCAGTCCCGGCGGGCAGCAGCAAGCAAGGCAGCGTGGCGCGGCCGAGGGCGACACGCTGCTGCTGGCGCGCCGCCCCGGAGCCGACGCGGGCATAACGCTCCTCACCACGCACGATCACCTCCACGCCAAGCAGCACGAAGCAGCAGGCGACCAGCACGGCGGCGAGCATGTTCGCCGCCGCGCCGTTGAAGGTCGACTGGAACTGGTCGACGATCGCGGTGGTGAAGGTATCGAAGCGGATGAAGACATAAAGCCCGTATTCGGCAAGCAGGTGCAGGCCAACCAGCAGCGAACCGCCGCAGATGGCCAGCCTCAACTGCGGCAGCACGACACGCGCGAAGACGCGCCAGGGTCCGAGGCCCAGCGCTGCGGCGGCATCTTCCAGCGCAGGGTCAAGCCGGCGCAGCGCCGCTGCGATCGGCAGATAGAGGAACGGGAAATAGGCGATGACGGAGACGAGCACGCCGGCCCAGAGCCCGTGCAGGCCGGGGATCAGGCTGATCCAGGCGTAACTGTGGACGAAGGCGGGAATTGCCAAGGGCGCCACCGACAGCCACGACCACCAACGGTTTCCGGGAAGGTCGCTGCGCTCGGTCAGCCAGGCAAGCGCCACCGACAGCGCGATGGCGATCGGGACGGCCAGGACGACAAGCAGGATGGTGTTGACCAGGAGCGCGCCGACGCGAGGCCGAAAGATCAGCGCCACCACCGTGTCCCATCCCGTCTGGATGCCCACCCAGACGATGAAGGCAAGCGGCAGGAGAGCGATCAGCGAGACGATGGCGGCCGCAAGCGTAATCCACGACGTGGACCGCCGGCTCTGCCTTGCGGCAGCCGGCGGCCCCGAATGCGTGAGGTCGATCGCGGACATCAGCCGGAATGCACCGCCTGGAGACGATCTGATGAACCGCGAACGCGGTCGGAAACGCAGATGATCGTCATCGACGAGGCCATCTCCAAAACAAAAGCGCTCCCGCGGAAAGCGAATTCCGGCGGGAGCACGGTCGGTTGTCCTTTTAGGACGAACGCGGACTAAAGCAAGCCGGCTTGCGTCATCAGGTCGATGACCTTCTTCGAGTTCAGGTGCGTCGGATCGATCTTGGGCGCCTGCAGATCGGCCAGCGGCACGAGCTTCGGGTTCGACATGGCATCCTTGCCGACCGCGTATTCATAAGAGGTCCCGGTTTTCAAAACCTCCTGGCCGGCCTTGCCGGTGACCCACTTCAAGAAAGCCTGGGCTTCCTTCGGATGCTTGCTCGAGGCCAGCACGCCGCCGCCAGAGATCGACACGAACGCGCCCGGGTCCTGGTTCTTGAAATAATGCAGGCCGACATTCTTGCTGTTCTCGCCGGTCTTCGCCTGGTCGCCGAAATAGTAGTAGTGGTAGATCACGCCGCCATCGATCTCCCCGGCATTGACCGCCTTCATCACCGTATTGTTGCCCTTGTAGGCGGTGAAGTTCTCCTTCATGGCCTTCAGCCAGTCGGAAGTCGCGGCTTCACCTTTGAGCTCGAGCATCGCGCTGACGATGGCCTGGAAATCGGCGCCGGACGGCGAGGCGGCCCACCGGCCCTTCCAGCTCGGATCGGCAAGGTCGAGCAGCGACTTGGGCAGCTGGCCTTCCTTGAGCTTGTCCTTGTTGTAGGCAAAGACGGTGCTGCGCGCGGCGACGCCCACCCATTTGCCGCTCGAAGGCTGGTATTCCTGCGGAACCTGAGCGAGGGTGTCGGCATCCACCGGCGCGAACAGGCCGGCCGCCTCGACCAGCGCCATTGCAGGCGAATTCTCTGTCAGGAACACGTCGGCCGGCGAGGCAGCACCCTCGGCGACGATCTGGTTGGAGAAATCGCTGTCGCCGCCGTTGCGCAGCGTGACCTTGATGCCGGTTTCCTTGGTGAAGCCTTTCGCCCATTCCTTGGCCAGGCTCTCATGCTGGGCATTGTAGACGACGATGCCCGCATCCTCCGCCATGGCCGGTCCGGCGATCAGGCCGAGCGCCAGCGCGGCGGCGCCGGCAAGAGTGGAAAAGGCAGTTTTCATGGGCATCGTCCTCAAATCTGGAGACAGGGGTTCGGGCTCAGACGCACCTATCAATACCTGATTAGGATAGTCAACATTCCGACCCTGCTTCAATCGGTCGCCGTGCCGCAAACTTTCGTGATTTTCCGGTACTTTGGCTTGGACATTATTTCGCCGGACACGTAACAAACCAGGGCCGAGACGCGAACATCGGGGGTAAACTCTTGTGACCGGCAAGGACGAGGCCGAGCTTTCCCGGCTGCTCAGGGCCGCGATCGCGGGAGACGAAAGGGCTTACGCCGACTTTCTTCACCGGATAGCCGCTCTCGTTCGTGGCTTCGTCCGGCGCAAGATCGTCCAGGGCGGGGTCGACCCCGAGGATGTCGTGCAGGAAACCTTGCTGGCCATTCACGTCAAAAGGCACACGTGGCGAGAAGACGCGCCGGTGCTGCCATGGGTCTATGCGATCGCCCGCTTCAAGCTGATCGATGCATTCCGCAGGCGCGGCCGTCGCATCGAGGTCGAGATCGACGAGATCGCAGAGACGTTCGCCGAGCCGGAAGCGGAGACGGTGAGCGAGCGCGACATAAACCGGGCCCTGGACGGCTTGCCGCCCTCGCAGCGTTCCGTGGTTTCCTCGATCTCGGTCGACGGCCATTCGATCGGCGAAACGGCGGTCAAGCTCGGCATCAGCGAGACGGCGGTGCGCGTGTCGCTGCATCGCGGCCTTGCCGCGATCGCCAAAAGGTTCGGACGACGGTGACATGAGAACCGAGGACCTCATAAAGGCGCTCGACGCCGATGCCCGCAACAAGGCGATGCCGCTTGGCCTCGCCTGGTGGCTGGCCGTCGGCGTGGCGGTTGTGGTCGCGGCGGTGGTCTTTTTCATGACCATCGGTCCGCGCCCGGACATCATGCCGGCCATGCATACGATGCGCTTCATGTCGAAGTTCGTCTTCACCTTGGCGCTCACGACCAGCGCATTCGCTCTGATCCGAGCCCTGTCGACGCCCGGTGCGGCGAGCAGGCGAGCGAAACTATGGACGCTCGCCGCGCCTGCGCTCGTCGTGATCGCGGTCATCCTGGAGCTTTTCGTCGTGCCGGAGGCGGACTGGGGCAGGCGGCTCGTGGGTTCCAACATGATGATCTGCATGAGCTTTATCCCGTTGATCGGCATCGGTCCCCTGGCTATCTTCCTCGGCATGCTGCGCTATGGCGCGCCGACGCGGCCGGTGCTGGCCGGCGCGGTCGCGGGCCTGCTCGCGGGCGGCTTGGCGGCGACCTTCTATGCCGCGCATTGCTTCGACGATTCGCCGCTGTTCGTCGCCACCTGGTACACGATCGCGATCGCGTTCCTCACCGCGCTCGGCGCGCTTGGCGGACGGTTTTTCGTCCGCTGGTAGGATTACACACTGATCCTTAATCATGCCGGCATTGCTTTGTCGGTTAGCGGCGTGGCCGCCGCAGCTTACAACCATTCCTTAAAATCGATCCGCCAGGGTTGTGGCAGTTGCGCATGGGGTGGGATCGCATTGTGGCGTGGTTGAGTTGGAAAGGTCCGCGGGCCGGCAAGCGCGCTGTGCTCGCCTTGATGGCGGCAGGGCTTATCACCCTGATGGCATCGGTCCTGTTGCCGGCGCTGGAGCTCGGTGCGGACGCGCTGAAGTTCTGCCTACAGATATCGGTCGCCGTCACCGCCGTGACGCTCTTTGTCTCGGCGCTGTTCATCCGCAGGATCATCGACGACCGCCGGCAGATTGCCGAGAGCGAGCAGCGCTTTCGCCGCGCGATGGAAGATTCGGCGATCGGCGTCGCCATCGTCGGCCTCGACGGCCGCATCCTTCAGACCAATCCCGCCTTCGCGGCGATGCTCGGCTACAGCCGGGCGGAAATCGAGGCGCTGACCTTCTTCCAGATCACGCATCCCGACGATCTGCAGATCGGCCGTGAGACGATGATCGCGCTGAAAGAGGGAAAGATCGATTCCTTTCATTTCGAGAAGCGCTACCTCAAGAAGGACGGCACTCCGGTCTGGGCGCAGCTCGCGGGCTCGGTCATTCGCGAAGACGAGACCGGCAAGCCGCTCTATCTTGTGTCGCAGATCGAGGACATCGATGCGCGCAAGCAGGCCGAAGCGCGCATCGCCGAAGCCGAGACGCGTTGGAATTTCGCGCTGACCAGCGCCGGACAAGGCGTCTGGAGCCTCGACATGCGCAAGGGCGGCACGACTTACTCCGAAACCTGGGTCAGAATGCTGGGCTATGACGATGGCGAGCTGGACGGCGACCCCGACCGCTGGCTGACGATGATCCACCCGGACGACCGCCAAATCGTCGCCGAGGCGGACCGGGCGCATCTTGACGGCGAGACGGCCTTCTTCGAGGCCGAGTTCCGGATGCGCCACAAGGACGGCCATTGGGTCTGGATCCTCGACCGCGGCAAGGCGATCGAACGCGACGGCGAGGGCCGGCTGATCCGGGCGATCGGCAGCTTGACCGATATCACGGAGCGCAAGGAGGCCGAAGAACGGCGCAAGGTCTCGGCGGCGATGCTCGCCGACGAAAAGGAGCGGCTCAGGGTGACGCTGCAGTCGATCGGCGACGCGGTGATCTGCACCGATGCCGCGAACCGCGTCACCTTCATGAATCCGGTCGCCGAAAAGCTGACCGGCATTGCCAGCGGCGAGGCGCTTGGCAAGGTGCTCGGCGATGTCTACTGGGCGGTCGACGAGGAAACCGGGCAGAGGATCGGCCTGACGCGACCTTCGGCCGCCGGCCGCCATCATTGCGATCAGAACGCCCGCGCCGTGCTCATCAGGCGCGACGACACGCGCTGCAGCATCCGCCAAATGGTGTCGCCGATCATGAACGACCACGACGAGTTCTGCGGGTTGGTCATCGTCTTCCAGGATTTCACCGACGCGCGCGCCCTGCAGCGCCAGCTCGCTTATGCCGCGGCCCATGACGCGCTGACCGGGCTCGCCAACCGCCCAAGCTTCATCCGCACGATGGAGGAGCTGGTCGATCGGTGCCGGTTGAATGGCGGCGAGCATCAGTTCATGTTCGTCGACCTCGACCACTTCAAGGCGGTCAACGACACTGGCGGCCACGCGGCGGGCGATGCGCTGCTGAAGCGCGTCGCCGACGCCATCCGCAACGTGCTCGGTCCGGAAGATATCGTCGCCCGTCTCGGCGGCGACGAGTTCGCGGTCATACTGAAATCGGGCGCGCCGGCGCGAGCGACGGTCGCGGCGCGTTGCATCATCGAAGCCATCCGCAACCTGGGCTTCAGCTGGGACGGCCGTCCGCATTCGATCGCCGCCAGCATCGGGCTTGCGCCGATCCGCGCCGGCTGCGGCGAGGTGGACGAGATCATCGCCCGCGCCGATGCCGCCTGCTATGCCGCCAAGGCGGCCGGCCGCGGCTGCGTTTCGGCAGCACCCGATGAAGTTTCGAAGGACGAGGCGGCGCCCCTGCCGCTTGCCGCGGCATCCTGAACGCCGCGCAGTGAGCGTTCAGTCGCGGGGCTCAGCGCGTCGGCACCGGATGGTCGCCGCGATAGTCGTAGAAGCCGCGGCCGGTCTTGCGGCCGAGCCAGCCGGCCTCGACATATTTCACCAGCAGCGGGCAGGGGCGATACTTGGAGTCCGACAGGCCCTCATGCAGCACCTGCATGATCGACAGGCAGGTGTCGAGACCGATGAAGTCGGCCAGTTGTAGCGGCCCCATCGGATGGTTGGCGCCGAGCCGCATGGCGGTGTCGATGGCGTCCACCGTGCCGACGCCCTCATAGAGCGTGTAGATCGCCTCGTTGATCATGGGCAACAGGATGCGGTTGACGATGAAGGCCGGGAAATCCTCCGAAACGGTGATCGTCTTGTCGAGCCTGTTCACGAAGGTCTTGGCGGCCTCGAACGTCTGGTCCTCGGTGGCGATGCCGCGCACCAGCTCGACCAGCTTCATCACCGGCACCGGGTTCATGAAATGTATGCCGATGAAGCGCTCAGGCCGGTCGGTCTGCGCGGCGAGCCGGGTGATCGAGATCGAGGAGGTGTTGGTCGCGAGAATCGCCTCCGGATTGAGCTGCGGGCAGAGTTGGGCGTAGATCTTGCGCTTGACCGTCTCATCCTCGGTCGCCGCCTCGATGACGAGGTCGGCGGCGGCAAGATCGGCCATGGCGGACGCCGATGAGATGCGGGCCATCGCCTCGTTGCGCGCCTTCTCCTCGAGCTTTCCCGAACCGACCTGACGGGCCATGTTGCCGCTGATCGTGGCGATGCCCTTCTCGACCCGGTCGGGCGAGATGTCGTGGATCAGGACCTTGTAGCCGGCCAGCGCCGAGACGTGGGCGATACCGCCCCCCATTTGACCTGCGCCGACAATGCCGATCGTCTCGATCTTGCTCATTACCCCAATCCCGTCTGGAGCATTTCCGCTTCTGCGAGGCACGGAAGCGCTCCCTTCTCTTTGTTTCCCGCAATTCCGGACGCAAAGTGGCTCGGCACTTTCCTGGAATTGCCTTTTTTGTTTATCGCAATTCCGGAGGGAAAACCGTACGGACTTTTCCTGGAATTGCGCAAGCCTTTACCGGCCTGCTTTTTGTGCAGTGCAAACTAAAAGGGCGGGGCGACTTCGTCTACCCCACCCTTCCGATTTTAATATGCCAGAGCAGAAAGCGTCAAAGCGCCTTTTGCAGCTCCGGCAGGATGACGAAGAGATCGCCGACGAGACCGTAGTCGGCAACCTGGAAGATCGGCGCTTCCTCGTCCTTGTTGATGGCGACGATGACCTTGGAATCCTTCATGCCGGCAAGATGCTGGATGGCGCCCGAGATGCCGACGGCAATGTAGAGATCGGGGGCGACCACCTTGCCGGTCTGGCCGACCTGCCAGTCATTGGGGGCATAGCCCGCATCGACCGCTGCGCGAGAGGCACCGACAGCGGCGCCGAGCTTGTCGGCGACCGGCAGGATGACTTCCTGGAACTTCTCCGACGAGCCGAGAGCACGGCCACCCGAAATGATGATCTTGGCCGAGGTCAACTCGGGACGGTCGTTTTCGGAGAGCTTGTTCTCGACGAAGGAGGAGAGGCCGGGATTGGCGGCGGCGTTCACCGTCTCGACCGGGGCCGAGCCGCCCTCGGGCGCCCCTTGGAAGGAGGCGGTGCGCACCGTGATCACCTTCTTGGCGTCGGTCGACTGCACGGTCTGGATGGCGTTGCCGGCATAGATCGGCCGCTTGAAGGTGTCGGGCGTGACCACCTCGATGATCTCGGAGACCTGCGCGACGTCGAGCAGGGCCGCCACGCGCGGCGCGACGTTCTTGCCCGCTGAGGTCGCGGGGGCGACGATCGCGTCATAGGAGCCGGCGAGCGAGACGACGAGTGCGGCCAGCGGCTCCGCCAGGCGTTCGGAGAGCTCGTCGGCCTCGGCCAGCAGGACTTTGCGAACACCCTTCAGCTTGGCGGCCGCGTCGCTTGCCGCCTTGGCGCCTTTGCCGGCGACCAGCACATCGACATCCGAGCCGATCTGCAGGGCCGCCGCGAGCGCCTTGGCGGTCTGGTCGGAAAGGCTTGCGTTGTCGTGTTCGGCGATGAGGAGAATTGCCATTTTCCTGTTCCTTCCTGACCGCTTTAGAGCACGCCGGCTTCGTTCTTGAGCTTCTCGACCAGCTCGGCGACGCTGTTGACCTTGACGCCCGCCTTGCGGCCGCCGGGCTCCTCGGTCTTGATCACCTTCAGGCGCGGCTTGACGTCGGCGCCGTAGTCGGCCGGGCTCTTCTCGTCGAGCGGCTTCTTCTTGGCCTTCATGATGTTGGGCAGCGATGCATAGCGCGGCTGGTTCAAGCGAAGGTCGGCGGTCACGATCGCCGGCATTTTCAGCTCAACCGTCTGCAGGCCGCCGTCAACTTCGCGCGTCACCTTGGCATGATCGCCGGCGAGCTCGATCCTGGAGGCGAAGGTGCCTTGCGCCCAGCCGAGCAGCGCCGCCAGCATCTGGCCGGTCTGATTGCTGTCGTCGTCGATCGCCTGCTTGCCGAGGATGACGAGGCCGGGCTTCTCGGCCTCGACGACGCCCTTCAACACCTTGGCGACACCCAGCGGCTCGGTCTGCTCGTCGGTCTTGACCAGGATAGCGCGATCAGCGCCCATGGCGAGCGCGGTGCGCAGCGTTTCCTGCGCCTGCTGCGGGCCGATCGAGACGACGATGATCTCCTCGGCCTTGCCGGCTTCCTTGATCCGGATCGCTTCCTCGACCGCGATCTCGTCGAACGGGTTCATCGCCATCTTGACGTTGGCAAGCTCGACGCCCAGTCCGTCGGCCTTGACCCGGACCTTGACGTTCGCGTCCACAACCCGCTTCACGGGCACAAGGATCTTCATTTTCCTGTCACCTCTCCTGAGATAGTCGGGCGCGCTATAGCAGTGTGCGCCTTGTCAGAGTTGTCGAAAGCCGACATTCCGGGCGGAATTCTGGTCTCCAACGGCCAAGAAGCAGTTCCACCCCGATGTTTCGGTTGAGCATGATCGTTCCGAAAAGCGGTTCCCACTTTTCGGGATCATGCTCTGTGGTGGCGTTCCGTAGTGGCGGCAATCCGGCGCGTCAATATGCACGTCGCACTCAAATCGGTTCAGTCTGGCGGCGACGCCGCGCCGCGGCCCCATCGAGGCGTCGGCTGTGCCGGCGCCTCGGGCGCTGGTCCGGGCTCGATCGGGAGAGGGACGTTCTGGACCTTCGGCGTCGGGTCCGGCTCGCCGTCTGCGCCGGCAAGCAGCGGCACGCCGCGGCTGCGCAACACCAGGACGAGAACAGCGCCGGCAATGATGCCGCCGATGTGGCAGGCCCAGGAAATCTGATCCTCTCCGCCGGCGGCAAACATCACGATCTGGAACAGGATCCAAAGGACGAGCGGGATGAAGGCGGGGATGCGCAGAGGAATGCGCGCAAAGACCAATACCCACACCTTAACCCTCGGATAGAGGATCAGATAGGCCGCAACCA
The DNA here is from genome assembly GCF_029625865.1 of Mesorhizobium sp. WSM4887. Classification (NCBI taxonomy): domain Bacteria; kingdom Pseudomonadati; phylum Pseudomonadota; class Alphaproteobacteria; order Hyphomicrobiales; family Phyllobacteriaceae; genus Mesorhizobium; species Mesorhizobium sp. WSM4887. The sequence goes on from NZ_JARTVP010000003.1 coordinate 363,723, forward strand.
CGCCGGCGATGGCGCCGGAAGCGCCGATCAGCGGCACCTGGGAATCCCAGCCGACCAAGCCTTGAAAGAAAGCGCCCGCGGCCGCGCAGGCGAGGTAGAAGATCAGGTAGCGGATATGGCCGAGCGCGTCCTCGACATTGTCGCCGAACACCCACAGGAACAGCATGTTGCCGCCGAGATGGAAGATGTCGGCATGCAGGAAGGAATAGGTGAGATAGCTGAGGCTTTCGGGAATGACGACGAATTCGGGCGACAGCTCCACCTTGTCATGGACGACAGAGGGGATGAAGCCGAGGCCAAGCACTGCGGCATTGGTGAAGCTCTCGCCGCCAAGCGTGGTCGCGAGATAGACCAAGGCATTCGCGGCGATCAGGCCGATCGTCACATATTGTAGGCGGATGTGGCGGAGCCTGTTGGTGTCGTAGAGCGGGATGAACATCGGACCCTCCCGCCATACCCGGTTGTCAGCGGTTCTTGCCGGGAACCCATAGCACGTCGGCATTTCCGTTGTCATTGACCGCCCGGGCGGCGACGAACAGGAAGTCGGAGACGCGGTTGATGTATTTCAGCGCTTCGCGGTTGACGTGCTCGGCCGGGTCCTGCGCCAGCGCCACCATGAGGCGTTCGGCGCGCCGTGTTACGGTGCGCGCAAGATGCAGGGCTGCCGCGGCAGGCGTGCCGCCGTTCAGCACGAAGGATTTCAGCGGCTGCAGGTCCTTGTTGAGAGCATCGATGTCCTTTTCGACGCGCCCGGTCTGCGCGGCGACGATGCGCAGCGGCTCGTAGCCGAGCGGTTTGCCGTCGTCCGGGACCGCAAGGTCGGCGCCGAGGTCGAAAAGATCGTTCTGGATGCGGGAGAGCATGGCGTCGAGCGCCGGATGATCGGTTGCGGTGTGGACGCGCGCCATGCCGACGCAGGCATTTGCTTCGTCCACCGTGCCGTAGGCTTCGACGCGCAGATCTGACTTCAGGCGCCGCTCGCCGCTGCCCAGACCGGTAGTGCCGTCGTCGCCGGTACGGGTATAGATCTTGTTGAGCTTGACCACCTTCTCCTCCCCGGCCCGTTACTTGCGGGTGAAGTAGACGGTCAGCATGATCAGCACCAGAGCTATGAACTGCAGCAGTACGCGGGCCTGCATCAGCTTGTTGGAGGTGAAGCCTGAGCCGCCGCGCATCATGTTGACGAGGCCGCGGATCAGCACGACCACGACGGCAGCCATGACGACAATGGCGAGGATGTTGAAGACGGTTGCCATGGTGCTGGCTCCAGTTGGGTTTCGGTCAGGCCCGCCTGGCGAGCACGCGGTAGAGCATCGAGGCCGGCAGGATGCGCTTGAGCGCCACGCCGATTCTGGCCGGCACCGTTACCACATAATGCGGGTGCGGGCGCTGTGACAGAAGCGCGTGGCGCAAGGCGGCATGGACCACCTCAGGTCCGGGCTTCAGACGCGAGACGCTGCCGCCGGCCTTGAGCCGCGCGAGCTGCGCCTGGTAGTCGGCGCGGTGAACGGAGTTCTCGACGTCGATGTTCTTCAAGAACCATACCAGGCCGTTGCTGGCGATCTTCGAGGTCACCGGCCCCGGCTCGATCAACGAGACATGAATGCCGCTGCCTTCGAGCTCCTGGCGCAGGCAAAGCATCAGGCCTTCGACGGCATGTTTCGACGCCGAATAGGCGCCGCGAAAACGGACCGGGGCGAGCCCCAGGATCGAGGAGCAGTGGACGAGGCGACCGTGCCCCTGGCGGCGCATGACCGGCACGACGCGGCGGGTCAGGTCGTGCCAGCCGAAGAAATTGGCTTCGAACTGCTCGCGCAGCGCTTCGACCGGCAGGTCCTCGACGGCACCGGGTTGCGCGTAGGCGCCATTGTTGAACAGCGCGTCGAGCGTGCCGCCCGTGCGCTCCAGCACGGCCTCGGCCAGGGCGGCGATGGACTCGGGCTCGCGATAGTCGAGATAGAAGGCTTCGATGCCCTCCGCCTCGAGCGCGGCGATGTCGGCCGGTGCGCGAGCCGTGGCGAACACGCGCCAGCCTTCCGCCTTCAATGCCCGCGCGCAATAGGCGCCTATGCCGGAGGAGGTGCCGGTGACGATGATGCTGCGCAACTGTTCAGCGGTGGGCAACGTTGTGGGACCTGGGGTTGCCATTTGCCGCAATCCCTTCCCATATTCGCGGCGTCGACACAATCGAGCGGAGCGCGGGTCCTTGCTCAGGAATATCGTCGCGGTCAAGCGCGTGCTCTACGATGCGATCGGCCATTTCACCACCGACGACGGCTGGGCAATGGCCAGCCATCTGGCGATCACCTCGCTGATGGCGCTGTTTCCGTTCCTGATCTTCGCAACGACGCTGGCCAGCTTTCTCGGCGCGCGCGCCTTCGCCGACACGGCCGTGCATCTGGTCTTCGACACCTGGCCGGAGCAGATTGCCAAGCCGATCGCGCGCGAGGTGCAGAATGTGCTTACCGTGCGGCGCAGCGACCTCCTGACCTACGGCGTGCTCTTAGCCGCCTACTTCGCCTCGAACGGCATCGAGGCGCTAAGGACCTCGCTCAACCGCGCCTATCGCGTTACCGAGACGCGCGGCATCATCCACCGCCGGGTGCAGAGCATCGTCTTCGTGCTGATCGCGACGGCCTGCTTTCTCGCCGTCAGCGTGCTTCTGGTGCTCGCGCCCCTGCTCGCGCGGCTGGCCGAGGCGCATCTGGAATGGATCAAGCCCTATATGGGCACGATCACCATATGGCGTTACGTGATCGCCTCGACGGTCATCGTCATCGGCCTGTTCGCGGTGCATATCTGGCTGCCGGCCGGCAAGCGCCGCTTCGTCTCCATCGTTCCGGGCATCGTCTTCACGCTGGTCGCGTGGCTGGCCGGCTCGACCATCTTCGCCACCTATCTCGACCATTTCTCGTCCTATGTGACGACCTATGCGGGGTTGGCCTCGATCATGATCGCGGTGGTGTTCCTCTACATCATCTCGGCCATTTTCATCCTTGGCGGCGAGCTCAATGCCGCGATCAGCCGCTATCTCGAGGCGCGCGCCCGCGTGGGTTGAGCTCTGTCCTGACGGGCGGTCGCGAGCCCGACGCCCAAAGTGGCGATCGCCATGCCGGCGATCTGCAGCAGAGTGAGCTCTTCGCCGAACAGAGCCCACGCGATGACGGCGGTGACGGCGGGCACAAGATAGAACAGCGATGCGACCTTCGACATCTCGCCGTCCCTGATCATCACCATCAACAGGAAGATGGCGCCGAGAGACAGCACCAGGACCAGCCATGCCATGGCAAAGATGAGCTCGCCGTTGACGGTGATGGTGCGCGTCTCGAAGGCGAGCGACCCCAGGATCGTGACGACCGAGCCGCCGACATACTGCCACATGGTCGCCGAGACGAGGTCGCCGCCGGAGGCGAAGCGCTTTTGCCAGATCGTACCAGCGGCCATGCCGAGCACCGAGACCAGCGAGGCCGTCAGCGTTGCCGCGGTAACACCGCCGCCAATCATGCCGAGCTTTGGCCAGAGCACGATGACGACGCCCAGAAGCCCGACGGCAAGGCCCGCCCAATGGCGCGGCAGGATCGCCTCGCCGAGAAATTTGCCGGCGAGCACCGCCGTGATCAGCGGCTGCAGGCCGACGATCAGCGCCGAAAGCCCGGCCGGCATGCCTCGGTGGATCGCCCAGAAGACGCCGCCCAGATAGACGCCGTGCATGAGGACGCCGGCCACCGTCGCATGAAGCGCCTCCTCGCGGGTGGCCCGTCGCGAGCCGATAAGGACGGTCAGTCCCGCAAACAGGATCGCCGCCAGCACGAAGCGGATGGCAAGGAAGGTGAACGGCTCCGCCCATGGCATTGCATAGCGCGCGCCGATGAAGCCGGTCGCCCACAGAACGACGAAAGAGGCGGGGATGAACCGCTTGATACTGTGCATTGGAAGGAGGGCTCTGGCTGCGCGTGAAAAGTTGATGTCGGCAATTGCTCTAATGCCGATCAATTCGGCAAGCAAAACGAAACGGTTGATCCATAAGCTCATCCGAATTCAACAAACGGTGCCAAGAGGGGCATGGCGTTAAGGCACGCCATGAGCAGGCATGCTTTTGCATCTCGGGACGACATGGCTGCTGTTCGCGGTCGCCACCGTCGCGGTTTTCGGATTCTTCTTCGGCACCGCGCTCGATGCCATCATGAAGGACGACGGCTTCGGCTCGACCGGCAACACGCTGCTCTTCACGCTAGGCTTCTTCGTCGCGGTGATGATCGCCAACGAGCACGGCATCACCTTCCGGGATATCAAGCTAGCTGTGGCATGGGGATTGAGCGGCGCCTTCGTCTTCATCAGCGTGATGGCGCTGATCAAGGCCGGCCTGGCTCGTTTGTAGTCAAAGCCCAATCAGCCGCACGACATCCTGCGGCGACACGCCTGCCTGCCTGAGTGCGGCAAGGCCGGTGTCCTTGAAACTCTTCGACAGCTTCCGCCCGTCCGAGCCGAGGATCAGCCGATGGTGGAGGTAGCGCGGCGCGGGGCGGCCGAGCAGGTCCTGCAACAAGCGCTGCACGCTGGTCGCCGCGTAAAGGTCCTGACCACGCACGACATGGCTGACGCCCTGCAGCGCGTCGTCGACGACGACCGCGAGATGGTAGCTGGTCGGGATATCGCGGCGCGCCACGATGACGTCGCCCCAGGCCTGCGGCGTTGCGTCGACCGTGTGCGTCGCGGCCATAGTCTCGTCAGTGAACTCGACCCATGACAAGGCGCCCGGCACGCGCGCCATGGCTGCCTCGATGTCGAGGCGCCAGGCAAAAGGCTTGTTCTCGGCGATGCGCCGCCTGCGCTCCTTAGTCGGAAGTGCCTTGTCGAGCGGCGGATAACGCGGCACGCCGTCGGGGTCGCGCGGCCAGTCGCGGCCGCGTTTCTCGGTCTCGGCAATGAAGGCGCGGATCTCGCCGCGGCTCATGAAGGCGGGATAGACGAGTTCCTCGGCTATCAGCCGGTCGAGCACGGCCCTGTATTCGGAAAAATGTTCGGACTGGCGCCGCACGGGCTCTTCCCATTCGAACCCCAGCCATTCCAGGTCGCGGAATATGCCGGCCTCGAATTCCGGGGTGCAGCGGGTGATGTCGATGTCCTCGATGCGCAGCAACAGCCGTCCTCCCGCCCGCGCCGCCATTTGCCGGTTCAGCAGCGCCGAATAGGCGTGGCCGAGATGCAGCTCGCCATTGGGGCTCGGCGCGAAGCGGAATGTCAGGAGCGTCATGTCTCGGACGGCATTCGGGTTGAAAGGCGCTTCCGCCGGTTGATAGTTAGCCATCAATTGCCACTTCATGAGCGCCCTGGGAACAAGCAAACGTGCAACGCATCGCCTCGCTCGACGACATTGCGGCAGGACTCGACGCGCTCTGCCTGCTCGATCCACGGCTGGAGAAGGTACGCGGCATGGCCGGCGAGGTGCCGCTGAGGCTCTCCGAGCCCGGATTCGGCAGCCTCGCGTCGATCATCGTCTCGCAGCAGGTGTCCCGCGCTAGCGCCGATGCCATCTTCGGCCGGCTGATCAGGCTGGTCGATCCGCTGACGCCGGAAGGCATCCTTTGCGCCGGCGAGGATATTTTTCGCGAGGCCGGCCTGTCGCGGCCGAAGCAGCGCGGGCTGATCGCCATCGCGCGAGCCGTGGCCGGCGGGCTTGACCTCCACCATCTCTGCTCGCTCGACGCCGACGAGGCGATCGCGGCGATGACGGCGGTGCCGGGCATCGGACCGTGGACGGCGGAGTGCTACCTGCTGTTCGCCGCCGGCCACCCCGATGTGTTTCCCGCGCGCGACGTCGCGCTGCAGACGGCGGTCGGCCATGCCCTGGGCATCGACCCTCGTCCGCCGGAGAAAACTCTGATTCGACTGGCCGAATCATGGAGCCCGTGGCGAGGGGTCGCGTCGCGGCTTTTCTGGGCCTACTATCGGGAATTGAAGGGCAGGGACGCGGCGCCACCTGTCGAGATGGCCGAAAAAGCATGAAAATCATGCGTTTTTGAACGTTTCCCCGAACGACAATCCGCTTCACATCCCTGTCATGTCGGGCTTACAGTATCCGTGGCGTTCGGTTTGGAACGAAGGAGGCCAACTACGTGACGGTTGCCGTATCTCCGGATGGGCTTCCCGCGCTGGTGCTGAATGCGGATTACCGTCCGCTCAGCTATTACCCCCTGTCGCTCTGGTCGTGGCAGGACGCCATCAAGGCTGTCTTCCTCGACCGGGTCAATATCGTCGCCGAATACGAACACGCCGTCTCCTCGCCGACCTTCTCGATGAAGCTGCCGAGCGTGGTCAGTCTGAAGGCCTATGTGAGGCCGTCGCGGCATCCCGCCTTCACCCGCTTCAACGTCTTTCTGCGCGACCGCTTCCAGTGCCAGTATTGCGGCACGACCGACGATCTCACCTTCGACCATGTCATCCCGCGCCATCGCGGCGGGGCGACGACCTGGGAGAACGTCGTGGCCGCCTGCTCGCCCTGCAATCTCAGGAAAGGCGGCATGATGCCGGCGCAGGCCAAGATGTGGCCGCTGCAAAAACCCTATCAGCCGACCGTGCACGATCTGCACAATAACGGCCGCCTGTTCCCGCCCAACCATCTGCATGAAAGCTGGATGGATTATCTCTACTGGGATGTCGAATTGGAGCCTTGAGATCGTTCGATAATTCGGGAGGCTGGCTGCCTGAAGCAAGCGTCTGCGCTTCCGGTGCTCACGTGCTTTTTGTAGCTGCCGCATGTCCTTTCGGAAAACCGAAACCACTTTTCCGGCACATGCGGGAGTCCGCTCCGCTCCGGTTCTCGACGCTCACTTCATTCGACTCAGCGTGCCGAATTCTTTGAACGATCTCGCGTTGGCGCTTTCGTGGCAGCTCAGTCGCGCGCGAGCGCGCAGCGTAAGGCGACGGCGGCCAGGATGAGGCTGGCGATGGCATTCCAGCCGGCGAGCGACAGGCCGAGGATGCGAAGCGCGGCCTTGTCGCAGGAGGGCGGCACGAACTTGTCCAGCGCATCGAGCACGCCCTTGCCGCCGGTGTCGACCGGAACGGCGCCGGCCGTGCAGTCGGCGGGGCCAGGCCACCAGGCCCATTCGACGCCGGAATGGTAGACGCCGAGATAGAAGCCATAGAGCATCAACAGGCCGCCGATCCCCAGCAGGCCGCGCGTCAGCCAGGCCGGTGCGCGCAGCATCGAGGCAACGGCCGCGACCAGCATCAGCGGCGCGCCGATGTAATAGGGCGTGCGCTGCTCCAGGCAGAGATGGCAGGGGATGTAGCCGCCGATATACTGGAAGGCGAGCGCCGAGCCGACCGTCGCTGCCATGGCGACGGCCAGGAACAGCGCGGCACGCGTCCGCTGGCGTCCAGTGTCGGCGGTCATGGTCGCTGTCATCGGTCGTCATCCGTTCGCTTGGCGCCTAAAGCGCCGCGCAGAAATGAATTCAGGCGCCGCGCTTGAGTCTTGTTTCGATGCATGTCGTTCTCCAAAACCGCTGCGCACTTTTGGGCGACATGCATTATCCGTGGGCGTATCTGACCGCGATATAGAGCAAAATAAGGGCAGCGGCGCCGGCGCTGACGATCATGCCCAGCCGTTTCTCGATGAACTCTCTGATCGACTCGCCGTAGCGGCGCAGCAGCCAGGCAAGCAGCAGAAAACGGGCGCCGCGCGCAACGATCGCCAGCACGATGAACAGCAGGAGGTTGACGCCGATGACGCCCGACAGGATCGTCACGACCTTGATCGGCGGCAAATGCGCCGCGCCCGAGGTGATCAGCATCAGGACGATGAAGCCGACGCCGGATGAGGTGCGCAGCTGCTCGAACTCGTCATACTTGCCGTAGAATTCCAGAATCGGCTTGGCGACTGCCTCGTAGGCGTAGTGGCCGATGAACCAGCCGGCGACGCCGCCGAGCACCGAGGCCACCGTTGCCACCAGCGCGTAGCGATAGGCGCGCTCCGGCTTGGACAGCGCCATGGGCAGATAGAGCACGTCGGCCGGCACCAGAAAGACGGAGCTTTCGACGAAGGCGATGAAGGCCAGCCACCATTCGGCCGATTTCCTTGCCGCCAGGGACATGGTCCAGTCGTAAAGTCCGCGAAGCATCGGCTCTCCTGAAAAGCGCGCAGTGGTTTTGGACACCGGGTGGCAGGAAGACAAGGTCCCAAAGCGCCGCATCCACCCTTTGGGATCCGAGGCGCTTCAACGCATCCCCTGTCTAGAAAGATTTTCCGCGCCGCACAATGGCGGCACCTTCACGAGACTGAAAGGCATGGCCGGGTGCAGAGCGCCTGCAAATCGGCAACAGGCCAGTTGACGAAAGCCTGTCCGCCCGTATAGTCCGCGCCCATCCAGGCTGCCCGGCCTGAGCCCCTATGGCGGAATTGGTAGACGCGCTCGACTCAAAATCGAGTTCCGCAAGGAGTGCTGGTTCGATCCCGGCTAGGGGCACCAATTGGTCTCTTTGATCTTCAACCAGGCAGTTGCCGAAGTGACGGAGCTTCATAGGCTGGCCAACCACTTCACAGGGCTACCGGCCGGTTACAAAGCATCACTGCGCCTGTACCTCTAAGGTTCGACGACGGAAGATCAGCCAGCCAAGGCTACACGCCAGTCCGACGTTCAGCAGCGCCAAGCCAGCGAGAGCTGCTAGAGTGCCGTGAGCGCCCACATGCTCCAACAATAGCGCTCCGACAGACGGCGCTGCTGCTTGAGCGATCAAGCTGGGCATGGCAAGTCGCCCCATCAGTCTCGCATATCCCGACGGACCGAACAGAGCGAGCGGCAGCGTGCCTCGCGCTATCGTTTCGAGGCCGATGCCTGCACCGTAGAACGCCAGCGCCACAGGTACCACCGGAACCCCGACGCAGAGCGCACCAATGCCAATGGCGACGAAGCTCACCGACGCGAACTTGGTCCAGATGGGATGATGGTAGCGGGCGATGATCATCTCGACGGCACGCGCCGACACCTGAGCGGGGCCGACCAGTGCCCCGAGCCCAACGGCAGCGGCGAGCGCCATGCCGCTGGCCTGCAAGATGGTGAGGAGATGAACTGACACCGTCGACGAAATGACCGCCGCCAAGGTCAGCGTGGCAGCCAGGACGACCATGATCGGCACTGCGGCCGGCTGAACTGGGGTGCCCACCTGCTCCTTTCCCGGCCGATCTGTGACGCTCGGCAGCGGCACCCGACGCGGCAACATTCCGAGATAGAGGGGCAGGGCGAAGAACAACTGCACCGAAGCATAGACGAGGCATGTGCCGCGCCAGCCCGTCTCGCCCATCAGGAAGGCCGAGATCGGCCAACAGAACGTGCTGGCGAAGCCGCCGAACAGCGAAAGGGTTGTGATGGCCGAGCGCGCGCTATGTCCGTAGAGCCGGCCGAGGGTCGCGAAAGCGGCATCGTACAAGCCCGCCCCCATTCCAAGGCCAACAACGAGCCACGCTGCGATGTAGGCGGCAAGGTTCGGCGAGGCAGCGAGTCCGATCTGGCCGATGCCGATGCAGCCGGCGCTGAACGCAAGAACGTTCCGGCCGCCGTGGCGCTCAATGGACGAGCCGACGCGAGGTGAGATCAGTCCGGCGACGAGCAGGCCAAGCGACAATCCACCCACGACCCAAGGCAGCGGCCAGCCGGTGTCGGCGGCGACCTTTGGTGCAATCACCGCCGGCAGGTAATAGGTGGACCCCCAGGCCATGATTTGGGTCAGGCCGAGGACGGTGATGATCGTTCGGCGACTGCGTTCCATCGGGCGTGATGCGATTAGGCTGCCACCCCGCACCCGCAGCCACCCTTGCCAGCGGCCTTCGCTTCAGCATCGGCGACACAACAGGCGTCAGCCTCGGAAGAAGCGGGACCACCACAGCATCCGCCAGCGGTCGCGCGTATGGTCGACTGGGGAACCGTGCAGACGCCGGTTTCGGGTAGCACCAGTTGCACCGCATCCGCGGCCGCCATGTCGCCAGCGAGGGCTGCCGCGACCGACCGCACCTGTTCATACCCGGTCAGCAGCAAGAAGGTCGGGGCGCGGCCGTAGCTCTTGATGCCGACAGTGTAGAAGTCGGGCTCGGGGTGGCTCAGTTCGCGATGACCGTGCGGGGGGACGTCGCCGCAGGAGTGCTCGTTGGGGTCGATGAGAGGCCCCAGCGCCTTTACGCCCTCAAGCCATGGGTCGAGATCAAGCCTAAGCTCGCGCGTAAGGGACAGATCGGGCCGCTGGCCGGTCGCCGCGATGATGCAGTCGAAAGGCCCGAGAGTTTGTAGGCCATCCTTCGTTTGACCTTCGACTGCCAGGCGGCCGTTTGAGCTGCGGATGGCCAGCGTTGCGAACCCAGTGACGAGCTTTGTGCGCCCGCTCTCCGCAAGTTCGCGAACGTCAGAACCAAGCTCGCCACGGGCAGGCAGTTGATCCAAGTCTCCGCCGCTGTAAATGCGAACCAGATCGGTCCCGCGTGTCGCCCAGACAAAAGTGGTTCCCGGCTCAACCGCAGCCAGCCTATCGAGATCGAGCAGGGCATTGGCGGCCGAATGACCCGAACCGACAACAAGCGTGGCGCGGCCGGCATAAAGGGTGCGGTCGCGGCCGAGAATGTCGGGAATGCCATAGGCAATCTTGTCTGCGAACTCCGCTTCGTCCTCCGCCGGGACACCACCGGCCCCAAGTGGATTTGGCGTCTGCCACGTGCCTGAGGCGTCAATGACGGCTCGTGCACTGTCGCGCCTGATGCCTTCCCTGGTTTCGACCACCAGCATGAACGGTCGCGCCTTTCGATCTTTGCTCAAGACCTTGTCTGCGCCCCAGCGCGAAACAGCAATCACGCGTGCACTGGTTTCGATGGACGAGGAGAGTTCAGGGAGCCTTGCTAGCGGCTCGAGGTAGCGGGCAATCAGTTCATCAGCGGTGGGGAACGCCTCGGGCTTGGGCATCGTCCAGCCGCTCTCCTCAAGACGCTTTCGGGACGCCTGATCAACACAATAGCGCCAAGGCGTGAACACCCGGACATGGCCCCAGTCCTTGAGATTTGTGCCGATGCCAACGCCGGCCTCATAGACCTTCACCGGGAGCCCCCTTTGGATGAGCTGGACGGCAGCCGCCAAGCCGACCGGGCCGGCTCCGATGACGGCGACAGGGAGGGCGTCAGGGTCATTCATCGACATTTTTCCATCCTTCCGGGATCATCGAAATATGATGCAAAAAAGAGGCTATGCCGCCGCGTCGCTCTCCGTCGCGCCGCAAGCTGCGTCAGCACAGCACTCGTCAGCCAGGAAGCCGATCAAGTCGCGCATGATAGGATAGTTGGCCCGGCAGATGAGGGTCGTCGCCTGACGCTCCTGCGTCACGAGGCCGGTCAGAATGAGGCGATGCAGGTGATGGGACAGCGTCGAGGCCGCGATGCCAAGGGTGTCCTGCAAGTACCCCACCGGCCGGCCAGCTTCGCCGGCTCTGACCAGTGTGCGATAGAGCTTGAGCCGTGTCGGGTTGCCGATGGCTTCGAGCTGTTTTGCGGCTTGTTCGAGTTTCATGGAAATAGACTGCACCCTCCGCCGCCGCCGGTCAACTCCTATTTCGAAAATGATCGAAATAAGGTCTGATGAATTCCAAGTGCATCGGCAGCGAGCCGTCGCGGAGGTCAGCGGACATGGTGACAAGGCTCCATTGAGATTGAGGTCGTCAGCATTTGCAGGTCACCGACACCCTACCGCATATTCCCCGTATGCCCCAGGGAGTAGCGCCCCGGCTGCGGCCACACTGTCAGGCCGTGCGGCTCGACGCCGACGCGGATCTTCATCACGGCGCCCGACGTCGTGTCGATCATATAGACCTCGCTGTCGAAGCGGCCGGAGAGCCAGAGCTGCTTGCCGTCGGCGCTGACATTGCCCATGTCGGGGCTGCCGCCGCCGGGGATCGGCCATTGGGCGACGACCGAGCGGGTCGCGAAGTCGATCACCGTCACGCTGCCAGGCCCGTCGGCGCGGCCCTGTTCCATTTTGTGCGAGCCGCGGTTCGAGACATAGAGGCGCTTGCCGTCGCGGCTGACGACGAAGCCATGCGCGCCAATGCCCGTCGGAATGAAGCCGATCTCCTTGAAGCTGTCGCCTTCGATCAGAAAGACGCCGTCATTCATCATATCGGCGACGTAGAAGACCTTGCCGTCGGGCGAGAGCCTTATGTCCTGCGGCATGCCCATCTTCGACAGGTCGAGATGGCCGAGCACCTTGCGGTTCTTCAGGTCGATCTTGGCCAGTCCGCCGTCGCCATACTCGCAAGTGAAGATCGCATAGGAATTGTCGGCCGCGAAATCGGCATGGTTGATGCCGGGGCAGGCCGGCGTCGGGATGACGGCTTGCAGCGCCATGGTCCGCCGATCGCGCAGATCGAGCCGCCTCAGGGCCTCGTCGACGATGATGGCGGCGCTGCCGTCCGGCATGAAATACATGTTGTAAGGGTCGTAGACCGGCACCTGCTTGCCGGGCTTTCCGGTCGTCGGGTCGATCGGCGTCAGGCTGCCGTTCTTGCCGGTGCCGTTATTGGCCACCCAAAGCGTCTTCAGGTCCCAGGAAGGAACGACGTGCTGCGGCTTGCTGCCGACCGCAAACCTGTCGACCTCCTTCAGCGTCGCCGGGTCGATGACGGAAACGCTGTTCGAGGAACGGTTGGGCACATAGACGCGCGGCAACGCAGCTGCCGCGGCTGGAGCCATATGGCCGGCGGTGGTGTGGCTGTAGATGTCGACGGGCGCAGGCTCGGAGCAATCCTCGGGGCAGGACTCGGCGAAGGCTCGCGCCGGGAGCATGGCGAGCAGGACAAGCGGCGCACAGAGGCGGGCGAAGCGCAGGAAGGTTTCGAACATCTGGATTGCTTTGTGAAGAGGCAGGCCGGATCCGGCCGCCGGATGCCATAGCCGGTGTGCGGCCTTTCAGCTAGCGCCTTTTCAAGAGGCTCCGCATGCGATTGCGCAGGAGCCGCGCCATGTTGCGGGTCTCGCGGTAGAGATGGAGCTGCGAGGCCGCCTGGCGGGCCGGCCGGTCGGCATCGGGCGTCAGGCCGACCACCAGCGTGCCCATCGGCTTGCGCTCCGTCCACAGGCGACTCATCACCGGATGGTCGGGCACCGCGCAGGAATCGGTCATGGCGACATTAGGATCATCGAGATGCTGCTTGGTCACCTCGATCATCAGCAGTGTGCCCGGCGAATAGGCCGAGAGCGTCTCGTCATAGGCCGTCTTCCAGGTGTAGGCGACGCCCGCTTCGACGAAGACGACGAGAGAAGCGATCGTGCGGCCGTCGAGCGTCAGTGTGTGGATGCGGCACATGTCGTGCTCGGCGAGCCTGTGCACCGCCTCGCGGGCGAAGGCGGCGCGGTAGCGGTCGATCGCCATGGCCGTGCGCTCGCGGCCCTTCCAGCCGGCCGCCTCCAGTGTCAGGAAGCTTTCGATGGCGTGGCGGATCTCGTCCGGTCCGCGCGCCACCACATGGTCCAGCTTGCCAAGGCCGGCGAGGCGCCGCTTCAGCCGGCGGAATTCGCGATAGTGATGCGCGCGCAGCGAGGCCTTGAGGTAGTCGTCGCCGTCGGCATCGCTTTCCAGCACCGGGCGCTCGGCCTTGCCGGTGACGACCAGGGTCAGGCCGCGGCTGTCGGCAAAGGAGGTGAGCAGGCTCGCCACCGGGCCGTCCAGCTTGATGTCGGGCAGCACGAAGACCTTCGGCAATTTGAGATGCGGCCTGGACAGCATCGAGAAGAAATCCTCGATGACGCCGACCGGATCGTCACGATCGACCAGCGGCGTGCCGAGCGGGCCGAACGGGCTCGACCATGTGCGCATGACCGGGACGCCGAGCGGAATTGCGGGGCGCTCGACCGAGAACGGCACAAGGAGGCGCAGCCGGTTGCGGAACTCGTCGCCGTCGCGGATCACCGCCAGCCGCACTTCGCGGTCCTCGAGCCTCGGCATGGCCGGCGCCAGGAAGCGCGGGTTGAAGAAGACGTTGGGCTCGATCGTGCGTGCGCTAAGATAGTCGAGCTCCTCGACCAGGTCGAAGCCGGCCGAGGCGGGATAGATCGCGAGCTTGCGCTCCGGCCGGTTGTTGGCGAACAGCTCGATATGGGCGGGATCGGCCTCCCTGACGAGGCCGGCAAGGCCCGACACCATGGCGCCGGCGGGCCCGCCGCTGGTCTCTTCAAGCAGCGGAATGGCGGCCATCAGGCGACTTCCTTGTTTGCGGGCACGAAAATCGCCATGACGATGCCGAGCTTGCGCCAGACGGTGAAGGACAGCGCGCCGGCCTCGAAGACCATGGCGAGGCTGGTGGCGATCGCCGCGCCCCAGAGGCCGAAGAGCGGGATCAGAACCACATTGAGAGCGATATTCAGCGCGAGCGTCATGGCATAGACGGCGGCGCAGATGTTCTGGTTGCCGCTCATGGTGAGCAGGCTTTCGCAGGGGCCGACGGCGCCGCGCGCGACGACGCCGAACACCAGCAGGAAAAGCAGCGGATAGCCGGCGGTGAATTCAGGGCCGAACAGCACCAGCATCGGCTCGCCGAGCGCCAGCACCAGCAGCGCCATCGCGAGCGAGGGCCAGAAGGTCCAGGAGACGGTCTCTCGGGCGAAGGCGGCGAGCCTTTCCGGCTCGCCATGGGTGAATTGCGCATAGCGCTGGGCGACGCCCGCCTTGACGGCGAAATAGACGAAATGCACCAGAGCCAGCGTTTTCACGGTGGCGAAATAGACGGCGACGTCATTGGGCTCGAGATAGGCGCCGACCATCAGCACGTCGGCATTGGTGAGCAGGAAGAAAAAACTCTCGACCAGGAAGATCGGCAGCGAGACCAGGAACCACCGGCCGAAATGCACGGTCATCGGCCCGGCCGGGATCTGCTTGTCCATGCGCGAGGTGACGCCCATCAGCTGGCCGAGCGTCGTGGCATAGGTGGCGGCGATCGAGGCGAAGATCGCGGTCTTGGCATCCGGCACGTAGTGCATGGCGAGCATAAGCGCCATGAACACCAGGATCAGCACCGGCCGCACCAGATAGGTCGGCGACAGCGCGAACAGCGCCCATGAGTTCGCCCGCGCCAGTCCCTGCAGGAGGTCGCCCATCGCGATCATCGGCAGGCAGATGACACCGAGGATGAAGGGAATGACGTAGTAGTTCTCGATCCAGGGCGAGGCGAGCCAGACGCCGAGCGCGCCCAGCCCCGCGATCACCGTCGAGGCGACCAGCACGAACAGCCGGCTCGCCAGCACGATGCCGCGCAGCTCGGCGAGCATGCCGCGCTCGCGATATTCGGGAATGAAACGGATGACCGAGGTGTGGAAGCCGAGGCAGGCGAGGTTGCCGACGATGACCATCGTCACCCAGACCAGCACGAAGATGCCGTATTCGAACGAGCCCATCCAGCGTGCCATCAGCACCTGGCTGACGAAGGCGATGACCGCGCTGACGATGCGGATGGTGAATGCGATCAGCGACATGCGGCCGGCTTCGCCGCGTTCGTCGGCGCTGAACAGCACGGCGTCGATGCGGCCAAGCAGCGGCCCCATGCGTAGCGCCCAGCGCTGCGGCAAGAACCGCCCGGCAGTCGTCGCCGCGGAAAAGCGCACCCCGAATACTCTCCGTTTCCCGCCTGTTTCCAAGGTTTCGGTGTATGCGAAACACATTAAGAAACGGTTGGGTGGAGGGCTTCCTTCTCCCCGTCATATCCGGGAAGAAGAAGTGAAGGGGATCAGGCGAAGGCGCCGTGGCAGTGCTTGTATTTCTTGCCGGAGCCGCAGGGGCAGGCCTCGTTGCGGCCGACCTTGCCCCAAGTCGCGGGATTCTTCGGATCGCGATTTTCGGGTGCCACCATGGCATGGGATTCCTGGCGGACCAACAACGCCGTCTCGCCGCCCTGGAAGTCGTCCTCACCTGTTGTGCCGTCGATATGGCTGCCGAACATATCCGGCGCCGACGGCGGCGGCGCTTCAGCCGCCTGGCGGACCAGCTCGACGCGCATCAGCTGCGCGGTCACGGCCTGGCGCAGATTGCCGAGCATGCCCTGGAACAGCTCGAAGGCCTCGCCCTTGTATTCCTGCAACGGATCGCGCTGGGCATAGCCGCGGAAGCCCACGACCGAACGCAGATGGTCGAGGTTGACGATGTGCTCGCGCCACAGATGGTCGAGCGTCTGCAGCACGACCGAACGCTCGACATAGCTCATGACGTCGGGGCCGAAGCGCTCGGCGCGTTCCTTGGCGGCTGCCTCGGCGGCGGCCGAGATGCGCTCGCGGATGTCGTCCTCGGCGATGCCCTCCTCCTTGACCCAGTCGTCAATCGGCAGGTCGAGATTGAGGTACTGCGCCACTTCCTCCTTCAGGCCGGCGACGTTCCACTGCTCGGCATAGGCGTTTTCCGGGATGTTCTTGGCGACGATTTCCTCGATGACGCCCTCGCGCATTTCGGCCACCGTCTCCGACAGGCCTTCGCCATCCATCAGCTCGATGCGCTGCTCGAAAACCACCTTGCGCTGGTCGTTGGAGACGTCATCGTATTTCAGCAGGTTCTTGCGAATGTCGAAGTTGCGCGCCTCGACCTTCTTCTGCGCCTTCTCCAGCGCCTTGTTGATCCACGGGTGGATGATGGCCTCGTCTTCCTTGAGGCCGAGCTTCTGCAGCATGCCGTCCATGCGCTCGGAGCCGAAGATGCGCATCAGATCGTCCTGCAGCGACAGGAAGAATTTCGAACGGCCAGGATCGCCCTGGCGGCCGGAACGTCCGCGCAGCTGGTTGTCGATGCGGCGCGATTCATGGCGCTCGGTGGCCAAGACGTAGAGTCCGCCGGCGGCCAGCGCCTTTTCCTTCAGCTGCGCGACGTCATCGCGGATCTGCTGTTCGCGCGCCTCGCGCTCCGGGCCGGCGGGCATATCCGCCAGTTCTTCGGCAATGCGCATCTCGGCATTGCCGCCGAGCTGGATGTCGGTACCGCGTCCAGCCATGTTCGTGGCGATGGTGATGGCGCCGGGCTTGCCGGCCTGGGCGACGATAGCCGCCTCGCGCTCGTGGTGGCGGGCGTTGAGCACCTCGAAATTCTTGACGCCTTCCTTGCGCAGGCGCTCGGCCAGCTGCTCGGATTTCTCGATCGAGGTGGTGCCGACCAGGATCGGCTGGCCGCGCTCTCGGGCGTCGCGGATCTCCTTGACGATGGCCTTGTACTTCTCTTCCACCGTCCGGTAGACCTCGTCGTCCTCGTCCCTGCGGGCGACCGGCAGGTTGGTCGGGATCTCGGTGACTTCGAGATTGTAGATGTTGGCGAATTCCTCCGCCTCGGTCAGCGCCGTGCCGGTCATGCCGGCGAGCTTCTTGTAAAGGCGGAAATAGTTCTGGAAGGTGACGGAGGCCAGCGTCTGGTTCTCCGGCTGAATCTGCACATGCTCCTTGGCCTCGAGGGCCTGGTGCAGGCCTTCCGAATAGCGGCGGCCGGGCATCATGCGGCCGGTGAACTCGTCGATGATGACGATCTCGCCGTTGCGCACGATGTAGTCCCTGTCCTTCTGGAACAGCAGGTGCGCCTTCAGCGCATTGTTGACGTGGTGGACGATCGCGACGTTCTCGACGTCGTAGAGCGACTCGCCCTTCAACAGGCCGGCATCGCGCAGCATGTTTTCCAGCTTCTCGGTGCCGTCCTCGGTGAAGATCGTGGTTTTCTGTTTTTCATCGACCTCGTAGTCGGCCGGGCCGAGCTTCAGCATGAAGGCGTCGATGGTGTTGTACATTTCCGAGCGGTCCTCGAGCGGACCGGAAATGATCAGCGGCGTGCGCGCCTCGTCGACAAGGATCGAGTCGACTTCGTCGACGATGGCGTAGGCATGGCCGCGCTGGACCATCTGCGAGCGCTCATACTTCATGTTGTCGCGCAGATAGTCGAAGCCGAGCTCGTTGTTGGTGGCGTAGGTAACGTCGGCGGCGTAGGCCTCGCGGCGCTCGTCGTCGGAGAGGCCGTGTACGATGATGCCGACGGTGAGGCCGAGGAACTTGTAGACGCGGCCCATCCATTCGGCGTCGCGCTTGGCAAGATAGTCGTTGACCGTGACGACATGGACGCCCTTGCCGGCGAGCGCGTTGAGATAGACCGGCAAGGTGGCGACCAGCGTCTTGCCCTCACCGGTGCGCATCTCGGCGATGCCGCCATTGTGCAGCACCATGCCGCCGATCAATTGGACATCGAAGGGACGCATGCCGAGAACGCGGCGGGCCGCCTCTCGCACTGTTGCGAAGGCCGGTATCAGCAGGTCGTCGAGCGAGGCGCCATTGGCGAAGTCCTGGCGGAATTTCTCGGTGCGGCCGGCAAGCTCGGCATCGGAGAGCGCCCGCATCTCGTTTTCCAACCCATTGATGGCCTCGACCCGGGGCCTTGTCGCCTTGACTCGGCGGTCGTTGGAAGAGCCGAAAACCTTACGCGCGAGAGCGCCGAGACTGACCATCCAATGGTCCTTTCGATAGCAATTTTAGCCGTTTGCGACAGGCGCCTGGCGGGCCCATCAAATCCGCGTGAATGCGGACAAACGCAAAAAGCGCCCGGAAAACGGTTCTGGACGCCAAGTCGTTGGACAGATAAGAGGGGGCTCAACTGATGTCAACGCCGCGTTAGCCCTATGGGCAGCGCCAAATTCCGCCACAATCGGACTGATCTGGAACCTTCCCGTTCAAGCGATCCTTATCGGCAATCCCCATTGGAGTTATCTTGATGTCCCTGTCGTTCCGCCGCGCGTCGCTCGCCAGCCTTGGCTTGGCCTTCGGGCTCTCGGCTCTTTCGCTGTCGCCGCTGATGGCGCAGGAAACCAAGCCCGCCCAGCCGGGCGCGGCGGCTCCCGCAGCCGCTCCCGTGGATCCCAACGCCGTGGTCGCCACCATCAACGGCGAGAAGCTGACCGAGGCCGATCTCGCGCTGGCCGAAGGCGAGCTGTCGCAGCAGTTCGCGCAGCTGCCGCCGGAACAGCGCCGCGCCGCTGCTCTTTCGGCGGCCATTGAAATCCGCGTCATGGCCAAGAAAGCGGTCGACAGCGGCCTCGACAAGGATGCCGATTTCCTGCGTCGGATGGCCTTCCTGCAGCAGCGCGCCCTGCACGGCGAGGTCGTCGAGAAGGAAGTCGTCGACAAGGTGACGGATGCAGATATCCGCGCCCGCTACGACCAGGAAATTGCCAACACGCCGCCGGTCAATGAGATTCACGCCCGTCACATCCTCGTGAAGACGAAGGAAGAAGCCGAGGCGATCATCAAGCAGCTCGACGGCGGCGCCGATTTCCAGAAGC
This sequence comes from Mesorhizobium sp. WSM4887, assembly GCF_029625865.1. Taxonomy (NCBI): domain Bacteria; kingdom Pseudomonadati; phylum Pseudomonadota; class Alphaproteobacteria; order Hyphomicrobiales; family Phyllobacteriaceae; genus Mesorhizobium; species Mesorhizobium sp. WSM4887. The sequence goes on from NZ_JARTVP010000003.1 coordinate 383,037, forward strand.
TCGCCAACGAGCACACGAGCGACCCGAGCGGCAAGTCGAATGGCGGCGACCTCGGCTGGTTCGGTCCCGGGCAGATGGTGCCGGAGTTCGACAAGGCCGCGTTTGCGCTTGATGTCGGCAAGTACAGCAAGGAGCCGGTGCAGTCGCAGTTCGGCTGGCATGTCATCAAGGTCGAGGACAAGCGCGCCAAGCAGCCGCCGGCCTTCGACGACGTCAAGGACCAGGCCAAGCAGGCCGTCATCCGCGACAAGTATTTCGCCATGGTCAAGGAATTGCGCGGCGCCGCCAAGATCGAGATCCCGGACGCGAAGCTGAAGTCGGCGGTCGACACGCTGGAGAGCGGCAAGTAAGCCGGCCAGCCTGAAAGATGCTGCTAAGGGCGCCTTCGGGCGCCCTTTCGCATTTCAGGCGCGCGCTATGCCGCGCACCCCGAGAGAGCCCATCAAGCGCGGCCAGAACGCTCTTGCGCCAGCGCGCGCTATCGGGCAAACCGGCCTCCTATTTGCGTTCTGCCGCTCCGGGGTCACATGTCCGCAACGATTTCGCCGCTCGCACCGAAGAAATATCCCAAGATGCCGGTCATCGAGGGCGTGCGCATCGCTACCGCCGAGGCCGGGATCAAATATCGCAATCGCACCGATCTGCTTGCCATGGTCTTCGATCCCGGAACGGCGGTCGCCGGTGTCTTCACCAAGTCGAAATGCCCCTCGGCGCCGGTCGACTACTGCCGCCAGAACCTGTCCGCCGGCAAGGCGCGTGTGCTGGTGGTGAATTCCGGCAATGCCAACGCCTTCACCGGCAAGAAGGGCCGCGCTTCGACGGCTTTGACCGGCGAGGCGGCGGCGAAGGCCGCCGGATGCTCCGAGAGCGAAGTGTTTCTGGCCTCGACCGGCGTTATCGGCGAGCCGCTCGACACCAACAAATTCAGCCATCTGCTCGCCGGCCTGGTGAAGGACGGCAAGCCGGACCTGTGGACCGAGGCGGCAAAGGCCATCATGACCACGGACACCTATCCGAAGGTGGCGTCCCAGACGGTGAAGCTCGGCGACGCCGATGTCACCATAAACGGCATCGCAAAGGGCGCCGGCATGATCGCGCCCGATATGGCCACGATGCTCTCCTTCATCGCCACCGACGCGCCGATCGCAGCCCCGGTGCTGCAGGATCTGTTGTCGCGCGGCACGGCAAAGACCTTCAACGCGGTCACTGTCGACAGCGATACCTCGACCAGCGACACGCTGCTCTTCTTCGCCACCGGCAAGGCTGGTTCGCGTGGCGCGCCCAAGATCAGCGACCCGAAAGATGCGCGGCTCGGCGCCTTCCGCCGCGCACTCGGCAAGGTGCTGAAGTCGCTGGCGCTGCAGGTGGTGCGCGACGGCGAAGGCGCGCGCAAGCAGGTCGAGGTCACCGTCACCGGCGCCAAATCCGCGCGCTCGGCCAAGCGCGTCGCGCTTTCGATCGCCAACTCGCCGCTGGTCAAGACGGCGGTCGCCGGCGAGGACGCCAATTGGGGCCGCGTCGTCATGGCCGTCGGCAAGGCCGGCGAGCCTGCCGACCGCGACCGGCTGTCGATCTGGTTCGGCGACAACCGGCTGGCGCATGAGGGCGAGCGCGATCCGGCTTACTCGGAAGAAGCGACCTCGGCCTATATGAAGCGCGACGACATCCGCATCCGCGCCGACCTTGGCATCGGCCGCGGCAAGGCGACGGTGTGGACCTGCGACCTCACCAAGGAATATGTCGCCATCAATGGCGACTACCGGAGCTGATGGCACCGGTGTCGACGCATCCGGCAAGCGTGCTCGCGATCGTGCGCCGCTACGAGGCGGCGGGCTTTCGCGCCTGGCCGGCGGCGGCCGTTCATTATGACGGGACATGGTTGGTGCGGCTGACGGCGGGCCATCCGGCGAAGCGCCTGAATTCGGTCAATCCGCTCGATCCCGGCGACACGCATGCCATTGCCGAACGCATCGTGCGCGCCAGCCGTCGCTTCGAGGCTTACGGCCGGCCGCTGACCTTTCGTATGTCGCCGCTTTCGGGGCAGGTGCTGTCGACGCATCTCGACGATGCAGGCTGGAGCCGGTTCGACGAATCGGTGGTGATGCGTCTGCCGCTCAAGGAGGCGCAACTCGACGCCGCGATGGACCAGATTCCGCTGAAAGACATCAGCCGCTTCATCGGCGCCGCGATCAGGACGAACGGCTCGGACGCCTCGCTGCGAGCCGGCCTCTCGGAAGTCATCGGCGCCATCCAGCCTGAGGCGGGGCTGTTTGCGCTCGAGGACGGCAATGAGCCGCTGGCAACGCTGATCTGCGTCCACGACGGCGATCTCGCCGGCCTGTTCGAGGTCGCCACCGAAAAATCCGCGCGCAAAAAGGGCCATGGCCGCAACCTCATCCTGTCGGCGCTGAAATGGGCCAGGCTGCGCGGCGCGCGCGAAGCCTGGCTGCAGGTAGAAGCCGGCAATGTTGCGGCGCTGTCGCTCTACCGGTCGCTCGGCTTCGAGGAAGTCTATCGCTACCATTATCGCCGGCGGCCGGACGCATGAGCGAGATCACGCCAGCCGGAAAGCGCCTGCTTCTTGTCGCGGCCTGCGCGCTGGTGGACACCGACCGACGCGTGCTTCTGGCGCAGCGTCCCGAGGGCAAGCAACTCGCCGGCCTTTGGGAGTTTCCGGGCGGCAAGGTCGAGCCAGGCGAGACGCCCGAGGAATGCCTGGTGCGCGAGCTGCATGAGGAGCTCGGCATCGAGACCGAGATCCCCTGCCTTGCGCCGCTCACCTTCGCCAGCCACAGCTATGACCATTTCCACCTGCTGATGCCGCTCTACATCTGCCGGCGCTTCCGCGGCATCGCGCAGCCGAGGGAAGGGCAGGGGCTGAAATGGGTCAGGCCGCGCCAGATGCGCGACTACCCGATGCCGCCGGCGGACGCGCCGCTGATCCAGTTCCTCATCGATCTCTTGTGATCGTCACAGCCGCTTCAGCGTTTCCACCAAAATGCTGATTTGGCGACCTCCGGCCGGAATTGCTCCAAGCTGCCGTTTGCTCCGTCTGCTTTAGGCAGCGTTAATGGAAGATTTATCTCGACATGGAAAATTGAGGCAAATCGTTCGCGCGGCGGCATGCCGATTTTGATCGGAGCCAATCCATGAGCCTCGACAGAGAATGGGACTCGATCCGGCCCGACCGCACTTTCCGCGCCGCCGATGCCGGCATGGGTATCTTGCGGATCACCCTGCTTTTCGGGTCGGCCGCGGTGGCGCTGGCTCTGATCGCGCCGCCTTTCCTGGACAGCCAGCTGCGTCCGCAGGGCGCGCGCGAGAGCTTGACCGGCGGACTCGACCTAAGCAGCACCGGTTCGATCGGTCGCCGCGATACCTACACCCTGCGGCGAAGCGTGCTGCAGCCGCTGCCAAGTTCCGTTTGCGTAATCCGCAACGATGGCAGCCGCTACGGCGAGTGCTAATTGGTTAATAAATTCAGCAAGAAACCGCTATTTCACCGCCCGTTAAGCTTTTGCCGTTAACCTTTCTTAACGGGTAGGCGCTATGGTTCCCGCCAAGAGGGATCGATGACCATGAAAAACCTGCTGCAGCAATTCATAGAAGATGAATCAGGCGCCACGGCCATCGAATATGGCCTGATCGTTGCCGTGCTGTCGCTTGTAATCGTCGGCGGCGTCGGCAAGGCCGCCGACGCGATCCAGTGGCTGTTCTCCGACAACAACAGCAGGCTTGCCAACGCCTTTGCCCAGCACTGACCGCATCGGTCAAAGCGCGGCGCGCATCGGTCAGTGCCCCGTCGGCTTCTCGAGGATCGTCTTCAGCGAGACCTTGGCCGAGCCAGGCTTCAGCGGTTTCTGCTGTGAGGGGTCGGGCGCCCAGCCGGACATCCACACAATCGAAAAGCTTGCCCGGATGCGGCCGTCCGGGTCAGAAAACCGATCGGCATAAATTTCGGCGGCGCGGGCGAACAGCCGCCGGGTGGCGGGACGCCGGCTGCGGTCCAAAAGCGGGCTGGTCTCGCCCATGGCGCGCAGGTCGGCGGCAAGCCCGAACAACGAATCGTAGCGCACCGTGACCGTCTCCACGTCGGCGACCGGCAGCGCCAGGCCGGCACGCTGCAGCAGCGCGCCGGCGTCGCGCACATCGGTGAACGGCAGGATGCGAGGGCTCGCGCCACCGTAAAGCTCGGTCTCGGCGGCAAGCAGGCTCTCGCGCAACTCGGAAAGCGTGCCGGCACCGGCCAAAGCGCCGAGGAACAGTCCGTCGGGCTTCAGCGCGCGGCGGATCTGCGCCAGCACGCCGGGGATGTCGTTCATCGCCTGCAGCGACAGCAGCGAGACGACAAGATCGAGGCTCTCTGCTTCGAACGGCACGGTCTCCGCCGGGGCGACGATGCCGGCTTCTCCGGCAAGGAAGGCACCGTCTGTTTCCACGCGCACTGTGTCGGCCACCTTGCCGCTGCCGGCGAGCAGCCTGGTCGCGGCCGATGTCTGGCAAAACAGCGCCGCCGCCTTGCCGAATTTGCGCTCGACGGCGCCCAGCCGGTCGGCAAGGTCCTCAGCTGCCCGCCGCATCAGGAAATCGGCTCCGTCGACCGGGTGCATCAGCGCCCGGCGTTTGTGCGCAAGCCAGAGCTCCGTGTCGATCAAAGGCTGCAAAGGGGCTATTCCTGTTGTCGGCGCATGCCGGACCGATGCTATGGTGGCGCGGGGTTTCGCTTCACGTGGCCGATCCGGTGCGCAAGATCAAGACCATTGCGATGAAGGACATGGCGCGGCAGGCTCTGGGCTGGCCGGCGCGCCTGTTGTTTCCGCCGGTCTGTGCCGGCTGCCGCCGCCACGTCTCGCAGCCTGGCGTGCTGTGCGGCGCCTGCTGGCCGAAGCTTCGGCTGCTGGAGAAGCCTTGGTGTCCGGTTATGGGCACGCCGTTCACGCATGACATGGGCGACGGTTTTCTTTCCGCCGAAGCGATCGCCGATCCGCCGCCTTTCGAGCGGGCGCGGGCGGCGGTCGTCTATTCAGGGGTCGCGCGCCAGATGGTGCGAGGGCTGAAATACCAGGATCGCACCGATCTCGCGCCCTGGATGGCGCGCTGGATGATGCGCGCCGGCGCCGAACTGATCGCTGAAGCCGATGTTGTGGTGCCGGTGCCGCTGCATTGGCGGCGCTTCTTCCGGCGGCAGTTCAACCAGTCGGCGGAGCTGGCACGGGCGGTTTCGAAGCTGAGCGGCCTGCCTTTCGCGCCGGCTGCGGTGAGGCGCGTAAAACTCACCCGCCAGCAGGTCGGGCTGGAGCGGCACGAACGCGAGGAGAATGTACGCGCCGCCTTCCGCGTCCCGCCCGAGGCCGAAATCGAGATCGCCGGCCGAAGGGTGCTCGTCATCGACGACGTCTTCACCACCGGCGCCACCGCGCGGTCGGTGGCCAAGGCGCTGAAGAAAGGCGGCGCCGGAGCGGTCGACGTGCTGACCTTTGCCCGCGTCCTGCCGGGGGACTTCCGGGCCGATGAGTCTGCAACTATATAGGGCTTAAGTTGTTGTTTTGGTGCATGTCGCTTTCGCATAACCGCTGGGCGATGGGCGCAGGCAGGATTGCTGATCGATGGTTGATGTGACGATCTATACCCGGATGATGTGCGGCTATTGCACCGCAGCCAAGCGGTTGCTCGAGCGCAAGGGTGTAGCCTATACCGAGCATGACGCGTCGTTCTCGCCGGAATTGCGCCAGGAAATGATTTCGCGGGCGCATGGGCGCACCACTTTTCCGCAGATTTTCATCGGCGACACGCATGTCGGCGGCTGCGACGACCTCCATGAATTGGAGTCCGAGGGCCGGCTGGACGTGTTGCTTGCCAACGGGGCGAGGGTTTGATCATGAGCGTTTTCAAGGCGGCGGCGGTGCAGATGCGTTCGGGCACCAGCCCGGAGCGCAACGCGGCCGACATGGAAAAGCTGGTCCGCGAGGCCGCACAGCAGGGCGCCACCTACGTGCAGACGCCGGAAATGACCGGCGCGCTCATCCGCGACAAACAGGCTGGTGCCGCCGCTTTCACCAGCGAAGACAAGGACGTCGTCGTTTCGACGGCGCGGAAACTTGCGCAGGAACTCGGCATTTTCCTGCATGTCGGCTCGACGGCCATCCTGCGCGCCGACGGCAAGCTCGCCAATCGGGCGTTCCTGTTCGCGCCCGACGGCGCCATGATCACCAACTACGACAAGATCCACATGTTCGATGTCGACCTCGACAACGGCGAGAGCTGGCGCGAATCCGCCTCTTACGAGCCGGGAACAGAGGGCGTCGTCACCGAGATCAACGGCGTGAAGCTGGGCTTCGCCGTCTGCTACGACCTGCGCTTCCCGCAGCTATTCCGTGCCGAAGCGCTGGCGGGGGCTCAGGTGCTTTCGGTGCCTGCGGCCTTCACCCGCCAGACCGGCGAGGCGCACTGGCACGTGCTGCTCAGGGCACGCGCGATCGAGAACGGCGCCTATCTCATCGCGGCCGCGCAGGGCGGCCTGCACGAGGACGGCCGCGAGACTTACGGCCATTCGCTGATCGTCGATCCGTGGGGACGCATCATCGCCGAGGCCGCGCATGATGAGCCCGCAGTGATCGTCGCCGAGATCGACCCGGCGCAGTCGGCTGCGGCGCGTCGCAAGATTCCCAATCTCAAGAACGCGCGGGATTTCACCGTCAATGCCGGCGAGGCGCCGCGTCTCAGGGGTGCAGCCTCTTGATCCGCTTTTCGCTCATCTGTGAACACGAGCACGAATTCGAAGCCTGGTTCCGCAGCAATGACGACTTCGGCACGCAGAAGAAACGCGGCTTCATCGATTGCCCGATCTGCGGCTCGCACAAGGTCGAGAAGGCGCTGATGGCGCCGGCGGTCTCCACCTCACGCAAGCAGGAGAAGATGGCGCTGGCCATGGGCGACGCGCAGAAACAGGCGCTCGCACAGCTCAAGGCGCTCGCCGACAAGGTGCGGGAGAATGCCGACTATGTCGGCGACAAGTTCGCCGAGGAAGCGCGCAAGATCCATTTCGGCGAGACCGATCCGCGCGGCATTTATGGCGAGGCTACGCCGGACGAGGCGAAAAGCCTCGCCGAGGACGGCGTCGAATTCATGCCGATCCCGAGCTTTCCGGAGGACCGGAACTAAGATTTCCGATCAGCTTTTTCAGCAGTGTGGCGAGCATTTTCCGGTCCTCTGGCGCTAACCCGGCGAGGATTTCATGCTCATTCGCGACGTGGGCGGTAAGGGCCTCATCGATGAGTTCGAGGCCTTTCGAGGTGAGTTGCACCACAACGCCGCGGCGATCGCTGGGATGCGGCGCGCGCTGGATCAGGCCCGCCTTTTCCAGCCGGTCGAGCCGGGCGGTCATTGCTCCGGAGGTCACCATCGTCGCCTCGTAGAGTTCGGTCGGCGTCAGCGCGTGAGGCGCGCCGGAGCGGCGAAGCGTGGCCAACACGTCGAATTCGCCCTGCTGCAGGCCGAAACGGGCAAAGAGCGGCGCGAGCCGGTCGCGCGCGATCAGCGCGGACGCTTCGTTCAGTCGCCCGATCACTCCCATCGGCGAGACGTCGAGGTCCGGCCGTTCCTTGCGCCATTGCTCCATCGCTCTTGCCGCACGGTCCATGTGCCTCACCGTAAAGTATCTTGACATTGAGAATCTTTACGCTATATTATCCTAAGTTGGAGCGGCCGCCAAGCTTGGCCGTGAAGCCACAGGATCACGCAGATGAAATTGCTCTGGGACTCCGCACTGGGTCTTCTGATCGTCACCGGCGGATTGCTCGGCATGACGCTCCCCTTCGGCAAGCTGGCAACGGCGGCCGGTGCCCCGGCAATGGTCTGGGCTTTCGTGATCTCGTTCGGCGCCGGCGGCGTGTTGCTCACAACGCTTCTGCTGCTCGGTCAGCGCATCCGGCTCACGGCGCACAAGCTGCGTTATTTCTTCATCACCGCAGCCATCTCCTACGCTCTTCCTAACTTGCTGATGTTCTCGGCCATCCCGCATCTCGGCGCGGGTTACACGGGCATTATGTTCACGCTGTCGCCGGTCATCACGCTGGTGTTCTCGATCCTGCTTGGGGTGCGGCGACCCAACCTGCTCGGCGTCATCGGCATTATCGTTGGTTTTATCGGCGCGGTCATGGTCGCGCTTACGCGTGGGGAGGCCGGCCAGCCGGCCGAATATTTCTGGGTGGCGGTCGGCCTTCTCATCCCCGTCAGCCTCGCCGCCGGCAACATCTACCGCACCATCGACTGGCCCGAGGACACCGGTCCGATCGAGCTCGCCGTCGGCAGCCATCTGGCGTCGGCAACCTTGCTTCTCATCGGCATCCTGACGCTGCTCGGCTGGCAGGCATTTGCTCCGCTCGGCGGCGCGCCGCTGGTGGTGGCCGCACAGGTAGCATCGGCATCGGCGATGTTTGCCTTCTTCTTCCGGCTGCAGGCGATCGGCGGGCCGGTCTATCTCAGCCAGATCGGCTATGTGGCGGCGGCGGTCGGGCTCTTTGCCGGCACGATCTTCCTCGGCGAGCATTATCAGCTGCTGACCTGGCTGGGCGCGGCCATCATCACCGCCGGCGTGCTCATCACCACCAAGGCGCAGAGCCAGCCAAGCCCGAAGCTGCAAAGCCAGGCGGCGTAAACGCTTCGTTGGCCCTCAGACCGAGGCTTTTTCGGCCAGCACCATGTAGTTGACGTCCATGTCCCTGGATTTCTGCCAGCGGTCGGCCAAGGGATGATAGATCACGCCGGTCCGGTCGACGATGGTCAGCCCCGCCGCGCCAAGCGCCTTTGCCAACTCCTCCGGCCGCACCAGCTTGCCGAACTGATGCGTGCCGCGCGGCAGCCAGCGCAGAACATATTCGGCGCCGATGATGGCAAGACCAAGCGCCTTCAGCGTGCGGTTGATGGTGGCGACGAACATGATGCCGCCGGGCCGGACCATCTCACTGCATTTGGCGACGAAGAGATCGACATCGGCGACATGCTCGACCACCTCCATGTTGAGGATGACGTCGAATGTCTCGCCGGCGTCGGCCAGCGCCTCGGCCGTGGTGGCGCGATAGTCGACATTTACGCCGGCTTCGGCCGCGTGCAGCTTAGCGACCTCGATGTTGGTGGCCGAGGCGTCGGCACCGACCACTTCCGCGCCAAGCCGCGCCATCGGTTCGCATAAGAGCCCGCCGCCGCAGCCGATGTCGAGGAAGCGCAGTCCCTCGAATGGCCTTGCCGCGCGCGGATCGCGGCCGAAGCGCGCCGCCACCTGGTCGCGGATATAGGCAAGCCGCACAGGGTTGAACTTGTGCAGCGGCCGGAACTTGCCGTTCGGGTTCCACCATTCGGCGGCAAGGGCGGAGAAGCGTTCGACTTCTCCGGCATCTATGGTCGATCGGCGGGGCTCAGGCATGGGGCGGGTCTCCTCGAACGCCAGCAAGTCGGGGAACGCTAGGAAGTCGGGTCCCCGGCAGCGAAAGTCAAGGCAGGTTTTTTCCGTTGCCGCCAACCAGCCGCAGCGGGACGAGGGACAGTCGAGCCTAGGCCGACAGCGCGACCGCGGCATGACTCATGGCGACGCTGGCCGGCTCGATCGCCCGCATGGCCTCGCAATCGCCGATCTCGGCCATGATGCGCTGTGCCGCCGCCTGGGCCTGCTCGAGGCTCTGCCAGCGCACGACGTCGACCCAGCTTCCGTCGTCGCGCTCGCCGAGATGGCGGCTGAGAAAACCGGGCTGGTGCGCCAGCCAGTCGGTGACGACGCCATTTTGGGCAACAAAACCAGCCGCAGCATCCGGCTTGAGGCGGAAGGTCACGATCTCCAGCGTCTCGGTCATGAATTCCTCCATCCGATTTTCCAAGTTTATCGCATTGCGCGGCAGGAATCCGCCAGGAGACTTCAAAATCGCGCCAAGGCCGCTTCTCCTGCGCCCTCGCTTGCGAAGCCTTGCTGTTTTAGCTAAGGAGGCCGCGCATTTCCGCGGCTCGGCTGGTCCGGGCGCATTTTCCGTTTTCCGGCCCCAAGCCGGCTTTAGTCAAAGGCATCTCGCTTCCATGGCGCGCATTGTGATGAAATTCGGCGGAACTTCGGTCGCCGACATCGCCCGCATCCGCAATGTGGCGCGCCATGTCAAACGCGAGGTCGATGCCGGCCATGAGGTCGCCGTGGTGGTTTCGGCCATGGCCGGCAAGACCAACGAGCTGGTCGGCTGGACGCGCGAGGCCTCGCCCATGCACGACGCGCGCGAATATGACGCCGTTGTCGCCTCCGGTGAGCAGGTCACGGCCGGCCTGTTGGCGATAACCCTGCAGAACATGGGTGTCCATGCCCGTTCCTGGCAGGGCTGGCAGATCCCGATCAAGACCGACAACGCCCATGGCGCGGCGCGCATCCTCGACATCGACGGCGCGTTCCTGATCAAGCGCTTCGGCGAGAGGCAGGTGGCGGTCATCGCCGGTTTCCAGGGCATCGGCCCGGACAACCGCATCTCGACCCTCGGCCGCGGCGGCTCCGACACCAGCGCCGTGGCGATCGCGGCAGCGGTCAAGGCCGACCGTTGCGACATCTACACCGATGTCGACGGCGTCTACACGACTGATCCGCGCATCGAGCCGAAAGCCCGGCGGTTGGCCAAGATTTCGTTCGAGGAAATGCTCGAAATGGCCTCGCTCGGCGCCAAGGTGCTGCAGGTGCGGTCGGTGGAGCTTGCCATGGTGCACAGGGTGCGTACCTTTGTGCGGTCGTCCTTCGACGATCCCGACGCGCCCGGAATGGGGGATTTGCTCAATCCGCCCGGAACGCTTATTTGCGACGAGGAAGAGATCGTGGAACAGCAGGTCGTCACCGGAATTGCCTATGCCAAGGACGAAGCGCAGATCTCGCTGCGCCGCGTCGGCGACCGCCCAGGCGTCGCCGCCGGCATCTTTGGCCCGCTGGCCGAGGCCAACATCAATGTCGATATGATCGTCCAGAACATCTCCGAGGACGGCAAATTCACCGACATGACCTTCACGGTACCGTCGGGCGACATCGACAAGGCGCTGGCAGTGCTCGAGCGGCTGAAGGCCGATGTTGGCTACGACGTCGTGCAGTCGGAAGCCGGCATGTCGAAGGTCTCGGTCATCGGTATCGGCATGCGAAGCCATGCCGGCGTCGCGGCCACCGCCTTCAAGGCGCTGGCCGATAAAGCGATCAATATCCGGGCGATCACCACCTCCGAGATCAAAATCTCGATACTGATCGACGGTCCCTATACGGAACTTGCAGTTCGTACTTTGCATTCCGTCTACGGGCTCGATAAGCAATAGCAAGAACTGAGTCCGTTATTGCGTGAGCGCCGGCCGTGGCGGAAGCTACGGCGGGCAACGTGCCCATTGGAGAAGAAGCCGCGATGCGTGACATGGCCGGTGGCCCGCGCGTTCTGCTGAGACGGCTCCGCGAGCTCATGCAGGAGCCGCTGGAGCCGCAGGAGCGGCTCGACCGTATCGTGCGCGACATCGCCTCCAACATGGTCGCCGAGGTATGCTCGCTCTATGTGCTGCGCGCCGATTCGGTGCTGGAGCTCTACGCCACCGAAGGTCTGAACCCCACCGCCGTCCATTTGGCGCAGTTGAGGCTCGGGCAAGGCCTGGTCGGCACCATCGCCGCCAGCGCGCGGCCGCTCAATCTCTCCAACGCGCAGGAGCATCCGGCCTTCGCCTACCTGCCGGAGACGGGCGAAGAGATCTACAATTCCTTCCTCGGCGTGCCGGTGCTGCGGGCAGGGCGCACGCTGGGCGTCCTGGTGGTGCAGAACAAGACCATGCGCCACTATCGCGACGACGAGGTCGAGGCGCTGGAAACGACGGCGATGGTGATCGCCGAGATGGTCGCCACCGGCGATCTTGCCCGCCTCACCCGGCCGGGGCTCGAACTTGACCTGCGCCGTCCGGCAAGCTTCACCGGTCTTGCCTTCAACGAAGGCGTCGGGCTTGGCCATGTCGTGCTGCACGAGCCGCGCATCGTCGTCACCAACCTATTCAACGAGGACAGCGAGGAGGAGGTGCGTCGCCTGGACCGTTCGCTCGGCTCGCTGAGGCTGTCGATCGACGACATGCTCGAGCGCCGGGACGTCGCTTTCGAGGGTGAGCATCGAGAGGTGCTCGAGGCGTATCGCATGTTCGCCAACGACCGCGGCTGGGTACGCCGGCTGGAAGAGGCGATCCGCAACGGCCTGACTGCGGAAGCGGCCGTCGAGAAGGTGCAGAGCGACATGCGCGCACGCATGCTGCACATGACGGACCCCTATCTGCGCGAGCGCATGAGCGATTTCGATGATCTCGCCAACCGGCTCTTGCGCCAGCTGATGGGGCGCGGTCCGGAGGATGTCGCGGCCTCGCTGCCAAAGGATGCCATCATCGTCGCCCGCTCGATGGGTGCGGCCGAACTGCTCGACTATCCCAGGGACAAGCTGCGCGGCCTGGTGCTGGAGGACGGCGCGGCCACCAGCCATGTCGTCATTGTCGCGCGCGCGATGGGCATTCCGGTCGCAGGCCAGGTCAAGGGCGCCGTCTCCATGGCGGAAAACGGCGATGCCATCATCGTCGACGGCGAGGAAGGCACCATTCACCTGCGGCCGCAGTCCGACCTCGAGGCCGCCTATGCCGAAAAGGTCCGCTTCCGAGCTCGGCGGCAGGAAATCTATCGCGAACTGCGCAAGAAGCCGTCGCTGACCAAGGACGGCGTCCCGGTCGATCTCCTGATGAATGCCGGCCTTGCGGTCGACCTGCCGCAGCTTTCAGAATCGGGAGCGGCCGGCATCGGCCTGTTCCGCACCGAATTGCAGTTCATGGTCGCCTCGACTTTTCCGCGCGCCGAGGCGCAGGAGCGGCTCTATCGCGATGTACTCGAGGCGGCTCGCGGCAAGCCGGTCACCTTCCGTACCATCGACATCGGCGGCGACAAGGTGCTGCCCTATTTCAAGGGCGCGGTGCAAGAGGAAAACCCGGCACTCGGCTGGCGGGCGATCCGCCTCACTCTCGACCGCCCCGGCCTCCTCAGGACACAGATCCGCGCGCTGCTCAAGGCTTGTGGCGGGCGTGAGCTGAAGCTGATGCTGCCAATGGTGACGGAACTGTCGGAAATCGCGCAGGCGCGCGAGATCATCGACCGCGAAGTCCGGCACCTGTCGCGTTTTGCGCATCATTTGCCGACGAGCCTCAAGCTCGGCGCGATGCTGGAGGTGCCGTCGCTGCTGTTCCAGCTCGACGAGTTGATGAAGGCGGTCGACTTCGTCTCGGTCGGCTCCAACGACCTCTTCCAGTTCGTCATGGCGGTGGACCGCGGCAACACGCAGCTTGCCGACCGTTTCGACACGCTGTCGGCGCCGTTCCTGCGCGTGCTGAAGCAGATCGCCGACGCCGGCGCGCGCAACCATACGCCGGTGACGCTGTGCGGCGAGTTGGCGGGCAAGCCGATCTCGGCGATGGCGCTGATCGGCGTCGGCTTCCGCTCGATCTCGATGTCGCCGGCCTCGATCGGCCCGGTCAAGGCGATGCTGACCGAATTGCCGCTGCAGGAGCTGGAAGCCTTCTTCAACGACAATCTGATGGCCCCCGTCCAAGGGACGCCAATGCGGGCGCTGCTGCAAGCCTTTGCCGACGACCGCTCCATTCCGCTCTAGATTCACGTGAGGGCGGTCTGCAAATGTCGATTTTCTGCGCTTCCGGTGCTCATGGACCTAAATGTACATTCCGCTCCGGTTCTCGAAATTCGCCAGTTTCGACTCGTCCTGACGTGAATTCCATCGAAGTCCCGAGCCCATGATCAACTTGCCCCGCGACCGCATGGACCAAGTCGTCAAGCGTTTCGACATGCTCGAAGCGCAGATGTCGGCAGGGCCGACGGCCGATGCCTACGTCAAAATGGCTTCCGAATATGCCGATATCCAGGAGATGGTGGGCAAGATCCGGGCGCTGCGCGCCGCCGAGCAGGAACAGGCCGACCTCGAAGCGATGCTCGCCGACAAGAACATCGACGCCGAGATGCGGGCGCTGGCCGAGGCCGACCTGCCGGAGGTTAAGGAGCGCATCGAGGTGCTGCAGAAGGATATCCAGATTCTGCTCCTCCCCAAGGATGCCGCCGACGACAGGAACGCCATCCTCGAAATCCGCGCCGGCACCGGCGGCGACGAGGCGGCCCTGTTCGCCGGCGATCTGTTTCGCATGTATGAGCGCTACGCCGCCTCGCGCGGCTGGCGTTTCGAGGTCGTTTCGGCGAGCGAAGGCGAAGTCGGCGGCTACAAGGAAATCATCGCCTCGGTGTCGGGCAAGGGCGTGTTCGCGCAGCTGAAATTCGAATCCGGCGTGCATCGCGTGCAGCGCGTGCCGGAAACCGAGGCCGGCGGGCGGATCCATACCTCGGCGGCGACGGTCGCCGTACTGCCCGAGGCCGAGGAGGTCGATATCGATATCCGGGCAGAGGACATCCGCATCGACACGATGCGCGCGTCCGGCTCCGGCGGGCAGCACGTCAACACCACCGATTCGGCGGTGCGCATCACGCATCTGCCGACGGGCATCATGGTGGTGCAGGCGGAAAAGTCGCAGCACCAGAACCGGGCGCGGGCCATGCAGATTTTACGGGCGCGGCTCTATGACCTGGAACGCAGCCGCGCGGACGAGGAGCGCTCGTCGTCGCGAAAATCGCAGGTCGGCTCGGGCGATCGCTCGGAGCGCATCCGCACCTACAATTTCCCGCAGGGACGCGTCACCGACCACCGCATCAACCTCACCCTTTACAAGCTCGACCGGGTGATGATGGGCGAGCTCGACGAGGTGATCGACGCGCTGATCGCCGACCATCAGTCGAAGCTGCTCGCCGACATGGGTATTGATGGCTGATCCTTTGCCCTCGGCACTTCGACCGCTGCTGCACGCGGCGAGGGAGCGGCTCGCTGCCGCCGGCATTGCCGATCCGGCGCTCGATTCCAGGCTGATCGTCGAGCATTTTTCCGAAACCACGCGCACCCAGACTATCGCGGAGCCGGGCCGAACGGTGGATTCTGCGGCTCTTGCGGCAATCGAGGCGGCCCTGAGGCGTCGCGTCGCAGGTGAGCCGGTGCATCGCATTCTCGGCTATCGCGAGTTCTATGGGCTGCGGCTGTCGCTGTCGCCGGACACGCTGGAGCCGCGCCCCGATACCGAGACGCTGGTCGACGCGATCCTGCCCTTCGCCAAGTCGACGGCCGAAAGGCTTGGCCAGTGCCGTATCCTCGATCTCGGCACCGGAACCGGCGCAATCGCGCTGGCGCTGCTCAGCGCGATTCCGGCGGCGACCGCGACCGGCGTCGATATTTCACCCGGCGCGCTGGCGACCGCTACGCGAAACGCCGCGGATCTGGGGCTCGGCGGGCGCTTCAAGGCCTTGCATTCCAACTGGTTCGAAAAAGTTTCGGGCCGATACCATTTAATTGCCGCGAATCCACCCTATATACCCAGTCGAGACATTGGAAATCTGCAGGACGAGGTCCGCGATTTCGATCCACGCCAGGCCCTCGATGGCGGTGTGGACGGGCTGATCCCCTACAGGATCATCGCCGGAGAGGCGGAAGGATTTCTGGAAGCGCAGGGCAAGGTAGCGGTCGAGATCGGCCATACGCAGCAAAGCGAGGTGACCGCAATCTTCGCGGCAGCCGGCTACAGGCTGTCGGAGGCGCGACGCGATCTTGGCGGAAACGACAGGGTTCTGGTGTTTGAGCGTTGAAAGCCCTGATGCAGTGCGAAAAAACGCTTGGCAATATTAGGGAATGCAGCTAGGTTCCGGCTTAACCGGATGAGACGAAGCAGGCAGTGCTCTTAGCGATTCGGTTTTCCTTGGAAATAGCTGCCTCCTTGCGCAAACGACGCCCATGCTTCGTGCGGGAATCGTCCGGCAAGTGATGTAACCGGAACAGGATGGCACGTGGCGCCAACGCAATCGATGCGGGCGAACGCCGGTGAAAAAACGAAACGGTCGGCTGCATGAGCGCCACCGTTCGCGACGAGTTTTAGAAAATTCACATGAAGAGAGTCGAATGAGGCCACAACAGCAGAACAGGCGCATGCGCGGTCGCAACAACAATGGCGGCGGTGGCAACAACAACCGCAAGGGGCCCAATCCCCTGACGCGCAACTATGAGAGCAACGGTCCGGACGTGAAGATCCGCGGATCGGCTCAGCAGATCGCCGAAAAATATGCCGCACTCGCCCGTGACGCGCAAAGCTCCGGCGACCGGGTGATGGCGGAGAACTATCTCCAGCACGCCGAGCACTACAATCGCATCATCGCGGCCGCGCAGGCGCAGATGCCCATCCAGAACGCCCAGCAGAACCGCGACGACTTCGATGACGACGTCGATGAGGATCGCGACGAGTTCGACACGGTCGGCAACGCAAATGCCGGCGAGTCGCAGGCCGCCGCGAACGGTTCCGGGCCGCAGCCGGTGATCGAAGGCACGCCGGCGGAACTCGCCTACAACCAGGAAAACGGCCGCGACAACAACCGGCGCGACAATAATGGTCGTGACAGGCACCGCGACCGCCGCAATGGCGGCTATGGCCAGTACGGTCAGAATGGTCAGCGCGGCGACAATGGTCAGCGAGAGCGCAGCGAACATGGCGGCCAGCAGATCGATCAGAGCCGCCGCAATGAGGCGCAGGCCAAGCCGGAGGGCTCCGCCGAAGACGGCGTTGCGGCCGAGCAGGCTCCGCTGTTCGACAGCTTCTCGCCTGCGGGCCTTGCTGCCCAGGCCGAGCGCAACGAAGCCGGCACGGACAATGGCGGTGGGCGTCGGCAGAGACGTCCACGTCGCGGTCGCGGCAATGCCGAGCAGGGCCATAGCGCCGAGCAGGGCAATGGCGATGAAAGCAATGCCGGCCGGGCGGACAGCGCCGCCGATGGCGGCAACGTCGCGGACAGCGGCAGCGCGACTGCCGCCAAAGAGGCAAATGCAGCGCCGAGCGAGAACGGCGCCGGTGAGCCGGCAGGCGGCGCCGGCGAGCCGGCAGTCGCCGACGCAGATAGCTGACCGCAGGTCTATTTCCAGGCAATTCGAACGGCGGAGAGGTTTCTCCGCCGTTTCTCGTTGTGCGTGCCTAAAGCACGTCGCCTGAATCCGTTTCAGCGCGACGCGCTTTCGTTTCCTTGCATGGCGGTAATTTGTGCGCTAATACTGAACCATATGGTTCAGTATATCAAGACCCGCCTCGATGCTTCATTCGCCGCGCTCTCGGATGCGACCCGACGCGGCGTGCTGGAGCAGCTCGGCCGTGCGGACGCTTCGATCACGGAACTGGCCGAGCAGTTCCACATGACCCTTACGGGCATGAAGAAACACGTCGGTGTCTTGGAGCAAGCGGGGCTCGTCAGCACGGAAAAGGTCGGGCGTGTGCGGACCTGCAAGCTCGGCCTGCGCGGGCTGGAGCAAGAGGCGGCATGGATCGAGAGGTACAGCCAGCTCTGGGACGCACGCTTCGACGGGTTGGACAAGGTGGTCGAGGAACTGAAACGAAAGGAGAAGGTCGATGGACGCAAGCAAAGCGAGTGAGGCCACACCGATGCAGAACCGCACGACTGTGGAACGGACGTCGGACCGCGAGCTCGTCGTCACGCGAACCTTCAACGCTCCGGCGCGCATCGTGTTCGAGGCGTGGACCAAGCCTGAGCTGTTCAAGCAGTGGTGGGCGCCGAAGTCGATGGGAATGGTGCTGCGTTCCTGCGAGATGGATGTCCGTGTCGGGGGCAGGTACCGTTTGGCGTTCGGCCACGATGGCTCAAACCTTGACGAGTTCTTCGGCAGGTACATCGAAGTGACACCGCAGTCGCGCCTCGTCTGGACCAATGAGGAAGGCGGTGAGGGTGGACCCGTCACGACGGTGACCTTCGAGGAAAAAGGTGGCAAGACGCTGCTGGTCCTGCACGAGCTCTATCCCTCGAAGGAGGCTCTCGACGCTGCCGGCACCGGTGCGGCGGAGGCGATGGGCGAGACGTTCGGGCAACTGGACGAGCTTCTCGTCACCCTGGGCGCGAGCGGTGGACGATCATGAAGCCGTCGATGTCGCGCGTCACGCAGCCGCAGCATTTAAGCCCTTGTTTTAATGCCTAATATTCGCCCAAAACCGCTGCGCGCTTCGGGCGACCAGGCCCTAGAATATTCTGCGCTGACCGAGATCAGGGCGTCTTGAGAGACCTGAGCTGATACACCATATCTCGGCTGAACAGGACTCGGCTCGAATGAGCGGGTCCGTCACCGCAATCTGATCCGGTGCCGCAAAGCGGGCCGGTGATGGAAGGAGACATACATGAATACGGAGAAATATTCCGAGCGCGTGCGCGGTTTCATCCAGTCCGCGCAGACCATGGCGCTCTCGCGCAACCACCAGCAATTCACTCCCGAACATATGCTCAAGGTGCTCGTCGATGATGACGAGGGCCTTGCCGCGTCTCTGATCGAGCGCGCCGGCGGCAGCATTCGCGACGTGAAGCTCGGCGTCGAGGCGGCGTTGGAGGCTATGCCCAAGGTCGAAGGCGGCAACGGCCAGCTCTATCTCGCCCAGCCGCTTGCCAAGGTGTTTTCGACCGCAGAGGAACTGGCCAAGAAGGCCGGCGACAGCTTCGTTACCGTGGAGCGGCTGCTGCAGGCGCTCGCCATGGAGAAGTCGGCGAAGACCGCCGACATCCTGGCCAAGGCCGGTGTCACCGCGCAGGCGCTGAACCAGGTTATCAACGATGTCCGCAAGGGCCGCACCGCCGATTCGGCCAGTGCCGAGCAGGGCTACGACGCGCTGAAGAAATACGCCCGCGACCTGACCGCGGATGCGCGGGCGGGCAAGCTCGACCCGGTCATCGGCCGCGACGACGAGATCCGCCGCACCATCCAGGTGCTGTCGCGCCGCACCAAGAACAATCCCGTGCTGATCGGCGAGCCCGGCGTCGGCAAGACGGCGATCGCCGAAGGCCTGGCGCTGCGCATCGTCAATGGCGACGTGCCGGAATCGCTGAAGGACAAGCGGCTGATGGCGCTCGACATGGGCGCGCTGATTGCCGGCGCCAAGTATCGCGGCGAGTTCGAGGAGCGGCTGAAGGCCGTGCTGTCGGAAGTCACTTCCGCCGCAGGCGGCATCATTCTGTTCATCGACGAGATGCACACACTGGTCGGTGCCGGCAAGGCCGATGGCGCGATGGACGCCTCGAACCTTTTGAAGCCTGCGCTGGCGCGCGGCGAGCTGCACTGCGTCGGTGCGACTACGCTCGACGAATACCGCAAGCATGTCGAGAAGGACGCGGCGCTCGCCCGCCGCTTCCAGCCCGTTTTCGTCGACGAGCCGACGGTCGAGGACACTGTCTCGATCCTGCGCGGCTTGAAGGAGAAATACGAGCAGCACCACAAGGTGCGCATCTCCGATTCGGCGCTGGTTTCGGCCGCGACGCTTTCCAACCGCTACATCGCTGACCGTTTCCTGCCGGACAAGGCGATCGACCTGGTGGACGAAGCCGCATCGCGGTTGAGGATGCAGGTCGATTCCAAGCCCGAGGCGCTGGATGAGATCGACCGCCGCATCATGCAGCTCAAGATCGAACGCGAGGCGCTGAAGGTCGAGAAGGATGACGCCTCTAAGGACCGGCTGACCAAGCTGGAGAAGGATCTGGCCGACCTCGAGGAGCAGTCGACCGAGCTGACCGCCAAGTGGCAGGCCGAAAAGCACAAGCTCGGCCTTGCCGCCGACCTGAAGAAGCAGCTCGACGAGATGCGCAACGAGCTGGCGATTGCCCAGCGCAAGGGCGAGTTCCAGCGCGCCGGCGAGCTTGCCTACGGCAAGATCCCGGAGCTGGAGAAGAAGCTCAAGGAAGCCGAAGCCCAGGACGGTAAGGCCGGCATGGTGGAAGAGGTGGTCACGCCTGACCACGTCGCCCATGTCGTGTCACGCTGGACCGGCATTCCGGTCGACAAGATGCTTGAGGGACAGCGCGAGAAGCTGTTGCGTATGGAGGACGAGATCGGCAAGCGCGTCGTCGGCCAGGGCGAGGCGGTGCAGGTGGTCTCCAAGGCCGTGCGGCGCGCCCGTGCGGGTCTGCAGGATCCGAACCGGCCGATCGGCTCGTTCATGTTCCTGGGTCCGACCGGCGTCGGCAAGACGGAGCTCACCAAGGCGCTCGCCGCCTTCCTGTTTGACGACGAGAGCGCCATGGTGCGCATCGACATGTCGGAGTTCATGGAGAAGCACTCGGTGGCCCGGCTGATCGGCGCGCCTCCCGGCTATGTCGGCTATGAGGAGGGCGGCGCGCTCACCGAAGCGGTGCGGCGCCGGCCCTACCAGGTCGTGCTGTTCGACGAGATCGAGAAGGCGCATCCGGACGTGTTCAACGTGCTGCTCCAGGTGCTCGACGATGGCCGGTTGACCGATGGTCAGGGCCGCACGGTCGACTTCCGCAACACGCTGATCATCATGACCTCCAATCTCGGCGCCGAATATCTGGTCAATCTCCGCGATGACCAGGACGTCGATGCCGTGCGCGACGAGGTGATGGGCGTGGTGAGAGCCTCGTTCCGTCCGGAATTCCTCAACCGCGTCGACGAGGTGATCCTGTTCCACCGGCTGCGACGCGAGGATATGGATCGCATCGTCGAGATTCAGCTCAAGCGGCTGGAGAACCTGCTTGTCGATCGCAAGATCACGCTGTCGCTCGATCACGATGCGATCGAGTGGCTGGCCGGCAAGGGCTACGATCCGGCCTATGGCGCCAGGCCGCTGAAGCGGGTGATGCAGAAGGAACTGCAGGATCCGCTGGCGGAGAAGATCCTGCTCGGCGAAATCCTCGACGGCTCGACCGTCAAGGTCACCGCCGGTTCCGATCGCCTGAACTTCCGTTCGAAGCCGACGGTGGTGGCGGCTGAAGCCGCCGCCTGAGTCGAGCCGGGCATGTGACCGGAGCCATTCCAGGAAAAGCGCTTGGTGGTTTTCCGTCCGAATTGCGCAAACAAGGATACAGGAGCGCGTCGCATCCGGCAGGGCGGCGCGCTCTTGCTTTTCGACAGGGCCCTGCGGCAAAACCGAGCTTGATCGCGGGTCCCGGAGGGCCGATTCCAATGAAGCTCGAGGACTATAACGGCTTCTGCGCCACATTGCCCGCCACGACCCACGTCGTGCAGTGGGGCGGGGCTCACGTCTGGAAGGTCGGCGGCAAGGTGTTCGCGATCGGCGGCCATGACCGGGAGGGCGAGGTCTTCGTTACCTTCAAATGCTCCGACATGGCGTTTGACGTGCTGAAGGAACAGCCGGGCTGCCGGCCCGCGCCCTATCTCGCGTCGCGCGGCATGAAATGGATCCAGCGCCAGACAAGCCAAAGCGTGGATGATGCCGCGCTGAAGGACTACCTGCGCGAAAGCCACCGCCTGGTCGTGCTGAAGCTGACGAAACTGGCGCGCAGCGAATTGGGGCTGCACTGACATTCGGTTGGGGACCATGGTGAAACGCCGGAAATCCGCCATCTTCATGCCCGGTTCATATTGGAACCTTAGTTTTGGTAACTGGTTTGCTGGCGAAGGGTTCGCCCAGCAAGACCGAGCCGACCGGAGAGCCTGACCCACATGCTGCGCACGATCTTTTCCCTTTCGGCACTCGCGGCCGGGCTGGCGGCTTCTGGCGCGCTC
This sequence comes from Mesorhizobium sp. WSM4887, assembly GCF_029625865.1. Classification (NCBI taxonomy): domain Bacteria; kingdom Pseudomonadati; phylum Pseudomonadota; class Alphaproteobacteria; order Hyphomicrobiales; family Phyllobacteriaceae; genus Mesorhizobium; species Mesorhizobium sp. WSM4887. Next base: position 404,714 of record NZ_JARTVP010000003.1, read on the forward strand.
GCAGCGCCCAGTCTGGAAGGCGCGCAGAAGACGGTTCGGCACGCTCAGCACGGCGCGCTCCTGCTCGCCCAGGACGGCAATATCGACATCTACTACGATGCCAGGGGCAACCGGGTGCTTGTCGATGCCGATACCGGAAAGGTTATCGCCATCCAGCCGCCGCAGACCAGGCTCGATCGCCGGGCGCTGCGCCGTCAGCTGCGGATGCAGGAGCTCGGGCGTGCGCCCGTCGAGGACGACGACCGTTATTATCTCGACGATCCCGACGACATGGCCCGCTTCCGTCGCAGGCAGCTGGACGAGAACGGCCGGTATATCCCGCCGCCGGTCGACGACTACGATTCCAACAGCGGCAATTCCGTCGAGGCCTATCCGCCGGCGCCGAGCGACGAAGGGTATGCCACAACCTATCCGGAGGCGCCAAGGTCGGACACCATCAAGCGCGAGCCGCTGAACGAAGCATCGATCGAACCGCACCCTGGGCAGGGGGACGTGCTGCAAGTCAATCCGGAGACCCAGGCCGCGCTGCCGCCGGACACGGGCGGCAAGGCGACCGTCGATCCGTCGCTTTCGCTCGGCGTGCGCCAGGACGTGGCCGAACTCCAAGTGCTGCTCGACCGCGCCGGCGCCTCGCCGGGAGTCATCGACGGCCGCTTCGGCTCGAATGTCGACAAGGCCCTGGCCGCCTACAACCAGATCACCGGCAGCAATCTGAAATCGACCGACTCGGCCGCCATCAAGGCGGCGCTCGCCCAGTCGGGGGGCGACGCCTTCGCCTCCTACACGATCACGCCCGAGGACGTTGCCGGACCCTATGTCGCCTCGATTCCGGAAGATTACAGCCAGAAGGCCAAGCTCGACCGCATGGGTTACACCTCGGTCACCGAGGCGCTCGCCGAGCGCTTCCACATGGACGAAGGCTATCTGAAGTCGATCAACAAAGGCCTTGACTTCAACCGTCCCGGGACCATCGTCAAGGTCGCCAATTTCGGCCAGCTTGTGTCGACGCCGGTTGCCCGCATCGTCGCCGACAAGGACCAGAAGGAAGTTTTCGCTTATGACGCGGCCGGCAAGCTGGTCGCGGCCTATCCGGCCACCATCGGTTCGGCCGACACACCGTCGCCCACCGGCATCCACACCGTGTCGCGCATCGCGCTCGATCCCAATTACACCTATAATCCCAGCATCAATTTCAAGCAGGGCCAGAACGACAAGATCCTGACCATCCCGCCGGGGCCGAACGGTCCGGTCGGCTCGGTCTGGATCGCGCTGGACAAGCCGACCTACGGCATCCACGGCACGCCCGATCCTTCCAAGATCGGCAAGACCGAAAGCCACGGTTGCGTGCGCCTGACCAACTGGGATGCGCGAGAGCTCGCCAAGCTGGTGTCGCCGGGCGTGACCGTCGAGTTCGTCGGCGGGTCTTCAGTCGATGATTTTGCGCAGCAATGAGCCGCGCATGGCGGTTGCATAGATCAGCTGCATCGCCAGGATGAACCCGCGCTGAGCAGCGGGTGATGAGGCATAGGCTGGCTCTCCCCCTTCTGGAATGACCCGCCGGAACCTAGCACGCGACGGCTCGTTTGCATTTACGATGGCTACCTCCCTGGCCATGCCGTCAGACCAAACTGGTTTCAGAACTGCAATCTTCTGGCTCGTTGTTACCGATACGCCGGAGAGCTAAGCAGGTTTTCATGCCTTCCTCGAGTGAAGCCACAGCCGATTCGCTTTCGACCGCGACGCGCGCGAACGGCACCTTTTGCCCGCAGACACAGCGCAAGTTCGTGCTGGTCGCGGCAATCCTGGCCTCGGCGCTCGGCTTCATCGACGGTTCGATCCTGGCGATCGCCACGCCGGCCTTGCGCGTCGATCTCGGCGCCAGCCTGGCGCAAGCGCAATGGATCTCCAACGCCTATGCGCTGACGCTTTCGGCGCTGATTCTGGCCGGTGGTGCCGCCGGCGACCGATTCGGCCTCAGGCGCGCATTCGTGACCGGCATCGCGCTCTTCATCTCAGCATCGCTCGCCTGCGCGCTGGCGCCCAATCCGGCAATTCTGATCGCGTTCCGCGCCATCCAGGGCATTGGCGCCGCCATCATGGTGCCGGGCAGCCTCGCCATCATCGCCAAGGCCTATCCGAAAAAGGAGCGTGGCCGGGCGATCGGCATCTGGGCCGCGGCCTCGGCGCTGACGACGGCGCTCGGGCCGGTGCTCGGCGGGTTCGCGTTGTCGACTTTCGGCAACGGCGTCTGGCGCGCGATCTTTGCCGTCAACCTGCCGCTCGGACTGGTTTCGATCTATCTGCTGCTCGCCAAGATACCGGCGGACCAGCCGACCGAAAAGCGCAGCCTCGACCTCGGGGGCGCCGCGCTCGCCACGCTCGCCTTCGGGGCGCTGGCCTATGGGCTGACGGCGATGAACGCCGAGGGCGGCGGGATAATGGCCGGGCCGGCGATCGTCGCCGGCGTCGTCCTGCTTTTCATTTTCATTCTCTACGAGCGCTGGCAGCGCGAGCCGATGATCGATCTCGGCCTGTTTCGCATCGGGGCCTTCGCCGGCGCCAATCTCGCGACCTTCTTCCTCTATTTCGCGCTGTCGGCGAACCTGTTCTACCTGCCCATGGTTCTGATCGCGGGCTGGGGCCTGAGTTCGGCCGAGGTCGGCTTCATCTTCCTGCCGCTGTCGGCATTGATCGCGCTGCTGTCGGGGCCGGTCGGCCAGTGGTCCGACAAGATCGGCCCGCGCCTGCCGATCGCCGCCGGCAGCTTGGTCGTCGCCATCGCCTTTGCCGGCATGGCCCTGCTCGCCCATGCCGGGATCCACAATTTCTGGACCGGGACCTTTCCGCTGATGGCGGTGATGGGGCTCGGCATGGCGCTCGTCGTGTCGCCGCTGTCGACGGCGATCATGACCTCCGTCGAGGACAAGGACACGGGCGCGGCATCCGGCATCAACAATGCCGTCTCGCGCATCGGCGGCCTGATCGCGGTGGCGGCGATGGGCTCGCTCGCGGCTTTCGTCTATGCGCGATCGACCGGCAGCCCTGCCGGCATGCCCGGTTTCGGCGAACCGCCGGCGTCCGGGCTCGCGGCCAATCTCGACGCGTTGAGGATTGCGGCAAGCGATTCGGCCTTTGCCGCGGTCGCCGCCGTCACGACGCTGCTTTGCCTGCTATCGTCGATCCTCGCCTGGCTCACCGTGCCCGGACAGGCGCTGCCCTGGCCACGGCAGACGGGCGATTCGCCGGATTAGTTGGGAAGTTGCGAATCGGTCTTGGCGCTGGCGACCTTCAGCGAATTTCCGTCTTCCTGCTTGAGCAGGTCGTCGATACGCTCGCGCTCGCGCTTGAAGGCAACGAGATCGTCGCCCTTCAGCACCTTGCCGACCGGCAGGCGGACGCGCATCGGGTCGACCTTGGTGCCGTTGACGATCAGCTCGTAGTGGAGGTGCGGGCCGGTGGCGAGGCCGGTCTGGCCGAGATAGCCGATGACCTGGCCCTGACGCACGCGCACGCCCGGCTCGATCCCTTTGGCGAAAGCGCTCTGGTGATTATAGGAGGTCTCGTAGCCATTGGCGTGGCGGATGATGATCTGCTTGCCGTAGCCGCCGGCCCAGCCGACCTTTTCGACAACACCGTTGCCGGCGGCGATGATAGGCGTGCCGATGGGCGCGGCCCAATCGACGCCGGTGTGCATGCGCACATATCCCAGAATCGGGTGCCGGCGCGCGCCGAAACCGGAGCGGAACTTGCCGGCGGGCAGCGGATTGCGCAGCAGGAATTGCTCGGCGCTCGACCCGTTCTCGTCGAAATAGTCGGTGCCGCCGTCCTGCATCTGGAAGCGGTAGAAATTGCGCGTCTGGCCGCCGAAGGTGGCTGAGACGTAGAGAAGCTCAGAACTGTCGGAGGTCTGGTCGTCGCCGTCGGGCTGCGAAAACAGGACCTCGAGACGGTCCGACGGCGAAAGCCGCGACTGGAAGTCGACGTCCGAGGCAAGAAGCTTGATCAGCTTCTGGGTCATCGATTTCGACATGCCATAGGAAAAGGCGGCTCGATAGATGCCGTCATAGACGTTGGGCAGGTTGCCGCGCACCACCACCGGCTGCGAATCATCGAACGCCGTCAGCAATTCGGGATTGGGCTCCGGCTCCTGCGCCGGCACGAACTGTCCGCGATCGTCGAGCGCGATGGTCACGATATGCGTGGTGCGGTCGTAAACGCTGGTGCGGACTACCTTGGCGACGTCGCCGCGCACCTCCAGGCCTACGCGCAGCACCGTTCCGGCCTTGAGCGCCGTCGCGTTCAAGAGCTTGCCGATCGCTTCCGACATGCCGGTGGCGTCATCGCCGGTGTAGCCCGAATCAGCGAAGGCGTCGGTGATATCGGTGTCCTCGGTGAAAGGGATGATTTCCTCGGCGAAGGCCGGCGTCTGGTCGTCCGGCGTGGCGCGCGGCGCCACCGAGACGTTCTCCGGCGTGATCTTGACGTCGTAGGAACCCGCCATGCTCTCGGCGAAGGCGTCGCCGAAGCGCTGCGGGTCGACATAATGAAGCGCCGCAACCTGGACGGCGCCGTCGCTCAGGCCGTTGCCGGCTTCGCGCAC